>NZ_SADR02000005.1:129948-292624 GCF_004010325.2 Mesorhizobium sp. M00.F.Ca.ET.216.01.1.1
TGATGCCGGGACCAGGGCGGCACTGACCCAGAAGCTCGCCGACTTCGAAAAAAAAGGCTCCGACCAGATCGTTGTCGCGACAATCAATAGCCTCGACGGCGAGGAGATCGAACCCTACGCCAACCGGCTGTTCCGCGCCTGGAAGCTCGGACAGGGCGGTGAGGACAATGGCGTGCTGTTGCTGGTGGCCAAGAACGACCGCAAGATGCGCATCGAGGTCGGCTACGGGCTGGAAGGCACGCTGACTGACCTGCATACCAAGCTGATCATCGAAAACGACATGGTGCCGGCATTCCGCGCCGGCGACTTCTCCGGCGGCATCAGCAAGGCCGTCGACGACATGGTCATGGTGCTGGAGGGCAATCCGGAGGAGCTGGAGGCGCGCGGCGCTCGCAACCAGCAGACGCCGTTCAATGCCGACGATCTGTTCTTTGCCGTCTTCATCGGCATCTGGGCGGTCATCTTCTTCGGCAGCATCGCCGTTTCCATACTGCCGCCGATCTTTGGCCAGAAGATCGGCCCTGGCCGCTATCGCTGGCTCGGCATGACCTTCGAGCCGGGTCGACGGTCATCCGGCGGCTGGTCGTCGGGAGGTTCCGGCGGGGGATGGTCGTCGGGTTCAAGCGGCGGCGGCTTTTCCGGTGGTGGCGGCTCGTCAGGTGGCGGCGGCTCTTCGGGAAGCTGGTGACGGCATGACAGGACACGTGATCACACCGCCAAAGCCTGACCGCCTCGCAACCACGATCAGCGCCGCCTTGATTGCCATGGCGCTGTTGCTCGTCAGCTTCACGGCTGTCGCCGCAGACCTGCCGGCACTCACCGGGCGGGTCGTCGACGATGCCGGCATCATCGATGCCGGGACCAGGGCGGCACTGACCCAGAAGCTCGCCGACTTCGAAAAAAAAGGCTCCGACCAGATCGTTGTCGCGACAATCAATAGCCTCGACGGCGAGGAGATCGAACCCTACGCCAACCGGCTGTTCCGCGCCTGGAAGCTCGGACAGGGCGGTGAGGACAATGGCGTGCTGTTGCTGGTGGCCAAGAACGACCGCAAGATGCGCATCGAGGTCGGCTACGGGCTGGAAGGCACGCTGACTGACCTGCATACCAAGCTGATCATCGAAAACGACATGGTGCCGGCATTCCGCGCCGGCGACTTCTCCGGCGGCATCAGCAAGGCCGTCGACGACATGGTCATGGTGCTGGAGGGCAATCCGGAGGAGCTGGAGGCGCGCGGCGCCCGCAACCCGCCTGATACCATCTCCATCGATCCGATCGTCGCGCTGTTCGTCATCCTGTGGGTGACGCTGTTCCTGGGCGGCCTGGCGATGGCGTTCCTGCCGCCGGTCTTCGGCACAAAGCTGTCGCCGGGCGTGTATAAATGGCTTGGCATGACCTTCAGCTACAGCCATGGGTCGAGGTCATGGTCCCGGGGTGGCAGCTGGACATCGGGCTCCTCGTCCGGCAGCGGCTGGTCGTCAGGCAGTTCCGGCAGCAGCTGGTCTTCCGGCTCAAGTGGTGGCGGATTTTCAGGTGGCGGCGGCTCGTCCGGCGGCGGCGGTTCTTCAGGAAGCTGGTGAGACATATGGCAACACGACCGATCAGCCACGAGGATCATGAGCGCATCGCCACGGCGATCCGCGCCGCCGAATCAAAGACCGATGGCGAGATATACTGCGTGGTGGCGCATGCCAGCGACGGCTATTTCTTCCCGGCCGCGTTCATGGCGACATCAGCCATGCTGATCGTCAGTCTCGCCGTCGGCTACGGGCTGGAAGCCTGGTGGCTGTCGATCCGCCTGCCGCATTTTGTCTTCGCCCAGCTTCTGGCGCTCGCCTCGGTGCTTGTTCTGCTCTGGGCGCTGCCCGGCTTGCGCATCCATCTCGTGCCGAGGCGGCTGCGCTACCAGGCCGCGCATGCCAACGCGGTCAAGCAGTTCCTCGCCCGCAATGTCCACCGCACCACGGCGCGCACCGGCGTGCTGGTGTTCGTGTCTATCGCCGAGCGCTATGCCGAAGTGGTCGCCGACAGCGGTATCAACAGCCGCGTCGGCCAGCATGTCTGGGACGATGCCGTGCGCGACCTTACCGCGCATGCCGGCGACGACCGTCTCGCCGATGGTTTCGTCAAGGCGATCGAAGCGATGGGGCGGGTGCTGGCCGAGCATTTCCCCGTTTCACCAGGCGATAGCAACGAGTTGGACGATCACCTAGTCGAAATCTGAGAACCAGGCGCATGACCCCGAAATCGAGTTCGATTTCGGTAAAGGATCATGCGCAAATCAAAGTACCAGATGTCCGCTGCGCTTCGGTTCTCGTAAACCGCGCCATCCGCTTCGGCAGAGCGCGTTCCAGGCAGGTTCTCCGATGTCAGGAGTGTCTCCATCCGCCTGTGCGAAAGCGCCGCGCCCTTCAGCCGGACTCTTGCAATCGCGCGATGCCGGCTTATGGTTAATGAATCATGAACACGGTGACCATCGACATAAGGAAAGCTGAGCCGCGCGACGCCGGCGCGATCGCCGACGTGCACCAGCAAGCCTGGCTCGGCGCCTATGCCGGCATCATTCCACACCGCACGCTGACATCGATGATCAACCGCCGCGGCCCCGCCTGGTGGGCGAACGCCATCCGCCGTGCCGCTACGGTTCTGGTCGTCGAGATCGGCGGCAAGGTCGCCGGCTATGCCACCATCGGCAAGAACCGTGCCCGCGAACTCAAGCAGCAGGGTGAGATCTACGAGCTCTACCTGCGCCCCGAATATCAAGGCATCGGGCTGGGCAGCCGGCTGTTCAAGGCAGCGCGCGCCCGCCTGGCCGACCACGGGCTGAAAGGCATGGTGGTGTGGGCGCTGGAAGACAACCAGAACGCGCTCGCCTTCTATGCCGGTGCCGGCGGCCGCGATGTTGCCGAGGGTGTCGAGATCTTCGAGCAGAAGGCACTGAAGAAGGTCGCTTTCGTCTGGGAATGACAGCTGTCGCATGATCCCGAAACGGTTTCGGTTCCGAAACGATTATTGCAAATCAAGGCAATCTCCATTGCGTGTCCAGAAGGGCGCGCTGCGCGGTTGAGTACTCCGCCCGATCGGCACCATTCGCCGCATTGCACCGTGCCGCGCCGCCCGCTATTCGGTTTTGAAATCGAGAGAGGGAAAGAGCCATGCGCATCGCAGCCATAGCCACCGGAAAGAACCCGCCTGAGGACGTCAACGTCATCATCGAGGTGCCGATCGGCGGCGAACCGATCAAATACGAGATGGACAAGGAGGCCGGCACGCTGTTCGTCGATCGTTTCCTGCACACCTCGATGCGCTATCCCGGCAATTACGGCTTCGTGCCGCACACGCTGTCGGGCGATGGCGATCCGATCGACGTGCTGGTCTGCAACACGCGCGCGCTGGTGCCAGGCTGCGTCATCAATGTGCGGCCGATCGGCGTGCTGGTCATGGAAGACAATGCCGGCCTGGACGAGAAGATCATCGCCGTGCCCTCGCCCAAGCTGACGCTGCGCTACGAGAACGTGACCGAATTTACGCACCTGCCCGACATCACCCGGCAGCAGGTGCAGCACTTCTTCGAACACTACAAGGATCTCGAGCCCGGCAAATGGGTCAAGATCGAGGGCTGGCACGATTCCGTCTATGCCAAGAGGATGATCGTCGAGGCGATCGAACGGGCGAAGCGCAAGTAGTCCGACTGCTCAAGCGCGTCGCGCCTGGAGGGATTCAGGCGACGCGCCTCAAATTTTTGTGTTTATGCATGTCGTTACCCCAAAACCGCTGCGCACTTTTGGGCGACATGCATCAGTTGTCGACGCGGCCGAAATCCGGGGTCTTGCCGATCACCACATGCCTGTCCGTGCCGCAAGCAAAGCTCCGCGCCTTGTCGTCGGCGAGCTTACGCGCCTGATCGTTGGCGTCGGGATTGCCGGTGGCCAGCACCAGCCCGACGGTACAGCCCTCATGGCTGTCGGGCTGGGCAACCTTGGCGACGAGCAGCACTTCGGTCGGCTTGTTGTCGTCGTCGGGATTGCTGATCGAGCGGCGGTGGATGACTGCGAAAGGAACGGCGACATCGCCCTTGGTCTCGATCCGCCACTCGACCTTGGGTCTAGCCGAGTTGAAACTGGAAAAGCTTTCCCAGACCGAGGTCATGTCGCTGGACGGAAAGCCGTAGAACAGCGATTCGCGGGCGTCGTCGTATGCGACCAGCACCGGGTAGCCGCGATAGCCCGAACAGGCGAGGCTGGCCCAGTCGCCGTCGCCTTCCTCCGCCTGCGCATAGGTCACACAGTCCTGCTTCCAGTCGAGATCGGTGTAGACGCTGGATATGTCGCCGGCCTGGGCCGCCTGGCAGAGACCGGCGAGGGCAAGCGGGATCAAAAGCGCGCGCATGGCCGACAACTCCGTTTCGGGCTGCCGCAGCCTAGAGCATGATCCCGAAAAGTGGAATCCGGTTTCGCCGGCGCGGACCTTCGGTTCGGAAAAGATCATGCTCAAACAAAAAGATAGAGCCCCATCCCGATTCTATCGGGATGGAACAGGCTCTAATATCAAACGCTATTTCTTCAAGCTCGCTTCGATCAGCAGGTCGGCGTTGCGAGCCACCGATTGCGCCGGTCCGCCGGCGCCGAACAACTGGCCGCTGATATAAGCGCCCTCGATCAGTAGCAGCAGCCCGTCGCCGAGCGTGTCGGCGTCGCCGGCACCCATCGCTGTTGCCATGGCGCGCAGGCGCCGCCGCAACTCCTGCTTGTTGGCTTCGCTCACCACGCGGGCCGGGTGGCCACGTTCGGGGTACTCGACCGCAGCGTTGGTCATGCCGCAGCCACGATAGTCAGTCTTTTGCGTGCGCTTGCCGACGCGGATCAGGAAGGCTTTGATCTGCGCGCGCGGGTCGCCGGGATGGGCGTCCACCGCCTCGTCGAAGCGTTCCCAGAATTCCAGATCATATTGCCGGAGATAGGATGCGGCGAGCTCATCCTTGGACGGAAAGCTGCGGTAGAGGCTGGGCTTGGTGACGCCGGCCCGCCGCACGATCTCGTCGACGCCGATCGCCCTGATGCCTCGCCGGTAGAACAGGTCGCGCGCCACGCCGAGGATCCTTTCGGCGGCGCGGGGCGGGGTTGCTTCACCCGGCTTGATCGATGGATCAATGCTTTTCATTCTCGACATGTCAGTTGCCTAGTTGACAATGTTACCGATCGGTACGTATACCTTTGACCCATCTGCAACGTACCGGTCAGTAACATGATAGCTCAATCCCGACCGTTTGGCCAGCGCTACGCTTTCGTCGTGGTGGCCGTCATCTTCCTCTGCCTGCTGATCGCAGCTGGCCTCCGTTCGGCGCCCTCCGTCATGATGCTGCCGCTGGAAGAAAGTTTCGGCTGGCGGCGTGATGTCGTCTCCCTGGCTGCGGCCATCGGCATCTTCCTTTACGGCCTGACAGGGCCGTTCGCTGCAGCGTTGATGGAACGGATCGGGCTACGCCGCACTCTGCTTGCCGCGCTCCTGCTGATGTCGGGTTCGACGGCGCTCAGCCTGTTGATGACCAAGCCCTGGCATCTGCTCGTCACCTGGGGCGTATTTTCCGGCGTTAGTTCGGGCGCGGTCGCCACCGTGCTCGGCGCCACCATTGTCAACCGCTGGTTCAAGACCAATCGCGGCCTGGTGATGGGGCTGATGTCGGCCTCCAGCGCCACCGGCCTGCTGGTGTTCCTACCGTTGCTTGCCTCACTCGCCCAATCGGGCGGCTGGAAGCCGGTCGCCATCGCCATTGCGGTCGCCACCGCCTGTCTCGTGCCGCTGGTCTGGCTGCTGGTGCCGGAGCGCCCAGCCTCGATTGGCATGGTGCGCTACGGCGCGGAGGCCGACGACGTGCCGCCTGTGCCGCCGGCGTCGCAGGGCAATTTCCTCACGCACACGCTCGCCACGCTGCGCCGCGCCGCCGGCACACGCGTGTTCTGGTACCTGTTCGCTACCTTCTTCGTCTGCGGCTTCACCACCAACGGGCTGGTCGGCACGCATCTTATCGCTTTCTGCGGCGACATGGGCATCGGCGAGGTGCAGGCCGCCGGTCTGCTGTCGATGATGGGCATCTTCGACCTGATCGGCACGACACTGTCGGGCTGGCTCACCGACCGCTTCGATCCACGCAAGCTGCTCGGCGTCTATTACGGCATCCGCGGCCTGTCGCTGATCTATCTGCCTTATTCCGGCTTCTCGGCGGCCAGCCTGATCATCTTTGCTGTGCTTTACGGATTGGACTGGATCGCCACGGTGCCGCCGACGCTGCGGCTTTCCAACGAGGCGTTCGGCGACCGCAGCGGGCCGATCGTGTTCGGCTGGATCGTCGCCGGCCATCAGGTTGGTGCGGCGACCGCGGCCTTCTTCGGCGGGACGATGCGCGAGCTGCAGGGCAATTACGAGCTTGCCTTCCTCATCGCCGGCATGACGGCAATAGCCGCCGCCTGCATCTCGCTGCTGATCAACACCAGCCGCCCGGCCTTCGATCCGGAACCGCAAGCGGCTTGAGCGCTGTCGGTCAAATTGCCGATCTCCCCCCGTGTGGGCCCGTGTGGGGGAGTTGCCCGGCAGGGCAGAGGGGGGCGCGAAGAATCGCCGGCCTCTAACCCTCCCCTGAGTTCTGCTTCAAACAGTCTGCGGCTTGTCCAATCCTTCTATGTCGGAGGGGCAGCGCCCCCCTCTGGCCTGCCGGCGATCTCCCCCCACAAGGGGGGAGATCGGCAGCTTGGCTGTTGGTTGTAATGAAACCTTCATGGTTTCGAGATGTGCCTGAAACATTGACGCTGGACCTTGGCGGGGACGTTCAACGCCATCCAGGAGACAGCCATGAACAAGAATTCGATGACGCGGCGCGCCTTCGTCACGTCCGCCAGCGCCATTGGCCTCGTCGGCGCCTCGGGGCTTGCACTGCCCTATTATTCGCGCGCCAATCAGCGGCCGGCCTTTACCCATGGCATCCAGTCCGGCGATGTCGACGCCACCAGCGGCATGGTGTGGACGCGCACCGATCGCCCGTCACGCGTCATGTTCGAAGTTTCGTCGACCGAGAATTTCGCCAATGCCACCCGCCTTGCGCCGCTCGATACGTCGCCGGCCAGCGATTACACGGTGAAGCGGTTGCTCACCGACCTCGCCTCCGACCAGGACATCTTCTACCGCATGGCCGCGGCCGATCTCGCCGACATCAACGCCGTCTCCGAGCCGATCGTCGGTCGCTTCCGCACAGCGCCGGCCTCGAAGCGCGACATTCGTTTCGCCTGGTCGGGCGACACCGCAGGCCAGGGCTGGGGCATCGACGACACCGGCATGAAGACCTACGCCACGATCGGCAAGCACACGCCCGACTTCTTCCTGCATTCCGGCGACACCATCTATGCCGACGGCGCGATGAAGGACGAGGTCGACCTGCCCGGCGGCGGCAAGTGGAAGAACACGGTCCTCGTCGACGAAAAGCGCAAGGTTGCCGAGACGCTGGAGGAATACCGGGCGCAGTGGAAATACAACATGATGGACAAAAACGTGCTGGGGCTCAGCGCCATCTGCCCGACCTTCTACCAGTGGGACGACCACGAGGTGTTGAACAACTGGTCGGATTCGAAGGACCTGACGGGCGACAACCGCTACAGCGAGAAATCCATCCATGTTCTGGCGGCACGTGCGGCGCGCGCCTTCCACGAGATGACGACGATCCGCTACGAGCCGTCCGAGCCCGGCCGCGTCTACCGCAAGATCGCCTATGGGCCGCTGCTCGACGTGTTCTTCCTCGACATGCGGGCCTATCGTGGGCCCAACGGTCCGGACATACAGGACACGATGACGCCGGAATCGCGTATCCTCGGCGAACAGCAGATGAAGTGGCTGAAGCGCGAACTGGCAAACTCCAACGCGACCTGGAAAATCATCGCCGCCGACATGCCGCTCGGCCTCATCGTCTGGAACGACGGCACCAAGAAGGTCGGGGCCGAGGCGGTCAGCAACGGCGACAACGGCCCGGCAAAGGGACGCGAGCTGGAAATCGCCGACCTGCTTCGCTATATAAAGAATGTCGGCATCAGCAACACCGTATGGCTGACTGCCGACGTCCACTACACGGCGGCGCATTACTATAATCCGGACAAGGCGCAGTTCCAGGATTTCAATCCGTTCTGGGAATTCGTCTCCGGTCCGCTCCACGCCGGCACCTTCGGCCCGAACGACTTCGACATGACCTTCGGTCCGGAACTGAAGTTCATCAAGGCGCCGACTGCCGAGCAGGGCCAGAATTTGCCGCCGTCAGCGGGCCTGCAGTTCTTCGGCCTCGTCGATATCAGTGGCGCCACCGAGCAGATGACGGTGCGGCTGATGGATCGCGACGACAACGAACTCTACAAGGTGACGCTCGATCCGGTACGGTCGGCGTGAGGTATTAGTCGGGATAGCAAACGGTTGGAATCTTCGGCCAGACGGCGCTGTCGCAGTTGGCGGCCTGCTGCCGCTGCTTGAAGGCAGCACTGACCGGCCCGGTCACCACCGGGTCGACGCCGTCGGGGGCGTCGGCGAAAAGCTGCTCGGCGGTTTGCGTATTGGGCGGCGCGGCCGGCCGCGGCTCTTTAAGCGTTGCTGCCGACTGCGCGGCGCCAACGGCGAGGACGACGGCAAGGGTTGCCCACACGATCGTCCGGAAATTGTTGACTGAATGTGTCATGAAAAATCAAACTGCCCGGACCGCGAAAGGTTCCGCCTTGGTTAACAAAACCATTACACACGCAGACGCTTAAGATTTGGTGACCACGTATTTGGTTATCGACCTCCTCTTTCGCAAATGCGAAAAACCCTGTATGAGCCGCGCAACCGAAAGAGGCGGCGCCATTTGGCCCGCTGCCTGCAACGCTCCCGAGACCACAACATGAAAATTCGTAACATCGCGATCATCGCGCACGTCGACCATGGGAAAACCACCCTCGTCGACCAGCTTCTGAAGCAGTCCGGCTCGTTCCGCGACAACCAGCGCGTCGCCGAGCGCGCCATGGATTCGAACGACCTCGAAAAGGAACGCGGCATCACCATCCTGGCCAAGGCGACCTCGGTCGACTGGAAGGACACCCGCATCAACATCGTCGACACCCCCGGCCACGCCGATTTCGGCGGTGAGGTCGAGCGCATCCTGTCGATGGTGGATTCGGCCATCGTGCTGGTCGACGCCGCCGAAGGGCCGATGCCGCAGACCAAGTTCGTCGTCGGCAAGGCGCTCAAGGTCGGCCTGAAGCCGATCGTCGTCATCAACAAGATCGACCGGCCGGACGCCCGCCATGTCGAGGTGGTCAACGAAGTGTTCGACCTGTTTGCGGCGCTCGACGCGACCGACGAGCAGCTCGACTTCCCGATCCTTTACGGCTCAGGCCGCGACGGCTGGGTCTCCGAGAACCCCGAAGGTCCGAGGGACCAGGGCCTGGCACCGCTGTTCGATCTCGTCATCAAGCATGTGCCGGCGCCGGTCGTTCACCCCGGCCCGTTCCGCATGATCGGCACCATCCTGGAAGCCAATCCGTTCCTCGGCCGCATCATCACCGGCCGCATCGAATCCGGCACGCTGAAATCCAACCAGGCGGTCAAGGTGCTGCACCATGACGGCACCCAGGTCGAAACCGGGCGCATCTCGAAGATCCTCGCCTTCCGCGGGCTCGAGCGCCAGCCGATCGACGAGGCGCAGGCGGGCGACATCGTTGCCATCGCCGGCCTGTCGAAGGGCACCGTCGCCGACACCTTCTGCGACCCTTCCGTGACCGAGCCGCTGCATGCGCAGCCGATCGATCCGCCGACGGTGACGATGTCGTTCCTCGTCAACGACTCGCCGCTCGCCGGCACTGAGGGCGACAAGGTGACCAGCCGCGTCATCCGTGACCGCCTGCTGCGCGAGGCCGAAGGCAACGTCGCGCTGAAGATCGAGGAATCGCCGGACAAGGATTCGTTCTTCGTCTCCGGACGCGGTGAATTGCAGCTTGCCGTGCTGATCGAGACGATGCGCCGCGAAGGGTTTGAGATCGCCGTGTCGCGGCCGCGCGTCGTCATGCAGAAGGGCGACAACGGCGAATTGCTGGAGCCGGTCGAGGAAGTCGTCATCGACGTCGACGAGGAGCATGCCGGCGTCGTCGTGCAGAAGATGTCGGAGCGCAAGGCCGAGATGGTCGAGCTGCGTCCGTCGGGCGGCAACCGCCAGCGTATCGTCTTCCACGCGCCGACGCGCGGCCTGATCGGCTATCAGTCGGAACTGTTGACCGACACGCGCGGCACCGCGGTGATGAACCGGCTGTTCCATGCCTACGAGCCCTACAAGGGCGAGTTGCCGGGCCGCACCAACGGCGTGCTGATCTCCAACGAACAGGGCGAATCGGTGGCCTATGCCATGTGGAACCTGGAAGACCGCGGCCCGATGGTCATCGATCCGGGCGTCAAGGTCTATCAAGGCATGATCATCGGCATCCATAGCCGGGACAACGACCTTGAGGTCAACGTGCTGAAGGGCAAGAAGCTGACCAACATCCGCGCCGCCGGCAAGGACGAGGCGGTGAAGCTGACGCCGCCGATCCGCATGACGCTGGAGCGGGCGCTGGCGTGGATCCAGGACGACGAGCTGGTCGAGGTGACGCCGAAGACCATCCGGCTGCGCAAGCTCTATCTCGATCCGAACGAGCGCAAGCGTTTCGAGAAGTCGGCGAAAGTGGTCGGCGCGGCGTAAGCTTTTCTCATCATCGAAGTGAGTTACCGGGAGGGAGCACGTGCGTGCTCCCTCCCTTTATTTTATGCGCTGGCAGCTTTTATGCGCTGGCAGCCGAAATGATGTCGTTCCGGTCGGGTTCGCCGGCCAGGTCGATGCGGATCGCCGTCCCCATTCGGGCCGGCTTGCGCAAGGCTTTGGTCCCATCCGGGCCGATGGCCAGCAATTGCCGCTGTTGCCATACCTGAAGCCTCGACCGGGAGATGCCGAGTTCACTGGCGAGCAACCGGTCAAGCCGCAACGACGTCGGCATTTCGAGCCCGAGCTGCAGCTCCAGTACCGTCGTATTTTCCAGTCTGTCGCCAAGCATCTGCTTGTGCACTGCGACTTCTGGAAATTCCTCGACGCGTCCGATCCGGCTTCGCAGCGCAATGACATCGAAGGCATGGCGGCGCGCCAGGGCCGGATCGTTGCTTTCGAGCGCCATGAGCAATGCCGGCTCGATGTCGCGGCGATTGCACCGTTCCAGGATGCCGAAATTCCAGGAGTTGTCGCAATCGACGCAACGGTAGATCAGCCACGCGTCGATGCGTTTGCCGTTGGCGTTGACGCGGAATTTCCAACTGCAGCGATAGGCCTTCAGGCCGCCGCAGCGATTGCAGTTGATGTGAGGTTGAGGTGCGGTCCTGGGTGCGATCGCCCAGCGGATACGCAATAGAGCAGACATGCCGAAAAGCCCTTCCCGTCGGGAAGTTCGTCAAGCCGGCGATGTCGAGATGCCCATGCGGGCACGGCGTGGCGAGAAGCTGTGGCGATCGGAAAATCAGCGGCGATCGGAAAGTCAGGCGTCGTGGGTGACAGGGGCACGACGACGGTTCAGCAGTGCCAAACCGGTCTCGAACCGCCACCCTGAAGAACACATGATGAAAAACAGGCATCGCGAATGCGACGCCCTGCATTGTGTCGGGGGAGTTGACGAGACCGGTGATTACGTAGGCAAAGTGATGCTCGAAATTGTGTCGGGACGGAACTTCTAGCTGCGAGGTGGCGGGCCAGCAAGTCTCCGTCTTGCCGGTGCTACCGCCGCCGGGTCAGTTGGGTTAGTGTTGATGGATCGAACCTCTTAAACAGAGATCCTGGTCATGCATCTCACCTCTCTCCTGATCTTCGCCGGGGCGCTGGTTGTCGCCGCCGGTTCGCCCGGCCCGTCGATCGCGGCACTTGTGGCACGGGTCATCGCCAAAGGTTTTCGCGACGTGTTCCCGTTCCTGCTTGCCATGTGGATCGGCGAGGGCATCTGGCTGTCGCTGGCAGTGTTCGGGCTGGCGGTGGTGGCGCAGACCTTCCACTTCGCTTTCGTCATCGTGAAATGGCTCGGCGTCGCCTATCTCGCCTACCTCGGCTGGAAGATGTGGACCGCGCCGGTCGAGGCAAGAGAAGGCGAGATGCCGCGCGAGGATTCGCCGGCCAAGCTGTTCTTGGCCGGCATGGCGGTGACGCTCGGCAACCCCAAGATCATGATGTTCTATCTGGCGCTGCTGCCGACGATCATCGACCTTGCGTCGGTCAGCATCGTCGGCTGGGCCGAGCTGACGCTGACCATGGCGGTGGTCCTGGTCGCCATCGATCTTGCCTGGGTGCTCGCCGCAGCGCAGGCGCGCAAACTGCTCAAAAGCAAGCGGGCGATGAAGATCGCCAATCGCGTCAGCGCCACGACCATGGCAGGGGCCGCAGCGGCGATAGCGGCGCGGTAAAGCATGATCCCGAAAAGTGGGACCCGGTTTTTGCTTCGCTGACCTTCGGTTCGGAAAGATCATGCTCAAACAAACGGCGCGTCAACTCATTTCGATGATCGGCGCAATCTCGACGCTGAAAGCCGGGTCCATCAGAATGGGACAATCCTTGGCCTTGCCGACGGCATCGTCGATGTCGTTTGCTTCAATGATTGTATAGCCAGCGGTCGGATTGCTGCCGCCATTGTTCTCGACCTTGCCGCCGGGCAGCACCGTCTTCGACATGCCGACCGGATTGCCGCCATCGACCACGGCCGAGCCAAGCTTGCCGTACCAGCCGTTCCAGGCGTCCATTGCCGCTTTCCGTTCGGCCTCCTCGGTCGGCATCTTGCCCGAGCCGTGATAGACGTAGAGAAATTTCGCCATGTTCTCCTCCTTGATCAGCGGCATCGAACCGGCATGCGGTCATGCCGCACACCAATCATCGGACCAAACTGGCAAACATGCAACGAAGAATGCGAGGCAGCTAATATACGGCGCGGTTGGGTTCGAACCGCCATCCGTCACCGCGCCATGGCGCGGTATATCGATTGCAGCCCCGCCCCGTTCGACATGGCGAAGATGGTCGCAGTCACCGGTCCGTCGCCGAATTCCGATAATTCTTTGCAAGCCGTCAAACCTTTGTCGCCAAATGGCGGTCATCTGCTACCATAGTCGTAAAAGCATATGACGGGAGGGAATTAGCGCCATGGCCAGCCTGAAAACCGCGAGCCAGCCGAAAAAGACGAGTCCGGTGAAGGGGGGTCCGATAAAGGGAGGCGTGGCAAAGGGGGGCGAAAGGCCCGGCAGGCTCGCCGATTACCTGCTCGCCCGAACGCCGGCTGAAGACGTCGCAGCCTACGATGTCGCAGACCTCGAACGCGCCGCCGATCTCGCCGGGCGCGCTGTGGCCAGGCACAAGAAGGGCGACTGCGTTGTCGCCATAGACGTCGATTCCGGCGTCGTCCGCCAGGGCCGGCCAATGACGGTGATCACCGTCGTCAACGACAACATGCCGTTCCTGTTCGATTCCATCCTCGGCGAGGTCACAGAGAGCGCCGGCGAGCCTCTGCTGGTCACCCACCCGGTCATCGTCGTGCGGCATGGCAAGGGCGGCGTTGAAGAAATCCTTGGTGACGGTGGCTTCGCCAAGGGCGACGAAAGCCATGACCGGCTCTCCGTCATCCACGTCCATATCGGCCGCATTTCGGCCGACCAGGCCGAGGCTTTGGCCGGACGGCTGAAGAAGCTGCTGGGCCAAGTGCGTGCCGCCGTTACCGACTGGAAGCCGATGCTGGCCCGCCTCGACCACGCGATTTCCGAATTCCGCTATTCGCCGGTGCCGCTCGACAAGGCTAACGTCACCGAGGCGATCGCCTTCCTCGAATGGCTGCGCGACGACAATTTCACCTTCCTCGGCATGCGCGAGTTCAACTACACCGGCGGCGAGAAGAGCGGCATGCTGGAGCGTGCCGAAAAGCCCGGCCTCGGCATCCTGTCCGATCCCGACGTGCTGGTGCTGCGGCGCGGCACCGAAGCGGTGTCGACGACGCCGGAAATCCGCGCCTTCCTGCATGGGCCGGAGCCGCTGATCGTCACCAAGGCCAACGCCAAGTCGTCGGTGCACCGCCGCATCTATCTCGATTACATCGGCGTCAAGACCTACACCGCCAAGGGGGTGCTTGCGGGCGAACTGCGCATCGTCGGCCTGTTCACCTCGACCGCCTACACGCGCTCGGTGATGAAAATCCCCTATCTGCGCTCGAAGGCCGAAACCATCATCGCCAAATCCGGCTTCAATCCAGGCGACCACTCCGGCAAGGCGCTGATCAACGTATTGGAGAGCTATCCGCGCGACGAGTTGTTCCAGGTCCCGGTGCCGATCCTGCGCAAGCATGCCGAAGCCATTCTGGGGCTGATTGAACGGCCGCGCGTCAGGGCGCTGGTGCGCGCCGACCAATTTGACCGCTTCGTCTCGATCCTCGTCTTCGTGCCGCGCGATCGCTACGACAGCGTCGTGCGCGAGAAGATCGGCACGTACCTGAAGACGGTATTCCAAGGCCGGCTGTCGGCCTATTACCCCGCCTTCCCGGAAGGCGGGCTGGCCCGCGTCCACTTCATCATCGGCCGTTCCGGCGGCAAGACACCGAAGGTTGAGCAGGCGGCGATCGAAGCGGCGATCCGCGACATCGTGCGGACCTGGGATGACGTGCTGCGCGAGACCGCGGCCGAAACCGGCACCGATGCAACGCTCACGGCGATTGCCTCACGCTTTTCGGAAAGCTATCGCGACAGTTTCCCGCCGGCCGTGGCGCTGGCCGATGCCAGGCGCATCGCCGGGATCAATGCTGCCAATCCGATCGCCATCGACTATTACCGCCATGGCGACCAGCAGCCACATCAGGCGGCGCTGAAGATCTATCACCATGGCAGCCCGGTGGCGTTGTCGCGGCGGGTGCCGGTGTTGGAAAACATCGGCTTCCGCGTCATCAGCGAGCGCACCTTCGAGGTCGGCGACGATGCCTCGGGCATGGTCTTCATCCACGACATGGAGCTTGAGAACAGCTACGGCCAGCCGATCGACCTCAGCGACGGTGGCGCGCTGTTCGAAGACGCGTTCCTGTCCGTCTGGCGCGGCGACACCGACAATGACAGCTATAACGGCCTTGCTCAGACCGCCGGCCTGTGGTCGGGCGAGATCGCCGTCCTGCGTGCCTATGGCCACTATCTGCAGCAGGTCGGCATCGCGCAAAGCCAGGATTTCATCGCCGCTGCGCTCAACCGTTATCCGGAGATCGCGCGCGGCCTGTATGGGCTGTTCGTTGCCCGCCTTGGACCGACGGCCGAGACGGAAGGCGTCGTGGCGGCCAAGCATCTCAAGGCCAAGACAAGGGATGCGCTGGAAGAGGTTCCCAACATCGATGACGACACCATCATCCGTCGCTACCTCAACCTGATCGAAGCGTCGCTGCGCACCAACCATTTCATTGCCGACAAGAAGGAGAAAGGCCAATCGCTGGCGATCAAGCTCGATTCGCAGGCGGTCGTTGGCTTGCCGGCGCCGCGGCCATGGCGCGAGATCTTCGTCTACGGCTCCGAGGTCGAGGGCGTGCATCTGCGCTTCGGCCCGGTCGCCCGCGGCGGCCTGCGCTGGTCGGACCGCGCCCAGGATTACCGCACCGAGGTGCTTGGCCTGGTCAAGGCGCAGCAGGTCAAGAACGCGGTGATCGTGCCTGTCGGCGCCAAGGGCGGCTTTTATCCGAAGAAGCTGCCGATGAGCGCCGGCCGCGACGCCATCTTCCAGGCCGGCACCTCGGCCTACACGAACTATGTTTCCAGCCTGTTGTCGATCACCGACAATATCGGCGTCGACGAGGTCATCCCGCCGGCCGGCGTGGTGCGGCGCGATCCGGACGATCCCTATTTCGTCGTCGCCGCCGACAAGGGCACGGCGACCTTCTCCGACATCGCCAATGCGATCAGCGAGAAACATGGCTTCTGGCTCGACGATGCCTTCGCCAGCGGCGGCTCGGCCGGCTATGACCACAAGAAGATGGGCATCACCGCCAAGGGCGCGTGGGAGGCGGTCAAGCGGCATTTCCGCGAGATGAACCGCGACATCCAGACCTCGCCCTTCACCGTCGTCGGCGTCGGCGACATGTCGGGCGACGTGTTCGGTAACGGCATGCTGTTGTCGGAGCAGACCCGGCTGATCGCCGCCTTCGACCATCGCGACATCTTCATCGATCCCGATCCCGACATGGCGGCCTCGATGGCCGAACGCCGACGCATGTTCGATTTGCCGCGTTCGAGCTGGCAGGACTACGACAAGACGAAGCTGTCCGAAGGTGGCATCATTGTCTCGCGCGGCCAGAAGTCGATCACGCTGCACGCAGCTGCCGCCGCGGCCATCGGCCTAAGCAAGACGACCGCCACGCCGGTCGAGATCGTGAACGCCATCCTCAAGGCGCCGGTTGATCTCCTGTGGTTCGGCGGCATCGGCACGTATCTCAGGGCATCGACCGAAACCAACCAGGAGGTCGGCGACCGTGCCAACGATGCCATCCGCGTCACCGCGCTCGAGGTGCGCGCCAAGGTCATCGGCGAGGGCGCCAATCTTGGCGCGACGCAGCGGGCCCGCATCGAGTTCGGATTGCATGGCGGCCGCTGCAATTCCGACGCCATCGACAATTCGGGCGGCGTCAACTGCTCCGACGTCGAGGTCAATATCAAGATCGCGCTGGCCTCCGCCATGCGCAAGGGATCGCTGACCCGCCCGGCGCGCAACAAATTGCTGGCGGAGATGACCGACGAGGTGAGCGCCCTGGTGCTGGCCAACAATTACCAGCAGACGCTGGCGCTTTCCATCGCCCGCAAGCGCGGCCTCGCCGACATAGCCCACCAGAGCCGCTTCATGACGGCGCTGGAGGCGCGCGGCCTGCTCGACCGCGCCGTCGAGACGCTGCCGTCGCCGGCAGCCCTTGCCGAACGCGAGGCGCGCGGCGAGCCGTTGACCAGGGCCGAGCTTGGCGTGCTGCTTGCCTATGCCAAGATCGTGCTGTTTTCCGACATCGTCGCCAGCGACGTGCCCGATGATCCGCATTTCGACCACGACCTGATGGGCTATTTCCCGGCTCGCATGGCGAAGAAATACGCGGCCGAAATCCATGGCCATCGGCTGCGCCGCGAAATCATCGCCCGTGTCGTCGCCAATGACCTGGTCAATCGCGGCGGGCCGTCCTTCGTCAACAGGCTGCAGGAATCAAGCGGCCGCAGCGCCGCCGACGTGGTTCGCACCTTCGCCGTGGTGCGGGACGGTTTTGCGCTGCCGGCGCTCTATCGCGAGATCGACGCGCTCGACAATCAGATCGACGGACAGGTGCAACTCGACCTCTATCAGGCGGTCGGACGGCTGATCTATACGACCAGTGGATGGTATCTGAAGAACGATACCGGCGCAGCACCCCTTGGCCAGCGGATCGCCGAGTTGCAGGAGGCGCGCAAGGCGCTGGATCCGAAGCTCGTTTCGCTGTTGCCGGCCTTCTCGCGCGAGCGGATCGAAGAGCGGCGGCACGGCCTGTTCAAGGACGGTGCGCCCGAAAGCCTGGCAGAACAGCTGGCGCTGACAGATGTCGCTGGAGTCATCCCCGATATCGCGCTGACCGCTCGCACCGCGAATGCCGACATCGTCGCCGCCGCGAAGGCGTTTTTCGCGGTCAGCGATGCCTTCCGCATTCCGCGCGTCGAGGACGCGGCGCGCTCGATCTCACCCTCGGATTACTACGACCAACTGGCTCTTTCCCGTGCCAGCGACACGATCGGCGCGGCCAGGCGCGGCATCGCGGAGGCGGCGCTTACCGGCCATGCCAAGGCGGCGGACCCGGTCGCAGCGTGGCTGGAGGCCGGCGGCGAGCGGGTGGCGCGCATCCGCGAGCGGCTGCAGGCTTTGACCGAGGGTGGCGAGATTACGGTGTCGCGGCTATCGGTGGCGTCGGGGCTGATGAGCGACCTGACGGTGCGATGACTGCTGGCCGCATCCTGCAAGATTGCCGGCAAGAACTGCGCTATAGAGCAAAGCGGCGCCCTGCTTCGGGGTTCCGCCAGGCATGATCCCGAACCGCAGGTCCGCGGCAGCGAAAAGCGGGAGCCGGTTTCGGGCAAGATCAACAAAAATGACGGAGGGGACATGACGGAGATGGCAGTGCAGCGGGCCTCGGGGCGCGGCATCTGGGGGTGGATGTTATTCGACTGGGCGGCGCAGCCGTTCTTTACGGTCGTCACCACCTTCATCTTCGGACCCTATTTCGTCTCGCGCATGGCAAGCAACCCGGAGACGGGCCAGGCCGCCTGGGGCTACGGCATCGCTGCGGCGGGGCTGGTCATCGCCGTTCTGTCGCCGATCCTCGGCTCGATTGCCGACCAGACCGGGCCGCGCAAGCCGTGGATCGCTTTCTTCGCCGCAATCAAGATCACCTGCCTCAGCCTACTGTGGTTCGCTGCGCCGGGTTCGAACCTTTTCCTGGTGGTGCTGTTCTTCTCGCTGGCCTCGGTGGCGGCGGAATTCTCGACCGTGTTCAACGATTCGATGATGCCGCGCCTGGTGCCGAAGAGCGAGATTGGCCGGATTTCGAATATCGCCTGGGGCCTTGGTTATCTTGGCGGCATGATCGCGCTGATCTTCGTCGTCGCCGTCATGGCCAGTTCGCCGGAGACCGGCAAGACGATCCTCGGCCTCGACCCGATCCTCGGGCTCGACCCGAAACTCGGCGAGGACGCGCGGGCCACCGGTCCGCTGTCGGCGGCGTGGTATTTCCTGTTCATCCTGCCGATGTTCTTGTTCACACCCGACGCCATCAAAGGCATTCCGATCAGACCTGCGGTGCGCGAGGGGCTGTCGGAACTGAAATCGACGCTGACCGAAGTGCGCAAGCGCAGTGGCATCTTCCGCTTCCTTGTCGCCCGCATGATCTATCAGGACGGCGTCAATGCGCTGCTGTCGCTGGGCGGCACGTTTGCGGCGGCAATGTTCGGCTGGTCGATCACTGAGATCGGCCTGTTCGGCATCATCCTCAACGTCGTCGCCATCTTCGGCTGCTGGATCGCGGCCCGCGTCGATACCAGTCTGGGCTCCAAGATGGTGGTGCTGATCGCCCTGGTGATGCTGTCGGCCGCCACCGTCGGCGTCGTCTCGACCGGGCCGGGCTACACGCTTTTCGGCGCGCTGCCGTTTTCCGCCGCCGATTCTGGCGGCCTGTTCGGCACGGCGGCGGAAAAGGCCTACATCTTTTACGGCCTGCTCATCGGGCTTGCCTTCGGGCCGGTGCAGGCGTCTTCGCGCTCCTACATGGCGCGCAGCGTCACCGCAGCGGAATCGGGCCGCTATTTCGGCATCTACGCGCTGGCCGGACGGGCAACCAGCTTCCTGGCGCCATTCCTGTTCGCAACGATCACCGCTGTCAGCGGATCGGCGCGGCTTGGCATGTCGGTGATCATCCTGTTCCTTGGCGTCGGCATCGCGATCCTGGTCCGCACGCCCTATCCGGCGGACCGGCCGGCCGAGTAGGCCCTTCCTCCCACAAGGGGAGAAGGAAAGGGCTCAATGCCTGAAATGTCGTACGCCGGTAAACACCATGGCGATGCCATGCTCGTCGGCGGCGGCGATGACATCGTCGTCGCGCATCGAGCCACCCGGCTGGATGACAGCGGTGGCGCCGGCTTCGATAGCCGACAACAGCCCGTCGGCGAATGGAAAGAAGGCGTCGGAGGCGACGACCGAGCCTTTGGTCAGCGGCTCCGCGGCCTCGGCCGCGTCGAGCGCCTTGCGGGCGGCGATGCGCGAGGAATCGACGCGGCTCATCTGGCCGGCGCCGATGCCGACCGTCGCGCCGTCCTTTGCATAGACGATGGCGTTGGACTTGACGTGCTTGGCGATGCGGAAAGCAAATCTCAGATCGGCTATCTCGGCCGGCGTCGGGGCGCGTTTGGTCACCACTTTGAGGTCGAGGTCATCGACAACCGCGTTGTCGCGGCCCTGGACGAGTAGTCCGCCGGCGACGGACTTCACGGTGGTGCCGGCGGCGCGCGGATCGGGCAAGCCGCCGGTGACCAGCAAGCGCAGATTTTTCTTGGCAGCAACGATGTGGATGGCCTCCTCGGAGGCGTCCGGCGCGATGATGACCTCGGTGAAGGTTTTCACGATCTCCTCGGCGGCCTCGGCATCGAGGATGCGGTTCATGGCAACGATGCCGCCAAAAGCCGAAACCGGATCGCAGGCCAGCGCCTTGGCGTAGGCTGCCTTTAGTGACACATCCTCGGCGACGCCGCACGGGTTGGCGTGCTTGATGATGGCGACGGCGGCGGAGCGGGCCGGATCGAACTCGCCGACCAGCTCGAAGGCGGCGTCGGTGTCGTTGATGTTGTTGTAGGACAGCTGCTTGCCCTGAAGCTGGCGCGCGGTGGCGACACCCGGCCGCTTGTCGCCATCGACGTAGAAGCCGGCGCCCTGGTGCGGGTTCTCGCCGTAGCGCATCACCGTTGCCAGCCTGCCACCGAAAGCGCGCCATGTCGGATGCTCGATCTCCAGCGCCTCGGCGAACCAGCCGGAGATCGCCGCGTCGTAGGTAGCGGTGCGGGCAAAGGCCTTGGCCGCCAGCTTCTTGCGGAAGTCCAGCGACAGTGAGCCGATATTCATCTCCAGCGCGTTGAGCACCGGGGCATAGTCGTCGGGATCGGTGACGATGGCGACGTAGGCGTGGTTCTTGGCTGCGGCGCGGATCATAGCCGGACCGCCTATGTCGATGTTCTCGACGATCGAGGCATACTCGGCGCCGGAACGGCGGACCTCCTCGAAGGGATAGAGATTGGAGACCACGAGATCGATCGGCTCTATGCCGTGATCGCGCATCGCGGCGGCGTGCTCGGGATCGTCGCGCACGCCGAGCAGCGCTCCATGCACCGACGGGTGCAAGGTCTTGACGCGACCATCCATGATTTCGGGAAAGCCTGTCAGCTCGGACACATCGCGCACCGCCATGCCGGCCGCGGCGATCGCCTTTGCGGTGCCGCCGGTGGAGACCAACTCGACGCCGGCCGCTGCCAGCGCCCTGGCGAAATCGATCAGGCCGGTCTTGTCGAAAACCGAAAGCAGAGCGCGACGGACGGGAACGAGGTCGGGCGCAGGAATGTTCTTGGCGGCGACGGCCATGGGCTGGCGGCCTTTCACTAGTGGGAGATGTCCGCGCCGTAGCACATGACGCCTGGAAATCAAGCCGGAAGCGCCGTCCCGGCAGACACGGTCAGTTGTTTTCCCGCTGGCCGGCGATGACCGTCCGCGTCAGTTGCCAGTGAACCTCGACGATCTCCGATGCCTTGAAGGCAAGCATGATCTGCCGGCTGCGGCGCGGGCCACCAAGGCCGGCGAAATAGATCGATTCCTCCACTTCCGGCACAATTTCACCGCAGGTGAACACCCAGGTGTCGGCCTGGTCGGCGGTCAGCACCAGGCGGTCGTGCTCGTCCTGGAGCAGGTTTATGTCGGGATGGATGTGGAAGCGGACTGCGACGAGATCACGTCCGTTGTTGCGGATCGCCGCCCCGCCGGGCCGCAGGAAACGGTCCCTGCCGGCGAGCACGTTGCCGTTCGTCGACAATGTCAGCTCACGCTCATGCAGGAAGCCGAAGCGCACGACATAACCGTCGTGGCGGGCGAGAAAACCCTGGCTGCCCTTTTGGTCGGTGCGTTTGCAAGGCACATGCTGCGGGCCGCCGATCAGCGGCGAGCCGAGCAGGTCGTTGACGCGCAGCGAATGGCTGAACCGCGCCGACGAGGTGTCATTGATGGTGGCGGTCGAGTGCGCTGCCGTGGCGCGGGCCAGCGGCCGGAATTCCGCGGCGCCATAGGTGTCTATGCCGGCATTGACGACATAGTGCTGGCTGCCGGAGGACAGTTCGAAGGCCAGGCAGCCGGCATGGGCGGCATTGGAAACGTCGACGGGCGGCGGCAGGCCGGTATCGGCGATCACCGTCACGCCACCCATGGACAGGCGCTCATAGCCCGAATGCGGCGCATGCAGCAACGGCGCGCCGGCCGTGTCGTCATGGCGCAGGATGGTGGCGATGCGGTCGTGAATGGTCGCGCCCATGCCGTTGAAGCGGGCAAGGCTGCCATCCTGGTGGCGAAAGAAGCGCAGCGCCGGCAGCATGCGGTCGATGGCGCCCATCAGGGCCGCAGGCGGTGTTTCGGCCTGATTGGCGTAGGTCTGGCGCAGTGGCAGTAGGTCGGCGAGAAGCTCGAGGACGGCCATCGGATTGCGGGAAATGTGGCCGCCGTCGGGAAGGATCTGGCCGTCGAGCTCCTCGGCGAGGTTGCGGGTGGCGCCACGCAGCGCCGATGCCGGAGCCGGCAACGACAGGGCGGCAAAGGCAAGCGCGATGCGGGCACGCAGCCTGTCCTTGCCGTCCGGCATCTCGCGCGCCATCGACCTGAGATAGCGGATCTGCATGGCCAGCGATTTGAGGAAGGCCCGGTAGAAGGGAAATTCGGCGCCCTGCAGCACGACGGAGGAATGCTGCAGCCAGGCAATGACGCGCTTGGCCGTCGTGCCGGGCTCCCAGGCGATGCCGGAAATATTGCTGCCATGCATGGCGATCCAGTCGGAGACCAGGGCACGGGCATTGGCGGCGGCAAGCTCGGTACCGGCGGCGCGCATGTGGCGCAGCCAGCGAAAGCCGTGTAGCGACTTTTGCCAGCCGCGATTGGGCACGTCGATCTGGAACGGCGACTTGCCACCGGTCTCGACCAGATGCCCGGACAGCGGATAGCGGCCATAATAGATCTCGAGCGCGATCTGTGGGTCGGCGAGCCGCAGGTCCGGCGGCGCAATCAAAACACGTTCAGGCGTGCGGCCGGAATAGCGCCAGCGATAGACGGGACCAGCACGCAGGCGCCGGCGCGTCTTGCGCCAGAACTCCTTCGCGACAAGCGTCCATAGACGCGCCGTGTTGCCGGCAACGAATGCCAAAAACCCTCCAGATCGTCTCATACCCCGGAGACAAGATTATATGATTCAAGAACTTATGCGAAGGCGAATTCCGTGGACGTGAAAGAGTTCACGCTGTTGCCGGATGTCCTCCCTAAAACAGTCGACAAATTTTAGAGGCTGGAGTCTTTAGCCGGCTTTGCGCATGCGGGCGGCAAAGAAGCCGTCGAGGCCGGAAATCCCAGGTGAATCGAGCGCCATATCGGCGGGCGTGGTGCGCAGCGTGCCTTGCGGCGCCAGAAATGGATCGATGCCGGCAATTTCGCCGATCCGGATCGGATCGTCGACGACATCCGCCGTCCCCGCGAGGAAGGAGCGATAGAGCTCCTCGCCCTCGAGCGGGTCGAGCGAACAGTTGGAAAAGACGATCCTCCCACCTGGCTTGACCAAAGTGGCGGCGCGGGCGAGCAGCCTTACCTGCAGGTCGGCGAGCTTTTCGATATCGGCCGGCGTCTTGGTCCAAGGCACGTCGGGATGGCGCCGCACCGTGCCGGTCGAAGAGCAGGGCGCGTCAAGGAGAACGGCGTCGAATAGGTGCTCCGGTTGGTACTTGAGCAGGTCGGCCTGGACGATCTCTGCCGACAGGCCAAGCCGATCGAGATTCTGCTCCAGCCGCGCCAGCCGGTTCTTCGAGCTATCGACGGCGGTGACATGAGCGCCGGCGAGGATGAGCTGGGCGGTCTTGCCGCCGGGAGCGGCGCAGAGATCGGCGACGCCAAGCCCTTTGACATCGCCGAACAGCCGGGCCGGCAGGCTGGCCGCCGCATCCTGCACCCACCAGGCGCCGTCTACGAAGCCGGGCAGTTCGGGGACGGAAGCACTGAGCTTTTCCACTCGCACCGTGCCGGTCGGCAGCACAATGCCGCCGAGCTTTTCCGCCCACAGCGCGGGGTCGGATTTGACGGTGAAATCGACCGGCGCCTCGTGGCGGTGGGCCGCGAGAATCTGCCTGGCCTTGTCAGTGCCGTAGGTTGCCTTCAGCCGGTCGGAAAACCATTTTGGCGCCTCGTCGGTGGCGGCAAGCGCTGCGGCCAGCTCGGCCTGCTTGGAACGCACCAGCGTGCGCAGCAGGCCGTTGACGAGGCCTGAAAAGCGCACGGTCCGTGGATCGGACTTGGCATGGGTCACGGCAAGGTCGACGGCAGCGCTGTCCGGAATGTCTAGGAACAGGATCTGCGCCGCCGCCACATGCAATATATGCGACAGCGCGGTCGCGTTGGGCGGCAGCGGCTTTTCCAGGCGGCGGGCCAAGAGCCCTGATATGGTCATGCGGTAGCGCAGCGCGGTGACAAGTATGGCGCGCACCAGCGCGCGGTCGCGCAGGTCTAGCGCCTTGTATTGCGGATGGCCGTTCTCATGGTCGGTCAGCCCGTCGAGCGGGGTCCTGGCATCGATGACGGCGGCAAGCAGACGGGCGGCCGCCTTGCGCGCGGCGAGGCCGGCAACGGGCTTGCCGCCTGCATTGTCTTCACGATCGCCTGAAATTCCGTGCCGGCGCTTGGCTTCGTTCACGACCACGGACCTTTGGGTCCGGTCGGATTGCGCCCCCAGGGATTGGATTTCGGCCTGGCCGGTTCGGCCGGCGGCTCGGGCTGCGCGGCCCTGTCCCACGGGCCCGACGGCTGCCGTTCGTCTTCCTGCTGAGGCGCCACGGCTGCTTCGGGCGCTCCGCCCATGTTCCGCGCCATCGCCTGCAAGGCGGCGATGCGGTTGTCGGTGCTCGGGTGGGTGGAAAACAGGCCGTCCATGCGCTCGCCGGAAAGAGGATTGATGATGAAGAGGTGGGCAGTGGCCGGATTGCGTTCGGCATCCGGGTTGCGGATGCGTTCGGCGTCACCGGCGATCTTGTCAAGGGCCGATGCGAGCCAGAGCGGGTGTCCACAGATTTCGGCACCGCGCCGGTCGGCCTCGTATTCGCGGGTGCGGCTGACCGCCATCTGCACGATCATGGCGGCAAAAGGCGCCACGATCATCGCCACCAGCACGCCGACAAAGCCGAAGGGGTTGTTGTCGCGGTTGCCGCCGAAGAAGAAGGCGAAATTGCCGAGCATCGAGATTGCACCGGCAAGCGTGGCGACGATCGTCATGGTCAGCGTGTCGCGGTGCTGCACATGGGCGAGTTCGTGCGCCATCACCGCGGCGACCTCCTCATGCGAGAGCCGCTGCAGCAGGCCGGTGGTGGCGGCGACCGCCGCATTCTGCGGGTTGCGGCCGGTGGCGAAGGCATTCGGCTGCGGGTTGTCGATCAGGTAGGTTCTTGGCATCGGCAGGCCGGCCCGGTTGGCGAGACCCTGCACGATGGCAAAATATTCGGGCGCGTTCTTTTCGTCGACCTCGACGGCGCGGTTCATCGCCAGCACCATCTTGTCGGCGTTCCAGTAGCTGAAAAGGTTGGTGCCGGCGGCGATCAGCAGCGCGATCACCATGCCGCCCGATCCGCCGATCATATAGCCGACGCCCATGAACAGTGCCGTCATCGCGGCCAAAAGCATGGCAGTGCGAAGTGTGTTCATCGTCTGCTCCATTTCAGCCCGACTGGCAAAAAAGGGTCGATCCCCTTACAGCGCCGCGCGTGCTTTGGACGCGCAAAGGACGCCTGTAACACTTTTATTTTGCGCATGATCCTATCCGAAAATCGATTCCGATTTTCGGGGTCATGCGCTACTCGTCGCTATAGGATGGGAAATGCCGGCCCACGTTTCAATCGGGCCTGTTTCAATCCGCCCGGAATATCGCATGATCGACGAAACCAGCAAAACCGAAGCCAACCCCGGTCAGACGCCGCAAAAGACGCTGTCGCCGGCGGCCCGCCGCGCTCTGGCAGAAGCCGAAGCAAGGCGCGAAAAATACCGCGAGAAGGAAGCCGCAATGCCGAACGAGATCGGTGGCCGCGGCGGCAAGGAGCCCGGCCGCTACGGGGACTGGGAGGTCAAGGGCCTGGCCAGCGATTTTTAATCCAGGTAGACCGCCGAACGCGCGGGCTCGATGGCGATCCAGCCGCGGTCGTCGACGGCGATGCTGATCATTTCGTATCCGGCGATGGCGGCATGCGGCGTCTGCAACGGCTGCTGGTGTGTGGCGCTGATCACCATGACCGCTGCCTCCGCAGCTTCGGCTGCCGCTATGCCGGCCGGAGCATCCTCAAAGACAAGGCAGTCTCGGGCGTCGACGCCGAGCCGCTCGGCCGCGAGCCGGAAACAGTCAGGCGCCGGTTTGCCGCGTGAAACGTCCTCTCCGGCGACAAGCACGGCGGGGACCGGGATGCCGGCGGCCTTCATGCGCAGCAGGGCGAGCTCGCGCGGCGCCGACGTGGCTATGGCCCAGCGCTCGGGCGGCAGCGAAGCCAGAAACGCTACCGCACCGGCGATCGGATGAATGCCGTCGAGATCGGCCGCCTCGGCCTTCAAAAGCCAATCGGCTTCGCGGACAGGATCGAGGCCTGGCAGCGCCAGCCGGCCGATGGTCTCGATCGCCCGCACGCCGTGGATGGTCGGCAGGAATGCGGCCACGTCGAGACCTTGCCGACGTGCCCAATGTGCCCAGACCCGTTCTGTCGCGGCAATCGAATTGAGCACGGTGCCATCCATATCGAACAGGAAGGCTGCGAATTCTCTGCCTGCAAACATCTGATGTCCTGGGTCGTTTCGGGAGGATCACGGCGTGTCGATCGACGGTAACGTCGCGGCGTCTCGATTGGAAGGCGCGCGGCGACTTTTCGATGGTTCCAGCGGGAACCATGGTCACCTCCCCGCGTTGAGCAAAACTGTCTTCCATCATGACCGAAGGGGGGAACCGTGATGCTGATCCGGCTCGGCTATGAAATCGCCATTGAATGTGCTGAAGCCACGCCGGTCATCTCGTTGCTCGACATCCACAGGGACCGTCAGGCCGACATCAAGCGGCAGACGCGCGTGCTGACGTCGCCTGCGGTGCCGACCAGGGTCTATCACGACGTCCATGGCAATGCCTGCCGCCGTTTCACGGCGCCGGCCGGCGGCTTTCGCATCCTTTACGACGCGGTCATCGAGGACAGCGGCGAAACGGACGAGGTCAACACGCTGGCCAGGGAAGTGCCGGTGGCCGAGTTGCCGGACGACGTGCTCGGCTATCTCTTGGGCAGCCGCTATTGCGAGACCGATCACCTCAGCGGATTGGCCTGGCAGCTTTTCGGCCCACTTCCGCCCGGCTGGGCACGGGTGCAGGCGATCGTCGCTTATGTCCACAACCGCCTGTCCTTCGGTTACGGCTATGCGCGTCCGACCCGCACCGCGGCGCAGGCGCATGAGGAGCGCGTCGGCGTCTGCCGCGATTTCGCCCATCTGGCGATCACGCTCTGCCGCTGCATGAACATCCCGGCCCGCTACGTGAACGGTTATCTCGGCGACATCGGCGTGCCGATCGACCCGGCGCCGATGGATTTCTCGGCCTGGCTGGAAGTGTTCCTCGACGGTAAATGGTACACGTTCGACCCCCGTCACAACAAACCGAGGATCGGCCGCGTCGTCATCGCGCGTGGTCGCGACGCCACCGACGTGCCGCTGCTGCACAGTTTCGGCCAGCACCGGCTCAGCCTGTTCAAGGTCTGGACCTACGAGCAGGAACGCAATCTGTTCAAGCCGCCTTATCACGGCGTGAACAGGACGATCAGCACGCAGATGCTGGCATAGGCCGCGAAGGCGGCGTCGAAGCGCTTCTCAAGGAGATCGCCCGCACCAAGTAGCGAGCCAAAGGAAAAAGGCCGCCGCTTCCTGCAAAGCCGGCGGCCTTCCGTGTTTCCGTCCATGGCGCGGCTCATGGCGGCGACGCTTCAAAATGCTAGAACGTCCTTTGGGCGTCCAAAGGACGCGCGGCGCTCTAGGCGTCGCCAGCCGCGCATCTCGCGCCTTAACGGGAAGACTGCTTCCCGAAAGTGCGATCCGCTGAGGCCACGTTCTGGAAAACGAAATCACTCGACATCGGATCACCTCCTTTCGATTTGTTGAACACGCCCGCATGATGGGGTGCGGCTCGGCAAATGGCAAGGCGCCGTACTGAAAAAGCCGCTTGGGTTGCTGCCGCGCCACAGCGGGTTGCGGCCGGCCGAGCGGACAGGCAAGATCGTCGCCGGATATGGGTCGGATATGGGAGGGAACAGGCATGGAGGCAGCCGAGAGGGCAGCCCGGATCGTTCGAACGGTCATCGAAACGCTGAAGCCGGGCTTTGCGGTCAGGCTGTGGACCGGCGAGCGGATCGGCCCGGCCAGCGGGCCGGTGCTGACCATCAATGACCAGGACATCGTCTGGCAGATGCTGCGCCGGCCCTCCTTGTCGACGCTGATCGAGATGTGGATTTCCAAGACGGTCGACATCGAGGACGGTTCGCTGTTCGACTTCTACGCCTTGCCTTCGCAAGGCAAGCTCAGGACAAAGCTGAAGTCATTGCCGAAGCTGGCGATCCTGCGCGACTTGCCGGCGGTGCTGTTTTCGCGAAAGCAGATGACGGCGCGCAGCGATCTTTCCGGCCGCAATCCTTTCGTCAGCGGTTCGAGCAAGGAGGCGATCCAGCATCACTACGATATTTCGAATGCCTTCTACCGGCTCTTCCTCGACGAGCGCATGGTCTACAGCTGCGGCTACTTCAAGGATTTCTCCAACGACATCGACCAGGCGCAAATCGACAAGCTCGACCACATCTGCCGCAAGCTCAGGCTGAAGCCGGGCGAAAGGCTGCTCGACATCGGCTGCGGCTGGGGAGCGATGCTCATGCACGCCGCGAAAAACTATGGTGTCGTCGGCCACGGCGTCTCGTTGTCGGAGGCCCAGACGAAACTCGCCCGCGAGCGCATTCGCGCCGAAGGGCTGGAGGATCGCATCACCATCGAGATAAAATCCTATGCCGAGCTCTCCGGCTCCTTCGACAAGATATCGTCGATCGGCATGTTCGAGCATCTGGGCCTCGTCAACCATGCCGCCTACTTCTCGACGATCCATCGCCTGCTCAAGCCGGGCGGCATCTATCTGCACCACGCGATCACCAGGCGCAGCAAGGGCGATATGCGGAAGACCCTTCGCAAGGGGCCGGAATACAAGGCGCTCATCAAATACATCTTCCCCGGCGGCGAACTCGACACCATCGGCATGACGCTCGGCAATCTCGAGGCGCACGGCTTCCTCGTCTACGACGTCGAGAATTTGCGCGAGCACTACGCCCGCACCTGCCGCCTCTGGGCCGAGCGCCTCCACGCACGCTTCGACGAGGCGATCGCCGAGGTCGGCGAAGCCAGGGCGCGCTTGTGGCTGCTCTATCTGACGGGCTGTTCGATCACTTTCGAACGCGCCTCGGCGCAGATTTTCCAGACAGTCGTCACCAAGCGCGCGCGGGGGCCAAGCGGCCTGCCGCCGACGCGGGCGGATTTGTACCGGGAGGATGTCCGTCCTAGACGATAGAACGGAGGCTGTTGCCACCCACGCCTTCGTCATCCTGGGGTCTGCGCCGCGTCACTTCGCTCCTTGCTTCGCCCAGGATGACGAAGGCATGAGTCGAGGAACTAAACGAACCGCATCATCTCGCCCACCTCAACATGGGCGGGCCGGCCGACTGTGCAGTAGACGCCGAGATTGTGCGCGTTGTGGCGGACCAGATTGCGCAGGATTGCCGGGTCGTTTTCGAAGCCACCCTGGGCGATGATGGTGAAGCCGCAGCGGCGGCACGGTTCGGAGATGGTCAACAGCAGCTCGCCGATCGCCAGCTTGCGGCCGATCCATTCCGTCTCGGGAAACGAGCCCTCGACCGCCGGCATGTCGACGACGATGTTGGCGCGGAAACGGCGCGGATCGGCAGCGCCTTCTGGATGCAACGCTCTCAAGCGAGCCAGCGAGGCCGTAGTCAGGAGGTGAATGGGGGCTTTTCGGTAACGCTCGGCGGTCAGTGGCCCGGAATAGCTGGACGCGGCGTTTTCACGGCGAAACGGCCGGATCGAGGCCGCAAAGCCGAGATAGGCGGAGACGGCGCGGTCGCTTTCGGCTGCCGGCGCGGACAACCAGTCGCCACCGGGGACGGCGACTTCAAGTTCGCGGTCACCGGTCAGCCGGGTCCGGATGCGCGGCACCTTGTGCCATTTCGCGTCGCGATCGGGCCGTGCGATCTCATCGTTCGAAGCGTCGACAAGGCCGAACAGGCGGTCGCCGTCGATGGTTTCCGGACCGACCGAGATCGCGTCAAGGCGCTCGCCGGCGAGCGAACTCGCCGGATAGCGCCAAAGTTGGGCGACGACGCCTATTGCTGCCTGCATCAGGCCTTCTTGTTCTGCCGGTTGGCGATCAGGTCGTCGACCACAGCCGGATCGGCCAGCGTCGAGATGTCGCCGAGCGTGGAAAAATCGTCCTCGGCGATCTTGCGCAGGATGCGGCGCATGATCTTGCCCGACCGGGTTTTGGGCAGGCTCGGCGCAAACTGGATCTTGTCCGGGCTAGCAATGGCGCCGATCTCCTTGCGGACATGGGCGACAAGTTCCTTGCGCAACTCCTCGCTCGGCTTTTCGCCGGCCATCAGCGTGACATAGCAATAGATGCCCTGGCCCTTGATGTCGTGCGGGTAGCCGACAACGGCTGCCTCGGAGACCTTGTCGTGGCTGACCAGTGCCGATTCGACCTCTGCTGTGCCCATGCGATGGCCGGAGACATTGATGACATCGTCGACGCGGCCGGTGATCCAGTAATAGCCGTCGGCGTCGCGGCGGCAGCCGTCGCCGGTGAAGTATTTGCCCTTGTAGGTCGAAAAATAGGTCTGCACGAAGCGCTCGTGATCGCCATAGACAGTGCGCATCTGGCCCGGCCACGAATCGGCGATGCAGAGATTGCCGTCGCCGTCGCCTTCGAGCAGCTTGCCGTCACCGTCGACCAGCTGCGGCTTGACGCCGAAGAAGGGCCGCGTCGCCGAGCCCGCCTTGAGGTCGGTGGCGCCGGGCAGCGGCGTTATCAGGATGCCACCGGTCTCGGTCTGCCACCATGTGTCGACGATCGGCACCTTGCCGTTGCCAACGACATTGAAATACCACTCCCAGGCTTCGGGATTGATCGGCTCACCGACCGTGCCGAGCACGCGCAGCGATTTGCGCGATGTCTTGGTGACATGGGCGTCGCCGGCACCCATCAACGCGCGCAACGCCGTCGGCGCGGTGTAGAAGATGTTGACGTTGTGCTTGTCGATGACCTCCCAGAAGCGGGATTGCGACGGATAATTCGGCACGCCCTCGAACATCAGCGTGGTGGCGCCGTTGGCGAGCGGGCCGTAGACGATGTAGCTGTGGCCGGTGACCCAGCCGACATCGGCAGTGCACCAGTAGATGTCTCCGTCATGGTAGTCGAAGACATATTGGTGCGTCATCGAGACATAGACTAGATAGCCGGCGGTGGTGTGCAGCACACCCTTCGGCTTGCCGGTCGAGCCTGAGGTGTAAAGGATGAACAGCGGGTCCTCTGCGTTCATCTTCTCCGGCTTGCACTCCGCCTTAACCGTCGCGACCTCGTCGTGATACCAGACGTCGCGTCCGGCGACCCAGCCGGTCTTGCCGCCGGTGCGACGCACCACCATGACCTTTTCGACCTTGGTTCCGGCCTTGGCGGCGATCTCGATCGCCTTGTCGGTATTGTCCTTCAACGGGATCGACTTGCCGCCGCGCAGGCCCTCGTCGGCGGTAATGACGAAGGTCGATTTGCAATCGTCGATGCGGCCGGCCAGCGCGTCCGGCGAGAAGCCGCCGAAGACGACCGAATGGATGGCGCCGATGCGCGTGCAGGCGAGCATCGCATAGGCCGTTTCGGGGATCATCGGCATGTAGATGGTGACGCGGCCGCCCTTCTTGACGCCGTGCTTCTTCAGCACATTGGCGAGCCGGCAGACATGTCCGTAAAGCTCGTTGTAGGTGACCTTCCTGTCGTCATAGGGGTTGTCGCCTTCCCAGATGATGGCGGTCTGGTCGCCGCGCTTCTTCAGATGCCGGTCGATGCAGTTCCAGGATACGTTGGTCTTGCCATCCTCAAACCATTTGATCGAGACCTTGCCATCGAAGCAGGTGTTCTTGACCTTGCTGAAAGGCTTGAACCAGTCGATGCGCTTGCCGTGCTTGCCCCAGAACTTGTCCGGATTCTTGACGCTGTCAGCATACCATTTCAGGTACGTGTCGTTGTCGATCAGCGCGTTCTTCTTCCACGCCGGCTGGACGCGATGGACATGAGCATCGGACATTTCTTCACTTTCCTCCCCAAATCAAGCCGCCGGCTTGACCGCGGGCGGGCTCGCGACGATGCGGCCGCGAATTCGCGCGCATTATTAACAGTTCCGCGATAACGGCAATATTAGACGTTGGATTCGCGCGGCGGGATGCCGCAGCCGTCTTCTCCGCTAGCGCATGACCCCGAAAATCGGGACCGATTTTTGCTTCGCTGACCTTCGGTTCGGAAAGGATCATGCGCCAAATCAAAAGTGCTACAGCGTCCTTTGCGCGTCCAAGAAGACGCGGCGCTGTAGTGTCAGCACTCGCATGCGATCGCTGCTAACTACATGTTTTCGCGTGAAAAACCCAGCTTCGATCAGGAAAAATCAATAGACAGTTAAGCAACGGCGCGCAGAATCCAATGCTGGGAGGAAAGGAGAATCAACCAGGGACCGCGATGCGCGACCTTTCCGAAATGGACCTGATGCTCAAAGGCTATGGCTTGACCACGGCCAAGATTCTTTATCACTTTCCCGATCATCCGCATCTGCTGCAGAGCTTCATCTGGCAGGACTACGACATCGCGCCGAACTTTCCGGTGCTGGTCCGGTTCATCGAATTCTGGAAAACCAGGATCGAGGGGCCGCTGCACTCGGTTGTCTACACGCACCAGAAGCTGATCGCGCCGAACGAATGGCGCAAGGTGGACGGCGAGTTCGTGCTGCATTAGGGCGTGTCGATATTCAGGTGAGGCCGCCGCTCCGGTTCTCGGAAGCCACTCTCTCGGCTCGGCCTGACCTGAATCTCGACACACCTTTATCCCCGGACGTTTGATGTATCGCGACGGTCAGACTGCCGGCGGGTTGAGTCGGGCGAAGCCTTCCTGGCGGCGATAGGGAAAATAGGGATAGGGCGCTGTGACCGCGCTTGCGGCATCGAGCTTTTTCATCTGGTCTGATGTCAGCGTCCAGCCGACGGCGCCGAGGTTCTGGCGCAGCTGTTCCTCGTTGCGGGCGCCGATGATGACGGACGACACGGTCGGCCGCTGCAGCAGCCAGTTGATGGCGATCTGTGGCACCGTCTTGCCGGTTTCCTCGGCCACGGCGTCAAGCGCGTCGACGACCCGGTAGAGCTGCTCGTCCTCGACCGGCGGCCCGAAGCTCGCGGTGTCGTGCAGCCGGCTATTTTCCGGTAGCAGTTCGCCGCGGCGGATCTTGCCGGTCAGGCGGCCCCAGCCGAGCGGGCTCCACACCAGCGCACCGACGCCCTGGTCGAGGCCGAGCGGCATCAGCTCCCATTCATAGTCGCGGCCGACCAGCGAATAATAGACCTGATGGGCGACGTAACGCGGGTAGCCATGCTTTTCGGCCAGGCCGAGCGATTTCATCACCTGCCAGCCGGAAAAGTTGGAGACGCCGACATAACGCAGCTTGCCGGCGCGCACCAGATTGTCCAGCGTCGACAACACCTCTTCGACAGGCGTTCCGGCGTCGAAGGCGTGCAGTTGCAAAAGGTCGATGTAATCGGTGCCGAGACGCTTCAGCGCGTCGTCCACGGCCTTGATCAGCCGCGAACGGGAGGAGCCGGCGTCGTTCGGCCCGTCGCCCATCGGCAGCGAGGTCTTGGTCGAGATCAGCACGACATCGCGGCGGCCCTTGATGGCATCACCGAGCACCTCTTCGGAAGCGCCGTTCGAATAGACGTCGGCGGTGTCGAACAGGTTGACGCCGGCCTCGAGGCAGATGTCGAGCAGCCGCCGCGCTTCCCTGGCGTCGCTGTTGCCCCAGGCGCTGAACAGCGGCCCCGAACCGCCAAAGGTTCCGGTGCCAAATGAAAGCGCCGGCACCTTCAGGCCGGAGGCGCCGAGACGTCGATAGTCCATGATCTTGCTCCTTGTGATGTTGTGATGTCGAAAGATGGCTTGGCTGGGATCGTCTCGACCGGATGGATGCAGGTGCGGCAAGCAGCGGACCAGCGCATGACCCCGAAAATCGAAGTCGATTTTCGGAAAGGATCATGCGCAAAATCAAAGTGCTACAGCGTCCTTTGCGCGTCCAAGAGGACGCGCGGCGCTGTAGTGTCGAGGCGCAGCGCCAGCGCCGCCACCACGAGTGCGAAGAGCGGCAGCAGGGCGGCGACCCAGGTGACGGCGCCGAGCCCGGGGCCATGGGCGATGACGACGCCGCCGAGCCATGCGCCGGCCGCATTGCCGAGATTGAAGGCGGCGATGTTGAAGGATGAGGCGAGGCTCTGGCCGGCGCCTTCAGCCTTTTCCAGCACCCACATCTGCAGCGGCGCCACGGTGGCAAAGGCGGCGGCGCCGAGCAGGCCAACATAGATGATAGCCGTCAACTGGCTGTGCAGGGCAAAGGTCATCGTGCCGAGCACCAGCCCCAGCACGACAAGGCTGCCGAGCACGGAGGACACCAGCCAGCGGTCGGCGAATTTGCCGCCGAGCAAATTGCCAGCGATGAGGCCGCCGCCGAAGACGAGCAGGATCGGCGACACCGCCGCTTCCCGGAAGCCGCTGATCTCGGTCAGCAAGGGCGCGATGTAGGTGAAGACGGCGAAGACGCCGGCATAGCCAAGCACCGTGGTGGCGAAGCCAAGCAGGACGGGCTTGCGGCCGAGCACGGCGAGATCGCCGCGCAGGTCGCTCTTTTCGGGCGCTGCCTGGCTGCGCGGCACCAGCAGGAAAATGATGGCGAAGGCCGCGACCCCGACCAATGTCACCGCCCAGAAGGTCGCTCGCCAGCCGAAGGCCTGGCCGAGCCAGGTGCCGAGGGGAACGCCAAGAATGTTGGCGATGGTCAGGCCGGTGAACATGAGGGCGATCGCTGAGGCCTTCTTGTTGGGCGCCACCAGCCCGGTCGCCACCACCGAGCCGACGCCGAAGAAGGTGCCGTGAGCGAAGGCAGCGAGCACCCGAGCGCCCATCAGCGTCCAATAGTCGGGGGCCAGCGCGCAGGCGAGGTTGCCAAGCGTGAAGATCGCCATCAGCGCCAGCAGCACGGTCTTGCGCGGCCAGCGGCCGGTGACGATGGTCAGCAGCGGTGCGCCGACGACGACGCCGAGCGCATAGCCCGAAATGAGCTGGCCGGCAGCCGAGATCGAGACGCCGAGGTCGGTGCTGACGTCGAGCAGCAGGCCCATGATGACGAATTCGGTGACGCCGATGCCGAAGGCACCGGCGGCGAGGGCGTAGAGAGCAACAGGCATGGCGACCTTCCGGTTCGTTGACGGCCAGTTTGACGACGGGCGCCCGTGTCTTCCCGCGCCCTGCCCGGAAGATCGTGTTGCAGTGAATTGTGAACCAGCCTTGCTAGGGGCACATTTTCTGTGAAATAGATTCACGAATGACCAGGCCTGACATCAACCGCTCCGGCGAGATCGAAGTGTTCGTCCGCGTCGTCGAGGCAGGCAGCTTTTCGGCTGCGGCGCGGATGCTGCGGATGACGCCGTCAGCGGTGAGCAAGCTGATCGCGCGGCTGGAGGCACGGCTTGGCGCGCGGCTGGTCAGCCGTTCGACGCGCAAGCTGCAACTCACGCCGGAAGGAGCCGCCTTCTACGAAAGCGGCCTGCGCATCCTGGCCGACATGGCGGCGGCCGAGCGCGAGGCGGCGGCGGGCGCAGCACCTCGAGGACGGCTGCGCGTCAACAGCTATGTGCCTTTCGGGCAGCACCGGCTGATCCCGCTTCTGCCGCGCTTCCTCGAACGCTATGCGGAAATCTCGGTCGACCTCGTCTTGACCGACCACGTCATCGACCTGATGGAGGAGCGCGCCGATGTCGCCATCCGTGCCGGGCCGCTCGCAGAATCGCGGCTGGTGGCGCGCAAGCTCGGGCAAAGTCCGGTGGTTGTCATCGCGGCGCCATCCTACCTCGAGACACATGGCGCGCCCCAGACGCCGGCCGATCTCGATCGCCACAACCGGATGGGCTTCTGCTTCGCGCGGCATATCGACGGCTGGCCCTTCGTCGACGCGGCCGGCGAGGCATTCATCGTCCCGATCAGCGGAAACGCGCTGGTCAGCGATGGCGAGGCGATGCGGCTGATGGCGCTCTCCGGCACGGGCATCGCCCGGCTGGCACGCTGGCATGTCGAGGCCGACATCGCCGCCGGGCGGCTGATGCCGCTGCTGGAAGAGTTCAACCCCGGCGACGAGGAACTCACCCACGCCGTCTATGTCGGCCAGGGCAAACATCTGCCGGCGCGGGTGCGGGCCTTTCTCGATTTTCTGGTCGAGACTGTCCGGCTGTGACGTTAATCGAAATCAAGCCTTTGGCGTGAACGGCGCCGGTCGCCGGCCTGCCGCCTGTCGTTCGAGCATCCAGCCCGGATATTCGGACGGCAGCGCGCTGACCTCGTCGAGGCGGGCGAGATCGTCGGCATCGAGCCTCAGCTCGGTGGCGGCAAGGTTCTGTTCGAGCTGTTCCATGCGGCTGGCGCCGATGATGACGCTCATCACGAACGGCTTTGCCAGCACATAGCCGAGCGCCACGGTGGCGACGCCGACGCCGTGCTTGCCGGCGATCTCGCGCATGACGGCAACCGCCGCCCAGGCGCGATCCTCGTTGACCGGCGGGAAATTGAAGCTGGCGCGGCGGCCCTCGCCATTGCCGGGCGCGCCGGGCCCGTATTTGCCGGATAGCAGACCACCCGCCATCGGCGACCAGACCATCAGCCCGAGCTTTTCTTCGTTGAGCAGGGGTACGATCTCGCGCTCCAGATCGCGGCCGGCGATCGAGTAGTAGGACTGGACAGTCTCGAAGCGGGCAAAGCCCTTGCGGTCGGCGATGCCCAGCGCCTTGGCGACGCGCCACGCCTGCCAGTTCGAGACGCCGACATAACGGACCTTGCCACTGGCAACCAGATCGTCGAGCGCCCGCAGCGTTTCGTCGATCGGCGTCACCGTGTCAGTGCCGTGAAGCTGATAGAGATCGATATGGTCGAGCTGCAATCGTTCGAGGCTCTCGTCGATCGAATCCATGATGTGGCCGCGCGAGGAGCCGCGCTGGTTGGGCCCGTTGCCCATGGCGCCCTGGACCTTGGTGGCGATGATGACGTCCTGCCGCCTGACGCCGAGATTCCTCAGCGACTGGCCGAGCAACCGTTCCGACGCGCCGAAGGAATAGACGTCGGCAGTATCGAAGAAATTGACGCCGGCGGCGAGCGAGCGCTCGACGATCCTGTCGACGCCATCCTGGTCGAGGCTGGCGATCAGGCCCCATTGGGCGTTTTCGCCGGCGGCGCCGAAGGTCATGGTGCCCAGGCAAAGTTCGGAGACGAACATCCCCGTATTCCCAAGTTGATTGTAGCGCATGGTGCGGCTCCAGAGGTGTGATGACGACTTCAAACCATATAGGAACGATACGTTTCGTTTCCAGGTTTGTCACAAAGAATTTCTGGACTGGGCCGAATGGTGAAACTTGTCCTGCAGGCCGCCCATGCTGTCTTCGGCGCGTGCTGCCCCAGCCGCTTGCCTAGTTTCGCCGGTGATCCAAATCATACCTATGGTTGAAAGCAACGAGCCAGAGAATCGCGTCGACACCGTGGAGCCAGCGATCCCCGCCTCGGACTTGAACGCTGCTGCGCACAGGATCTGTCGTCCCAGTGAGAAATGCCCGCGATGACTTCAAAAATTGCGATCGGACCGCCGCGCTTGGCTATCAATCAAGGCCGCAGCTTTCTGGTGACAGAACAGGACGGCCAGATCTCTTGGCCCACGAACAAGGGACTCTACGCCTCCGACACACGCCTTATATCGAGTTGGCAGCTCTACGCGAATGGGGAACCTTGGGATCTGCTTAATTCCGCGAGCATCGCGCACTTCGCCGCCAAGATCTATCTCGTCAACCAGGCATTTGCGACCGAAACCAGTGACGTGCGTGCTGGCGACCTGGGGCTCATTATCGGAAGAGCGGAGTTATGCGGCCGGCCCTAGCTTGCCCCTCCGGGCGCCGACGGCAACTCGGGCAACTCGCGCGCGATCCCGAGAACGTCAATTCCAGAACTAATCCGGACACGGCCCCGCTGGGATTGCGGCGCAATCCACGCCGCGACGGCGAGCGTGACTGCTTGGTCTCCATCCTTGTCGATGAAGAACATTCAATTTGACGCCGGCGCGGTTCTGCTGCGAGGTCGTGATTCCGCTTTCGCGTGTTTGCCGGGCGCAGGAGATCGCCACGGCGCGGTATGCTCGCTCTTGTGGAGGCAACCGCACAGGCATGCCGTCAACCACTACCCAGGCGCGTGACAATCGCGAAACCGGTCATGCCGAAGGCAACGGCGGCGAGCGGCAGCAGGATCTCGATCAGCGCCGTCTTGGCATCCATGCGACCCTCTCCGGTATCGAATTCGCCGGCGATTCAGTCCTCGAAGTTGCTGGCGGTTGCGGCTCCCGGTGATGGTGTCGAAGCCAGAGGCGGCCGGCAATGGCTGGCAACGCCACCGAGATGATGAGGAATCCGGTCATGACGACGAGAAGATAGTTGGCGTAGCTGCCGCCGCCGAAACCTGCCCAGGCCGACAGCGCGTACCACACGACAAGCCCGATCATTGCCCGGTAGACATATGGATGCAGCCCGTCGGAGACATACCGGTTATGGTAAACGCGTTCTTTGCTCATGGTGCCCTCCTTCGACATCGCAAAGGAACGGCCATGATTGGTCGCTCGTGGTCTTCATCTTGGTCTTAACAAAAACGTAAGACGCGACCCGGGCCTCGCAATGCGGTGCTATGACGCGGCCGCCCTGCCTCAGACTTGCTCGGCTGGCTCAAAGGTCTCGCGGCTTGCTTGGCGGTCAGTCAGCCGCACCATCATGGAAAATGGGGTCAGATTTCCCAGGGGTTGAGAACCGTCACGCCGGTATCGTCGAAGTCGGCGACGTTGCGTGTAACCAGGATGAGATCGTGGACAAGGGCGGTCGCGGCGATGAGCGTATCGGCGCTGCCTTTGGTGCGGCCAGCCGAAATGCGGCCCCAACTCAAAGCGACCTCCTCGGTAACCGCAAGGATGCGATCGGCATTGCCTCGGCGAAGCTCTCGCAGCCAAATGTCAAGACGCTTGGCCCTTTCGGGATCGGCCTTGCGCTGCTCGACGATCCCGCGCTCGATCTCGCCGATGGTGATAACGCTGAGATACGCCGAAGCTGGATCTATCGAAGCCAACCAGGCGGTCGGCTTGGGCAGGCGCCGCTGCACGTCCGAAACGATATTCGTGTCGAGCAGATACACTATAGGTCGACATCCCGGATCATCGTATCCGAGCGACGTGTGACCTCCTCGGCGAAATCATCGTCCCAGACCGGTCCGGTCAAAAGATACTCGGCCAGCGTTTTCTTTTTTCCCGCCAAACGGTCGTAGTCTTCGGCAGAAAGCACCACCGCAGCGCGCTCGCCACGCAGGGTTACCGTCTGCGGTCCCTCGCTGCGCGCGCGCTGGACCACTTTGGAAAAATTGTTCTTCGCGTCCTGAAGATGCCAGTTCATGGTGAATGTTCTAGCTAGCTTGGCTAGATATATACCCGACACGCCTGAATATCAAGGATGGCAGCCCCGGCCAAACAACGATGTGTCCGCTAACGGCTGCCGAAGATCGCCGAGCCGACCCGGACACTGGTTGCGCCGAAGGCTATCGCTGTCTTGTAGTCGCCGGACATGCCCATCGACAGTCTTTCGACGCCGGCCTCGTGCGCAAGCTTTTCCAGCAGCGCGAAATGCGGGCCGGGATTCTCGTCGGCCGGCGGAATGCACATCAGCCCGTCTATGGCGAGGCCATGAACCGCGCGGCAGCGGGCAACGAAGGCGACGGCCTCGCGCGGCTCGATGCCGGCCTTTTGCGGTTCAGAGCCGGTGTTGACCTGAATATAGAGGCCTGGCGCCCGCCCCTGCCTGGCGATCTCCTTGGCGAGCTCGGCGGCGATCTTCTCGCGGTCGACCGTCTCGATGACATCGAACAGCGCGACCGCTTCCTTTGTCTTGTTCGACTGCAGCGGGCCGATCAGGTGCAGTTCGATATCGGGGAATACTTCTTTCAGCGCCGGCCATTTGGCGTGAGCTTCCTGGATGCGGTTCTCGCCGAAGACACGCTGGCCGGCTCCGATGACAGGGCGGATGGCGGCGGCATCGAAGGTCTTCGAAACGGCAACCAGCGTCACCGCGCCGGCTTCGCGTCCGGCCTCGTGCTCGGCGGCGGCGATCCTGGCCTTGACGGCGAAAAACTGTTCGACGGCATCGACCATATCCAAATCCCGCTAGTTTTGGCCCGCTGTTTTTGAACGCTCGGCGTGCCCATATGGTTGACGGGTTTGGCAAACCATGGTGAAGGTCCGGCCAACCCATTCAAGCCGCCCTTGTAAGTGAAAAACCGGTCATGGCAACCGAACGATACAATCCACGCGCGTCAGAGCCCAAATGGCAGAAGTCCTGGGACGCCAAGAAGCTGTTCGAAGCTGATAACGACGACCCGCGTCCGAAATACTACGTGCTGGAGATGTTCCCCTATCCGTCGGGACGCATCCACATCGGTCACACCCGCAACTACACGATGGGCGACGTGGTAGCGCGCTACAAGCGGGCCAAGGGCTTCAACGTGCTGCACCCAATGGGCTGGGACGCCTTCGGCATGCCGGCCGAGAACGCGGCGATGCAGAACAAGGTCCATCCCAACGACTGGACCTACCAGAACATCGCCGCCATGCGCGAGCAGCTCAAGGTCATGGGCCTGTCGCTCGACTGGGCACGCGAATTCGCCACCTGCGACGTCGACTACTATCACCGCCAGCAGATGCTGTTCCTCGATTTCGTCGAGATGGGGCTGGTAACGCGCAAGTCCTCCAAGGTCAACTGGGACCCGGAGGACATGACGGTGCTCGCCAACGAGCAGGTCATCGACGGACGCGGCTGGCGTTCGGGCGCGCTGGTCGAACAGCGCGAGCTGACGCAATGGTTCTTCAAGATCACCGACTATGCGCAGGATCTGCTGGATTCGCTCGACGGCCTCGACGAATGGCCGGAAAAAGTGAAGCTGATGCAGGCGAACTGGATCGGCCGTTCGGAAGGTCTGCTGATCCGCTGGCCGCTGGCCGCGCCGGTCGACGGCGAAGATGAGCTGGAAGTCTACACGACGAGGCCGGACACCATCTTCGGCGCCTCCTTCATGGCGGTTGCCGCCGATCATCCGCTGGCCAGGAAGGCTGCCGAGACCGATCCGGCGCTGGCGAAGTTTATCGAGGACGTCCGCCACATGGGCACCTCGGTGGCGGCGCTGGAGACGGCAGAGAAGAAGGGTTTCGATACCGGCATCCGTGTCGTCCATCCGTTCGACGCGAACTGGACGCTGCCCGTCTACGTCGCCAATTTCGTGCTGATGGAGTACGGCACCGGCGCCATCTTCGGCTGCCCGTCCGGTGACCAGCGCGACCTCGACTTCGCCAACAAATACGGCCTGCCGGTCATTCCGGTGGTGATGCCGGAAGGCGAGAATCAAGGAAGCTTCCAGATCATTGACGAGGCTTATGTCGGCGACGGCGTGATGATCAATTCGCGCTTCCTCGACGGCATGAAGCCTGATCAGGCGTTCGACGAAGTTGCGAAGCTGCTCGAGCAAAAAACCGTCGGCAACCGGCCGATGGCCGAGCGCAAGGTGAATTTCCGCCTGCGCGACTGGGGCATTTCGCGCCAGCGCTACTGGGGCTGCCCGATCCCGATGATCCATTGCGAGGATTGCGGCGTGGTACCGGTGCCGAAGGCCGACCTGCCGGTCAAGCTGCCGGACGATATCGAGTTCGACCGGCCCGGCAACCCGCTCGACCGCCATCCGACATGGCGGCACGTCAAATGCCCGCAATGCGGCAAGGACGCGCGGCGCGAGACCGACACGATGGACACGTTCGTCGATTCGTCGTGGTATTTCGCACGCTTCACCGCTCCCGTTGCGAACGATCCGACCGATCCCAAGGCGGCGAATGAATGGCTGCCGGTCGACCAGTATATCGGCGGCATCGAGCACGCGATCCTGCATCTGCTCTATTCGCGCTTCTTTATCCGCGCTATGCGCGAAGCCGGCCATCTCGACCTGGCCGAGCCGTTCAAGGGCCTGTTCACGCAAGGCATGGTGGTGCACGAGACCTATCGGGTCGGCGGCGCATCGAATGGCCGCTGGCTTGCGCCGAGCGAGGTGCGGCTGGAGGAGGCCGACGGCAAACGCCGCGCCTTCGAAATCGCCACCGGCGACGAGGCGACGATCGGACCGCTCGAAAAGATGTCGAAGTCGAAGAAGAACACGGTGAGCCCGGAAGAGATCACCGACAGCTACGGCGCCGACACCGCCCGCTGGTTCATGCTGTCGGATTCGCCGCCGGAGCGCGATGTCGAATGGACCGATGAAGGCGCTGCCGGCGCGCACCGTTTCGTCCAGCGCATCTGGCGCCTGGTCTCGATGGCGTCAGAAACGCTTGCCGCGATCAAGCCGGCGGCGGCGAAAGAGGGCGAGGCTGGCGCCGTCTCCAAGGCAGCGCACAAGATCCTGAAGTCTGTCGGTGAGGATATCGAGAAACTCGCCTTCAACCGCGCCATCGCCCGCATCTACGAGCTTGCCAACGCCTTGACCACGCCGCTCAACGAGGCGGCCGAAGGCAAGGCCGATCCGACGCTGCAAGCTGCCTGCCGCGAAGCCGTGGAGATCCTCGTGCACCTGATCGCGCCTGTCATGCCGCATCTGGCCGAGGAGTGCTGGCAGACGCTCGGCGGCACCGACCTGGTCGCCGAACGGCCGTGGCCTGCCTACGATCCGTCGCTTATCGTCGACGCCGAGATCGTGCTGCCGGTCCAGGTCAACGGCAAGAAGCGCGGCGATTTGACAATTGCCCGCGACGCAGACCAAGGTGCGGTCGAAAAGGCGGTCCTGGCGCTCGACTTCGTGCAGAAAGCGCTCGAAGGCAAGGCGCCCCGCAAGGTGATCATCGTGCCGCAGAGGATCGTCAATGTCGTTGCCTGATCCGGAAAAGACAGAAGTGACGCTCCTGCTGCGCCGCATCGCGCTTTGCGGCTTGGTCGCCTCGGTTGCGCTGGTATCCGCCTGCACCGTGCGTCCGCTCTATTCGAGCGCGCCGCTGACTACCGGCTCACAGGTCGGTGCCGCGGCCGAACTGGCGTCGATTTCGGTCAAGCCGGTCGGGACCCGCTATGCCCAGCAGGTGCGCAACAATCTGATCTTCGCGCTTGGCCAGGGTGCGGGCGAGCCGGCCTCACCGGTCTATTCGCTCGATCTTGGTGTAAGCGAACTGGTCGAATCAGCCGCGCTGGTGCAGGTCCAGACCGACGAGGACGAGCCGACGGCGGGCACGGTGACGCTGACTGCGAACTATGTGCTGACCGACGCCAGGACCGGTGCAGTGATCGCCACCGGCAAGCGCTCGGTACCATCGTCGTTCGACAGACCGCGCCAGGAGTTCGCCTCATACAGGGCGCAGATCGATGCCGAGAACCGCGCGGCGCGCGAACTTGCCGATCTGCTGCGGCTGTCCATTGCCCAGGATCTGGTCAAGCACGGAAAGACGGCAGCAAGCTAGGATTGTTCGGCCGGAATCGAACCCGTTCTGCTTATCGCCGAGCACTCGCCTGAGATTGGTCGCATACGAAAAAGGCCGATTGTTCGGCCTTTTTTGCATATGCGGTCTTGATCTCAGCTGATCGTCATCTCAGCTGATCGTCTGGCCGGTCTTTGCCCAGTCGGCGAGGAAGGCATCGAGGCCCTTGTCAGTCAGCGGGTGCTTGACCAGCGCCTTCAGCGTCGCCGGCGGGGCGGTGATGACATGCGCCCCGATGAGCGCGGCCTGCTTGACGTGATTCACCGTACGCACCGAAGCCGTCAGGATCTCGGTCGGGAAATCGTAATTGTCGTAGATCTGCTTGATCTCGGCGATCAGCTCCATGCCGTCGGAGCCGGTGTCGTCGATGCGGCCGACGAAAGGCGAGATGAAGGAGGCGCCGGCCTTGGCCGCCAGCAGCGCCTGGTTGGCCGAGAAGCACAGCGTCACATTGACCAGCCTGCCTTCCGAGCGGATCGCCTTGCAGGCCTTCAGCCCGTCCAGCGTCAGCGGCACCTTGATGCAGACATTGTCGGCGATCCTGGCCAGGATCTTGGCCTCCGCCATCATGTCCTTGTATTCGGTCGCCACGACCTCCGACGAAACCGGGCCGTCGACGATGTCGCAGATCTGCTTGACGACCTCGGAGATCTTGCCGCCAGATTTCAGAATCAGCGAAGGATTGGTGGTGACGCCGTCGAGCAGCCCGAGATCGTTCAGCTCACGGATTTCCTTGACGTCGGCGGTGTCGACAAAAAATTTCATGACGGTCTCCTGAAGATTTCTGTCGCATCGGCCCGAAAATCGAATTCGATTTTCGGGCCGATGCGAGGTTTAAAGTTCTAGAGCGTACTTTGTGCGTCCGGATGGACGCACGTCGCTCTAGTGCCGGCAGGCACATTTGGCGTCGGACTTTGATCTAGACGAAAGTCGGGGCAAGGTCACGCCTCATGATCGAAGATTCGCCCTTTGTCGCAGCCGCACCGGTGCTGGTGCCGATGCCCGCCGAGCGGCCCTACACCTATGCCGTGCCAGCCGGCATGCGTGTGGTGCCGGGCTCGATCGTGCGCGTGCCGCTCGGTCCGCGCCAGGTTGCCGGCATCGTCTGGGACGGCGCCGTCGAAAAGGTCGATGCAAAAAAGCTGCGCCCGATCGAGCAGGTCTTCGACTGCCCGCCGATCGACCGCGCCATGCGCCGTTTCGTCGACTGGGTCGCGCAATACACGCTGTCGCCGCCCGGCATGGTAGCGCGAATGCTGCTTCGGGCACCGGAAGCCTTCGACCCGGAACCGTGGATCGAGGGGCTGCAACGCACCTTCGCCCAGCCTGACCGGATGACGGAGGCGAGGACGCGCGTGCTGGAGACAGCCGAAGGCGGGCTCGCCTGGACGCGGTCCGGCCTGGCGCATGCAGCAGGCGTGTCGTCGACGGTCATCGACGGGCTGAAGGCGCAAGGCGTGTTCGAGACCGTGATGATCCCGCCGCGACCAGTGGTCGCAGCACCCGATCCGAGCTACGCCATACCGGCGCTGATGCCGGACCAGGCCGATGCGGCCGACATGCTGCGCACCAATGTCGCGGCCGGCCTGTTCGGCGTCACCTTGCTCGACGGGGTGACCGGATCCGGCAAGACCGAAGTCTATTTCGAAGCAGTGGCAGCGGCGCTCGACCAGGGCAAGCAGGTGCTGATCCTGCTGCCAGAGATCGCGCTGACGCACGCCTTCCTCGAGCGGTTCCAGCAGCGTTTTGGCGCCAAGCCGGCGGAATGGCACTCGGACCTGCCGCCAAGGATGCGCGAAAGGGTCTGGCGGCAGGTGGCGGAAGGCGGCGTGCTGGTCGTTGCCGGTGCGCGCTCGGCATTGTTCCTGCCGTTCAGGGAACTCGGCCTGATCGTCGTCGACGAGGAGCACGACCCTGCCTACAAGCAGGAGGATCGCGTCTTCTACAATGCGCGCGACATGGCGGTGGTGCGCGGCCATATCGGCGGCTTTCCGGTCGTGCTCGCCTCGGCGACGCCGTCGGTCGAAAGCCGGGTCAATGCGAGCCAAGGCCGCTACAGCAGGGCGGTGCTTTCGGCACGCTTTGCCGAGGCGGCACTTCCCGACCTGAAGACGATCGACATGCGGCGAGCGCCGCCGGCGCGCGGCGGCTTCCTGTCGCCAGTGCTGCTTGACCAGATGCGGCAGACGCTGGAGAGAAAAGAGCAATCGCTGCTGTTCCTCAACCGCCGCGGCTATGCGCCGCTGACGCTATGCCGGGTTTGCGGCCATCGCTTCGGCTGCCCGGTCTGCTCGGCCTGGCTGGTCGAACATCGCTTCCGCGGCCAGCTCGTCTGCCATCATTGCGGGCACAATGAGCGGCGGCCCGAGGCCTGTCCGGAATGCGGCACGCTCGACCATCTGGTCGCTTGCGGGCCGGGCATCGAACGCATCGCCGAAGAGGTCGTTGCGCATTTCCCCCACGCGCGCACCATCGTGCTGTCGTCCGACCTGATGGGCGGCGTGCGGCGGCTGCGGCTCGAACTCGAAGCGATCGCCAATGGCGAGGCCGATATCGTCATCGGCACGCAGCTCGTCGCCAAGGGTCACAATTTCCCTGATATGACGCTGGTCGGCGTGGTCGACGCCGATCTCGGGCTTGCTAATGGCGACCCGCGCGCCGCCGAGCGCACCTTCCAACTGCTCAGCCAGGTGACCGGCCGCGCCGGCCGCACCGGCAAGAAGAGCCTCGGCCTGCTGCAGACCTTCCAGCCCGACCATCCGGTGATGCGAGCGATCGTTTCCGGCGATGCCGAGGCCTTTTACGAGCGCGAGATCGCCGAGCGCGAGCGGGCGGCGCTGCCGCCCTTCGGCCGGCTCGCCGGCGTCATCGTCAGCGCTGCGACGCGGGCGGAAGCGGAGGCGCATGCAAGGGGCCTGCGCCGCGCCGCGCCGCAGGCTACCGACCTGTCCATGCTCGGTCCGGCCGAAGCGCCGCTATCGCTGATCGGCGGCCGCCATCGCTTTCGCCTGTTGATCCAGGGCGAGCGGCGCGCCGACATGCAGGGGTTCATCCGCACTATGCTGGCCGAGGGACCGAAGCAGCGCGGCTCGGTCAGGGTACAGGTCGACATCGACCCACAAAGCTTTTTGTAAGGACCAGGACGAAGGGTTACACTGCCGCACCACCCTCGGCGAACGGGTTCAGGTAAGGCACATCGAGAGCGGCAAAATGCCGGATGTTGGCTGTCAGCACAGAAAGGTCGTTCAAACGGGCAGTCGCTGCAATCACGACATCTGCCAGGCCCGGACTGAAGCCCCGCGCGATAGTGGCATCCTCCAGCCGTCCAGCTTCTCGCGCGACGGCCGCGTCGACTGGGAGGATGCGTTGGTTGAACTCGATGACCAGATTTTCGAACCAGAGACTGATGCGTTCTGCCTTAGCATGGCCACCTGATCGCTCGAGTTTCGCGATTCCTCTTTCCACCTCCAAAACCACGATCGACGACATATGCCAGGAGCCACGCTCTCGCTGTTCAGCAACCCACTTCTGCGCATGTGACGGAAGCGCAGGGTGGCCAGACGCAAAGGCCGAGAGAAAAGATGTATCGAGCAGATAGTTGCTCAAAACTCAACTTCCCGCGATGGCGATTCGTTTCGCTCAAATTCGATGCCGCCGGGATACTGAAGCAGAAAGTCCACAAAGGCCTTTTGGCTGTCTTGTGGATAGAGCTTTCGCCCCTCATCAATCGGGACAACCATGGCAGTCGGCTTGCCATGGTTGGTGATGATAGTAGGCTCACCGCCCCCCGCGGCCTCGACAAGTGCCGAGAGTCTTGCCTTGGCCTCTCGAAGCTGAATCGTTTTCACTTCGACCTCCTTGTGGTCTCATGTGGTCACAATATAGGGGTTGCACAGGAAAAGGAGCAGCCCGTCATGAAAACCCTTGGCCTGATCGGCGGCATGAGCTGGGAATCGACGGCGATCTATTACCGCCTGCTCAACGAGATTGTGCGTGAGCGGCTGGGCGGGCTGCATTCAGCCAAGCTGCTGCTGTGGTCGTTCGACTTCGCCGAGATTGCAGAGCGGCAGCATACCGGTGACTGGCAAGGCGCCGAGGTGCTTCTCGTTGAGGCGGCGTGCAAGCTGGAAGCGACCGGCGCCGAATGCCTGCTGATCTGCACCAACACCATGCACAAGCTCGCCGACCAGGTGCAGGCTGCGGTGTCGATCCCGCTGATCCACATCGCCGACGCCACCGCCGTCGCGGTCACTGAAGCCGGCGTCAAACGCCCGGCTCTCTTGGCGACGCGGTTCACCATGGAGCAGGATTTCTACAAGGGTAGGCTCACGGAGAAGTATGGCCTTGAGCCGGTGGTGCCGGACCAGGCCGGGCGCGAAATGGTGCATCAGGTGATCTATGACGAGCTCTGCCAGGGCATCGTTAGCGGACAATCGAAAGCGGCCTATCTCAATGAGGTCGCCCGCATGCGGAGCGAGGAAAAGATCGACGGCGTCATCATGGGCTGCACAGAGATCACCATGCTCATCGGTCAGCCGGATTTCGGTATTCCGGTGTTCGATACGACGCGCCTTCATGCCGAGGCGGCGATCGAATTCGTTCTGGGTTGATGCGCTCCTCCTAAATTGCCAACCGCCATCTGGCGCAGGTCTTTTCGTTCGTTAGAATGCCCGGAATTTCGAACAGGCATTTTCGAGGGACAAGATGGAATTTGCGTTTCCATGGCCGGTGAGTCAGGGCGAGTGGCTGGCATGGTCGAGCGCCGTCGTTACCTTGTTGCTCGGCCTTTTGCTGTTCCTGGCGCCGGGGCTTGCCTTCCGCATCCTGCGGCTACAGGTCAAGCCGGAGAAAGCGGCGGCGATCGCCGAGGGGCGCGGCAGGATGTCCGGCTTCTATCTCGGCGTCAGCCTGTGCTGCATCCTGCTGGCGCAGCCGCTGCTCTACATGGCGCTCGGCTTTTCCTGGCTGTTCACCGCCTTCGGCCGGTTGCTGTCGATGATGTCGGACAGTGCCAACACGCCTTTCAACTGGGCTTCCATCGTCGTGGAACTGGTGCTGGCGGCGCTGCCACTCGGCTTCGCCTTCGGCTTTTTGCCCTGAATCAGGGGCTAATCCGGGACCGGCTGTTGAACTCCGCCGCCGGATGCGACAATAGTGCCTGAAACCATGCAGGACGATGCATTGCGGTCTTAAAAGCCCTGTGCTAGACGGCAATCGACTTTCGGCCGGGGATAGCGGAAGCCGCGCCTCCGTGCTTGGAAAAATGCAGTAAGGTCAAAGATTTAGCCAGAGTTTTCGCTCGCGCCAACAATCTGCGGCCTGTCAGACAAGAGAAAAGACGGTCCGTGGCCCAATCGTCATCGCCAATCTCAGGTGTCGCAGAACGCTATGCGGGTTCGCTGTTCGAGCTCGCGCTGCAGGCAAACTCGGTTGCCAAGGTCGAGGCAGACCTCAATAGTTTCGCAGCGATGCTCGAAGGCAGCGCCGACCTTTCCCGCCTGATCAAGAGCCCGGTGTTCTCCAGCGAGGACCAGGCCAAGGCGATCGCGGCGATCGCCGACAAGGCAGGGATTACCGGCCTCACCGGCAATTTCCTGCGCGTCGTCGCCAGGAACCGCCGGCTGTTCGCGGTGCCGGGCATGATCAAGGCGTTCCGCCAGATCGCCGCCGAGCATCGCGGCGAGACCGCCGCTGAGGTCACCTCGGCGCACGCGCTGACGGCGGCCCAGCAGACCGAGCTCAAGGCGGCGCTGAAAAGCGTCGCCGGCAAGGATGTGGCGATCGCCGTCACCGTCGATCCGTCGCTGCTCGGCGGGCTGGTGGTCAAGATCGGCTCGCGCCAGATCGATACGTCGCTCAAAACCAAACTCAATTCGCTCAAGCTTGCACTGAAAGAGGTCGGCTGATGGACATCCGCGCCGCGGAAATTTCCGCAATTCTGAAAGACCAGATCAAGAATTTCGGCAAGGAGGCCGAGGTCTCCGAAGTCGGTCAGGTTCTGTCCGTCGGTGACGGCATTGCCCGCGTCTACGGCCTCGACAATGTCCAGGCCGGCGAGATGGTCGAATTCCCCGGTGGCATCCGCGGCATGGCGCTCAACCTCGAAGCCGACAATGTCGGCGTCGTCATCTTCGGTAACGACCGCGACATCAAGGAAGGCGACACCGTCAAGCGCACCGGCGCCATCGTCGACGTTCCCGTCGGCCCCGGCCTGCTCGGCCGCGTCGTCGATGCGCTCGGCAATCCGATCGACGGCAAGGGCCCGATCAAGGCGACCGAGCGCAAGCGCGTCGACGTCAAGGCGCCCGGCATCATCCCGCGCAAGTCGGTGCATGAGCCGATGTCGACCGGCCTCAAGGCCATCGACGCGCTGATCCCCGTCGGCCGCGGCCAGCGCGAGCTGGTCATCGGCGACCGCCAGACCGGTAAGACCGCGATCATTCTCGACACCATGCTCAACCAGAAAGCGGTGCACGACAACGGACCGGAGAAGGAAAAGCTCTACTGCGTCTATGTCGCCGTCGGCCAGAAGCGCTCGACCGTGGCGCAGTTCGCCAAGGTGCTGGAAGAGCGCGGTGCGCTCGACTATTCGATCATCATCGCCGCCACCGCTTCCGATCCGGCGCCGATGCAGTTCCTGGCGCCGTTCGCCGGCTGCACGATGGGCGAATATTTCCGCGACAACGGCATGCATGCGCTGATCAGCTACGACGATCTGTCGAAGCAGGCGGTCGCCTATCGTCAGATGTCGCTGCTGCTGCGCCGCCCGCCGGGCCGCGAAGCCTATCCGGGCGACGTGTTCTACCTGCATTCGCGCCTTCTGGAGCGCGCCGCCAAGCTCAATGACGACAATGGCGGCGGTTCATTGACCGCGCTGCCGATCATCGAGACGCAGGCCAACGACGTGTCGGCCTATATCCCGACCAACGTCATCTCGATCACCGACGGCCAGATCTTCCTGGAAACCAACCTGTTCTTCCAGGGCATCCGCCCGGCGGTCAATGTCGGCCTGTCGGTGTCGCGCGTCGGTTCCTCGGCGCAGATCAAGGCGATGAAGCAGGTCGCCGGTTCGATCAAGGGCGAGCTTGCGCAGTACCGCGAAATGGCGGCCTTCGCGCAGTTCGGCTCGGACCTCGATGCTGCCACGCAGCGCCTGCTCAACCGCGGATCACGCCTGACGGAGCTGCTGAAGCAGCCGCAATTCTCGCCGCTGAAGGTCGAGGAGCAGGTCGCGGTGATCTTTGCCGGCGTCAACGGCTACCTCGACAAGCTGGCGCTCAACCAAGTCGGCAAGTTCGAGCATGGCCTGTTGTCGCATATGCGCTCGGCCGGCAAGGACGTGCTCGACAGCATCGGCAAGGAGAAGGCGCTGTCGGACGATCTGCGCGCCAAGCTGAAGGCGGAAATCGACGCTTTCGCCAAGACCTTTGCTTGAACGAAGCCGGACGGACGGGATCAGGTTTGAAGCATGCCTTCATTAAAAGACCTTCGTAACCGTATCGCCTCGGTCAAGGCGACGCAGAAGATCACCAAGGCGATGCAGATGGTCGCCGCGGCCAAGCTGCGTCGTGCGCAGGAAGCCGCGGAAGCGGCGCGTCCCTATTCGGAGCGCATGGGCGCGGTGCTGGCCAACATCACCCAAGCGGTCGGCGGCGGTGGCGATGCCCCGGCGTTGATGACCGGCACCGGCAGGGACGACGTGCATCTGCTCATCGTTTGCACCGCCGAGCGCGGCCTGTGCGGCGGCTTCAACTCGCAGATTGCCCGTCTCGCCCGCGATCACATCCGCAAGCTTCTGGCTGACGGCAAGAAGGTCAAGATCATCTGCGTCGGCAAGAAGGGGTTCGACATCCTGCGCCGCGATTACGGAGCGTTGATCCTCGAACGCGTCGACCTGCGCGAGGTGAAGACGCTCGGCTTTGCCAATGCCGATGCCATCGCCAGGAAAGTCATCCACCTGTTCAACGAGGGCGGTTTCGACATCTCCACGCTGTTCTACTCGCAGTTCAAGTCGGTGATCAGCCAGGTCCCGACGGCGCAGCAGATCATCCCGGCGGGTGCACCTTCCGCTGCCGCCGAGGCAACGGACGGCGGCAATGCTGTCTATGAATACGAGCCGGAGCCGGGCGAAATCCTCTCCGACCTCATTCCGCGCAACATCTCCGTGCAGGTCTTCCGCGCGCTGCTTGAAAACGCAGCCGGCGAGATGGGCGCCAAGATGAGCGCCATGGACAATGCGACGCGCAACGCCGGCGAAATGATCAACAAATTGTCGATCACCTACAATCGCCAGAGACAGGCGCAGATCACCAAGGAATTGATCGAAATCATTTCGGGCGCCGAGGCGCTCTAGGCGCGATCCCGGGAAGGTCGCCGACCTTCCAGCGGATTGCGTGAGAAACAAAGAGACGAAAAAGGGTAAAGACGATGGCGAAAGCAGCGACCCCCAAGAAGGTGGCCCCGAAGGCGGCGGCACCGGCAAAGGCACCGGCAGCAGCGGCGAAGGCCGCCCCGGCCAAGAAGGCGGCCGCACCCGCCAAGACCGCTGCGGCGAAGGCGCCTACCGCTTCCGTCAAAGTGGGCGTGCCTGGCAAGGTCCGCCAGGTCATCGGCGCCGTTGTCGACGTGCAGTTCGGCGACCATCTTCCGGCGATCCTGAATGCGCTGGAGACGACCAATGTCGGCAACCGCCTCGTGCTCGAGGTCGCCCAGCACCTCGGCGAGAACACCGTGCGCTGCATCGCCATGGACTCGACCGAAGGTCTAGTCCGCGGCCAGGAGGTCTTTGACACCGGCGCGCCGATCACCGTGCCGGTCGGCCCGGGCATGCTCGGCCGCATCATCAACGTCATCGGCGAGCCAGTCGACGAGGAAGGCCCGGTCGACGGCATCGAGATGCGCGCCATCCACCAGCCGGCGCCGACTTATGTCGAGCAGTCGACGGAAGCGCAGATTCTGGTCACCGGCATCAAGGTTCTCGACCTGCTTGCGCCATACGCCCGCGGCGGCAAGATCGGCCTGTTCGGCGGCGCCGGCGTCGGCAAGACGGTGCTGATCCAGGAACTGATCAACAACGTCGCCAAGGCGCATGGCGGCTTCTCGGTGTTCGCGGGCGTCGGCGAGCGCACCCGCGAAGGCAACGACCTCTATCACGAGTTCATCGAGTCCGGCGTCAACAAGAAGGGCGGCGGCGCCGGTTCCAAGGCGGCACTGGTCTATGGCCAAATGAACGAGCCGCCGGGTGCGCGCGCTCGCGTCGGCCTGACCGGCCTGACGGTTGCCGAATATTTCCGCGACCAGGGCCAGGACGTGCTGTTCTTCGTCGACAACATCTTCCGCTTCACGCAGGCGGGCTCCGAGGTGTCGGCGCTGCTCGGCCGTATTCCTTCGGCCGTGGGCTACCAGCCGACGCTGGCCACCGACATGGGCGCGCTGCAGGAGCGCATTACCACGACAACCAAGGGCTCGATCACTTCGGTGCAGGCGATCTACGTGCCGGCCGACGATTTGACCGACCCGGCGCCGGCGACCTCCTTCGCCCACCTCGATGCGACGACCGTGCTCAACCGCGCGATCTCGGAAAAGGGCATCTACCCGGCCGTCGACCCGCTGGATTCGACCTCGCGCATGCTCGACCCGATGGTCGTCGGCGAAGAGCACTATCAGGTCGCGCGCCAGGTGCAGTCGATCCTGCAGCGCTACAAGTCGCTGCAGGACATCATCGCCATCCTGGGCATGGACGAGCTCTCGGAAGAGGACAAGCAGACGGTTGCCCGCGCCCGCAAGATCGAGCGCTTCCTGTCGCAGCCCTTCTTCGTCGCTGAAGTTTTCACCGGCGCCCCGGGCAAGCTGGTCGACCTGGCCGACACCATCAAGGGCTTCAAGGGCCTCTGCAATGGCGACTATGATCACCTGCCGGAGGCTGCCTTCTACATGGTCGGCGGCATCGACGAGGCGGTCGAGAAGGCACAGCGCCTGGCGGCCGAAGCAGCTTAAAGAGTGAATGGTCAATAGTGAAATGGTGAATGGGGAGTAGCGGACAGGAAATCGGGACTGAGGGACGGTCGTTCTTTTCTGACCATTCACCATTCACCATTCACCATTCGCTAAGTTGGCATGCCTGAAGCTTTCAAATTCGAACTGGTCTCGCCGGAGCGCCTGCTGGTTTCCGAGCAGGTCGAGTCCGTCGTCATCCCGGGCGCCGAAGGCGAGATGACCGTCATGGCTCATCACGCGCCGGTGATGACCACGATCAAGCCGGGCGTCGTCACGGTGAAAAGCGCAGCCGGAAAGGAAGAACGCTACGTGGTGTTCGGCGGCTTCGCCGACATCGTTCCGGCCGGCTGCACGCTGCTCGCCGAATCGGCGGTGGCCGTCGGCGACATCGACCGCGCCGACCTTGCCCGCCGCATCCAGGAAGCCCGGGAAGACGCCGCCGACGCCAAGGACGACCAGGTCCGCAGCAAGGCGGAACAGTTCCTCAGCCAGCTCACAACGCTCGAAAGCGCCATCCCGCCGGCGTAGGCAAAGCTCATTTTGTCGTCACTCAAAGCCGGGCATCGCCCGGCTTTTTATTTGCCCATCAGGCGCTGCCTCAAACCGTCAGCGCTTCAACCGCGCGCATGACGCCGCGCAGTTCGGCCAGGCCCTTCAGCCGGCCGATGCAGGAATAGCCGGGGTTCACCTTCTTGCCGATGTCGTCGACGATGGCATGGCCATGGTCCGGCCGCATCGGCATCTCCCAGTCCGCCCTGCCTGCCGCCTTGCGCCGCCGCTCCTCAGCCAGCAGCGCCGAAACCACGGCGACCATGTCAGTGTCGCCGTCGAGGTGCTCGGCCTCGTGGAAGGAGCCGTCGGGCTCCTTGGTGACGTTGCGCAGATGGGCGAAATGGATGTTTTCCGCGAATTCCTTGGCCATTGCCGGCAGGTCGTTCTGCGCGCTCGCACCATAGGAGCCGGTGCATAGCGTCAGCCCATTGGCCGGCGAAGCGACGGCCTCGAGCAGAGCGCGAGCATCGGCAGCCTTGGAGACGATGCGCGGCAGGCCGAACAGCGGGAAGGGCGGATCGTCGGGGTGAATCGCCATCCTGACGCCGGCCTCTTCCGCCACCGGCACGATCTCGCGCAGGAAGGCAAACAGGTTTTCGCGCAAGCCTTCGGTGGAGATGTCCTTGTAGAGGTCGAGCGCGCGGCGGAAGCTTGCCCGGTCGAAGATGAATTCGCGCGCCGGCACCCAGCCGATCAGGTTGCGCTCCAGCCTTGCCAAGTCGCTTTCGCTCATGCCTTGCAGCCGCGCACGCGCGGCTTCGATCCGCGCCGGCGGATGGTCGGCCTCGGCGCCCTTGCGTTCGAGGACGAAGACGTCGTAGGCGCAGAATTCGACGATGTCGAACCGCAGCGCCGTGCCGCCATGCGGCATCGGATAGTCGAGATCGGTGCGCGTCCAGTCGGTGATCGCCATGAAATTGTAGCAGACGGTTTTGATGCCGGCGGCAGCGACGGCGCGGATCGAGGCCTTGTAATTGTCGATCAGCTCGCACCAGCGGCCGCTGCGCGTCTTGATGTCTTCATGGACGACGATGCTCTCGACCACGTCCCAGGTCAGGACTGCTGCCTCGATCTCGGCCTTGCGCTTGGCGATCTCATCCGCCGGCCAGGCGCGGCCGTCATTCAGATGATGCAACGCGCTGACGACACCGACAGCGCCGGCCTGACGGACATGAGCGAGCGTGACCCGGTCGTCGGGTCCGAACCAGCGCCAGGTCTGTCTCATGATTCTTCACTCCGTACACTGAGGGATTAAGCGATATCAAGGGCTGCGAAAGCTGTGGCCGGACCGCCGGTTCGCAAGCGTTCGAGATGGGCGGCTGTCAGTTCGATCAGCGTCTGGCGCTCGGCGTGGTCCCTGGCAAAACCGGCCAGATCGAACACTGCCATCGCCGCTTCGCCAGCCGACAGCTGCCTGTGGGCGAGAGAAGCCAGCTGCGCGTCGAGCGGATCGGTGAAATGGCTTTCGGGCAAGGCTTTGCCGCGCGCCTCGCAAGCGGCGATCCAGGCCGCCACCACCAGCATGAGATGCGCGGGCGAAGCACCGGCAGTCAGCCGCTCGACCGCCGAGGCAACGATGCGCTGCGGCAATTTCTGGCTGCCGTCATTGGCGATCTGCGCCGTGCGGTGGGCGAGTGCGGTGTTGGAATAACGCTCGGCGAGCTCAGTCGTGTAGCCGGCCGTGTCGAGCTCGGCATTCTGCGGCAGCGTCGGAATGGCCTCGGCCCACAATCCGTCGACGAACCGCCGGATCGCCGGATCGGCAAAAGCGCGGTCGACCGTCGCATGGCCGCTGAGCAGGCCGAGATAGGCGATCGCCGAATGCGAGCCGTTGAGCAGCCGCAGCTTCATGTCCTCGAATGGCCTGACATCGCCGACCATGGTGACGCCGAACTTTTCCCAGGCCGGCCTGCCTGCCGGAAAATCGTCTTCGATCACCCATTGGCAGAACGGTTCGGTCATCACCGGCCAGGCGTCTTCGACACCAAGCTGGCCGGCGATCCGTGCCCGGTCGGCATCGGTGGTCGCCGGCACGATGCGATCGACCATGCTCGACGGAAACGCCACGCCGTCGGCTATATGGCCGGCGAGCCTGGCATCGCTGGGTGCCGCGAGCCTGGCATCACGCAGCGCGGCGAATTCGACCAGCAGCCGGTGCAGCGTGGCGCCGTTGGCTGGGAGATTGTCGCAGCAGAGCACGGTGAAAGGCGGAATGCCGGCGGCGCGGCGGCGCGAAAGAGATTCGGCCAGAAAGCCATGCGCCGTTCGCGGGGCCTGCGGGTTCGCCAGATCGTGAACGATGTCGGGATGGATCTTGTCGAGACCGCCGCCGGCTGCCCTCAGATAGGCCTTTTCGGTGATCGTCAGGGTGACGATGCGGGTGCGCGGGTCAGCCAGTGCGGCGAGCACCGCGGCCGGATCCTCCGGCGCCACCAGCATCGCCAGGATCGAGCCGATGACGCGCAGCTTTTCGCCACCGCTGCTTGTGATTGCCAGCGTGTAGAGCCCATCCTGCGGCGCCAGCGCGTCACGAGTGTCGGGACTGCGCAGCGAGACGCCGACTATGCCCCAGCCGGTTTCCCCCGCCGCCAGGCAATCATCGACATAGGCCGCCTGATGGGCGCGATGGAATGCACCGACGCCGAGATGGACAATGCCGGGCGATACACTGTTGCGTTCGTATCGAGGAACTGCGACCGAAGCCGGTAACGCCTGCTGCGTACTGTCGGAAAGGCGTCTGTTTGTCATAGTGCGACGTGCCTGATCGAGATCGTCCGGGGGCATGATGGCATGCGGCGTAACATCCGTTTCTTTCCCGCACAATGGGGCAGTCGCTGCTTAAAGTCATCATACAACAATCCATTTTTTGTATGTTGACATTATTTCTGTCCGACCCTACCGATGACCGGATTGGGAGGACGACTTGGCCGCATTGACCGATCCGGACTTGCTGTTTCCGTCAGAGGCGCATCCGCGTTCGCTTGCCCGCGATCTTTACGCTGCCGTCAAGGACCTGCCCATCGTCAGCCCGCACGGTCACACCGATCCGCGCTGGTATGCGCTCAACGAGGCGTTTCCCGATCCGGCGCAATTGCTGATCGTGCCCGACCACTACATTTTCCGGATGCTGTTCAGCCAGGGCGTGCGCCTCGAAGATCTAGGCGTGCCGAGCCTCGACGGCGCGCCGGTGGAGACCGACGGCAGGGCGATCTGGCGGCGCTTCGCCGAGCATTATTACCTGTTCCGTGGCACGCCGACGCGGCTGTGGTTCGACCACGTGCTTGCCCATCTGTTCGGCATTGAAGAGCCGCTGAACGCTGCGACGGTCGATCGGCACTACGACACGATCGCGACGCTGCTGCAGCGTGACAATTTCCGCCCGCGTGCTCTGTTCGAGCGCTTCAACATCGAGGTCATCGCGACGACGGAAAGCGCTCTCGACGACCTCAAATGGCACAAGGCGGTCCGCGACAGCGGCTGGCAGGGCCGCGTCGTCACCGCCTACCGGCCGGATGCTGTCGTCGATCCCGACTTCGAAGGTTTTTCGGCCAATCTCGATCGACTTGGCGACATCACCGGCTGCGACACCGGCAGCTGGACCGGTTATCTCGATGCACATCGCCAGCGGCGTGCTTTCTTCAGAAGTTTCGGCGCGACCTCGTCCGATCACGGCCATCCGACGGCGGACACCGCCAACCTGTCGGACGCTGTCGCCGCCGAGCTGTTCAGCCGCATCCGCCGTGGCTCGGATGACGAGCGCGAGCGAAAGCTATTTCGCGCCCAGATGCTGACCGAGATGGCCAAGATGAGCCGCGACGACGGGCTCGTCCTGCAAATCCATCCCGGCTCCTGGCGCAATCATTCGCCTGCCGTCTTTCAGAAGTTCGGCCGGGACAAAGGTTTCGATATCCCGACCCGGACCGACTATGTGACGGCGCTGAAGCCGCTGCTCGACTGCGTCGGGCTGGAGCGCGACCTCACTATCATCCTGTTCACGCTCGACGAGACCAGCTACGCGCGCGAACTAGCGCCGCTCGCCGGCGTCTATCCGGCACTGAAGCTCGGGCCGGCCTGGTGGTTCCACGACAGCCCCGAGGGCATGCGCCGGTTCCGCGAGATGACCACGGAAACGGCCGGCTTCTACAACACCGTCGGCTTCAATGACGACACCCGCGCCTTTCCGTCCATACCGGCGCGCCACGATGTGGCGCGCCGGGTCGATTGTGCCTTTCTCGCGCGTCTCGTTGCCGAGCATCGGATCGGCGAAGATGAGGCGCACGAGTTGGCGCAGGAACTTGCCTACACGCTTGCAAAGAAGGCGTACCGGCTCTGAGCCGGGCGCCACGTCTAAAAAGGGAGGAAGTCATGTTGCATTTTTCAAGATTGGCGGGAGCTGCGCTACTTGCCGCCGCGCTGATGGCCGGAACGGCAAGCGCCCAGACGGTTCTGCGCTCGTCCGACACGCACCCGGACGGCTATCCGACGGTCGAGGCGGTCAAATATTTCGGCGAGCTTGTGAAGGAGCGCACGGCCGGCCGCTATGCGGTCGAGGTCTATCATTCCGCGCAGCTCGGCGAGGAGAAGGACACGATCGAGCAGGTGCGCACCGGCGTGATCGACCTCAACCGCGTCTCGATGGCGCCGTTCAACGGGCTCATCCCCGAAACCACCGTGCCCTCGCTGCCGTACATCTTCCGCTCGGAAGACCATATGCACAAGGTGATGGACGGAGCGGTCGGCGACCAGATCGCAGCGGCCTTCGAACAGGTCGGGCTGGTGCTGCTCGCCTTTTATGACGGCGGCGCGCGCTCCTTCTACAATTCGAAGAAGCCGATCAACTCTGTAGCCGACATGGCCGGCATGAAGTTCCGCGTCATCCAGTCCGACATTTTCGTCGACATGGTGGCGGCACTCGGCGCCAACGCGACGCCGATGCCGTATGGCGAGGTGTATTCGGCGATCGAGACCGGGGTCATCGACGGCGCGGAGAACAACTTTCCGAGCTACGACACCGCCAAGCATGCGGAAGTCGCCAAGTTCTATTCGCTCGACGAGCACACGATGGTGCCCGAAGCCTTCGTCATGGCGAAGTCGAGCTGGGACAAGCTGACGCCGGAAGACCAGGCGATCTTCAAGGCGGCCGCCAAGGAAAGCGTCGCCAAGCAGCGCGAGCTGTGGGCCGCCAAGGTCAAGGAATCGCGCGCCAAGGTCGAGGCGGCCGGTTCGCAGATCACGACGCCGGACAAGCAGCCCTTCATCGATGCGATGGGTCCGGTCTACGAGAAGCACGTCAAGGACGACAAGCTGAAGGCCATGGTCGAGGCGATCAGGGCCGTGCAGTGATCAAGCGGCGGCGCGGGCATTCCGCGCCGCCATCCTCGTCGGGAGAGAACAGATGACCTCCAGCCCAGAACAAAGACCGCCCCTGTCCGGCGTTACGCGCGTGATGTCGCGCGTCAGCACGGCGGCGCTGTGGATCGCCGGCATTGGGCTAGTGCTGATGACCGCCTTCGTCGCCTGGCAGGTGTTTGGCCGCTATGTTCTGAACCGCTCGCCGAGTTGGACCGAGCCGGGCTCGGTGATGCTGATGAGCTGGTTCATTTTCCTCGGCGCTGCCGTCGGAGTGCGCGAGAACTATCACCTCGGCTTCGACGTCCTGCTCTACGTGCTGCCGAAAGGCGGCAAGCGTTGGCTGAGGATGATCTCGGACCTCGTCGCGCTCGCCTTCGGCATCGGCATGATCTGGTATGGCGGCCAGCTGGTCGCTTTGACCTGGGGCACTACCCTGCCATCGCTCGGCATATCGGGGGGCTGGGACTACATCCCGCTTGTCGCGGGAGGCGCGCTCGTCGTGCTCTTCACGCTGGAGCGCATCGTGCTTCGCCTCTCCGGTGCGCCGATCGACGATGCGCTCGATGAACTGCCGCCGGCGGAAGTCGCAGCCGAACTCGACACGGCGAAAGTGAAGGTCTGACGCCATGGAACTCTGGATACTCTTCGGCGTCTTCACCCTTCTGATGCTTATCGGCACGCCGATCGCTTTCTGCCTCGGCGTCGCAAGCTTTGCCACGGTCCTCTACATGGGCCTGCCGCCGCTCGTCGTGTTCCAGCGCCTGAACTCCGGCATGAGCGTCTTTTCGCTGCTGGCCGTCCCCTTTTTCATCTACGCCGGCGACTTGATGGTGCGCGGCGGCATCGCCAGCAAGATCGTTGCCTTCGCCGGCTCGCTCGTCGGCCATTTGCGCGGGGGCCTCGGGCAGGTCAACATCGCGACCGCTACACTGTTCGGCGGCATTTCGGGCTCCGCGGTGGCGGAGGCAGCGGCGGTAGGCGGCTTGATGATCCCGCAGATGAAGGCGCGTGGATATGGAGCTGATTACGCCGTCAACGTCACGTCGATGGCGGCGCTGATCGCGCTGCTCCTGCCGCCGTCGCACAACATGATCATCTACTCGATCTCGGCAGGCGGAAAGATCTCCATCGCCGACCTGTTCACCGCCGGCATCATCCCAGGCCTATTGTTGGCCCTGTCACTGATGATCACCGCCTATTTCGTGGCGCGCTCCCGCGGCTATCCGACCGAGCCGTTTCCAGGCTTCATCGCCGTCGCGCATCTCTTCGCTGTCGCAGTGCCTGGCCTGCTGCTGATCGCCATCATCTTCGGCGGCGTACGATCGGGCGTTTTCACGGCCACCGAGAGTTCCTGCATTGCCGTCATCTATGCGTTGCTCGTTACTGTTTTCGTTTACCGGCAGATGACTTGGGAAGGTTTCGTTCATGCCACCCATGGTGCCGTGCGCACCACGGCGATGGTGCTGCTCATCATCGGCATGGCGGCGGCGTTCTCGTGGTTGATGGCCTTCCTGAAAGTGCCGGCAGCGCTCATAGCCTCCATGAACGCGATCTCGGACGATCCGCTGATCGTACTTCTCCTGCTCAACGTCTTGATGTTGTTCCTCGGCACCTTCATGGACATGGGGCCGACGATCATCATTTGCACGCCGATTTTCCTGCCCGTGGCGCAGGCCTACGGCGTCGATCCGGTGCATTTCGGCGTCATCATGATCCTCAACTTCGGCATCGGGCTGAACACCCCGCCGGTGGGCGCAGTGCAGTTCGTGGCGTGCGCAGTCGGCAAGATATCCGTCTGGGAAGCGATGCGCTCGATCTGGCCGTTTTATGCGGCAGGCCTCGTGGTGCTGGGGCTCGTCACTTACATTCCGGCCATTTCGCTCTGGTTGCCGAGCGTCTTCAAATAGGGGTGCAACATGGCATCGGATACCGCAATGGACCTCAGGGTCGAACGCAAGCCGAAGCTTTCGGAGACCGTTGTGGCGGCGCTCCGCAAGCAATTGCAGGCGGGCGAGATCCAGCCGGGACAGAAGCTGCCGACCGAAGGCCAGCTGACCGAAACTTTTGGCGTCAGCCGCACCGTCATCCGCGAAGCGCTGGCCAAGCTTGCCGCCGACGGGCTGGTCGAGCCGCGCCAGGGCGCCGGCGTCTTCGTCACCGAGCATATCTCGACGATGTTCGGGGCGTTGGCCGCGGATATGGGCAGCAAGGACTCGATCGCGCTCAACGTGCTCGAAGTGCGCCTGGCGATCGAGATCGAATCCGCCGGGCTCGCCGCCATACGCCACAACGCCGCGCAGGAAGCAGCGATCCAGGAAGCCTTCTTCGAGTTCGAACGGCTGCTGCTGAATGGCGAGCCGACAGGTCCGGCCGACCTTGCCTTCCACCGCGCCATCGCCAGCGCAACCAACAATCCGTTCTATATCGAAATGCTCGACGTGCTTGGCCGCCGCGCCATTCCTTGCGACGTGACGTCGCCCTGGTCCACCGAACTCGCCCAGTCCGACAGCTACCAGCGGGGGCTGCAGCGCGAGCACCTGGCGATCCTGAATGCCATCTCGGCCGGTGACGCCGAGGCGGCTCGCGAGGCGATGCGCGCGCACCTCTCAGCCAGCCAGCAGCGCTATCGCGAGCGTTTGCACGCACGCCAGGTTTTTTATGCCGACTCGGTAAAGGCGGCGGCAACCGAATAACCATCTTCCAGTTAGGGCAGCAATGAACCAGAACCACACGGATTTCACCTCGCGCTTTGCCATCGATCCGGCTGCCGCCGCGGCAATGGGAACGGACGAGCTTCGGCATAATTTCCTGATTGAAGGCCTGTTCCAGCCTGGGTGCATCAGCCTGACCTACACCCATTACGACCGCATGATCGTCGGCGGCGCCATGCCCGTCGCCGCGCCGCTTCCGCTGCAGGCGATCAAGCCGACAGGAACCGCGAATTTTCTTGATCGCCGCGAAATGATCATCGTCAGCATCGGCGGTACCGGCGTCGTGAAAGCCAGCGGCCAGTCCTACGAGCTGCAGGCGCGCGACATGCTCTATCTCGGCATGGGCGCCAACGAGGTGTCGTTCGCTTCGGCGAATTCTGCCGAGCCGGCCAAATTCTACCTGCTCAGCGCGCCGGCGCATCACAGCCATCCCAGCCGCCTCATCCGCATCGGCGATGCCAAGCGGCTCGATCTTGGCAGCCAGGCGACCTGCAACGAACGCTCGATCTTCCAGTTCATCCATGCCGAAGGCGTAAAAACTTGCCAACTGGTCGTCGGCATGACGCAGCTTGCCTCCGGCTCGGTCTGGAACACCATGCCGTGCCATGTGCACGACCGGCGCATGGAGGCCTATCTCTATTTCGATCTGCCGGAGGCGGCCCGGGTGTTCCATTTCATGGGCGAGCCGGACGAAACCCGCCATCTCGTGATGCGCAACGAGGAGGCGGTGCTGTCGCCGGGATGGTCGATCCATTCGGGCGCCGGCACCTCCAACTACGCCTTCATCTGGGCGATGGCCGGAGACAATGTCGACTATACCGATGTCGATCCGGTGTCGATGGAAGAGCTGCGGTGAGCGACCTCTCCGCCTTCAGCCTCGCCGGCAGGCGCATCCTCGTCACCGGCGCCAACACCGGCATCGGCCAAGGCATCGCCGTGTCGATCGCACGCGCCGGCGGCGCGGTGGTCGGCGTCGGCCGTTCGGGGATGGACGAGACGGCTGAGAAGGTCTCGGCGGCGGGCGGACGCTTCGAGGCCGTGCGCTGCGATCTTGCCGACCATGCCGCCGCCCAGGCGATGCTCGATCGCATCTGGGGCGATACGGGACCGCTCGACGGGCTGGTCAACAATGCCGGCATCATAAGGCGCGCCGATGCCGTCGATCTGACGCAAGCCGACTGGGACGACGTCATCGACGTCAATCTGAAGACGGTTTTCTTTCTCAGCCAGAGCTTCGCCAGGCGCGTGCTTGCCGATCCGGAACGGCGCGGCAAGATCGTCAACATCGCATCGGTGCTGAGCTTCCAGGGTGGCATCCGCGTTGCCTCCTACACCGCTTCGAAGCACGGCGTGCTCGGCATCACCCGATTGCTGGCCTGCGAGTGGGCGGCAAAAGGCATCAACGTCAACGCCATCGCGCCCGGCTATATCGAGACCAGCAACACCGAGGCACTGCGCGTCGATCCCGACCGCAGCGCCGCCATCCTGGCGCGCATCCCGGCCGGGCGCTGGGGCACGCCGGAGGACATCGGCGACGCGGCCGTCTTCCTGCTGGCGCCGGCGTCCAACTACATGCATGGCGCCGTGGTGCCGGTCGACGGTGGCTGGCTGGCGCGATAGCAGATGCTGAGGATCTGGCGATGACAGGAACAAAAAACTTTTCGCATGCCGGCGAGGGCGCGTGGACACCGACCCCGGACGGCAATCGCAGGCGCGTTCTCCTGTATACGGATGAATTGATGCTGGTCGAGTTCGCTTTCGACAAAGGCGGCGTCGGCGCGCTGCATTCGCACCCGCATGTCCAAGCGAGCTACGTCGCCGAAGGCCTCTTCGAGGTGATGATAGACGGCAGGACCGAAATCCTGGACGCCGGAAGCAGCTTCATCGTCCCTTCCAACCTGGTCCATGGCGTCAAGGCGCTCGAGGCTGGACGCCTGGTCGACAGCTTCACCCCGCAGCGCGCCGATTTCCTCGGCTGACTGCACGGGATTGAGCGCAAGACAGTGTGCCGCTGCATCCGACGGGTGTGAGGTGGACTACAGAGATCCGATGACAAAGAAGGACTCGGAACGGCTATCCTTCGCATGTTTGCAGACAAAGCAAAATCTGTGCGCTACGCCATTCATATAAGAACAAATCGGATTCGGAGGCATCTTGCAGTCAGTGCACGATGGGCGTGGGTTTCGGCCCGAGATACAGGGGCTACGCGGCCTGGCAGTCACTCTGGTCGTTGTTTTTCACGTGTGGCCGAATGTTCTTCCAGGCGGATATGTCGGCGTCGACGTCTTTTTCGTCATTTCGGGTTATCTCATCGCCGGCGTGCTCGCGCAGATGGCAATGCGCGATGGCCGGATCTCGCTGATCGGGTTCTACTCGCGACGGATCCGGCGGCTTCTGCCGGCAGCCACTCTGGTGCTGCTTGCGACGCTGTGTGGAACGCTGTTGTTCGTTTCGAAGGCGCGTTGGGAGGAAACGGCCACCCAGATCGTGGCGAGCGCGTTCTATGTCCAGAACTGGCGGTTGGCCTCGATCGCGGTCAGCTATCTTGATGCCGATAGCCTCCCCAGCCCCGTCCAGCATTATTGGTCGCTCTCAATAGAAGAGCAGTTCTACATCGTTTGGCCGATCCTGATGATCGCGGTGATCTGGCTGTCGCGCCGCCAGAACGTTCCGCTGAGACGTTCATTGGTCGGGGCGTTGTCACTCGTTTTCGCCGGATCGCTGATCGCCTCGGTTGTCTTGACGGAAATCGACCCCGCCCAGGCCTATTTCGTGAGCCAAACGCGCATATGGGAATTGGCGCTAGGAGGGCTGCTGGTGCTCACCGAGCATCGGTTTCGGCTGGGAACATTCGCAAGGCAATCATTGGTGATCGCAGGCGTGGCAGGCATCGTCGCATCCGCCACCTTGTTTTCCGCGGCAACGCCCTTTCCAGGTGCAAGCGCCTTGTTGCCGACCTTCGCTACCGTGCTTGTCATTCTGGCTGGCGAAGTCGAGTTCGGGCGGTTTCGCGCACTTGATTCAAGGGCGCTTCGCTTCATTGGCGATCGCTCGTATTCAGTCTATCTCTGGCATTGGCCACTGATAACGTTCTTTGTGGCGCAAGGCATTTCCAGGACGCTCGCCAGTGGCATTGGTCTGATTGCGTTGACGATTGCGCTATCGGACCTGTCTTACCGACATGTCGAACAACGATATAGAAAAGTCCCAACCGACGTGTGGTGGAAACCGCTGGCATATGGCACGCTCGCGGTCCTCACATGCGGGCTCACCTCCGGCGTTCTCCTCTACGCCCTCAACACCGAAAGCATCAACACGGCGTTGATCGGAACGCCTTCTTATCCCGGGCCTGCTGCGCTGCTGTCTGGCACCTCAGTTCCGGACGATGTGGATACTCTTCCCCCGCTGGCCCGACTCAAACAGGACGTCCCAATTGTGTACGTCTCGAAGTGTCACCAGAGGGAGGGAAGCTCGAAACCAACAAGATGTTCTCTCGGCGATCCGGCGGGAGCCAGGACCATTGTCATCGTGGGAGACTCTCACGCTACCCAATGGATTCCGGCGTTGAACAAGATTGCCAAGGACCGCAAACTCAAACTAGTCAGCTTTACAAAATCCGCCTGCCCGTTCAGCCGCGTGGCCATCATAGAAAATGGTAAGCGCTATTCCTCCTGCGAGGAGTGGCGAGAGGAGGTGCTCGTCGAGATTATCAAACTGAAGCCGTACATGATCTTTACCAGTCAGTCCAACTACGGAACCGTTCCGCAAGAATCGATGGTTGAGGGTTTGCAAAACATCTGGAGCAAACTAACGGAAGCAGGCTCGCAGATCGTCGCAATCCGCAATACGCCTTATATGAAGTTCGATCCCGGCGATTGTTTGAGCGCCACACCAACGAAATGCTTCACCAGGCGAAGCGAAGCTGAGCCGAGCGACATCCTGGCGCTGGCAGCGAGGACCCAGAAAAATGTGGTTGTCGTGGATATGATCGATGCCCTATGCGGGCCGCAACTATGCCCGGCCGTTGTCGGCAACATTATCGTTTGGCGGGATCATCATCACTTGACTGCGAGCTATTCGCTTGCCCTGGCTCCCTATCTCGCACTCAAGGTTGGGTTGTAGATGGCGCAGGCGTCGAACCAACCAAACTCGGGTCGGTGCTCGCTGCTGCCGCAGCCGATCGATCTTTGTTGATCGCGCCGCGCGTTCTTTGTCGATCAAGGTCATGCGTTGCTTCCTGGAGCAAGCAACGCATGCTTAACATCACAACATCACGATAAACGCCCGTCGTGCATCCCTGCGCCAACCGAGCAACGAGCGTCGGTCCGTTTTGAGCAGCCTGGGTCTCCATGTCCAAGAGGTCAGCACCAAAAAACCCTCGAAAGGACGTGGGAACCCGCGGATGAACAAGAGTTTCTTTCGCGACAATGAGACAGTCGATCGGCAGATACTGCATTCGGTCGAGCAGAACAATGGCGTCTGTCGCCAGAACGATATCTCGAACGATCTCCATCCGCCGGTACACCGGCTGATAGTACCCTTTCTCGTAGGCAACGGAGAGTTCCCGGCCGAACAACGTCGACCGCTGGGTCAGAACCGGCGAAAAATCGAGGTCGTCAACAAAGCCGCCAACGACCGCGTCCTTCGGCAAAGCCCGGATCGCTGAAATCAGTTCACGATTGGCCGGCGACTTGTTGGAGGTATGGACGATGCTGACCGCGAGCACACAGACTGTCATCACAATGCAGGTGCCGATCAATAGGGTTCTGCCGTGATACCGCTCGATCAAAGCCTGAGGCGAAAGCCGCGAACGGATCCAGTCGAACAGAACTGGCAAGGTCGCCAGATAGGGCAGCAGCCGCAACACAGACGCATAACGGTTGGGCACGTGCAGCCTGAACATAACTGCGGCCGATAGCGCCGCGCACATAAGAGAACTCACCAAGAGAAAGAGTGGCAGGGGCGAGCGCGAGCCAAAGGGCGGCCCAGGCCGGAACATTCTGGCAAACAGGAAAATGGGTCCAGCGAAGTTGACAAGGACGAGCAGAGCCAGCCGAGGATCCAGCAAGCCACTGCATTCTGCCGCGAAAATGCCAATCCGCTTCTGGCACAAGAGGTCGACTGAGCCATCCGGTTCGAAGACCGCACCCCGCTGCTCGTATAGAAATGTCGGAATGTTCCTGGCTTCAGCGAGCGTGAAGACGGGGCCGAACTGGTTAGCTCTAAGCAGGAAGGGAGCAACGCCGACGACCGTTGCTACGGCAGCAATCGCAATCAGCGCCAGTTGTCGACGGCTGAAATCGACCAACGGACTTCGCCAAGGTGTAAAGGCGGTCATTCCGATCACCGCCGCCATGACAAGCGCGGCTTGCGGATAAACGCCCGCCATGAGGAGTTGGGCCAGCGCAACCTGCAAAATCTTCGATCGTGCCAGGCCATCCAGCCCGATCAGCAGCAGCAACGGCCAGAAGGCGCGTGGGGTGCCGCTGACCACTATCTCATGCCGTACCATGACGTGCAGGATAAAGACCGTCACAAAGAACGCGGCGAGCGGATCGGCCTGCATCGCCCTAAGCAGCCTGTAGCTAAAAAACGCAATTGGCGGAAACAGCAGCGCCGGCAGAATCTTGACGAAAACAAGCGGTTTGACGCCAAGCAGCCAGGCTGCGCGGTAGACGCCGCGGTAAAACCAGGGGCTGACCGAGTACCAGTAGTCCGCGACTAGGTCCCCCTTGAGGACGTCGGGATCGTCCCAGCGGCCCATCCACGACAGGAACATCCGCGCGTCGTCCTGAACGGATCCCTCGATCCGAAACACCGCTACCAGGAAAGACAGGCTGGCGATCAGCCCAAGTCCCAATGCCATTGGTAACCAGATATGGTCCTCATCGCGGCGCTCCAAGCGCGCCCTGAGAAAGCCCGGGAAAGCAGACACCCTGAAGCGGCGGGTCATAGACAATCGGACGCTCAACTTTTCCGCCCCTGCGGCTGTCGCGAATTACTGCCGATCTTCTCGGATGGCCGCAGAAGCCCGAGGAAATCGGCGACGAAAGGCGCTCCGGCGATGGCCGGAAGCACGTAACGCAAGGTGGCGAGAATACCAAGCAGAGCCGCTGCGGCGGGAGACAGGTACGGCGCATAGAAAAAGACAATCGCCGCATCCCGGGTGCCGATGCCGGCAAACGTGAACGGCAGGAGACCCACCAGGATCGACAGTGTGGCGAACGCGGCGTTTTCGAGAACCGGCACATGGCCGTTCAAAGCCTGCGAAAACAGCCAGAACTGCAAGAGATGCGCACCCCAGATCACCACGGAAAGCGTGATGACGCCGAGGGCGCGTATCGGCGCGCTCCAGAACCATTCCGACATTTCCTGCAGCCTGCCAGATCGCGCCATGCCTAGGCGCGCTGGAACTTGTTCTTGTTGTGGTTCGAAGACAGCTGCGCTAAGGCAAGTGGCTTGCGGGAGGGTAGTTTGATCGGTTTCCACGTCTTCCCCAATCCGCGGAATTTCAATCCCAGCCTATTTTGCTCCCGCGTCGAGACCCATTGCGAGCCGGCGTGGATTTCGTCCCCCACCGTTCCCGCTTTTCGGGCGGCGCCGATTGCAAGAATTCCGTGATGCAGACATCGGCGAGCCTCCCGGCTCAGGATCCCAAGCGGCGCGTCTTGAAGGATGTGTTCGGCTTCGATGATTTTCGTCCCGGCCAGGCTGCGGTCATGGAGGCGCTGCTGGCCGGGCGTCATATGTTGGTGGTAATGCCGACCGGCGCTGGCAAATCGCTCTGCTACCAGGTCCCGGCGCTGGTCCTCGGCGGGCTCACCATTGTCGTTTCGCCGCTGGTGGCCCTGATGCAGGACCAGGTCGCCGCGTTGCGTCTTGCCGGCGTGGCGGCCGATACGATCAATTCCTCACTCGACCGTGATGCCAATATCGCCGCATGGCGCCGCGTCGCGGCGGGCCAGACACGCCTGCTCTATCTTGCGCCGGAGCGGCTGATGACCGAACGGATGCTCGAGGCGCTTGGCAGGCTCGATGTCCGCCTGATTGCTATCGATGAGGCGCATTGCATCTCGCAATGGGGCCCGGCATTCCGGCGCGAATATGAAGACCTGTCGCGGCTGCGCGCCATTTTCCCTGATGTGCCGATCATTGCGCTGACGGCGACAGCAGACGAGACCACGCGCACCGACATCGCCGCGCAGCTGTTTGCCGCGCGTGTCGAAACCTTGGTGCTGGGTTTCGACCGGCCGAACATCAAGCTTGCCATCGAGGCCAAGCAGGACGGCAAGCGTCAATTGCTGAGCTTCGTAGAGCGCCATGCCGGTCGCAGCGGAATCGTCTATTGCCTGTCGCGCAAGAAGACGGAAGAGACGGCGGCGTTCCTCGACCGGAACGGCGTTCGCGCGCTCGCCTATCATGCCGGCATGAGCAAAGAGGCCCGCGATGCCAACCAGAACAGCTTCATGACCTTGTCCGGCGTGGTGATGGTTGCGACCATCGCCTTCGGCATGGGGATCGACAAGCCGGATGTCGCCTACGTCTTCCATACCGATCTGCCGGGCAGCCTTGAAGCTTATTATCAGGAAATCGGGCGTGCGGGCCGCGACGGGCGGCCTGCGGAGGCGCATCTGCTGTTTGGCCTCGGCGACATCCGCATGCGCCGGCTCTTCATCGAGGACGAGGACGCGCCGGCGGAGCACAAGAGGCGCTCTCATGGCCGACTCGACACCTTGATCGGCTACTGCGAGACGGCGCAGTGCCGCCGCCAGGTGCTGCTCGGCTATTTCGGTGAAACAGCGGCACCTTGCGGCAATTGTGACAACTGCCTTGACCAGGCGCCGCGTGCGGATGGCGTGGCGGAGGCGCGGATCATCCTCGCCGCCATCGCGCAGAGCGGCGAACGCTTCGGCGCTGCCCATGTCATTGACATTCTGCTTGGCCACGAAACCGAGAAGATCGTGGCCAGAGGGCATCACAGGCTTGCTAGCTTCGGGAGCGGGCTGACGCACAAGAAGGACATGTGGCTGTCCCTGATCCGCCAGCTTATCGCGGGTGGTTTTCTGGCACCGGATCCAAGCGGCCATGGCGGTCTCGCCATCGCCGAAAGCGGCCATGCACTTGGCCGTGGCGAAGCCTCGTTCCACTACCGCGTCGAGGTGCGGAGCAGCACCTCGCGCGGCAAGATGCGCTCCGCCCAGGGGCTCGCTGCGGACACGGAAGGCCTGGATGCTTCGCTGCTGGCGACGCTCAAGGCGCTGCGGCTGCGCCTGGCGAGGGAGCGCCAGGTGCCGGCCTACGTGATCTTCTCCGATCGAACACTGATCGACATGACCGAGCGCCGCCCGCGCAACCTCGACGCCTTCGCCGAAGTCAACGGCGTCGGCGCCGCCAAGCTTAGGGAATTCGGGCAGATTTTTCTGAGCGCGATCGCCGGGCATCAATCCGGTGCATCGGTCTGAGGACTCGATCAAGAAGAGCCAGACAAACGCATGATCTCGAAAGTCGGAATCGATTTTGCCGGCGGTTTCGCCATGATTGTCACTTCGCAAGGCAGCATTTCTTGAATTTCTTGCCGCTTCCACAGGGGCATGGATCGTTACGCCCGACATCACGCCTAGGATTGATCGCCGGCGTTGCGTCCGCCCAAGGTGCATCCCAGGTTTCGTCTGGCAAAGGTGATTGCGGATCTTCTTCGTCAAGGTCTTCCGCATAGCTGATCCGGGAGGCCAGCTCTTCCAGCACATCGTCGATATAGCCGAGATTGGCGCGTTTGAATCGGCCAATGTCGTTCGGCCTCTGCTCGGCGTCCAAGAGGTCGTTTTCGCAATCGCTGAGCTCAAGCATGCCCATTGGTACGCGGTTTTGATCCCACGCACTGTGGACGAGCGGCGCCAGGTCGGGCAAGGCGAGCAGGTCAATCGCTTCCTGCCAGGCAATCCAGGCAAAGTCGTCGTCGGCAGCCAGCCGTTCTTCGTAGAACCGCTTGAGGAAACTCTGCATCCGGTCGCGCTCGATACGACCTTCCCAGGTCAGAAAGGTCGCTGCGCCCAGCAGCGCATCGCGGAGAAACTCGTCGCGGCTTGAGTCGGCGATGATGCTGAAGAGGCTATTGACGTCGCCATCGAACACGCCAGCAGTGATGCGCGCCAAGCCTTCCGTTACGGCATCGCCGAGCAGTCTTTCGACCTCCTCCGGCGGACGACGCAACAGGCGCAGCAGGGGCTGGCATGCCTGGCTGTCGCGCGCGCCACCCAGGATGTACAGGCCTCTGAAGAGGAGCACCTCCTCCTCTCCCGACAGAACTTCGCCATCGGCTGCTCTTGTCAGGACTGCCGCAGCGCTGGAGCGGATTCTTCAATCCTTGCGATGCAGTGAATGATTGCGACATCCGGCAATTGCCGTTCGCTTGCCACGGCGTGCAGGTAGTCTTCTATCGGACCAAGATCAAAGCCGGGCTTGCCATGGCCAAGGATAGATTCCAGTTCTTCCTTCCTCATGCCGTCCTCGTTCGTTCGCCTCTGCCAAATCTACGCCGGATGATCAGCCTTTCAACAGCTCGTCCAAGGCAGGTCGGCAGATTCCTGTGCAGAGGGCGAGGCGGCTGGCATCTATCTGGATGACCGCAGCTACTCGGGTATCAGTTCGTATTAAACTTGCTTGCCCAGGGTGACCCGGAGAGCCGATGCCGGGAATGGCCATCGACCAGTGCGCACGAAGCTTCGCCGAATTTTTCTGTATCGACCGCGATCTCGTCCAGGCAGTGGCGGAGCGAACTCCGGTCGCAGGTCCAGGCGGGGCGCCACCGGATATGGTTCGACGGACGATCACCGCAATGACCAATGCCGAAAAAAAAGCCTGCTCCAGCGAGTTTCCGATGGCGAACCGCACGCCAAGGGGCGCTTCATCGAATGTCCGGAGGCGTTGGGGATAGCCAGTCCACTCCGCTTGCCGTCTGTACTATAGAGTAGTACTATGCCTCTGCATCGGATGACGTAATGATCGTTGGCTTTCGGGATGAATGGTTGCGCGCCTTTTTCGTGGACGATGTGCACTCCAGGAATATTCCATCCGGCCTTGAGAGCCGGCTGTTCCGTAAGCTCCAGATGATCGACGACGCGACGATCGATCAGGACTTGCGCGCGCCGCCCAGCAATCACTTCGAAAAGCTGCGCGGCAATCTAGAGGGTTTCCACTCGATCCGCGTCAACAAGCAATGTCGGCTGGTCTTCCAATGGGATGGCCGTCGCGGCGAGGCATCGGGCGTCTATCTCGACGACCACAGCTACAGGTGAGGTGGAGCATGCTGACGACCAAGCGCAAGCCGGCCACGGTCGGCGAGATTCTGGTGGAAGAATTCATGCAGCCGATGGGCCTCACGCAGGCCGCCTTGGCCGAGGCGATGGGCGTGCAGCGCAAGCACGTCAACGAACTTTGCAACAACCGTCGCAACGTGACCGCACCAACCGCACTTATCCTCGCGCGCGTGTTCGGCAACAGCCCCGACTTCTGGCTCAACGTGCAGCGACGCAGCGATCTGTGGGCGGCGATGCATGACCCGAAGGAACGCGAGCGGATCGAACGTGCCCGCCCGTTACCCAACGCCGCCTGATCTGCGCTCGATCGCAAGCCCGTGAAGGCGCGCGCCGCAAGTATCGGCCACCCTGTTCAAAAGTCGGGCGGGAACCGGCTACGCTTTGCGTTCGCAGTTCTGCTCTGGACTGGCGGGCCGAGAACAATGAAGATGAGAACTACGTCTACGCCAATAGCTACCTAATTCCACGCTACTGATCCCTCCCTGTTTGTCGCTCGCGTTGCGAGGGGTCTTGGCAGCCATCCTACCAGAAGGTAGGTTAAGGCATGAGCAACTTATCTACCACCTCTGACGACATCCTGGCTTGTGCGCGTTGTCTGATCGTCGCTGGCGGCTACAACGGTTTCAGTTATGCCGACATCGCTGATGTGGTCGGGATTCGTAAGGCGAGCATCCATCACCATTTCCAAAGCAAGGTCGATCTGGTCCGAACGCTGGTTGCGCGATATCGGGAAGAAGCTGAAGCGGGGATGGCGCATCTCGAACTTCAGGTATCCGATCCGCTCGAACAGCTTCGGTTCTACGCTGGGTATTGGGAAGCCTGCATCGCGGACGCCAGCGCTCCGTTTTGTGTCTGCGCGCTGCTGGCAAGCCAGCTCCCCGATCTGCCCGAGGAAGTTTGCCTAGAGGTCCGGGCGCATTTCCGCTCCCTGTCAGCGTGGCTGACATCCGTACTGGAGCACGGCGCGCGGCACGGTCAACTTCAACTGATGAGTACCCCTCGTGCCGAGGCTGAAGCGTTCATGGCGACGGTTCACGGCGCGATGCTTTCGGCGCGGGCCTATGGCGATCCGAAGATATTCGGCGTCGTGACAGGCCCGCTCTTGCAGCGACTCGCTCCGCGCTTCCCTCCAGATACGGTCCTAGATCTCAAATAACCATAGCCGTGATCGCTCTGCGACGTTCGTCGAGAGCATCTACCTACTAGTCGAAAGGACGATCCGATGACGGTTCACAGTGGCGATCTTTCTCGCGCCAGCCAGGAACAATGGCTCAAGCTCTATTACTTCGCTCGGACAGCGTTCTCGGCTGTCTGGATGGCGGCTGCCTTTACGGTGGGACAACATTCCTGGGTGATCGCGGCGGTTTTACTTGTGGCTTATCCTGCATGGGATGCCCTCGCCAATTTTGTCGACGCATCGCGCAGCGGAGGATTGGGACAGAATCGCACGCAGACTATCAACGTCGTGGTCAGTGTGGCGACCACGCTCGCGGTGGTTCTCGCGCTGGAGATGAGCATGAATTGGGTGCTCGGGGTGTTTGGCGTATGGGCGATCCTGTCTGGCCTGTTTCAACTCGGCACCGCAGTCCGCCGTTGGAAGAGCTATGGTGCGCAGTGGGCGATGGTCCTGAGCGGAGGGCAATCAGCGCTGGCAGGCACGTTTTTCATCGTGCAGGCACGGATGCCGATGCCGCCATCCATCACCGACGTGGCCGGCTATGCCGCAGTAGGCGCCTTCTACTTCCTAGTTTCGGCGGTGTGGCTGAGCGTGAGCCAATTGCGGCGGAAGGGTGCATATGCCCGCCATCTTAAGCCATCACCGATCCGATCAGAGATGCTGTCAGCCGCTAGTGTCGGCTCGCCAATCTATCGACAGAACAGAACGACCCACCCTTGTCCTTAAGGATTGGAAAGGAGACCGATATGTTTGCCAGGCGATCCCGATGGACAAGCTGGACGGCCTGGTCGCCAGCTATATCGAGGATCGGGTGCTGGCGCCGAGCGGCTGGAGGAGGTTCTGGCCTTGGTCATCGACCGCCGGCAGGATCACGCCGAGCGGCGCCGCGAACATATAGCCGAATTGAACAAGCGGGCGGCCGAGGCCGAACTGCGCCTGAAGCGTCTCTATGACGACGGCATTTGGCTCGTCAGCTTCATGCATTATGATCTGGAATATATCGACCTGGAACAGAGAACCTTGCAGACCATCGACAACCCGTTCGGCACGAGGTTGTCCACCATGTCTTAGGTACAAACTGTTACCCATGTCTCCGGGCCGTACAGTTGGGACGTTGGCGGAGAGGGAGGGATTCGAACCCCCGATGGGCTTGCACCCATGCCGCATTTCGAGTGCGGTGCATTCGACCACTCTGCCACCTCTCCGCGGTCATGGTCGGCCGTTGCCGGCGCGGCGCACTAGATAACGGCTGGACCGGCAGGTTACAAGGCCAAATCTGCCCGGCGATGCAGCTTCCTTTCGCAACCCGGCGCAGGATGGCCGGACGTAGGAAGCCCGACGCAGGACGGTAGCCTGAACCTGCGGCTGCTCGCTTGCCGGCGCTTGCCTTGACTTGCGCCCAACCTTCGGTTAGGGACAGCGCGCAATCGGCGTGGAGGCTTCTTCCGCGCCGCTTGTTTTTTGAACCCGCAGACTGACAAAAAGACGGCCGAACCGCGAGATGCGGTTCATCAAGGCCGACCGAACAGCGAAAGGCAAAAAAATGTTCGCAGTCATCAAAACGGGCGGCAAGCAGTATCGCGTCGCCGCCAACGATCTTCTGAAGATCGAAAAAGTCGAAGCCAAGGTCGGCGATATCGTCGAGATCGGCCAGGTGCTCGCGCATGGCGAGGGCGAGAATGTCACGTTCGGCGCGCCGTTCGTCGATGGCGCGACTGTTACCGCCGAAGTCGTCGAACAGGGCAAGAACCGCACCGTCATCGCCTTCAAGAAGCGCCGCCGGCAGAATTCGCGTCGCAAGATCGGCCACCGCCAGCTTTTGACCACGGTCAGGATCGCCGAGATCCTGCTGGGTGGCGCCAAGCCGGCGAAGAAGGCCGCTGCGAAGCCGGAAGCCAAGGCAGAGGCTGCCCCTGAGGCGAAGGCAGAGGCCGCGCCGAAGAAGGAAGCCAAGGCCGAAGCAGCGCCGAAGAAGGAGGCCAAGGCCACGGAAGCCGCCGCTGCGCCGCTGTTCAAGGCGCCGAAGGGCGAGCCGGACGACCTGACCGTGATCAAGGGCATCGGCCCGGTCGCCGCCAAGGATCTCAACGAGCAGGGCATCACCACCTTCGCCCAGCTCGCCAAGCTCGCCGACAAGGACGTGGCCAAGATCGACGAGCACATGCCGTTCAGCGCCGACCAGATCAAGGACTGGCGCGAGCAGGCCAAGGAGCTGGCGAAGAAGTAAAGCGATCCGGCGCAATCGTCGCCGGATCGGACTTGAAACGGAACGCGAACGCGTTCATAAGACCTTTCAAGCGCCCTTGCGGCGCATCGGAGTTAGTTAGATGGCACACAAGAAAGCTGGCGGTTCGTCGCGCAATGGTCGCGACTCCCATTCCAAGCGGCTCGGCGTGAAGAAGTTCGGCGGCGAAGCCGTGATTCCGGGCAACATCATCATTCGCCAGCGCGGCACGCAATGGCATCCGGGCACCAATGTCGGCATTGGCACGGACCACACGCTGTTTGCGCTCGAGGCTGGCGCAGTCACCTTCAACAAAAAAGCCAATGGCCGAACCTACGTATCGGTGAACCCGATGACGAAGGCAGCGGAGTAGCCGGTTCCGCACGAGAACACCGGCACCCATCTCGGGACCGGTGTCTGGCCAAGCCAGGAAAAGGATCAGGGGAGATGGGTTTCCATCTCCCTTTTTTCTTGTGCCTGGAGGACTTTTGACATGGTTGCCGAAGCGGAAGACTCAGACGACGAAAGTTACGCGATAGATTGCCCGGTCCTGGCCACCGAGCGGCTGGTCATGCGGCCCCCGCGTGAAAGGGATATCGAGCAGCTGGTGGCGCTCGCCGACAACCGCCATGTCGCCGAAATGCTGGCCCGCATGCCGCACCCCTACGGCGAGGCCGAAGCACGCGCCTTTCTGGCGATGACTGCAGCGCGCCGGGCGGGAATTGCCTATGCGTTGACGCTGGCCGGCACCGAAATCTTCGTCGGCTGCGCCGGCCTCAACACCACCGATCGCGGGCTGGAACTCGGCTACTGGATCGGCGAGCCCTACTGGAAGCGCGGCTATGCGACGGAAGCCGCGCATGCGCTGGTCGACCTCGCCTTCCAGAAGACGGCGATCCAGGTGCTGCACGCCTCGACGCGGGTCATCAACCCGGCCTCACGCCGTGTCATCCACAAATGCGGCTTCCAGTATGCCGGCCAGGGCATGCTGAACTCGATCGTAGCCGGCCAGGTGCCGGTCGAGCGCTACCGTCTCGACCGCAAGACCTGGACCAGCCTGAGGAACTGGGTGCATTTCTGACGCTGCGAAAGGGACTCTGCGCCGGTCAGGCCAATTCGGCCCAGACCGGCAGATGGTCCGAGCCGGCCGCTTGCCGGTCGACCCAGAGGCGCTTCAGCGATCCGGCGAGCGAGGCGCTGGTGAAGACATAGTCGATGCACTTGTGCCGGCTGGTGTCTTCGGGCCGCTTGGGGTCGACCCAGGTGACCAGATCGGCGCCGGCGACGGCTAGGCGGGCGGCGGCATCGACGGCGAGATCGGCGGTCAGTGGCATGCCGAATTCGTGATCAGGGCGGCCGGCAAATTCGACATATTCCGGCGACCCGGCCAGCATGTTGAAGTCGCCCATGACGACGAAGGCCTCGGGGCAAGGCAGCTCGGGCAGGCCAACCTCGGCGACGCCGGACAGCCCGCCGCCTTCGAAGCCGTAGTTCAACAGGCGTTGGCGCAGAAACCGGAGCTGGCCGGTGCGTTCGACCGGGCTGCGGTGGTCGAGATGGGTGGAATAGCAGCGGATGAAACCAAGCGGCGTCTTGATCAGCGCTTCCAGCGCGCCGCGCTGGAAATTCATCGCTTCGAAACTGCGGCTGCGCGGCAAGAGGAGGTTGCGCGACAGATGAATGGGGGTTTTCGACAGCACCATGTTGCCGAGCTGGAAGGTGGTGGTGATGGCGCGGCCGTTTTCCAGGCGCGAGCCGGCGTCGACCTCGAAGTTGCTGCCGTAGACGGCGAAATAGTCGGGCAGCGCCTCGCCGAGCTCGGCCACCATGTCGTGGTCTTCATTGTTGGGATTGGCGCGAGTGACCTCCTGCAGCGCGATCACATCGGCGCCGCGCACGGCGTCGGCAATGCGGCCGACATCGTAGCGGCCGTCGAGACCGATGCCGTAATGGATGTTGTAAGTTACAAGCTTCATTCCGACATCTCTCCGGCGCTGGCATCTTACGGATCCAAAGGGGTGCGCCGCGCTGTAGTTGCAAAACGGCCTCGCCCTTCGCCCCGCCTTGGTTTAGAGCAATCCCGCAAAGCCACTAGCAGAAACTCAGCGATCCGATGAAATTTCTCGATCAAGCCAAGGTCTATGTCCGCTCCGGCGACGGCGGCGCCGGTTCGGTGTCGTTCCGGCGCGAAAAATTCATCGAGTTCGGCGGACCGGACGGCGGTGATGGCGGCCGCGGCGGCGACGTCTGGCTGGAGGCGGTCGACGGGTTGAACACGCTGATCGACTATCGCTACCAGCAGCATTTCAAGGCCAAGACCGGCACGCACGGCATGGGCCGCAATATGACCGGCGCCAAGGGCGCCGACGTGACCCTGAAAGTACCGGCGGGAACGCAAGTGTTTGCCGAGGATAACGAGACGCTGATCTGCGACCTGACCGTGGTCGGCCAACGTTTCCTGCTGGCCAAGGGCGGCAATGGCGGCTTCGGCAACCAGCATTTTAAGACCTCGACCAACCAGGCGCCGCGCCGGGCCAATCCAGGGTTGCCGGGCGAGGAGCTCAACATCTGGCTGCGGCTGAAGCTGATCGCCGATGCCGGCCTGGTCGGGCTGCCCAATGCCGGCAAGTCGACCTTTCTGGCTGCGGTCACCGCGGCCAAGCCGAAGATCGCCGACTATCCCTTCACAACGCTGCATCCCGGCCTCGGCGTTGCCCGCGTCGACGGGCGCGAATTCGTCATCGCCGACATTCCGGGCCTGATCGAGGGTGCGCACGAGGGCGTCGGCATCGGCGACCGTTTCCTCGGCCATGTCGAACGCACGCGCGTCCTTCTGCACCTTGTCTCCGCGCAAGAAGAAAATCCGGGCAAGGCCTACAAGACCGTGCGCGCCGAGCTCGAAGCCTATGGTAACGGGTTGACCGACAAGGTCGAGATCGTCGCGCTTTGCCAAGTCGACATACTTGATGCAGACGCGCGCAAGAAGAAGGCTGCTTCGCTGAAGCGCGCCGCCGGCCGCGCACCGATGCTGCTTTCGGCGGTCACCGGCGAAGGCGTCGAGGCGGTGTTGCGCGCGCTGATGGCGGTTGTCGCCGAAGCACGCGAGGCCGTTGCCGCTCCGGTCGAGACGCGCTGGCGATGACCACTCAGTCGCTGAAGAAATACCGGCGCATCACCGTCAAGATCGGCTCGGCGCTGCTCGTCGACCGCTCGACAGGCCTGAAGCGCGACTGGTTGAATTCGCTTGCCGACGACATCGCCGGGCTGGCCGCAGGCGGCGCCGAAATCCTTGTCGTATCCTCCGGCGCCATTGCGCTTGGCCGCACCATTCTCGGCCTCGGTAAGCGGGCGCTGAAGCTCGAGGAGAGCCAGGCCGCCGCCGCCGTCGGACAAATCGCGCTGGCCGGCGCCTGGTCGGATGCGCTCGGCAAGGATGGCCTGAAATCGGGCCAGATCCTGTTGACGCTCGGCGACACCGAAGAGCGCCGCCGCTACCTCAACGCGCGGGCGACGATCTCGACGCTGCTGAAGATGAAGGCGGTTCCGGTCATCAACGAGAACGACACCGTGGCGACCTCCGAGATCCGCTATGGCGACAACGACCGGCTGGCGGCGCGCGTCGCCACCATGATGGGTGCCGACCTTTTGGTGTTGCTGTCCGACATCGACGGGCTCTACACGGCGCCGCCGGCGCGCGACCCGCAAGCAAAGTTCATTCCGGTGGTCGACCGCATCACCCCCGAGATCGAGGCGATGGCGGGTGCTGCCGCTTCTGAGCTGTCGCGCGGCGGCATGCGCACCAAGCTCGACGCCGGCAAGATCGCCACCGCCGCCGGCACCGCCATGATCATCACCGCCGGCACCCGCCAGTCGCCGCTGATGGCGATCGAGCGCGGTGAGCGGGCAACCTTCTTCCGGCCGAGCGCCAATCCGGTCAGAGGCTACAAGACCTGGATCGCCGGGCAGCTCGAACCGGCAGGGCGGCTAACCGTCGATGCCGGCGCCATCGGCGCGCTGCTGTCGGGTAAGTCGCTGCTGCCGGCCGGGGTGAAACTGGTCAGCGGCAATTTCTCGCGTGGCGACACTGTGGCGATCCTGTCGCCCGAAGGTCGCGAGATCGCACGCGGGCTGGTTGCCTATGATGCCGCCGATGCCGTAAGGATCGCGGGCCTGAAGACGGCCGAGATCGAAACCGTGCTCGGCTACGAAGCGCGTTCGGCGATGATCCACCGCGACGACCTTGTGGTGAGCCATCCCGGTGACCAAGTACGGGCCGCTGACCAATTACGGGCCGGCCAGCAACTACCCAGCGGAGGATGAGCCATGCTGAAGCTGCATGAAAAGTCCCAGGACGATACTGTCGCGCTGATGGCCGATATCGGCCGCCGCGCGCGTGCCGCGGCCCGACCGCTGGCCGTCGCCACGGCCGAGCGCAAGCATGCCGCGCTGGTCGCCATGGCGCAGGCAATCCTTCGCCGCGAGCGCGATATTCTCGACGCCAACGCCATCGACGTCAGGAATGGCGAGGAGGCCGGCCTGTCGGCGGCGCTGATGGACCGGCTGAAGCTCAATCCGGCCCGCATCCGCGCCATCGCCGACGGGATCAGCGAGATCGCCGAACTGCGCGATCCGGTCGGCCACGTCATCGCCGCATGGGACAGGCCGAACGGGTTGCATATCGAGCGGGTGCGCACGCCGCTCGGCGTTATCGGCGTGATCTATGAGAGCCGGCCGAACGTGACGGCCGATGCCGGGGCGCTCTGCCTCAAGGCCGGCAATCCGGTGATCTTGCGCGGCGGCTCGGATTCGCTCAACTCTTCCGCTGCGATCCACGCCTGCCTGGTCGAGGGGCTGAAGGCGGCCAAGCTGCCGCAAGACGCGATACAATTGGTACCGACCGCCGACCGCGCTGCCGTCGGCGAGATGCTGAAGGGACTTTCCGGCAATCTCGAAGTGATCATCCCGCGCGGCGGCCGCAGCTTGGTCGAGCGTGTGCAGAAAGAGGCGCGGGTGCCGGTCTTTGCCCATCTCGAAGGCATCTGCCATCTCTACATTGACCGCTCGGCTGATTTGGACATGGCGGTCAACATCGCCGTCAACGCCAAGATGCGGCGCACCGGTGTCTGCGGTGCCGCCGAGACGCTGCTGGTCGACCGGGCTGCCGCCCCCACCCATCTGGTGCCGATCCTCGAAGCGCTGCGGGCAGCGGGCTGCGAAATCCACGCCGATGCCGAGGTGTTGAAGGCGTTCGCCGACGCCAAGCCCGCGACCGATGCCGACTGGGTGACCGAATATCTCGACGCCATCATAGCGGTGAAGCTGGTCGACAGCGTTGCCGGCGCAATCGAACATATCGAGATGTTTTCCTCGCACCACACCGAGGCAATCGTCGCCGAGGATGCGCAGGCTGTCGAAAAATTCTTCAATGAGATCGATTCGGCAATCCTGCTGCACAACGCCTCGACCCAGTTCGCCGACGGCGGCGAGTTCGGCATGGGCGCCGAGATCGGCATCGCCACCGGCAAGATGCATGCGCGCGGGCCGGTCGGCGTCGAGCAGCTGACCTCGTTCAAATACCGCGTACGCGGGTCGGGACAGGTGAGGCCTTGAAGCTGTTTGCCGCTAGAGCTTGAGGGCGTTGCGCGCATCAACCCCTCTCTGCCCTGCCGGGCATCTCCCCCTCAAGGGGGGAGATTGGCCGTCATCTGTGATTTCGCCAATTCCCAGCCTCGCAAAATCTGCGCCGCCAAAGAAGCTGCCAATCTCCCCCCATGAGGGGAAGATGCCAAGTTTTGGCAAAGAGGGCAGGGCAGAGGGGGGCGCCTAGCACAATGCTGTCATCTGCCAAGCTTCCTATCTCCCCCTGCTATCTGCGCATGCCGTATGCCGGCAAGGGCCTTGCGGTCGGCCTGTTCGGCGGCTCGTTCAACCCGCCCCATGCCGGTCATGCACTGGTCGTGGAGATTGCGCTGAGACGCCTGGCGCTCGACCAGCTGTGGTGGATGGTGACACCGGGCAATCCGCTCAAGAACGCGCACGAACTGGCGCCGCTGGCCGAGCGGTTGAACCTGTCCGAGCAGGTTGCCAGGAACCCGCGGATCAAGGTCACCGCCTTCGAGGCCGCCCACCATGTCCGTTTCACCGCCGACACGCTGGCGCTGGTCAAGGCGCGCAACCCAGGTGTCGACTTCGTCTGGATCATGGGCGCCGACTCGCTTCGCGATTTTCACCACTGGCAGCGCTGGCGCCAGATCGTGATGACGTTTCCGATCGCGGTGATCGACCGGCCGGGCGCGACGCTGTCGTTCCTGTCGTCGGTGGTCGCCAAGACCTTCGACTACGCCCGCGTCGACGAGGGCGACGCCCCGCGGCTCGCCCGCATGAAGGCGCCGGCCTGGACCTTCATCCACGGCCCGCGCTCGTCGCTGTCGTCGACCGCGATCCGCAATTCGGCGAACGAATAGGGCCGCACGGATTCCCACAGAGGGAGAAGGCAAGTCCGAGCATGTCGCTTTTGCGGCTGCCTTTGCCTGTTTTGTGGGCAATCTTCAGCAGACATGACGATTCTCCACCAGACCCAGACCGATCCTGAGCAGGGTAGCCAGCCGGCGCCCGCGATCGCCATTGCCAGCGTCGTGCTGTCTATGGCGCTGGTCGCGGTCGGCAACGGGCTGATGTTCGCCTACATCCCGGTCCGGCTTGGCGCAGAGGGCTTCGATCCGACCTGGGCCGGGCTGATCGTCACCGGCCTTTCCGCCGGCGGTCTCGCAGGCTGTATCCTCACCGGACCGCTGGTGCGAAGGGTCGGCCATGCTCGCGCGTTCATGGTGCTGTCGGCGCTGATTGCGCTGTCCAACGCCGCCGTCGGCGCCGGCCCGCATCCGGTGCTGTGGCTGGCGGCGCGCGCGCTCTACGGCTTCGCCATATGCGGCCTGTTCATCGTGGCGCAGAGCTGGCTGAACGATGCCGTCGCCAACACCGTACGCGGCAGGGTCATGGCGGTGTTCTACGTCGCCTACGTCGCCGGGCTCGGTGTTGGCTATGCCGCGCTGGCGGCGATCGACATCGGGGCAGCGGACGCGCCGCTAATCGGCATCGCCTTCACCGCGCTGTCGATCCTTCCCGTCGGGCTGACGCGGCTCGCCCAGCCGCCGCCGCCGCAGGCTGCATCCGTTGCGCTCGGCCTGGCCTGGCGGATTTCACCCGTGGGCGTCGCCGGCATGCTTGCCGTCGGTGGCCTGTCGATGGCGATTTCGGGCTTCGTGCCGATCCATGCCACGACCAAGGGCTACAGCCAGGCCGACGTGGCACTGCTGCTGTCGGCGATGCCGGTCGGCACGCTGATCCTGCAGATCCCCCTCGGCTGGATCTCCGACCGAACCGACCGGCGTTACGTGCTGGCCGCCGCTTCAGCGCTCGCCGTGGTGGCAGGGCTGTTTGCCATTGGCTTCGACGGCGGCGCGCTGGCGGCGCTGGTCCTGATCTACGTGGTCTGGGACGGGGCGTCGGAATCGATCTATTCGCTGGCCAGCGCACATGCCGCCGATCGCGCCGGCAAGGACGACATGGTGGCGCTGTCCAGCTCGCTCCTGTTCGCATGGTCGCTGTCGGGTTTCGTCGTGCCGGGCATCGTGACGGCGCTTTCCGCCATCTACGGAACACAGACCTTCATCTACGTGGCGATCGGCATTGCCGCAGGCTTTTGCCTGTTCGTGCTGTGGCGGGTGGTGATGGTGCAACCGGTTCCCGCAGCCGAGACCGGCAGCTTTGCGCCGATGACGGCGCAAGCGCCGCTGCCGGTGGAGCTTGCCTTTGCGCCGGAAGAGCAGCGCCGGGCGGACAAGTAGACCTAGGTGTTTGATCCTAGGCTGGGAATTGGTCATCTCACTGTCTGGTGTCGGAGGCCTCCTGCGGTGGCGCCGGCGGCGGCACCGGAATCGAAATGCCTTCGACGTCGAAGGCCTGCTTGGCGCGTTTGGTGAGATCGATCTGGGTGGCGAAGAAATCCGCCGCCGAGGTCCAGTAGCGCAAGGTGATCGCGACGGTGCTGTCGCCGACGGTCGCGACAAAGGCAATCGGCGCCGGTTCCCGCCTGACACGCCGTTCGGCATTGGCGACGCCGAGCATGGTCTTTTGCGCAAGATCGATATCGTTCCACGAACCGATGGTCAGCGTGATGTCGCTGCGGCGGACGCCGTTGCGCGTATAGTTGCGGACAGGCTGATTCCACAATGTCGAATTGGGCGCGAGGATGTAGACGCCCTCGACTGTCCTCAGCTTGGTGGCGAATAGCCCTATTTCCTCGACGGTTCCCGAAATTGCGCCGACCTCGACGTATTCGCCGATACGGAATGGTCGCAGCGCCAGCAGCATGATGCCGGCGGCAATGTTTTGCAGCGTGCCTTGCAGTGCGAGGCCGATCGCCAGGCCGACGGCGCCGATGGCGGCAATGATCGAGGCCGTCTGCACGCCGAACTGGCCGAGCACCATGATGACGACGAGAATCAGGATGGTGTAGCGGACGATCCTCGAGAAAAAGTGGCGCAGCGTCTCGTCGAAGCCGTGGATGTGGCCCAACCCGGCGTAGATCGAGCGCTGGGCGAGGCCGGCGACGATGTAGCCGACGATCAGCAGGATAATGGCCCCGATGGCCGAAAAGGAGTAGGAGACGATAAGCGTGCTGAGTTGCGCAAGGCCTGCCTGTACGGTGAGAAGGGTGTCCTGGGGGTCGATCGGCATGACAAAAACTCGATTGGTCAATGCGGCGATAACCCCGGCAAGGCGACAAGGGTTCCGATTTTTCTTGGGCTGCGGAACCGAAGGATCGGCAGTGCGTTCGGCGATGGCAGACGTGCCGTCTTGAAACTGCAACGGAACTCTGCCTATCTAAGTGGTGTCACCTGATTTGATGGGTGATTTGGTTGTTCTTGCTGCGAAAGGAAATACACTGAGAACAGCACTGCGGAAGAAGGCCGACATCGTGCCTTCGCCGGCCGGGATCAGCGTAAACGACGCCGTGTCCCGCGCCATCAAGACAGTCCTTGCCAGTCTGGAAGACTCCAAGGCCGAAAACATCGTCTCAATCGACATTCAGGGAAAATCGAGCCTCGGCGACTACATGGTCGTCGCGTCGGGCCGATCGCACCGCCATGTCTCGGCTGTCGCCGATCATCTCCTCAAGGCGCTCAAGGATGCCGGGCTCGGCATGGCGCGCGTCGAGGGTCTGGCCAGCGCCGACTGGGTCCTGATCGATTCGGGCGACATTATCGTTCATGTCTTCCGTCCCGAAGTCCGCGAATTCTACAATCTCGAAAAGATGTGGCAGGCGCCGGACCTCGAGGAGGAGACCCTCCACTGAGCCGTATTTGGTTGATGCATGTCGTTTCCCAAAACCGGTGACCACTTTTCGGGTGACATGCACTAGCGGCTCTTCGAGGCAGGGATGAAAATTACTGTTCATGCCGTGGGCCGGATGAAAGCCGGCCCCGAGAAGCAGCTTGCCGACCGCTATTTCGAGCGCTTCGCCAAAAGCGGGCCGGCAGTGGGGCTTGAATTCTCAGGGGTTGTCGAGATTCCGGAGGGCCGCGCCCAGACCGCCAACGAGCGTCGCCGCGAGGAAGGCCAGAAACTGCAGACGCAGTTGCAGCCTGGTATCGCGCTGATGCTGCTCGACGAACGCGGCAGGAGTTTTTCGTCCGAGGATTTCGCCGGGCGCATCGGCCTGTTGCGTGATGGCGGCCGCAAGGCACTTGTCATCGCCATCGGTGGCGCCGACGGTCACGATCAGTCGCTGCGCGACCAGGCCGATCTGGTGGTGTCGTTCGGCGCACTGACCTGGCCGCACCAGTTGGTCCGCGTGATGCTGGGCGAGCAGCTCTATCGCGCCGCGACGATCCTTTCCGGACATCCCTATCACCGATCGTGATCAAAACCAGCGCGTCGCCCGGATTTCCGCCCCAATGCGCGATGAGATTGACGGGGCAGGCAGGCTGTCGAACATGGTTGATGGTTCGTTAACGAAGCCGCAGATAGAGTCTGATTTCAATGTCTGAAGGCTGGAAATCGAGAACGGGCTCCTGGCGCGCACGCTGCGGCATCGCTGTGGCGGCGGTCATGCTTTCGTTCGGTGCCGCGCGAGCCGAGAACACGCTCGACATGGCGCCCGACCCCGACCAGAGCCGGGCCGAATACGAACAAGTGTCGAAAGAAATCACGCTGTCGTCGGAGCGGCTGGCCAAGCTCGCCGCCGACATCGCCGCGGTCAAGAAGGACCATGCCTCGATCACCGCCGCGCTGATCCAGTCGGCGATGACCGAGCAGAAGCTTGGCCAGGACATTGAGGACATCGGCGCCAAGCTGGAGGGCCTGAAGAGCCAGGAGCAGAAAATCCGTGCCTCGCTGACGGCGCGGCGCGACGTTCTGGCCGAAGTGCTGGGCGCGCTGCAGCGCATGGGACTCAACCCGCCGCCGGCGATCCTGGTCAAGCCGGAGGACGCATTGTCGTCGGTGCGCAGCGCCATCCTGCTCGGCGCCGTGGTGCCGGAACTGCGCCAGCAGACCGACATATTGCTGGCCGATCTCAAGGAGCAATCGCGAGTGACGGCCTCGATCGAGGCCGAGCGGGCCCGGTTGACGGAGGCGGTCGGCGAGCAAACGGCGGAAAAGAAGCGGCTGACGATGCTGCTCGAAGCCAAGCGGAAGCTCGAGGCCGATGCCGAATCGGCGCTGGCAGCCGAAAAGCAGCGGTCCGCGGCGCTGGCGGCCAAGGCCGGCAGCCTGAAGGAATTGATCGCATCGCTCGAGGCCGAGGCCGACAAGAACCGCAAGGCGACGGAAGCGGCGCGCCAGGCAGCCCCCGAAAAGGCGGCAAATGACGCCAAAGCGGCCGGCGACGGCAAGACCGCGGCGCCGGCGGAACTGGCGGCGCTGCCGGTGCCGGAAAGCAACCGGCTCACCGCCGCCGCGCCGTTTTCGGCGCTTCAGGGCCAAGTGGCGCTGCCTGTCACCGGCAGGATCAAGCGGCGCTTTGGAGCCGACGACGGTAACGGCGCAGTGATGCTTGGCGACATGGTTGCGACACAATCGGGAGCCATCGTGACCGCACCGGCGGATGGAAATGTGCTTTATGCAGGGCCGTTTCGCTCCTATGGTCAACTCTTGATCCTGAATGCAGGCGACGGTTATCATGTCGTCCTGGCGGGGATGAGCAGAATCAGCGTCGCGTCTGGCCAGTCGGTGCTCGCAGGAGAGCCGGTCGGCGCGATGGGAGAAGCCCGGGTGGCGAGCACCTCGGCTTCGAAGAATGGAAATGCCACGCCGGAGCTCTATGTCGAGTTCCGCAAGGATGGAAAACCCGTCGATCCGGCCCCATGGTGGGCGGACCGTTTTTCTGGAAGGACGTGAAATGATGCGGAAACTGTCGCTTCTGTTTGCCGGCGCGCTGATGGGCGCATCAGCGATGAGCCTGGTCTATGGTGCGCCTGGCTCGACGGCGAACGCTGCGGGCTCCGAGACGTACAAGCAACTGGCGATCTTCGGCGACATCTTCGAGCGCGTGCGGGCACAATATGTGACCCCGCCCGACGACAAGTCGCTGGTCGAGAACGCCATCAACGGCATGCTGACCTCGCTTGACCCGCACTCCTCCTACATGAATGCCGAGCAGGCGCAGGACATGCGCGTGCAGACCAAGGGTGAGTTCGGCGGCCTCGGCATCGAGGTCACCATGGAGAACGACCTGGTCAAGGTGATCACGCCGATCGACGATACGCCGGCCGCCAAGGCGGGCGTGCTTGCCGGCGACTATATCGCCAAGATCGACGGCGAAGAGGTTCGCGGCCTGACCCTCAACGATGCGGTCGAGAAGATGCGCGGCCTGGTCAACACACCGATCAAGCTCACCATCCTGCGCCAGGGCGCCGACAAGCCGATCGAGCTGACGGTGGTGCGCGACATCATCAAGGTCAAGGCGGTCAAGTTCCGGGTCGAGAACGACATCGGCTACATGAAGATCACCTCGTTCACCGAGAAGACCTATGACGACCTCGAGAACGCCATCGACACCATCAAGAAGCAGGTGCCGAAAGATAAGCTCAAGGGCTATGTGCTCGATCTGCGCCTCAATCCGGGCGGCTTGCTCGACCAGGCGGTGAGTGTCTCCGACGCCTTCCTCGACCGCGGCGAGATCGTCTCGACGCGCGGCCGCGATCCGAAAGATGTCACTCGCTTCGATGCGCGGGCTGGCGACGACATCGGCGGCAAGCCGCTGGTGGTGCTCGTCAATGGCGGTTCGGCCAGCGCGTCCGAAATCGTCGCCGGCGCGCTGCAGGACCTGCGCCGTGCCACGGTGGTCGGCACGCAGTCCTTCGGCAAGGGATCTGTGCAGACGATCATCCCGCTTGGCGAGAACGGTGCGCTGCGCCTGACGACGGCGCTCTATTACACGCCGTCCGGCAAGTCGATCCAGGGCAAGGGCATCACGCCCGACATCAAGGTTGACCAGCCATTGCCGCCGGACCTGCAGGGCAGGGACCTGACGCGCGGCGAATCGGACCTCAAGGGTCATATCAAGGGCGCCGACGAGGGCGATACCGGTTCGGGCTCGGCCGCCTATGTGCCACCGGAGCCGAAGGACGACCTGCAGCTCATCTATGCAGAGCAGCTGCTGCGCGGCCAGAAGACCGATCCGGCGTTCCCGCCGAATCCGGACAAGGCCGTGCTCAACCAGTAAGATCGAACGGCTCTGGCCGTCTGATCGAAGCGATGCGATGCTGCCGGGACCGCGAGGTTCCGGCAGTTTGATTCGGGGGAGCCGCGGCGGGAGCGTCGCGTCTCGGGGAACGCGCCAACAGTTTGAATTTGCGCATGGTCCTTCCGGGGAGTGCCCACTTTTCGAAAACCGGGGATGTGGCGTGGCTGACATCGGCAAGGACATCGAACGCCCGCTCGGACAGACCATCCGGCCGCCGCGCGCCATATCGCGAGGGATCAGAGCCGGTGCGGTCGCGGCCGCTCTCGTCGTGCTGGCCGTGGTTGGTGTTTCCGGTGCGATCGCGCTGCGCGAGAAGCCGTTCCGCAAGCCGCAGGAAGCCGCTGTTTCGACGCCGAGGGTGACGGCAGAGCCGGCAACGGCGCCGGTCACAGAGGCGGCGACGGCGGCGCCCAAGCCGGCACCAGCCAAGGCAGGCGGGCCGCAGATCATCCATGTGCAAACCGAGGAGGGCGACGGTCCGCCCAAGGCAGCCATTGTCATCCACGATCCGTCGACGGTCGGCCAGAACCTGAAGGTCGCGCATCTTCCCGACAGGGCGCTGATCGAGGCCACCGAAACCGGCCCGCTGCCGGTTCGTGCCGCCGACGGCAGGCGGCCGTTCGATGTCTACGCGCGGCCGTGGTCCGGCGCGCGCGGCGCGCGCGTGGCGATCATCGTCGGCGGGCTGGCGGTGTCGCAGACAGGCACACAGGCGGCCATCGCCAAGCTGCCGGCGGAGGTGACGCTGGCCTTTGCGCCGCAGGGCAACAGCATCGGCCGCTGGATGCAGGCGGCGCGGCAAAGCGGACATGAGATCGTCATGCAGGTGCCGCTAGAGCCGTTCGACTATCCCAACGTCAATCCCGGCCGCAACACGCTGACGGTCACGGCGACGCCGGACGAGAATTTGAAGAACCTGCGCTGGGCGCTGTCACGGACGACCAACTACACCGGCATCATGAACTATATGGGTGCGCGTTTCTCGGCCGATGCGATGGCGATGGGGCCGCTGATGGCCGAGCTCGGCAAGCGTGGCCTTGCCTATGTCGACGACGGTTCGTCGGCGCGCAGCCTGGCACCGGAGCTGGCGCTGAAGAACGGCGTGCCGTTTGTCGCCGGCGACACCTCGATCGATGCCGTGCAGGACCGCGGCGCGATCCTCAAGAAGCTGGACGGGCTGGAAGCCACGGCGCGGGCAAAAGGCTATGCCGTCGGCATAGGCTCGGCCTTCGACCTGACGGTCGACACCGTGTCGTCCTGGGTGCTCGAGGCCAAGAAGCGCGGCATCGAGATCGTGCCGATCTCGGCGGTGGCGGTAGACCCGGAAAAAGGCTAGCAGCCGTCTCGAAACCCGCTTCGCCTACTGAGCCAAATTCTCAGAAACCGCTGGAAAGATTGATTGATGGCAAGAACAAATGTCGATCCAGAGACGCTGCCTTACCGCCGATGCGTCGGAGTGATGGTCCTCAACGGCGACGGGCTGGTCTGGGTCGGCCGTCGCATTGCCGAGGCCGATAGCGAATTTGCCGGCACAACGCAGCTGTGGCAGATGCCACAGGGCGGCATCGACAAGGGCGAGGAGCCGCTGCGGGCGGCGGAGAGGGAACTCTACGAGGAGACCGGCATGCGCAGCGTCTCATTGCTGGCCGAGGCGCCGAATTGGATCAATTACGACCTGCCGGCGCATCTGGTCGGCGTCGCTTTCAAGGGGCGATATCGCGGCCAGACGCAAAAATGGTTCGCCTACCGTTTTCACGGCAACGAAAGCGAGATCGAGATCAACCCGCCGCCGGGTGGCCATACGGCTGAATTCGATCAATGGGCGTGGCGGCCGATGCGCGACCTGCCCGACCTGATCGTGCCGTTCAAGCGCAAGGTCTATGAGGATGTGGTGGCGACGTTCCGGCATCTGGTGGCATAGCCGTCGGCGGCAGCGATGGCGCCGACCATGGTTGCTGCGCCGGCGCGGTGGCCTTATCAATGGCCCGTCTACTGCAAACAAGGGGTCAGCATGAACGGCGCCTCCAAAGAACCTCCCTCGGAAAGCATCACCGCCAAAGACGGCAGGCTGATCAGCGAAGCAGCAGCAGGAGCGATCCTGACCATCGACCTTGGTGCGATCCGTGAAAACTATCGGCGGTTGAAGGCGCGGCTTCGCGGCGTGCGCTGTGCGGGCGTGGTCAAGGCCGACGGTTACGGGCTCGGTGCCGGGCCGGTGACGGCGGCGCTGGCGGCCGAGGGCTGCGACATTTTCTTCGTCGCGCATCTGGCCGAAGGCGTCCTGCTGCGCAAGGCGCTTGGCTCAAAGCCGGCGATCCATGTGCTGAACGGCATTCAGCCAGGCGCCGAAGGCGAGGCGGTCGAAGCGGAGCTCGGTGCCGTCATCAACAGCGCCGCCCAACTGGCCGCCTGGCGTGCGGCGGCACAACGGGCCAGCCGCAAGCTATCGGCTGCGCTGCAGGTCGACAGCGGCATGTCGAGGCTCGGCATGGCTGCGGAAGAGGTGCAAGCGGTTACCGCTGATCCGCAAGCCTTCGACGGCATCGACGTCGCCTTCGTGATGAGCCATCTGGCTTGCGCCGACGAACCGCAGAATCCGGCCAACGAACAGCAGCGCCTGGAATTCGAGCGGCTGCGCAGGATGCTGCCGAAGGCGCCGTCTTCGCTCGCCAATTCCTCCGGCATCTTTCTTGGGCAGCCCTTTCACCACGATCTTGCCCGCCCCGGTGCAGCGCTCTACGGCATCAATCCAACACCGGCCGAGCCAAACCCGATGCTGCCGGTGGTGCGGCTTCAGGCAAAAGTCATCCAGACGCGCAGCCTCGAAAAGGGTGCAGGCGTAGGCTATGGCCATACATTTCGTACGACAGAGCCGTTGAGAGCGGCAACGATTTCGCTCGGCTATGCCGATGGCTGGCACCGCCGCGCCGCATCAGCCGCCTGGTTCGAAAATGCGCGGCTGCCCTTTCTTGGACGCGTGTCGATGGATTCGATCATCCTCGACGTTTCGGCGTTGCCGCCCAGCAGGCTCAGGGAAGGCGATCTCGTCGAACTGCTCGGCCCGTCCCAGAGTGTCGATGACGCGGCCGGCCATGCCGGCACGATCGGCTATGAGATCCTGACCAGCCTGGGACACCGCTTCCATCGGCGCTACGTGAACGGATAAGACACGCACGCAGGCACTTGGCGGACGGCGTAAAATCCGGCAGATAGAAGGCAACGACAGCCCCAGCCCCCAATCCCCTGACAAGACCTCGTTGTGGAGAGCTATGCGATGAAGATCTTCGTGCTGGGCGGCGGCGTGATCGGGGTCACCACGGCCTATTATCTCGCCGAAGCCGGCCACGAAGTAACGGTGGTCGACCGCCAGAAAGGTCCGGCGCTGGAGACCAGCTTTGCCAATGCCGGCGAGATTTCGCCCGGCTATGCCTCGCCCTGGGCCGGACCCGGCGTGCCGCTGAAGGCGATCAAGTGGCTTTTGATGAAGCATGGTCCGCTGGTGGTGCGGCCGACCTTCGACCCGCATATGTGGATATGGCTGGCCAAGATGCTGCGCAACTGCACGGCTGAGCGCTATGCGGTGAACAAGGCGCGCATGGTGCCGCTGGCCGAATACAGCCGCGACACGCTGAGGGCGCTGCGCGAGGCGACCGGCATCGCCTATGACCAGCGGACGAAGGGCACGCTGCAGCTTTTCCGCACGCAGCAACAACTCGATGGCACCGCCGGCGATGTCGAGGTGCTGAAGAAATACGGTGTTCCCTACGAGATACTCGATCCGGATCGCTGCATCGCGGCGGAACCCGCGCTGGCCGGCGTGCGCGAGAAGTTTGTCGGCGGCCTGCGGTTGCCGGGCGACGAGACAGGCGATTGCAAGATTTTCACCGACCGCCTGGCCGAGCTCTGCGTGGCGCGCGGCGTCACCTTCGAATACGACGTGTCGATCCGGCGCATCATCAAGAACCGCAACCGCATCGCCAACATCACCACCAGCAAGGGCTGGCTGCGTGCCGACGCCTATGTGATGGCGATGGGCAGCTATTCGGCGAAATTCATGCGTATGCTGAAACGGCCGATCCCGGTGTACCCGGTGAAAGGCTATTCGATCACCGTACCGATCAAGGACGCCGCCGCCGCACCGGCGTCGACGGTGATGGATGAGACCTACAAGGTGGCGATCACAAGGCTCGGCGACCGCATCCGTGTCGGCGGTACTGCGGAGATCTCAGGTTTCGACCTGAGGCTGCATGAAACACGGCGTCGCACGCTCGAGCATTCGGTCGGTGACCTCTTCCCGGGTGGCGGCGATATGCGGGCAGCAAGTTTCTGGTGCGGGCTGCGGCCGATGACGCCAGACGGGCCGCCGCTGGTCGGCCGCACCGAGTTTTCCAACCTCTATCTCAACACCGGCCACGGAACGCTCGGCTGGACCATGGCCTGCGGCTCGGCCAAGGTGCTGGCCGACATCATCTCCAGCCGGGTGCCGGACATCAACGTGCGTGATCTCGGGCCGGAACGGTACCAACGCTAGGATCAGAAGACTTCCTTCACCGCGTTCTGAGCTAGACGAACAGGCTTCGTTCCCGCTCCACTGCCTTGGTGATGAAGTTGGCGACGATCTGGACGCGGCGCAGCGGCCTGACCGATTCGTGGTAGACCAGCCAGTAGGCGCGGCGGATGGGCGCCACCATGTCGACCGGCACCAGCTCCGGCATCGAGCGCGCGACGAAGGTGTGTAGGATGCCGATGCCGGCGCCGGAACGCACTGCCTCGGCCTGGCCGAGTGCGGAGGAAATGGCGAAGCTGGTGCGCCAGTCGGCGCTGAACTCGGCCGCATAGTCGAGCGAGGGGCTGACGATAAGGTCAGGCACGTAGCCGATCAGCGTGTGCCGGCCAAGCTCGTCGGCGGTTTGCGGCAAGCCGTGCGCCTCGGTATAGGCGCGGGACGCGAACAGGCCGAGCGTGTAATCGACCAGCTTCCCCGCCACCAGCCTGCCTTCCGTCGGCCGCTCGACGGTGATGGCGATGTCGGCCTCGCGCCTGGACAGCGAGAATGATCGCGGCACCGGCACCAGCTGGATAGTGAGTTCGCGGTGAAGCGCCGTCAGCGCGCCGAGGCGCTTGGCCAGGAAGGCGACGCCGAACCCGTCCGGTGCGCCGATGCGCACGGTGCCCGAGACGTCGTCGCCTTCGCCGGCCACGGTCGAGCGCGCGGCGATCATGTCGCCTTCCATACGCTCGGCAATATCGAGGAAACGCTCGCCCGCCGGGGTCAGCTCGCTGCCGGTGGTGAGCCGGCGAAAAAGCTTTGTCCTGAGTGCGTCCTCGAGTGCGGCGATTCGGCGCGAGACGGTGGCATGATTGAGCTCCAGCCGCCTGGCTGCGCCCAGAATCTGGCCGGCGCGCGCCACCGCCAGGAAGATGCGGACGTCATCCCAGTTCATGGGAGTGGTCCGGATTACGATAGCTAAGGCTGAGCTCTTTCGCGCCCCCCTCTGTCCTGCCGGACATCTCCCCCACGAGGGGGGAGATCGGCAGCTTCGCCGACAGCTCCCCCTTAGCAACAGTGGTGAGTAGCGAAAGCAGAGATGACGGGGCAATCTCCCCCTTCGTGGGGGAGATGTCCGGCAGGACAGAGGGGGGCGCGAAGGGACTCAACTTAACAGCTCCAGGGATAACGATCACACCCTACCATTTGCGGGAATTGATGCACAGGCTTCTACCGTTATCTATTTTCTGCACAGCGGTTGCGTTCTCGCTCGCGTTGCCATCGACAACGCAAAGGCGGACAATGCGTCATCACAACACAGGGAGAGAGATCATGATCGAATACGGTCATTTCATCGGCGGCAAACATGTCGCTGGGACCAGCGGCCGCAAGCAGGATGTCATGCAGCCGATGGATGGCACGGTGCGCGGCACAGTGGCACTGGCATCGCAGGCGGAACTGCGCGCAGCCGTTGCAAACGCCAAGGAAGCACAGTCCAAATGGGCGGCGACCAACCCGCAGCGCCGCGTGCGCGTGCTGATGAAGTTCCTCGAACTGGTCGCCAGGGACTATGACGCGCTAGCCGATATCCTGGCGCGCGAACACGGCAAGACCATCGCCGACGCCAAGGGCGACATCCAGCGCGGCCTCGAAGTGGTCGAGGTCTGCATCGGCGCGCCGCACATGATGAAGGGCGAATTCACCGACGGCGCCGGCCCCGGCATCGATGTCTATTCGATGCGCCAGCCGCTCGGCGTGGTCGCCGGCATCACGCCGTTCAATTTCCCGGCGATGATCCCACTGTGGAAGCTCGCGCCGGCCATCGCCTGCGGCAATGCCTTCATCCTGAAGCCTTCGGAGCGCGACCCCGGCGTACCGCTGCGCATCGCCGAACTGTTCATCGAGGCCGGCCTGCCGGCGGGCATCCTCAACGTCGTCAACGGCGACAAGGAGGCGGTCGACGCCATCCTCGACGATCCTGACATCAAGGCCATCGGCTTTGTCGGCTCGACGCCGATCGCCCAGTACATCTATTCGCGCGGCTGCGCGGCCGGAAAGCGGGTGCAGTGCTTCGGCGGCGCCAAGAACCACATGATCATAATGCCCGACGCCGACATGGACCAGACGGTCGACGCACTGATCGGCGCCGGCTACGGCTCCGCCGGCGAGCGCTGCATGGCGATCTCGGTGGCTGTCCCGGTCGGCAACGACACCGCCAACCGGCTGATGGAAAGACTGGTCCCGCGCGTCGAAAGCCTGAAGGTCGGTCCGTCGACGGATTCCTCCGCCGATTTCGGCCCGCTGGTGACAGCGCAGGCGCTGGAGCGGGTCAAGGGTTACGTCGACATCGGCGTCAAGGAAGGCGCCAAGCTGGTCGTCGACGGCCGCGGCTTCTCCATGCAGGGCTACGAGAACGGCTACTACATGGGCGGCTGCCTGTTCGACAACGTCACCGCCGACATGCGCATCTACAAGGAGGAGATCTTCGGGCCGGTGCTCTCGGTGGTGCGTGCGCCGACCTATGAGAACGCGATCAAGCTCGCCAATGAGCACGAAATGGGCAACGGCGTTGCCATCTTCACCCGCGACGGCGATGCGGCGCGCGACTTCGCGTCGAGGGTCCAGGTCGGCATGGTCGGCATCAACGTGCCGATCCCGGTGCCGATCGCCTATTATACTTTCGGCGGTTGGAAGGCGTCGTCCTTCGGTGACCTCAATCAGCACGGGCCGGACGCGTTCCGCTTCTACACCAAGACCAAGACGGTGACCTCGCGCTGGCCGTCCGGGGTCAAGGACGGTGCGGAGTTCGTCATTCCGACGATGAACTAGCCGGACAGATTTGAAGACGGAAGACGAAAAAGCCCGGGCCCGGAACCCGGGCTTTTTGTTGCCTGATCGCTAATGTGATGGAACCAAGCGGGCCGTAACGGCCTTAGACAGCAATCCTGCCGCGAAGGAGGCGCGGTGATCAACCAATGGCGCTGGCGACAGCTTCCGAGGGGATCGTCTGGCGCAAGGAGGTGTCAGATGACACGCCTTATGGCATCTATGGTTTTCGCGGCAACTACGGCGTTTTCCATCGCCCCGGCAGCGGCGGCCGAGCAATGCGCGGCACGTACCGACATGGTCAAGGCGCTCGGTGAAAAGTTTCATGAAAATGCGGCGGCTGTCGGCATGATCAATCCGAATGTGATCGTGGAAGTCTTCGTTTCAGAGCGAGGCACCTGGACCATCCTCGCCACCGACACACAAGGTCAAAGCTGCGTGCTTTCTGCTGGTGAAGGCTGGCAGAGCGCGATGACGACGGCGGCGCTGCCCGGGATCTGAACGATTGCTGGCGCGTTTTTTCCGGACGCGGAACTGACAAGTTGATCCCTTCAAAGCCGCAGGCCATGGCCTGCGGCTTCATTTTCTCTGCGACAACCTCGAAACGGTTTTGCTGGCACGCTTGCTATTTCCCGTCGTCGTACCATATATGGAACATAGCGAGAACACCGAGAAATCGTTCCCGCTGACGGCAGACCGGAACACAGAAAGGAGCGACGCGATGATGACGTCGGAACCGGCCTGGATCGCTCCGGCAAAATGAGACCGTCAACCGCCTCCCTTGCCGGAACGTGATGGCAAAGGAGGTGCCCTATGGCACGCAAATCGCTGGTAGGATGGGTGAAGACCCTGGCTCTTGCAGGCGTATTCGCGACGGGTGCGAGCGCCGCAAGCGCCCAATATCAATACTGTGTTGAACATGGCGACCTCGTCGCCCACCTGACTGAGAATTTCCAGGAAAGACAGTTTGCTCTCGGGCTGATCGGTCAGGAGGCGATTATGGAGGTTTTTGTCGCCGAGAGCGGAAGCTGGACAATCATCGTGACCGACGTTGCCGGCAGAAGCTGCATCGTCGCGGCCGGCGACAATTGGGAAAGCGTGGTGGCTCTGTCCGGCCAGAACTCATAGGGAGCGGGCGGTGCTCAGCGCGTGGCAGCCGCCTCGGCATGGCCGCGCAGCAGCGCCATCAGGCGCTTGGCATCCTTGGCCGCGGCTTCCTCGTCGCCGGCGAGGATCGAGCGGATCAGCACAACATGATGCTCGGCTGATTCGACGAGGCCGGTGTCGGCCTTGTAGCGGAACCAGAAGCGGCGGCTGTGGGTCTGCAAGGGCGCCGCCAGCCGCGCGGCGAAAGGGTTGTCGGCTGCCAGCGCCAGCGCCTCATCGAGCGCCTTGTCGGCCTGGATAAAGGCAAGCACGTTGCCTGCTATCACTGCCTTCTGCATGGCAAGGGCCGCATCATGGAACAGGTCGGCCGCCTCGCGGGTGACGAAGCGGGCGGCCGAGCGGGCGAGGACCACCTCGACGCCGCGACGGGCATCGAGAACGCGCAGCCAGTCGCCGGGATGAAGCGGGGCTATGGCAATGCCGGCGCGCGGCCGGACATCCAGCAAACCCTCCCAAGCCAGTCTCTGTATAGCCTCGCGCACCGGCGTGCGGCCGAGCCCGAGCCTTTCAATCAAAGCGCCTTCGGTAACGAAGCTCGCGGGCGCCAGTTCGAGCGTCACGATCATGTGCTCGAGCGTGCGGTAGGCCTTCGCCGCCACCGGCTCGGCGCTTGAGCCTTCATCGACCAGTGCCAAAGGATGTCTCCTGATATATTTTGGATATATCATAGCGGATTACGCATTGACAGCTGCCTTCGCGCATGAAATATATCACTGATATATCAGATGGAGCAACCGCTATGTGGACCGGAGTCTTTCCCGCCGTCACGACCAAATTCACCGAGGACGACCGCCTCGACCACGCCGAGATGGAGCGCTGCTTTGCGCTGCAGATGGAGGCTGGCTGCGACGGCATCATCGTCTGCGGTTCGCTCGGCGAGGGGCCGATGCTGTCGCATGACGAGAAGATCGAGGTGCTGAAGACGGCGCAGAAGATCGCCGGCGACAAGCCGGTTCTGCTGACGGTCAATGAGCCCGGCACCCGCGAAGCGGTAAGCATCGCGCGCCGTGCTGCCAAGGAAGGCGCCAATGGGCTGATGGTGGTGCCGAGCCCAATCTACCATACCAATCCGCAGGAGACAGTCGTAGCACTTCGCGCTGTCGCCGAGGCCGGCGACCTGCCGGTGATGATCTACTCCAACCGGCTTGCCTACCGCGTCGACGTCACCGTCGACCAGATGGAGGAGCTTGCGGCGGACAAGCGCTTTGTCGCCATCAAGGAGTCCTGCGACGACATCCGACGCTCGACCGAGATCATCAACCGCTTCGGCGACCGCTACGACCTGTTCACCGGCGTCGACAATCTCGCCTTCGAGGCGCTGTCGGTCGGCGCCATCGGCTGGGTGGCGGGCCTGGTTACCGCGTTCCCGCGCGAGACGGTGGCGATCTACCAGCTGATGAAGCAGGGCCGCCGTGAGGAGGCGCTGAAGATCTACCGCTGGTTCCGGCCGCTGCTCGACCTCGACGTGTCGACCTACCTAGTGCAGAACATCAAGCTCGCGGAAGTGTTCGCAATCAACAGCAACGACCGCGTGCGCATGCCGCGCCAGCCGCTGTCGGGCGAGTGCCGCAAGACGGTCGAAAAGATCGTCAAGGGCGCCATGGCGGTGCGGCCGGAACTGCCGGCGTTTTGAAGCAACAGTAGAGCATTCGTCTTTATGCCTCCTAACCCGGCCATGAATGGTGATGCTGCACTCGACATCGCAATTGTCGGTGGCGGCATCATAGGCATCTGCGTCGCCGCTTATCTGGCCGAAGCGGGACGTCGCGTCACTGTCTTCGACCGCACCGGCATCTGCGAGGAAACCAGTTCCGGCAATGCCGCTGCCTTCGCCTTTTCCGATGTGTTGCCGCTTGCCCACAAGGGCATGATCAGGCAATTGCCGAAATGGCTTGCCGACCCGCTCGGCCCGCTCAGCATCCCGCCCGCCTACCTGCCGAGACTTATGCCCTGGCTGATCCGCTTCTGGCGTGCCGGGCGAAGCAATCGCTACGAGGCCGGCCTTGCCGCGCAGGCCGGGATGATGAAGCTCGCCGAAGCGGAATGGATGCCGTTGCTCGATCGCTCGGGTGCGCGGCCGATGCTGCGCGAAGACGGCTCGCTGGAGTTTTACGAGAGCGAGACCGAGTTCAGGGCATCATTGCCCGGTTGGGCGGCGAGGCAGCGCTTCGGCATCGGCTTCCGCCATGTCGAGGGCGAGGAGCTGACAGCCTTGCAGCCGGGGCTCTCGCCGCGTTTCGTCAAGGGCACGTTCGTGCCGGGATGGAAGACCGTCGCCGACCCAAAACTGCTTGGCAAGGCGGTCTGGGCCTATGCCGAGAGCAAGGGTGCGCGTTTTGAAAAGGCCCGGATCGAGCATGTTGACGCCGGGCAGGATCAAGCGACGCTGACGCTGGCCGACGGTGCGATCCGGCGGGCAAAGCACCTGGTCATCGCGGCAGGCGCATGGTCGCATCTGCTGGCGGAAAATCTCGGCGACCGCATCCCGCTCGAAACCGAACGCGGCTACAATACGACGCTGCCCAAGACCGCTTTCGATGTGAAGCGGCAGCTTATATTCTCCGGGCATGGCTTCGTCATCACGCCGCTCGAAGCCGGGCTGCGCATTGGCGGCGCTGTCGAACTAGGCGGCCTGGAGCGCCCGCCGAACTTCGCCCGCTCGAAAGCCATGCTGAAGAAAGCCAAGAGCTTTTTGCCGGGGCTCGATCCGTCAGGCGGCCGCGAATGGATGGGGTTCCGGCCATCGCTGCCGGATTCGCTTCCCGTCATCGGGCGCGCGCGGAAAAGCCCGGCGGTGAGCTATGCCTTCGGCCATGGTCATCTCGGCCTCACGCAAGCCGCGGCGACCGGACGGTTGATCCGCGACCTCGTTCTCGGGCAAAATCCTGCGCTTGACCTATCTGCTTTCTCTCCGAACCGTTTCTGACAAGGGTCGAAAAATGGCGCGTCATTCCTTCTTCTGCATCGACGGCCACACCTGCGGCAATCCGGTGCGGCTGATCGCCGGCGGCGGACCGCTGCTGAACGGCGCGACGATGATGGAGCGGCGCGCGCATTTCCTGGTTGAATATGACTGGATCCGCACCGGGCTGATGTTCGAGCCGCGCGGCCATGACGTGATGTCCGGCTCGATCCTCTATCCGCCGACGCGCCAGGATTGCGACATCGCCATCCTGTTCATCGAAACCTCGGGCTGCCTGCCGATGTGCGGCCACGGTACCATCGGCACGGTGACTTTTGCCATCGAGCAGGGGCTGATCAAGCCGAAGACGCCTGGCGTGCTCAGGCTGGACACGCCGGCCGGTCTGGTTATCGCCGAATACAAACAGGTCGGCGACCACGTCGAGGAGGTGCGCATCACCAATGTGCCGTCCTTCCTCCATGCCGAGGGGCTGACGGTGGAGTGCCCGCAGCTCGGCGAGATCAGCGTCGATGTCGCCTATGGTGGCAATTTCTACGCCATCGTTGAGCCGCAGAAGAATTATCGCGACATGGCCGACCATTCGGCCGGCGACCTCATCGCCTGGAGCCCGGTGGTGCGGCAGCGGCTCAACGAAAAATACCCCTTCGTGCATCCCGACAATCCTGGCATCAAGCGGCTGTCACACCTGCTGTGGACCGGCAAGCCGACCGACCCCAAGGCGGATGCGCGCAATGCCGTCTTCTACGGCGACAAGGCGATCGACCGCTCACCGTGCGGCACCGGCACCTCGGCGCGGATGGCGCAGCTTCATGCGAAGGGCAAGCTCAAGGCCGGCGATAGCTTCGTCCATGAATCGATCATCGGCTCGCTGTTCAACGGCAAGGTCGAGAAGGAAGTCACCGTTGCAGGCAAGCCGGCAATCATTCCCTCGATCGGTGGCTGGGCGCGCATGACCGGATTGAACACCATCTTCATCGACGACCGCGATCCGTTCGCGCATGGTTTCGTCGTCAAGTGAGCGATTCTTTGACCTGACGGAAGCGAAAGGGGCGAAAAGGGATTGCCTTCAGTGACGCAACGATCCCGCTCATCAACTTATTTTGACGGCGATTTCTTCGAAACGGGGTGCATGATGCCGCTGAATCGTCAAAGACATTGCGTTGTGCCAATGATAGGGTCCGCGATGGTCCAGGGGTCGGATAGGAAAAGAACGGGCGATCGGGCAGCGTGCGGCGAAAACACGCGTTCCGATCGAAAAATCACGTTGCAATCCGGGCTCGAAACTTTACGACTAGGGGAAATACGAAAAGGAATGCGTCTGCATGGGCGACATTCCAGGGGAGCTACGGCAGCATGCAGTATTTTGTCCAGCAGCTTATCAATGGGCTGACGCTGGGATCGATCTATGGGCTGATCGCAATCGGTTACACGATGGTCTACGGCATCATCGGCATGATCAATTTCGCCCATGGCGACATCTTCATGGTCGGCGCCTTCGCCGCCCTCATCGTGTTCCTCATCCTTGGCGCACTGTTCTATTCGGTGCCGATCGTCATCGCGCTGCTGATCATGATGATCGTGGCGATGCTTTTGACCAGCCTCTACAACTGGACGATCGAGAAGGTGGCTTACCGGCCGCTGCGCGGTTCGTTCCGGCTAGCGCCGCTGATCACTGCGATCGGCATGTCGATCGCGCTGTCCAATTTCGTCCAGGTGACGCAAGGGCCGCGCAACAAGCCGGTGCCGCCGATGGTGTCCAGGGTCTACACGATCGACGGCATCAGCGTGTCGCTGAAGCAGATCATCATCGTCCTTGTCACCGTGATCCTGCTCGCGATCTTCTGGTATCTCGTCAACAGGACCGCGCTTGGTCGAGCGCAACGCGCCTGCGAGCAGGACCGCAAGATGGCGGCACTGATGGGCATTGATGTCGACCGCACCATCTCGATAACCTTCGTCATGGGCGCCGCCCTTGCCGCTGTCGCCGGCACGCTGTTCCTGATGTATTACGGTGTCGTGGTGTTTTCCGACGGCTTCACCCCTGGTGTGAAGGCGTTCACCGCGGCCGTGCTGGGCGGCATCGGCTCGCTGCCCGGCGCCGTGCTCGGCGGGCTGATGATCGGCTTCATCGAGAGCATGTGGTCGGCCTATTTCTCGATCGACTACAAAGATGTCGCCGCATTCTCCATCCTGGCGATCGTGCTGATCTTCCTGCCTTCCGGCATTCTGGGCCGGCCCGAAGTCGAAAAGGTCTGAGATCATGGCGGTTACCGTGTCTCCGGAAAGCGACGTCGTCGCCACGCCCGTCCAACGCGCTACGCGCGAGGCGCTTTACGCGGGGGCCATCTCGCTTGGCCTGTTCGTGCTGTTCATCGGCCTGAGGACCGATCAGAACATTTCCAACGAGCTGATCCTGGTGCAGCGCTGGGGCCTGCTCGCGGCCGTGGTGATTGCCACCATGGTCGGGCGCTTCCTCTACGTCGCCTATGGCCAGCCCTTCCTTGCGAACCAGAAGATCGTCGACGTCGCCACCGGCTTGCTGCCGGAAAGCGTGGCGACGCGGTTCTTCCGGCTGCCGTATTTCATCGCGGCCATCGCCATAGCCGTCGTGCTGCTGCTTCTGGCTGGCTCCCTTGATGGGCTGGTGGGGCCGGATCTCGCAGACTATGCGCGGTTCGTGCGGGCGCTGGCGATCATCTATGCACTGGCCTGGGTGATCTATTATTTCCGTGTCTTCATTCTTGCACATTTCTCGGCCCTGGGCATAACCGCGCTGGCGCTCTATCCGATCGTCGTGGTGCTGGTGATTGCTCTCTATACGGGATCGATGGTCGGCGGTTTCCAAGGCTCGCTGAAATGGGTCGACAATTTCGGCATCCAGATCCTGATCTACGTCATGTTGGCCTGGGGACTGAATATCGTCGTCGGCCTCGCGGGCCTGCTCGACCTCGGCTATGTCGCCTTCTACGCCGTCGGCGCCTATGCCTATGCGCTGCTCGGCACGCATTTCGGCCTGTCATTCTGGATTCTGCTGCCGGCCGCCGGCGCCATGGCCGCGTTCTGGGGCGTCATGCTCGGCTTTCCGGTGCTGCGCTTGCGCGGCGACTATCTGGCGATCGTGACGCTCGCCTTTGGCGAGATCATAAGGCTGGTGATCGTCAACTGGCGCGAGGTGACCAACGGCTCGGCCGGTATTTCCGGCATCCCGAAGGTCTCATTCTTCGGCCTGATATCGTTCAACGTCTCCGATCCGAACTACATCGCCAAGGTTCTCGGCATCGCCCAGTCGGGCGCCTACTACAAGATCTTCCTCTACTACCTGATCCTGGGGCTCTGCCTGCTGACCGCCTTCGTCACGGTAAGGCTCAGGCGCATGCCGGTCGGCCGCGCCTGGGAAGCGCTGCGCGAGGATGAGATCGCCTGCCGCTCGCTCGGCATCAACACCACCACCACCAAGCTCACCGCTTTCGCCACCGGCGCCATGTTCGGCGGCTTCGCCGGCTCATTCTTCGCCGCAAGGCAAGGCTTCGTCAGCCCGGAATCCTTTGTGTTCCTGGAATCTGCGATCATCCTCGCTATCGTCGTGCTCGGCGGCATGGGCTCGCTTGTCGGCATCGCCGTCGCCGCGCTGGTGATGATCGGCGGCACCGAGGCGCTGCGCGAACTCGATTTCCTGAAGCGGATCTTCGGTCCCGACTTCACGCCGGAACTCTACCGCATGCTGTTGTTCGGCATGGCCATGGTCATCGTCATGCTGTGGAAGCCGCGCGGCTTCGTTGGCAGCCGTGAGCCGACCGCCTTCCTCAAGATACGCAGAGCCGTATCAGGGTCCTTCACCAAGGAAGGACACGGCTGATGAATGCGAGCTCATCCATGAACAACGCCATCCTCCAGGTCGAGCATCTGTCGATGAAGTTCGGCGGCCTGGTCGCCATTGGCGACCTGTCGTTCCAGGCCAAACGCGGCGAGATCACCGCATTGATTGGCCCGAACGGCGCCGGCAAGACCACCGTGTTCAATTGCATCACCGGTTTTTATAAGCCGTCGGAAGGCATGATCACGCTCAATCTGCGCGACGGCAACAACTTCCTGCTCGAGCGCCTGCCGAACCACGAGATCCCGGCGCGTGCCAAGGTGGCCCGCACGTTCCAGAACATCCGGCTGTTCTCCGGCATGACGCTGCTGGAGAACCTTCTGGTCGCCCAGCACAACAAGCTGATGAAGGCATCCGGCTACACCATCCTCGGCCTGTTCGGCTACAGCGGTTATCGCAAGGCTTCGGCCGAGTCGATCGAACTGGCCAGGCACTGGCTGGAGAAGGCCAACCTCGTCGACCGCGCCGACGATCCGGCCGGTGACCTGCCCTATGGCGCGCAACGGCGTCTGGAAATCGCCCGCGCCATGTGCACCGGGCCGGAGCTTCTGTGCCTCGACGAGCCGGCCGCCGGCCTCAATCCGAAGGAATCGGCGGCGCTCAATGCGCTGCTGATGGACATCAAGGACAACACCGGCACCTCCATCCTTTTGATCGAGCACGACATGTCCGTGGTCATGCAGATTTCCGACCATGTCGTGGTGCTCGAATACGGACGCAAGATCTCCGACGGCGATCCGCAATCGGTGCGGACCGACCCGCGCGTCATCGCCGCCTATCTTGGTGTCGACGACGAGGAGGTCGAGACGGTGCTGACCGAGGTCGGCGACGAAGACGTCATCGAGCAACTGGATGCCGGTCCCGACTCGGCACACGGCCCGGGTACGTCGTCCTCATATCTTGCCGGACCGGTGACCGACACGATCGGCCATAGCGAGGGTGAGCGCGTCACGGTGTCGAAGGGTGCCTCGAGAGCGGGCCAGGTCGACGAGCGTGCAAAGGCGGCGGCAAGCAAGGCCGCATCGCCCGCAGCCAAGTCGGCGGCGAAATCTTCCGCGGCGAAATCGTCCAAGGCAAAACCGGCCGCCAAGGCTCCTTCTGGCCGCGCTTCCGGAAAGACCACCGGGCCTGCGGCGGGCAAGCGCGGAGGGCGTAAATAATGGTCGGAACAACGCTGCTCGATATCAAGGGCGTCCAGACCTACTACGGCAACATCAGGGCGCTGAACGGCGTCGATGTCACCGTCAAGGAGGGCGAGATCGTGGCGCTTATCGGTGCCAACGGCGCCGGCAAGTCGACGCTGATGATGACCATTTTTGGTGCCCCACGCGCCCGCGCGGGCACCATCACCTTCGCCGGCACCGACATCACCCAAATGCCGACCCACGAGATCGCGCGCATGCGCATCGCGCAATCGCCGGAGGGCCGCCGCATCTTCCCGCGCATGACGGTGATGGAAAACCTGCAGATGGGCGCCAGCCTCGACAACCTCAAGCACTTTGACGAGGATGTCGAGAAGGTGTTCACGCTGTTCCCGCGCCTCAAGGAGCGCATTACCCAGCGCGGCGGCACGCTGTCCGGCGGCGAACAGCAGATGCTGTCGATCGCACGCGCGCTGATGGCGCGGCCGAAGCTGCTTTTGCTCGACGAGCCTTCGCTTGGGCTGGCGCCGTTGATCGTCAGACAGATCTTCGATGCCATCCGCGAACTGAACCGCACCCAGGGGCTGACCGTGTTCCTGGTCGAGCAGAACGCCTTCGGCGCGCTGAAGCTCGCCACGCGCGGCTATGTCATGGTCAACGGCAATGTGACGATGACCGGCACCGGCAAGGAACTTCTCGCCAATCCGGAAGTGCGCGCCGCCTATCTCGAAGGCGGCCATCACTGAGTTCAGGAGTCTTCATCATGCAGGGCATTCTCCACGAGGAACCCTCGATCTGGCAGTTCTTCTTCGTCACCTGCCTGCTCGGTGGCTGGGCGGCGTGGATGACGGGCAAGGCCTGCGCCCAGACATGGCGCAGCTTCACCCAGTTGTTCGTCTACATGCTCGGTCTCGGCATCGGCATAAGATTCATCCATCATGCGCTGTTCGGCGGCACGATGTTCTCGCTGCATTACTATATCGTCGACACAATCGTGCTGATGATATTGGGCTTCATCGGCTACCAATACACACGCACCAACCAGATGGTGACACAATATAATTGGCTCTACGAAAGAGCTTCTCTCTTGAGCTGGAAACCGAAAGGTTGACGTTCATAATTAACGCCGTTTCGGGGATGAATCGGCGTGACAAGTGCCTGAAAATCGGCAAAGTACGCTTTCTGCGAGTAAGAGCGGGCATCGCATGAAAGCATCATCCACGCCCGTTCGGTAAATGGGAGCGTTTTACATGAAAAAGTCACTCTTGTCCGCCGTCGCCGTGACCGCGCTTGTCGCGTTCAGTGGCAGCGCGTGGGCTGACATCCTGATCGGCGTTGCCGGTCCGATCACTGGCCCGAACGCAGCGTTCGGTGCCCAGTTGCAGAAGGGCGCCGAGCAGGCTGCCGCCGACATCAACGCGGCCGGCGGCATCAATGGCGAAAAGATCAAGCTCGAAGTCGGAGACGACGTGTCCGATCCGAAGCAGGGCATCTCGGTCGCCAACAAGTTCGTCGCCGACGGCGTCAAGTATGTCATCGGCCACTTCAACTCGGGCGTTACCATCCCGGCGTCGGAAGTCTATGCAGAGAACGGCATTCTCGTCATCACGCCTTCGGCGACCAATCCGCAGCTGACCGAGCGCGGCCTGTGGAATACGTTCCGCACCTGCGGACGCGACGACCAGCAGGGCAAGGTTGCCGGCGACTATCTTGCCGCGCGCTTCAAGGATGCCAAGATCGCTGTCGTCCACGACAAGACGCCTTATGGTCAGGGCCTCGCCGACGAAACCAAGAAGGCGCTCAACGGCAATGGCGTGACCGAAGCCATGTATGAAGGCATCAATGTCGGCGACAAGGACTTCTCGGCGCTCATCGCCAAGATGAAGGACGCCGGCGTCTCCGTCGTCTACTACGGCGGCCTGCACACGGAAGCCGGCCTGATCATGCGCCAGCTCGCCGACCAGGGCCTCAAGGCGCAGTTCATGTCAGGCGACGGCATCGTGTCGAACGAACTGGCCTCGATCGCCGGCGACGCCGTCGATGGCACGCTGATGACGTTCGCTCCCGATCCGCGCAAGAACCCGAACGCCAAGGACCTCGTCGAGAAGTTCCGCGCCGCCGGTTTCGAGCCTGAAGCCTATACGCTCTACTCCTACGCTGCGATGCAGATCGTTGCCGCCGCCGCCACCAAGGTTGGCGCCTCCGACGACGCGCAGAAGGTTGCCGAAGCGATCAAGGCGAGCGGCCCGTGGAAGACGGCCATAGGCGAGATCGGCTATGACGCGAAGGGCGACATCACCCGCCCCGACTACGTGATGTACAATTGGAAGAAGGGTGACGACGGCAAGTACACCTACTTCGAACAATAAGCCGGCAAACGTCTTCGAATCCCGAATGCCCGGCGCTCTGCGCCGGGCATTTTTCGTGTGAAGCGCGATCCTTTCAAAAAAACCGGCCTTTCCGAAAAACCGGATCGACAGTGCCCGCGCTCGCTGGATCAGCGGCGGAGCGTTTCAACGCTGGGAAACGATTTAAATCGGTTTAATCTTCTCGCGATTTTGTTTGCACTGCAGCATTTTCACGTTAATCATTGCCTCAGCCCCCATCCCGTCCGTCTGGAGCCTTGTCCTTGGCAATCACGAAGATCCTTGTCGCCAACCGGTCCGAAATCGCCATCCGCGTCTTTCGTGCGGCCAACGAACTCGGCCTCAAAACCGTGGCGATCTGGGCCGAGGAGGACAAATATTCGCTGCACCGCTTCAAGGCCGACGAGAGCTATCAGGTCGGGCGCGGGCCGCATCTGGCCAGGGACATGGGACCGATCGAAAGTTATCTGTCGATCGAGGAGGTGATCCGCGTCGCCAGGCTTTCGGGCGCCGATGCCATCCATCCGGGCTACGGGCTTCTGTCCGAAAGCCCGGAATTCGCCGAAGCCTGCGCCAGCGCCGGCATCACCTTCATCGGGCCCAGGCCGGAGACGATGCGCAGGCTCGGCAACAAGGTCGCCGCGCGCAATCTGGCGATCGAGGTCGGCGTGCCGGTGGTTCCCGCCACCGATCCCTTGCCGGACGACATGGAAGCGGTAAAAGCACTCGCCAAGACCATCGGCTATCCGGTGATGCTTAAGGCATCATGGGGCGGCGGCGGCCGTGGCATGCGCGCCATCCGCGCCGAAGCCGATCTCGCCCGCGAGGTGACTGAAGGCAAGCGCGAGGCCAAGGCCGCCTTCGGCAAGGACGAGGTCTATCTCGAGAAGCTGATCGAGCGCGCCCGCCACGTCGAGGTGCAGGTGCTGGGCGACATGCACGGCAACGCCGTGCATCTGTTCGAGCGCGACTGTTCGATCCAGCGCCGCAATCAGAAGGTTGTCGAGCGCGCGCCGGCGCCATACCTCGAGATGCCGCAGCGCGAAGAGCTTTGCGGCCACGCGCTGAAGATTGCGCGTGAAACGAGTTATATCGGCGCCGGCACGGTCGAGTTCCTGCAGGACGCCGATACCGGCAAGTTCTACTTCATCGAGGTCAACCCGCGCATCCAGGTCGAGCACACCGTCACCGAGCAGGTGACCGGCATCGACATCGTAAAGGCGCAGATCCACATCCTCGACGGTTTTGCCATCGGCACGCCGGAATCGGGTGTGCCGGCGCAAAAGGACATAAGGCTGAACGGCCACGCCCTGCAGTGCCGCATCACCACGGAGGATCCCGAGCACAATTTCATCCCGGACTACGGCCGCATCACCGCCTATCGCGGCGCCACCGGCTTCGGCATCCGTCTCGACGGCGGCACTGCCTATTCGGGCGCGGTCATCACCCGTTTCTACGATCCGCTGCTGGAAAAGGTGACGGCCTGGGCGCCGACGCCGGTCGAGACCATCGCCCGCATGAACCGGGCTCTGCGCGAATTCCGCATCCGCGGCGTGGCGACCAACCTCACCTTCCTCGAGGCGATCATCAACCACCCGAGCTTCGCCGACAATTCCTACACCACCAAGTTCATCGATACGACGCCGGAGCTGTTCCAGCAGGTCAAACGGCAGGATCGTGCGACCAAGCTGCTCAACTATCTGGCCGATGTGAGCGTCAACGGCCATCCCGAGACGCGCGGCCGGCCCATGCCGAAGGCCGATGCGGCTGCACCGGTGGTGCCCTATCTCAACGGCAAGGTGCCTGATGGCAGCAAGCAGAAGCTCGATGCGCTCGGACCGGAGAAATTCGCCGCCTGGATGCGCGATCAGACAGAGGTGCTGGTCACCGACACGACGATGCGCGACGGCCACCAGTCGCTGCTCGCCACCCGGGTGCGCACGTATGACATCGCCGGCATTGCCGGCACCTATGCGCGCGCGCTGCCGCAACTGCTGTCGCTCGAATGCTGGGGCGGTGCGACCTTCGACGTCGCCATGCGCTTCCTCACCGAGGATCCTTGGGAGCGGCTGTCGCTGGTGCGCGAGGCAGCACCCAACCTGTTGCTGCAGATGCTTCTGCGCGGCGCCAACGGCGTCGGCTACACCAACTACCCCGACAATGTTGTCCAGCATTTCGTCCGCCAGGCGGCGGATGGCGGCATCGACCTGTTCCGCGTCTTCGATTGCCTGAACTGGGTCGAGAACATGCGCGTCGCCATGGACGCGGTCGGCGCCGAGGGCAAGCTGATCGAAGCGGCGATCTGCTATACCGGCGACATACTCGATCCGGCACGCGCCAAATACGACCTCAAATATTATGTCGCGCTGGCCAGGGAATTGCAGGCGGCCGGCGCCCATATCGTCGCGGTCAAGGACATGGCCGGGCTATTGAAGCCGAGCGCTGCCCGCGTGCTGTTCAAGGCACTGCGCGAGGCGACCGACTTGCCGATCCATTTCCATACCCACGACACATCGGGCCTGTCGGCGGCAACGGTGCTGGCGGCGGTGGAGAGCGGCGTCGACGCCATCGATGCTGCCATGGATTCTTTCTCCGGCAACACCTCGCAGCCCTGCCTGGGCTCGATCGTCGAGGCGCTGAAGGGCACCGAGCGGGATCCGGGCCTCGACCCGCAGTGGATCCGGAACATCTCGTTCTACTGGGAGGCGGTACGCAACCAGTACGCCGCCTTCGAGAGCGACCTGAAGGGACCCGCTTCGGAAGTCTATCTGCACGAGATGCCGGGAGGGCAGTTCACCAATTTGAAGGAACAGGCGCGTTCGCTCGGGCTGGAGACGCGCTGGCACGAAGTGGCGCAGACCTATCACGACGTCAATCTGATGTTCGGCGACATCGTCAAGGTGACGCCGTCGTCCAAGGTGGTCGGCGACATGGCGCTGATGATGGTGAGCCAGGACTTGACGGTCGCCGATGTCGAGAACCCCAACAAGGACATCGCCTTCCCGGACTCGGTGGTATCGATGCTGCGCGGCGATCTCGGCCAATCGCCGGGCGGCTGGCCAGCGGCGCTGCAGAAGAAGGTGCTGAAGGGCGACAAGCCGATCACGGTGCGGCCCGGCTCGCTGCTCAAGCCAGCCAATCTCAAGGCCAGCCGCAAGGAGATCGAGGAGAAGCTGGAGCGCAAGCTCAGCGAGTTCGAATTCGCCTCGTGGCTGATGTATCCGAAGGTGTTTTCTGACTTTGCCGCTGCACAGGAGACCTACGGTCCGGTCAGCGTGCTGCCGACGCCGACCTATTTTTACGGCATGAAACCGGAAGATGAGATCTTCGTCGACATCGAGAAGGGCAAGACGTTGGTGGTGCGCTGCCTGGCTATCGGCGACGTCGATGAGAAGGGCATGGTCACCGTGTTCTTCGAGCTCAACGGCCAGCCACGCCGGGTGAAGGTGCCTGACCGGGCGCATGGCGCTTCCGCCGCCAAGGCGCGACGCAAGGCGGAGCCGGGCAACGAGGCGCATGTCGGCGCGCCGATGCCGGGCGTCGTCTCGGCGCTTGCGGTTGCCGCCGGCCAAGCGGTTAAGGCCGGCGACGTGCTGCTGTCGATCGAGGCGATGAAGATGGAGACGGCGCTGCATGCCGAACGTGACGGAGTGATCGCCGAAGTGCTGGTCAAAGCCGGTGACCAGATCGATGCCAAGGATCTGCTGATCGCATTCGGGTAGTTGTCGGGGAGCTTTGTCTGCGCCTGGCAGCAGCACTTCATGCCGCATCGATAATATCTTGACCCGCCGCGCCCGGTCGGGCATCGAACCCGCTGCAAATTCGCCGCTCACATTCGAGTCGCGGCGAGAAACGACGCGGAGAGAAATATGGCCGACGACATCACCGAGACCAGCCAGACTGTTGCCGCCAGCCAGTTGCGCGCCTTCATCGAGCGCATCGAGCGGCTCGAGGAAGAGAAGAAGACCATCGCCGACGACATCAAGGAAGTGTTTGCCGAGGCCAAGGGCACCGGCTTTGACACCAAGGCGATGCGCTCGATCATCCGGCTACGCAAGAAGGACCAGGCCGAGCGGCAGGAGGAAGAATCCATCCTCGACCTCTACAAGGCCGCGCTCGGCATGGTGTAAGGGTAGGAGCCTACTTCAACGGCGATCCTGGTCGCTGAAAAAATGGTTCTACTCATGAGCGAGTTCGACTTCGGCGCCCGTCGAGCCTCGGAGTTCCGCCATCGCGGTTTCTGGGCTCTGTTCGCGGAGCGGCATCCGGAAGAAAAGACCCGGTTGGCGAGGCGCGGACCATGGTTCTGGCAGCGCGGGCTGCCCGAATTCCAACTGGTCATCAGCATGTATGTCGCGCCCAGCGAGAACGTGGCCGGCGTCTTCTTCGGCCGTAACCAGAGGCTTGGCGCCACCGAAGCCTGGGCGCGACTGCGGCCATTTCAGACGGTGATCGAAGACAGATTGAAGCTCAAGCCGGAACAACGTTCCGAGGGGCTTGGCATCAATTCACTGTGGCGCGTGAACTGCTTTGCCGAGGACAATTGGCCGGCGATGGCCGACTGGCTGGTGACTGAAGCATCGCGTTTCGAGCGGGCCGTGGCCGAGGTTCTGGGAGACGGTGGCGAAGCCGGATCCTGAACCACGGTCGTTGCCTGCATTCAAGAGTTTGGCTTCGGCTGGTCGCGGCCGATCTCGTCGAGATGATGTTGCAGCGCCAGATGGTCGAGCGTACCCATCGGCAGGTTGACGAACAGCGAGATGCGATTGTTGAGCATGCGATAGGCATCAGCGAAGGCGAAATGAAGTTCGGCTTCGGTGCCCTTCGCTTTGGCGGGGTCCGGTATTGCCCAAAGCGCGGTCATTGGATGACCGGGCCAGATCGGACAGGACTCATTAGCGGTGCTATCGCAAACCGTGAAGACGAAGTTCATTTCCGGCGCGTCGGGCTCGGCGAATTCGTCCCAGCTTTTCGAGCGGGCGAAGCTCGTATCGTAGTTGAGACTTTCGAGCAGCTGCAGCGCGTAGGGATTGACCTTGCCCTTCGGCTGCGAACCAGCGGAAAAGGCCTTGAACTTGCCAGCGCCGATCCGATTGAGGATGGCTTCCCCCATGATGGATCGCGCCGAATTGGCGTTGCAGAGAAACAGGACGTTGTAGATATTATCGCTCATCGCAAGACTTCCCCTGGCAGGCGACTGGATGATCGGCGGCAGATCCGGCAGACACGGTTGCTTTGCCGCTAACGAGAGGCGAAGTAGAAAGGTTTCGCGACTGTTTGATGACAATCTGTCAAGTGATGTGCTCGCGTGGGCTCGATGAGCGCTTTGCGCTGAGGTATGCCGCGTTCGAAGTCTGCTGTCGAAGAGAGAAGGCCGCGTCGATGAATGCTCCAAAGCTGTTGGAAGGCGAAGACGGCAAGGCAGGCGGTGCAGCGGGCTTCTTCCGCTCGCGCTGGCAAGGCATGGTGCCGCTCGACCGGCTGTTCTGGCGCGACCTGGTCGTTGTCGGCAGTGCGATCAACCTCGCATCGTCGGTCGCGGCGCTCATCCTGCTCGGGCTGAAGCTGTCGCTTGCGCTGGTTCTGGCGGTGCATTTCGCGCCGGTGCCCTACAACATCTTTCTGACCTTTGCCGTCTGGCGAACGACGGAAAAAACCGGCGGCGCCAAGGCTTGGATGATGACTCTCGGCGCCACATTGTGGCTGATCCTGGTGGTGGTCGTCTGACAAGCGCGAGCCTCATTGCGCCGGATATCTGCTCTGCGATCTGCAAATAAAAGGGGCGGCTGAAGTCGCCCTTTTTATAGTTCGATAGTTCGGCGATTTAACTGCCGCTTAGGCCGCCGGCTCGAATTTCAGCGCTACGCCGTTGATGCAATAGCGCAGGCCGGTCGGCGGCGGGCCGTCGTCGAAGATGTGGCCGAGATGACTGCCGCAGCGGGCACAATGGCATTCGGTGCGCACCATTCCGTAGCTGCGGTCGACGGTGGTCTCGACCGAACCCGGCACCGGGTCGTTGAAGCTCGGCCAGCCGGTGCCGCTCTCGAACTTTAGCTTGGATTCGAACAAAGGCTGGTCGCAGCCGACGCAGGAAAAGGTACCGGCGCGCTTCTCGTAGAGCAAAGCGCAGCTTCCCGGACGCTCGGTGCCATGGTTACGCATGACTGCATGTTGCTCGGGCGTCAGCCGGGCGCGCCATTCGGCATCGGTGCGGGTGACGGGGTAGGCATGGGTGTCCATGAATATCTCCTCAGCCTTGGCGGCTCGTTATTGGTTGCAGTCTATCTTCGCCCCAACATAGGCATTTGTTACAGGCACGCCCAGCGCGAGAATGTCAGTGCTTGCGCGAAAGCTGCCTTGTCGCGGCTTCGAGCCCGGCCAGGGTCAGCGGGAACATGCGGCCGTCGAAGATGTCGCGGATCATGGCGATCGAATGGGTGTAGCCCCAGTTCTTTTCGCTTTCCGGGTTGAGCCATACCGCATTCGGCCACTGCTGCAGGAGCCGGCTGAGCCAGACGGCGCCGGCCTCCGGGTTCCAGTGCTCGACCGAGCCGCCGGGATGCGCGATCTCGTAAGGGCTCATCGAGGCGTCGCCGACGACGATCACCTTGTAGTCCGGCCCGTATTTGTGGAGGAGGTCGAAAGTTGGGACCGTCTCGGCATGGCGGCGGCGATTGTCCTTCCACACGCCTTCGTAGAGGCAATTGTGGAAGTAGAAATATTCGAGCTGGCGGAATTCGGCGCGGGCAGCCGAAAACAATTCCTCGACGCTCCTGACGTGATCGTCCATCGAGCCGCCGACATCGAAGAACATCAGCAGTTTCACCGCATTGCGGCGTTCGGGCCTTGTCTGCACATCGAGATAGCCGTGCTCGGCGGTGGCGTGGATGGTGCCGGGCAGGTCGAACTCTTCCTCGGCGCCTTCGCGCACCCAGCGGCGCAGGCGCTTCAGCGCGATCTTGATGTTGCGGGTGCCGAGCTCGACGGAATCGTCGAAGTTTTTGAACTCGCGCCTGTCCCAGACTTTTACCGCGCGGCGGTTGCGGCTTTCGTGCTGGCCGATGCGCACGCCTTCGGGATTGTAGCCATAGGCGCCGAAAGGCGAGGTGCCGCCGGTGCCGATCCATTTCGAGCCACCCTGGTGGCGGCCCTTCTGCTCCTCCAGCCGCTGCTTCAGCGTTTCCATCAGCTTTTCGAAACCGCCGAGTGCTGTGATCAGCTTTTTCTCCTCGTCGGTCAGGTGCTTTTCGGCAAGCCGGCGCAGCCATTCTTCCGGGATATTTTCGGCATCGACCGCACCTGTACCGGCCAGTGCCTCGACACCCCTGAAGATGTGCGAAAAGACCTGGTCGAAGCGGTCGATGTGGCGCTCGTCCTTCACCAATGCGGCGCGGGCGAGGTAGTAAAAACCCTCGACGTCATAGTCGACCAGCCCGGCTTCCAACCCTTTCAGCAGCGACAGGTATTCCCGGAGAGAGACGGGAACGCGTGCTGCTTTCAGTTCTAGGAAGAAGGGGATGAACATCGACTATCTACAGCAGATCATACTCGATAAAGCCGGTTCTGCGCGCCACGTGGTCGTAGAGCTTGCGTGCGGTGGTGTTGGTTTCGTGGGTCATCCAGTAGACGTTCTTGACGCCGATCTTGCCGGCTTCCTGCTTCACCGCCTCGATGAGGGCAGCACCGACGCCCTTGCCGCGCACCTCCGGGTCGGCGAACAGATCCTGCAGGTAACAGTTGTTTTTCTCCGACCAGCAGGAGCGGTGGTAGAGGTAATGCGTCAAGCCGACAGCCTTGCCGTCGAAGATAGCGATGAAGCCTTTCGGCTCGAACTCACCCACCGTGAACAGCCGCTTCCAGGTGATGACGTAGACCTCTTCCGGCAGCCTGGTTTCGTAGAAGGTCAGGTAGGCCGTCCACAGCCGCTGCCAGTCGGCATGGTCGGACTGCGCCAGTGGGCGGGCGGTGATTTCGGTCATTTCATTTCCCTCCGAAGGTTCGGGTCGAAGCTGCCTCCCTGTTCGGGTGTTCGCAACAGTCCACAGCCGGGAAAACCGCTACTGCTGCCGTCTCGCCATGAAGGCCAGCCGCTCGAAAAGATGCACGTCGTGTTCGTTCTTCAGCAGAGCACCATGCAGCTTGGGCAGCGCGTTCCTTGGGTCGGCGCGCAGATCCTCGGGCGCGATGTCGTCGGCGACCAGCAGCCGGATCCAGTCGAGCGCCTCTGAGGTCGAGGGCTTCTTCTTCAGGCCCGGCACATCGCGGATCTCATAGAACTGGGTGAGAGCGGCCCGCACCAGGTTCTGCTTGATGTCGGGATAGTGCACGTCGACTATTCTGTGCAGCGTCTCGACGTCGGGAAAGCGGATGTAGTGGAAGAAGCAGCGGCGCAGGAAGGCGTCCGGCAGCTCCTTCTCGTTGTTGGAGGTGATGATGACGATCGGCCTGACGGCGGCGCGGATCGTCTCGCCGGTCTCGTAGACGAAGAACTCCATTCTATCGAGTTCCTGCAGCAGGTCGTTGGGAAACTCGATGTCGGCCTTGTCGATCTCGTCGATCAGAAGCACGACCTTTTTACCGGCAGCGAAGGCATCCCACAGCTTGCCGCGCTTGATGTAGTTGCGGATGTCGTTGAAGCGCTCGTCGCCGAGCTGGCTGTCGCGCAGCCGTGAAACGGCGTCATATTCGTAAAGGCCCTGCTGCGCCCTCGTCGTCGACTTGACATGCCATTCGATTAGCTCGAGGCCAAGCGCTGCCGCCACCTGCCGGGCAAGCTCGGTCTTGCCGGTGCCGGGCTCTCCCTTGACCAGCAATGGCCGCTCCAGCGCGATTGCCGCGTTGACGGCCACCATCAGATCCTTGTCGGCGACATAGGCCGCCGTGCCTTCGAAACGCATTCCTGCTCCTCGGTTGTCATGGCAACCGTAAGCAGGCGGCCTGGCCAGTGCAAGGCGCTGCGGCGATCCGCGCATCGGCGCCGGCCCGGCAGAAGGCAAGTGTCACGAATAAAGCCGTCGAGCATGCCGGTCTCTCTGGCGCTTGATCGACCATCGGCCTATATTAACGAGGACGGTCTGCGCTTCCCGGCAGGAGAACATTTTCCCCGGGGGCCTTAACGATCCTTAGGGAGCTGTCCCTGGGAAGACCCGTGGGTTTTCTCACACGGCGCCCACCTACTTTGTAGGTTCCCGGGATCGCTCTCTCCACCGGTTGTGTGGATCGTCACTTTCCCGAGAAATCCCGATTTCGGCGCATCCGCGTCAAACCGCTTTTTGCGGTCCTCATTGACTGAGAAGTCAACTCCGATCGTCGAAATCGGTTTTCCTTGACCTGCATCCGAACTTGGGATTTTTCTCCGGCTCTGCAAATAGGCCTCCTATGATCTCCCCCAAAGACGTGAAAAGACACCTCCGCAAGGAAGCGCTCGGCCGCCGCGATGCGCTGGATCCGTTCTGGCGCGAGGAAGCAGCGCTGGAAATGGCTGAGACGGCGCGAGACCAGATTGCGATCGAGCCGGGCCAGATCGTCTCGGGCTTCTGGCCGATGCGCTCTGAAGTCGACGTCCGGCCGCTAATGTTCGCCTTGCGCGAGAGGGGGGCGAGGCTCTGCCTGCCGGCCATTCTCGACAAGACCACCATCGTCTTTCGCGAACTGACGCGCGGCGCGCCGATGGTCGACATGGGGTTCGGCACGGTCGGGCCGCACGAGAAGGCGAAGGTGCTTGATCCCCAGGTGATGCTTGTGCCGCTCGCCGCCTTCGACCGGCGTGGCCACCGCATCGGTTACGGCGCCGGCTATTACGACCGGGCGATCGCGCGGCTGCTGGACAAGGGAAAACTGCCGCGGCTAATCGGCATTGCCTTCGACTGCCAGGAGGTCGCGCTGGTGCCGGACGAGCCGCATGACGTGATCATCCCGGAAATACTCACCGAGAGCGGGTTGCGCCGGTTCACGCCAGAATTGTAGATAAGATGATAGACGCATGATCTTTTCCGAAAGTCATGCAGCTTTTTGCTTCGCTGACCTTTGGTTCGGGATATTGATCATATGAGACTTCTTTTCCTCGGCGACATGGTCGGTAAAACAGGACGCACTGCGGTGTGGGAACAACTGCCCGGCCTGATTGCGGATTTCAAACTCGACTTCGTCATCGTCAATGGCGAGAACGCCGCTGGCGGCTTCGGCATCACCGAGGAGATCTTTCGCGAGACGATCTCAGCCGGCGCCGATGTCGTCACCACCGGCAATCATGTCTGGGATCAGCGCGACGCGCTGGTTTTCGCGCCGCGCGAGGAGCGCTTCCTGCGCCCGTCGAATTTCCCAAAGGGCACGCCCGGTCGGGGCTCCGGCGTCTACATCGCCAGGAACGGCGCGCGCGTGCTGGTCGCCAACATCATGGGCCGGGTGTTCATGCATCCCGAGCTCGACGATCCGTTCCAGGCCGGCGAGCGCGAGCTGACGGCCTGCCCGTTGGGCGAGCAGGCCGATGCGGCGGTCATCGACTTCCATGCCGAGGCGACCTCGGAAAAAATGTGCTTCGCGCATTTTGTCGACGGCCGCGCCAGCCTGGTCGTCGGCACCCATACCCATCAGCCAACCGGCGACCACCAGATCCTCAATGGCGGCACCGGCTATATTTCCGACGCCGGCATGTGCGGCGACTATGATTCCTCGCTCGGCATGGACAAGGAGGAGCCGCTTAACAGGTTTCTGTCAAAGGTGCCGAAAGGACGCTTCGAGGCAGCGACCGGACCGGCGACATTGTGCGGCATCGGCGTTGAGATTTCCGACCGCACCGGGCTGACCGAACGGATCGCGCCGTTTCGCCGCGGGCCGCGGCTGGAGGAAACGGCGCCGGCCTTCTGGTTGTGACATTGATCTCGGCAGGTCCCATACCTACCTGCCGGCGACACCACAGCGCCGCGCGTCCTATTGGACGCGCAAGGGACGCTGTAGCACTTAGATTTTGCGCATGATCCTTTCCGAAAATCGATTCCGATTTTCGGGGTCATGTGTTGAAGCGGATTGATACGCCACCGGGGGACGACGTAATGCAGCTAATAGAGTTCCTGGCGCCGCATTTCGCTTTCATATCCGACCCCACGGCATGGATCGCGCTGCTGACGCTGGTAGTGCTGGAGATCGTGCTCGGCATCGACAATCTGATCTTCATCTCGATCCTGACCAACAAGCTTCCGGAGACACAAAGAGCCCGCGCGCGTCGGCTCGGCATCTCGGCGGCGCTGATCATGCGACTCATCCTGCTTGCCACCATCTCCATCATCGTCCAGTTGACCACGCCTGTCTTCGCGGCTCTCGGCCATGGCTTTTCCTGGCGCGACCTGATCCTGATCGCCGGCGGCCTGTTCCTTGTCTGGAAGGCGACCAAGGAAATCCACCACACGGTCGATCCTGACGATCACCAGGACACGATGATGGGCGAGACGCTGCAGTTTTCGCTCGCCGGCGCCATCTTCCAGATCCTGCTGCTCGACCTCGTGTTCTCGATCGATTCGATCATCACCGCGGTCGGCATGACCGACGAGATCGCCATCATGTACATCGCGGTCATCGTGGCGGTCAGCGTGATGATGCTGGCGGCCGGGCCGCTCGCCGATTTCATCGCCAGGAACCCGAGCATCATCATGCTGGCGCTGGGCTTCCTGCTGATGATCGGCATGACGCTGATTGCCGACGGCATGGGCTACCATGTGCCGAAGGGCTACATCTACGCGGCGATGGGATTCTCGGCGATGGTCGAAGGCCTCAACATGCTGGCGCGGCGCCGGAAAAAGGCGAAGTCCGGCGGCAGGCATTGAGCCCGGCACGCATCGCTTGAGAAGCCTTGCGTCTTAGTTTGCTGGCAAACCCTTCGGGTGACGGTCGCCGATCAAGCCGAGCGTCAGCCCCTGTTCCAGCCATGCCTTGGCGCCGGCGAGCACGAGCGAGAAGCCGCTGGTCGAACCGATGGCTTGCTTGACCTGCTCATCGGCGCTGCCGGCAAAGCCGAAATTGCGGACCTCGACGAAGGTCGTATTCTCAGGCATTGCGGTGAAGGTCCAGACTACCGTCGTCGTCGGGTCGCTCCACTGCATGACGATCTTTTCGTCCTTGACGATCTCGTCCACGCTGACCGTCGTCGAGACGCCATACATGCGCCACTCCCAGCGAACCTTTTTGCCGCTGTCCAGCCTGTCGCTGCCATGGGTGAACCAGAATTTCGTCGTGATCGCCGGATCGACAATGGCTTCGAACACGTCTGCGACCGGCCGCCGGATCAGCATGCCAGCTTCGGCCGTTGGTGTTTCGTGAACTTCCATCTGCTTCTCCAAGCGCGCTCAGATGTTGTCTTCGCTAGCGGGTTCCCCCTTCATCTCGCTGCGGTAATAGCCGTCGCGCAGGTTGATGCCGTATTCGACATAGGCCTTCATGCAGGCCAGCATCTGCGACCAGCCCTCGCAATTGAGGTAGGATTTTTTCAACCCGACCGCGTCCTCGTGCCAGCCACTCTCGGCGATGGTGACGAAGGTTCCGCCATCGTCCAGTGGCTCGAAATTCATCTCGATGCGCGTCTTGTAGGCCGGCTTGCCGTCGGCGTCCTTAGCGTCCCAGCGCAGCACGATGCGGCTGTCCTTCTTCACCTCATCGACCTCGACCGGAACCTTGCCCCACCAGACGACGCCGGCACCCTCCACCAGCGGCGCGCTGGCGCCGCCGATCGTGGTGAAATAGCCGCTGAGCTTGTTCGGATTGACGACTGCGTCGAAGACTTCGGCGACCGGCCTGCCGATGCGCCCGGAAATCCTGAATCCAAGAGACATATCCACAGCTCCTTCCTTGATCGGGGCGAAGATATGTTATAGAAACATAACATGTCAAGCCGATCGCAAGACGACAATGTTTTCAAGGCACTGGCGCATCCGCGCCGGCGGCTGATGCTCGACGAATTGAAGGAAGGGCCGAAGACGACGGGAGCATTGTGCGACGCCTTTCCCGACATGGACCGCTGCACCGTCATGCTGCATCTGAAGGTGCTGCAGGAGGCCGATCTGGTGGTGGCGCGGCGCGAAGGGCGCGAGCGCTGGAACCACCTCAATGCGCTGCCGATCAAGCAGATCCACGACCGCTGGATCAGCCAGTACGCCACGCATGCGATCAGCATTCTCGACCGGCTGAAGTCCGACCTGGAGGGGTGAATCGCCGCGACAATCCACCGGAATTCCGCGTCGCAGACACTCGTGCGCGCTATGCCACCGCGCGGCTGGACGAATTGAGCCGATTTATCTATAAGCCGGCCATTCCGACATAGAGCGCCGTACGTCCGTCCGGACGCACCGGGGGCATTCGGAAATTTTTGAATTCGAGCATTTTGTAATACGCCGGGCGTTTCGTCCGGCCACACGATGCTCTAGCCGAGAAGACGACAGGGGTGCCATGGCTGGCCATTCACAGTTCAAGAACATCATGCACCGCAAGGGCCGTCAGGACGCGGTGCGGTCGAAAATATTTTCCAAGCTGGCGCGCGAGATCACCGTCGCCGCCAAGACCGGTACGCCAGATCCATCGATGAACCCGCGCCTGCGCCTTGCCGTGCAGAACGCCAAGGCGGTGTCGATGCCGAAGGACAACATCCAGCGCGCCATCAACAAGGCGTCGATGGGTGATGCCGAGAATTACGAAGCGGTGCGCTACGAAGGCTATGGGCCGGGCGGCGTGGCGCTGATCGTCGAGGCGCTGACCGACAACCGCAACCGTTCGGCATCGAATGTCCGCGCCGCCTTCACCAAGGCCGGCGGGGCGATGGGCGAAACCGGTTCGGTGTCGTTCATGTGGGACCGCGTCGGCGAGATCTACTATCCGACCTCGGCGGGCAGCGCCGAGAAAGTCATGGATGCAGCGATCGAGGCCGGCGCCGACGACGTGCAGTCGGACGAGGAAGGCCACACGATCTACTGCGCGTTCGAGAATCTCGGCGACGTGTCGAAGGCGCTGGAGGGCGCGCTCGGCGAGGCAGAATCGGTAAAGCCGATCTGGAAGCCGCAGACCAGCATTGCGGTCGACGAGGAGCGGGCACAGTCGCTGATGAAGCTGGTCGCCACACTCGAGGACGACGACGACGTGCAGAGCGTCTACGCCAATTTCGAGGTCGACGACGAGACCATGGCGAAGCTCAGCGCGGCATGAGCACAGCTCAGCCCGGCATGAACGAACAGGCGCTGCCCACCATCCGTATCACCTATTGCACGCAGTGCCACTGGCTGCTGCGTGCCGGTTGGATGGCGCAGGAGCTGCTCTCGACCTTCGGAACGGATCTGGGCGAAGTCACGCTCGTGCCCGGCACCGGCGGCATCTTCACCATTTCCTGCAATGACGTGCTGGTCTGGGACCGCAAGCGCGACGGCGGTTTTCCGGATGCGGCCAAGCTCAAGCAGCTGGTCCGCGATGTGATCGATCCGGGCCGCGATCTTGGCCATGCCGACCGGAAGGGCCACATGTCGAAGACTCCCACATGATCAGGTTGCTTCGAAAGCGAAGCGGTAGACATTAGTCTGCCGTTTCTCGAATCCCAGCTTCAGGTACAGGCGGTTCGCTGCCTCCCTTGACGGGCGCGAGGTGAGGTCGACCGTTCTGGCACCGGCCGTTTTCGCCTGTGCAAGCGCTTCACGGACCAGGGCTGATGCAATGCCCAGGCCTCTGTGGCGCTCATCGACTATTACATCCTCGATGATCGAGCGTACCCCTGTTGGCACGCGGAAAATGGCCAGCGTGAGCATTCCTTGCAGTGTTTGGTCCGTTCTTGCGATGAGCAGGGTTGTCGCCGGCGACTTGATGATACTCTCCAAATCCTCGTTGCGTGGCCCCGAAGCGGACGACGACAGCTGATGGATCAATGCAATCATGGAATGCGCCAGCCATGGCGTCAGGGTCGATACCGCCTCTATTTCGAACTCGGTCATTTTTTATCATCCTTCCTGGCGACCCATGGGAGAAGCAATCGATCCCGAAGGTGCTTGCTCCTCCGGGATTCGTCGGAAGCTACTTCACCGCAGCGCCACGATGAAGCAGCCCAGCGCCACGATGCCGGTGATGGTGCGGACGTGGTTCCACGTCACCCACTCCCTGAGATAGGTGGTCCACACAGTGGCGCCGTTGGCGCTGGCCGGATCGACGGCAGCCAACGCATCGTTGAGCGGCACGTTGAAGACCATGGTGACGATCGGGTTGCCGACGACATAGATCAGCGCGCCGGCGAGAAGCCAGAACGAACCCGGCTGGCTCCAGCCGATGATGGCGCCGGCGGCAAGCACAAGGCAGATCAGCCCGGTGCCGAAAAGCGCTGTCATGAACATCGGCGTAATGACGGTGACGTTGATCGAATTCATCGCGGCGATGCCGCCGGCGACAGGCAGGCGGGCGAGCGCCGGCATGACAAAATTGGAGAATGCGAAGAAAACGCCGCCGACGACGCCTGAGCCGAGGGCGGCGATGAAGGTGAGAGTGGGAAGAAGTATCGCGATCATGTCAGGTGCTCCAGATTTGTTGGGCGTCCCACCGTGATTGTCCTTTGCCAAAATATGAGTAATCCTCACATTTGCAAAATGTGATAAACCCTCGTATTTTTCAAGTCAAGTCATTTTCTTGGCCATTTGTCGGGCCGGTTTGGAGACAGTCATGGAAGGCACCGCCGTATCGGTTCCAAGTGACGGACAGATCGCATCGCCGCGCCGGGCGCCGAGCCAGCAACGCAGCCGCGAGCGGGTCGAGCGGATGCTTACCGCCGCCTCGGCGTTGATCGCCGGGCAAGGCAGCGATGCCATGCGCATGGGCGAAGTGGCGGAAAGGGCCGGTGTGTCGATCGGTTCGCTCTACCAGTTCTTCCCGGACAAGCGGGCGATCATCCGGGCGCTGGCCGAACGCTACACCACTCAAAGCCAGGCCTGCATCGCGGCAGCGCTTGCGGAAGTCAGCGATGCCGACAGCCTGCGGCGTGCATTTTCGGAGCTGGTGGACACCTATTACGGCCTGTTCCTGGCCGAGCCGGTGATGCGCGACATCTGGTCGGGGACGCAGGCCGACAAGGCGCTACGCGAACTCGAACTCGCCGACAGTCGGGCCAATGCCGAATTCCTCACCGCCGTGCTGAAACGGCTACGGCCTGACGCCAATCCGGCGGCGCTGGAAACGACGGCGCTTCTCATCTGGCAGATGGGCGAGGCGGCGATGCGGCTGGCGATCTCGGTCGAACGACAGGAAGGCGACAGGCTGGTCGCTGCCTACAAGCGCATGGCGCTTCGGGAACTGCTTGACGAGTAGAGGTGCATTTCTCGCAATGAGAGTTCGTATCGCAAAACTGAGCGGCAACAAAAAACCCGCCTGGAGGGCGGGTTTTTTCGGATCGTCTAAAGGCTGCTCGGCTTAGAGGCCGAAACCTTCGAAACGCTTCTTGAACTTCGACAGGCGGCCACCGCGGTCGAGCAAGGTCTGCTGGCCGCCGGTCCAGGCCGGGTGGGTGGTCGGGTCGATATCGAGGTTCATCGTATCGCCTTCCTTGCCCCAGGTCGAACGGGTCATATATTCGGTGCCGTCGGTCATGACGACCTTGATGGCGTGGTAGTCGGGATGGATGTCGGTCTTCATGGTTTCGTTCCTGGCTTGCCGGCGCTGCTGACGGGCATAGAGCCTGCGTCGATGCGCCCCTTTTTAAAACTCGAAGCCGCAGCTATTGAGGAGCCACGGCTTCTAAAACGGTCGGCGAGCCTATACATCAGCCGGAATTGAATCACAAGGCCGTGGCAAGCGCATATTGAGGCGCATACCAAAACGGCCAGAGGAAACGGTCATGGTGGACATCAGCGGCTATGAAGACGAGCGCCGGCGCTCGCTCAAGCCGCTCAGGCGCTTGTTCCCCTATATCACGCGCTACCGGAAAATGGTCATTGGCGCGGTTGTCTCGCTGGTCGTCGCGGCGGCGACCACGCTGGCCCTGCCGCTCGCCGTGCGGCGCATGATCGACCACGGCTTTTCCGCTTCCGATTCCAGCTTCATCGCCGAATACTTCGCCATGCTGGTGGTGATGGCCGCCTTGCTGGCGGCGGCGTCGGCCAGCCGCTACTATTTCGTCATCACGCTTGGCGAGCGCGTCGTCGCCGACGTCCGCCGCGATGTATTCAGCCATGTTACGACGCTGTCGCCTTCCTTCTTCGATACCGCCCAGTCGGGCGAGATCGTGTCGCGGCTTACCGCCGACACGACGCAGGTGAAGTCGGCGATCGGCGCCACCGCTTCGGTGGCATTGCGCAATGTCATCCTCGGCCTCGGCGCCGTGGCGATGATGGTCTTCACCAGCCCGAAATTGTCGGGCCTGGTCATCGCTGCTATCCCCGTAATCGTGCTGCCGCTGGTCGCCTTCGGCCGCTCGGTGCGGCGGAAATCGCGGCTGGCGCAGGACACGCTGGCCAATGCCACGGCCTATGCCGGCGAGCAGATCGGCGCGGTGCGCACGCTGCAGGCCTTCACCAACGAAAAACTGGTCACCGGGCGGTTTTCGGCCTCAGTGGAGGCCGCGTTCGATGCGGCGCGGGCCTCGATCTTTGCCCGCTCCTTCCTCACCTTCTTTGCCATCTTCATGATCTTTTCATCGGTGGTGGCGGTGCTGTGGTTCGGCTCGCGCGACGTGCTCGACGGCACGCTGTCGCCGGGCACGCTCGGCCAGTTCCTGCTCTATTCGGTGTTCGCCGCCGGCGCGCTCGGCGCGCTGTCGGAAGTGTGGGGCGAACTTGCCCAGGCGGCGGGCGCCGCCGAACGGCTGACCGAGATCCTGGCCGAGCAGCCGGCGATCCGGTCACCCGCCGATCCGCGGCCGCTGCCGGCCAAGGCGAAAGGCGCGATCCATTTCGACGACGTGTCCTTCTCCTATCCGGCAAGGCCGGACCGCGCCGCCGTCCACGGCCTGAGCTTCCAGGTCAAGCCCGGCGAGACGGTGGCGATCGTTGGCCCCTCCGGCGCCGGCAAGAGCACCATCTTTTCACTGATCCTGCGCTTCTATGATCCCGAGACGGGCAGGATCGTAATCGACGGCGTCGACGTGCGCGAGGCCGATCCCGTCGCTGTCAGGCAGCGCATCGCCATCGTGCCGCAGGACGTCACCATCTTCGCGGCCAGCGCGCGCGACAATATCGGTTTCGGGCGGCCAGGCGCCAGCGAGGCCGATATCGAGGCGGCGGCCAAGGATGCGCTTGCCGACGAGTTCATCCTGAAACTCGAAAAAGGCTATGACAGCCAGGTCGGCGAGCGCGGCGTGACGCTGTCGGGCGGCCAGCGCCAGCGCGTGGCGATTGCCCGCGCCATCTTACGCGACGCGCCGATCCTTCTGCTCGACGAAGCAACCTCAGCGCTTGACGCTGAAAGCGAGACGCTGGTGCAGACGGCGCTCGAACGGCTGATGCAAGGCCGCACCACGATCGTCATCGCCCATCGGCTGGCGACGGTGCTGAAGGCAGACCGGATCCTGGTCATGGATGGCGGCCACATCGTCGAGGAAGGCACCCACCAGAGCCTCGTCACCAAGGGCGGCATCTATGCGCGGCTGGCCAAGCTGCAGTTCGAAACCGGAGCGAGCGCTTTCAAGGGCGCCGCGGAATAACAGGGCGCACCTTCGCCGCGATGTACCAACGGCCTATGCAGCCCCATACCGCTTGCGCAAATGGCTGGTAAAATGCGCGGCGTTGAGTTTCTCGCCGGTGGCGCGTTCGAGCAGGTCCGGCGTCGACCAGCACGAGCCTTGCGACCAGATCTTTTCGCGCCGCCAGTCGTTGATCGCCGTGAAATCGCCTTTGGCGAGGTCGTCGTCGGCGCCGGGATGCTCTCTTGTCAGCGCCGCCCATTGCTGCGCCGCCATCATGGCGCCCAGCGTGTAAGACGGGAAGTAGCCGAATGCGGCACCCGGCCAGTGCACGTCCTGCATCGGCCCGTCGGCCGGATTGTCGATGGTCGACAGGCCGAGGTAGTCGCGCATCCTTGCGTCCCAGGCCTCGGGCAGGTCGGCGGCTTCCAGCCGTCCCGAGACAAGCTCCTGCTCCAGCTCGTAGCGCAGGATGACGTGCAGCGGGTAGGTGACCTCGTCGGCATCGACGCGGATCAGGCCGCGCGCGACCCGGTGCACATGCGGCAGGATGTCGTCGATCGCCCAGCTTTCGCCGAGGTGCTTCTCGACCACCGGCAGCGCCCAGCGCCAGAAGGCAGGGTTGCGGCCGATCTGCTTTTCGACGAACAGGCTCTGGCTTTCGTGCACGGCCATGCCGCGCGCCTTGCCGAGCGGCCAGTGCGCCCACGCCTTCGGCAGGTTCTGCTCATAGAGCGCATGGCCGGTCTCGTGCAGCACGCCCATCAGCGCTGACAGGAAATCGGAGGTCTTGTAACGGGTGGTGATGCGCACGTCGCTCGGCACGCCGCCGCAGAATGGATGATGCGACACCGACAACGAGCCATGGGTAAGGTCGAAGCCGACCGCCGCCATCATGGCGAGGCCGAGCTCACGCTGCTTGTCGATCGGGTAGCTTCCCGAAAGCGGCTTCAGCGGGTGCTTCGCCAGCCGCTGCTCCTGCACGGCCAGTGCCTCCGGCACGAAACCCTTCAGGAAAGCCTTCAGTTCGGTAAACACCGGCGTGATGTCGGCGGCGCGGTTGCCGGGATCGTATTGCTCCATCAGCGCGTCGTAGGGAGCGAGGCCAAGCACCTCGGCGCGCAGTGCTGCCTCCTCGCGCACCAGCGCCACGACGCCTTCGAGCGCCGGCAGGAAACCGGCCCAGTCATTCTTGGCGCGCAGGTCGCGCCAGAGCTGCTCGGAGCGCATGCGCGCGGTCGTCTGGCGCTCGACGAATTCGACCGGCAGGCAGGTCAGGTTGGTGTACTGCCGGCGGAATTCCCTGACCGCCGCCTGCTGCTCCTCGTTCAGCGTCTCCTGTTCCGCCGCCGCGATCCAGTCGGCGATCTCCGGCGCAGTCGCTCGGGCGTGATGCATGCCGGCAAGGGCCGACATGGCCTCGGCGCGCTTCTCGCCGCCGCCGACGGCCATATGGGTCGCCTCGTCGGCGCCGAGGATGGCGAGCGCATGTTCCAGCGCTTCGAGCTTGTGGCCGAGGTCGTCGAGTTTTTGAAAGGACATGGCGGGTTCCGAATTTGGACGGCGGGAAAAGATACCAATGCGCCGGCAATGGCAACCCTGAAGACGGCGGCTCGGCAGTGGGCGCTTCGATCGCCGACAACGATACCCGACACAATACGTCTTGCGAAAGCGAGGGACATCTTGCGGAAGCGGCGCGTGCGTGATCATGCTGGCAGGCGGCGAAAGACCGCAAGGGGGAGACGAACATGATCGCCAACGTGCTGGTCGGGCTGGTGGCCCTGATCCACCTCTATATCGTTTATCTGGAGATGGTGCTGTGGGATACGCCGCGCGGCCACAAGGCGTTCAACCTGACGCCGGAATTTGCCGGCGCCTCGAAGGTGCTTGCCGCCAACCAGGGCTTTACAACGGCTTTCTCGCCGCGGGATTGATCTGGGGCCTCTATCTCGGGGAGGCTGGATTCCAGGTCAAAGTGTTTTTCCTGCTCTGCGTCGCCATCACCGGCCTCTACGGCGCAGTGACCGTCAGCAGGAAAATCCTCTACATCCAGACCGTACCGGCGGCAGTTGCTCTGATCGGACTTTGGCTGGGCGCATGACCCCCGAAAATCGGGGTCTACCTTCGGAAAGGCTCATGCGCGGACTCAAAGGTGCTACAGCCTCCGTTGCGCGTCACAAAAGGACGCGCGGCGCTGTCGTGAAAAAGACGCCCGCGGGGCAAAAGCCCCGAGGCGCCAGGCAGTCCCTTCTCGATATGATCAGCCGTTTGGATTTCCGCCATCGGTGTAGTCGCCGATGTTGAAGCCGTTGCCGGTGTCGAACAGCAGCGCTTGGTCGAGATTATCGAGCGGCGCAACAACTGGTATTGCGCGGCCGGTATCCTGCCATGATCGGTGGTAGCCACTCTTTCGGCGGGCTGGCTGATATGGGCTGCCCGCATGTGCAACCTTTGCGCCTCGGCCGGCGTGATCGTGTTCTCCTGCCTTGCGTCCGCGATGCCCTCGTCCACGCCCTGAATCTGATCGATCAAGCCTGTCACGCGCGGACCGGAGAAAACGGTCGGCGTCGCCTCGTCGAGGGCGCCTTTGTGATGTCCGGCGGCATAGGCGCCAGCGAACGGAACGGCGATGAGAAATGCGGTGAGGGTTGCAATGCTGAGAGTCTTGAAAGAGCGCACGCCGGCGTCTCCTTTACTGGGGAAGGCGACTCCGCCCTTCCGGCCGCGGGCGGTCCGGTTCCGTCGCGTCGCGATGAGGGAGGCATCGCCGGCGGTTCTCGGCCTTGCAACGGAAGCTAGGAGCGGGCCGCGGCAAAGTGTAATTAAAAAAGATAATCTTTTTCGGGCCTTGCCGGTCACGCCGGCGCCCTAGCTGGCGCCGTTTCGAGCGCGTGACCCTTTCCACACCGAAGGTCCGCGCGGTGCGGAAAGGATCATGCGCAAGATCAAAGTTTGGCGCTGTGGTGTGACTTCAGCCGTTTGGATGACTTGGGCCGTAGCCGTTTGGATAATATCCGCCATCGCCGCCGCTGCCGATTAGGAAGGTGCTGCCGGTGGCAGCCCGCAGCTTCTGGCTCACATCATCGAGCTGCTGCATCAACTGCTGATATTGCGTGGCCGGCATCGTTCCATCTCGCGCGGCCCTCTGGGCGTCCCGATTGAGTTGAGCGACCTGCGTGCGCAAGTCACGCGCCTCGTCGGGCTTGATCTTGTTCGCCTGCATCGCGGCCCGGATGCCCATATCAACGCTCTGTATCTGGTCGATCAAACCTGTCTCACGCGGGCCGTAGAAGGAGGTCGATGCGGCATAGGCGCCAGCAAACGGAACGATGACGAGAAGTGCGGCGAGTGTTGCAGTCCTGAGTGTCTTGGGAGTGAAAGAGCGCATGGCTGCGTCTCCTTTTACTGGTTTTACCGGGGAAGGCAGCGGCTGGATCACCGGCCCTCCGGCCGCGGGCCGTCCGGTTCCGTCGCGTCGCGATGGACCGCTCCACCGCCGGCGGTTCTCGGCCCTGGTAGCAAATTTAAGAGTGCATCGCGGCAAAGTGTAATTAAAAAAAGGTAATCTTTTCGGGCCTTGCCGGCTCGAATTGGCGCCCTAAATCCGGCCGCTTTGCCTCGTTGTTCGCCCTCGGGCCAGCCCGGTCTGGATCAGCGCTCGGTCAGCTTCAGCTCGATGCGGCGGTTCTTGTTACGCGCCTCTTCAGTGTCGGCGGCATCGAGCGGCTGGAATTCGCCGAAGCCGGCGGCAACCAGCCGGTTGGCCGGCACGCCGTTTTCGATCAGGAACTTCACCACCGAAGTCGAGCGCGCCGTCGACAGTTCCCAATTGTCACGGTAGCGGCCGGTGCCGGACAGCGGCTTGTTGTCGGTATGGCCGTCGACGCGCAGCACCCAATTGATCTCTGGCGGGATTTCCCTCTGCAATTCGATGATGGCGTCGGCAAGCTTCTTCATCTCGACCTTGCCGGCATCGTTGATCACTTCAGAGCCGGTCGGGAAAAGCACTTCCGACTGGAAGACGAAACGGTCGCCGACGATGCGGATGTTCTCGCGGTCGGCAAGAATCTCGCGCAGCCGGCCGAAGAAGTCCGACCGGTAGCGGTTCAGCTCCTGCACGCGTTGCGCCAGCGCAACGTTGAGGCGGCGGCCGAGATCGGCGATCTTGGTGTTGGATTCGCGGTCGCGCGCTTCGGATACGTTGAGCGCGTCCTCGAGCGCTCCGATCTGCTTGCGTAGCGCCGCGATCTGCTGGTTGAGGATTTCGACCTGGCTCAGCGCCTGCTGGCTGATCTGGCGCTGGTTGTCAAGTTCGCCGGAGAGTGCCGCGGCGCGCTGGTTGGCCGCATCGCCTGCGCCGGCGCCCTTGGCCAGCAATTGTTCGAGCCGGCTCTTTTCCGCCTCCGCCGCCGACAGCGATGCCTGCAGGTTGGCGAGCGAATCCTCCTTGTCCTGTGTCGTCGAGCGTTCCAGCGCCAGAAGTTGGGTCAATTCGTTGATTTGCGAATTGAGACGATTGAGCACCGTGTCCTTGCCGGAGATTTCGCGGCCGAGCAGGAACTGCGCCAGCACGAAGACCGTAAGCAGGAACATGATCGCCAGGAGCAGCGTCGACAGTGCGTCGACGAAGCCCGGCCAGTAGTCGATTCGGCGATCGGCGCGCCGCCTTGCCAGCGCCACCTCAGTGCACCTCAGGCTTCTTCAGCGCGTCGGCGATCTTTTCCAGCGTGCTGCGCATCGCCTTCTGCTCGTCGGACTGGGCCTCGACCCAGTCGCGCATAATCTGCTGTTCCGAGCGCATGTTCTTGACTAGGCCGGAAATGCCGTCGGCGAGATTGGCCATGGCGGTGGCGACGCGCGGATTGGAGCCGCCGCCATTCTCCTGCAGGCTGCGCAGCCTTTCCGACAGCAAACGGATCTCATCGGAAGGTTCGGCCCTTGCCGCATCGGAAACGACGATGTCGGACGACAGGTCGGTGACCGAGGACAGCCAGTTTTCGAGTTCGGTGTAGAAGCGGGTTTGGGCACGGCCGGCCTGCAGGTCGAGGAAGCCGAGCACCAGCGAGCCGGAGAGGCCGAACAGCGAGGACGAGAAGGCCGTGCCCATGCCGGCCAGCGGTGCCGAAAGTCCCTGCTTCAGCGAGTCGAGCACGGCGGCGGCATCGCCTGTGCCAGGGTCGAGCGCCTCGATGGTTTCGCGGATCGAACCGATCGTGTTGAGCAAGCCCCAGAACGTGCCGAGCAGGCCGAGGAACACCAGCAGGCCGACGAGGTAGCGCGAAGTGTCGCGGCTTTCGTCGAGGCGGGTGGCGATCGAATCGAGAATGGTGCGCATTGAACTTGTCGAGAAGGCCACCGTCGACGAGCGGCCGATCATCGCCTTCATCGGCGCCAGCAGCACCGGCTCGGTGGTTTCGGAGCCGGCCCGGAAGGAGTTGACCCAGCGCACTTCGCGAAACAGGCGCCCAACCTGGACGAAGGCCAGCAGGATGCCGACGGCCAGCACGCCGATGATCAGGCCATTGAGGCCCGGGTTGGTGGCGAAGGCGGTCGAGATCTGGCGGGTCAGGATGGCGGCAATGAAGGCGACGATCACCAGGAAGATCACCATGGTCAGGAGAAAGACCTGCGGGCTCGACAATTTGTGCGGATCGTAAATCAGAACGTCAGAGCGCCTGCCCATGCCGAAGGATTTGAGAAAAGCCATCCGTGCCCCGTTTCTGATGCCACCCGCCGATCACGTTTGACGGCGACTCTAAACGGAATTGTGACGAAATTGAATGGCGCTTGGCAATATTACGAACCCAACGCTCAGAGCCGGTTTATGACAAGACAGTCGACCATCGCGGCCAGATGCAGGCCGGCGCCAGTGACGACAAAACCGTGCCACACCGCGTTGTGGAAGCGCAGGCCCTTCCAGGCGAAGAAGATGACGCCGCAGGAATAGACGATGCCGCCGGCAACGATCAGTGCGATCGATGTCGTCGGCAATGTCTGGACGAGTGGTTTCACGAGGACGATGCCGCTCCAGCCGATGGCAAGGTAGAAGACGATCGCCAACCGGTCGAAGCGGCCGGGAAGAAGCACCTTTATGGCGATGCCGATCGCCGCCGCAGTCCAGACAAGAACGATCATCGAGACGGCTAGGGGCGAGCCGTGGAGCTGGGCGAGAAAGGGCGTGTAGGTCGCGGCGATCAGCAGATAGATCGCAGCATGGTCGAAACGCCTCAGGATCCACTTCGCCGGCGACGATACCGGCCACAGATTGTAGGCCAGCGATACCGACAGCACGGTGAGCAGCGAAACCACGTAGAAGGCGGCGGCAACATATTCGCCTGGACCGGCACGGAAGGCGGCCAGAGCCAGCAGAGCTGAGCCGGCGGCGATCGCCAGCACGATGCCCACAGCATGGACGATGCCGTCGGCAATCATCTCGGCGCGCGAATAGTGCCAGCGACCTATGAACGGGATTTCAATCTGGGATTCGGGCCGAGTGTCGGTCATGGATGGTCCTGCGTCGCTCTATCTGGGCGGACACCGGACAGTATTTCAAGCTTTGGTTGCGATTTTGCGACTGCGGCGCTTCAGCGCGGCGTGCCAATCAGCGCGCTGAGAGGGGCCTTTTCACGGTCTTCAGCAGTGCGCGCTGGATGATCTCGTTGCCGGCGATGACCGAACCGCCGTCCAGCATGCTCTGGCCGCCGTCGATGTCGGAGACGAAGCCACCCGCCTCGCGGATCAAAAGGATGCCAGCGGCGATGTCCCAGGCCGACAGACCGGTTTCCCAGAATCCGTCCATGCGGCCAGCGGCGACATAGGCAAGATCGAGCGAAGCGGAGCCGAGGCGGCGCACGCCCGAGACCTCGGCCATCACATTGCGCAGCTCGACCAGGAAATTGCCGTGCTGGCCGCGCCCGAGATGCGGCACGCCGCAACCGATCACGGCGTCGATCAGCTTGGTGCGGCCGGCGACCCGCAGCCGGCGGTCGTTCATGAAGGCGCCGCCGCCGCGCTCGGCCGTGTAGAGCTCGTCCATCGCCGGATTGTAGATGACACCGGCGACGATCTGGCCCTGGCGTTCCAGCGCAATGGAGATGGCAAAGAGCGGAATGCCGTGCAAGAAATTGGTGGTGCCGTCGAGCGGGTCGACGATCCAGCGGTGCTGACCGTCGTCGCCCTCGATCACGCCGCGCTCTTCCATTAGGAAGGCGTAACCCGGCCGCGCCTTCGACAGTTCGGCAAAGAGGATGTCCTCGGCCTTGCGATCGGCCTGGCTGACGTAGTCGCCCGGCCCCTTGATCGACACCTGCAGGTTCTGCACTTCGCCGAAGTCGCGCGACAGCGAGCGGCCGGCCTTCATGGCGGCCTGAACCATGACATTGAGGATCGCAGAACGCGCCATTGTGCTGAAACTCCGAAAACCTTGAGCGGGATCCGCCTCGCCTGTTTACTTTTCGCGCATGATCTTATCCGAAAGTCTGCGACTTTTCGGGATCATGCCCTAGTCGGCCCGACGCACGTAGGTGATTTCGTTGGTGTCGACGATGATGCGCTCGCCAGAGCCGATGAAGGGCGGTACCAGCACGCGGACGCCGTTTTCCAGCATCGCCGGCTTGTAGGACGAGGCCGCCGTCTGGCCCTTCACCACCGGGTCGGCCTCGGTGATGGTCAGCGTCACCTGGTCGGGCAGGGAAATGCCGATCGGCCTCTCGTCATAGAGCTGCACCGTCACCATCATGCCGTCCTGCAGGAAGGCGGCGCGGTCGCCGACGAAATCCTTGTTCAATTCGAGCTGCTCGTAGCTCTCGGTATCCATGAACACCAGCGCGTCGCCCTGTTCGTAGAGGAAGGAAAAGTCCTTCATCTCCAGCCTGATCTGCTCAACAGTTTCCGCCGAGCGGAAACGCTCGTTGAGCTTGGTGCCGTTGATCAGGTTCTTCAATTCGACCTGGTTGTAGGCGCCGCCCTTGCCGGGCTTGACCGTATTGGTCCTGACCGCCACCCAAAGGCCGCCGTCATGTTCGATGACGTTGCCGGGACGGATTTCGTTGCCGTTGATCTTGGCCATGATGATAGGATCCGGAATGAGATATTCGCCATGAAAGCGATTTGGCGCCTCCAAGACCACAAATCGCCAGGAGAGGCAAGGCGCGAGGCAAGGGAGCTGCCCGGATCCGACCACTGTGCAGTCTCGACAGAGCCCGCGCGGCGCCGTTTAATTTCGGTCATCAGCAAAAACCGCGCTGACGGCCGCAGCGATCTCGTCGGCGACTTTCGTCAACCGATGAAGGTGCGGCGAACGTAGAAAAACGACCTGCATCGAAAGATCAAAACCGTTTGCCTCAACGGGCACGATACCGTCCGGCATCCGTTGATGGATCAGCCGCATTGGCAACAGGCTGAGCCCGTATCCCATGCGAACCCACTCCATCTGCATGGCGGCATCCTGGATTTCCGCCGCCACCACCAACCGATGGCCGTTGCCCAGGGCGGCGACCAGCCGAAGGCGTGCGTCACAAGGCTTCGGGCTGAGAACCCAGGACGCAGCCGCGAGGTCCGGCAGCCGGCCGGCCTGGCTTCCTGCCACGACGCAAAGCCGTTCAGTTCCGATCACATTGCCGGTACCTTCGATGCGGCCTGCCTGAAGGGTCATGGCGACGTCGAGCTGCCCGCGATTGTGCTGTTCGACAAGCTCGGCGCTCCAACCGGTCGTCAGGCGCAGCGAAACTCTGGGAAAAAGCGCGACAGCCCTGGCAATGGCGCCTGCCATGTACTCGTCGGACAGGCCATGCGCCAGGCCAAGCCGAAGCACGCCTTCCGGTTCCGCGCGCCTTGCGAAGGATTTAAGCGCATCGACCGCGGCGAGAATGTCGCGGCCGCGCGCCAACACCTCGAGCCCGGCCCCGGTCAGCCGGGGCGGCTTCAGCCTTCGGTCGAGTAGTTCAGTGGCGAGCATCTCTTCCAGCCGCTGGATCTGGCGGGTGACGGCGGGCTGCGTCAATGGCAGGCGCCGCGCCACCTTCTGGATCGATCCCTCCTCGGCGAAAAGGGCAAGCGTTCTCAGTTCCTCAAGCATGGGCAGCCAACATGTTTCAGAAGCATAATCATGCTGAACATTATGAATTTGAAATCTGAGACATGGCAAGCGATTTTCCTTTCGACAGGAAAGGAACGACAATGAGAGCGATCGAATTGCAAACTCCCGGCGGGGTCGACAACCTTAGAATGGTCGAGCGGCCAATGCCCGAACCCGGGCGCCAGGAGATGATTGTCAGGGTCAAGGCCACGGCGCTCAACTACCGTGATGTTGAGATCGTCCGTGGCAGCTACCACACGGCGTTCCCGCTGCCGCTGGTGCCGCTTTCGGACGGCGTCGGCGAAGTCGTTGCCATCGGCGCGGAGGTCAGCCGGTTCAAGGTCGGCGACCGGGTCTGCGGTGCGTTCTGGCAGCGCTGGGTCGGTGGCGGTTTCGCCATGGCCGAGCCGTCTTACCAGCGCGGCGGCCCGATCGACGGGCTGCTCAGCGAATTTACCCGGCTCGACGAACAGGCGGCTGTGTTGGCGCCGGCCATTCTGAGCGATGTCGAGGCGGCGACACTGCCCTGCGCCGCTGTCACGGCGTGGCATGCGCTATTCACGGAAGGCAGTCTGAAACCCGGCGAAACCGTGCTTTGTCTCGGCACGGGCAGCGTTTCGCTGTTTGCGGTGCAGTTCGCTGCCGCGGCAGGAGCGCGCGTCATCGTGACATCGAGCAGCGACGAGAAGCTTGCGATGGCAAAACAAGTTGGCGCGCATGACGGCGTGAATTATCGCACCGATATCGACTGGGCGTCGGGCGTGCTGGCGCTGACCGATGGCCGTGGCGCCGACCATATCATCGAGGTCGGAGGGCCGCAGAGTTTCGCGCAGTCGCTGAAGGCTGCGGCGCGTGGCGCCCAGATCAACGTCATCGGCTATCTTGGCGGCAGCGATGGCGCCATCAATCCGCTCGATATTTTCCGCCGTCAGGTCAAGGCGCGAGGCATACCGGTAGGCTCACGCGAATCCTTCGAGGCAATGAACCGCGCCATTGCCGTCAATCGGTTGAGGCCGGTGATCGACCGGGTCTTGCCGTGGAGCCAGGCCGCCGAAGCTTTCCGGTATCTCGATCATGGCTCGCCCTTCGGCAAAGTCGTTCTCGACCACACTCTATGAGTCCCGGCGCGTTACGGCAGGCGGTTCGCTTTCTGCAGCGCCTGCTTCGTCTGGTCGTCGGTCAGGCCTTGCAGGAAATCATCCATCTGCTGATCGATGAGTCCGGCACGGCGGGCGACGATGTACCAGGCGCCGGCGAGGACCGGGTCCGGTTCGGTGCCGATGCCTTCCATATAGAGCTTGGCGAGGCGATTCTGGGCGGCGATATTGCCGCCCTCGGCCGACTGCTTCATCCAGCCAAAGCCGGATTTCAGGTCGCGGGTGCCGCCGCGCCCCTCGATCATCCACGTGGCAAGATCGATCTGTGCGGTGTCGTAATTCTGCCTTGCGGCCTGTGCCAGCAGGCTGCGGGCCCGGGGGTCGTCGCGCGGCTTGCCGCCGGCGCCATTGGCATAGATCTGCGCCATTGCGTACTGCGCGTCGGCAAGGCCAGTCGCGGCGGCGCGATCATAGTAGGAGACGGCCTTTGCAAAGCCGGTGTTGCCCGGGTCCTGCTGGACCAGCAACTGCGCGAAATTGAACTGCGCCAGACGGTTGCCGGCCTCGGCGGCGGCCTGCATCAGCGCATAGGCCTCCTTCTCGTCCTTCTTGACGTAGCGGCCGTCGAGCAGCATCAGCGCATACTGGAATTGCGATTCCGGTATGCCCTGCTCTGCGGCAAGCGCGTACCATTTGGCCGCCTCCGCCGCGTTGAGTGGCACGCCGAGACCGCGCGACAATATCTCGGCCACCAGTGTCTGCGCCGCCGGATCGCCGTTCTGTGCACGGACCAGCGCGAGGTTGTAGGCCGTCTTATAGAGCCCGCGCTGAAAGGCGCCATAGGCGGCGTCCGACGGCTTGGCGCCGAAGCGGTCCGGATTGATCGCATCGGCGGACGGCAGCGGCGCCGTGGTGGCGGGTTGCGGCAGCGGCGTGTCGTTCGGCTGGCCGGTGTGCATGCCGATATCCGGTTTGGGCTGCGGCAGCGGAACGGTCTCCGCGGCAGCGGCGGCTTGAATGACGAAGGCTGTGAGGAAAGCCGTGAGGGGAAACACCGGCGAGGGCACGTCAGTCCTCGAAACGCGGTGCGGTTTCGTCGAGCAGCGCATTGGCTTTGGCGATCGCTGCCTTCGGATCAACGCCGTCGGCGAAGACGGCGCTGGACAGCGCCACGAATTCGGCGCCGGTGGCGGCCACCGCTTCGACAGAGGCGATGTCGGACCCGGCCATGACGATGCAAGGAATCTGGATAACATCCGCCCACCATTTTCCGAGCGACAGGTTGCGGGGATGCGGCTCCGGCTTGTTGTCGTAGCCGAAACGGCCGAAGAAGATGTAGTCGGGCCGCAGCTCGCCGAGTTCCAGCGCATCGTCGCGGGTCTTGGCGCCGCCGGTGCCGACCATCATTTTGGCCTGGAAGCGTTCGATCGCCTCGGCGAGCTCGTCCTTGCCGACCTCGACATGGATGCCGTCGGCCTGGACACGGCCGGCAATGCGGGTGTCGCCGGCGATGACGACGGCGATGCCGGCCGCTTGCGCCGCCGGCACGATCTGTTCGGCAAAGGCCTGGAAGGAGGCCTCGTCCATGCCGTTTTCGGGCAGGATGAGCGAGGCGACGTCGCCGCCTTCGAATGCCGCCGCAATGCGCTCGGCCGGCACATCTGGCGGCGCGATCAGCACGACACGGCAGCGATTGAGCGGTGCTTCGTTCATTGGTTTCGATCCCGGGTTTCGCCTATGCCGGGCGAAGATGGTTGCATTGCGGCATAGAGCAAAGCGCCCGCCTTGAACAGGCGGGCGGGCAGGATCATTGGTGCACGATCATCATCGGGCGGGAGCGCTGTTCCTCACTTGATGGCTTGCGGGCTCTCGGCAGGCATCTTCGACTTCCACAGCGTCCAACCGAGGTTCATGCCGGCAGCGGCAACCAGGATGGCGGCGGCGCCGACGATCTGCGCCGGATGCAGCCGATGGCCAAAGGCCAACACATCGACCAGGATGGCGACTACGGGATAGATGAAGGACAGAGAGCCCTGCAGATGCGTCGGCAGCGTCTGGATGGCACCATACATCAGGATGTACATCAGACCGGTGTGGACGACGCCGAGTGTTGCCAGCATGCACCAGTTCCACGCATCGGTGGGAAGGTGGGAAAGATTGGCGAACGGCGCCAGCATGACGACCCCGACGCAGACCTGGATCAAGGCGATCAGGTGCGGCGGCGTGCCTTTGAGCTTCTTGGTGATGATGGCCGCGACGGCCCAGAAGAAAGCCGCGCCAAGCGCCATCGCGATGCCGGTGAAATAGTCGGTGCCGATGGTGCCTGCATCGGGCGCCGCCTGCACGATCAGCAGCATGCCGGCGAAGGCGATGCCAAGCCAGGCCAGCTTGGTCATGGTCAGCCGCTCGGAGAAGAAGAGTGCGCCGAAGCCGACCAGCATGAATGGCTGCGTGTTGTAGACGGCTGTGGCGATCGAGATCGAGGCACGGGAAAATGCGCCGAACAACAACAGCCAGTTGATGACGATGGCCGCGCCGCCAAGAGCAGCGACCGCGACGATGCGAAGCGATAGCCTGCCACGCAGCAGCCCCATGGCCGCGCAGATGATTAGCAGCGTTATCGCACCGAAGGCGCAGCGCCAGAACACCACGTCCATGACGGGCTGTCCTGACATGACGACGAACCAGCCGATCGTGCCCAGGATCGCCATTGCGGCCGTCATTTCGATCGTGCCGCGTACCGTATTGTCCATGGATTCTACCTCTCGAAACGCTGAGGGCGGATAATCACATGCGGCAGTAACGCTTTCCATGATTTGTTAAAGGTGATATGCTGTCAATGCCTAATTAAATGAGGCTTGCACCGCTTTTCTCTTGGGAATGTTAAATGCTGGACGATTTGGACCGAAGGCTTCTCGAAATCCTGACCAGGGATTCGCGTACCTCATTGAAGGACCTGGCTCAGCAGGTCGGGCTGTCGTCGCCGAGTGTCTCGGAACGGCTTCGGCGTCTCGAGGATCGTGGCGTCATTCGGGCGTTCACCATCGAGATCGACCCGCAGGCGCTCGGCTACCCTCTGCAGGCCATCGTTCGCATCCGGCCGTTGCCGGGCAAGCTGCATATCGTCCAGAAGCTGATCGAGGAGATCCCGGAGTTTGGCGAATGCGACAAGGTGACGGGCGATGACTGCTTTGTCGCCCGACTGTTCGTGCGCTCGATCGGCGAGCTCGACCAGATTCTCGACCGCGTCGCCGACAAGGCGGAAACGAGCACCGCCATCATCAAGGCGCAGCCGATCCGAAGGCGCCCGCCGCCGCTCTAGAATTTACAGCTCCAGTTTATAGCCGATATGGCTGGCCTTGAAGCCGAGCCGGTCATAGAAGCGATGCGCGTCCAAACGGCTCTTGTCGGTCGTCAACTGAACGACCTTGCAGCCGCGCAAGCGGCACTCGTCGATTGCCCACGCCAGCAGGCGCTGTCCAAACCCCGCCCTTTGCCGATCTGCGGCGACACGAACGGCTTCAATCTGGCCGCGCATGGCCCCCTGTCTCGAGAGCCCGACAAGAAAGCTGATCTGAAGTGTGCCTATGACACGTCCGTCCTCCGTCATGACCGCGAGAATCTGGTTGGGATCGGCGTCAACAGCCGCGAATGCGTCCCGATAGCTTTCGGCAATCGGTGCCCTCGCGTGCTCCCGGTTGCGGCCTAACGGATCGTCCGCGAGCATCGCGATGATGGCCGGAAGATCGGTTTCCTGTGCGCGTCGGAATTTGATTTCACTCATCCGGGGCTCTTATGCATGGACCGCTCCGCCACTGCAAATCTGGAAAGATTTGGCTTGCGGACATTGACTGGCGGCTTTGGCTCTTTTTTATCGCGGTGCAGAAATTTCTGGGCTATTCCAGTCGCCACGCCTTTCCCTCCAGCCTCCTTTCCTTCCATGTCAGGCCTTCTCCTCGATCCGTGGTTCTATGCCGCCGCCATTCCAGCCGTCATCCTGGTCGGTCTGTCCAAGGGCGGCTTCGGCGGTGCGGTCGGCTTCGTCGGTGTGCCGCTGATGGCGCTGACCATGCCACCGGTGCAGGCCGCTGCCATCCTGCTACCGATCCTGTGCCTGATGGACATCGTCTCGGTATGGACCTGGTGGGGCGTCTACGACCGCAAGATGCTTGCCGACATGATGCCGGGGGCGGTGATCGGCATCGGTCTCGGCTGGCTGACGGCGGCGCTGGTGACGCAGGAGATGGTGCGGCTGATCGTCGGCGCCGTCGCCATCATTTTCGTGCTGCGCTGGGTCTATCTGCAGATGCGGCACGGGGCAAACCACTCGGCCGAACCCAACCGCGCGGCTGCCGCCATCTGGGGGACGGTCGCTGGCTTCACCAGCTTCGTCGCCCATGTCGGCGGACCGCCCTTCCAGGTCTATGCGCTGCCGATCCGGCTCGATCCGAAGGTGCTGTCGGGCACCGCAGCAATCTTCTTTGCCGCCACCAACGCGCTGAAGCTGATCCCCTATTTTGCCCTGGGGCAGTTCGACACCACCAATTTGGTCGCGTCGGCGGTGCTAATACCGCTGGCACCGCTGTCGACGATCGCCGGCGCCTGGCTGGTGCGGCGGATGCGGCCGGAGATCTTTTACCCGTTCACCTACGCGACCGTGGCGGTTGTCGCTGTGAAGCTGTTGTGGGATGGCATCGCAGGCCTTCTGTAGCCGGTGGCGGCGGCTCTGTTTCGGCCGCCGCCAATGCTCGTTCATCTACTCGTTTATGCATGGGCCGGCGACAGCCGTCGCGCTCCGCCGAGCGCCATGGCGACGCCGGCCGCCAGCACCATCACCATGCCGCCAAGAATGGCGGTGTCGTTCAGCGTCGGCTTCAGCGCCATGTCCGCGACCACGACCAGCATCACCGCATAGTCGATCTTGCCGAAGGCGAGCATGCGCCGCGCAAGATGCATGGCGGCCGGGCTGACGCCCTCTTTCTCGATGAGAGCGAGCATCTTGTCGGCGGTTGGCTTGAACACGAATGTGCCGGTCAGAAAGGCCGCCGCAAAGCCGCAGAGGCCGATGACGATCCACAGGTTGGAAAAGCCGACCCAGAACCAGGCCATCACCAGGCCGAAAAGCAGTGTCAGGATCGACATCGGCGCGAACAGCTTGTTGCCCAGCTGGGCCACGGTCCGCATGATGAACATGACGTTTTCACGGTCGTCGGCGCGGTCTGCGAGTACGCCGAGCAACATCAGCGTGAAGCCGCCACCAACCCAGACGGTGGCCGAAACGATGTGCAGAAACTTGACGGTCGAGTACCAGTCCATGGTTTTCTCCTTGGGTATCTTGATGATTGCGGGCGGCGCCGGGATGCTTCGCCTCGTTTCGAGGAGCGGGCCTTTAACGTGGCGCCTGTTTCGGAACGATGTCGCGTGGAAACCGGTTTGTTTCGAACTGCCCGATCGCTGTCGGGAGGGCGGTTCAGCGACGGTGCAAGCGTGCCGTTTCCGGCCGACGACGATCAGTGGGATGGGCTTGTTTATCGAGCCCTATTCCTCTGAAAGCCCGGATCAGCTGTGCTGTTACGGCACAGAGGGGCGGCGCTCGATCAAAAAATATCTGCGCCGTTAAGGCTTCATTAAGCTTTACGGGCGTTTACTATGTGCATCCAGTTGATCTGGATTCTTACCGAGTGGTTGGAGCCACTTTGTTTGACGCCTCCCTGTTAAACTCCTGAGAGCCGCCTTATCCGCGGCTCTTTTTTTGTTCGCTGCGGGCTCGTTCAGCACCGCTGCCGACGTTAACCGTTCGTTAAACATGTGCTTGCCTTCGCCAGCGACGAAGCGCATTTTCAAGCTTCAGTTGTTTAGGGTGCCGGGCGTGACGGCGATATGCCGAATCGGCCGGCGGCAGTGCAGGGGCGTAGCGATGAACGAGCCTTCGAGGGGAAGCGCGAAAACCATCAAGCTGGCGGAACGCCGGGTTTTCTCCCAGTCCTTCAAGCCGCTTTACCAGGAAGGTATGGGGCTGGTCGAGCAGGCAGCCGAATATCTCGACGGCAAGGGCCGGGCCGAGGCCAAGAAACTGTCCAGATTGGCGGCGACGCTTTACGCGGCCGAGTCGATGCGGCTGACCACAAGGCTGATGCAGGTCGCGTCCTGGCTGCTTTTGCAGCGGGCGGCGAATTCCGGCGAGATGACGCGCGACCAGGTCGCTTCCGAAAAATCCAAGGTGCGTCTCGACACCGCGTCCGCCCATGACGAAGCGGCTGGCTGGAACGAACTGCCCAAGGATTTCATCGACCTCGTCACCCGCTCGTTGCGCCTGCAGGCGCTGGTGCGTCGTATGGACGAGGAAATCTACGGCAGCGGCATGGTCGACACGGCGCTCGCAGGCCGTCGCGCCAATCCGGTTTCCGACCAGATCAGCCTGCTCAACACGGCTTTCGCCCGCGGCTGAGGCCGTGCTGCAACTCGTTTCTGATTTGTTCACATTTCGCTGGCATCGCCATTCGCCAAGGGTAGACTTGGCGAATGGGGGAAACGATTCGCATCATCGGCATTGATCCGGGACTCAGGCGCACCGGCTGGGGCATCGTCGAGAGCCATGGAAATTCGCTGCGCTTCGTTGCCTCCGGCACCGTGCGTTCCGACGACGAGGCGGCGTTGGCGGTGCGTCTGTGCCAGTTGCATGACGGGCTTGCAGAAATCCTGCATGCCGCCATGCCGCGCGAGGCCGCGGTCGAACAGACCTTCGTCAACAAGGACGCGGCGGCAACGCTGAAGCTCGGCCAGGCGCGCGGCATCGCCATGCTGGTGCCGGCACGTGCCGGGCTGGTCGTTGCCGAATATGCGCCCAATGCCGTCAAGAAGGCAGTGATCGGCGTCGGCCATGGCGACAAGAAGCAGATCCACATGATGGTCAAGGTACTGATGCCGAAGGCGACGTTCGACACCGACGACGCCGCCGATGCGCTGGCCATCGCCATCTGCCACGCGCATCACCGGCAGAGTGTCGCCTACAGGATGGCGGTTGCCGGTTAGATATGTTCTTGACTTGTTCTCTCCTGGGGCATAAGTAATACCGACGAGGTATTACCATGCGCGTGACAACCAAAGGACAGGTGACCATCCCGAAGGAAATACGGGACCATCTGGGTATTGGCCCGGGTTCCGAAGTTGAATTTGTCGCTACCGATGAAGGCGCTCGCGTCATCCCGGTCAACGAGAACATTACCGAAGCTGAGGCTTCGCGCAGGTTCAGCCAAGTGCTCGATCGCATGGCCGGCACGCTGGATTTGGGAGGCATGACCACGGACGAATATATCGAGTGGCTGAGGGGCACCCGTGAAGATCTCGACATTGATTGACACAAATGTGCTGATCGACGTCTGGGGTCCTGCCGGACGGGAGACGAAGTGGTCGGCATCAGCGCTCGTCGCATGCCATCGCGATGGCGCGTTGGTCATCAATACAATCGTCTGGTCCGAACTGGCACCGCTGATAACGACCGAGGCGGCACTTCGCAGAGCGGTTGATACGCTCAAGATCGATCGCCAATTCCTGCCATGGGAAGCGGCATTCCTGGCCGGTGTTGTCCATTCCCGATATCGTCGCGCCGGGGGACTTCGCGAACGGACCCTGCCCGATTTCTTCATTGGAGCCCACGCAGTCGTTGCCGGACATCGTCTGCTGACGCGCGATGCCGCGCGCTACCGCAACTACTTTCCGGATCTCGATATCATTTCTCCTGAAACCCATCCCTGAAGGCTCGGGCATGATCGGCAAACTCAAGGGCACGCTGGACGAGATCGACGAGGATTTCTGTCTCGTCGACGTGCACGGCGTCGGCTATGTCGCCCATTGCTCGGCGCGCACGCTGGCGGCGTTGCCGGCGCCGGGCGAGGCGGTGGTGCTGTTCATTGAGACCTATGTGCGCGAGGACATGCTGCGGCTCTACGGATTCCAGTCGGTGCTGGAGCGCGAGTGGTTCCGGCTGCTGATGAACAATGTGCAGGGCGTCGGCGCCAAGGTGGCGCTGGCGATCCTGTCGACGCTGGCGCCGGCCGACCTCGCCAATGCCATCGCGCTGCGCGACATCGCCATGGTTTCGCGTGCGCCCGGCGTCGGCAAGAAGGTGGCCGAGCGCATCGTCACCGAATTGAGGAACAAGGCGCCAGCCTATGCGGGCGCTGCCTCCGGCACCATCGGCCTGAAGCAGGAACTCGGCGAAGGCGTAGCGCCGGCGCCGATCACTGATGCCGTCTCGGCGCTGGTCAATCTCGGCTATTCGCGCGACATCGCCGCCAATGCGGTGGCGGCGGCGCTGAAGACGGCCGGCGAGGGCGCGGATGCCTCCAAGCTGATCCGCTTCGGGCTGAAGGAGTTGGCGCGGTGAGACATCGCTTGTCCCGTTCGCCGCCCTGTGCAAGGAAGGCGACATGAGCCTTTCGCCCCGCCTGATTGCTCCCGACAAGCGCGGCGAGGACGCCGAGCAGACGCTGCGGCCGCAAACGCTCGACGACTTTGTCGGCCAAGCGGCGGTGCGGGCCAATCTCAAGGTCTTCGTCGAGGCCGCCAAGGGACGCAGCGAGGCGCTCGACCATGTGCTGTTTGTCGGACCGCCCGGCCTCGGCAAGACGACCCTGGCGCAGATCATGGCGCGCGAGCTTGGCGTCAATTTCCGTTCGACCTCCGGTCCGGTGATCGCCAAGGCCGGCGACCTTGCGGCGCTGCTCACCAATCTCGAAGACCGCGATGTGCTGTTCATCGACGAGATCCATCGGCTCAACCCGGCGGTGGAGGAAATCCTCTATCCGGCGATGGAGGATTTCCAGCTCGACCTGATCATCGGCGAAGGGCCGGCGGCGCGTTCGGTCAAGATCGACCTTGCCCGCTTCACCCTCGTCGCCGCCACCACGCGGCTCGGCCTCTTGACCAACCCGCTGCGCGACCGCTTCGGCATTCCGGTACGGCTCAATTTCTACTCGGTCGAGGAACTGGAGCAGATCGTGCGCCGCGGCGCCCGCATCCTTGCAACGCCGCTCGGCGATGACGGCGCGCTGGAGATCGCGCGCCGCGCCCGCGGCACGCCACGCATCGCCGGCCGGCTGTTGCGCCGCGTGCGCGATTTTGCATCCGTGGCCGGTAATGGGCATGTCGATCGCCTGATCGCCGACGAGGCGCTGACACGGCTCGAGGTCGACGCGCTCGGCCTCGATGCGCTCGACCGCCGCTATCTGTCGATGATCGCCCGGAATTTCGGCGGCGGGCCGGTCGGCATCGAGACCATCGCGGCCGGGCTTTCGGAGCCGCGCGACGCCATCGAGGACATCATCGAGCCGTATCTGATCCAGCAGGGGTTCATCCAGCGCACACCGCGCGGCCGCGTGCTGAGCGCCAATGCCTGGCGCCATCTCGGCCTCGACGCGCCGAAGGACCTGGCGCAGCAGCAGATCAGCCTGTTCCAGGAAGAGTAGTTTTCGCTGCAGGCCTCCGCTCCTGCGCAAAATCTCCTCATCCTGGTCGACTTGCCAGCGCATTTGCGGATTTTAACGCTTTGCGCTGTGGGGCGGTCGATCCCCACCAACTTGCTGGGGCCGGCCGATGATAACCAGACGTGCGCTTGATCGGCGGCTCATTGCTGTCGGCCGTCTCATTCAGCGCCTATGCGGTTGGCGTCGAGCCAATGGCGTTGACGCATGTGAAGCACTATTCATTGACACCGCCACATTGGGCGGCCGGGTTGCGGCTGCGCATTGTCGCGCTTGCCGACATCCATGCCTGCCGGCCATGGATGACGCCGGAGCGGATCGGTGCGCTTGTCGAGCAGGCGAACGCATTGCAGCCGGATCTGACCGTCCTGCTTGGCGATTATACCGCCGGGACACGCCTGGTGTCAGACTGGGTGAATGCGTCGGACTGGGCGTCAGCCCTGTCCGGGCTGAAGGCGCCGCTCGGCGTGTGGTCGATCCTCGGCAATCATGACTGGTGGGAGGATCTTGCCGCGCAGCAGGCCGAGGGCGGGCCGACGGTGGCGCGAACAGCGCTCGAGAGTGTCGGCATCCCGGTGTGGGAGAATGATGTCGTGCGCCTGGAAAAAGACGGGCACGGCTTCTGGCTCGCCGGACTTGCCGACCAGTTGGCATTGCGACCTGGCAAAGCCTGGGGCCGCACCGGGTTCAGGGGACTGGATGATCTCAACGGCACGCTGACGAAGGTGAGCGACCATTCGCCTGTCATCCTGCTCGCGCATGAGCCGGACATATTCCCTGAGGTACCGTGGCGGGTTTCGCTGACCCTGTCCGGCCACACCCATGGCGGACAGGCGCGGCTGTTCGGCTATTCACCGGTCGTGCCGTCCCGGTTCGGCAACCGTTTTGCTTATGGCCACGTCGTCGAGCACGACCGCAACCTGATCATTTCCGGCGGGCTCGGTTTCAGCATCGTGCCGGTGCGCTTCGGCGTTCGCCCGGAAATCCTGTCGATCGATCTTGGCCTCAATGAAGTGACCTGATCCCGTGCTTGACATCAGGCTCGGCCTCGTCGCCGTCGAAAGCGCGACGATGCCGAAGGCTTGGCCGGTCAGCGCCAGAGCGGCCAGCACAGGCAGTGCTGCCATCAAGGTCTTGATCATCGCCGTCAACAGTGCCATCGGGTTCATGCGCTGGTGGTTCAGGAAAAAACAGGTCCCCGGGCAGGCCCGAAAAGGAAAGCGCAATGGACGATCACGGTGAATCGGCGACGCTGTCCGCAGGGCTTTCTGGCGCGCTGACGGATTTCGGCCACCGGCTGATGGCGCGTGTCTACTATGCCGACACCGATTTCTCCGGCGTCGTCTACCACGCGCGCTATCTCGAATTCTTCGAGCGCGGCCGTTCCGATTACCTGCGACTTGCCGGCGTCCACCACACTGAGCTTGCCGACGGCGCGCATGGCGAAAGAATAGTCTGGGTGGTGCGACGCATGGAGATCGACTTCCGCGCGCCCGCCCGCATGGATGACATCCTGACCATCGACACGCGCACGGAGGATATCTCCGGCGCCCGCATCTTCATGGCGCAGCAGTTGAAGCGCGGCAGCGAGGTGCTGGTCGAGGCGCGGGTCGAGGCGGCTATCATCGGCGGTAATGGCCGGCCAAGACGCTTCCCGAAGGAGTGGGTGGCAGCCTTCATGCCCAAGGCGCGCGCCTGAAATTTCCTGACGCCGGCGATCGCGGACCCCGTGGCTCGCTCTGCCATGCCGGCGAAATGACGTGTGCCCGGTGGCAGGGTGGGGGCGCGGCAATGCGCCGCGCCATCTATCCTAACCCATCCTTAACCATAACGGTTCATGAAGAGATTGGTGAAGATTGGAGGAATCCAGCGCCTTCCTTTCACCAATATTTGCCCTGAAAAGGCCGCGAACGGCGCATTTTTGGGGTTATTCCGGAAGCTTTGAGCGAACGGACCACGAGGGATGCCCATGGGCCAGCCGCCAGCCATGCCCGGAAAATCTTAAGGACGTTACCATGGAAAATATCGCACTCGCCGAACCGGGCGCGCACTTGTCGATTTGGGCACTGTTCATACAAGCCAGCTGGGTGGTCAAGCTGGTCATGATCGGGCTGCTCTGCGCCTCGATCTGGACATGGGCGATCATCGTCGACAAGCTCGTCGCCTATGCCCGCATGCGGCTGGCGCTCAACCGCTTCGAACAGGTGTTCTGGTCGGGACAGTCGCTGGAAGAGCTCTACCGCACGCTCGCCGACCGCAAGACCACCGGCATGGGGGCGATCTTCGTTGCCGCCATGCGCGAATGGAAGAAGAGCTTCGAGAAGGGCGCGAAATCGCCGCTCGGCCTGCAGACCCGCATCGACAAGGCGATGGACCTGGCGCTGACCCGCGAGATGGAGCGGCTGGAAGGGCGCCTCGGCTTTCTGGCCACCACCGGGTCAGCGGCGCCGTTCATCGGCCTGTTCGGCACCGTGATCGGCATCATGACCTCGTTCCAGGCGATCGCCGCCTCGAAGAACACCAGCCTGTCGGTGGTCGCACCCGGCATCGCCGAGGCGCTACTGGCGACGGCCATCGGCCTGCTCGCCGCCATTCCCGCCGTCATCGCCTACAACAAGCTGTCATCCGATGCGAACAAGATCGGCGTGCGGATGGAGGGGTTCGCCGACGAGTTCTCCGCCATACTCTCGCGCCAAATCGATGAAAAAGTCGCACAGAAGGCCTGAGGAGTAACGCATGGGTATGTCCGTAGGCATAGCGGGGCGCGGCGGGCGCGGCCACAGGCGGCGCGGCCGCCATCACGGCCTGATGTCGGAGATCAACGTCACGCCGATGGTCGACGTGATGCTGGTGCTTTTGATCATCTTCATGGTCGCGGCGCCGCTGTTGACGGTCGGCGTGCCGATCGACCTGCCGGATACGCAGGCCAAGGCGATGAACGCCGACACGCAGCCGATCACCGTCTCCATCAACGCCGCCGGCCAGATCTATCTCCAGGAGACCGAAATCCCGGTCGAGGAGCTGGTGGCGAAACTGCAGGCAATTTCGAAGACCGGTTACGACGAGCGCATTTTCATACGCGGTGACAAGGCCACCGACTATGGCACGGCGATGAAGGTGATGGCCCGTATCTCGGCCGCCGGTTACAAGAATATCGGCCTCGTCTCGCTGCAGGAACAGGATCAATAGAGTTGAGAACCGGCCTCACCACATCGGTGATTCTGCATGCGGCGGTGATATCCTTCGGGCTGTTCACGCTGTCATCGCCGGCCGCGCTGCCCGCATCCGATGTCGAGGCGCTGCCGATCGCCATCGTGCCGATGGAAGCCATGACGCAGATCCAGCAAGGCGACAAGAAGGCGGTGCTCCACGAGAAGCCGGCGCCGGTTCCGACCCAGCGCCCGGATATCGTCCCCGATGCGCAGAAGATCGGTGAGAACAGCGTCGATACCGACAAGCCGGTGACGCCGGAAGCCAAGCCGAAGCCGGTCGATCTGGCCGCGGCGCCGCCGCCCGCACCGACGCCCATCGAGAAGCCGAAGACCGAGGACGTGCCGAAGCCGAAGGAGGAGCCGAAACCAATCCCGGCGACGGAAGTGGCGCCGACGCCGCAGCCGAAGGAAGAGGTGAAACCCGAGCCGGTCAAGCAGGCGAACCCCAAGCCGACGCCGGCCAAGGAGCCGACGCCTGCGCCGCCGCAGGACAAGACCGCCGCTATCCAGCCGCAGCCCGAGATCAAGCCCGATGCGGTCGCCGAAGCAATAGAAAAAGAGCAGCCCACCGATGCGGCGCAGCTTCCGGATTCGGCGCCCACGCCGGAAGCCCGGCCAAAGCCGCAGCCGGCCCAGGCCGAAAGCGCCAAGGCGCCGGAGCGCAAGGACGCCGACAAGCCGGTCAAGGAAGCCTCGTCGAGGCCGAAGTCTGAAGACAAGCAGTTCAATGCCGACGAGATTTCCGCCCTGCTCGACAAGCAGAAGCCGTCCGGCGGCGGCGCCAAGCGCTCGACCCAGCAGGCGTCGCTGGGCGGTGACAAAACGACCGGAAGCAAGCTCAGCCAGAGCGAAACGGACTCACTACGCGGCCAGGTGCAGCGTTGCTGGAACATTCCAGCCGGCGCCGCAGACGCAGGAAATCTCAAGGTCTCGGTCAAGTTCAAGCTTGACCAATCCGGTGCTCTCGTAGGCCCGGTCGACATCATTTCGGGCGGCGGTTCAGACGGTGTCCAGCGCGCTGCTGCCGAGTCCGCTCGTCGCGCCGTTGCGCGCTGCTCGCCCTACACCCTTCCTGCCGACAAGTATGACGCCTGGGCGGACGTCATCGTCAATTTCGATCCGAGCGAGATGTTCTGAGGAACTGTCGCGCACGACCAAGAGGATACCTAATGAAGAGATTTTTCGCGACGCTGCTGATGATCGGCACGGTTGCCATCGGCTTGAGCGGGCTCGCCACGCTGCCGGCAAAGGCGCTGGTCGAGATCGACGTGAACAAGGGCAATATTGAGCCGCTGCCGATCGCCATCACCGATTTCCAGGGCGGCGATGCGCTGGGCGCGGAGATCTCCGGCATCGTCAGTGCCGACCTGAAACGCTCGGGCCTGTTCGCGCCAATCGACAAGAGCGCCTTCATCGAAAAGATCTCCAATCCGGACGCCTCACCACGCTTCGACGACTGGAAGGTGATCAATGCGCAGGCATTGGTGACCGGCAGCGTCGGCAAGGAAGCCGACGGCCGCATTCGTGCCCAATACCGGCTGTGGGACACTTTTGCCGGCCAGCAGCTTTCCGGCGAGCAGTTCTTCGCCAATGACGCCAACACAAGGCGCGTCGCCCATATCATCGCCGACGCCATCTATGAGCGGCTGACCGGCGAGAAAGGCTATTTCGACACGCGCGTCGTCTTCATCGACGAATCGGGCGCCAAGAACGCGCGCAAGAAGCGCCTGGCCATCATGGACCAGGACGGCGCCAACGTCCGCTACCTCTCGGACGGCCGGGCGATCGTGCTGACGCCGCGTTTCTCGCCGAACCGCCAGGAAATCACCTACATGTCCTACGAGAGCGGCCAGCCGAAGGTCTATCTCCTGCAGATCGAAACCGGCCAGCGCGAACTGGTCGGCAACTTTCCCGGCATGACCTTTGCGCCGCGCTTTTCGCCCGACGGCCAGAAGGTGATCATGAGCCTGCTGCGCGACGACGGCAATTCCAACATCTTCGCCATGCATCTGCGAAGCCGCGCAACGACCAGGCTGACCAATTCGGCCGCAATCGACACCTCGCCGTCCTATTCGCCGGACGGCAGCAAGGTGGTGTTCACCTCCGACCGCGGCGGCCGTGCGCAGATCTATGTGATGGGCGCCGACGGCTCGGGCCAGACCCGCATCTCCTTCGGCGACGGCGTCTATTCGACGCCGGTGTGGTCTCCGCGCGGCGACCTCATCGCCTTCACCAAGCAGACCGGCGGCGAGTTCCAGATCGGCGTCATGCGCACCGACGGTTCGGGCGAGCGCATCCTTTCGACAGGCTTCCAGCAGGAGGGGCCGACCTGGGCGCCGAACGGCCGCGTGCTGATGTTCTTTCGTGATTCCAACGGCGGACCTAAACTCGTATCGGTCGATCTTACCGGCCGCAACGAACAGCCGATTCCAACGGCGAACTTCGCTTCGGACCCGGCCTGGTCGCCGCTGCTCGAGTAGCGTGGCAACGATGCCGGAAAATGCGCTTTTTCGGCCGGCTTTTCGCGCCTTGGTCGCGTTTTGGCCGCATTTTCGCCTACGGTCCGCACACATTGTGAACCTCGGGTAAACGGCTGCGGACGGCAGCTGAAACCAAATTTTAACCATGTTTCTTGAATGCCGGTTAACGCAAACGTGGTTACTGGGTGATCAACGAAATCACTCGAAATGCGAAGGAGAGGCGGCATGGGTCGTATCGCAGCACTTACCAGAAACCCGGTGATGATCGCGCTGGTGGCGTCGCTCGCCATCGCCGGTTGCGCTTCGAAAAAGACCCCGAACAGCGCCGCCGATCTCGGCCTTAGCGGTGCCGGAGCGGCAACGCCCGGGTCGGCACAGGACTTCACCGTCAACATCGGCGACCGCATCTTCTTCGACACGGACTCATCCGCGATCCGCGCCGACGCGCAGACGACGCTTTCGCGCCAGGCGCAGTGGCTTAACCAGTACAAGCAATATGCGATCGTCGTCGAGGGCCATGCCGACGAGCGCGGCACGCGCGAATACAATCTTGCGCTCGGTGCCCGCCGCGCCGCCGCCACCCGCGACTTCCTTATCGCAAAAGGTGTTTCCGCCCAGCGCCTGAAGACCATTTCCTACGGCAAGGAGCGTCCGGTCGCGGTCTGCGACGATATCTCCTGCTGGTCGCAGAATCGCCGCGCCGTCACCACGCTCGGCGGTGCCGGTTCCTGATCGGCAGAAATACAACACTTCGACGCGAAAGGCGGCCTCATGGCCGCCTTTTTCATATGCTGTCCTTTGAGTGCTGTCCTTCGAAACAAAATTTGGCCGAAGTCTCGCGTCCTGCTAAAAGCCGAGGGCGCTTGATCCCACTCCGGCAGGAAGGGCGTAACAGGCTAACGATTTCACGGCGAGAGGCACATGCATTTCAGATCAGTCTTGAGCGGCACGCTTGCGTTGCTGCTCCTATCAAGCGGCGCCGTCCTGGCAGGCGGTACCGGGCAACCAGCAGAAAGCGGCTTTTCCTTCCATCTGCCGACGCTCGGCATTTTCGGCGAGAAGAAGAAGCCAGAGCAGGTGCGGGTCGCGCAGCAGTCGGACGGCACCACCGCCACCGGGCTGGAGGAACAGCTTCGGCAGATGAACGGCAAGATCGAGGAGCTCAACTTCCAGGTTCTGCAGATGCAGGAGCAGATCCGCAAGCAGCAGGAAGATAACGAGTTCCGCTTCCAGCAACTGGAAGGCGGTTCGCAGGGCGGACAGCAGCCGGCCGAACAGAAGAAGTCGGACGCCAGCACAAATACCGACAGCAGCGTTGCCGAGGTGCCGGCGAGGCAAGCGCCGGCCAACGCGGGCACGCCGCCGGCCAGCGGCCAGGAGGTCATCGTCGAATCGCCAACGGGCGATCCCGGCAGGGTGGTGCCTGGCACGCCGCCCAAGACATTCGGCACCATCACCGTAGATAAGAACGGCAATGTGGTTGAGGCCGACGGCAACACCCAGGCGACGGCACCGGCACAAGACACGGCGCCGGCCACCGCCAAGACCAGCAAATCCGATGGCACGGTGGTCGCGGCACTGCCCGCCACCAACGATCCGGAAGAGCTTTACCGCAATTCCTACCAGTTCATCCTGTCGGGCGACTACAGCACCGCCGAACAGGGCTTTCGCGACCACATCGCCCGCTTCCCCAAGGATGCCAAGGCGGCGGACGCGCATTACTGGCTGGGTGAGTCGCTGCTTGGCCAGCAGAAATACCGCGACGCGGCCGAGACCTTCCTCGCTGCCAGCAAGGACTACCCGAAGGCCAAGAAGGCCCCCGACATGCTGCTGAAGCTCGGCGTGTCGCTGGTCGGATTGAAGCAGCGCGATGTAGCCTGTGCCACCTTCAGCGAGATCGGCAAGCGCTATCCCGACATTTCCGGCGCGCTCAAGGAACGCGTCAAGCAGGAAAGGGCGCTCGCGGCGTGCTGACGCTCGACACCAAGCCTGACCTTCCGGAACGCCTTTTTTCGCAGATCGACTTTACCAACGGCGCTGTTGCAGCCGTGTCCGGCGGCAGCGACTCGACCGCCCTTCTCCTTCTCCTCAAAGACCATCTCGATCGTACCGCACCTGCTGCGAAGCTATTGGCGGTGACGGTCGATCACGGTTTGCGACCGAGCTCGGCTGCGGAAGCGCGAGCCGTTGCCGGGCTTTGCGCGGGACGCGGCATTACGCACCGCATCCTTGCCTGGTCCGGCCCAAAGCCGTCGACCGGCCTGCCCGCCGCCGCACGCGAGGCGCGCTACGGGCTGCTGGCCAAGGCTGCGCGAGCCGAAGGCATTGGCCTGATCCTGACCGGCCATACTGCCGACGATCAGGCGGAAACGGTGCTGATGCGGCAGGCCCGCGATGAGGGCCGAGGCCTTGCCGGCATGGCGCTGGCCACCCTTTACGAATGGCGGACCTGGATCGTCAGACCGCTGCTCGGCATGCGGCGTGCGGCGCTGCGCAATTTCCTGCAGCGCGAAAACGTCGGCTGGGCCGAGGACCCGACCAATGTCGATGAGCATTTCGAGCGGCCGCGCATCCGTGCGATGCTTGCCGGCGAAGGCGGCGTGCCGCGTTTTGCCGAGGCAATTACCTTGGCCGGGCGGGCTGCTAAGGAGCGCGAACTGCTGGGACACCGCGCGGCTGCATTGGTGCGCAGCTTCGCCAGCAGGCCAGCCACTGGTCTCGTTCGCCTCGATCGCGAGTTTGCGACATCGGGCGACGACCGGGCTGCGGTCTACGCACTGCGCATCCTGCTGGCGGCCACTGGCGGCATTTCCTTCTTGCCCGACGAGGCGTGCAGCGAAGCGCTGTTCGTCCGTCTGAAGGGTGGGCCACTTTGCGCTACATTGTCGCGGACGGTAATCGACGCGCGGCGCGCCGGCATCTTCCTGCGCCGCGAATTTCGCAACCTGCCCCCCGCTCAGCCGGCGGCAGGCACCGCCCTCTGGGACGGCCGCCGGCGGATCACATTGGGCGACAAATCCCGTGCATTGTTGATCGCGCCACTCGGTTCGGCTGCGGCCGCCAAGCGAGCAATTGCCGAAGACGGCACGCCGCCAAGCCTTGTCCGTGCCGCTTTGGCGGCTGAACCGGCGCTATGGCGCGGGGACGAATGCCTCGGTTTGCCGCAGGAGACCCAGGCGTCGGCGGCGCTCGCCGCCTGCCCGGTCGTTGCACCCTTCGCCCGCTTCCTGCCGTCCTTCGACCTGGCGCCGGCCGATGCTGTCGCCAGGCTGGTCGGCGCACTGCCTGCACCAGCCCTGCCTTTCGGCGGCCACAGTGCTGGCTAATGGTGGTCGAAAGCTTAACCGAGACGTGCTGTTATGCTTGGCAAGGGGAGGCGCCCTCCCTATGTTAGGCCTAAGCTTCTTCTCATCATGCGTGTCCGCGTGCGGGCGCTAACGGGACAACAGATGAATCCGAATTATCGCAACCTCGCGCTCTGGGCGATCATAGCGGTCCTGCTTATCGCCCTCTTCAACCTGTTCCAGACGCCACAGACGCGCGGCGCCTCGAGCGAGGTCGCCTATTCGCAGTTCCTGCAGGATGTCGCGGCGGGGCGGGTCAAGACGGTAACGATCGCCGGTGCCCGCATTTCCGGCACCTACACGGACAGTTCCACCGGCTTCCAGACCTATTCGCCAGGCGATCCATCGCTGGTCTCGAGGCTGCAGGACAAGAACGTCACCATCAATGCCCGTCCAGAATCCGACGGTTCCAACTCGTTGTTCGGCTATCTCATCTCCTGGCTGCCGATGATCCTGATCCTCGGCGTCTGGATATTCTTCATGCGTCAGATGCAGTCCGGCTCCGGTCGCGCCATGGGCTTCGGCAAGTCGAAGGCAAAGCTTTTGACCGAGGCGCATGGCCGCGTCACCTTCCAGGACGTTGCTGGCGTCGATGAGGCCAAGCAGGACCTGGAAGAGATCGTCGAATTCCTGCGCGATCCGCAGAAATTCCAGCGGCTGGGCGGCAAGATCCCGCGCGGCGTGCTGCTCGTCGGCCCTCCGGGAACCGGCAAGACGCTGCTCGCCCGCTCGGTCGCCGGCGAGGCCAATGTGCCGTTCTTTACCATCTCCGGTTCGGACTTCGTCGAGATGTTCGTCGGCGTCGGCGCGAGCCGTGTCCGCGACATGTTCGACCAGGCCAAGAAGAATGCGCCCTGTATCATCTTCATCGACGAAATCGACGCAGTCGGCCGCCATCGCGGCGCCGGCCTCGGCGGCGGCAATGACGAGCGCGAGCAGACGCTGAACCAGCTGCTGGTCGAGATGGACGGTTTCGAGTCCAACGAGAGCATCATCCTGATCGCCGCTACCAACCGGCCCGACGTGCTCGATCCGGCGTTGCTGAGGCCGGGCCGTTTCGACCGCCAGGTGGTGGTGCCGAACCCTGATATCGTCGGCCGCGAGAAGATCCTGAAGGTGCACGTGCGCAACGTGCCGCTGGCGCCCAATGTCGACCTCAGGGTGATCGCGCGCGGCACGCCGGGCTTCTCCGGCGCCGACCTGATGAACCTCGTCAACGAGTCCGCCCTGATGGCGGCGCGGCGCAACAAGCGCCTCGTCACCATGGCCGAATTCGAGGACGCCAAGGACAAGATCATGATGGGCGCCGAGCGCCGCTCGTCGGCGATGACGCAGGCCGAGAAGGAGCTGACGGCCTATCACGAGGCCGGCCACGCCATCCTGGCGCTGAACGTGCCGGCGGCCGATCCGCTGCACAAGGCGACGATCATCCCGCGCGGCCGGGCGCTTGGCATGGTCATGCAGTTGCCGGAAGGCGACCGCTACTCGATGAGCTACAAACACATGATTTCGCGTCTCGCCATCATGATGGGCGGCCGTGTTGCCGAGGAGTTCAAGTTCGGCAAGGAGAACATCACTTCGGGCGCCTCCTCGGACATCGAGCAGGCGACCAAGCTGGCGCGCGCCATGGTCACGCGCTGGGGCTTCTCCGACAAGCTCGGCCATGTCGCCTATGGCGACAACCAGGAAGAAGTGTTCCTCGGCCATTCGGTGGCGCGCACGCAGAACATCTCGGAAGAGACGGCGCAGATCATCGACGCCGAAGTGCGCCGGCTGATCGACGATGCCTATTCGACGGCGAAGTCCGTCCTGACCAAGAAGAAGAAGGAATGGATCGCGCTGGCGCAAGGGTTGCTCGAATACGAGACGTTGTCTGGCGAAGAGATCAAGCAGCTGATCGCCGGCCACAAACCTGCCCGCGACCTCGGCGACGACACGCCGCCGAGCCGTGGATCGGCCGTGCCGAAGTCCGGCGGCCGCCGCAAGAAGGGCCCGGAGCCCGAAGGCGGCATGGAGCCCCAGCCGCTGGGGTGAAGGAGCGGTCCGCGAAGCACCGGGTACCCATCCGTCCGGGAACCGGCCGAACAGGATGAAACATGAAGACGCCGCGGTTTGAGCGGCGGCGTTTTTGTTGTAGCCTGACCCATCTCGATGGCGCGAAGCAAATCGCCGATCTCGGCGCCGCCTCTCATCGACCTGCCGGGCAGGCCTGCGCTATGGCTTCGGGGGTTCGTCACTTCAATCGACAAATCATTGTCTATGGCTCGCCCTCGGCGGGCTTCTCACCTCCCCGTATAGTGACACCGTTTTTCACCGGGAGAAGAGGGCTGGCCGCGACGCTGGCTCCAGCCTCGGAGCGGCCCAGGGGGGAACTGTATATTCGATAGCCCTGTTGAAGAAGGCGAGGACTGCCGTGATGCCGGCGACGAAAAAGCCCGCGAACCTTGCGGCTCGCGGGCCTCCTGCCTTCAGATATTGTCCAGCGATTGGCGTTTTCTGATATTGGCGCCGATCAGCTCTTCAGCTTGGCATTGCAGAGGCTGTAGAAGCCGCCGCCTTTCTGGATCCACTTGAGGCCGCCCAGCGCGTTGGCGTCCTTGTTGGCATAGTATTGTTCGAGGCAGGTGTGCATGCGGCCCTTGGCCGGGGTCTCGGTGGCAAACTTCTTGGAGATCGCCGTCGGGAATGTCACGCCCTTGGGCGCGGCAACGGTCGGTGCTGCGGGATCGCCGGTGTATTTTGCCTCATCGGGAGCCGGCACGGTGTCGTCATCGGATGCGGCGGCGCCACATTCGCTCTTGCGGAAGTCGTTCCACTTCATGCCGTTCAGCGTGTTAGCGGTCTTGGCGGCCTGATACTTGGCGCTGCAATCAGCCATGCTCAGGCCCTTGCCGGCATCGGGTGCTTTGGTCGTCGCCGTGGCGGGTTGCGCCGCGGCCGCAGCGCCCGCGGCGCATTGGGTCTTGCGGAAGTCGTTCCATTTCATGCCGTTGAGGGTGCCTGCGGCCTTGGCAGCCTGGTACTTGGTGCTGCATTCTTTCGCCGTCAGGCCCGTGCCGTCGGCGGTGGCCGCTGCCGCGTTGGTCGTCGCGGCGGGTTGCGCCGCGGCCGCAGCGCCCGCGGCGCATTGGGTCTTGCGGAAGTCGTTCCATTTCATGCCGTTGAGGGTGCCGGCGGCCTTGGCAGCCTGGTATTTGGTGCTGCATTCCTTCGCCGTCAGACCCGGCGCCGTATCGTCGGCAGCAGCCTTGGTGGTGTCGGCCGTGGCGGCGTCGGTCGCCTTTGCCGCCTTCTTGGCTGGCTTTGTATCGTCCGTGGTGGTCGCGGCCGCAGCGGTGCCGCATTCAGCCTTGCGGAACTGGTTCCAGGTCTGTCCCGCCAGCGTCCCGGCATCTTTGGCCGCGTTGTATTTGGTACTACATTCGGCCATGGTCAGTGCGTTGGCTGGCGCTACCAGAAACAAGGTCATGACGGCAAGGCCCGTCAAAGTGGCTATTCGATTGATGAGCATGGCGTTTCTCCGTTGCTGCCGACCACAGGATGGCTTTTTGCAGATTAATAGCTCTCAACGAGCGGTTGCACCAGACACTAACTGACGTGTATACCGTCGGAAAATGCTTTCCTGCTGACAAGGTGATGAAATCGTTGCGGTCTACTGCCCCTGAAGCAAGATTTGCCGGAGCAACCTGCGCCGGGCGGGCCGCCGTAACTGGCATGTTTGCCACAAGACGGGACGGGATGACGGACCGTCGAATCAGCAGGGTTGCCTGCAACAATGATTTTCTAAGGATTGGTAACATAAGATCATACATTGTGATGATTGGAAGCAGCCGAATTTGTGGCATTACGGGCCGCTGAAAAACCGACGGGGATTCTGGCAAGCATGGCAGGGCATTATTTCGGCACGGACGGCATTCGCGGGCGCGCCAACAAGTTCCCGATGACGGCGGAGATCGCCATGAGGGTCGGCATGGCCGCGGGCCTGTCGTTCCAGCGCGGCAACCATCGCCACCGCGTCGTACTTGGCAAGGATACCAGACTTTCCGGCTACATGATCGAGAACGCGATGGTGTCGGGCCTGTGCGCCGCCGGCATGGACGTGTTCCTGCTTGGCCCGATCCCGACACCGGCGGTCGCCATGCTGGTGCGCTCGCTGCGCGCCGACATCGGCGTGATGATCTCGGCCTCGCACAATCCGTATTACGACAACGGCATCAAATTGTTCGGCCCCGACGGCTACAAGCTCTCAGATGAGATCGAGGAGCGCATCGAGGGCATGCTCGACAAGGATATCGACCTGGCGCTCGCCGATTCGGACGGGCTTGGCCGCGCCAAGCGCGTCGATGGCGTCCATGACCGCTATATCGAATTCGCCAAGCGCACCTTGCCGCGGTCGATGTCGCTTTCGGGCCTCAGGATCGTCGTCGACTGCGCCAACGGCGCCTCCTACAAGGTGGCGCCCGAGGCGCTGTGGGAACTCGGTGCTGAGGTTGTGGCAATCAACGTCGAACCCAACGGCTTCAACATCAACAAGGAATGCGGTTCTACCCATCCGGCCGGCCTGCAGAAGAAGGTGCACGAGGTGCGCGCCGACATCGGCATCGCGCTCGACGGCGACGCCGACCGTGTCGTCATCGTTGACGAGAACGGTGCGATCGTCGATGGCGACCAGATCATGGCGCTGATCGCTGAATCCTGGCACCAGAGCGGGCGGCTGGCCGGTGGCGGCGTCGTCTCGACCGTGATGTCCAATCTCGGCCTCGAACGCTTCCTCGGCGACATGAACCTGCTGTTGCACCGCACCAGGGTCGGCGATCGCTACGTCGTCGAGCATATGCGCGCGCACGGGCTGAATGTCGGCGGCGAGCAGTCGGGACACATTGTGCTGTCCGATTTCTCGACGACAGGCGACGGCCTGGTCTCGGCGCTTCAGGTGCTGGCCTGCATCAAGCGGCAGAACCGGCCGGTCAGCGAACTGTCGAAGAAGTTCGAGCCGGTGCCGCAGCTGTTGAAGAATGTCCACATCGCCGGTGGCAAGCCGCTCGAGGAGGCACAGGTCAAGGCGGCGATCGAAGATGCCCGCAATCGGCTCGGCAAGGCCGGACGCCTGGTTATCCGGCCCTCCGGCACCGAGCCGCTGATCCGCGTCATGGCCGAGGGTGATGACCCGCAACTGGTCGAGGCCGTGGTCAACAACATCGTCGAGATCATTTCGGAAACCCGTAGCGCCGCCTGACTCCTCGGCTTCCGACCCTATCGTTTCGACAATTGCAAAGCCCGCCGGAAGGCGGGCTTTTTGTCTGGTCACAAAGCAACCGGTGCTTCAGGCAGACAGGCCCAATTCTAAAATTCTATAGATTCGTGGTTAATCAATACGGTTAAACGCGTTTTAACCTTTGCAATTCATTATCCACAACTGAGGTCAATCACATTCGGGCGGATTGGACGTTCCGAGGGTTCTCAGGGGTGACAAGCATGTTCAAAACAGCAAGAAAGGCTCTCTTTGCCGCGCTGCTTGCAGGAATGGCTGGGCCGGGTTTCGCTGCCGATCTCGTGGAGCCGCCCGTCATCGAGCAGGCGCCGCCGCCGGCCGTCTATGAGGAACCGGCCGCCTTTGGCGGCTGGTACATTCGCGGCGACATCGACTATCACTGGTCGAAGTTCCGTGGCGCCGACTACACCACCTACAGTGCAACACCGCCCCAGTTTCCAGGCTCGTTCGACAGCGGCAAGCTGAAGAGCGCCTTCTCGGCCGGCGCCGGTGTCGGCTACCAGATCAACCAGCATTTCCGCGCGGATCTCACTGCGGACTGGATGAGCAAGTCCAAATTTCGCGGCTCGACCAGCGGCTTCTGCGGCATCGCGCAGACGCCTTGCGTTTCGGTCGACACCTCGTCCTACACGGCACTTCTGCTGCTGGCCAACGCCTATGTCGACATCGGCACCTGGCACGGCGTCACGCCTTATGTCGGCGCCGGCATAGGCGGCGCCTGGGTCAAGTGGGACACGCTGCACAACAGCGACGCCGACGGGGATTTCTTCCACCGCGGCGGCAAGGGCTGGCGCTTCGCCTATGCCGCCATGGTCGGCGCTTCCTACTGCCTGACCGACCGGGTCAAGCTCGATGTCGGCTACCGCTATAGCCACATCAACGGTGGCAAGATGTTCGACTACGACTCTATCAGCAATGTCGGTCCGGGCTACGATCGAGGCATCAACATCCATGAAGTGCGCGGCGGCCTGCGCTACCAGTTCGGCAAATCGGACTGCGTCGAGCCGGAGCCCTATGTGCCGGAGCCGGAGCCGATCTACACGAAGTAACCGCTTCGAAATCCAAGAATGCGCGAACCGCCCGGCCCTTGCCGGGCGGTTTTTCTTTTGAATTTTCCTTGGATTGCGCTGGGTGAAACCTATTAGAAATCAATTTTGCTAACGCTCTGTTATCCTTAACCGGCACTTAACCACTATGGTTAACAATGCTCTCTGAAACGGCAGCTCTGCTCGCGATTTGCGACTGGCGCCAAGTTCGGGAGCCGGGGACCATGATACTCAAATCGCGTACAGCGCTGGCACTTGCCGCAATCGTTCTGATGCCAGCAACGCAGGCGCTGGCGGCTGACTACGAGCCGCCGATCTACGTCGACCAGGCGCCGGATTACGTGCCGGTCGAGGTCGGCTCGGGATGGTACCTGCGCGGCGATGTCGCTTACTTGCCGGAAAAGAGCTTCAAGAATGTGGACTTCGCTTTCAATCCTGCGAGTTATGATGAAAACGAGGACCCGGTCTTTGCCAGTATCGGCTTCGGCTATCATCTGAACGATTACCTTCGGGCCGAAGTGAATCTCGGTTACCTGCCAGGCAACAAGATTTCTGTTGGCTTCGACGATGGCACTATCGCTGCTTCCTCAAGCTTGAAAAACTACGCCTGGACCGGAATGGTAAATGGATATGTCGACCTGGGAACCTATGTCGGCTTCACGCCCTATGTCGGCGCCGGTGTCGGCTTCTTTCGAAGCAAACGCAGCCTTTCGGCCAGCTATTTCAGCGATGACGGCGACGACACAAACGATTTTGTCCTGCATGACAACAAGACCCAATACTCCTTTGCATATTCGCTGAATGCCGGCCTTGCTTACCAGGTGTCCAAGAACGTTCTGGTTGATCTCGGCTACCAGTACCTGTCTGCGCCGGACGCCGAATATCAAACCATCGCTGACCTGGATGACTTTCCGATCCGCAAAGGGATCAGCAATCATCAAGTTAAGCTCGGGCTGCGCTACGACCTCTGGTAGGCAGGGCGAAAGCAGAAGAATCGAAACGGCGGATTCCGGATCCGCCGTTTGCGTTTTATGCGCCCCTTGGCCTTTTGGCCGCAGCCGGCTAGCGCATGGCCCTGAGCCTTCGGTTCGGAATGCGCAAAATCAAAGTCACGCAGTGCCTTTATGCATCCAAGGAGGACGCGCGGCGCTGCAGTATCCTGCCAGCGACAAAAACAGGGCTCCGAATCCAGGTTAACGGCGGAGCTCGCCGAGGATTGCGGCGAGGTAGTCGGCGCTCCACCCGGCCTTTTTGCGTCTGAGTTTGATGGAGTGCTTATCGCTGACGGTACGGACCAGGTTGATGGCGAAATGGCGCACGATGGCCATGTTGAGGGCGCCGTGGCCTTTTCTGAGCCGCGATTGGTCGTC
>NZ_SADR02000596.1 GCF_004010325.2 Mesorhizobium sp. M00.F.Ca.ET.216.01.1.1
GCACAATCGATTTGGGCTTCTTCTCCGCCAACGTGGTCAAGATCGTCGAGGGCGGCTGGGTTTCGATCACGGTCGCCTGCGTCATGGGACTGATCATGTCGACCTGGATAAGGGGCAGCCGCTACCTGTTCGACAAGACCCGCCGCAACGAGATCCCGCTCGACTTCCTGGCGGCTAACCTTCTGAAGAAAAAACCACAATTGGTGTCGGGCACGGCGGTGTTCCTGACCAGCGATCCGCTCAGCGCGCCAACGGCGCTGATGCACAGCCTCAAGCACTAC
>NZ_SADR02000597.1 GCF_004010325.2 Mesorhizobium sp. M00.F.Ca.ET.216.01.1.1
CGCAAAACGGCCCTGCCCATACTTGCCGACCAGATACTCGATAATCGCGCCCGACTCTGCAATGGTCAGTCAATCGTCCGTAATGACGGGTGACTTGCCGAGCGGATGCACCGCGCGCAACTCGGGCGGCGCGAGCATGGTTTGCGGATCGCGCTCGTATCGCTTGATCTCGTACGGAACGTCGAGCTCTTCGAGTAGCCACAAGACGCGCTGCGAGCGCGAGTTATTCAAATGATGGACAGGCAGCATGGGTCGACAAACGTTGGCCAGTGGAATGTCAC
>NZ_SADR02000598.1 GCF_004010325.2 Mesorhizobium sp. M00.F.Ca.ET.216.01.1.1
GATCTCGGAAAACCGGGTCCCACTTTTCCTGGAATTGCTCTGCCCACCGGCAATCTAGATCATTTGACGCCGGTGAAAACCGCAAGGGGCGGTCTTTGTCGCCCAATATGCGGCTTTCCTAACAGAAAAGCCGGGACGAACCCGGCTTTTCCAAGGTGTCACAATGACAAATTGTTTATTGAGCGGGAGCGGCCGGCTTGGCCGGAGCAGCGCCTTCGGCCGGTTTCGCCGGTGCGGCACCTTCCGCCGGCTTGGCTTCGGCCGAAGCGCCGGCCTGCGGC
>NZ_SADR02000599.1 GCF_004010325.2 Mesorhizobium sp. M00.F.Ca.ET.216.01.1.1
ATCTGGCAAAGCTCCCTGGCCTCGGCCGGTGTCAGCAAATGCGCCCGCATGCCCTGGACATCGGCGACGCTCATATAGCTCTTGAACTCGTCGAGCCGGTCCCTGGAATTGGCAATGCGCAACTGGCCGCATTTATGCCAGCCGACCGGCTGTCCGGTCTCGGCTTCCAGCCCTTCATAAATGTCGATCGTCGTCTTGATCATGCGCCCGATATTGATGTTGCGGGCATAGGACGGGATCAGCCCCGCCACATGCCAGGTCGAGCCGGCGGTAAGCTGCGT
>NZ_SADR02000600.1 GCF_004010325.2 Mesorhizobium sp. M00.F.Ca.ET.216.01.1.1
ATGTGATGCATGCGCTGGGCGGCATCTACTCCGCCCCCAACACGCCCGACTGGCGCGAGCGGTCGGGGCGGCTGGTGAAGCTCCTGATGGACGGGCTGCGGTTCGGGGCGACGAAGGCCGGCTAGCTTCACGCCGCCGCCTCCACCTTGTACCGCAGCCACACCACGCCGCCTTCCAGCGTCTCCGTGCCGAAATGCCGAAGCGCCTTGCCGGCTGCGGGGCGGTCGTCTGCAGCGCCCAGGAACTCGAAGATGCTGGGCACCCCGGCCAGCCCGTCTATG
>NZ_SADR02000601.1 GCF_004010325.2 Mesorhizobium sp. M00.F.Ca.ET.216.01.1.1
CGAACAGGCTCTCCGACGGCATCGCCGTCTGGTACGCCGATGGCGGCTGGGCGGAGACGGTCGGCCATGCGGAGATCGCGCATGACAAGGCGGCGGAGGACCGGTTGGAAGCGATCGGCGCCGCAGCCTACGCCAACAATGAGGTGGTCGACGTCAATCTGATCGACGCGGAAGTCGTCGACGGCGTCGTCGAGCCGGTGCGGTTGCGCGAGAAGATCCGCGCCGCCGGTCCCACTATTCGTGGCGATCTCGGCAAGCAGGCTATACGGGCGGCGTAAGCC
>NZ_SADR02000602.1 GCF_004010325.2 Mesorhizobium sp. M00.F.Ca.ET.216.01.1.1
GGTACCGTCGACGGGATCGATGACGAAGGCGAGTTCGGCGTCGCCCAGTCCCGCAAGCAAGGCCGGATTGTCGGAGCAGGCCTCCTCGCCGACCACCATGGCGTCGGGATAGCGCTCGTGCAGCCTGGCGGTGATCAGCCTTTCAGCATTAACATCCGCTTCCGTCACGAGGTCCGCGGCGGAAGTCTTCTGGCGGACGTCGCCTTCGCCCAGCCGGCGGAAGCGGGGCATGATTTCGCTCCTGGCGGCGTCGGCGAGAAGCTCGGCCAGATCGGAAGAGC
>NZ_SADR02000603.1 GCF_004010325.2 Mesorhizobium sp. M00.F.Ca.ET.216.01.1.1
AGAGCAAGATGTTGTTGGAAAGGCCGGCGCCAATGGGGTGCAAATGCCATTGCAGGGCCATAAAGACTTGAAAAGCGTCGGCGCTCGGCTACACCCGTCGAGCGATTTGTCGGCAATGGAAGCATACGGGGCAAGATGCCATCATCTTTGATCCGGCGCGGGGTGTGGGCGATCGGCGTTGCCGTGCTCGTCATCGCGCTCGCGGTCGCGGCACTGCCGCTGATTGCCTCGACCCGCATCGTCCGCGACCGCATCGCTTGGGAATTGAGGGTCTGAATGAA
>NZ_SADR02000604.1 GCF_004010325.2 Mesorhizobium sp. M00.F.Ca.ET.216.01.1.1
GCGAGCTTGTCCTTGTTGTCGCCCACCGAGGTGAGCAGGGCGGCCATGTACTCGGCCGTGTAGTGGGCCTTGAGGTAGGCCGTCCAGTAGGAGACGACGCCGTACGCGGCCGAGTGCGCCTTGTTGAAGGCGTAGTCGGAGAACGGCAGGAGGATGTCCCACAGCGCCTGCGCTGCGGCCTCGGAGTAGCCGCGCTCCTTCATGCCGCCGAAGAAGCCGACCTGCTGCTTGTCGAGCTCGGACTTCTTCTTCTTGCCCATCGCGCGACGGAGGATGTCGG
>NZ_SADR02000605.1 GCF_004010325.2 Mesorhizobium sp. M00.F.Ca.ET.216.01.1.1
GCGAGCGACGCGGCCTTGAGCAAAGGCTCTTCATACAGCTGGCCGTAGGTGAGCGACGTGATGCCGGTCAGCGCGCCGGTTGCCACATTCACCAGCAGCTTGTCCCACATCGTGCCGACGATATTGTCGCTGACCTGAGTCGCGAGACCGGCACCATTGAATGCGTCGGCAACGTGGCGAACGCGATCCGTCACGCGTCCATCCAGTTCGCCAATGATCGTGTGTTTGCCCACGACGCCCGACTCGATATGCGCCGCGCCCCGCAGTACGCCGCCCACGT
>NZ_SADR02000060.1 GCF_004010325.2 Mesorhizobium sp. M00.F.Ca.ET.216.01.1.1
AGATCGCCGCCATCGCCTATCCCAACAAGGCGGTGATCTACGACCTGTTGTTCCGCGCCGCCTCCGAGGCACTGCTCACCATCGCCGCCGATCCAAAGCACCTCGGCGCCCGCATCGGCATCACCGCGGTGCTGCATACGTGGGGCTCGGCGATGACCCATCATCCGCATGTCCACATGATCGTGCCGGGTGGCGGCATCGCGCTCGACGGCACGCGCTGGGTGTCCTGCCGGCCCGGCTTCTTCCTGCCCGTGCGCGTGCTGTCGAAGTTGTTCCGACGGCTCTTCCTGTCGAAGCTCACTGAGGCCCATGCCGCCGGCCGGCTGAGGTTCTTCGGCGACAATGCTGGCCTCGGCGACGAGCGCGCCTTTGCTGCCTTCCTGGCACCGCTCAAGAAGAAGAACTGGTTCGTCTACGCCAAGCCGCCCTTCGCCGGACCCGAGGCGGTGCTGGCCTACCTGTCGCGCTATACCCACCGCGTCGCCATCTCCAACAGCCGGTTAATCGCGCTCGACGAGGCGGGCGTCACATTCCGCGTCAAGGACTACCGCCGCAATGGCAGCGAGCGCTACCGGACCATGACACTGGAAGCGGGCGAGTTCATCCGCCGATTCCTGCTCCACGTGCTACCCAAAGGCTTCCATCGCATCCGCCACTATGGGCTGCTCGCCAGTGCGCACGCCAAGGCCAACATCGCGCGCGCTCGCGAACTTCTCGCCGCGCCGCAGCCCAAGGCCGAATGCAACGGAACGGGCGCCGATGCCGCCACGCCATCGGACTGGCGGCCGCCATGTCCATGCTGCGGCGGCAAGATGATCGTCATCGAGACCTTCGAACGCGGCGGCGACCGCGCCCGCGCGCCGCCATGGACGAGGGCGCCATGACCACAAACCGCTCTTCATCGCTCTGCATACCCGCCGAGGACTCTGGTCGTCGGCGGCCCGAGGCGATCGTGCGTCTCCGGCCGATCGCATGTCCCGCACCATCTGCAGCGCCGAAACCGCCCGCTCTTCAAGGGCCGCATCGCAATGCGCACAGCCATCGCCAGCCCGTCGAGCTACGCCTGCCCACCCACCAAGCCAATCGGTGCGGTCACAACGGACCAAGCCGAACCGTCAAATCCCCATAGACTCGAAACCGAGATCTCCACCCCGCGGGTTCCTTCCCTGGAGGCTTCCGGACGCCGGCCTCGGAGCCACGCCATCTCAGTAGAGGGCCGGCATCCGAAACCCATCACAGAAGCGGACATCGCTAATGCACAGGCCACAGGCAGCTTTGCGCCGCGAAGCTGCCTTGCCAGAGCTTGACCAAGACCGCTCTGGTCTTGATCAATGCGCCGCGCCGTCGGACGCGTGCATGAGTCTCCAGGTCAAGCCGATGCGGCCCTCGAACTGGGATGCAAAATGTTCGGCGGCGACGCCTTCCAGTCCGTCATCGACAAGAGCCTCGATGCCTCGTCGCACCAGCGCGAGCTGCATCTCGCGGGCGTGTGCCAGGTCTGTCTCTCTCATGATTTCCGTGACGTGGTAGGCGACAACTGGCTGGCCAAGGCAAGACATGAGCGCGCTCGCTTCTAACGTCACTGCCGTAACTGCATCTTCGATATTCATACTGGCGCTCCTCATCAAACATGATGCTGGCGCCTCCCGATGGGACGACGGTATTCCGTCGCTTCCTTTTTCAATTTCGACTGTCGTGAGTGAAAGTGGCAGGTGCGCGAACAGGAGAATTACCCTCTTGTTCCAGTTTCCTTGAGCAGCCTCGCTACCGAAATCAGTATGTTGCAAAATTGAATTAAAGGCGACGGGATAGTTAATCGATGGTTAATGGCGGCGCTCGCTCTCAGGGGTTCGCGCACGAAACATCGGGCAGGTCCGCCGTGCGCCCCATGTCGGCCGTCCGAATTCAGATGGTCCATGACGCGATCACAGGGAAAAGAAAGGTCATGACCGCCCTTCCCTTCCATTCCGTCGGGACATTGCGCGCTTGTCCCTCCACTCGTAGAGCGAATAGACGATCGGGATGAACCACGGCCTGCCGCGGTAGAAGGGCACTGCCTTCGGCGCTGGATCGAAGTCGAAGGCCGATCGCGCCTTCTCCGTCTCGCCAAGAAGTTTGAAGGCTGCCTTCTTGCCGAGCCAGCGCGCCCAAACCACGCCGGAGCCGCAGAAGCCGGTAGCGTAGACCGTATCTCCCAAAGTAAACATGCGTGGAATCATGTCTCGGTTCATCGCAACCTGGCCGAACCAGCTATGCGTAAGACCAATACCCGCCAGTTCGGGGAATATGCGGCCAAGTTCGGAGCGCAGGTGTGTGGTGGGGGCAAGCGGGTCGCCTTCCATCGTGCCGTCGCGCCCGCCAAAGAGAATGCGCGAGCCGTCTGGCGATGGACGGTAGTAGTAGCTGAGCTGCCTCGTGTCGCCGTACATCATCCGCTTCGGCATCAGGCGTTCCATAGCTCCGTCACCCAATGGTTCAGTGGCGACGATGCGGCTGCGCACCGGCACGAGACGACGGCGAAGCCAGGGATCGAAGCGGTCAGTATAGGCGTTGGTGCATACCAGCACCTTCTTCGCAAACACCTCGCCGCGCGACGTGGCGACACGCATCCCCCCCACTTCAGCAATGGTCCCCAGCACCGCGGTGTTCTCATGGATGACCGCATCTGTCGCCCGGACGACTCGCAGGATGCCGGAAAGCAGCTTGGCGGGGTGAAGCCCACCAATATCCATGCGCACGAAACCACCAGCGTAGAAGTCGGTTCCGATGTATCGCGATACTTCTGCGCAGGCTACTGAATACGCCTCAATCCCGAGAAAACGTTGCAATAGCTCGGCGTAGCGGCTCAATTCGTCACATTCGTGTTGATTTATCGCTCCATCAAAAAGGCCAGATAGGAAAAAGTCGCACTCCACCTTCTCCTCTTCAAGAAAGCTCCAAAGATCCTCTCGCGCAGCCTTTCCCTCCATCAAGATGCCGTTGGCGCGAGCTTCTCCAAATCTCCGGATCAATTGTTTGCGGCCCGGCCTTATGCTGCCGCTCGCCATGCCGCCGTTGCGGCTGGATGCGGCTTGTCCTATCGGTAGCCGGTCGAAAAGCTGAACGCTGCGCCCGGCCCTCGCAAGCTCAATGGCTGCGGACAGGCCCGCATAGCCGCCCCCGACGATGGCGACGTCGCATCGAGGGACCACCGGCCGCACCGGCAAGGGAGCAAAAGCGCAGTCGTCCCACCAATACGGCACGGATTTGAATTGGCGCGCGGAATCTTCGATACTCATGGTGTGCATCTTGGTTCAATCAGCTCGGGCGTATTCCGCTCAATCGCGGGAGACCCAGAGCTTTCGCGTCGTTTCGATCACCCGCCAGACGCCCGTGAATCCGGGATGCATGACGAAAGCATCGCCTGCTGCGATTCGACGTGGCTCGAACCCGTCCTCAATGAGTTCCGAAACCCCCGAAAGGATGTAGCAGAATTCGAAGGTCTCGCCCTTGACGGAACGGTAGGCGCCAGGAGTGACCTCCCATACTCCGGCCTGCACCTGGCCATCGGCGGTTTGCGCGATATCCCAAGTCAGAAAACGGGGATCGCCTTCCACGCGTCGTTCCGGCAGTGGTACCCCTCTCCTGGGTTCGGGGAGATTCTTCTGGTCGACAAAGGTAAGCTTTGACATGGGGGATCCTTTCAGCGTGCGAAATGCGGCTCGAAAGACAGGCGTCTTTCGATGACATTCAGAGCAGTCAGACAGACGACGTTGATCACGAGATAAAAGACAGCGGTGATGACGAAGATTTCCATGATGGCGAATGTCTCGCTCATCAGCCGTTTGGCATGGCCGGTGATTTCAAGCACCGTGATGGTGGAGGCTAGGCTCGATTCCTTGACGATAACGGCGACCTCAGTGCTATAGGAAGGCAAGGCCTGCCGCAGCGCCAGGGGGAACTTGATACGCTGGAAGATCACCCACGGGGACATGCCGCAAGCCTCCGCCGCCTCGATGAGCCCACGCGGCAGCGAGAGGAGAGCAGTGCGGAAAATTTCCGCCGTATAAGCACCCGTGTTGAGAATGACGGCGAGGACGGCAGCATGCAGACTGTCGCCGATCAGCCACCAGAGGATCGCGTTATGGCGTATGAAACCTATCTGAGCGAAGCCGTAATAAATGACGAATATCTGCACGAGCATCGGGGTGCCCCTGAACACTGCGCAATAGAAATCGGCGCATCTCCGGATCGTGCCGACCTGAGATGTCCGGGCTGTTGCCAGCAGAATGCCGAACGGTAATCCAAGGCCGACCCCGAAAAGTGCAATCAGCAGGGTTGTCTTCGCGCCGACGAGGAGAAATGGAACTGCATATGTGATGATGCTCAAATCCATTTTAACCCCTACTGAAGCCACGATTGAAGTATTTTTCAGCGCGGTTGAACAGAATTTGGCTCACAGCGGTCATGGCAAAGAACATAGCTGCCGCCAGGCAATAGAACAGAAGCGGTGAACGCGTGATGCCTGCGGCGATTGCTGCTGTGCGCATCAATTCCTGCATGCCGACGACGGATACGAGCGACGTATCCTTGATTGTCATCTGCCATACGTTGTTGATCCCCCCCAGCGCCAGCCTGAGGGCGAGTGGCAGCGTCACCCGAAAAAAGGTTAAACGTGGCGACAACGAAAGCGATCGAGCCGCTTCCAGCAGGCCGACGGGAACGGCCTGCAGTGCGCCTCGTATGACTTCTACCGAGTACGCGCATGAGATGGCGGCGATTGCGATGATGCCGACAATGAATGGATAGGCGTTTTCGGCGCTGTCGGCATAGCCGAATGCGGAGGCGATTTTCTGCACCCAATCGACCGAGCCGAAAAACAGGAGATAGATGACCAGCAGCCCCGGAACGCCGCGAATAACGATGCTGTAGGCATCGACAAGCTGAGACAGGACGGGCAGTCGGCGCCAACGAAGAATGGCAAGCGGTATTGCCGCCGCCAGCCCTATGACCACGCCAAGAACACCAATCAGGATCGTAACGCCGGCGCCGCGCAGCAGTGCAAGGGTCCAGCCCTTCTCCACCATCAGCACCCAGATATCGTTCAACATGAAAAACATCCTGGGATCGTCGCGGCATTGCCGCGACGATCTGTTGACTGTTGAATGATCACTTCTTGCACGGGATGGTGTAGTCGTCCTTGAACCAGTTTTCCGAGGCCGCCTTTACCTTGCCGTTGTTGATCATGTCGCAGAGCGCGGCGTCCAGCTTGGCTTTGAGCTCGGTATTGCTCTTGCGCAGGCCGACCCCCATACCATAACCTAGTGCTTCGTGATCGTCGGCCCCGGTGACCTTGACGTCGATGCGGGCAAAGTTGGCTCCGTCCGGGGAGCCGAGAAAGTCAACCCAGGTCGGGGAATCGCCAAAGGCGGCGTCGAGCCGGCCTGTCCCAAGATCGGAATTCTGCTGGGTAGTGGCGTCGTAGGTCTTCAAGTCTGCGGTCGGAATATGTTTCTTGATGAACTTTGCGTAGGTGGTGCCGTTCACTACACCTATGGTCTTTCCTGCCAGCGCCTTTTCAATTTCCGGAAGGCTCTTCAGCCCGACGAGAGGAGAGTCCTTGGGAACCACAAAATACTGGGGCGTGGTTGCGTATGGAATGGAGTAGTCGATCTTTTTCATTCTCTCGTCGGTGATGCCAAGACCCGAGATGATTATGTCGAAGCGATCTTTGTCCATCGACGGAACCAGCGAACTGAACGTCTGAACCACGAATTTGCACTTAACCTTAAGTTCGGCGCAGATGCCGTTCGCGATATCGGCGTCGAACCCGGTGACGTTGCCGTTGGCATCGGCCATGCTGAATTGCGGCGCATCGCCTTCGGTGCCGACGCGCAAAACGCCATCGTCGGCCCGTGCGAACCCCATCGCCGCCGTCAGGACAAGGCAGGATACCAAAACTGAGCGAAGTGTGTTCTTAGTGCGCATGCAATTTCCCCTTTTTGCTTTTTGGTTGCCGCCATCAGGCGGCGGTTGAGATAACGCTGGAAAGGAACCGATTCACCGCCTCGGAGGCGGGATTGCAAAACAGTTCTTCCGGCACGGCATCCTGCTCAACGGTACCTTTGTGCAGGAATATCATTCGGTTCGACACCTCTCGTGCGAACCTCATTTCATGCGTGACGAGGAGAATGGTCGCGCCCTCGCCGGCAAGCGTTCTGATGACCTTCAAGACCTCGCCGACCAGTTCGGGATCAAGCGCGGAGGTTGGTTCATCAAAAAGCATCAGTTTGGGCCGCATCGCTAGGACACGCGCGATTGCCACGCGCTGCTGCTGGCCGCCCGAAAGCTGGCTTGGATATCGGTGGCTAAAGTCGGCCATGCCCACCTTCGAGAGCGCGGAAAGCGCTGTTTCTTCCGCTTCCCGCTTGTCCTTCCGCAGCACGTAGATCAGTGCTTCGGTTACATTTCCGAGCACGGTCCGATGGGGCCACAAATTGAAGCTCTGAAACACCATGCCGATGCGGCGGCGAAAAACTCTGATATTGGCCGCGTTGACGATTTCCGTTTCGTGACGTTCGTTCTGCACGGCGGAAATCGCGTCGCCCATCACCTCAATCTCGCCCGAGCTCGGGGTCTCCAGGAAATTAATGCATCGTAGCGCGGTGCTCTTTCCTGAGCCGGAAGAGCCAACGAGGGAAGTGACCTCGCCCTGCCGCATCTGGAAGCTCACCCCATTGAGAACGCTGATCGCGCCAAAGGCTTTGCGAAGTTCGTGAACTTTCAGAACAGGGGACATTGTCAAAGCGTCTTCCATGCGTGCCGTTTCCACTACTCACCGTTGCTCGGCGTCTTTAGCCTTCGATCGTTTGCGCGACCTCGTTTACGGCCGCCTTGGCGATCGAGACCATCTCATCAATTTCGGACTCCGTCATAACGAGGGGCGGCGCAAACCCTAGAATGTCTCCATGCGGCATGGCACGGGCAATAAGATTTGCGGTCGCGCGCCGCCTGAGAGATCCGGCCCCAGACCTTCAGGGCCGCCGTCAATTGCGGAGCCGATCTGCTTTGCGATCCGCTGGTTACCAGCCAGCCGCGATGTATTTTGTCTCCAGATATTCGAGCATGCCGTGGTGGCTGCCCTCACGGCCCAAGCCGCTCTGCTTCATGCCGCCGAATGGAGCGGCCGCGTCGGAAACGACGCCACGGTTGATGCCGACCATGCCGCTCTCGATCCGACCGGCAACGGCGAGCGCCCGTTTCAGGTCGCGGCTGAACACATAGGACACCAGTCCATATTCGGTGTCGTTCGCCATCCGGACAACTTCGTCTTCCGTATCGAAGGCGACGATCGGCGCGACCGGACCGAAGATTTCCTCGTTCAGGAGAGCTGCGTCGGCGGGGACGTCCGCAAGCACGGTAGGCGGATAAAAGAAGCCATCACCGTCGTACCGGGAGCCGCCGGTCACGACGCGCGCTCCCTTGGCGACGGCATCTTCGACCAGACTGGCGACCTTGCTCATGGCGGCTTTGGTGATCAAAGGGCCCAACTGGGTCTCCGGGTCCAGGCCTGGACCGACCTTGAGCCCCGCCATCTCCTCGCCGAGGCGCTGGGTGAAGTCCTCCAGAATACCACGCTGGACATAGAAGCGGTTCGCAGCGGTGCATGCCTCTCCGCCATTGCGCATCTTAGCGACCATCGCGCCCGCTACAGCGACGTCGAGGTCGGCGTCATCGAACACGATGAACGGTGCGTTCCCGCCGAGTTCCATGGAGCAGCTGACGACTTGGTCAGCCGCCTCCTTGAGGAGAATTCGGCCGACGCCGGTCGAACCGGTGAAGGAAAGCTTCCTGACCCGCTTGTCATGGAGCAGGGCGTTGACGACGGGCCCGGCTTTCCGGCTCGTCAGGACGTTGACGACGCCGCCCGGAACGCCTGCTTCGGCCATGATTTCGCCGATCGCCAGCGCGGTGAGCGGTGTTTCCGCCGCGGGTTTCAGGATACAAGTGCATCCAGCCGCCAGGGCGGGAGCAATCTTGCGGGTCGCCATGGCCGCCGGAAAGTTCCAGGGCGTTACCAACACCGTGATACCAATCGGCTCTTGGTTTACGATGATCTGGTTCGCTCCCGATGGGGCGAGACCAAACTCTCCTCGAGGCCTGACGGCTTCTTCAGCGTACCAGCGGAAGAATTCCACAGCATATGCCACTTCGGACCGAGCATCGGCCAGAGCTTTGCCATTCTCGACGGAGATGAGCCTTGCCAACCAATCCGAGCGCTCGGTCATAAGATGAAAGCACCTCATCAGCATGTCCGAGCGACAGCGCGGCGATGTCGCCTTCCAAGGCTCAGCGGCAGCAGCGGCAGCGTCTATCGCGGCGATCGCATCCGCGACGTCGCCGTCGGCGACTGTTGCAATGAGCCGGGCCGTCGAAGGATCGACTACGTCGAAGGCGAGTGCGTTTTTCGCATACAGCCACCGCCCGCCGATGAAGAGTTGCGTCCGCGCTTTGCCCGCGACGGCGACCGCGTCACTCTGGGATTCCGCGTAAGTCTGCTGTACTGGATTTGGCTTCACGTAGGACACCATTCGCAACCAATTAGGTTAAAACCTGCGATCAACTTAGAATTGGTCTTGATATTGGTGTCAATATAGATCAAATTGGTTGCGAAAAAAGTTTCAAGGAAGGATGATGAGCGTCGTACTGAAGGATTTCATCGAGGCGGAGGGATTGGAGCCAGGCGACCGCCTGCCACCCGAGCGCGATTTGGCGCTAAAGCTTGGCCTGCCTCGCACCGCGTTGCGGAGGATGCTCGCTTCGCTCGAGAACGAGGGGCGCCTGACAAGGCACGTGGGAAGGGGCACCTTCATCGCAGGCAGCGGAGTCACGTCAACGGCACTGCGCCGTCCGCCAGGCAGCGCGGGCGACGCGGTCCGCACCTATCCAGCAGAAGTGTTCGAGACGCGTTTGATCATCGAGCCAAAAGTCGCCGGATTGGCCGCGCTCAGAGCGACGCCGCAGGAGATCGATGAACTCCAAAAATCGATCGACAAGGGGAGTGCCGCCGAGACGCTTGTCGAGTTCGAAAAGTGGGATGCCGTCTTTCACCGCATCGTCGTCGAGGCGGCAAGAAACGGTCTTCTTTCGTCACTGTACGAAGTAATCCATGAGGTGCGGGCCGGAAACCTTTGGGGTCGGATGAAAGAGCAATCACTCACACCGGACAGAATGAGGGGATACATCACCAAGCATCGAGAAATTCTAGCCGCCATCAAGGACCGGGACAGCGTAGGGGCGGAGCTAAGTATGTACAACCATATCATGGAAGCGAGGGCGAACATCCTTGGTCTGCATGCATGAAACCGTGGACCGAACGAATTTTTAAAGTCGAATATATTCACTGGCTTCGACAAGACAGTCTACGACGACGAGCGCTGAAAATGCGCCTCTCAAAGCTGCCGATGCAACCTCGGCGCCGACCGCGCTATCGACCAGTCGGTGGGACGTGGCGGGTTGAAACTTGGAAGGAAATGTGGCGTTCGGCCAAGCGGCGCACTGCTGCTTCACACACGAATGTCTCGTTGGGCCAGCACACCGCTGGAATGGCCAGCTAGCGACCGCCGGCGTCGATGTCGGCTTTTGGGAAGTGCAGTACCTTGCTGGACGTCCGCTATGATGTCAGCGGATTGGCCGCTTGTCGGTAACTTCGTCCCGAAAGCGGAAGGGTAGGCTTCGGCCAAATCCCGCTACGTCCGCCGCATTGTCGCCGTTTAGGGTGATGTTTGCCGATCCCGCAAGCTGCCATCCGTTCATGTGCGCGACCAACCTCCGCAAGTGGGCCGGGCCTCCCACGGATTGGGGACGGGCCGGCTTCATAGTGCACCGCACCAGTTGCTGAAGAGCACCGACTGCGATTCTGCCGGTCTCCTAGCCCCGCTAAAGCCTAGGCGCTCGATTCTGCGGTCGAACGGCACTCCCTGGGTGGCTTTCTTGGAAGTTCCCAATCGCAAAATTTAGCCAATCCAGGCCCATCCAAGGAATGACGAACGGAGTGACGGCCCTTACTTCACCGTGATGCTCATACCGCTGAGATCGGCGTTGACTTGCAGGCCTACCTGCCTGCCTGTGAGTTCGAGTTGGGCGCCCTTGTCG
>NZ_SADR02000606.1 GCF_004010325.2 Mesorhizobium sp. M00.F.Ca.ET.216.01.1.1
GGCCGCCGCTGCGTGGGCCGCATCGAATGCTTCGCGATGCCAGCGGCGCAACGTATCCAGATCCACCCATGCGGGGCGCTCATTTGCGCTTGGGGAAAGAATAGGCGCATGCGGATCGCCGAGATGAGGCAGCACGACGAGCGCGCCCTCGAAAGAATGATCCGCGGTGTACGCTGTCGGCGTCACGATGGTTGGGACGCGTGCAGCACGCGCCGCGCGCAGGCCGTTGGCGGAGTCTTCGAACGCGATGCAGTCCGGGCCGTGCAAGCCGAGTCGCCGG
>NZ_SADR02000607.1 GCF_004010325.2 Mesorhizobium sp. M00.F.Ca.ET.216.01.1.1
CCGGAACTTGCCCGATGCGGCGTTCACAAGCCGCTGAGCCTCGGCGATCGAGAGATAATGGACGCGGGCGCTCTCGACGTCTTCGAACGGCTCGACGCGCCGCCATTCCCGATCGGAAGCCGCCTTCCCTTCCCTCCAGGCATAATTGAGCGCGGCCTTAAGCGTCGTGAGAACGCGATTGGCCGTTGCACGACGCTGCCTAACCGATTCCGAGTCCTCCCCGAGTTCTCTGAACCTTTGTTCCTTCCCGGCCTTTGTACGTACACGCGGCGCGGTTGTT
>NZ_SADR02000608.1 GCF_004010325.2 Mesorhizobium sp. M00.F.Ca.ET.216.01.1.1
GCAATGTCGGCAACGACCTGGTCGGCACCTATGGCACGCTGCATCTCAACAGCGACGGCAGCTACAGCTATACGCTCGACAATGGCCTGGCCTCGGTGCAGCAGCTTGCCGAAGGCGCCACCGTCACCGACGTCTTCAGCTACACCAACTCGGACAACCACGGCGGCTCTTCGTCCGCCAACCTGACCATCACCATCACCGGCACCAATGACGCGCCGGTGGCGGTGGCCGATGCGGCGGCGGTGAAGGAAGACACCAACACGCTGGCCGATCCCAATCC
>NZ_SADR02000609.1 GCF_004010325.2 Mesorhizobium sp. M00.F.Ca.ET.216.01.1.1
CGAAGCTGAGGCGGCTTCGTTGCACGTGACCTCGGCCGCAGATCGCATTCCGATATGGTCTTCATAAGGGAGAGAGCTCATGAGGCGCTACATTAACTCCAGTCGGCCGACGCGACGTCAGGCCCTAATAGGACTCAGCGGAGCGGCGCTGGTGCTTGGCGCCCCAAGCATTTTGCGAGCGCAAGAGTCGACCCTGGTGGTCGTTTCCGGTGGCGGATCGTATGAGGAGGCGTTCCGCAAAGCCGTAGTTGATCCCTTCCAGAGTGAGACAGGCAAGATC
>NZ_SADR02000610.1 GCF_004010325.2 Mesorhizobium sp. M00.F.Ca.ET.216.01.1.1
GAACTGTTGCGCGTTGGTATAAGCGCTCAGCAGCCGCGTCGAAGCGTTGAGCCAGCCCATCGGAGCAAGCCGCGCTGCGACTGTGGCGATCGCCAAGGCGACATTGAACGCGCCGTAATCCGCTGCGCCAAGTGACCGGGCCAAAACGATTTCGAGCGCGAACAGGGCAGCAACGCCGGCGCTGCGTACGAAGAGTACCCGCAGGATGCGCCCGTTCAACTTGCGGCGCAAAGCGGCGCGGGCATTGGCGGTCTCCGGCCACGCCGACGGGAGGAAGGTC
>NZ_SADR02000611.1 GCF_004010325.2 Mesorhizobium sp. M00.F.Ca.ET.216.01.1.1
TAGCGGCCGAAGCGCGTGCGCTTGGTGACGAAGGTCATGATCAGGCCAACGGCGACCGCCATCAGCACCGGAATGGCGATGCCATGCGCGATGAACAGCCCGCCCTCGGGGACGGTGATGTTGTTGGCGGCGGCGTAGCGGTTCACGATGCCGACCGGCCAGGGATAGGAGTTGGCGAGCCACACTGCGCCCAGGATGATCGCGCAGGTGACCGTGGCGAGCAGCGTCTCGGCCCAGACCGGGCGCAGCGGGAAACGGAAGCGCTTGCGCTGCACGCGGC
>NZ_SADR02000612.1 GCF_004010325.2 Mesorhizobium sp. M00.F.Ca.ET.216.01.1.1
AAGTGCAAAAGTGCCACGCCGGGCGGCCTGAATCCGCCCGCGCGTTGCCCTTAACAAGTGGTTGAGGTAAACACGCGACACTCCGGCAGACAAATTGTCGCCGGATTTCCATCGCAAGTGCGGGGAAGAAGGGGACCGCGCCCCTGTGGCCGGTGGCGACCGAAAGGCTGTTAGAGTGGGACTTTTTGGCATGACCGGAAGAACGTTTGCGCGCGCCGCGCTGCTGGCGCCGCTTGTGGCATCGGCCTTTGCCATGTCGGGCTGCGTCGGCTCGCCGACC
>NZ_SADR02000613.1 GCF_004010325.2 Mesorhizobium sp. M00.F.Ca.ET.216.01.1.1
GAGGATCTTAAGCGGCAGGCCGCGGCCTGGTCGGGCCTGATCGGCCTCGATCTCGCCAAGGAGGTCACCTCCGGCCAGTCTTCTGTCTGGCGCGAGACGCCCTGGGTCTGGAACGAGGGCTATGGCGAGCGGGGCGTGCCGTCGATGCATGTCGTGGCCATCGACTATGGCGTCAAGCGCAACATCCTGCGCCTGCTGGCGGGCCTCGGCGCCAAGGTCACCGTCGTGCCGGCCAAGACCGGCGCGGAAGAAATCCTCGCCATGCAGCCTGACGGCATTT
>NZ_SADR02000614.1 GCF_004010325.2 Mesorhizobium sp. M00.F.Ca.ET.216.01.1.1
GTCATGTTGCAGCCGAGCACGAAGCCGCCCGGATGGACGGCGTGCGTCAGCCGCTCGCGCTGGTCGCAGCGCTTGACGGTGAAAGGCAGGTCGCGCGCGTCGCCGATCTCGACGCGGCCGCCGCGGATCAGCCATTTCTCGCCGCTCGCATAGTGCCGCTCGAGGTCGACGAGGTAGTTGCGTTCGAGCCGGCAGTCGTCGTCGACGAACACCAGCACCCGCCCGCGTGCCCACGCGGAGCCTCGATGTTGCGCGCAACCGCTTGTCGGCTCTCGGTTTC
>NZ_SADR02000615.1 GCF_004010325.2 Mesorhizobium sp. M00.F.Ca.ET.216.01.1.1
CGGACATCTCAATGCACGCATTGCCGTGGGTTGCCATTTTTCTTGCCGCCGCGCTGGCCATAGCGCGAGTACCGCGTGCCCTTACCCTGGGCATGCTGGCCATTGGGTATGCAAGCGCATTTGCGTTGGGACGATTAGAGGCAATAGCACTACTCCCCATTGCGCTTCTTGTCGGCACAGGTCTTTTACTGCGGCACGCTGCGTCGCCTGCCATGCGCCTGTTATGCAACTTCGTGTTTGTCGCGGTTGCAATCGGACTGTTTCAACACAAGCTGCCGG
>NZ_SADR02000061.1 GCF_004010325.2 Mesorhizobium sp. M00.F.Ca.ET.216.01.1.1
CGTTACGACAAGGAGGCGATGGAAGCCCTGTTCGTGGGTCTGTTCCTGGAAGCCCATGATAAGCCGCCAGGCGAGATCGTGCTCGATCTCGACGCCACCGATGATCCGCTGCACGGCCAGCAGGAAGCTACTACAACTGCTACTGCTACCTGCCACTCTACGTCTTCTGCGGCCGGCACCTTTTGGCGGCCAAGCTGCGACGCTCCAACATCGACGCCAGCAAGGGCGCGGTCGAGCAGGTCGCGCGGATCGTGACGCGAATCCGCAAGTCGTGGCCCCGGGTCCGCATCATTCTGCGCGCCGATTCTGGCTTTGCCCGTGAGGCGCTGATGGCCTGGTGCGAGCAAAACCGCGTCGACTATGTCTTCGGGGTCGCCCGCAACGAGCGGCTGGAAACGAAGATCGCCCCGGCCCTGGCGGAAGCCTGCCGCGGCGCGGCCAGCATTGACGGCCGGCCGATCACCGCGCCTGGCGCGGACCGCGCCGTCGTGTTCCAATTGCCGGAAGGCGGAACCACCCCACAGCCAAGCTGGCGACGGGCACCTGATCGCATGCTGGCGGCAAGGGACAGGTATCTGAGAACTGATCTCAGCATAGGGCGACGACAGCCGCTTGCAGGCGTTGGCGCGAAAGCCACCTTCAACCACAAACCGCGGCGGATGACCGAGATGCCGGAGCTCCAGGACAGCGATGTCCTAGTCGAGATCCATGCCGCAGGGGTGAACCTGCTGGATTCCAAGATCAGGACCGGAGAGTTCAAGCTCATCCTGCCCGATCGCCATCCGTTCATCCTGGGCCACGACGTGGCCGGGAGAGTTGTTCGCGTGGGATCGAAAGTCCGCAAGTTCAACCCGGCGACGATGTCTATGCGCGGCCGCGCGATGGTCGGATCGGAACCTTCGCCGAGTTCATCGCCATGGATGAAGCCGACGTGGCCCTGAAGCCTAACAATCTCAGCATGGAAGAGGCGGCCTCGATCCCCTTGGTCGGACTGACCGCCTGGCACGCGCTTATCGAAAGGTCAAACCTGAAGAAGGGACAGAAGGTCTTCATTCAGGCTGGTTCCGGCGGCGTGGGGACGTTCGCCATCCAACTGGCCAAGCACCTCGGCGCGACCGTTGCGACAACAGCGAGCGCGGCAAGTGCGGATCTGGTCAAAGATCTCGGCGCCGACGTTGTCGTCGACTACAGGAAAGATGACTTCGAGAAAATTCTGTCGGGCTATGACGTCGTCTTGAACAGCCGCCAAAACACTCGAAAAATCCCTGAGCGTGCTGAAACCGGGTGGGAAGCTCATCTCCATCTCCGGTCCACCTGATCCCGAATTTCCCAAGGAGAACGGACTGAATTTGATGCTGAGGCTGGTGCTGCGCTTCCTGAGCCGCGGTATGCGGACCAATCCAAGCGCCGTGGCGTGAAGTTCTCGTTCCTTTTCATGTGGGGGCAGGGTGATCAGTTGAGCAAGATCACCTCCTCATCGAAGCCGGTGCGATGGCTACTGCCGCTTTTCGTGTTCACCATCATTGTGTCTGCCGGCTTTGGTGCCGCCTTGACCTTCGTCCCATAGCCGACACGAGTTTCGATCGAGATCGATCCTCGAACGTGCGAAAGCAGCCGCCGCCAGCGTCGTGTGCCGCGACCCCCCGCTATTCAAGAGCCGGGACGAACTGCGGCCAGCCAATGCATCTAATGGGCGGTGTAAGCTCCGTCCACCAGATGGTAGCTTCCAGTGATAAAGCTAGCCTGGTCGGACAAGAGGAAGCACACAAGAGCCGCTACCTCATCCGGTCTCCCGCGCCTGCCCATCGGCTGAAGCCCCGCCATGCGCCGGATTGCTGCTGCCTCCATTTGCTCCGATAAAAGTGGCGTTTCGATCCAGCCGGGGCCGACGACATTGATCCGGATGCCCATTCTTGCATATTCCATCGCCGCAACCTTGGTCAGTCCAACGACCCCGTGTTTCGCTGCCGTGTATGCGGACGCAGTTGGCAATCCGACGGAACCGAGAACGGAAGACATGTTGACGATAGCGCCTCCGCCCTGATCCAGCATGGCGGCGATCTCGTACTTCATGCAATAGAAAACGCCATTTAAGTTGACGTTTATCAGCTTGTGCCAGTTGTCGAGCGGATAGTCTGCCGTTGCTTTTCGAACGCCGTCGATACCTGCATTGTTTACCGCCATATCCAGGCCGCCGCATTTCTGGACAGCGAACTCGACCAACTTTTCCACGGCTGCCGCATCAGTGACATCGACCGCAAAGTCGTGGGCCCTGCCTCCTTGCGAGCGTATTTCGGCGGCTTTGCTGTGCGCAGCCTCGGCATCGAGGTCGGCAACAACAACCTCGGCTCCTTCTTGTGCGAGTTGCCGTGAAACAGCCGCTCCTATTCCGGAGCCTGCACCGGTCACAATCGCGATCTTATCTCGGAAGTCACGCTTCATCTCTATCCTTATGCCCACTGCGACATACCGAATGGAGCTAGGTGGTGGTCGCAAGAGGCTTCGTTCATAGCAGATTTCGGCAGCCAAGGCCCCTGTCAGTCATGTGAACTCTCCTGGCGCCCGACGACCTCGGCAAACGTGCGTGGCGCCTAACGCGAATGAAAGATTACCTCAGCAGCCGGCCTGACTGGATTTTAGGCATCACACCAGTGAAGCGGTTTGGCGAGCATGGCGGTCGGCAACGCAACGCCCCCTGGTTCCCGGCCGTTCCAGGCCAGTTCGGGCAAGTTGCGAGACTTGGCCGGCGGGCCTTGGAGTGCTAGAGACGAGGGTAGGGCTGACCAGTTTCTTAGCAGGTAGAAATGGACGATAACCACATTGCGCGCCGGGGGCTCGTGCTGGGTAGTCTGGCTCTGATGGTTTCCGGATGTACGTCGGCGTTGCGACAGGCGGCGGAGCCGATTTCATCCGCGTTCGCACCAAGGCGTGGCCTGGATCCTCGTTACCGACGGCAGCATGTGCGGTATTACGGAAACGAGCCGGCTGGAACGATCGTCGTCGATACTTCGCAACGTTTCCTCTATGCCGTCGAGACGGACGGCTGGGCGACGCGCTACGGCGTCGGCGTCGGCGAGCAGGGACTTTCGTTCAAGGGTACAGCGACCGTAGGCCGCAAGGCGGACTGGCCGTCGTGGACGCCCACCGACAACATGATGAAGCGCAAGCCTCGCCTGGTGCAATACGCAGGAGGGGTCCCCGGCGGACCAAACAATCCGCTTGGTGCGCGGGCCCTTTATCTCTATCGCGACGGGCGCGACACCCACTTCCGCGTGCATGGCACAAACGAGCCGTGGACGATAGGCACAGAGGTGTCGAACGGGTGCATCCGATTGATAAATGACGACATCATTGATCTTTACGACCGTACCCCTGTGGGCACGACGGTGCTGGTTATTTGATAATCTGACGGTGCGCCGCACGTCTGATCTTCGTCGGATGGTGAACTCTGCCAGCACGTCGCCATAAACGTACCGCGCAGTTACGGGCAACCGGGTGCCAATTGTGTCCTTTCTGCACTAGGCCTTGGCATAGTTTGCAGCTAGTTTATCGGGGCTGCATATTAGTTGTGGCGCTTCTATAGGCTATTCCGCCCCCAGGGAAAGGATTGCTTGATGAGCAGGATCTTGATTGCAATGGTTGCCACGCTCGTCGTTGCCAGCCTAAGTGGCTGCGCGATGGATTGGATCGGCAAAGGAAAGGGAAAAGCTCCTCCGCCGGCACCCGCTCCGGTAGAGCAGCCCGTGATTAAATAAGGACCGGCTTTCGGTGAGTATGGGAAGGGCCGCCAGGCCCTTCCCCGTCGATACGCAGGGGCCAAGGCCGACTTCATAGCCTGCGGCGCAGTTGGCGGGCACAGGCCTGCGCTTCGTGAAGTTCGGGAGTGCGGCGATGATGCTTGTAAATGGCCGTATCTTGCTCGTGGCCCTGCTGCCGCTCGCGGCAGCGGCATGTCAGACGAGTGACCTGCCGGCCCAGCCGAATTTCGTTTCTTTTGCCGATGGCGGAACTGCCTCTCAAGATAAGGACGAGCGGTTCTTCATCGAGTTCCGCTCCCGCTACGCCCTCAGCTACGGCCACACTTATGCAGTCTTTGGGCGTTTGAACCGAGCCGGGAAAATGGTTGATCCCCAAGTCGCGGGCCTTCACCCGGCTTCGAACAGTGCAGTTCCCTACGTTCTGGGCCATTTCGTGCCGGTGCCAGCCGAAACCGGGTGGAGCGACGGTGATCTGGAAGAACAATACAGATCCGCAAGCTGGCGTGTCATGCTGACCCGGGCCGAATACAACAAAGTCGTTGCCTACATCCGGAAGCTGCAGGCGAAGTCCCATGTCTGGCAGGCAACAGTGTTGAACTGCAACGGCTTCGTGGCTGACATCGCGCGCTCCATGGGGTATAAGACCCCCGCTATTCAGCTCCGGCCACAGCAATTCATAACCAAGCTTCGAGAAATGAATACCTAACCAAGTTTCGAGGAATGGATGGGGCCGAATCCGACCGGTACTGCCCCTCCGGCTGTCGCATCTGCGGACTCATTCGAGGAGGATCGCTGCGCCTGAAGGTCGGCCGGTGACGAAATCGAGGAGATGGGTGAAGTGGCCATACCCAGGGGCCGCCTGCTACAGTCCCAGATCCCGGAAAGGGCGCCGGTGGCCTGAAGTGAGCATTGCAGTAGCCTCAGTGGGCGAGATCATATGGGTGATCGGCGTCGTGGGTTGGTACGTGATCCGGTATCCCTTCGAGCGCCGGGCGAGACGTGTGCGAATTGTAACTGGCGGCCGCTCACCTTCCGACACCGTCGGGCTTGCATCGGCTCTTTTTGGCCTAGCGATCCTGCCTGCCTTCTATGTCGCCACCGGCATCCCCGCAGCGGCTGACCATTCCGCCAGCGCGTGGGCGGTGGCTCTCGGCACCATCATCTTCTGCTCCGCGTTGTGGATTTTTCGCATATCCCACAAGGAACTTGGCCGTAACTGGTCGATTACGCTGGAGATTCGCGAACGGCATGAACTAGTCTGCGCCGGGCCATACGCCCTAGTCCGCCACCCGATGTACACCTCGTTCCTGCTCATGGGGCTCGGCCAGGTCTTTCTGCTGTCGAACTGGGTTGCGGGCACTTCCGGTTTGATTGGTTTCGCAGTCCTTTTTCTGCTGCGAGTGGATAAGGAAGAGCGTATGATGCTGGAGAATTTCGGCTCGCAATACCGTGCCTATATGGAAAAGACCAAGCGAATAGTCCCTTATCTTTATTAGAGGTCCTTTGATGCGAGGCCGAGCCCTCAAGCTCTCGGCGCCGCGGCGCCTTGTTGGCGATCTGATGAGGTTTTCGATCGGCGTGCCACGGGTCGCAGTGCAGCGCCAGATGAACCTGGGCCCACTCGTAGCGGCTAGAATGGCGCAACAGACCAGGCCCTCCTGGACCGCGATCTTCCTGAAGGGATACGCGCTTCTCGCCCGAGAGATGCCGGAGCTACGGCGCGCCTATGTCAAGTTGCCCTGGCCGCAGCTTTACGAGTACCCGGCAAGCGTAGCCTCGATTGCTCACGAGCGCGAGTATGACGGTGAGCCGGCCGTTCTGTTAAGTTGCATCAAGTGCCCGGAGCGCTACTCTATCACGGAACTTGAGGCATCGATCCACGCGGCGCGGTCACGGCCGATCCTTGAGGTCACGGAATTCCGGCGTGCCTTGCGGATGGCACGTGCGCCCGCGCCACTCAGGTGGCTGCTTATGTGGCTAGGGCTGAATATCGCCCGGCAAAGGGCAAATTACTTCGGTACCTTCCAACTGTCGGTCTATTCGGGTCTCGGCGCGGAATCACTCAACCCGCTCACACCATTGACCACTCTTCTCAACTACGGTCCGATCGGCGAAGACGGATCGGTGAATGTCCGCATCCATTACGATCACCGGGTAATGGATGGAGCGAACGTCGCACGAGCACTAGAGAGATTCGAAAAGATTTTGAACGGCGCTGTCGCAAATGAAGTGGTGCTGCTCGGTCAAAGTGTTGCCGCTCCTGCAAGGCAGAGGAACGCGACATGATTTCGCCCTGTGAATTCCGGCCAGCGGTCGTCGTGACTGGCGGGTCAGGTGGAATTGGACGCGCAATTGCGAGCGTCGCTGCAAGGGAGCGCGGTGCGGTTGTGCTCGTTGCCCGCTCGCCCGAGGGTTTGGCCGCCGCGGCGGCTGAGGTTCGGGAGGCGGGTGGCGAGGCATTCACGCTCGAGTTGGATCTCGTGGCAGGCGATGCGCCAACGCGCCTAGAAGACTTTCTGTCCGCACACGGCCTGGTCTGTGATGTGCTGGTCAACAGCGCCGGCTATGGACTACGAGGCGCGGCGACGGCGCTCCCTATTGATGGCCAACTCGGCATCATCGATCTTAACATACGTTCTCTCAGCGAACTGACCCTCCACTTTCTGCCGGGAATGGTGACGCGCGGGCGCGGCGGGGTGCTCAATCTCAGTTCCGTGGCCGGGTTCGTTCCTGGGCCTTACATGGCTTTGTACTTCGCCAGCAAAGGTTTCGTGCGCTTCTTCTCAGAGGCGCTTCATCAGGAATTGCGCAGAACCGGTGTGACTGTCACATGCGTGGCACCAGGGCCAGTGTCGACGGAGTTTCTCGAAAGGTCCCGCGCCTATCAGACGCAGCTCTTCAGTATCTTGCCCCAGCTGGATCCGGAGGATGTGGCCGAACGTGCGTGGCGAGGGTTCAAATCCGGTCGTCGCCTCGTCGTACCGGGAATCTCGGCCAAGTTGGCTGCCCTTGCGGCGGCGCTCCTACCTTCCGCAGCGATGCTGCCCCTGGTCGGCCGGCTGCAACGCAGCGGCAATGATCCATGTCCTTGCGGTTCAGGTATGAAGTTCAAGAAATGCTGCGGTACCCGCCAGATTCAGCTACGCCGGGGCCCTCGGGGAATTATCCCCTGACCGGACCAGCACGCCACCGCTCGCCATTTCAGGAGTCGTTGATGGTCTTGGTTGCGGCTCAACGAACAAAAGCTTTCCACCTGAACCGTTGCCGCGCTCTCGTGCCTCGAAGGTTGTGTTGGGGTCATGGGGTTGGTACACGGCGCGCATGGAGTCGCTCTCAGTCAGCGAGACAACGCCAAACCTTCCAGACCCTACCGCCCTCCAAGCCACAACGCAGATAGGTTGCCCATGGGGCCACAGGCAGTGAGGAAGCTCCTGACATAGCGTCGCAGGCACCCGCCACAAGGTCCGCACCCGTTCAGGAATGAGCACAGTCCGACGTATCTTCTTCACTGCACCGCAGGCCTCGAAGCCAGTCGCGGCCGCCCCGGGGAATCATCAAGGCGAGGCGTGACTGTTACAACGTAAGCGGGAAGGCCACCCATCTGGCGCAGCAAGTATGCGGCGGCGATGATGACACTGAAGTAGCCGAGGAGCTTTCAGTGTCAATTTCTATGTCTGCGCCTATGCCCCTATGCCTGCGGATAGAAGCTTTCAATTGATTGAGGCGGTTGCGGATCGCTTCGAGGGTGCCCGGTCGCGCGGAGGCGGCGATGGTCGGCTGCGTTCAAGACCGAGATGGTGGCAAGGAGCTCTGAACCTGGCGCCAATATTTCGGCCCTGGCTCGGGAGATTGGGATCAGCCCATCGCAATTGTTCGGCTGGCGGGCTGCGCAACCCTGACCAGCTCCGCCCGGGCGAACGCTGACCGCCGCGCATTACCTAAGGGGGGTCAAAATTGGACGCCGATCTGGAGTGGGCCCCTCGGGCCGGACAGGATGGTTTTCGGTAATTGACCGGGCAGCCGGGCTTTCAGAGGATGAAGGCCCATGGCAAAGCACCGAACCCACAGCGTCGAGTTCAAGCGGCA
>NZ_SADR02000616.1 GCF_004010325.2 Mesorhizobium sp. M00.F.Ca.ET.216.01.1.1
GTCGCGCCGGTGCCGGAAAACACGCTGGTGATTCACGGCGAGACGGACGACACGGTTCCCATTCAATCGGTTTACGACTGGGCGCGGCCGCAGGAATTGCCTGTCGTGGTGATTCCGGGCGCCGAGCATTTCCTGCATCGCAAGCTGCACATCCTGAAGCGGATCATCGTCGACGCGTGGCGTTGACCGGATGGGCCGCATCTCGATTTGCGGGGTACAGGTAGGCAAAAACTCACCATTAATTGCCCGCCGTTACGCGAAGTTGCGAGAGTAGCGCGC
>NZ_SADR02000617.1 GCF_004010325.2 Mesorhizobium sp. M00.F.Ca.ET.216.01.1.1
ACATCATCGAGAGATTCGCGGCGAAGCGAGGCATGGCGGCAACTCCTTTAAAGCGAGGTTCGGTGCGCGGCACGCAAAGCCATGACCGCCATGCGTGCGCCGCGCACCATGTGATTAACGATTGACCAGTTTCGCGGGCGTGAGCCATGTGGCGAACGCGCCGATCACCAGCATGCCGGCCAGCACGTACATGCCGGTTTGCGTGCTGTGCGTGAGGTCCTTCAGATAACCGATCATATAAGGGCTTGCGAAACCCGCCAGATTGCCGATCGAGTTGAT
>NZ_SADR02000618.1 GCF_004010325.2 Mesorhizobium sp. M00.F.Ca.ET.216.01.1.1
GAATCGAACGCGCGGAAAATCGCAGACATCACCGGCATTATCGAAGGCATTGCTTTTCAGACCAATATTCTGGCGCTCAACGCAGCGGTGGAGGCGGCGCGCGCCGGCACGCACGGGCGGGGCTTTGCCGTGGTTGCCGCCGAGGTGCGTTCGCTCGCGCAGCACGCGTCGACGGCGGCAAAGGAAATTGGCGAGCTGGTGAGCGATGCGGTGGCCGCGGCTGCGGACGGCACCGCGATGGTCGGTCAGGCCGAACAGTCGATTGGCAATATTCTCGAG
>NZ_SADR02000619.1 GCF_004010325.2 Mesorhizobium sp. M00.F.Ca.ET.216.01.1.1
GGCGGCGGCGCGCCGCGCGGCCGCTCGCGCGGGCGCTGATCGCAAGCACGGCGCCGTGCACTGCACTGTGCAGCTTTGCATACGCCGCGCTGCGGTGGCCGCGGCTACGCCGTCAACCGAATTGGCGCTGCGCTCGCGGGCGCATTCGCGCGTTGCTGAGCGCCTGCTGACGCCGCGTTTGAAACGCGGCGTCCGCGCATCTGGGGCCCGATTGCACGGCGTCGTCTTGTAAAGTCCGCAAATGCCGCCATATCGTTCACAGATCGCCATGAAAACAGG
>NZ_SADR02000620.1 GCF_004010325.2 Mesorhizobium sp. M00.F.Ca.ET.216.01.1.1
GGGCGGGCGGTCAGTCGGACCGCCCGTGCCGGTTTGGTCCCCAAGTCCACTGGTCCTTCATGCCGGCCGTACCAGTTGGCACGATCCCGAGTGTAGCTGCTCAATGGCAGACGCGGCAGTATCCAGGTGGAAAATCGACGTGCGTCAGCTTTGGGGAATACCGACTCCGAAATACCGCGTGTAGGCAACATCGAGCATGCGATTGATTAAGCTTGAGAAGCTATATCCGGCGGCCCTCGCGACCAGGGGATAAAAGCTGTTCGTCCCGAGCGCCGGCAT
>NZ_SADR02000621.1 GCF_004010325.2 Mesorhizobium sp. M00.F.Ca.ET.216.01.1.1
TTTGGATCGACCTCGCAGACGAGAAAGCTGCCGGCCTCGAAGGCGACATCACGGCACGGCGGCACCGAAGCGAACCACTGGCCGAACGCCATTGTCGTGGCAAGCGCGTGCGGCAACGCGGCCTTGACCAAAGTCAGCAACAAGGGCGCCGAATGCAGGAGTGTCAAAAAATCCATGCGCGTTCCGGATTGTCGGTTCCAACGAGTTGTCGTGGATAGCACCGCTTGCCGGTACGATGAAGGATTTGCTCAGGGGAAGCGTGGACTATGGCCCGGGGAC
>NZ_SADR02000622.1 GCF_004010325.2 Mesorhizobium sp. M00.F.Ca.ET.216.01.1.1
CAGGAAGCGCGGCGGCGGCAGCGCGTCACCACCGAAACGTTTTGGCGTGCTGGCGCGGAAGATCCCTGCGCGCTTCATCTTGCCGACCATGTCGCGCGGCACGTGCGATATCGCATCGAACTCGTCGCGGCGGCGCTCCACTTCATCGATCAGCGTATCGAGCGACAAAGGTCCGGCGTACTCGGGATAATCGTTCTGCGAGTCGACGATGGAAGCAGTTTGAGTGGCTTCTTGCATGTGTGGTACCTCACGATTCAAAGGGTGTGTCGTGGTCATTCG
>NZ_SADR02000623.1 GCF_004010325.2 Mesorhizobium sp. M00.F.Ca.ET.216.01.1.1
GTTTGGGACATCGCCTCCGGCTTGCACCCTCTGCCGGACCCGCCAAAGAGCGAGAGCAGCGCGCTCCCCAAGCTCTTCGCTTCCGGCAAACTGCAAGAACGGCTCAAGGCGATCGTCTTTACCCTTGCGGGGCGCAGGCACAGGCTGGCCGCAACGGAAGCGCTGCAGTTGCTCATGGACCGATATATCAGCAAGGCAAGTTCAACTGATGAATCCGCCGATCCCCCCGCAAATGAACCCGCATCACCGGCCAAAGATAGGCCCAAGCCTGACGAAGAA
>NZ_SADR02000624.1 GCF_004010325.2 Mesorhizobium sp. M00.F.Ca.ET.216.01.1.1
GGACGGCCGCGCTGGGCGGCCATGTCGAGGGCTGCCGATCCTGCGGGGCGATCCGCGTGGCCTACAATTCCTGTCGCAACCGGCATTGCCCAAAATGCCAGGGACAGGCCTGCCGCGACTGGCTCGCCGCACGCGAGGCCGAACTCCTGCCGGTTCCCTACTTCCACGTCGTGTTCACGTTGCCGGCCGAGGTCGCCGCGATCGCCTTCCAGAACAAGGCGGCGGTTTACGCCATCCTGTTCAGGACTGCGGCCGAGACGCTGCGCACGATCGCCGCCG
>NZ_SADR02000625.1 GCF_004010325.2 Mesorhizobium sp. M00.F.Ca.ET.216.01.1.1
GCTTCGGCATAGGCGAGCAGGATCGTCACCAGCCCTTCGCGCCGCATCAGCGCCCGCCCTGTTCCACACGCGCAATCCGTTCGCGTCGGGCGGCGTCTACGAGGATCCGGCGACAGGAGCCTCGACCGCCGCCTTCGCCGGCTATCTGCGCGACCTCGGCTGGCCGCATGGCGGCGCGATCGACATCGTGCAGGGCGAGGACATGGGCATGCGCTCGCGGCTGCATGCCGACATCCCGCCCCAGCCAGGCAGCTCGATCAGGGTGTCAGGCACGGCCCG
>NZ_SADR02000062.1 GCF_004010325.2 Mesorhizobium sp. M00.F.Ca.ET.216.01.1.1
GGCGGCAATCAACCGCTTCCTCGTCGAGCACAACCAGAAACCCAAACCTTTCACTTGGACCGCCGACCCCGACAAAATCATCGCTGCCGTCAAACGTGGGCACCAAGTGTTAGATTCCATCCACTAGCCGGTTTGGTTGTGCCTCAAACCATTCTCGGCGATCCATAGAGACTGCCAAGTTGATGTAAAATGACCGCATTCAGAACACCCCAAAGCCCGATCTACTTGACGTAACGCGACAGTTCAACGACTAAATCAACAATATCCGCCACTTGCTGCCATTCAGGGAGCTTCTCCAATCTTGCCATTCGTTCTACCGCCTGATGCGACCCGACGCGATCATCAGCTATGGGTGTGCGATGAACGGCTCGATTGAGCCCCAGGGCACGCAAGCAGCCACCGGCCCATGACCGCCGTGAGCTTAATCGAAGTTCTTAGGTCTGCTTGTCCGCGACTTCGCCGTTCCGGGAGTTCGGTTGACCCTATCCATCCGAAGACGCGGATCCGCAGGCCGGACGTTACCCCGGCGGCTATCGACCCTGGCCAGCCGGCGCGCGTCGCCGGGCGGTCGTTGGCGTGACATCAGAGTAGCTCACCAGGAGCCGAGACGCTCCTCTGCGGACCAGTAATGCATGTAGCAATCGCACACTCAGCGGCAACCTGTCCTCGCCCGATCTCGTGCCAGTACCTCACCATCCGCAAATCCTAGATGTTTTGAAACCGAAGTTTCGATCAGCGTGTGCGAGATCTTCTAGCCCCGGCCGGGCTCCGGTGCTTATTGATAGCGGCGAAAGGCAACCGGATAGGCTAGCATCCGCCCGGTCTGATCCGATGAAATATCGATATGCACGGGGAGCACATGGCGAGAAGGTCGATATCCTGGGCTCGACACAGTGAACGAGCCTTTGTTCTGAAGATTCGTCGGGTCGAAGTTGGGGTGAACGAAGCAGTTGACTGTTCGGCCTATCGTCCGGAAAGATGAAGGTCCGCTTCGAAGCCACCAAATCGGACCAGGAAGGGCCGATTTGGGTCTTGGCCGTGTCAAAACTCACCGCTGCTAGCGGCCTAGAGAATGTCGTTCCCAATCCGAGGCAAACTGAGGATGCGAATGCTGCTCAGAAGCTTCGACGGCATCCTTTGAGAACAATTCTGTCTGCTGTCTGAGGCGATGTGTTTTCACACAGCCAGGGTCAAAAGCCGGCCGGTCATGCACAACCTATTCATTCGGCGCATGCTACCCTTCCATTGAGACCAGCTAACTTTCCTAGCGATACATCGGCCGGCTCTTCGCACCGCGCGAACCTGCCCGCCTTCCCCCCAAAACGCAACAAGGCCCCACGAGAGGCCTTGCCGTGTCAAACCTTTTTGCCTGCGCCCGCCCTCAATTCCCCATCATCTGCTTGGCGTTTTCTGCCGTGATCGCGGTGGTGTCGACCGTGACCGTCGGCTCCACCGAGGAGGCGCAGTCGAGCAGGATCGACTTCGCCATTTCGATCGCCTCCTTGCCGCCAGTCGGATAGGTGAAGGTCGCCGCCCAGTCGCCCTTGGCCACGGCCTGGATGCCGCCGGCCGGGCCCGGCAGGCCGTCGGTTCCAATTATCTGGACTTGCTTGCCAGCGCCCTTGGCGGCAAGCAGCGCGCCGGCGGCCATCATGTCGTTGCTGGCATAGAGCACCTTGATGTCGGGATGCGCCTGCAACATGGCGGAGAAGGCGGTCTGCGCTTTGTCCGGTAGCCAGTCGGCGGCCTGCTCGGCCACGACCTCGATCTTCGCATTCTCCTTCACCCCGTCCTTGAAGCCGTTCAGCCGCTCGACGGCCGGTGTCGAGCTCGGCAGGCCTTCCAGAACCGCCGCCTCGCCACCGTCTGGTAGCAGGGTCTTGGCGGTATATTTGCCGGCCTCCATGGCGATCTTGTAATTGTCGCCGCCGATGAAGGCAGTGTAGTCCTTGCCGGGATCGCCAACCGTCTTGCGGTCGAGCTCGATCACCGGGATACCGGCATCCATGGCGCGCTTCACAGCGGGCGTCAGCGGTGCCGCCTCGAAGGGCGAGATCAGCAGAAGATCCACCTTCTGGGTGATGAAGTTGTCGACCTGCGAAGTCTGCGTGTTGACGTTGCCGGCGCCGTCGGCGATCTGCAGCGTGAACTGCGGCACGGCCTTCACCGCCGCAGTCAGCTCGTCATTGACATGCTGGCGATAGGGCTCGGCATTGTTCGCCTGCGAAAAGCCGATGATGAACTGGCCGTCCTTGGCGCAGGCCTTGACCATAGGGTCGGCGGCCTCTGCGGTGCCCACCATGCATAGGCACGTGCCGGCGAGCAGTCCAACCTGCAAGGCACGCCATGATCCTCGTTCAATGGTTCTCATGCTACTCTCCTCCTCGTCGGGCCGCAGCGGCCAGACCTTGGTTTCTAACGCCTTCCACTTGCCTACCGTCTGACTGCTACCTGCCCAAACCCTCGCGACGGCGAACAAGGGATTGAAGCACTGCCGCCAGCACGATGATCGCGGCGGTCGCGAGCAGCTGCATGGCGGGCGTGATGTTGTTGAGCTGAAGGATGTTCGCCAGCGCGCCGAGCATGATCGTGCCGGCCACGGTGCCGACCATGGAGCCGGCGCCGCCGAACAGGCTGGTGCCGCCGATGACCACGGCGGCGATTGCCGTCAGCTCATAGCCCATGCCGTCATTGGCGCTGCCGAAATTGAACTGGCCGGCGTGAACGATGCCGGCAAGTGCGGAGGCAAAGCCGGTGATGGCATAAACTGATATCTTGACCATCGAGACCGGCACGCCGGAAATGCGCGCGGCACGCTCGTTGCCGCCAACGGCAAAGACGTAGCGGCCGAAGCGCGTGGTGTTCAGCACCACGGTGGCGATCGCGGCGAACGCGATGAACACGATGGTGGCCACCGGCACCGTGTTGTTGAACAGGCGCTCGCCCAGCACCGCAAAGACCGGCGGCGCAAGGCCTGGCCCATCGCCGTAGGAAATGTTGATGTACTGGTTGCCCGAAACAACCAGCGCCAGGCCGCGCGCCGCCTGCAGGCCGGCCAGCGTGACGATGAACGGCTCCAGCCGGAAGCGGCTGGAAATGGTGCCCTGGATCGCGCCGAAGGCGGTGCCCATCACCAGCACGGCGAGGATGGTCGGGATAAGCCCAAAGCCGCCGGAGATCATCATCGTCGCGGTAACCACGCTGGAGAGACCGAGCACGGCGCCGACCGAAAGGTCGATGCCGGCGGTGATGATGACGAAGGTCATGCCGATAGCGATGATGCCGGTCTCGGACACGGCGCGCACGATGTTGGCCATGTTGTCGGGCGCCAGGAACAAGATTTCGCCGTGGCGCCTCGGCGAGAGGATGACGCCGCCGATCGCCACCAGCACCAGGCCGATCAGGCTCTGGAAGCGCACGATCAAAGCGAGCGGATCGCGATGCACGGGCGCGGGCACGGCCGCCACCGGGCCGCTCGCAACCGAAGTCGACTCTTCAGACATCAGGCCTCCCTGCCGTTTGCCGCAGCCAGCACCGTGTGCTCGTCGATGCCGCCGATGAATTCCGCCACATTGCGCCCCTGGCGCAGCACCACGATCCGGTCGCAAAGGCCGATCAGCTCCGGCATTTCGCTGGAGGCGACCAGAATGCCGAGGCCCTGGGCGGCCAGTTGCCTCAGCCGTGCATAGATCTCGCCCTTGGCGCCGACATCGACGCCGCGCGTCGGTTCGTCGAGCAGCAGCAGACGCGGATTGCCAAGGATTTCCTTGGCCAGCACCACCTTCTGCTGGTTGCCGCCCGAAAGCGCGCCGACGGCGATGTCGGGATTCTTCGGCCTGATGTCGAACTGCCCGAAGGACTGTCTCACCGCGTCCGCCTGCCGGCGCGGCGACATCAGGCCGACCGGCGAGAGGCAGCGGATCACCGACATCACCAGGTTGAGGCCGACCGCCATACGAAGCATCAGGCCGCTGCCGCGGCGGTCGTCGGTAACGTAGGCGATGCCGGCGTCGCGCGCCGCCTTGATCGAATTGAGCTTCACCGGACGGCCGCCGATGGCGACGTCGCCCTCCCAGTGGCCGGAGAGGCCGGTGCCGTAAAGCGCGCTGAGAAGCTCGGTCCGCCCTGCCCCCATGATGCCGGCCAGCCCGACGATCTCGCCTTTATGCACGTCGAACGAAAGCCCTGTCGGGGCCTGCCAGCCGGCGCTGTCGCGCGCCAGCCGGAAGCTGGCGTCGCGCAGGCTGAGCAGTGCCTTTCCGGCGCTCCTGGCGCGCTTGGGGTAGAGTTCGTCCAGCGGCCGGCCGACCAGCAGCTGTACCAGCTCGGCCTGCGGCGCGTGCGGCTCGGTGATGCCGGCGACGCGGCCGTCGCGCATCACCGTCACCCGGTCGGCGATCTCGGGCACTTCCTCCAGGCGATGCGAGATATAGACGATGCCGACTCCGCTGGCGGCGAGCTTGCGCATCACCTCGAACAGCCTTTCGACCTCGCCCGCCGTCAGGGCGGCCGTCGGCTCATCCATGATCAGCACGCGCGAGGCGTAGGACAGCGCCTTGACGATGGCCACCACCTGGCGCTGGCCGATCGAGAGATCGGCGACCAGTCGTGCCGGGTCGATGGCGAGCTCGATCGCTTCCAGCCGCCTGCCGGCCTCGCGGCGCATCGCCGGCGCGTCGAGGAAACCGCCCGGGCGCATCAATTCGCGGCCGAGGAAGAGGTTCGACGCCACGTCGAGCGTCGGTACGAGATCGAGCTCCTGGAAGATGGTCGCAATGCCGGCCGCCTGTGCTTCGCGCGGGTTGCTGAAGCGCACCGGTTTGCCGTCGATTTCAATCGTGCCTTCGTCCGGCGCGTAGACGCCCGACAACAGGTTCATCAACGTCGATTTGCCGGCGCCGTTCTCACCGAGAAGGGCGTGGATCTCACCGGCCCTGAGATCGAAGTCGACGCCGCGCAGCGCCTGGACGCCGCCGAAACGCTTGATTGCGCCAGTGACCGACAGAAGCGGCGCGCTCATCTTGGGCTCCCGCAGGATTGGCGGGCATGAAGCGTGGCCTGGAGCCGCACGGAGTGCGGCTCGGAAGCGGAGGATGCGATGCGAGCGTTGAGCAAAGCGGCCGCCTGCCGGCCGATCTCGGCGCAAGGCTGCGCCACCAGCGTCAGCCGCGGCTCGAAACAATCGGCCCATTCGAAGTCGTCGAAGCCGGCGAGCGAAAGATCGCCCGGTATCGCCAGGCCCATTTCGCGGATCGCGCGGACTGCTCCGATCGTCGTCATGTTATTGCCGGTGACCAAGGCCGTGGGCGGCGAAGGCAAGGACAGTATGGCCCGGGTCGATGCCGTCGCGGCCGCGGTGTCGACGTTCCCGGTGGACAAATAGCGCGGCAGGCAGTCAAGTCCGTTAGCGGCCATGGCCGACCGGAATGCCTCGACGCGTTCCCGAGTCGTCGCCAGCCCCGGCTGGCCGGCGACGAAGCCGATGCGCTTGTGGCCGAAGGAGGCGACGTGATCGATGAGGACCCGCATAGCCGAATGGTTCTCGACGCCTATCTGGTCGAAGCGCTCGTCGGCGAAGCGGTCGATCAGCACGCAGGGCACTTTCTTCTCGGCCAGGTAGTCGATGGCCCGCTGCGGCGCGCCCGATGGCGCCAGGATGACGCCGTCGACCCGCCGCTGATGGAAGGCCCGAACCACCGAAAGCTCGCGATCGGGGTCGTCCTGGGTGTCGGACAGGAAAACCATGAGGCCGAGACGCGCGCATTCGGCCTCCACCGCGCAGATGATGTCGGTGAAATAGGGGTTGGAAATCGCCGAGATCGCCAGGCCGACGCTGTTGGTCGTCGAGACCTTGAGGGACCGCGCCAGCTCATTGGGCTGATAGCCCATCGCGGCAATCGCATCATTGATCAGCTTCGCCTTCTCGGGCGAGACAAAACGGGTGCGGTTGATGACATGCGAGACGGTTGAAACCGACACGCCCGCGCGGCGCGCCACTTCAGCCATTGTCGGCATGGCGGCTCAAACGGAGTGCTCGCAAGCGCTCCTCCCTATGCTGCGTTTCCCGTCCGCTCTGTTCCAGGCTTTGGCGGATTTCACGAAACGATAATGCAATCGAAACGTTTGCGCAATCGTTTCGATGCGAATGTCCTTTGTTGGATGGTCGGAGTAGATCGAAGTCAGCAGGGATCAGAGCAGACGTCAGCGAATTTCCGCTTCTGACCCAATGAACGAACCCGCTCGCGCGGGAGGGCGCGGGGTTCGAGCTTGCAGTTTGTGTCAGCAGCGCTGGTGAGGTTGTGATCGATCAGGGGTGACGGACGGCCATCGGCCTCCGAGCATGAAGTGTCAACCTTCAGCTTGAGAGGAGCATCCGATGACCGTCCCTTCGCATCCATCCGGCAACGCGCTTCGCGAGCGCATGATCGAAGACATGTCCCTGCGCGGCTTCACCGAGGATACGCGCCGTGACTATATCCGTTGCGTGAAGGCATTTGCAGCCTTCATCGGGCGCTCGCCCGACACCGCGACGGCTGGGATCTGCGGCGTTTCCAATTACACCAGACCGAGAGCGGCATGCGGCCGCCGGGGATCAACAGCTCGGTCTCGGCGCTGCGCTTCTTCTTCACCGTGACGCTCGACCGGCCCGATCTCTCGCGCCGTCTCACCGTCATCCGCCAGCCGCGCAAGCTGCCGCTGGTGCTGAGCGTCGAGGAGGTGGCGCGGCTGCTCGAAGCCGCACCCGGGCCGAAGTACAAGGCGGCGCTGGGCACTGCCTACGGCGCCGGGTTGCGGGTGTCGGAGATCGTGGCGCTCAAGGTGACCGACATCGATTCGACGCGCATGCTGATCCGGGTCGAGCAGGGCAAGGCGCAAGGACCGCCACGCCATGCTGTCGCCGCAACTGCTCAACCTTCTGCGCGCCTGGTGGCGCGAGGGCAAACGCCGCGGCATGATGCTGCCGCGGGGCTGGCTGTTTCCGGGCCGCAACCCGATCACGCCACTCTCCACCCGGCAGATGAACCGCGCCGTTCATGCCGCGGCGGAGGCCGCCGAGATCAAAAAGCGGGTAACGCCGCACACGCTGAGGCATTCCTTCGCCACCCATCTTTTGGAGCAGAACGTCGACATTCGCGTCATCCAGGTCCTGCTCGGCCATGCCCGGCTCAACACGACCGCGCGTCTCAGCCCATGTCGCCACCAAGACGATCCACACCGTGATGAGTCCGCTCGACCGGATCAGCCTGC
>NZ_SADR02000626.1 GCF_004010325.2 Mesorhizobium sp. M00.F.Ca.ET.216.01.1.1
TCGATCTTCGCGCGCGCCACCGGTTCAGAGGGATATAGGCGCTCGCCGCCATAGCGGGAGGCAAGGTAACGGATAATCGAGTTCGATTCCCACAACACAAAGTCGCCGTCTTTAAGGACTGGGACAAGCCCGTTCGGATTCAGCGCAAGAAATTCAGCGTCGTTGGGGTCCTTAAAGCCTGCGCCCCAGTCCTCCCGTTCAAACGGAAGCTGCAGTTCTGAGCACGTCCACAGCACTTTTCGAACATTGATGGAGGACGCTTTCCCGAGGATTTTCAAC
>NZ_SADR02000627.1 GCF_004010325.2 Mesorhizobium sp. M00.F.Ca.ET.216.01.1.1
GGGCCGGAGCGGCGGCGCCGTTGGAGTGAAGCGGATCAGTGCCGGATACTGGCCGCGGCATTCGCGCCTGGGGCCACAGTGGCGGCGGTGGCGCGTCAGTACGATGTCGCGACCAGCCTGATCTACAAGTGGCGCCGCACGGTGAGAGCCCGCGAGACGGGCTTTGCCGAAGTTGTCGTGGCTCCCGATGAGCCTGTCGCCGTTTCGCGGCCGGCGGCATCCCCAGCGGTGATCGAGCTGGAGGTCGCCGGCAAGGTGCGGCTGCGGATTCCGCTGACC
>NZ_SADR02000628.1 GCF_004010325.2 Mesorhizobium sp. M00.F.Ca.ET.216.01.1.1
CGCACGGCATGAACGTGTCCAACGCGGGCGCGTTTAACCGGCTGGTACATTCGTTTGCGAGCTTCTGAGCGGCGGCTTTGCAACGCTAAGCCGCCTGTCGCATCTTGACGCCTGCGCCCCATGTTGGGCCTGCCGGGCCCGCTGGGCTCGTTGGCCTTGGTGGGCCCTGACGCGGCCCGATTGCTCAGAGACTTCTCGCGCCGGCCGCCGGTGCGCGTGGCCTCGTCGTGAGGAGTCGGCCGCGAATCCAGTCTCTCAACGGAGCGACCAGCCGCTCCT
>NZ_SADR02000629.1 GCF_004010325.2 Mesorhizobium sp. M00.F.Ca.ET.216.01.1.1
GCCGTATTGGCTGGTGCCCCCCATCTCGATCATTGGGCTGTTGACCTGACCGACAAAGGCCTCCTCGACGAAGCCGCGGGCGATGAACGAACGCGAGAGCAGCCGCTGGAAGACGCCATAGGCCGGCAGCAGCAGCGCCCAGGACGTAGCGGTCGCCACCATCTCGTTGTCGGGGTTGGTCCAGGTGCCGTGCGGCAGCTTCAGCTCGGTGGCCATCCAGGCGCCGTCATTGACCAGGCCCTCGAAGTTCATGTGCTGGGTCAGCGTCACGAACATGCC
>NZ_SADR02000630.1 GCF_004010325.2 Mesorhizobium sp. M00.F.Ca.ET.216.01.1.1
GCCGCGCTGCCGCCGCACACGCGAGCCGATGCGCGCGAAGCTGCTTCCAGCCCGTGCATGGATACGTGCATCGACACTTGCATCGACCCGCAAGCACCGCTTACGCTCTACACATCCGGCAGCAGTGGCCGTCCGAAGCCTCGCGCCCGACACCAGCAACACCGGCCAGATGCGCAGCATGTTGCGAAAGCCCGCGTACACGGCAATCACATAGAAGGGCAGCAGGAGCGCGAAAAACGGCAACTGGCGGCCCACCATTTTCGCGAGCGAATCGGCCGG
>NZ_SADR02000631.1 GCF_004010325.2 Mesorhizobium sp. M00.F.Ca.ET.216.01.1.1
CCGGAGCTGCACGCGGCGGCTATGGCTGCTCTGCGCGGCTGAGAGCCCGCGGTCGATCCCCGGGCGCGACTGACGGCCGTTGGTCCTGAGAGCAGGCTGTCAGCTGTCCTCGGTCATGGACGCCATGACAGTGCCCGGGCGCTGATCAGGGCGCGTCGCCGGTTCCGGGAATGAAGGCGTCGAAGGCGGCGAGAAGCTGCTCGCGATAGAGGTCCTTCTCCTGCAGGATCTCGTGGCGGGCGCCTCGGCTCGCTGCTGATGATCGACGGCGCCCGCCAC
>NZ_SADR02000632.1 GCF_004010325.2 Mesorhizobium sp. M00.F.Ca.ET.216.01.1.1
CGGCGCTTCCTGCGGTTCCGTCACGATCTCGACGCCTTTGGCCTTGAGCGACGCGCCCGTTGCCTCGACATCATCGTCGACCAGGACGAGCACCGACTCGGCGCTCGGTACCGCATTGGCGCGCCTGATGAAATGCAGATTGGTGACCGCGAAGGGAAAAGCCACCTCGCCCCAGCGCCAGCCACCATCGCCCATCGGGTGATCGGCAATGACCTGGCACGCAAGGTTTTCGGTATAGAACGCCTTGGCGCGGTCCTGGTCAGCTACGGGCAATTCGGC
>NZ_SADR02000633.1 GCF_004010325.2 Mesorhizobium sp. M00.F.Ca.ET.216.01.1.1
CACGCGAATAGCTTCTTCTTCGACTGCTATCCCACGTTCGCGCTCGGCGTATCGGCCAGTCATGAATTCGCCGACGAAGGCGCGGGCAAGCGTCCGCTTCCTGACATCGCGGGCCACCCCGATCTCGCGATTCATATTGCCGAGCAGCTCGTCAACGACGAATTCGACCTCACGATCTTCCAGGACCGTCCGCTCGATCACGGCTGCAATTCGCCACTGTCGCTGATGTTGCCGCATGCCGCTGGCTGGCCGCTTGCGCTCGTGCCGATAGAGGTCAAC
>NZ_SADR02000634.1 GCF_004010325.2 Mesorhizobium sp. M00.F.Ca.ET.216.01.1.1
CCCAGATCACCCAGGCATCGACGCTGCCTTGCACGAAGGCGGCGCGTGCATCGGCAGGCGTCAGATAGACGGGATGGATGTCCGTATAGGCCAACCCGGCCTGCTGCAGCGCTTTCACCAGCAGGAAATGAACATTCGAACCCTTGTTGAGCGCCACCTTCTTGCCACGCAGTTGTGCAACGGTGTTAATCGGCGAGTCCTGCGCGACGACGATCGCTTCGCCGCGCGGCGCCGGCGGTTCGTTGCCGATGTAGACGAAATCGACGCCACCCGCCTGCG
>NZ_SADR02000635.1 GCF_004010325.2 Mesorhizobium sp. M00.F.Ca.ET.216.01.1.1
GAAGGGACATATGTCCCCTTGCTTGCCCGCCATCTGCATAAGTCAACGCTTGGCGCTGCCGGTTTATTCCGGTGAACACGGTTTCCAGAGTGAAAAGTCGCGGCCGTCCAGCCGGCGCGCGACGTCAGCGCGGCATCTTCACCAACACCGCCTGGGGCGTGCCGGCCAGCGGATCGACCTGGTGGTTTGTGTCGGCGATGAACATCAGCCGCTCGCCGACGGTGATGCGCGCCTGCAGCGCATAGGTCCGGCCCTTGTGGATCGCCTTGGGGTCGAAGC
>NZ_SADR02000063.1 GCF_004010325.2 Mesorhizobium sp. M00.F.Ca.ET.216.01.1.1
GTCCGCCACTTCGCCCTGAACCTCGTGCGATCAATCGACGACAAGCGAAGCATCAAGCTGCGCCGAAAGCGCGCTGCAAGAAACAACAAATACCTCGAACAGATCCTCCAACCTTCAATCCGTTAACTCGGATTCAAAGCCGTGGGCACTTTCCGAGCTTGATTTCCGGCCATTTTCGCGCCATTGATTTATCAAATGCTCAGGAAATTGGCCAAGATCTGCACCCTCGGGAGCCCCATCCGAGCCACTTAGGGCGAGGTCGCGTCGACCTTAATCAAGACGCTTCGGTGCGAGTGGATCCACGGCTTCATCGCCGACTTCTTCAACACAATCGGTGGAACTTAGACGTTCGAGCCTGACTGCCGGATCGGCTTGGCCGCGCCAAAACCCGTCAAATAGTTCGAAAACTGGCTAGCTCGTTTCATTGGCGGCTGATGCCCGCTGGGCCAGTGGCCCCCTTAGGGTCACCAAAGGTGGCTATTTGAGCAAACTAGCCGACGCAGGTCCGTAGCAGTACTTGCGCAAGAGATCATCGATTCAGGGTAGCGGCATCGGCTTGTCACTGAGTGTGCGCAAGTACGCGATCAGGTTGACCCGTTCGGTCTCGTCCGAGACACCAGGAATCTCCATCTTAACGCCCGGCGTGGTGAGCATAGGCCCGAAGAGATATCTGTTCAGGTCCTCGTACGTCCACACGCCTTCCCAGCCGAGCAAAGCGTCGGAGTAACGCATTTTTGCCATAGATGCCTTATCGCGGCCGACGACGCTCCACAAGTTCGGTCCCGTTTTGTTCCCTCCCAGTGGCTCGGCATTGTGGCAACGGTCACACGCGCGGGTGAAGTAGGTCCGGCCTTTCTCGACATCGGCAGAAGCCAACTTCATCGAGATCGGGGCTGGTGTTGGCAAGACGACGCCGTGCGACATGAGATAGTCGGCAACTTCGCGTTGCCCCTTGCGTTTTGCCAGATGGAGTGGTGTCTTGCCGTCCATTGTCTTCGCGTTCACGTCGGCGCCGGCCTCGACCAGTGCCTTCACGCAGTCGAGACAACCGAGAATGACGGCGACATGAAGGGCGGATTCGCTGCCATTGTCGGAATTTGGATCTGCGTCCCGTTCCAGCAACAGATTTAACAGATCGATCTTGCCTTCCCCGATAGCCGCCATCAGCGGGGGACCCAAAATCGTCTGGGCGTTGACGTCCGCACCACGTTCTATGAGCAGTTTTGCCGCTTCGATGTGGCCCATCCAGACCGCAAAATAGAGCGGCGTTGCGTTTCCATCACTCTCATCTACGTCGGCACCTGCGTCGAGCGCTGCCGTGATCGCCGCGACATCGCCCTTCATGGCGGCGTCGTGGATGGCGGCGGCATGCGATACAATCGGGATGTGTACAAGCAGTAGTGGAATGAAGAGCAAGAACACGCGCATTTGCCATCTCCCAAGGCAAGCCCGAGGACGCGGCACGATTTCAAGACGGCAAAGTCTACCTCAAAATCCCTGATCGTGACAACGCCCGTCGATGGCTCAATGAATGGGGGCAGCCCTTGAAAGAATGAAAGTTTTCAGGAAGATCGGCCATGTCCTTACTGGCCGTCTGGTAACGGGCCGTAAGGTCACCATCAGGGTCAACTTGCGCGGTCGCGCAAGTGACCGTGGATGACTGGAATGGGCAGCGAGCGGCGCGACCGAATTTGCCACAGTTGCGCACCTTGCCGATGTCGATCCCGGCAGCGACGCGCAGATATTTACATTAACGTGGGAGAAGGAGAGAGACTTTGACACGAGGTTCGAAAAAGCAACGCAAATACAGCTGATTAGTTACGACGTAGGTACCCTCGCAGATATGGTATTGGTCGTCTGGCGATTCCTGTACGCGGCTCCGTGGGATGTTTAAGTTATGCGGCAAGTAAATGTAACCTCCGTCGATACTGGACTGCACCGAAGATCGAGGTACGGCGTGGCAATCAGAACCACCGCAACAGTTGAATCTCGCCTGTGGGTCAATCTTGTCTTGGTACCAATCATGGGCGTTAGTCGATGTTGAGGCGGCGATACACACTGCCGTGAAAATGAACCTTCGCATGGCATTCCTCAAGTATTTGGCAGCCGCTGATCGTTCGAGCGTCTATGTATATTAGCGTTGCCGCTGAGCTTCTCTCGCGTCCGGTCATGGATTTCCGTGAACTCCGGCGTCAGATTCCCGTCCCAAATCAGCCATCTCATACAGCCGGCCGTATTTCGATCTCGCTCGGTCCCAACCCGTGGCGCGTTTGCGCCATGAGTTGCCGTTCGGCGTAAGCATCCGAATGGCGGAGTTGGTGCGAAGCCGACATTGGTAGCCGGCCATGGGTGAGTCCTCGATGCAACGTGTCCCAGATTGCGGTTGGGCGGCGGTTTAGGATGGTCCACGCGTGTCGCGCCGAATGACTGGCACGAAGAGGTACTTCACGGTGCGTTCGTGCATCAGCAACAGCGCCTTCGACGTGTCCATATCGGGGGTCGCCGCCGGTCGCGTACAGAGATAGAAGTCGTCGCTGGTGCTCAGGATGATGCGAGGGTCGCCTTCGCTAACCTGCTCCCTGAGGCTGGTGACATAGAAACCGGCGGGGTTGGGACGGACATCGTCCCTTGAGGCGACCTCGTTGACATGGTCAGAGCCGCAGAATCTCGCGATACGGGAATCCGCTTTTGCAGCCGTTTGCCCTGCCAAAAGAAGAGCGAGAGCGATGATGAGCTTGGTGCGATTCATGTCGTCCTCCTTTCCAATCCGGTGCTGTCAGGATCGCTTGGAAGCGAAGGCCGAATTGGCTAAACTAGGAAGCGCGCCAGGAGGGTGAAATGTCCCGAAAGGCTCCTGAAATTGACCCGAAATCTGCCGAAATGATCTCGGTCGACGGTTTTGTCTTCCTGACGAAAAGCAAAGAACTCCGAACCGTCGAAGGCAAAGCGGTCAATCTTCGCAGCCAGTCCGCCGAGGTGCTCTCCGTACTCGCGGCGCGACCGGACGAAATCGTGTCCAAGGATGCGCTGATGCAGGCGGTTTGGCCCGATACCTTCGTGACCGACGACAGCCTCACTCAATGCATTGCCGATATTCGCCGCGCGTTGGGGGACGACGCGCACGTGATCGTGGAAACCGTCCCAAAGAGAGGCTACCGACTGAATGCCGATCCATCGGACGCGGCGGACCCAAACGCCGCAGCCGGCACGGAACGAGCCAAGACACGATTCTCGCAGCGCGGCTTCATTCTTGCTGCAATCGTTCTCGTGGCGGCAGCGATCGGCGCATACTACGGCGCGGAAATATGGCGAGCCGCTCCGGTTCCTTCGAGCGACATGCCGAGGATTGCGATCCTTCCCTTCGACGACATGAGTACCGGCGCGGACAAGGGATATCTCAGCGATACCGTCGCCGAGGGGATCATCACCGAGCTATCGCGGAGCAAGACTTATGCCGTCATCGCCCGGAACTCGAGCTTCAGGTACCGCGACCAGCCGACTGACACCAGGCAGATCGGAGATGAACTCGGCGTCGACTACCTGCTCGAAGGCAGCCAGCAGAAGATCGGAGACCGGCTGAAAGTGACCGCCCAGTTACTGAATGCGCATGACGGATCGCATGTCTGGGCCAACAGCTACAACCGTGAGATTGGCGATTTTTTCGTCGTCCAGGAGGAGATCATCCGCACGCTTGCGGATCGGGTCGGGCAGAGAATCCAGCGCCCGCTGCCAAGGAGCGACGCCGCGCAGGTCAGCGCGCTCCGCTATTTCCTGATGGGGAGGGCCGAGATCGAAAAGGACTTCTCTGCCGAGAGGAACGAGCTGCTACGGCAGCTGAACCTGAAGGCGATCGAAGTGGATCCGAACTCCCAGTTCGGCTATATCGGGCTGGCCTGGTCCTATCGCCATGACGCGGTATTCTGGCACAAGCAGGAAAATAACCCCGACGAGGCGTTGAAGCGGGCCGCCGAATACGCCGACAAGGCCATCCTGCTCGCTCCTGATGACGCTGAAGCGCATAACGTGCGCGCCAGCATCCACACCGAAGCCGGAGAGATGGAGGAGGCCATTGCGCAGTACGATCAGGCGATCGCCCTGAATCCCAGCGACTCGAATTTCCTCGTCATGAGTGCGGGCGTGCTGCTGCTTGTTGGCCGCACGGACGAAGCGATCGATCGGATCGAGCAGGCCAAGGGCATCGATCCTTTCTGCCCCGACTGGTTCCACTGGCAGATGGGCTGGGCGCTCTATGAAAAGAACGATTGCGGGGCTGCGCTGACGGCGATGCGGAAAATGTCCAGAATTCCGAGCGGCGCACACCGAATGCTTGCGGGGATCTACGCTTGTCTGGGAAACAAGCGGGAGGCAAAGGAAGCGCTTGTGGTTTTCCTCAAAGACTCGCCCGGCGACTCCATCAGCAAACAACGCAGGCAGTGGGAGAAGATGTACACCGCCCCCGGAAGCCTCGAGCGCTGGATCGAACACATGCGGTTCGCGGGCTTGCCGGAGTGACGGCTGACCATAGCGACCCGGCCGAAGCCAATTGGCCGCTAAAAAACCGTTGAAGCCTTTGTGTTGTGAGTGCTGGTTGCCTCAAAGTGGCATCAAGTCGGCAATGGGCCCGCCTTGCGCCATAGTGCGCTCGCCCCCGAACTTCTGGAGCGGGTCACGACTGCTGGTTCCGGCCAATGTCGGTTTTCAAGAAAAGAATTCCGCTCCGGGAGGTCGCGTTTGGGTCAGAGAACGAACCCGCTCGCGCGGGAGGGCGCGGGGTTCGAGCTTGCAGTTTGTGTCAGCAGCGCTGGTGAGGTTGTGATCGATCAGGGGTGACGGACGGCCATCGGCCTCCGAGCATGAAGTGTCAACCTTCAGCTTGAGAGGAGCATCCGATGACCGTCCCTACGCATCCATCCGGCAGCGCACTTCGCGAGCGCATGATCGAAGACATGTCCATGCGCGGCTTCACCGAGGATACGCGCCGAGACTATATCCGTTGCGTGAAGGCGTTTGCAGCCTTCATCGGGCGCTCGCCTGATACCGCGACGGCTGAGGATCTGCGGCGTTTCCAATTGCACCAGACCGAGAGCGGCATGCGGCCGCCGGGGATCAACAGCTCGGTCTCGGCGCTGCGCTTCTTCTTCACCGTGACGATCAGTTGCAACAAGCATGATTGCCTCCACAAAGTTAATTTGACCAGCAACCCCACTTTGCCACAGCGTGGGTCGCTATCCCTCTCTCGTCATGGGATCTTCCTGCTCCACGTGCTGCCCAAAGGCTTCCATCGCATCCGCCACTATGGGCTACTCGCCAGTGCGCACGCCAAGGCCAACATTGCGCGCGCTCGCGAACTTCTCGCCGCGCCGCAGCCCAAGGCC
>NZ_SADR02000636.1 GCF_004010325.2 Mesorhizobium sp. M00.F.Ca.ET.216.01.1.1
GGCGTGGACGGACGCGTGTCCCTGCATCCCGCGCGAATCGCGCAACGACTGCGGGGACCCGGCCGGTGTCGATAACGGGCCCTGACGGAACCGTAGCGGCAACGACCCCACGCGAGTCATCGGCGGCTTTCGCCGCGATCGACCGCAGGCAACAAGATCGCAATTTTCATCAACACCCGAAGGAGAAACCATGAAGACCATCCAGATGCTCAAGACCGCCGGCACCATCGCGTGTGTTGCTTTCGCATTGAACGCGACTGCGCAAACCAGTGCCTCGGC
>NZ_SADR02000637.1 GCF_004010325.2 Mesorhizobium sp. M00.F.Ca.ET.216.01.1.1
CCGATCGCATAAGCGATCAAACGACGAACACGTCGTGATATGTCAGGGCCGCCCCCGGCTCTAGGTGGGCGATTTCCACCTGGGCGGTCGATTTCGAGCCGTCGGGATCATAGTACAGAACGCCCGTGGTCCGGTTGTAGAGCAGGTGATCGTTGCTGCTGGTGGCGTGTTCTCGCAACTCGAAATACGACGAGTTCACCCGCGTCGGGCTGGACCAGGAACCGGAGCCGAGCTTGGTGAAGATGGCATTGTCGAGATAGAGCGCGTCATGTTCCGCGT
>NZ_SADR02000638.1 GCF_004010325.2 Mesorhizobium sp. M00.F.Ca.ET.216.01.1.1
TGGGTATGGTGCCGTTGAAACCGCCGCCGCCGAACATCACCACCTTGCCGTTCCACTCCTCGGGCAGTGCCACTTTGAACTGGATGTCGGGAGCGGCGCGGTCGACCGGAGAAATTTTGCCCGTCACCTCACAGTAGTCAGGCAGTGCGCCTGCTCCGCTGCCGCTTGCAGCAACCGACTTCACGGCAGTCACGCTAGCTCCGGAAGTAGGCTCACCAATTTCCGAAGCGGGCACCACGAAGCCCTGTAGGCGCTCGCAAGTGGCGTGGTGTCCCGCAG
>NZ_SADR02000639.1 GCF_004010325.2 Mesorhizobium sp. M00.F.Ca.ET.216.01.1.1
AGATCCGCCGCCGCGCTTTCATCCTCCAGGTGCTCGAGCTTCAGTCGCGCGACGGTGTCTTCCTCGCCCGTCTGCCGCACGAAGGCAGGGAAGACGACCTCTTCCTCGAAGCGGTGGCACTCGCGCAGCAGCGGCAAGAGGTCGGCCGCCACGGCGAGGCACTGGCGCCGATCGACCCGCGACGGCAGGTCGTCGGCAATGCCTTCGAGTATGTGGCAGAGCGCGAGCTTCTGCATATGCGCCCGCCGCATATCCGACGGGCTGTGCAGCGGCTCCGGC
>NZ_SADR02000640.1 GCF_004010325.2 Mesorhizobium sp. M00.F.Ca.ET.216.01.1.1
GCGAAACCCGCAGCGACCGGCGCGGGTCGGTGCTCGACATCGCTTCTTCATCGCACCCGCATAGCCGGCCTCGCAGCCGAAACCTGCATCACAAGTTTCATCCGCAAAGTCGGCCCAGTGGCTATCATGTGCATATTCGCGGTGCTGAAATTACCGCTCTGGCATCGCTGCACAGTCAAAGTCCACTGGAGAGGAAAGACCGATGGAGGAAACGCTGGAAAGCCTGTCGGCCACGGTCGCGAAGGCGAACAGTCTGGAGGCGCTCGCGCGACCGTTGCT
>NZ_SADR02000641.1 GCF_004010325.2 Mesorhizobium sp. M00.F.Ca.ET.216.01.1.1
GTCGGGGTTGATCTCGAGCGCCTTGCGGCCGGCGCCGATCAGGAGGTCGACCTGATCCACCGGCAGCCTGAGCCTGGTCGGAATGTCGTTCAGCTTCGCTTCGGTTGCCGGGTCGAGATCGGCGAAGGACAGATGCTGGACGACGAGGCGCACATCTCGGCAGTTCCAGCCGCCGGCCGAGCCGCGATAGGCCGAAACGGTCGAGCCCGGCAGGCCACAGCGGAAGCGCACCAGCTCGCCTTTCCATTGCGAGACGGCGAGCGTCAGCGCATCGAATTC
>NZ_SADR02000642.1 GCF_004010325.2 Mesorhizobium sp. M00.F.Ca.ET.216.01.1.1
CTCGAATTAAACGTCGACTATTGCGAAGAAGCGGACGGAGAGGTGACGCCTCCCCCGGCCAATCTGATGCAAAAAGATCTGAAGGAGGCCTACTCGGTTCAGACTCCTCACACAGCGGTGTCGCTCTTTAATGTGCTGATGATGCAGCGTTCCGCCGCCGAGCTCCATCGCATGCTGCTCGACACAGCCAGGGAAGCGGCCGCCAATATTCAAACAAATATAGAACGTAAAACGGCCGAATATCAGCGGTTTGAAGCCTTCACGCCAATTAACCCGGCC
>NZ_SADR02000643.1 GCF_004010325.2 Mesorhizobium sp. M00.F.Ca.ET.216.01.1.1
CTCTCGGCGCCGTAGCCGTCCCAGTTGAGGTTGTTGCCGACCAGGTCGGCGGTGATGTCCGGCGCATCGCGCGGCCCCTTCACCTGTACCTGGCCACGCAGGCCACCATCGGCACCGGGCAGCAGATCACTCAGCTGCAACGGTTCGAAACGTGCATCGATGTCGAGGCGGTCGCCGACCTTGCCCGACGCGGTCACCCGGCTGCTGCCCAGCGACAGCTTCAGGTCACCCTGGCCCTGCGCGCCCTGCAGTGCGAACTTGCCCTGTGCATCAAGGTTG
>NZ_SADR02000644.1 GCF_004010325.2 Mesorhizobium sp. M00.F.Ca.ET.216.01.1.1
TTTCGAAACACGTGTAAGCAGGCAGCACATTCGCGAGATAGTAGTCGAGCCCACGGCTCGGAATGTCGATGGAATTCAGCATGCCGTTGCTCGTCTCGGCGACGCGCGGCGTGGGGTTGCCAGGACGGCTCACCGGCGAGACGCTTTTGATGACGAGCGCACCGAGCCGGTTCAGATCGAGCGCTTCACGATACTCGATGGCAAAGCACCCGGAGGCCGGCATCACAGGATTGCGCAGGCTCACGTTGCCTACGCGTACGTTGAGATCAGGCAAAGTCC
>NZ_SADR02000645.1 GCF_004010325.2 Mesorhizobium sp. M00.F.Ca.ET.216.01.1.1
GACCATGACTTTCGAGAGCCGCCACAACAGCCGCATCTGCAGGCCGGGTGCCTCGTCCCGCGCCACGACCTATCGCGCCGAACGTCCGGCCTTCGCCGGCAAACAGCGTGCGACATCGCCGCGTCTTTGAGACCGCCATCGGCTGGCTTAGTGTCACAGGACATAAGCAGCCGAGGCCAGCGTGACCGACCGTCCCAAGCCGCCTTCCCCATCCTTTGATGCAAGCCATCCGTGTACAGCTTCCAGCCATTGCCGGTGGCGCCGGAGGGCGAGCATGAC
>NZ_SADR02000064.1 GCF_004010325.2 Mesorhizobium sp. M00.F.Ca.ET.216.01.1.1
TATCTGTTGGCGGGCTATGTCAAGGTCGATTCGATCGCCCGGGAGGGGTTCGGGCGCATCCTGCCGTTCGATTGGTCGGAAGTCGAAATCGGTGCGGAAGCCATGCCGATGATGCGCGACGCGCTCGAACACGGCCTTGGCTCCTCCGGCTATTCCGTGCCGATCATCGACCGCCATGGTCGTCGCGCCCTGTTCTCGATCAACGGCACGACCACGGGCGATGACTGGCAGGCGTTCGTCTGCGCCAACCAGGCGTCGCTGGCCGAGGTCGGCCATGCCATCCACCGCGTTGCGCTGCGGGAGCTTTATGGCGACGACGAGCCGCCGCAGCTGAGCGCGCGCGAGCGGGAGGTGCTGATGTGGACGGCGCGCGGCAAGGACTACAAGGCGGTCGGCCTCATTCTCGGCATCTCCCACCACACCACCAAGGCCTACCTCAAATCCGCCCGCTACAAGCTCGACTGCACGACCATCGCCCAGGCGGTGGCAAAGGCGCTTTCACTGCGGCTGATCTCTGAATAATGGCCACCCCCATATGGGCATGCCCCTTTGCGCAAGCCCATATGGGGAAATATCGCCACGTCCGGTTCTGCCCCACCCTTTGCCCAGCACTTCAGCGAAGGAGTGGAACATGATCACCGTCATTCAACCGCACCACTATCGCCAACATCGAGGGCTGCTGGACCAGATGTTTCGCCTGCGCAAGCGCGTCTTTTTCGATCAGCTCGACTGGGAAGTCCCGGTGCACGGCGACTGGGAGCGTGACGCTTATGACGATTTTGGTCCGGCCTATCTGGTCTGGACCGACGGCAGGTACAAAGCCCTTTATGGTGCAATCCGGTTACTGCCAACGACCGGTCCGACCTTGCTCTACGACGTTTTCCGTCGCACCTTCCCCGAGCAAATCGACTTGGCCGCGCCAGGCATCTGGGAAGGCACAAGGATGTGCATCGACGAGGCCCTCCTCGCACGTGATCATCCCACGATCGATCCGGGCCGGGCTTTCTGCCTCATGTTGCTCGCCTTGTGCGAGGTGGCCTTGGCACACGGCATCCACACTATGGTGTCCAATTACGAGCCGCATCTGAAACGCGTCTACCAGAAAGCCGGCGCCGCACTTGATGAGATCGGCCGGGCCGATGGTTACGGCAAGCGGCCGGTGTGCTGCGGCGTCTTCGAGGTCTCCGAGCGTATTCTTGGCGCCATGCGCGAGAAGCTCGACATTGCCGAACCCCTCTATCCGCGGCACGATTGCCAACTGCCCCGGCGTGGTTGGGGCGCCCTCAAGGAACGGGTTGCGGAGGCGGTGGCAATATGAGCGGCGCCCGTCACGCTCGCTCTGCCGACCTTCCACCGGACGAGGCTCGCCAACGGGACCTGCGCATAGTCAGGCGGCAACCATTCTGGGAGTACCGCTTGGTGTCCTAATTGGCTATGCCATCGGTTGGCGCGCGCTTTTCGTGGCAGCTCGGAGATCGTGTCCCAAGGAGTGGTGTAGGTGACGGCTTGGTCGCTGCGCTCTCCGGCATGGGGCCGGGCTGATGACACCCTGCTGCCGTCCGACCTTCCACCACTGGCGCAGCAAGGCAAGCGGGTCGGCCGACAGCATGGCATTGCGGTACCGTCCGCCCTTGCCACGCGCGACGCGCAGCAGCATGCGCTCGCTGTCGACGTCGGCGACCTTCAGCGTCGGCACCTCCGCGACGCGCAAGCCCGCGCCATAGGCGACCGAGAGCGCGGCCTGGTGCTTGAGGCAGGTGGTGGCGTTGAGGAGACGGGCAACCTCGTCTCGGCTCAGGACCACCGGCAGCTTGCGCGGGTGCGCCAGCCGGATGAGCTTGCGCGCCAGGTCCGGGCGGTCGACCGTGTGGGTGAAGAAGAAGCGCAGCGCCGACACAATGCTGTTCATGGTCGGCACGGGAACGCCGTCATCCTGCTGCCCGACCTGGAACCGGCGCAAGTCATCCGCTGTCGCCGTGTCCGGCGATCGGCCAAGGAAGCTTGCGAACCGCCCGACATCGCGGACGTAGTTGCGCTGCGTCTCCTGGCTGAACCGGCGCATGGTCATGTCGTCGATCAACCGTTGGCGCAGCGGACTGATCGGTGCATCGAGAACAGGATGGGGCATGGTCAGGCTCCTTGTTGAAGAAGCCTGTGATGCTCTGCCCCCGCCGAACGACGCTCAATGCGGGCGCGGCAACCGGATCGTGACCTCTACCTCACCGCGCGCACCCATCCCGCGCAGCGGGTGGTCTAATCGCCCGACCGTCAAGGGGTGGTACAAGGCAGTCGTCCTTTTTGCCGACGCTCGTTCGTATGTCGGGTACAGGGTCGTCTACGCGGTCAATGCAAAGCTGATCGCCGCAGGATGAGTTTCGCAGGTGAGATCTTCCTATGTTCGTTACGCAATCTGCTAAACGAGGCAGTTGCTTCCCGCTTCGCGGAATGATCTCAGCCACGTCCCGGCAGGGACGGCTCGGTGCGTCCTGTAAGAACGCTATCGGTTGAATGCCTGAAGAAATCGTCGCAGGCGAGCGTCTGCAGGATCAGGCAGCGGCGGCGCTCCTCCGTGCGGATCGAACAGCTCGCCCGTCCGGAGCATCGCATGCATGATCACTGCCAGCTTGCGCGCCAGGGCCACGGCCGCTCGCTTGAAGCCGAGCCGAGATAGCCCATGAGCTGGCGCGGGCTCTCAAAACGGCTCACGTCGCCGACCTCGGTAGCGAACGTCACGGCGACGATCAGGTCCACACCACGCAGTGTCTGCAGCGTCCGTATGATCGGGGCGAGCGACCAGGCTGGAACGAACTCTTCGATTACAAGGTCAAGTCGCTCAACCCGCTCTTTTGAGATGCGGACAGATTCGACCATTTCCTGGAGCGCGATCTGATGCGCGGGGTGATCGAACTGCTGCTCCTGCAACCAACGCAGATAGCGCATCGTCCAGCCCTTCTTACGGGGATAGACACGACCGTGCTTAAGCATGAAGGCGCTCACCTGCTGCCGATGCACGCGGAGTGTCTCGACTGCCGCCGCCCGTGCGCGAACGAGATCCCGCATGGCCTCATGACCTTCATCGGGAACCCACACCGCCGTCAGTTCGCCAGCGCGCAGCAGTCGGCACAGGGAGAGAGCATCCCGGCGGTTTGTCTCCACCCGATCGCCAGGCTTCCTTGACGCCGGCGACGGTGACGATGCTACTCGAGGTAGGCATGAACTCGCCGGCTGTGGCGGCGTCAGGCGGCAAGCCCGGCTGGGGGTTTGGCGACCAAAACCATACACACAGCAGGCCCCCGGCCTCGAGAAGAAATCGTAGTTCGTTTCCGATCGCCTTAGGCTTTTTGTATTGGCAGCTGCGTCCTTCGCCGAAGGGAAAGCCATGCGCAAATTGCCTAAGAGCATTGACGCAGACGTCCTAATCGAAATCAGCAGATTCTTGGACGACCGTCCGAACTCGACGCCGGCGCCGGTCCACAAGTTCGCGTCGATGATCCGGCATAGGGTCAAGACCGGCCTACCGATCGCGATAGGCTGTCGCGGCATATTGTGACCCGCGATCAGAATGATGCACGCAGCCGGGTGGCGGTTTGCGTCCTTCGACTGCGGCGGTCAAAGCCGCCAGCGTCAGCCGTGCGTCGATCGAGCGGCTGATGGCATATCCGACAACCCGCCGCGACCAGGCATCCAGGACAACGGCAACATAGGCAAAGCCGCCAACGACGGTGACGTATGTGATGTCGGCCACCCAGAGCTGGTTGGGTCCATCGGAGATGATGTCCCGGGCGAGGTTCGGGAAGATCGGCTGGTTGTGATCGCTATCCGTGGTCACCGTGAATCGACGGCGC
>NZ_SADR02000646.1 GCF_004010325.2 Mesorhizobium sp. M00.F.Ca.ET.216.01.1.1
GTCGGGGTCGGCCAGTTCCAGGCGCACTGGGATGCGCTGGGTGACCTTGACCCAGTTGCCGGTGGCGTTCTGGGCGGGCAGCAGCGAGAACTCGGCGCCCGTGCCGGCGCCGATCGCCTTGACGGCCGCATCGAAGGTCCGGCCCGGATAGGTGTCGACGACGATCTCGGCCTTCTGGCCAGGCTTCATGTGGGTGAGCTGGGGTTCCTTGAAATTGGCGTTGATCCAGGTGTCGCCGGTCTCGACCAGCGCGAACAGCGGCGTGCCGACGGAGACATA
>NZ_SADR02000647.1 GCF_004010325.2 Mesorhizobium sp. M00.F.Ca.ET.216.01.1.1
CACCGTGAGCTCGGCGCTGAAATCGCCTTCGGCCGGCCGGCAGAGAAAGTGGCCGCTGTCGCGGCGGAAACCATAGAAGGTCTCGCGCCAGAAATCGGTTTCCTTGCCGGTGCGGACATGGAGCGTCCCGTCGCCGAACACGTGGTGCGGCGGCGGGTTGAGCCATGTCATGCCGCCAAAGCCCGACAGCATTACGCTGATCCGTTAGCCGGCGAAGGTGTAGGCCGTCTTCACCGTGGTGTAGAACTCCATGGCGTAACGGCCCTGCTCGCGCGGGCC
>NZ_SADR02000648.1 GCF_004010325.2 Mesorhizobium sp. M00.F.Ca.ET.216.01.1.1
GCGGTTGGACCGCTGCTGGCCGCCTTCATCGTCGTGCCGCTCGGCCAGACCAGCATAGCCTGGTTTGCCGGCGGATCGCTGCCCCTTGCGCTGGTCGTTCGAGACGTCGTCGTATTTCAGCAGGTTCTTGCGGATGTCGAAGTTACGCGCCTCGACCTTCTTCTGCGCCTTTTCCAGCGCCTTGTTGATCCAGGGATGGATGATCGCCTCGTCTTCCTTGAGGCCGAGCTTCTGCAGCATGCCGTCCATGCGCATCTTCGGCTCCGAGCGCATGGACG
>NZ_SADR02000649.1 GCF_004010325.2 Mesorhizobium sp. M00.F.Ca.ET.216.01.1.1
AATCGGTATGCTCCAAGTTTGAACGGACGAACAATTCGGCGGAATCTCCTGACGCTTTGTGGGGACCTGAGACGCAACAAATACAAAATGGCTTCCAAGTTGCCGTTCCCCTGTGCCCCGATCTATAGATCGCTTCGGACTCGACTCGTGACATTGGCTGCGTTCGGCGCAAACGTCGGCAGGTAGCCTACCCAACTTCCGCATTTGGCGCGCATGGTCGGTTGGTGTCCTCGGCTGCCGTCAAGCCGGATGCAGTGCGCTTGAGCGCTGCATTCGGC
>NZ_SADR02000650.1 GCF_004010325.2 Mesorhizobium sp. M00.F.Ca.ET.216.01.1.1
GCCGAGGATCGCGACTGGTTCCCGGACTTCGCCGGCCGCGGCGACTGGCGCGAGACCCTGCTCGATGCCTGGGCCAACCATCGCGACGAATCCTTCATCCACCAGTATCTCAGCCCCGCGCTGATCCGAAAATGGCGGCTCTTCGTGCTGGCCGACGGCGCCGACGAGCCGCATTACCAGGTCGCATCGATCCACAATGAGCGCGGCTATCGCAAGATACGTTCCGCGCTGGCTCACAGCTATGAGATTGGCGCGAAAAGGCCCGACATCGAGGTGGT
>NZ_SADR02000651.1 GCF_004010325.2 Mesorhizobium sp. M00.F.Ca.ET.216.01.1.1
CGCGGGCCGCTGCCTGGCTTTTGCGGCGTGTAGCGCCACTCGGTCGGGCCAAACAGGCCGCGGCTGCCGTCGGGCGTATAGCGGTACGAGTACAGCTTGTCCGCGCCGAGATCCTGTGCAAACAGATACTTGCCGTCCGCGGAGAACACCGTGGAGTGCACGTGCGAGTTGTCCTGGCGCCCCTTCACCGGACCGCCTCCTTCATGATGCACGGTCAGCACCGACGCGCCGAGCTGGCCGTCGGCGGCCACCGGAAACACCGCGAAGCTGCCGCCGGG
>NZ_SADR02000652.1 GCF_004010325.2 Mesorhizobium sp. M00.F.Ca.ET.216.01.1.1
GGGCTGGCGCCAGGCCAGGCGCACGCCGGCGTCGCGCTCGCCTTCGTAGTACTCCAGGCGCAGGTCGTAGCTGCGGCCGGCTTCCAGGCGCACGTCGACGCCGTCGGCATGCAGGCGGTCGCTGGCGCTCCAGCGGTCGATCAGGCGCTTGCCGTCCAGATGCAGGCGCACGCCGTCGTCGGCCGCGGTTTCCAGGTGGTAGGTGTCGGTCGCCGGCGGCACCAGCTTGCCGCTCCAGCGGATGCTGAAGTTGTCGGCCGGCACGGCCTGGCCCGGCC
>NZ_SADR02000653.1 GCF_004010325.2 Mesorhizobium sp. M00.F.Ca.ET.216.01.1.1
ACGTTCGAAGTCAGTCGGCACCCGTCCAGATGCAACGTAACCTTTTGCCAGATGCCCCAGGAGACTGGCCTTGCTACCAAAAACAGCAATACCTGAGCTAAGCCGTGCGGGGGCCATCAATGGATCCTTCAAGCCGCAGATCGTTTTTTCCCGAGATGAGGTGAGTGGCGGACCGGCCGAAACCACTCAGAGCCAGCTGATCTTGATCGTCGAAGACGATTATCTGATCGCGCTGGACATAGAGGCCGGATTACTGGCCGAGGGCTTCTCGCTAGCAG
>NZ_SADR02000654.1 GCF_004010325.2 Mesorhizobium sp. M00.F.Ca.ET.216.01.1.1
CTGGAAACCACCAAGGCTGCGGTCCTCGCGGAGTTTGACGCCAAAACGAAGGCTGGCTTGAACCCCGACCCGTTTCTCGTCCGGAAGGCCGGCCAATCGTTTTACAACACGTCTCCCCTTGACCTTGTGAAGCTGCTAGGCGACCAAGACAATATCCGGCAGAACCTTTACGCCTACGTTCAAGCCTTCTCGCCTGCTGCGCGCGATATTTTCGAGCGCTTCGATTTCTACACCCAAGTCGAACGGCTTGCCAAGGCCAACCTCCTCTATCTGGTCAC
>NZ_SADR02000655.1 GCF_004010325.2 Mesorhizobium sp. M00.F.Ca.ET.216.01.1.1
GCGATGGGCCAGCGCCGGCGGGCCGTGCCGGGCTCTGTGAGCCTGCTTCGGGAAGCTGAAAACGCTGACCGGCAGCGAGCGCAAAGCCTGCCAGGAATTCGCGCACCGGCAGGCGTTTGCCGCCGGGCTTTTGCAATTGCGTGAGACAAAGCGCGCCTTCGCCGCAGGCCACCACTACGCCCTCCGCGGACACGCCGATGACGGTGCCGGGCGCCGCGTCGCTGGTGGCGTTTTCGGCCGTGGCCGCCCAGATCTTGATCGAGGTGCCGTCTTCGAGC
>NZ_SADR02000065.1 GCF_004010325.2 Mesorhizobium sp. M00.F.Ca.ET.216.01.1.1
ATGTCCGGTTCGATGAGCGGGGTGTGGAAACGGAGCTACGGTTGAACCACTAAGGCACCGCCAGACGAAAGGGGCGGCAAACAGATATGTTCAACCTACCGCCACCGCGCCACACCTCGACTCTACCAACTTGCGTCGTCCCGGTTCTCGGCGTCCAATGTCCGAGAAAGTCCTAACGCGATCGTTCAGAATGATTGGTTTTGACCCTAGGCCGGCAGCGGGCGACGTCCGTTCGCGGCAGCAACCCGGTCGGGCGCTCTTGCACCGGCGTCGCGCGGATGCGGCCCGACCGGCATGATCGCCGGAAACGGCGTTGCGCCGAAGGCGAACGTCCATTTGTAGCCGACCAGGCCGTCTTCCGGCGTCGTGTGCTGGTCGTGATGGGCAAGCAGCTTGGCGCGATCGGCCAGTTCCTCCGCCTCGCGCCTCAGCATTTCCGCCGTCTCCGGCCGCATCCGCCTGGAGAAGCTGACGAATGTCGCCTCGCGCTGCAGATGCGTGATCGCCCAGCCGATGAAGTTCTTGTTGGTCATCTCAAACAGCGGCCGCAGCGGCCCTTCGAAATTCCACTGGATTGGCGTCTCGACCAGCAGCCTCGCCGACAGGCTGCGGCCGAGCGCAACCAGGCCAAGCTCCTCGAGGTCGCGCAGATAGAGAAACATCGAGGCTTCGCTCAGCCCTTGTGAGCGCATGATGCCTTGGGGCGTGAATTTCTCGGAAAGCATCACGAAGATGAACAGCAGTGCCGGCCGGCTGGCCAGCTTGCGCTCGATTTCCGGTGCGATGTGGTTGGCCGGCCCCGGCCCCCTGTTCATCGAGCCGAGCACGTTTTCCAGTTCCACGCCGGCAGCGGCGCAAATCTCCACCAGCCGGTCGAGCTTGCAGTTGCGCTCGTGGAAGATACGCTTCACCGTCGGCTCGGAAACGCCCATGCGCTCGGCAAGCATCCGATAGGTGACGCCCTTTGCCTTGAGCGTCCGCTTCAGCGCCTCGAAGATCAGGCCGTTCATGGCATGCACCTCTTTTGCATTATTTCGTATCGATCTTCGATACTGGCTGCAATCGATCTTCCCGAAAAGTATCGAAAACCCTAGTTCTCCGCCATCACTACAGGAGAACCAGCCATGAAAACTCTAATCACCTCGACCCTCCTCGCCATCATCGGCACTACGGTGCCTGCTGCCCAGGCCGGCGAAATCTGGCGCGCTACTGGCCTCGAGCAGCCGGAATCGGCACTGTTCGACGCTGCCGGCAAGCGCATCATCGTCTCCAACATCGTCGGCAATCCCGGCGAAGTCGACGGCAACGGCTATCTGTCGGTGCTGTCCCCGGACGGCAAGCTGGTCACGCAGCACTGGACCGACGGCATGGACGCGCCCAAGGGCATGGCGATATCCGGCGGCCGGCTTTACGTCGCCGACATCACAAAAGTCCGCGTCGTCGATCTCGCGACCGGCAAGCTCGTTTCGACGATCGATGTGCCGAATACCGTCTTTCTCAACGACATGACCACTGACGTCTCCGGCAAAGTCTACGTCACCGACATGCTGGCCGACGCGATCTACCGCCTCGACGGCGACAGGCCGGAACTGTTCATCAGGGATGCGGCACTTGCATCGCCCAATGGTATCCTCGCCGATGGTGGCCGGTTGATCGTCGCGTCCTGGGGCAAGGGTATCAAGCCGGATTTCACCACAGCGGAGCCCGGCGGCCTGCTCACCGTCGATCTCGCCACCAAGGCGATTTCGCAACTCCCCGGCGCACAAAAATTCGCCGACCTCGATGGCGTCATTGCAATCGGCGACACCATCTACGCCACCGCCTACATGACCGGCACGCTCTACCGCTACAAAGTTGATGGCGCACCGGAGACGGTTGCGACCTTCAATCCGGGCAGTGCCGACATCGGCACCGATGGCAACAGGATCTTCGTGCCGCTGATGAACGACGGCGAAGTCGTTGCGCTGACGCGCGACTGAGAAATGCCTGATCGCCGGCCGGCGTCATCGGCCGGCGGTTATTCCGTCAGCGCGCCCTCGTTTGGCAGCCGGCAAGCACGGCCGGGCGGGCAGCTATTGTCAATGTCTTCCGTATCTTTGTCTGATAGACACATGCAGTCGATAGGCGGAGATCGAGCCATCACACTCCGTCAACCTCCAGGTTTCAGAAGTCGACACAAATTCAAGGGATAAATCAGTTGAAGATTTTCAAAACTTTGATGACATCGGCATTCTTGCTGTCGACGGTTCTCCTGCTGGCAGGCTGCGGGCATGGGCTGATCAACAGGCTGATTTGACCGTCGACTGACCGACGCTGCGCTGTTCTGACCGAAGGCCGTCTCAGGCGCTGTCGCTCTGCCTACGCCACCGCTGCAGGGCCCGCGAGGCGAGCCAGCACAGCATCGCCCAGGCGAAGCCGGCGCACCAGCCTGCCAGCACGTCGGACGGCCAGTGGACACCGAGATAGATGCGGCTGATGCCGACCAGCAGCGTCGTCATCACCGCGAGTGCGAACACATAGATCCTGGTTACACGCCCGGGCAGGAAGCGCGCCGCCATGCTGCCCAGCGTCAGATATGTCACCGCCGACAGCATGGCATGGCCACTCGGGAACGAAAGCGACGCCACGTCGACGAGATGCGAGACCAGATCGGGGCGCGGCCGGTCGATGTCGAACTTCAGAATACTCGACAGCATCTGCCCGCCCGCCACCGCCACGAACATCAGAAGCGCTGGTCCCGGCCTGCGGATCAGCAGCAGGTAGACGATCGCTGCCGCCGTGATCAGCCCGAGCACGCTGGCGCTGCCGAGGCTGGTGATGTCGCGCATCGCCCCTTCCAGCCAAGGCGGGCCGACTGGATTGTCGGGTTGGCCCGCTTCGCGGAAAGCGAGCAGGATTTCGGTATCGAAGGCATGCGGCGTGGTGGCTCGCGCCACCTCCATCAGTTCCTCGAACCCCCACAAGCCGCCGGCGATGGCCAGCCCGGCGAGCAGCACCGGGAATTCGATCCGGTTGAACAGCGTGCTTGCGGCGTTCCTCATCAGGCCGATCGTCCTACAGCACCGCGCGTCCTTTGCGAAAATCGATTCCGATTTTCGGGGCCATGCGCAACTATAGTCTCTGCAGATAGGGCCCGAGCGTGATCAGTGCCACGGCCGCGATGGCGAGCACGATGCCGGTCGCCTGCAAGGCGTTGACGCGCTCGCTGAAAAAGACCAGTGCCACCACATTCACCGACACCAGCTGGATCACCGCCGACAGGCTGAACGACACCGACATGCCGAATTCGCGGATCAGCCTCAGCATGATCAGATTCCCCAGCGAATAGAGCGCCAGCGTCAGCACGATCTTGCCGAAGCTGGGCGCCAGCCCCCATTGTTTTGCCGCCGTCGCCGCCAGCAGGAAGATGACCGTCGAAACGCTGAGCTGCCCCAGCCCCCAGAAACTCACTTTTTGCTCCTCCTGATGCGGCTTTTGCCGCGTGTATCGCAGATGTTGTTTCCGAAGCTTCGGCTGCGGTCAAGCCGGACCGATCAGACGCGGGAAATCAAGGTGAAAATTGGCCGGCGGCTGGAGTGGGCCCCTCGGGCCGGACAGGATGGTTTTCGGTAATTGACCGGGCAGCCGGGCTTTCAGAGGATGAAGGCCCATGGCAAAGCACCGAACCCACAGCGTCGAGTTCAAGCGGCAGGTTTCG
>NZ_SADR02000656.1 GCF_004010325.2 Mesorhizobium sp. M00.F.Ca.ET.216.01.1.1
CGGGCTCACGGCAAGCTTGTAAAAGCGCAGTAAAGCGATAAGTACCGTTTGCATGGCTCATGCGGCCGGACGGCGCCGCGCAACGTGGAGTACCGGACGGCGCCCGTTGTCGGTGGCCGCCGAAGCTACGGTGGTCCGTGCGAAGAAGCGGGCGGTCACCTGAGCGTCACTCCGTCTTGGGCGCTTGTGCCGGCGGCGCCTGACGACGGGCAATTTCACGCGCTGCCTTGTCGAGCAGCGCCTCGATCTCACTGCGGCACAGCGCCTTGAGCGGCGGC
>NZ_SADR02000657.1 GCF_004010325.2 Mesorhizobium sp. M00.F.Ca.ET.216.01.1.1
CTCGCCTGCGCGGCCCGAACTCGGTACGATGCCGGCTTACCGCGACAGTTTCAACGACGCCCAGGTCGCCGAACTCGTGTCCTATCTGCGCCAGCAATTCGCGGGCGGCAAGCCCGCATGGCATGACGTGAGGGCGAGCGTCGCACGGATTCGCGCCATGTCCTCCGCAGAATGAGGTGCGAACGAAGGCGCGCAGCGATGAACCGGGCAGACAAGCCGCTAGAAAACCAACGCATTCCCGCAATCCATTTGATACGGAGAAACGCATGACCACGCGC
>NZ_SADR02000658.1 GCF_004010325.2 Mesorhizobium sp. M00.F.Ca.ET.216.01.1.1
GCTCGGTCTGCTGTCCAAAGAGGCGCGCCTGAAGCTGTCGCGCTGGCGGGCGGTGCGCAGCGGCGCGCACGAGGCGCGCCGCGCGCTCTCGCGCACCGCCTGACGAGGCGGCTACCGCAACGGGCGCGAGCGGCATGCAGTGTCAACACGCTACAGCATCGGCAAGGGAGTCTGTGCATGACAACGAAGGTCCACGTTCATCTGTTTTACGGCGCCGATCCGCGTTTTTATCGACAGGGCGACAACATCGGCTGCCTGTACGGCTATCACCACGCCGA
>NZ_SADR02000659.1 GCF_004010325.2 Mesorhizobium sp. M00.F.Ca.ET.216.01.1.1
ATCGATGCCGCCATCAGCCAGGCCACCGCTGCCGCCGCTGCCATCCCCCAGGAAAACGCACAGCAGAACGGTGGCACCGCCGTCGCTCCTGCTTCGCCGAACCAGGGTGCTGTCGCCGCCGGACGCCCGATGGGCCTGGACGACGCGATGGCGGGTGCCGTCGTCGTTGACGACTGGCTGAAGGTGAACGAGCACGGCCTGCAGATCGGCGCGAAGAAGCCGCTTCTGGAGGAGATCAAGGTCCGGATCGACCTGGGCGACGTCGCGTACAGCGAGTC
>NZ_SADR02000660.1 GCF_004010325.2 Mesorhizobium sp. M00.F.Ca.ET.216.01.1.1
GCGCGACTCGGTGGCGGTCTGCGTCGAGGAAGCGAGGGGCTTCCGGCCCGACATGGTGATCGGCATCGGCGGCGGCAGCTGTCTCGATTTCGCCAAATGCGCCGCCTTGCTGATCAGCCACGGTGGCGAGTTGCAGGGCTACTATGGCGAGTTCAAAGTCCCGGGACCAACGCTGCCGCTCATCGCCATACCGACCACGGCCGGCACAGGATCGGAGGTGACGCCCGTCGCGGTGATATCCGATCCGGACCGGACGCTCAAAGTAGGCATATCGAGCC
>NZ_SADR02000661.1 GCF_004010325.2 Mesorhizobium sp. M00.F.Ca.ET.216.01.1.1
CGTTTCCGCGTGCGCCTGGGCAACTGGCGCGACGAGCCGGTCGGCCCGCATCAGCAGGCCATGTAACAGGTCTCGTTCGCGACCGGGATTTTTGCAACGCTCGTTCCATGGCTGATGCTGAACCACGGCGGCTTGAGCATCCGCATCCACCCCAACACCACCAACCCCAAGTGCGACCATCTGATCGACCCGATCTGGATCGGGCGGGCGTTGGTGGTGAACGGGGAGATCCTTGGCGAGGAGGATGAGGCGGAAGAGGCGCTGGAGGTGAATACGGA
>NZ_SADR02000662.1 GCF_004010325.2 Mesorhizobium sp. M00.F.Ca.ET.216.01.1.1
TCCACGCCTTTATGGCCGCGGGCTTATGGAAGGACAGGCGCGGTGAGAACCTGCTCGATTCCGGCGCACCCTTCTACGACACCTATGAGACGGCGGACGGCCGGCATGTTGCGATTGGCTGTCTCGAACCCCGCTTCTTCGCCGAATTCGCCAGCCTGCTGCCGCTCGACCGCGCTTTCGTCCACAGCCAGTACGACCGGAGCTCCTGGCCTCAGATGCGAGCCGCCATAGCCGCCAGGATCAGGCAAAAGACACGCGACGAATGGGCCGGATATTTC
>NZ_SADR02000663.1 GCF_004010325.2 Mesorhizobium sp. M00.F.Ca.ET.216.01.1.1
AAACAGCACTCACGTTCGATGACGTGCTTCTCGTCCCGGCCTTCTCCGATGTTTTGCCGCGCGACACCAGCCTCAAGACCCGGCTGACCCGCAACATCTCCCTGAATATGCCGCTCGTGTCCGCTGCCATGGACACCGTCACCGAAGCCCGCCTCGCCATTGCAATGGCGCAAATGGGCGGCGTCGGCATCATCCACAAGAACCTGACGGTTGCCGAGCAGGCGCGTGAAGTTGCCAAGGTCAAGCGTTTCGAGTCCGGCGTGGTGCGCGACCCGATC
>NZ_SADR02000664.1 GCF_004010325.2 Mesorhizobium sp. M00.F.Ca.ET.216.01.1.1
GCATTCCGCTTGACGACGCCGACAGGTGGCCGTGGTTGGCGAAGGTCGGCGAAACGCTGAGGCGGCAGCCCGCACCGGTCATCGTCGGCTGTTCGGCGCTCAAGCGCGCCTATCGCGATTTCATCACCGAGCGGGCCGGTGCGCCGGTGCTGTTCGTATATCTCGAGGGGTCGCGCGAACTGATCTCGCGGCGCATGCACGAGCGCACCGGCCACTTCATGCCGACCAGCCTCCTCGACAGCCAGTTCGCGACGCTGGAGGTGCCGGGCAAAGACGAG
>NZ_SADR02000066.1 GCF_004010325.2 Mesorhizobium sp. M00.F.Ca.ET.216.01.1.1
TGCGGCGCGGCGATCAGGATGAGATTCAGCGTCAATCAAGATGAGACTCGGCGGGGGTGGTGTGACGCAGTGAGGGCGTAGCCCGAACGGAGTTACACCACCCCCGCGGCGTCACTGCCGACGTCTGTTGAGCGCGGTTGGCTGAAGTACCTTGGCGATTTTCTGAAGAATGGAGAATCACCTTTGTGCCAGGCCGTCATGTAACCGACCATCAGATGAGGCTCTTTATGAAGTTACGACAGGAACACACGACCGAGGTTGCCGCGGCCAAGGCGTCGATCAGCAGAGCGACGGCCTATCGCATCAAGAAGAATCCGGACCTGCCATCGCAAAAGCAAAAGGCTCGCGGCCGGCGACGGCCTGACCCTCTCGAGCACATCTTCGATGCCGAGGTCGTTCCCCTTTTGAAGGCGGCGCCAGGCATCCGTGCTGTCGCCATCTACGAAGAGATGCTGCGGCGGCACCCGGAACTGAGCGAGGGCATTCGCCGGACCCTGGAGCGGCGCATTCGGTCATGGCGCGCCATCCACGGCGAAGAGCAGGAGGTTATCTTCCGTCAGCTTCACGAACCCGGCCGGCTCGGGCTGTCGGATTTTACCGACATGAGCAGCTTGGGCGTGTCGATCTCGGGCCAGCCGCTCGACCATCTGCTCTACCACTTCCGGCTCGCCTGGTCGGGCTTCGAACACAGCCATGTCATTCTCGGTGGCGAGAGCTTCGTGGCCCTGGCCGAAGGACTGCAGAACGCGCTCTGGTCACTTGGCGGAGCGCCGCTCTATCACCGCAGCGACAGCCTGTCGGCGGCTTTCCGCAATCTCAGTGCCGATGCGAAGGAGGACCTGACACGGCGCTACGAGGAACTGTGCGCCCATTATCGCATGACGCCGACCCGCAACAACAAGGGCATCGCCCACGAGAACGGGTCGATCGAAAGCAGCCATGGTCATCTCAAGAGCGCCATCCGTGACGCCCTTCTGATGCGCGGCGGCAGGGACTTCGACGATCTCGGCGCGTACCGCGCCTTCATCGACGAGATCGTCAGCCGGCACAACGCCAATCATGGCAAGCGCATCGACGCCGAGCGCCCTCATCTACAGGAACTCCCCGAGCGCCGCACCACCGACTTCGAGGAGGTGGTCGTGAATGTCTCACGCACCGGCGGCTTCACCTTGCGCAAGGTCTTCTACACCGTTCCTTCCCGCCTGATCGGACATCGGCTTCGCGTCCGGCTGTTCGACGATCGGCTCGAGGTCTTTGTCGGAGGAACACAGCTGATGACGCTTCCCAGAGGCCGTGGACATGCGGATGGAAGGCACGATCAAGTCGTCAATTATCGGCACGTCATCCATTCGCTGCGGAAGAAGCCGATGGCGCTTCTTAATCTCGTCTATCGGGACAAGCTCTTTCCGCGGCAGGAATACCGCAGGACCTTCGATGTGCTCATGGAGCGGCTGCCGGACAGGCAGGCCTGCAAGATCACGGTCGAGTTGCTGGCACTGGCCCATGATCGCGGCTGCGAGCGCGAACTTGCCGAGCAACTCGCCGAGATCCTCGATGCCGGCGACCTGCCCGATATTGCTGCCTTGAGAACGCTCTTCGGCCCGGACCCAGCACGGCTGCCGACCGTCTCGGTGCAGCTTGCTTGCCTCAACGGCTATGAAGCCCTGATCGGCACGGCCTATACGGGAGAGGTCGCATGAAGAGCGCCCATAGCATCGATGAAGCCCGGCTGGGCATCATGCTCAACGAGCTCCGGCTGCCGACAATCAAGACCCTGTGGCCGCAATTTGCCGAACAGGCCGATCGAGAGGGCTGGCCCGCCGCCCGGTTCCTGTCGGCCATTGCCGAGCATGAACTGGCCGAGCGGGCGCATCGCCGGATCGAACGCCACCTCGCCGAAGCGCATCTGCCACCTGGAAAGACCCTCGACAGCTTCGCCTTCGAGGCCGTGCCGATGGTCTCCAAGGCCCAGGTGATGGCGATCGCCGCCGGCGACAGCTGGCTCGCAAAGGGTGCCAACATCCTGTTGTTTGGCCCGCCCGGCGGCGGAAAGAGCCATCTCGCCGCGGCCATCGGGCTCGCCCTCATCGAGAATGGCTGGCGCGTGCTGTTCACCCGCACGACCGACCTCGTCCAGAAGCTTCAGGTCGCGCGGCGTGAGCTGCAGCTCGAATCCGCCATCGACAAGCTCGACAAGTTCGATCTGCTGATTCTCGACGATCTGGCCTACGTCACCAAGGACCAGGCCGAAACGAGCGTGCTCTTCGAACTCATCTCCGCCCGCTATGAGCGGCGTTCCATCATGATCACCGCCAATCAGCCCTTCGGAGAATGGAACAGGGTCTTTCCCGACCCCGCCATGACGCTCGCCGCGGTCGACCGTCTCGTCCACCACGCAACAATCTTCGAGATGAACGTCGAAAGCTACCGGCGCAGATCAGCCATGGAAGCCAAACGCCAGCGCGGCAGGCCGGCCTCCTACGCGACAATCAAAAACACCCACGAGCTTGTCGCGGAGCGGCAATCAGAAAACCACGATGGCCTTGCCAGCGACAATCAGCATGATAATTTGCCCGTGACCGCGCCCTGAGAGTCTCATCCAGATTGTCGCGCAGGTCTCTCCCAGATCGCCGCGCTATA
>NZ_SADR02000665.1 GCF_004010325.2 Mesorhizobium sp. M00.F.Ca.ET.216.01.1.1
CCCAGCCGCCCCTGTCGGTGCGGCCCTTGCCGGCCATGAAGTCGATGCCGTGGGCGATCAGCTTGTCGGCGGGGCCGTCCCACCCACGCTCCTTGGCGACGGCGAAGGCATAGACCTGGCGCGCCTGTGTTCGCATGCGCTTCGGCTTCATCAACGGTGACCCATCGAAGCCGAGCGCTTCGTGAAAGCCGCCATGGCGCTCGTCGACGCCTGACGTCGACCATAGCGGCAGCGTCTCGTCGAACAGCCAGTGATGCACACGCTGCCGCCAGGCGCCG
>NZ_SADR02000666.1 GCF_004010325.2 Mesorhizobium sp. M00.F.Ca.ET.216.01.1.1
AGGTTGGAAAAGACCCGGCGCAGCAATGGCAGATGCGCGACGAAGGCTTCCTCGTCGAGCGAGGCCAGCCACGCATCGACGGCGGCGCGCAGGCCCTCGTCATAGATCAGCCTCTGGCCGGCGCCGCTGAAGAAACCTTCAAAGAAGGCGGCGGCATCGAGAACAGTCGTTCCTGGCGACAGGCGCTTCGCCAGCAGATCGGCCGTGGCTTCGGCGGAGAGCCGCCCTGCCTCGTAGAGCAGATGCGCCGCGCAGCCGGCCACGAGCGCCGTCGAGCG
>NZ_SADR02000667.1 GCF_004010325.2 Mesorhizobium sp. M00.F.Ca.ET.216.01.1.1
CGGCGCCGTCGCCGATCAGCCGAACGCGGTGATCGTCTCGCTGTCCCGCATGACGGCGATCGGCCAACCGGACCCGGAAAGCGGCTCGGTCGCGGTCGAAGCCGGCGTCGTGCTTTCCTCCCTGCACGAGGCGCTGGAGCCGCACGGCCTGATGTTTCCGATGCATCTCGGCGCCGAAGGCAGCGCCAGGATCGGCGGCCTGATCGGCACCAATGCCGGCGGCAGCCAAGCGTTCCGCTACGGGATGATGCAAGATCTGGTGCCCGGCCTCGAAGTCG
>NZ_SADR02000668.1 GCF_004010325.2 Mesorhizobium sp. M00.F.Ca.ET.216.01.1.1
GGCGACGCCTGGCGGGCTGGCTGGCGGTCGGGCGTCTCGCGGTCTCGGGTCTCGCGGTGGCGGACTCGCGGTGGCGGGCTGGCGGTGGCGGGCTGACGGTCGGGCGCGCATGGCTGCACGGCTGCGGCGCGGCCGTGCAGCCGCAAACCCCGTCGGCTTTCATATGCCGGGATCGCCGCACTCACGGGGTAATGCCCTGTTACACACACCTGCAACTGGTTGCACCTGCTTTTCTTTCTGCCTCGTAATATGAACGTCAGCCATTCGACAGCGAATGC
>NZ_SADR02000669.1 GCF_004010325.2 Mesorhizobium sp. M00.F.Ca.ET.216.01.1.1
CGGCGAGATAGCTGCGATTGATCTCGAAGGTGAGCGCGCCTGGTTCGGCGACCAGCAGCGCATCGCAGATCGAGACGTGGCCTGGCTCGTTCGACACCCTTTCCCCCTTGGCAAGCGAACGTGTCGTGTCGTCGAAGTGCTCGGGCTCCGCCGCCCAGACAGACGTGCCGGGCAAAACATCCTTGACGGCGATCGAGATGCCGCTCGACAGACCGCCGCCGCCGCAAGGGATAACGACCGCGTCGAGCTTGGCTCCAAGCGCGCTTGCCTGCGCCACG
>NZ_SADR02000670.1 GCF_004010325.2 Mesorhizobium sp. M00.F.Ca.ET.216.01.1.1
TCCGAACCCACGACTCTGCGGCAGCGGGCCGAAGACGGGCGGCGTAGATGAACGCATCCAGAGTAGATAGCGGCTTCGTCTTTTCGCCCGCTAATGGAGGGTAAATTGCCGAAGTGGCGCGGGCGACATACGCCGGCATCTGCTGCCCCTTATCACGCGTATTGAGGATCTGCGCCCTTCTCGCGTCGGTTTCGTTTCGACCCATGCTAGAGCCGTGATCGAAGGAAGGCGCAAGGTGAGTTTCCTGTCCGAACCCTCGCACCAACCCCCAATTCTGG
>NZ_SADR02000671.1 GCF_004010325.2 Mesorhizobium sp. M00.F.Ca.ET.216.01.1.1
AGGTCGGCGCGCTCGACGGCGTCGTCGAGCTGCAACAGCACAGCGTCGGCGGCGACCTTCTGGTTGGCATGAAAGCGGATCTCCTTGACGATGCCGCTGGTTTCGACCGTGAGATCGACGCCGCGCACGGCACTCACGGTGCCGATCGCCTCGACGCCCGGCGTCCAGTCGGAAGGCTTCACGACAACGGTCGAGACAGTCGCGGCCGGCGGCTTCATGGCGGCGAAGAACTGCTTGATGCCCTTGTCGCGCATGATGTTGAAGCCAACGATGCCGCC
>NZ_SADR02000672.1 GCF_004010325.2 Mesorhizobium sp. M00.F.Ca.ET.216.01.1.1
AAGAATACCAGACATACGAGGCCCACCTGAGCACCGCCATAGCTGAGAAATTGACGCAGAAAGCCTTTTATTGCGCGCGCCCGGCCTCGCGGGCAATATCGAACAATATTGTCGCTCATTGTCGGACCCTCGGATCTAGAAGGCTGTAGGCAAGATCGGCTACGAGGTTTGCGAGAACAATTGAAACGCCAAGCAACAGGAATATGCCTTGAAGGACTGGGTAGTCCCGTGCGTTGAGTGCTTCCACCGTCAGCCCGCCGATACCCGGCCAGGCGAAA
>NZ_SADR02000673.1 GCF_004010325.2 Mesorhizobium sp. M00.F.Ca.ET.216.01.1.1
CGAAGCCATACATTGCCCCCCCACTGAGCCCGGCGAAGACGGGGCTGTTGTACTTGACCGAGTTAGCGATGCGTCCTGCAGCGCGATACCAATCGAAGTTGCCGGTGGGATTGGACGGCAACGCCAATTTCTGGAATGGACCTGCACCCTGACCATAGAGGTGTCCGGTGTACACGGCGGGGTCATCGCCCGAGCTGTAGAGAGCATCGCTCATGAAGTCGTATTGATTCCCCAAGGTCAGCGTGCCGAACTGCGGGTTGGTCAGACCGACATAGGCG
>NZ_SADR02000674.1 GCF_004010325.2 Mesorhizobium sp. M00.F.Ca.ET.216.01.1.1
ATGGCGGATGGTCTCGATCAGCGCCTGGGCGGCGGTATAGTCGATCTCGACGATGTTGCTGGCCTCCAGCACCACCAGCTTCACGTCCTCGCTCCTGGCGTCGATCAGGTCGGCGAGGCCGCGCTTGAAGCGGTCGGCGTTGACGAAGGAAAGCGGCGCCTGGAACGCCGCCACCAGCACGCCGGGGTGCTGCGCGCCCGCGCTCGAACTGCTCGGCGGCCACCAAACTGAGGTGCCCGGCACCTGCGCCAGTTCGATCGGCTCCGTGCGCGTCGAGC
>NZ_SADR02000067.1 GCF_004010325.2 Mesorhizobium sp. M00.F.Ca.ET.216.01.1.1
TGCCGCGCGAGGTCTTGCCGTCGATGGCCACCAGCGCTGGCGCGTCCGGACGCATCGCCGTCGCCCAGGACTGGAAGCAGTTCGCAAACAGCCCCGGATCGATCCGGTTCATCAGCAACCGCAGCCAGCGCGCGCCGGGAATGCCGTGATAATAGGGCAGGAAACGGCGCAGGAAGGCCAGATTGTCCTCGCCCCAATCGGCGATGTCCTCGAAATCATCGCCCGCCGCGATCGTGCCGCAGACCACCAGCAGCAGCACTTCAGGCAGCGGATGCGCCACCCGCCACCCCTCCCGGTCATCCTCGATCAGGGCGAAATGGTCCAGCAACAGCCGCAGACGCGGCTTCTCGGCAGTCTCAGGCATGGCGGTGCTCTCCGAATCAACGCCACCAACAGAATCAGAACCGTCGCAATCCCGAAACCGCCGTTAACCCGAGTTCAATGCCGTGTCGCAGACTCTCGCCCAATGGACTCGCAGCGTGGCCCCCAATACAATCCCGGTCCCGTGGGCCTCCGAAGGCTGATGCATGACATGGCAGAAGAATGCGTCCAACGCCGCCTTGCTGCGATATTGGCAGCCGATGTGGTCGGCTACAGCCGCCTCATGGAGCGGGACGAGGCTGGGACCCTTGTTGCCATCAAGTCCCGTCGCAAAGACATCCTACAGCCACTGCTCGCCAAGCATAATGGCCGCATCGTCAAGCTGATGGGTGACGGGGTGCTGGTGGAATTTGCCAGCGCCGTGAATGCTGTCCAATGCGCGGTCGAGCTCCAGAACGCGATGGCAGCTGCCAACGCCGACGTGCCCCAAGATTCCCGGATTGTGCTGCGCATCGGAATCAACCTGGGCGACGTGATGGTCGAAGGCAGCGATCTCTATGGTGATGGAGTCAACATCGCGGCTCGGCTCGAGGCCTTGGCCGATGCTGGGAGCATCGTCGTCTCTCGCACTGTCTTCAACCACGTCCGGGGCAAGGTGAAGCTCGGATTCGATGATCTCGGCGAGCAGCAACTCAAGAACATCGCCGAGCGGGTGCGGATCTACCGACTACGGCCGGACCGCGAAGCGGCGATGGCGCGGCCGGCCTTGGCGCTTCCCGACAAGCCGTCGATTGCCGTTCTGCCGTTCACTAACATGAGCGGCGATCCGGAGCAGGAGTATTTCAGCGACGGCATGGTGGAGGACATCATAGCGGCGCTGTCCCGGGTGCGCAGCTTCTTCGTGATCGCGCGGAATTCGAGTTTCACCTACAAAGGCAAAGCGGTCAATGTGAAGCAGGTCGGGCTCGAACTCGGCGTGCGTTACGTGCTGGAAGGGAGTGTCCGCAAGGCGGGCAATCGGGTCAGGATCACGGGACAGCTCATCGAGGCGGAAAGCGGGAATCATGTCTGGGCTGATCGCTTCGATGGCAGTCTCGAAGACGTATTCGAACTGCAAGATGGGGTGACCCAGAGCGTGGTCGGTGCGATCGCTCCGAAGCTTCAGCGAGCGGAAATCGATCGCACGTCGCGAAAGCGAACCGAAGATTTGACTGCTTACGACTTTGTTCTGCGTGCCCTGCCGCATGCCTGGTCAGGGTCGCCCGAAAGGAGTGCAATCGCCCACGATCTCCTTCAAAAAGCAACCGCTATCGATCCTTCTTATGCGTATGCCTACGCGATGGCGGCCTGGTCTTTGATGTTCAGCAAGAATTCGGGTTGGCGTTCTTGGCGGCCCGACCAGCAGGAGTTGTGTGTTCGGTTTGCCAGGGAAGCGCTCAAGCTCGATATGGAAGATCCAGCCGTACTGTGGGCATCCGCTACGGCGCTCGCAAGTGTCGTACACGAACATGAACATGCGCTCGAGCTGATCGAGCGCTCGTTGGCAATCGACCACAATTCCGCACAGGCCTGGGCAGCAAAAGGTTGGGTGACTTCCTGGATCGGACTTGATGGGATCCCTTCGTTGGAAAGGGCAATGCGATTGAGCCCGTTGGACCCGCTATTGTACCTTTTTCATGCCTCGATTGCTGAGTGCCACCTTGTGGCAAGAAGGCACGAGATGGCATTGGAATGGTCTCTCCGCGCCATGCGAGAACATCCAGAACCTCCTCCATTCGTGCGGCGGGTGCTCGCCGCCTCGTACGCTCGCCTCGGGCTAGTTGAAGAAGCGCGACGGGTGGTGGCAGGCATACTGGCGGAAAGCCCAAGCTTTACTGTGAGGACCTGGCTAGAGATAACCGCCCAGCGTGGTCCGCACGTCCAATACCTCGCTGAGAGCCTCCGTCTCGCTGGCCTCCCCAGTGAGTAGGCATCGAGTGTTAGGCACGCGTCAAAGAGAATCTCCAGTCAGATGGGGTGATTGGGGTCTTTGCCGAGCCCGGATAAGGGCGGCTGCTCCTGTCGAGATGTGAGAACGTGGTCGATGTTGATTCGCCACAAGCATCGGGAAGGAGCAGCCATGAAGTATTTTGCCG
>NZ_SADR02000675.1 GCF_004010325.2 Mesorhizobium sp. M00.F.Ca.ET.216.01.1.1
CAGGAATTCCGGGATTTTCAGCGGTTCCTCGCCACGCGCCTTGCGCTGCTCGTTCATCGCTACTTTCAGGAATTCCATGGTGGCGACGCCCGGTATCTCCATCGGATACTGGAAGGCGAGGAAGATGCCTGACGTGGCGCGCTCGGCCGGGTCCATTTCGAGGATCGACTGGCCGTTATAGAGGATGTCGCCCTCGGTCACCTCATAGTCCTCACGGCCAGCGAGGATGTAGGACAGGGTCGATTTGCCCGAGCCGTTCGGGCCCATGATGGCGGCGA
>NZ_SADR02000676.1 GCF_004010325.2 Mesorhizobium sp. M00.F.Ca.ET.216.01.1.1
ATGGCCGTGAGCCGACCTTGGCGGTCGAGCGCCGCATCGAGGCGGCGCTCGAGGCCGGCGACAGTTTCGACGCGCAGATCGTGCTGATGACGCTGCACGCCAAGCTGATCAACGCCGAGGTGGTCGTGCGTTATGCGCTGAGCGTCGAGTAGATCAACCACCCATGCCGCTGCGCGGCAACTTGATCATCTCGCCGAAGCGGGCGCGCAATTTGTCGTCGAGCAGGCGCGAGACATGGCGCGGGAAACGCTCGGCAAGCACGCGCTTCTTCTCCGCAA
>NZ_SADR02000677.1 GCF_004010325.2 Mesorhizobium sp. M00.F.Ca.ET.216.01.1.1
CCGAAGGGCAAACGCCTGCGCGGCTTGGCACCATACGGCCACTGGCGTACGCTGACCTTCCTCGGCGCGCTGCGCTGCGACCGGCTGACTGCACCTTGCGTCTTCGACGGGCCGATCAACGGCCAGTGCTTCCGCGCCTATGTCGAGCAGCCGCTCGTGCCAGTGCTTGAGCCGGGCGACATCGTCGTCATGGACAATCTCGGCTCCCACAAGTCGGCAGCCATCCGGCAGATGATCCGCGCCGCAGGCGCCAGGCTCTGGTACCTGCCGCCCTACTC
>NZ_SADR02000678.1 GCF_004010325.2 Mesorhizobium sp. M00.F.Ca.ET.216.01.1.1
CGGCAAAATACTTCATGGCTGCTCCTTCCCGATGCTTGTGGCGAATCAACATCGACCACGTTCTCACATCTCGACAGGAGCAGCCGCCCTTATCCGGGCTCGGCAAAGACCCCAATCACCCCATCTGGATCGGGATTCCCTTTTGCCTGCCCGCGTGCGAGTCATGGGTATGCGCACAGGAATATCTCTCACCGTCTCGCCTTCTGACCATCGGCGTTTGGTTGCCTTGGTCAAAGACCGTAACAGCCCGCAGAAGCACGTCTGGCGC
>NZ_SADR02000679.1 GCF_004010325.2 Mesorhizobium sp. M00.F.Ca.ET.216.01.1.1
AACCTCGTGCGATCAATCGACGACAAGCGAAGCATCAAGCTGCGCCGAAAGCGCGCTGCAAGAAACAACAAATACCTCGAACAGATCCTCCAACCTTCAATCCGTTAACCCGGATTCAAAGCCGTGTGTCGTACCCAGGGCTTCGAACTCGGGTTAACGCGCTTTAGGGATTGCGGTTGATCTGATTCCATGGGGCTTCCATGATTCGGAGCCCTGTCATGACCATTGCCGCCCTCGAAGGATTTGAGAAGCCACGCCTG
>NZ_SADR02000680.1 GCF_004010325.2 Mesorhizobium sp. M00.F.Ca.ET.216.01.1.1
CAGACGTCGGCAGTGACGCCGCGGGGGTGGTGTAACTCCGTTCGGGCTACGCCCTCACTGCGTCACACCACCCCCGCCGAGTCTCATCTTGATTGACGCTGAATCTCATCCTGATCGCCGCGCCGCAGGCTGACGGTGACGTATGTGATGTCGGCCACCCAGAGCTGGTTGGGTCCATCGGAGATGATGTCCCGGGCGAGGTTCGGGAAGATCGGCTGGTTGTGATCGCTATCCGTGGTCACCGTGAATCGACGGCGC
>NZ_SADR02000681.1 GCF_004010325.2 Mesorhizobium sp. M00.F.Ca.ET.216.01.1.1
CCAAAGGTGGCCGCGGCCATCATCGACGCTGGCGCCGACTATCTTCTCGCCGTCAAGGCCAACCAGCCGGGCCTGATGGGCGAGATCGAGCGCTTCTTCGACGATCCGCAGTGCCCGGCCGCCGACCGTTGCGAGGAGACCGACAAAGGCCACGGCCGCATCGAGGAACGACGCGTCGCCATCTCCACGCAGGTCGACTGGCTGGCCGGCGAACGACGCTTCCCCGGCGAGTACCGCCTGCCCGGCGTCGCCGCC
>NZ_SADR02000682.1 GCF_004010325.2 Mesorhizobium sp. M00.F.Ca.ET.216.01.1.1
GGGCAGGCGGTACTCGCCGGGGAAGCGTCGTTCGCCGGCCAGCCAGTCGACCTGCGTGGAGATGGCGACGCGTCGTTCCTCAATGCGGCCGTGGCCTTTGTCGGTCTCCTCGCAACGGTCGGCGGCCAGGCACTGCGGATCGTCGAAGAAGCGCTCGATCTCGCCCATCAGGCCCGGCTGGTTGGCCTTGACGGCGAGAAGATAGTCGGCGCCAGCGTCGATGATGGCCGCGGCCACCTTTGGATTGCAGGCGAT
>NZ_SADR02000683.1 GCF_004010325.2 Mesorhizobium sp. M00.F.Ca.ET.216.01.1.1
ATAGGCTGTCGCGGCATATTGTGACCCGCGATCAGAATGATGCACGCAGCCGGGTGGCGGTTTGCGTCCTTCGACTGCGGCGGTCAAAGCCGCCAGCGTCAGCCGTGCGTCGATCGAGCGGCTGATGTATAGCGCGGCGATCTGGGAGAGACCTGCGCGACAATCTGGATGAGACTCTCAGGGCGCGGTCACGGGCAAATTATCATGCTGATTGTCGCTGGCAAGGCCATCGTGGTTTTCTGATTGCCGCTCCG
>NZ_SADR02000684.1 GCF_004010325.2 Mesorhizobium sp. M00.F.Ca.ET.216.01.1.1
CAGACGTCGGCAGTGACGCCGCGGGGGTGGTGTAACTCCGTTCGGGCTACGCCCTCACTGCGTCACACCACCCCCGCCGAGTCTCATCTTGATTGACGCTGAATCTCATCCTGATCGCCGCGCCGCACATGTCTTCGACCTTGAGGCCGCTCTTCTTGTGGAAGGCCATGTCGCGCACGCCCCAGGCCTTGGCCCGGCGCAGATTTTCGCGGCTGGCATAGCCGCCGTCGGCCGCCGCCTGCCGCGGCGCCTGG
>NZ_SADR02000068.1 GCF_004010325.2 Mesorhizobium sp. M00.F.Ca.ET.216.01.1.1
GGTAGAGTCGAGGTGTGGCGCGGTGGCGGTAGGTTGAACATATCTGTTTGCCGCCCCTTTCGTCTGGCGGTGCCTTAGTGGTTCAACCGTAGCTCCGTTTCCACACCCCGCTCATCGAACCGGACATGCAGATCTCCCGCATCCGGCTCTCGGACAAGAACTCACGCCTTCACCCACGACACGCCGCGTCCTAGTTGGGTCAGACGTACGAGCCCAAAGTGTTCGTAAAGGTGCGAGTCTGGATAGGCCCCGCCCTTGCTTCGTCTGGTCTTGTGCTTGGACCGCAACCACCGGCGCAACCGCACTGCGGTGTAGCTGTCGAGTGCCCGATACGCCTTGCTGGTGGTTCCTACCGAGAAGTAGTTCGCCCATCCGCGCAGCGTCCGGTTCATCCGCTTCACCAGATATGTGGTCTCTTGCCATGTACCCTTTCGGTCGGTCAGCGCGTGGATGTTCTCCACAGCGCGCCTGATGCTCTTCTTCGATGGCCGGTAGCCCAGACGGGCTTTGCCAGTCGTTGGAGAGTACATCCGTCCGAACGTGTAGCCCAGGAAGTCGAACTCGCCTTCCGGCACCTTGCAGATTCGTGTCTTGTCCTGGTTCACCGTCAGCTTCAGCTTGCCCATGATCTCGCGCAGGTGCTGAAGCGCTGCTTCCGCATTGCCCCGCCTGCACAAGATCACGAGGTCGTCGGCATAGGTGATGAGGCGAGAGCCGAGGCTCTGCTCAAGGCCGAGCTTCTTCCATCCCAGCACGAACCGGCGCATGTACAGATTTGCCAGCAAGGGTGATAGGGGTGAGCCCTGCGGAATGCCGCGCCGCTTGTCCCGTGCTTCGGTCGTGCGTGTCTTGCGGCCTCGATCATCGGTTTCTTCGACAGGGCATTCCAGCCACATCTTGAGCAGATGCAGCACGCGCCGATCAACGATCCGGCGCGCTACCGACTTCATCAGTTCGGCATGGGGAATGCTCCCGAAGTAGTCCGCGAGGTCGGCGTCAACGACTTCCGGATGACCACGGAACAGCAACTCCTCCACCTCGATCACCGCCTGCTGGGCATTGCGCCCGGCACGATAGGCGTAGAGTTCCGGTGGAAGGTCGGCTTCAAAGATCGGCTCCAGTACCAGCATCGCTGCCGTCATGCAGACCCGATCCCGCACGGTCGAGATGCCCAGCGGCCTGAGTTTGCCGTTGGCCTTCGGTATAAACACTCGTCTGATTGGCTCCGGTCGGTAAGTCTCCTCTCTGAGCGCAAGCGCCAGTTCGCCAAGCCACCGCTCGACCCCATACGCTTCGATGTCCGCGAAGTCCTGACCGTCCATACCCGGTGCGCCCTTGTTGGAGCGGCACTGGGCATAGGCATGCGCCAGAATATCCTCGCGACTAATCTTGTCGTACAGGGCATAGAAGCGACAGCCGGCTTCTGCCTTCGCTTTCGCGTGTAACGCCGTCTGCAGTTTCTGAACACTCTTCGGAGTTGCTAGGTTTCCCAATCTCCGGTCCCTCTCCACTTGTTGCGTTCGTCTTGAACTGAGGCCCCTTCCCTCCACCGGCATTACCCGGCTTCCCCGGTACTACGGGCCTCTCCGCCACCCCAGCGCGCCCGGCCTGTCCCTCGCGGGCGTCCGGTTGATCATCCCTGATCACGCATTGGGGCTTCCCGTGTTGCGTGCGCTTTCCTTGTGTACATGCTGCCGCCACTACCCCGGTGCAGCAGCTGGGCGTCGTCTTCGCTCATTCACCCAGCCGTATCAGCCTTCCCCGAAAGGGTTGTCGGGTCGGCCTGCACATCGACCTTTTCGAGGCTTGCTCGGCGTTCACTCACGTTGCGGCCTGCACACTCGCGCGGTCACCAATTCGTGACCCGCTAATCGAAGGCTTCAGACATTTCGTCTCCTCCATGCCTGCTCCGATTGCTTCCGGCTGGAGCGGTTGCCGGGTGGGGTTTGCACCCACTGGAAAGTGCCGCCTTGTCACGGCGCACACCC
>NZ_SADR02000685.1 GCF_004010325.2 Mesorhizobium sp. M00.F.Ca.ET.216.01.1.1
CAACCTGGTCCGTACCGTCAGCGATAAGCACTCCATCAAACTCAGACGCAAAAAGGCCGGGTGGAGCACCGACTACCTCGCCGCAATCCTCGGCGAGCTCCGCCGTTAACCTGGATTCGGAGCCCTGGCATTGAACTCGGGTTAATGGCGGTTTCGGGATTGCGGCAGTTCTGATTCTGTTGGCGGCGTTGATTCGGAGGACGCTGCCATGTTGGAACCATCGGAGACGCCGCGGCTGCGGCTGCTTTTGGAC
>NZ_SADR02000686.1 GCF_004010325.2 Mesorhizobium sp. M00.F.Ca.ET.216.01.1.1
CGGCAAAATACTTCATGGCTGCTCCTTCCCGATGCTTGTGGCGAATCAACATCGACCACGTTCTCACATCTCGACAGGAGCAGCCGCCCTTATCCGGGCTCGGCAAAGACCCCAATCACCCCATCTGTTTTGAAATTCACGGGTGAGCGTTTCGGCGGATGAGATTGCCGCCCATTGCGACAAGGATCATGGCTTGCGAGACGTCGATGCGCTGCTCGTAGTCGCGCACGAGGCGGCGCCACCTTGTCATCCA
>NZ_SADR02000687.1 GCF_004010325.2 Mesorhizobium sp. M00.F.Ca.ET.216.01.1.1
CTTCCAGCAAACGCTCGTCTCCCACGGGCGCCGCCGGATTGAAGCTAATTGACCGGCTTCAATCCGGCGGAACAACCGGGACAGCACGGAGACGGGATGTGGCCACGGTGGGGAATTCCCGCGCTAGACGTTATGACCGTGGTCTGAGCGGCGGCCCGTCCTTAGTCTTTGCAGCTGTAAGCAAACGGGGGTTGCTCGGGAATGCCGAGCCGAGCCCCAGCAAAGGAAGGACGAGCCATGGCAGAAGAT
>NZ_SADR02000688.1 GCF_004010325.2 Mesorhizobium sp. M00.F.Ca.ET.216.01.1.1
CCAAAGGTGGCCGCGGCCATCATCGACGCTGGCGCCGACTATCTTCTCGCCGTCAAGGCCAACCAGCCAGGCCTGATGGGCGAGATCGAGCGCTTCTTCGACGATCCGCAGTGCCCGGCCGCCGACCGTTGCGAGGAGACCGACAAAGGCCACGGCCGCATTGAGGAACGACGCGTCGCCATCTCCACGCAGGTCGACTGGCTGGCCGGCGAACGACGCTTCCCCGGCGAGTACCGCCTGCCC
>NZ_SADR02000689.1 GCF_004010325.2 Mesorhizobium sp. M00.F.Ca.ET.216.01.1.1
CACCTGGTCTCGGCATTTGCCACGCGCGAGCGTCTCGTCATCGGCCAGGAGGCCGTAGCCGAAGGAAGCTGCGAGCAGGAGACGATCCCGCTGCTTTTGGAAAAGCTGGCCGCATCCGGCAGCCTCGACGGCGCGCTGGTGACGATCGACGCGATCGCCTGCAATCCAAAGGTGGCCGCGGCCATCATCGACGCTGGCGCCGACTATCTTCTCGCCGTCAAGGCCAACCAGCC
>NZ_SADR02000690.1 GCF_004010325.2 Mesorhizobium sp. M00.F.Ca.ET.216.01.1.1
TGGCTCAACGCGGTCGAAGGCTTCTTCGCCAAATTGTCGAAGCGTCGTCTCAAGCGAGGCGTCTTCCACTCCGTCGTCGACCTTCAGGCGGCAATCAACCGCTTCCTCGTCGAGCACAACCAGAAACCCAAACCTTTCACTTGGACCGCCGACCCCGACAAAATCATCGCTGCCGTCAAACGTGGGCACCAAGTGTTAGATTCCATCCACTAG
>NZ_SADR02000069.1 GCF_004010325.2 Mesorhizobium sp. M00.F.Ca.ET.216.01.1.1
CTTATCTTCTGCCATGGCCCGTCCTTCCTTTGCTGGGGCTCGGCTCGGCATTCCCGAGCAACCCCCGTTTGCTTACAGCTGCAAAGACTAAGGACGGGCCGCCGCTCAGACCACGGTCATAACGTCTAGTTTCCGTCCACAGCGCACGTATTTCGACTGCGTTTACAAGTACTTGTCCCTGGTTAGCGGAACCTTTGAGGGGCGTGGCAAGATGTAGGACGCTGGTATCGGTAAAGGGGCTGTGAACGCGATCGCGCCCGCCGTGTGGGCCGGCGTTGGCCGGTGCGACGCAACTGCGATGATGTAGCGGTGTCAGATCGGCTTGAGGCGTGTGAAGAGGACGAGGTTGTAAGCCACGATTGAGGACCAGACGTAGGTCTTCAAATGGTCAATGCCGCGCCAGGTGCAACGCGCCAAGCCATAAGCGCTTGAGGTATGACATTCCGGCTTCGATGCCGGCGCGGAAGTTGCGTAGCTTGCGGTAGACCCATTGCTTCGGACGATGTCCTCGATCCTGAGGCCGGCTTTTGTGGAATGCCATATCGCGAACACCGCAGGCCTTCGCTTTGGCCAGGTTGTCGCGACTTGCGAAGCCGCCATCGCCGCCGCAGCGGTGCTTGACCATAGAAGGCAGTTCTTTGAGACTCGGCAGCACGGCGCGTTCAATCGAAACCGTGCTGCCATCAATGCACAGTCAGTCCAATCAGCCGGCGGGCTTGTAAACGCTGGCAGCCTTGTTGGCAGCCGCGAGCACCGCCTTCATGTTGAGCTCTTCGAGGACAACGAGGTCGTTCACCGAGCCGCTTGCCCGCACCGCCAGGGCTATGCCCATCCCAGCGGCCTGGTCCGGCACCTCAGCATTGACGACGATATCATAGGCGCCGCGAGTAAACATCACACCGGAAACCTTGCCGCCGACGCTTTCAAAAAGCGTCTTGATTGCAGCCTCCCGGTCTGATCCCTGTATCAATCCTTTATATGCATGGGGAGCATAGTTTGCCAATACAGTTACTTTCATGGGTATTCCTCCAACGATTATACTCGTGTCGTATCAATTATTTTGAACGACACGGAGTTGTTATTTATCTTTTTACTACCAATTTACAGTGGCCTGTGGGCGGCCCGGCAGCCTATTGGGGGTGACCAGCTAGCCGCCGAGCCTAACTGGCGGCCTGCGAGGCTCGCCAGCTCACCAAGCATGCGCTCACGCTAATGTAAGTGCAAGACTAAGATGTCGGTGCGCGCGGCCTAGGTTGCCGGACTGGACTCCGTTCCCCAAAGCACGCATTCTCCCTGCGGGGAAGGGATTGTGGGCAATATCGTTCATGCCGGGAGGACTCGCAGGCGAGGGCTCTGGTGGCGTTCGCTTCTTACCTATCGCCTCGCGACTGTTCTGGCGATGCTTGGGGTCACTTCCGCAGCTTATTGCCGTTTATGGACGGAAACTAGCTAGTTTCCGTCCACAAACGCCCGTATTCTGTTTTGTTTACAATCACTTGTCCTTAGCTGGAATGGCTTTGAGCGTCATGGACAGGATCGAGGGGTTGGCTATCGAGCAGAAAGGCGTTGTGGGCGCGATCACGCGCACGCCTCAAGCCGACCTGACGCCGGTCCGCTGTTTGGAATGCGTGGCACCGGCTGACTCCGGTCTCGCGGCATGCGCGGCCGCGCCCCGTGACGACATTTTGCCGACAACCAGCGCACTCTCGCCCGCCCACGCCCCGACAATCGCTTCCGGACGAGGGTAAGTGCCTGTAAACGCAGCAAAATATACGCGTTTATGGACGGAAACTAGCTAGAGAATCTCAGTCTTGGCGATGTGGATGCCGAAACCTTCCAGGCCGATATAGTACGGAAACTAGCTCTTATGACCGTGGTCAAGCGTGGTAGATGAACTTTTCCGCCCCATGTCTTTGCCACAGGATGTTTGCCGTTGATGGACAGCACGGGGACGGGATGAGCCCTTGAGACGACGGTCGATCATG
>NZ_SADR02000006.1 GCF_004010325.2 Mesorhizobium sp. M00.F.Ca.ET.216.01.1.1
AGTGCCCCCAGGGGTATCGCGCCGAGGTCATCCGCGCGGATCGAGGCTAACTGCCCGCCGAAGCGTCCGATCGGCGTGCGGATGTAATCGCAGATATAGGCCTCGGCCATCTATGCAGCCTTCTCTTATCCGGTTCCTTCATGCACCGCTCACATCTAGAGGCTTTGAGTCAATCCTGGCGAGAGTGTCAATTAACGACTGCACCGGGAAGGTTCAGATCTCTGGGATGTTTTCCCTGAAGATCACCTGCAGCCTGGGCTGGTGCAGTTCGTAGGGCAATCCCCTGACGGCATGGGTCAAGGTGTTGAGCGCTTCGCGGGCCTCGACGCGCGGGTTCTGGTCGATGACCGCGTCGAGCGTGCCGTCGAGCAAAAGGTCCTTGGTGCCTTCCGTCACTTCATGGCCGAGAAAAACGATCGAATGTTCGCGGCCGCGCTCCTTGAGCGCGCGAGCGATGCCGGTGTTGCCGGCGCCGACATTGTAGATCGCGGCAAGGTTGGAGTGGCGCTCAAGCAAAGCGGAAGCTTCTGAATAGGCCTTTTCCCGGTCGTCGAGCATCTCGCGCATCTCGACGATCTGCAGATTGGGCGATTCCTCCGTCAGTATGTGGCGGAAGCCCATCTCGCGTTCCTCATGGCCGCGATAGGACAGCGAGCCGGCGAACAGCGCGACCTTGCCCGGATGCCCGGTGCCCATGAAGCGGTTGAGCAGGTAGCCGGCGAGACGGCCGGCGGCACGGTTATCGATGCCGATGTAAGCGACCCGCGGTACGTGCAGGATGTCTGAGGCGATGGTGACGACCTTGACGTCGTTGGCCGACAGTGAGCGGATCGCTTCGCGGACCGTCGGGTGGTCGAGCGCGATCACGCCGACGCCTTGTGTGCGGCCGCGCAATTCCTGCAGCAGCCGGGCAAGGCGGTCGGGATTGAAGCCTTCGATCGTGGCGACATGCACGTCGAGATCAGGCCTGGAGAGCGCCTGCGCCTCGATGTGGCGATGCAGCATCTTGATGAAGGAATTGGTGCCGGCAGGCAGCGCGAAGTCGAGCCGGATGACATCGCCAGGCAGGGCCCTTTGCGGCGGCGCTCCGTTCGGGCCTTCCGCTATGTAGCCAAGCCGCTGCGCCATCTCGATCACGATTTCGCGCGTGCGTGCCCGCACACCCGGGCGGTTGTTGAGCACACGGTCGACCGTGGCGGCGGAAACGCCGGCTTCCCGGGCTATGTCTGTCAGGGTTGACCGCACAGTCGATTACCTCATTGTATGTGCGCTACAGGGGGCATCAAAATCGCGCAATTCCCGGTCGGAACACGGATGAGGTTCATCCGCGATTCTGATGGGAAATGATGTAACCGGCCTTGGCCGATGCGCAAGCCGCTGCGCTACACCAAATCGTCGAGCCGGGTCGAAGCGAGCCGGCGCGGCGCACGGTTCCCTCAATTTCAAGCAGCGAGTGCGGTATGATGACCTGGTGGACGGCATTTTCTCCCTCACTGAGATGTTATGACGTGTTTTGAGTATTTATGATGTTGACAGTTCTCCCATACTGCCGTCAATATCCATCATATGGGCCATGGAGGAACAGGCCCTGAGGGAGGAGTTTCCAATGTCGAATTTGATCCGCGTGTCGCGGCGGCGCTTGCTGTCGTCCGGTGGAAAGGCGGTGGTGCTTGTTGCCGCAGCAGGTATCGCGCCGAAATTCATTCGTCCCAGCCGCGCCTATGCGGCCGACGCCCTGGCGCCGGGCATGATCGGCGGCCCGACGGGCTTCGACGGCTCGGAGCGTTATCAATATGGCCCCGATACACCCGAAGGCCGCGCCATCGAGGCAATCAAGGCGATGAAGGGTGCCGGCAAGGCGCCGGCCAAGATCGTGCTCGGCCTGTCCGACGGTTCGATCGGCCAGCTGACGCAGCCGTTCCCGGCCGGCGCGCCCTCGATCAAGGATCTGTGGGAAAAGGAAACCGGCATTCCGCTCGAGATCGTAGGCGTGCCGAACGGCCAGGAATTCACCAAGACGATGCAGGACATCTCCACCAAGGGTGGGGCCTATGACATCTACGCCGTCGAGTGGAACCGCCTCGGCGACCTCGCCGAAACCGGCGGCATCCTGAAGCTCGACGACTTCGTCGCCCAGCACAAGCCGGAATGGGACGATCCCGAGCGCGGCTACGTCAACGGCGCCAAAGGCGTGTCGCTGCTCAACCAGTATCGCGGCTCGACCTATGGTGTGTCGCTGGACGGCGACTTCCAGACCTGGGTCTATCGCACCGACCTGTTCGGCGACGCGGCCGAGAAGAAAGCCTTCTCCGACAAGTACGGCTACCAACTGGCGCCACCGAAGACCTGGAAGCAGCATGACGACATCGCGGTCTTCTTCCAGCGGCCGGACAAGGGCCTGTTCGGTTCGACCGACCTGCGCAACCAGGGTTGGGGCTACACCAACTGGTACCAGCGCTACGTCTCGATGGCTTCGCCCAATCAGTTCCTGTTCGACGACAGCGGCAAGCCGCTGATCAATTCGGAGCAGGGTATCGCGGCAACCAACGAATATATCGCGTCGCTTGCGCATCATTCGCCGGACGCGATCTCGTGGGGCTGGCCGGAGCAGTACGGCAACTTCGCCAAGGGCGGTGCTGCCATGACCTGCGCCTTCTCCAACCTGCCGAAATTCCTCGACAATGCCGGCAACAAGGATTCCCAGGTCACCGGCAAGATCGGCTCGATGCTGCCGCCCGGCCGCGAGATCGACGGCAAGCTGGTCAGCCGCTCGGTGCTGTGGCTCAACCTGTCGGCTTCGGTCTCGACGCAGGCCAAGAACCCGGAGGCGTGCTACCTGTTCCTGCAGTGGTTGGGGTCGAGCCGCATCTATGCGTGGCTGACGGCCAATCCGGGCGGCTATTTCGACCCGTTCCGGCTGTCGGACTTCTCCGACCCGCTGGTCCGCCAGACCTATCACGCCTACCACATGGACGTGGTGCGCGAGACGGTCGCCCGTACCGTGCCGACCATCAATTATCCCGGCGCCACCGCCTTCCACAATGCACTGGACGAGAACCTCGTCGCCGCACTGACCAAGGCCAAGACCGCCGAGCAGGCGATGGCCGATACCGAGGCCGAGTGGAAGAAGATCGCCCGCCGCACCGGCGAGGACAAGCTTCTCGAAGCCATCAAGACCAACAAGGAGGCCTGGCCAACAGTCCTCGATCCGGTCGCTTGATCCTCCTCCCAGGATCCTAATGAAGGGGAGGAGTGAATGCTCCTCCCCTTCGCAAACGACGATACCAGCAAAGCTGCGAGATGAAGCGCTCCATTCCTTTTGAGATATTCCGCTATGCCGCGATCCTGGCGGCGATGGCGGTGACGCTGGTGCCAATCCTGTGGATGGTGTCGATGGCCTTCAAGCCGATCGCCGAATGGTCGGCGACCGGCGCCGAGCTGACCTGGTGGCCGAAGAACCCGACGCTCAGCAATTTCCGCTTCGTCTTCGGCGAGTCGACCAACAATCTCATCGTCGCGCTCGACCGCACCGCGCTGAAGCCGATCGCCTCGTCGCTATTGTCGGCGGTGTTCGGAACGGCGATCGCCATGTCGGCCGGCACCTCCGCCGCCTACGGGCTGTCGCGCTTCGGCTCGGGCCAGAACCTGCCGCTTGCGTTGATCCAGCTCAGGCTGTTTCCGCCGATGGCGGTCATGATCCCTGTCATGATCATGTGGTCCTTCCTCAATTTCACCGACAGCTGGTGGGGTCTCGCGCTGATCTACGGCATCGTCACGCTGCCCTTCGCCTTCTGGCTGATGAAGACCTTCTTTGACGATATGCCGCGCGAGATCGAGGAGGCCGCACTCGTCGAGGGCTGTTCGCGGCTGCGGGTCTTCACCCGCATCACGCTGCCGATGATGCGCGCGCCTTTGGCAAGTGCAGCACTCTTCGTCTTCATCCTCAACTGGTCGGACTATCTGATCGCGCTGCTGCTGACGACGCGCGAATGGGTGACGATCCCGGTCTACATGGCCTCGCTGTCGTCCTCGATGACCGGACAGCTCTACGGTGCCAAGGCCGCGCTCGGCCTGATCGCTGCCGTGCCGCCCGTCATCATGGGCGTCGCCATCCAGCGCCACCTCGTGCGCGGGCTGACGTTCGGAGCGCTCAAGCAATGAGTGCCGTCAATGTCGCGATTTCGGAGGACGCCATGGAAGCCGTCCTGGCAAAACCGGCCTTGCGGGACGAGGGCGCGCGGCTCGGCTTCCGGCTGACGCTGCCAGCGCAGATCCTGGTGCTGTTCATCGCACTCTTCCCGCTCTTGATGCAGCTCTACATCAGCCTGACCGACTGGTCGCCGCTGTCCGGCTTTGGCTGGTGGAGCGCCTGGTCGCTGTGGAACAGTTTTGCCAACTACACCGACCTTGCCGCCGATGCGCGCTTCTGGAGCGCGTTGAAGCGTACGGCGATCGTCATGATCATCTGCGTGCCGGCAGAGTTCCTCCTCGGCCTGGCGCTGGCCACGCTGTTTGCCGACGAATTTCCGGGCAAGCGGATCTTCTACTCGATCCTCTTGATGCCGATGATGGTGGTGCCGGCGGTGGCCGGCTACATGTTCTTCATGCTGTTTCAGTCGGGCGGTCCAGTGAATGACATCCTGTCGGCGATATCAGGCATGCCCGTCACCATCGCCTGGCTGTCGGACCCGACGCTGGCGCTGATCGCCGTCATGGTCGCCGATATCTGGCAGTGGACGCCGCTGATGTTCCTCATCCTGCTTGCCGGCCTGGTCGGCGTTCCCGAGGACCAGATCAAGGCGGCGACGCTGCTCGGCGCCAATCCCTGGCAGCGCTTCGTCACCATCGTGCTGCCGAAGATGAAGACGATCATCATTATCGCGCTGGCGATCCGGGTGATCGAGAACTTCAAGATCTTCGACACGCTCTACATCATGACCGGCGGCGGTCCCGGCGTCGCCACCGAGACCATCTCCGTCTACATCTACAAGGTCACCACCCAGGACCTGATCTGGGGCTATGTGGCTGCGATCGCGCTGACCATACTGATCGTTCTTTCCATCGCCGCCGTCTTTGCCATGAAGCGCATGGCCCGGGCTCGGGAGATGCCGGTATGAGCACCATCCACCTGCAGAACCTGGTCAAGAAATTCGGCGACTTCACCGCGCTGAAGACGATGGACCTCGCCATCGCCGACGGCGAGTTCATGGCGCTGCTCGGGCCGTCCGGCTGCGGCAAGTCGACGACGATGAACATGATCGCCGGCATGGAAGAGCCGACCAGCGGCAAGATACTGTTCGGCGACCGCGACATGGCCGGTGTGCCGATGGGGCGGCGCGGCGTCGGCTTCGTCTTCCAGAATTACGCGATCTTCACCCATATGAGCGTGCGGCAGAACCTCGCCTACGGCCCGAAGATGCGCGGCGCGGCGAAGGCCGAGATCGACCGCCGCGTCGGCACTATCGCCGAGATGCTGCAACTGACGCCGCTGCTCGACCGCAAGGCCGACAGGCTGTCGGTCAACATTTTGCAGCGGGTGGCAATCGGCCGTTCGACGATCATGGAGCCGGCGATCTTCCTCTTGGACGAGCCGCTGTCCAATGTCGACGCCGCCTTCCGGGCGGTGATGCGGACCGAACTGAAGCAATTGCAGCGCCAGTTCCGGCAGACCATGGTCTATGTCACCCATGACCAGCTCGAAGCCATGACCATGGCCGACCGTATCGCGGTGATGGACCATGGCATTCTGCAGCAGGTCGGCACGCCGCTCGAGGTCTACAACGATCCGGCCAATGTCTTCGTCGCGCGGTTCATCGGCGCGCCCGGCATGAACCTCCTCAAGGGCAGGCCGGCAGAGAGTGACCGTGGTCTGGTCATCGACCTCGGGCCGCTTGGCGCGACACCGCCGCTGCCGGCCGGGATTGCTGACACCGTACGCCGCGCCCGCGGCGAAGTGTTTTACGGCTTTCGCCCGGAGCAGGTGACATTGGTCGAAAGCGGCAGCGGCCTGTCGATGCCGGTGAGCTTCGTCGAGCGGATTGGCGCGCGCACCATTGTCCATCTCGGCGAGGGTGAGACCGCGGTGAAGGCGGTGTTCGAGAACGATGTCGGGCTGGCGATCGGGCAAACCGCCGTTATCGCCCCGGCCGAACCGTCAGTGCGCGTCTTCGACGCTGCTGCCGGCCGGGCTATGAGAGCGGGCTGAGACCATGGCCGATATAATCTTTCGCAATGTGACGAAACGCTATGGCAGCACTCTCGCTGTCGACGACGCCTCGTTCATGGTCAACGACAATGAGTTCTTCTGCTTCTTCGGGCCGCCGCTGTCGGGCAAGTCGACGCTGCTGCGGCTGGTGCTCGGGCTGGAGACCCCGGACACAGGCGAGATCCTGATCGGCGGCAAGCCGGTCAACGCGGTGTCGCCGGCCGAGCGCAACGTCGCCATGGTGTTCCAGAACCTGGCGCTGTTTCCGCATATGAGCGCGCTCGACAATGTCCGCTTTCCGCTTGTCGAACGCAGGGTCGCCGAGGCCGAGATCGAAAAGCGCGTCGCCGATGTCGCGACCAAGCTGCATATCGGTCATATCCTGCACAAGCCGCCGGCGCAGCTTTCGGGCGGTGAGCGGCAGCGCGTGGCGATCGCTCGCGCGCTGGTGCGAGACCCGGCCGCCTATCTGATGGACGACCCGATTTCGGCGCTCGACGCCCGGCTGCGCGAGGAGACGCGCGTCGAGCTGAAGCGCATCCAGCGCGAGCTCGGCAAGACGCTGGTCTTTGTCACTCACGACCAGGAAGAGGCGATGTCGGTCGCCGACCGCATGGCCATCCTGGAGAGCGGCAGGATCAGGCAGATCGGCGCGCCGGCCGAGATCTACGACCGCCCAGCCAGCACCTATGTGGCGCGGCTGCTCGGTTCGCCGATGATGAACATATTGAAATCGGTGCGCGGCGAGGGTGGCGTCGAGGCCGCCGAAGGCACGATCCGCATTGCGGATGCGGCTGCTCCGGCCGATGCCGTCGAGATCGGGGTCAGGCCGGAAGATATCAAGGTGCGGCCCTGGTCTGATGGGGGAGTATCAGAGGGGGGAATATCGGTTGGGGGTGCGGGCCGCCCGGCGCGGGTGTTCGAGGTCGAGCCGCTCGGCGGCTATACCGTGGTGACACTCGTCGCCGGGCAGGCGCGACTGAGAGCGCTGCTGCGCGGCCAACCCGACATCAGGCCAGACGCGATGGTGGCGATATCCTGTGAGCCAGGCCGCGTGCATTATTTCGGGCAGAGCGGGGGAGCGCTGGCGCGATGACAGCGACCGCAAGGAACAAGCTTCCGGAGGATCAGATGGCAAGCAACGGTTTCGAGCCGGACGTGAAAGTCCGCACCAAGGAATACAAGATCGGCTGCGTCGGCGCCGGTATGATCATGGCCGAATGCCATCTTGCCGCCTATCATGAGGCCGGTTTTCCAGTGGTGGCGATCGCCTCGCGCACCAAGGCCAGCGCCGAGAAGGTCGCCAAGCGCTGGGGCATCCCGACCGTCCACGACACGCCACAACAGCTGATCGAGGACACAAATGTCGAGATCATCGACCATGCGTTTCCGCCGGACCAGCAGCCGGCGCTGATCCGCCATGCGCTGAAGCAGCAGCACATCAAGGCGATCCTGGCGCAGAAGCCACTGGCGCTGTCGCTCGACGAGGCCATCAAGTTGCGCGACGAGGCGGCCAGAGCCGGAAAGATCCTCTCGGTCAACCAGAACATGCGTTACGACCAGTCGATGCGCGTCTTGAAGCAGATCATCGACAGCGGCGCGCTCGGCGATATCGTCTTCGCGCAGATCGACATGCATGCGATCCCGCATTGGCAGACCTTCCTGGAAGATTATGACCGGCTGACGCTCGCCAACATGAGCGTGCATCATCTCGACGTGCTGCGCTTCCTGTTCGGCGATCCGGACGAGATCACGACGCTGACCCGCAAGGACCCGCGCACGCGCTTCGATCACTCCGACGGCATCACCGTGTCGACGATCAAGTTCCCGTCCGGCGTGCTCGCCGTGTCGCTGGAGGACGTCTGGTCCGGCCCGCGCCAGGAAGGCTACAAGGACGACCAGCACATCAACTGGCGCGTCGACGGCACAAAGGGCGTCGCCAAGGGCACGATCGGCTGGCCGACCGGTTCTGCCTCGACGCTCACCTATGCCTCGACCGAGACCACCGGCGGCGAATGGGTCACGCCCAGCTGGGACACGATGTGGTTCCCGCATGCCTTCATCGGCGTCATGGAGCAGCTCCAGCACGCAGTGAAGACCGGCACGCCGCCGGCGCTTTCCGTCGCCGACAACGTCAAGACCATGGCGCTGGTCGAAGCCGGCTATCGCTCGATCGACAAGGGCCGCACGGTCAGGCTTTCCGAAGTCTCGACAGACTGAATCACCAATCAACTGAATCGCTTACAGGGAGGAACTCACACCATGATGCAGGCAGGTATCTTCACGGGCTATTTCCCGTACGGCCTCAAGGAAACCGCGCAGAAGATCCGCGCGCTCGATTTCAACACGGTGCAGCTCGACCTGCATTTTAGAGATGTCGATCTGTCGGCCGGGCAGATCACCAAGGACAAGGCGAGGACCGTGCGCGACACGTTCCGCGATCACAACCTGCCGATCTGCTGCGTGTCGGGCTACACCAACATCATTCATCCGGACAAGGCCGAGCGCGAGAGGCGGGTCGGCTATTTGAAGGAGATAGTCCGTAACGCGCGCCATTTCGGCACCCCTTACGTGATCTCGGAGACCGGCACCTACAACACCGAATCCGACTGGGTGCATCACCCGAAGAACAAGACCGAGGAAGGTTTCGAGGAGTGCCGCAAGGTCATCGCCGACCTTGCCCAGACGGCCTATGACCACGGCGCGGTTTTCCTGCTGGAAACCTATGTCAACAATGTCGTCGGCTCGGTCGAAGAGACGGTGAAGATATTCGCGCAGGTCGACCACCCCGGCCTCGGCCTTTTGATGGACCCGACCAATTATTTCGAGACGCACAACATCGACAGGATGGACCAGATCCTGAATCAGGTGTTCGACACGCTGACCGACAAGATCAAGATTGCCCACGCCAAGGACGTCAAGCGCTCGGGCGGCGACAAGTCGGAGAAGCACGCCGATATCGGCGACGAGGACGCGCTGGAGAGCCACACTTTCCGCGGCGTCGGCGAGATCGAGCTGCCGGCGCCGGGCCTCGGTTCGCTGAACTACGACCTCTATCTCAAGCGGCTGGCTGAAAAGCACCCGAACATCCCGGTCATCATCGAGCACCTTTCGGAGGACGACGTGCCGCGCGCCAAGAAATTCCTCGACGGGAAGTTCCGCGCCAACGGTCTGTGACGGCCACCGCGCGCCGCCCGTTTTGCGACGGCGCGTTTCGGCCCCAATGCAAGGGAGGAAGAGAAATGTTGAAGCTTGGATTGAAACTGGCGGCCGCAGCGACTTTGGTGGCAGGCGTCGCATTCGGCTCGCCGGCGTTGGCGCAGGAGAAGACCTTCTATCTGCTGTCGCATGGCGGTCCGTCGGACGCGTTCTGGATCGACTGGAACGCCGGCGCGACCAAGGCGTGCGACCAGCTCAAGGTGACCTGCAAGATCTCCTTCAGCGGTGGCGACATGGCGGCGCAGAAGGAAGCCTTCAACTCGGCACTTGCCGCCAAGCCGGACGGCATCGCCACCACTTCGGCACAGCCCGGCCTGTGGACAGAGGAAATCAAGGCGGCCAGGGCGGCCGGCATCCCGATCGTGTTCTTCAACACCGACGATCCGGCAACCGGGCGGCAGGCTTATGTCGGTGCCGACCTCAAGGAGGCCGGCGTCATCTGGGCCAAGTACCTGGTCGATCACAAGATGGTGAAGCAAGGCGACAAGGTGTTTCTGCCGGTGGAAGTGCCAGGCGCCAGCTACCAGCAGCTGGAGACTGAAGGCATCGCCAGCGTGTTCGATCCGCTCGGCATCAAATACGACGTGGTCGATTGCGGCACCGATCCGGCCGGCATCATCGCCAAGATGACCGACTACATGGTGGCCAACAATCCGCCGGCGATCATCGCGCTCGGTGATTCCGTCGCGGCGAGCGTCAAGCGGGTGTTCGACGGCGCCGGCGTGCCGGCCGGCAAGATCCCGGTCGTCGGCTGGGGCAATTCCAGGGGGACGGCCGAATCCGTCAAGGCCGGCTTTGTCAATGCGGCTGCTTGGCAGTTCCCGTCGGCGCAAGGCTTCATGCCGGTGGCGTTGCTCGGGCTCGCCGCCTCGGGCGAACCGATCGGCTACGACATCCACACCTTCAGCCTCTATGACGCATCAAGCGTCGAACCGATCCTGAAGCTCTACGACAAGTGAAACAGGCGTCCGCCGGAAGCGGCGGGCGCCACCCGGAAGCATGGACCAGGCAGTTATGGCAATCACAGCAGAAGACGACGTGCCTGTCGTGAAAAGCAGATCGGGCCTGATGCGCTCGCCGCAATTCTCATCCTTCGTCATCCTCATCATATTGCTGGCGGTGTTCGCCGTCGCCGACGGCAATTTCCTGTCGCCGCTCAACATCTCCAACATGATGGCGTTCCTGCCCGAGCTCGGCATCATCGCGCTCGGCATGACGCTGCTTCTGACGGCGGGCGAGTTCGACCTGTCGGTCGGCGCCGTGTTCGGGCTGGCGCCGGTCGTGGTCATGCTCCTGGTGCAGAACGGCGACGCTGATATCGGCATGGCGCTGCTTGCGGGCCTCCTGCTGTGCGTGGCGATCGGCGCGATCAACGGGCTGATCGTGACCAAGATCGGCATTTCCTCCTTCCTGGTCACGCTGTCGATGCTGCTCGTCGTGCGCGGGGCAGCACTGTACATCACGCAAGGCTTTCCGCTGAAATCCTGGAACCAGCCCGGCTTCTTCGTCACGCTCTTGGCCGGCAGCTTCAACATCGGCTCATTCCGGTTCTACACCTCACTGTGGTGGTTCGTCGGCCTGTCGCTGCTGGCGATCTATGTTCTGCGCTACGCCAAGCTCGGCAACTGGATCAGCGCCATCGGCTCGAACCGCAATGCCGCGGTAGCGCGCGGCGTGCCCGCCGAAGCGGTCAAGATCTGGCTGTTCATCCTGACCTCGGTGCTGGCAGGGTTGGCCGGCATGATCAGCGCCTTCCGCATCTCGGCCGCTTCGCCGGTGGCCGGCACCGGCTACGAACTCGAGGTGATCGCCATGGTGGTGGTCGGCGGCACGGCTCTGACCGGCGGGCGCGGCACTATCCTGGGGACGATCGTCGGCGCGCTGATGCTGCGTAGTATCCGCAACGGCATCGTGCTGATCGGCGTGCCCGGGCTCGCCTACAACATCTTTGTCGGCGTTATCATCCTCGCCATGCTCATCCTGCACGCTTTGCTGCAGAAGAACGCCCAAGGAGCTAACCATGGAAGTGCTTCGGCTGCAGAACTTGCAAAAATCCTTCGGCAGCGTGCGTGCGCTGAAGAACGCGTCCTTCGCGCTCAACGAGGGCGAGGTGGTGGCCTTGCTTGGCGACAACGGCGCCGGCAAATCGACGTTGATCAAGGCGATCTCCGGCGTCTTCCCGGTCGACCGCGGCGACATCTACGTGCGCGGCCAGAAGGTTTCCATCCGCTCGACGCGTGACGCGATGGACCTCGGCATCGAGACCATCCACCAGGACACCTCGCTGGCGCCGGATCTCAGCATCGCGCGCAATCTCTTTCTCGGCCGCGAGCCGGTCAATCTCAAATGGCTGGGCGTATTCGCGCCGCTCGATCTGGCCAGGCTGCGCGATGCCGCCTCCGCCTTGCTGAAGCGCGTCGGCATCTCGAAAAAGCTCGACGCCGATGCGCTGGTCAGCACGCTTTCCGGTGGTGAGCGGCAGTCGATCGCCATTTCGCGCGCCATGCAGTTCGCCGCCAAAGTCATCATCCTCGACGAGCCGACCAACAATCTCGGCGTGGAGGAAACGCATGGCGTGCTGCGCTTCGTCAAGGAGGTGCGCGAGGCCGGTCATTCGGTGCTGCTGATCACCCACAACATCCATCACGTCTTCCAGGTCGCCGACCGCATCATCGTCATGCGCCGTGGTGAGATCGTCGCAGAGCAGACGGTCGCCGATACCGATCTGCTGACTGTGGAAAGCATCATCACCGGCGCCGACATGTCAGCCCTGCTCAAGCAAGCGAGAGCGAAGTGAAGGAACTGGCCGTCATATGGTAGAGCTTTACGGCAAAACGCTTTCGCGCCGGCAGGTTTCGGAGCGAGCGGGCGCGCTGTCGCAATTCGCCGGCGTGCGGCTGATGACGCTGGGCGACGGGGTCGAGCGCGGCATCCGCATGCTTGAATTCCGCACCGGCTCGGGCCTGCGCTTCACCGCGCTCGTCGACCGGGCGCTTGACATCGCCGACTGCGAGTTCAAGGGCCAGGCGATCGGCTGGCATTCGCCGAGCGGCTTCCGTCACCCAGGCCTGCACGACTACGAGGGCGAGCAGGGCCTTGCCTGGGCGCGCTCGTTTTCCGGCCTGCTGCTGACCTGCGGTCTCGACCATATTTTGGGCCGCAGCGAAGTGCCGGCTGACAGCTACAACTACCCAGGCAAGAAAACCGTTATCCATTCGCTGCATGGTCGCGTCAGCACCATTCCGGCGCGGCTGACCGGTTGTGGCGAGGCGTGGGATGGCGACCGCTGCGTGCTGTGGGCCGAAGGCATCGTCCAGCAATCGACGGTGTTCGGCGAGGACCTGCATCTGTTGCGCCGGATCGAAGCCGACGTCGGCGGCAACGAGATCCGGCTTTCGGACCGCGTCGTCAATCACGGCTTCAGCCGGACGCCGCATATGTATTTCTACCACATCAATGTCAGCCATCCGGTGCTGGACGAAGGCTCGCGCTATCTGGCGCCGATCCGGGACGTGGTGTGGGCCGGGCATGCCGGCGAGCGCTACCAGGCGCAGAAGGTCGGCTACCGCACGGTGCCGGCGCCGCAATTGGGTTTCAGCGAGCAGGTCTGGCAGCACGAGCTCGGCGCCGACGGTGCGGGCGAAGTGCCGGTGGCCGTGGTCAACGACCGGCTTGGCCTCGGCTTCGAGGTGGTCACGCGAAAAGACCAGTTGCCCTGCAGCTATCAATGGCAGAATTTCCAGGCCGGGCAGTATGCACTGGGCATAGAGCCGTCGACGCATCATGTGCTCGGCAATCTCGCGGCGCGCCAACGCGGCGAGATGATCTGGCTGGAATATGGTGAAAGCCGTTCCTACGATGCGGTGTTCCGGGTTCTCGACGGCGCCGGCAGCATCGCGGCTGCTGAAAGCAGGATCGCAGCGATTGCCAGGCAACCGCAGCAGGATTATCCGCAGCCGTCGGGCAATTTCCCGAGATTGGCGGGCAGGGCATGATCGAGATGCGAAACATGCTTAGCTGCTTTGGCCGGCGGGCCGGAGATCAAAGGGTGCGCGCAGCGGCGTCGGGGTCGGTCCCAAGCGGCCTTGGCGATGCGCGGTCGGGAAACCGGAGGTCAACATGACAGGCATGACGAAAAAGCGCGACTACAGCCTGGTCGGCGAGAGCACGCGCAGGGCGATTGAGACGGGACTGGCTTCGGCCGAATGGTATCATACCGACGTCTCCCGCAAGGCGATAAAGGAACTGATGCAGCGTTCCGACGGCCCGGCGATCCGCGACACGGTCATCTGGATCGTCGCTATCCTGGCTTCCGCTGCCGGCGGCATTTATTTCTGGGGCAGCTGGTGGTGCGTGCCGTTCTTCTTCGTCTACGGCCTGCTCTATGGCTCGTCCAGCGACTCGCGCTGGCACGAATGCGGCCATGGCACCGCCTTCCGCACGCGCTGGATGAACGATGTGGTCTACCACATCGCCAGCTTCATGCTGATGCGCAACCCGGTGACCTGGCGCTGGAGCCACGCCCGCCATCACACCGACACCATCATCGTCGGACGCGATGCCGAAATTGCCGTGATGCGCCCACCGGACCTTTTGCGCGCGGCACTCGCCTTCACCGGGATCCTCGATTTTCGCTATTCGCTACCGGCGCTGGTACGCCAGGCGTTTGGCAAGCTCACGCCTGATGAGAAAAGCTACGTTCCCGAGATGGAACAGCACAAGGCCGTCATCGCCGCGCGCTGGCATGTTGTCATCTACATCGCGACGATAGCGCTTGCTGTCTACACGCGGTCTTGGCAGCCGCTGGTGCTCGTCGGGCTGCCGCGCCTCTACGGCACCTGGCACATGGTGATGACCGGACTGCTGCAGCATATTGGTCTCGCCGACGACGTCGTCGACCACCGGCTCAACACCCGCACCGTCTACATGAACCCGATCAGCCGCTTCATCTATTGGAACATGAACTACCACGTCGAGCATCACATGTTCCCGATGGTACCCTATCATGCGCTGCCCCGGCTGCACGAGCTGATCAAACACGATTTGCCCGAGCCGAACCCGTCGATATGGCATGCCTATCGCGAGGTCTGGCCGGTCCTGCTCAAGCAGCTCAAATACGAGGACTACTTCCTCAAGCGCGAGCTGCCGCCGACGGCGCGGCCCTACCGTGGCGAGTTCCACGACGTGAACATGTCGGCAGCGGCGGAATAGGTTTCGCCGGCAACATGTCGTTGGCAGGACAGGAGGCAGAGATGGCCGATTGGGTTGAAGCGTGCGCCGTGGACGATGTGGACGAAGAGGATGTCATCCGCTTCGATCATGGCGGCCGCACCTTCGCGATCTATCGTTCCCCGGACGATGAGTTTTTCGCCACCGACGGGTATTGTACCCATGAGCAAGCGCATCTGGCCGATGGGCTGGTGATGGACGACATCATCGAATGCCCCAAGCACAATGGCCGCTTCAACTACAAGACCGGCCAGGCCAAGGGTGCACCTGTCTGCGTCAACCTCAGGACATATCCGGTCAAGGTCGAGGCCGGCAAGGTGATGATCCAGATCGGGTAACCAGCCTGCCATAATACGCAACATAAGGAACGAAAATCGATGAGCCGGAAGAGACCCACGATTGCAGACCTGCGCGCCATGAAAGGCAAGCGGCAGCTGACGATGCTGCGCGTGCTGACCATGGACGAGGCCGAAGCCGCCGAAAGAGCCGGGATCGATATCGTTTCGGTGCCGGCGGAGCTGGTGCTCAATCCGCAATATCGCGATGCGGCGCCGAGCCTGTTCACCATGCCGGGTGACAATTTCTACGAGATCGGCACCGCCGACGATTTCGTGCGGTGGGCGTTCCGGCTCTACAAGGCCAGCGCCGACGCGGTCTATTGCAGCGCCGGCTTCGCCACCGTCAAGCGGCTGGCCGACGACGCGATTCCCGTGATCGGCCATGTCGGCCTGATCCCGTCGCGCGCCACCTGGACCGGCGGCTTCAAGGCCGTCGGCAAGACCGCCAACACCGCCATGCAGGTGTACGAGGCGGTGAAGCAGTATGAGGCCGCCGGCGCCATCGGCGCCGAGATCGAGGTGGTGCCGGTCGAGGTGGCCAAGGCGATCTCGGAACGAACCTCGCTGATCATGCTGTCGATGGGGGCGGGCACCGGCTGTGACGCGCAATATCTGTTTGCCGACGACATCCTAGGCCAGAACCGCGGCCACATGCCCCGCCATTCCAAGGTCTATCGCAATTTCGCCGCCGAATACGACCGCCTGCAGGCGGAACGCGTCGCCGCTTTTTCCGAATATGTCGCCGACGTGAACAGCATGGCCTATCCCGAAGACCGGCATGTGGTGCATATGGATCAGGCTGAGCTCAGCCTGTTCATGAAAAGGATCGACGGCGCGTGAAACCTGACAACAATGATGCGATTGGCGGTGTGGGGCCAGTCCATATCCTCACTCTTTCGTGCGAAGACCGGCCGGGGATCGTCGCCGCGGTCACGACTGAGCTTGCCGCGAGCGGAGCCAACATTGTCGAAAGCAGCCAGTTCTGGGATCGGCAGACCGGCCGCTTTTTCATGCGGATTGCATTCACCAGCCCGGCAGGCTCGACGAAGGATGATGTGGAGCGGACCCTGAAATCGTCCATCGACCGGTTCGGGATGAAAACCGCGCTGGTCGATCAGGTTCGTCGCCCGAAGATCATCGTCATGGTGTCGAAATTCGACCACGCACTTCTGCATCTGCTTTACCAGATCAGGGTCGGCTGGCTGAATGCCGAGGTCGCCGCAGTCGTCTCCAACCATGAAGATGCCCGGCGCTTCGCCGAGCTGGAGGGCATCCCCTTCCACCATTGGCCGACGACCAGGGAAAATAAGGCCGAACAGGAGCAGAAATTGCTGGATCTCGTGCAGGAGACGGGATCCGAACTCGTCGTCCTGGCGCGCTATATGCAGGTCTTCTCGAAAGGCCTGTCGGACCGGCTGTTCGGGCGGGCGATCAACATCCACCATTCCTTCCTGCCGAGCTTCAAGGGCGCAAAGCCGTACCACCAGGCCTTCGACCGCGGCGTCAAGCTGATCGGCGCAACGGCGCACTACGTCACATCAGACCTCGACGAAGGCCCGATCATCGAACAGGAAACCGAACGCGTCACACATGCGATGAGCGCTGAGGATTTCGTGGCCGTTGGCCGCGACATAGAAAGCCGCGTGCTGGCACGGGCCGTAAAGCTGCATCTCGAGGCCCGTGTCATGCTCAACGGCCACAAGACAATCGTCTTCTAGTGTTCGTTCGTTTGGCTTTCTACGCCTGCCACGCCCCACTGGCGAGCGTGGCGTAGAGCGCCTCGGCGTCCCTACCCAGAGGACGATCACCTTTGAGCGGTGGAACGAGCGCGCGCACGGCCGCATGAATTGCCGCGGTGGCCGGCGCCAATGTCAGCCCGTCGCGCAGGTCAATCGCCTGAGCAGCGGCCATCAGTTCAAAGGCGATCAGCCGCCGCCACAGCACGATCATGTCCGCGCATTTCGAAATAGCCAGAGGTGTTTGCGTCGCATGATCCTCGACGCCTTCTGAGACCGGCAGGAAGTCGAGCATCACCGGATTGGCCTTGTGGCGAATCGCGGCGAGGATTGCGGTCACCGTCTTCTGCAGCGGCACGAAACCGGCCGACGTGCCACCAAGCGGCGACAGATATCTGGGCAGGCCGTTGCGGCCAGAGCCTGTGAGCTGGATGAAACGAGCAGCGCAGGCGGCTGCACTCTGCGCGATTGCCAGGCCGAGCGTCTCGAAGGCCAGCGCCAGCGACGCGGTGTGGAAATTGCCTGTCGACAGCACCAGCTCGTCATCACCCAGCACCAGCGGGTTGTCGGCGGCGGCGGTGAGTTCGATCTCGACCGCTAGCCGCGCCTGATCGATCGCCTGGATCAGGGCGCCATGGATCGACGGCATGCAGCGAATCGACAGCGGATCTTGCAAACTCGTCGGCGCTGGCGCCTCGTCGCGGGCAAGCAGATCGCGCAAGCCCTTTGCCGCCAGTTGCTGGCAGGCAGCCGGCCGTGCCAGGTGCAGACGCGGATCGAGGAGCGTGCGGTTGGCGCCGATGCCTTCCATGGTCAGCGCACCCGTCTGCTGTTGCTGCGCGAAGGCGGACAGTGCATCGACCACCGCCAGCGCGCCGCTGCCGGCTGACACCGCCGAGGCGTTGATCAGCGACAACCCGTCCTTCGGCGCGAGGCTGACTGGAGCGAGGCGCGCCATCGCCAGCGCCTTGGCCGCCGGCATGCGCCGCCCCTGATAGTCGGCTTCGCCGTCGCCGATCAGCATACGGCCAAGTGCTGCCATCAGCACCAGATCGCCGGCGCCGATCGAGCCAAGCGACGGCATCACCGGATGAACGCCGGCATTGAGCGTGTCGACGAGTGCGACAAACACGTGAGGCGAAATGCCTGAACCACCGACCGAAAGCATTGCCGCACGGGCAAGCATCGTCGCGCGTACGATCTCTTGCGGCAGCGGGTCACTGACCGCGCCGCTGCGTCCCTCCAGCAACTGGCGCTGGAAGGCGCTGGCGTCGCCGCTGACCGACGTGCCGAGATTGGCACCGAGCCCGGTGTTCAGCCCATAGATCTGCTGGCCGGACGCAGCGGCGCCATCGAGCACTTTTCGCGCTTTGTCCAGCCTCTGCATGACCGCTGGTGCTATCTCCACCTTGCGGCTGCCGCGGGCAACGGCCGCGACATCCTCGACGCTGACGCCATCACCAGTGAGGACGAGCGCGCTCATGCGAAGCGCAGCCTCTGGCCGATGCCTTGCGCCTGCGCCTTGGCCAGCATCGCCTTGCCCAGCGCGATGTCGGAGAGCGACAGGCCGCGATGCCAGAACAGGATCGTCTCCTCGTCGCTCTCGCGCCCCACCTTGCGCCCGGCGGCGATCTGGCCAAGTTCGGCGTACAGCGTCTCTTCACTGAGCCGCCAGGTCTCGACATGGGCGCGCAGCGAACCGAACTTGCCGGTCTTGCACTGGCCCCAGTCGTCGACGACGATCTTCTGCATGATGTCGGTGAGCGACAATTCCACCGCGCTCATTGTGCCGTAGGGCACCACCAGCGCACCGGGCTTGATCCATTCCGTCTTGAGCAGCGGCTGCGGTTCCGGCAGCCGCGAGGCCTCGACGACGATATCGGCACCCTCGACGCATGAGCGCCAGTCGGCGACCGCCGTGACCGGCTTGCCGAGATCGGCGGACAGTTTTGCGGCAAAGCCGTCGCGGCTTTCCGGCCGGCGCGAATGCACACGGATCTCGTCGAAGTCGAAGAGATGGTCGAGCAGGCGCACGTTCCAGTAGGCGGTGCCGCGCGCGCCGACATGGCCGAGCACCTTCGATGTCTTTTTCGCCAAGTGTTTTGCGCCGATGGCGGTTACGGCGCCGGTGCGCATGTCGGTGATGACGGTGGCGTCGAGGATGGCGTGCAGCGTGCCGGTGCGCGGATCGAACAGGTTGAGGATGCCGAATTCCGACGGCAGGCCATGCAGGTAATTGTCGACATAGTCGCCAACGATCTTGACGCCGGCTGCATCGAGCGGCGCGACGTAGCCGCGCAGGACATTGAAATGGCCGTGGAAGGAGGGGTCCGGCTCGAGATGGACGCGGGGTTCGATCACCGTCTGGCCGTTGCCTTGCGCCACCAGGCCGGCCTCAACCGCATCGATGATTTCGGCATCGGTCATATCAAGCGCTTCGATGTCGAGCGCGTTGAGATAGTCGATATAGATGGGCTTCATGCGGAGAAGATTCCCTGTCAGGAGGGCAAAGCGAGATCGCTGTGAAGGCGAGTTCCAGGCTCAATTCATCGCATAACAGGCCACGACGCGACACGAAAGCTTGTTGATCCGTCTCTGGCAGCGCCCGTATGCTGTTCAACCCCGGTACGTCATCGTTTGCCGGCAATTGCGTGGCTGCCGATGGCGCGCGCCGCGCGCGCGGTGCAGGGCCTGGGCAGCGCGCTGATGACACCGGTCGGCCGCATCCTGGTGCTGCGCAATGCGTCGAAGTCCGAACTTCTCAACGCCACGGCGCTGATCACCTGGCCGGCGCTGTTCGCGCCGGTTGTCGGGCCGGTGCTTGGCGGCTTCATCACCACTTATCTCTCCTGCACTGGAATTTCTTCATCAACATTCCACTCGGCGTGGCCGGCCTGTTGCTGGTCGCCTACTTCATTCCTGGAGACCGCGAAGCCGAGACCAGGCCGCTCGACTGGCCGGGCTTCTTCCTGACGTCGGTCGGGCTCGCCTGCCTGCTCTACGGCCTCGAGCGCATCGCCCATCCGGAAGATGGCGCCTTGCCGACCGTGACGCTGCTTGCCGCCGGCATCCTGGTCGGCTGGCTGGCGGTGCGGCATCTGGCGCGCGCACAACATCCGTTGCTCGACCTGTCGGCGTTCAGGGTGCTAACCTTTGCCCTATCGACGCTGTCGGCCGGCACGATTTTCCGCGTGGCGATCAACGCCACGCCATTCCTGTTGCCGCTCTTGTTCCAGGTCGGTTTCGGCCTGAGTCCCGTCGCTGCCTGCATGATGATCTTGGCTTATTTCCTCGGCAATCTCGGCATGAAGGCGGTGACGACGCCGACGCTCAGGCGTTTCGGCTTCCGTTCGGTGCTGGTCATCAACGGGGTGATCGCCTCCGCGTCGATCATGGCTTGCGCGGCGATCTCGCCGCAGACGCCGCAGGCGCTGGTAGTGGCGCTGATGCTGATTGCCGGCCTGTCGCGCTCGATGCAGTTCACCGCGCTCAACACGCTGGCCTTCGCCGATATCGCTTCGGCGCAGCGCAGCTCGGCGGCGACGTTGTCCAGCATGCTACAGCAGGTGGCGATGCTGTTCGGCGTTGCGGTCGCGGCGGCGATCCTCAACCTGTCGCAGATCGCCAGGGGCGCGCCGGCGCTCGACCTCGTTGACTTCCGCATCGCCTTCCTGGCGATCGGCGTGATCGGGCTCGCCGCGTCGTTCCGCTTCCTGGCATTGCCGCCGGCTGCGGGCGCCGAGGTTTCGGGGCATTCACTTGGGAATTGAAACGGCCGGCAGACCAACCACACCGCCATGCAGATCCCGGTCGATCCGGAGTCCGAGGTGAGGTGAGGGATCTTCCCTTCTCCGACAAGGCGAGAAGGGAATTCAGCGCTTCAAACCGGCCGATACACCCGCTCCGCCGTGTTCCAGAAGATGTTGGCCTGGTCGGCGGTGGTATGTTTCGCCGCCGCCTCGCGATGCGCCTTGATCAGCTCGGCGTGGCTCGTCCATAGTTTCTCGATCGGGAAGTTCGAGCCGAACATCAGATGATCGCTGCCGAGGATGTCGATTGCATTGTCGACGATATAGGTGATCAGCACCGGGTCGTTGCGATGGATGAATGTGCCGAGACCGGAGAGCTTGGCGTAGAGGTTGGGCGCGGCTGAAAGGGTGCGCAAGCCGGCCTTCCAGGCCTCGGTGGTTTGCGGCGACATATCGGTCAACATGCCGGCGTGGGTGAGGACGAAATTGGTCTCCGGGTTCTCGCCGACCAGCGTCAGCCCGTCCTTCATCTGGGTGGGGAAAAGCTGCAGATCGAAGGACAGGCCATAGTCCTTCAGTCGCGCCACATTGGCGCGCACCTTCGGGTCGATAACCTGATCTGCCGAGGCGGCGAAGCGGAAGGCCGGCGTTTCATGCCAGTGCAGCTGCATGCGCACGCCGCGCAGCAGCTTGTATTTTACCAGCTGGTCGATCTGGTGGCGCACATCGTCCACGGTCATGTCGGCATAGCCGACGATGGCATGTGGCCAGCCGGTCTCGTCGGCAGTCTTCTGCAGGAAGGCGACCTCGTTCTCGAAATCCTCCTTGGCCCAGTTGGTCTGGACATAAACCGCCTTCTCGACGCCCGAGCCTTGCTGGTCGGCCAGGAATTCCTCGATCGGGTAGTCGCGGCGGATCGGCTCGTAGGGTCCGAAGATGCGCGGCACCATCGGCCCGCGCAGCCAGGGCTGGTCCTGCTGGCGCCAGATGTGGAAATGCGCGTCGATCGCGTTTTGCATCATGAGACCCTCTTCCAGATTGCCTCCGCCACAGGGGCGGTTCGGGCGAGCGACAGGATGAAATCGGCAAGGCCTGAGAGGGACGAGCCGTCGACCAGATCGTCGAGCAGCGGCAGGATGGCGCGAAGGGCAGCGGTGGCCGGCCGGAAGCGCGGATCGCCGGCCAGCGGCGTCGCCAGCGACAGCCGGAAGGCGCGGGCGCTCAGCCGGCGCATCGCCATCTCCAGTTCGGCATGGTCGCCGCGCTCCAGCGCGTCGGACAGGATGACGACCGCCGCCCCGCGCGCGAAGGCGGAAAAGCGCGGCACCGACAGGAAGGCAAGCAGCGTCAGGCCCATGCGGGTGCCGCCGTCCCAGTCGTCGACCTGTGCCGCTGCTCGGGCCAGAGCCTGGCCGCGATCGCGAATGCGCAGCCCCGACGTGATGCGGGTAAGCCGGGTGCCGAAAGTGAAGACTTCCGCCCGGTCGGCGCCTTGCAGAACCGCATGCGCCAGCTTGAGATAGTCGGCGGTGTAAAGCTTCATCGAGCCGGACACATCGATCAGCATCAAGAGCTTACGCGGCACGGTTTGCCTGCGGCGCAAGAGCGGCGATGGTATGTCGCCGTCGGCGCTGACGATTTCCCTAAGCGACCGGCGCAAATCGAGGCTGCCGCGCGAGCGCGTACGCATGGTGCGGAAGGAGCGGCGGGCGGGCAAGGCGGCGGCGAGCTTGCGGCGGAAGGCGTCGAGCCCATCGCCATTGCGCCGGAAGTCGCGACTACCCAGCTGTTCGCTGGCCGAAGATAGTTCTCCACCTTCTTCCCGGCGCGCGACCTCGGTCTCTTCATCGCTCGCGCCGCTATCATCCTTGATCCGGGTTTCCTCGTCTGCGTCGCCTTCGGCGAGTGCTGCTGCATTGCCGTAGAAGTAGCTCTGGAAATGCGCCTCGAATTCGTCACGGCGGTCGGGCGTTGGCGCCAGTGTGGCGAGCGCGGCCTCGTGTATGTCGGCCATCGAGCGAGGGCCAAGCAGCGTCACCGCCTGCATGAAGCTTGACACCTGTTCGGGCGCTATGGGGAAGCCGTAGCGGCGCAGCAGCCGGCCAAAACCGAGCAATGGCGCAGCCGCCCGAGGTAAGGCGGCGGGGCTCAAGCCAGCGCCTCCTCGACAATCCGGCCAAGCTCGGGCGCGATGCAGGACAGGTCCTCCTCGTCCTTGATCAGCACGCCGATGGCGCGGCGAAAGGCTTGCGGCCACGGGCTGCCGCCTTTTTCCAGGATGGTGGCGGCATTGGCCCATTCGACCGCCTCGGCGATGCCGGGCGGCTTGGCCAGCGGGCGGGCGCGGATGTCGCGCACGGCCGAAGCCACTGCGCGTGCCGTGGCTTGGGCGATATCACCAGCGCGCAGCATGATGATCTCGGCCTCGCGCTCGGCGTCGGGGTAGGTGATCCAGTGGTAGACGCAGCGGCGGCGCAGTGCCTCGGCCAGTTCGCGGGTGCGGTTCGAGGTCAGGATGACGACGGGCTGCGTCCTGGCGCTGATGGTGCCGCGCTCGGGAATGCTGATCTGAAAATCGGACAGGAATTCCAGCAGCAGCGCCTCGAATTCGTGGTCCGAGCGGTCGATCTCGTCGACCAGCAGCACGCGCTTTTCCGGTGCCTTCAGCACCTGCAGCAGTGGCCGGGCGATCAGGAAGCGATCGTCATAGATGTCGATCTCGTGCTCGCCGGCATGGCGGATGGCGAGCAACTGGCGCTGGTAATTCCACTCGTAGAGCGCGTGCGCGGCATCGATGCCCTCATAGCATTGCAGCCGCACCAGTTCGCGGCCGAGCAGTTCGGCGATCGCCTTGGCAGCCTCGGTCTTGCCGACGCCGGGCGCGCCTTCGAGCAGCAGCGGCTTGCCCAGCCTTATCGCCAGGAAAATGGCGGTGGCCAGGCTCTCGTCCGCCAGATAGCGCGAGGCGGCAAGGCGGGACGCCACTGCCTCCGGCGAGGTCGCGACAGTCTCCGTGCTTGTAATCTGGGCGGTTGCCTTGGGCATTTGCAGCACTCAGTTCGGCGCGTGCGCCTTCAGCGCCCGCAGGATGCGCTCCGGGGTGATCGGCAGCGTGTCGATGCGCACGCCGACGGCGTCGAAGATGGCATTGGCGACCGCCGGGATTTGCGGGTTGGCGCACATCTCGCCCGGCCCCTTGGCACCATAGGGTCCATCGGCCGAGGGCCGTTCGAGCACAATGATCTCGGTCTTGGCGAGATCGCCGGGCCCCGGCATCAGATACTGGTTGAAGTCGGTGCCGCCATGATCGCGGCTGGGATAATAAGGTTCGGTCGTTTCGTAGAGGGCGTGGCTGATGCCCATCCATGAGCCGCCGACGAGTTGCTGCTCGACCATCTTCGGGTTCAGCGCACGGCCGATCTCGAAGACGTTCTTGACCGTCAGCACGGTGACCTCGCCGGTCTCATCGTCGACCTCGACCTCCGCCACGGTGCAGGCATGGGCGTAGCAGGTCGATGGCTTCATGGCGCCGGTCTCTTTCTCCGGATAGGAGCGCGGGATCAGGAACATGCCGCGGCCGGAAATCGAACGGCCGCGCTTGAAATGCGCCGATAGCGCGACATCGAAGATCGAGATCGATTTTTGCGGCGCGCCCTTGACGATGATGTTGCCCTGGCCGTCCGTCTCAAGGTCGGACGCATTCACTTCCAGCTCCTCGGCCGCCACTTCCAGCATCACCTGGCGGGCTTCCCGGGCCGCCTGGATGACGGCGTTGCCGGCGCGATGCGTGCCGCGCGAGGCGAAGGTGCCCATGCAATGCGGGCCGGTGTCGGTGTCGGCGGTGTCGACGACAACGCGGTCGGTCGGCACGCCGATCGTTTCAGCGCAAATCTGCGCCATGATCTGCTTCATGCCCTGGCCGAGGTCGACGCTGGACAGCGTGACCATGAAATTGCCGGTCGGCGTCGAATGCACCAGCGCCTGGGTCGGGTCGCCGCCGAGGTTCATGCCGGTCGGATAGTTGATCGCGGCGACGCCGCGTCCGCGTCTGATCGCCATCTCAAGCTCCCTTTGCGTAGGACGACATGGCCAGGAATTTTTCCGCCACCGGCCAGTTGGCGGCGCGCGACGCCTCCTGCATGCACTCGATCAGCGCCGCCCCTTCGGTCGGCTGGCGATGTGCCTTCATGTCGCCGTCGCGATAGGTATTGATGAAGCGGAATTCGAGCGGGTCCATGCCGATCAGCCGGGCGAGCTTGTCCATCTGCACCTCCAGCGCGAAGTCGCCGATGGTGACGCCAAAGCCGCGCATGGCGGAGGAGGGGGTGCGGTTGGTATAGACGCAATAGGTGTCGATCCAGACATTCGGGATCGTGTAGGGGCCGGGATAATGTGCCGCGCCCTTCTGCGCGCCATAGGGCGAATGGCGCGAATAGGCGCCGGCATCGGTGTAACCGGTGACCTTGCGGGCGACGATGCGGCCGTCGTTCATGACGCCGTCCTTGATGATGATCTTTTCGGCGGCGCGCGGCGAGGAGATCTGCATCTCCTCCTCACGGCTGTAGATGAAGGAGACCGGACGACCGGTCAGCTTGGCGCCGAGGATGGCGATCGGCTCGACGATGACGTCGACCTTGCCGCCGAAGCCGCCGCCGACGGTGCCGCCGACGAAATGCAGCTTGCTGCCGGGCATCTGCAGGATGATCGAAGCGTTGTCGAGGGTGAAGAACATCGCCTGCGTGTTGGTGTAGCAAGTGAAGCGGTCATTGCCTTCCGGCGCGACGATGCAGCCGGTCGTCTCGGTGGGCGCGTGTTCAATCGGCGAGGACGAATAGGTTTGTTCCAGGATGTGGTCGGCTGTGGCGAACCCCGCCTCGATATCGCCGAAGCGCACCTTGCGGCACTCGCCGCTGTCGTAGAGGTAGTAGTTCTGGCCGTGGTATTCGTTGACCAAGGGCGCGCCGGGCTTGAGCGCTTCCTCCATGTCGAAGACAGCCGGCAGCACCTCGTAGTCGACCTTGACCTTGGCAGCGGCCTCCTGCGCGGCGCGCTCGGTCTCGGCCAGCACCGCCACCACGGCCTCGCCCTTCCAGCGCACCTTGCCGTCGGCCAGCACCGTCTCGTCCTCCGGCCCGATCTGGATCAGTATCAGGATGGTGTAGACATTGTGCGGCACATCCTTGGCGGTCAGCACCTTGACGACGCCCGGATGTTTCTCAGCCTCGGAAGTGTCGATGCCGCGGATGCGGGCGTGATGGTGCGGGCTGCGCACCATCTTCAGATGCAGCATGCCGGGAAAGTTGCGGTCGGCGAAATAGGCGGTCTTGCCTGTGACGTGGCCGGGTGAATCGGAGCGTGGCCGCGGCTGGCCGACCTCGTGCAAATTGTCCCTGCGCTGGTCGGCGAAATAGCTCTTGCGGAGTTCCATGGGTTAGGTCCTCAAGCCACGTTCTGCGAATTGGAGCGCGCCGCGGTCAGCACCGCCTGGATGATCGGTTCGTAGCCGGTGCAGCGGCATATATTGCCCGACAGCGCCTCGACCACCTCCTCGCGGCTGGGGTTCGGCGTGTGGTCGAGCAGCACCTTGGCCGCCATGATCATGCCTGGCGTGCAGAAGCCGCACTGCGTGGCGAAGGCGTCGAGGAAGGCGCGCTGCAACGGATGCAGACCGCCACCTTCCGAAAGGCCTGCCGTCGTCCTGACATCAGCGCCGTTGCAGGTCTCGGCCAGCGTCAGGCAGGAAAGCCTGAGTTCGCCGTCGATGATGATCGAGCAGGCGCCGCAGGTGCCTTGATGGCAACCGCCTTTCGGCGAGGTATCGCCGATCTTGTCGCGCAGCGCGTGAAGCAGCGTCGTGCCGCTGTCGATGAATTCGGCCTTTTCCGAACCGTTGAGCGTGAATTGAACCGGGACCTTTGCCATCTTTTCCTCCTTGCGCGCCTGCCCGAACCGTCTGACAAGCGCGCGCCCCAACGGGCAATTTCAGCCAAGCAGCAGCCGGCCGAAATGGACCGGCAGGACTTCATTGCGATACCAGGCGCTGGCGATCGGATCGGTCGGCGGCGAAGTGCCGTCGCCGACGACGGCCAACGCCGGCGCGATGCCGTCCCTGGTCAGCTTCCTGCCGAGCAGCGCATTTTCCGCCGCCCTGGCGCGCATCGGACGGTCGGCCATGCAGCCGAGTGCAATCCGTGACGATGAGACGGTGCCGTCCGGCGCCTGTTCCAACACTGCGGTGATGCTCAGCACCGAGATGCCTTTCGGCTTCACCCTCGACACTTTTAGGAAGCGAAGGCCGCCGTCCTTCGGCAGCGTGAAACCGACCGAGGTGACGATGGCGCGGCTGTTGTCGCGCCCGGCCAGGAAGGCTTCGACCGGCAGATCGCCGTCACCGGTACTGACGATTGCGTCCAGTGCCAGCAGCGCGACGGCGAAGTCGCCGTAGGGCGCCGGCGCGAAGAGATTGCCGCCGATCGTCGCCATGTTGCGGATCGCTGGGCCGCCGACGGCTCGCGCAGCCGGGGCCAGCAGGGCAAGATCCGGATGGCGGGCGATCGCAGCCATGGTCACGGAGGCGCCGATGCGGACCTTGCCGCCGGAAACTGTAATGGCCGACAGCGACGGCTCGGTCGACCTGATGAAGCCAGAGATCGACACGTCGCCTTCATTGGTGGCTCGAACAACCAGCGTGCCGCCGCCGAGATAGAGGGTACCGGCGGATTTCAGCGCCGCGCTGGCGTCCTTGACCGTCGAGAAAGTCTGCAGTGCAAGCGCCATGGCACGCTCCTGTCTATCAGATCTGGCCGGCGAAATGGGCCTTCAGGGCGTTGAAGCCACCCTGGAAGACATTGGCGCCCATGCCCTCGGCGAGCTTGTCGGCTTCTTCCGGAGCGGCGTCGAAACTGGCGGTCCATTCGGCATAGGTGCGGTTGCCGTCGGTCACCCGCCGCAATTGCAGCGTCGCCTTGTGATTGCTGAGCGGCTGCGGCGTCTCCAGGATGGAGTAGCTGACGAGAAATTTCTCGTCGGAGAAGTCGAGCAGCTTTTCACGGATGCGGGCGCCGCTGGCGAGCTGGAAGTTGCGCACGCAGCCGATCATGCCGGCGTCCTTGCCATCCTCGATATGGCTTTCGACCATGCGCGGGTGCCAGTTCGGCAAGCCGTTGAAGTCGCGGATGCGCGCCCAGACCTTTTCGATCGGCGCGTCGATGACGCTGGAGATGGTGACTTTCGCCATATGATCGTTCCCTTGCGAGTTAGCTGCTCAGAAGGGTAGGGCGGCGAGGCCGGCGCCGCTTATCAATGCGTCTTGAATGCGTATCAATCAGTCTGAAAATAGGCAGTCTGAAAAAACGAGCGCCTGAAAACGGGCGGCGAACGGTTCAGGAAATGGCCCGCGCCGCCTCGCGATAAAGCGTCGGCGGGACGCCGACATGGTCGCGGAAGAAGCGCGAGAAATTTCCCTGTGTGGTGAAGCCGAGATTGCAGGCGACCGAGATCAGCGGCTCCTGCGACCACTGCAACTGCCGCACCGCTTCTTCCATGCGCAGCGTGTTCCAGTAGACGTTGGGCGTCAGGTTGGTCTGTTCCTTGAACAGGGCGAAGAAATGCGGTCGCGACAGGCCGACGCTGCGCGCCATGTCGTCGAAGCAGATGCGCTCGCAGACATTGGCCTTCATCAGCTGGATTGCCTTGCGGACGCGGAAGTCCTGCATGGTATGGATGCGGGGGCGCGCCACCTGCGGCGCCGAGGCGTCGGCGGCATCGAGCACGCTGTCAATGAAGCGCTCGATCTCGTAATTGGCGATGTCGTCGATGCTCTCATTGTCGCTCAGATGATAGAGCAGGTTGGCCGCCGCCTTGTGCAGCCAGGGTTCCAGCGTGATCGCGGATGCTGAAAACAGCGGCGCCGACGAAGGCAGGTCGCGACGCCGGCGCGCCCAGTCCGGATCGATGTAGAAGGCGAGGAACAAGCCAGGCCTGCCGTCGCGGGACAGAGCGTGGCTGTGCGGCTCGAAGGAGTTGATGCCGGCGGCGGTGCCGGGTCCGAGGCGCACTATCTCACGGCCTATGGTCATCTCGCCGGCCGTGCCTTCCAGCCAGATGATGATGTGCGCTTCGACATGGGCATGGGTGACGAAGTCGCTGGCGACATTCAGGACAGAAACATGTCCGAACCGGCCCCAGTAGAGCCTGATCGCTTCCGTCATGGGTATCCTCCCGCAGGCGACTGGCCTCCCTTCGCCTGCTGAGGGGGATTGTGGTCGCATTTGCATCCGCGTCAAGGCGCACATTAGCGACCTGGCACCTGCCATGTGCCGCGCAGATTGATTTTCAGACTGAGCGATAGGTACCGGAACGAACAAACGCCTGGAGGGAGCTTCGTGCCGTCGGCTCGAGGCTGAACACGGATTTTGCCGTCAGACCATCCCGTGTTGAAAGCCGGCGCGTTGTGCTTTAGTCGCTGCGCCTGAAATTGCGGATCCGATCGAACAGGACCGCGAGAAGAATGGCGCCGCCGATGAACACGCCCTGCCAAAAGGCATTGATACCAAGCAGCCCGAGGCTGTTACGGATCACTTCGATCAGCGCCGCGCCGACGATGGCGCCGAAGGCAGTGCCGAAGCCGCCGGCCAGATTGGCGCCGCCGATGACGGTCGCGGCGATCACCTGAAGTTCCATGCCGGTGCCGATATTGGTGGTGACGGCGCCCAGCCAACCGGTTTCGATGATGCCGGCAATACCGGCCGCCAGCGCCGAGATCATATAGACCGCGACCTTGATCTGGCGCACCGGAACGCCGGTCAGCGTCGCAGCATGCTCGTTGCCGCCGATGGCGAAGATATGCCGGCCGAATTTCGTCCAGCGCAGGATGAAGCCGGTGATCAGCGCCAGCACGATGGTGTAGAGAACCGGGTTGGCGATGCCGAACAGCCAGGCGCCGCCGCCGAGCGCCAGAAGCTGGGCGTGGTCCGGCCCGAACTGGAAGACGACGGTGTTGTTGGAGGCGACCATGGCGAGGCTGCGCGCGATCGACAGCATGCCGAGCGTCACTACGAAGGGCGGAAAGCCGAGATAGGCGATCAATATGCCGTTGAAGGCGCCGATGATCAGCGCCGTGGCGATCGAGGCGGCAATGCCAACCTCGATGCCGTAGCCGGCATGCATGGTGACGGCGAGTACCATCGAGCACAGGCAAAGCACAGAACCGACCGACAGGTCGATGCCGCCGGTGATGATGACGAAGGTCATGCCGAGCGCGACGATGGCGACGAAGGTGACGTTGCGGGTGATGTTGTAGATGTTCTTCGTCGTAGCGAAGGAATCGGTGGCGAAGGACAGGAACAGGCACGCGAGAATGACCGCGATCACCACCCAGAAGGTCTGGCTGGCAAACACCCTGGTCAGCAAGGTGTGCTGCTTCTGCGCGATCGTCTGGTCAAGGGTGACTGCCATTATCGACCTTTATCTGCTGCCCGTGGTGGAATTCGCGCTACAAAACCTGTTCGATCGCGCCGGTGATGAGCCCGGTGACTTCCTCGGGCGAACTCGAAGCGATCGTCTTGTCGGCGACCTTGCGGCCACGCCGCATGACGATGACGCGGTCGGCGACAGTAAAGACGTCAGGCATGCGGTGGCTGATCAGGACGACCGCGATGCCCTGGTCACGCAAATGCCGGATCAGATTCAGCACTTCGGCGACCTGGCGGACCGAGATCGCCGCCGTCGGCTCGTCCATCAGCACGATCTTGGCCTGCGAAAGCATGGTGCGGGCGATCGCCACCGCCTGCCGCTGGCCGCCCGACATCTGCTTGACGAGGTCGCGCGGCCGGGTCTCCGATTTCAGCTCGGCAAAGATCTGACCGGCACGCTTGTACATCGAGGCATAGTCGAGGATGCCAAATGGGCCGACGCCCCGGCGCAGCTCGCGGCCGAGATAGACATTTGCGGCGGCGGTCAGATTGTTGCACAGCGCCAGATCCTGGTGGACGATCTCGATACCGTGCTGGCGGGCTTCCACCGGCTTGTGCAGGATCAATTCTTTGCCGTCCATGTGCATCGTGCCATGGCTCGGGCGGAAATTACCGGCGATCATCTTGACCAGCGTCGACTTGCCGGCGCCGTTGTCGCCCATCAAGCCGACCACCTGTCCGGCCTCGATGGACAGCGACACATCGTTGACCGCCTGGATGGCGCCAAAATGTTTCGAGATGTTGGTGAGTTCGAGAACCGCCACCAGCCTTCTTGCCTCCCCGTGCTTTGCGGCCCGCTGCTGTTCCCAGCGTGAATGCCGGCGCTGCTTTGACCTCGCTCTCCCCAACTCCTCCCGGGAACAGCGTTAGCGTTCTTTTACGCAAAAGCCGGCGCGCGTCAATCAATTGTCGGACGAATTAAAGCCGGGATATTTTAAAAATCCGTTTTGTAGGACAAATAGCATTGACGTTGGTGGCAAGCCGATATTAGCTAGGCGTTGGAGGAGATTATGCCGATCCCTGCTGGCGGTTCGCCGGGCGGAACCGGCGGAGGTTTATCGGCCGAGGATCCGGCAACGGCTGTGCTTGTTGGGGGTGATCTTTAACCGCATCTGGAAATGCTTATCGACTTGGCTTGCCGACACGAGCGCTCGCGAAACGATCCTCTGTCATCACGCATCCGGGTTGATCTGTGTGGCGGGCACGTCGTGTCCGTTTGTTTCAAGGGAGGACTGATATGAGGAAATCACTATTGCTCGCCGCTGCCGCCGTCATGGCGTTGGGCGCCGGGCCGGCTTTGGCCAAGAAACAGCTCGTCATCGTCGTGAAGGGGCTCGATAATCCATTCTTCGAGGCCATCCACCAGGGCTGCGAGAAATGGAACAAGGAAAACGCCAGCTCGGAATATGAGTGCTTCTACACCGGCCCGGCATCGACCTCCGACGAGGCAGGCGAGGCCCAGATCGTCCAGGATATGCTGAGCAAGCCGGACACGGTGGCGATGGCGATTTCGCCGTCCAACGCGCCGCTGATCGCGCAGACGATCAAGACCGCCAATCCGTCGATCCCGATCATGACCGTCGACGCCGACCTCACCAAGGAAGATGCGGCGCTGCGCAAGACCTATCTCGGCACCGACAATTATCTCATGGGTCACAAGATCGGCGAGTATATCAAGAAGGCCAAGCCGAACGGCGGCACGGTCTGCCTGATCGAAGGCAATCCCGCTGCCGACAACATCCTGCGCCGTGCCCAGGGTACACGCGATGCGCTTAGCGGCAAGGAAGGTCTCGCGGCGCTCGCCGGCGAAGGCGGCTGGACCGAAGTCGCCGGCTGCCCGGTGTTCACCAACGACGACGGCGCCAAGGGCGTGCAGGCGATGACCGACATCCTTGCCGCCAATCCGAAGCTCGACGCTTTCGCGATTGAGGGCGGCTGGCCGCTGTTCGGCGCTCCGCAGCCCTATCGCGACCTGTTCAAGCCGATGGCCGACAAGATCGCCAGCAACGATTTTGTCATCGGCGCTGCGGACACGATTGGCGACGAAGTGGCGATTGCCCGCGATGGCCTTGTCACCGCATTGGTCGGCCAGCGGCCGTTCGAAATGGGCTACAAGGCGCCGTCGGTGATGATCGACCTGATCGAGGGCAAACCCGTCGCCGATCCGGTGTTCACCGGCCTCGACGAATGCACCAAGGACACGGTCGACACCTGCATCCAGAAGTAGGTTCGCACGCTCGGGGCGTCCGGAAAACGGGCGCCCCGTCACACCAGTTCATGACATGGACGAATCGTCGGGGCGGTAGGCTCCGGCTTTGACGCGCCCCAGAGTTCGTACTTTTTCGGCAAAGAGACTGGCGGATGCGGATAACTCCGGAGTTCCCGCGACAGACAGCCGACGCATTGGAACGTGGATGCCGCACGAAAAGCCAGGGAAGCGATCCGCCAAGGCCAAGGCGCCGGCCGCTGCCGTGCGCCGGGCTGATGCGGCCCGATTTCCGGGGTCGAGCGTGCACGCTTCGCTGGCCAATGAGATCGGCCTTCGGATCGTGCGCGGCGACTATCCGCCGGGAACCATTCTGCCCAACGAAGCCAAATGGTCGGAAACCTTCGACGTCAGCCGCTCGGCGGTGCGCGAGGCGATCAAGATGCTGATGGCAAAAAGCCTGCTCGCGTCCCGCCCAAAGATCGGCAGCTGGGTCGAGCCGAAAGAGCGCTGGAACCTGCTCGATCGCGACGTGCTGGCCTGGTACGCGACAGCACCCGATCGCGAAATGTTCCTGCGGACCGTGCAGGAATTCCGTCACATTATCGAGCCGGAAGCCAGCGCCTTCGCGGCGATGCGGCGGAGCGAGGAGCAGATGGCCGAGATCAGCCAGGCCTGCCGCGAGATGGGCGAGGCGACCAGCCTGCAGGAGCGTACACGCGCCGACACGCGCTTTCATCTCGCTATTCTGCGGGCCTCGGGCAATGATCTCCTGGTGCCGCTCGGGGTGCTGATCGAATCCGCGCTCGACCATCTTTTCATCTTCACGACGCGACAGACAAGCGACCAGCGGCAGGCGCAGAAGCTGCATGAGGCGATCGAGAAGAACATCCGCCTGCAGCGGCCGGAAGCGGCGCGTAACGCTGTGCGCAAGCTTCTGGCCAACACCGATGACGGGATCGGGCGATCGCGGCTTTGACGCTTTTCCGCCGCTCCCAGGTGAGCCTGCTACCCTCGAACCTCCTGCCGCTTGCCGTCCTTCGTTGGCGTCAGATCAACGCCGTTGACCTTGCCGATATGCGTTGCCAGCATCGGCACATATTGATCGGCGGGCCCGGCGGCGAAGGCGCCGGCGAAGGAGTTCTTGGTGGCGTTGCCGAGCGGATTGGCGATGCCGGCTGCACCTGCCATCGATTCGAGATAGGTGAGGTCCTTGAAGGCGTTGGCAATGGAGAATTTGTGCGCGTCGCGATCGCCTTCCAGCGTCCAGCGCATGAAAGTCTGGTAGAAGCCGCAATCCATGCGGCCGTTGCGGATGACGCTGTCGAAACGCGCCGGCGATATGCCCACCTTCTCGGCCAGGGCCAGCGCCTCGGAATAGATCGCTGCGTAGCCGAGTGAAATGAAATTGTTGAGCAGCTTCATGCGGTGGCCGTCGCCGGTGTCGCCGATATGGACGATGCGACCGGCCCAGGTTTCGAGCACCGGCTTCAGCCTGGCAAAGACGGCGTCGGGCGCGCCGACCATGGCATCGAGCGTGCCTTCCCAGGCCTCCTTCGGTGTGCGGCTGAGCGGGGCGTCGACATAGTCGACGCCGAGCGCCTTGAGTTCGGCGGCAAGCGCTACTGTCGAGGTCGGATCCGAGGTCGAGCAATCAACGACCACCGAGCCTTTCCTGAGGCATTCCTTGAGGCCGCCGGGGCCACGGATAATGGCTTCGACCTCGCGCGAGCCGGTGACGCAGATGAAGACGATGTCAGATGCTGCCGCGACGTCGCGCGAGGTCGTTGCTTCCTTTGCGCCCCGGCCAAGCAGGTCCTCCGCCGGCTTGCGGTTCTTGCGGCCGAGGAACGTCAGTGCGTAGCCCTTGTCGACAATGTTCTTCGCGATTCCATGCCCCATCAGGCCAAGGCCGATGAAGCCGATCTTTTCGCTAGCGGCAGTCGTATTCATGTCGTTTCGTCCCTGTTTTGCGGTGATCGATGGCAGCGCTGCCAACTTGCAGGCGATTGTTGGAAGGGTTTTTGCCGCAGGTGTTGGCAGGCGATCGCGGAATGCCATATTGTCTGACAATACACAGAAATCCCGAAGAATGAAGAATGTGGAGAGCAAAATGACCAAGCGGATCATGTTCACCGGCGGCAGCGGCAAGGCCGGGCGCCATGTGGTGCAGTATCTGGTCGAGCATGGCTGTCAGGTGCTCAATATCGACACCAAGCCGCTCGACAATCCCAAGGTGCGCACGCTGATCACCGACATCACCGACAGCGGGCAGGTCTTCAATGCGCTGTCGAGCTATGCGGGCCTGCACGAGTTCGATCCTTCGCTGCGCTCGCAGCCGGTCGATGCTGTGGTGCATTTCGCGGCCATCCCGCGCATCATGATCACGCCCGACAACGAGGTGTTCCGCATCAACGCGCTCGGCACCTACAATGTGATCGAGGCGGCGGTGAAGCTCGGTATCCGCAAGGTGGTGATCGCCTCCAGCGAGACGACCTATGGCCTGGTGTTCGCCAACGAGCCGCGCAATCCGACGCATTTCCCGCTCGACGAGGACTACGATGTCGATCCGATGGACAGCTACGCGCTGTCCAAGGTCGTCAACGAGAAGACGGCGCGCGCCTTCGCGCTGCGCAGCGGCTTCGACATCTATGCCTTGCGCATCGGAAACGTCATCGAGCCGCAGGAATATTCGCTGTTCCCGAAATGGTTCGCCGATCCGGGTTTCCGCAAGCGGATCGCCTGGAGCTATATCGACGCGCGCGACCTCGGCCAGATCACTCTGCGCGCCATCGAGAAGGACGGGCTCGGCTATCAGGTGTTCAATGCCGCCAATGACGATGCCTCGTCCGACCTGCCGACCGCCGAACTGTTGAAGCGGTTTTACCCCGGCGTGCCGGTCAAGGCCGAGCTCGGCGAATATGAGACGCTGCTCTCCAACCGCAAGGCTAAGGATGTGCTCGGCTTCCGTCCGGAACACAGCTGGCGGAAATACGTCAAATAGACCCTCCGGCAACCCGGAGCGGTTCATCCGGAACTGCGATTGGCGCGTTGACTTAGCCAGATACTGCCGATGACGAAAACGACACCGGCGATTTGAGGCAAGGTCAGTGTCTGATCCAAGAACACCCATCCAAGCAGCACTGCGGTCACGGGGCTGAGGAACAGGAGCGATGACACGACTGCAGATTCCAGTCGTGCAATACCCCGGAACCAGAGGACATAAGTCAGGGCCGCACCGATCAGTCCGAGCCATACCAGTCCAAGCAGGTTGGCCCCGGTCAGGAATGGGATGGACGGTTCGAAAAGCAGAGCCACCGGAACGAGAAGGAGACCACCGGCAGTTAGTTGCCATGCTGTAAAGGTGAGCAGCGATACTGAGGGTTGCCACTTACGGGTCAACACGTTTCCGAAGGCCATGGAGGCCGCCCCGGCGAGGCCGGCGGCAACGCCGACCGCATCGAGCGCCGCATTCGGGGTCAGCACCAACAATGCAACACCTCCGATCCCGACAAGAGCGGCGAGGATCGACAACCGGCGGACAGGGCTGGCAAGCAGGACAGAGGCGAGGAAAATCACGATCAACGGCTGGACCGCTAACACCGTCGCGGCAACCCCGCCCGGAAGCCGGTAGGCCGCGACAAACAACATGCTCAAGAAGATCGAGATGTTGAGGGCCCCGAGGACAAAACTGCGTAGCCACCAGATGCCCGTCGGAAGTTGCCGAACGATCACGAGCAGCAGCAATCCGGCGGGCAAGGCACGCAGCATTGCGACCGTCATCGGGGAAAAGTTGGTCAGGAACTCGGTGGTGACGATATAGGTACTGCCCCAAATGGAGGGTGCAATTGCCGTGTAAAACAGATCGAAACCGCGCGTTTTCATGAGATTTCCAGAACTTCGGCAAGAGGGCGGCGGGGCTTTTGCGGCCAGTTCCCGGGCGCGGCGCGGCCGACTGCGACGAGCATCACGGGCACTTCATTCGGCCCAAGGCCAAACTCGCGCGCCACGCCTTCGGCATCGAAACCGACCATAGGACAGGAGACGAGGCCCAGCGCTTCGGCTGCAAAAATCAGCGTTGCAGCGCCAAGGGTTGCCGAGCGCACGGCTTCATCGCGGGCTGTCTGAGGATCGGCATATTGTGAGCGGGCGCCTTCTTGCCAGCCCGAAGCCATAGCCGCCGGCATGAAGCCGGCTTTCACGAAAGGAAGCAGCCTTGCGGCGAGGGCAGCATGGTCGGGCAGCACGCCGCATATGATGAAGGTGACGGCGGCCTCCTGCACCTTGGCCTGGCCATAGGCGAGGCTGCGCAATAGTGCCTTTGCTTCCGGCGCCCGCACAGCAATGAACCGCCAATTCTGAAGGTTGTAGGCGGTTGGCGCGCGCGTTGCCAGACGTGCCAGTTCCTCGACCTCGGCATCCGCCAATGCGTGCGAGGCATCGAACAGATTGGCCGACACACGTCGCTCGATAAGGGAGATTGTGGGGTTGGTCATCATGTCATTCCGAAACTGAGAAAGTCGTTCGGAAGCAAATACAGAATTTACCAGAGGGCGATAATATGTGACAAATGAAAGACATTATTTACTGGTAGAGAATGGTGCGATGGATCGCCTTACTGCATTGCAGGTTTTCCGCCATGTGGCGGAGCTGAACAGCTTTGCCGAAGCCGGACGGCGGCTTGGTCTCTCTCCTCCAGCGATCAGCAAGAACATCGCCGAGTTGGAGGCGCATCTGGGCGTGCGGCTCATCAACCGGACGACGCGGCGTATGGCCCTGACCGAAGAAGGCAGGATCTATCTGGAGCATGTCACGCACGGGCTCGATGCGCTGGCCAGGGCGGACCAGATCCTGTGCCCGATCAAGACGGCACCGAGCGGCACGTTGCGGGTCAGCGCGCCGATGACTGTCACGCTGACATGGCTTTCGGCTGCTATTCCCGAGTTTCTATCGCGCTATCCCGATTTGAAACTCGATCTGCATCTTGATGACAGGCGCGTCGATATCGTCCGGGAGGGGTTTGACCTTGCCATCCGCGGCAGCGACAATCTTGAGGATTCCAGCCTGGTCGCGAGAAAGCTTGCGGTCATGCCGCACGTGCTTTGCGCAGCTCCGTCTTATTTTGAGAAGCATGGCCGGCCAAAAACACCCTCCGATTTGAAGGCGGTCAACTGCATACGATTCAGCCTCTCGGGGCATGCGGACATATGGGAGTTCCGCAAGGACGGTCGCACCGAGCGGATCGCCATCGACGGACGATATTCGGTCTCGTCGAGCCTTGCTGTGCGCGATGCGCTGCGCGCGGGCTTCGGCGTCAGTCTGATCCCCTGTCTCTATGTCGAGAGCGACCTGAACGCAGGCCGGCTGCAATCGGCTCTGGATGACTGGAACACGGTCGAAACCACACTGTACGCGGTCTACCCTGCACGGCAACATCTTGCCCCGAAGATCCGCGTCTTTCTTGACTTTCTGATCGAGGAATTCAGTCGGAACAAAGAGAGTGTCCATGCCTCTCCGGCGTGAACGCTCGGCAAAGCGCGGTGTCGGCAAGGAGTCGGGTGCGGAATTTCAAACTGAGACACTGCCGTCTATTTCATCTGCTTGACACGTCTCCAAATCCAGACTTTGTGAGCACATGCGGGACGGGAAGCCGAATAAGGGAAAAATGCCTGCCAAGGCGGTATCCGCCGAGCGCCCGACTGTCGTTCGCCGGGCCGACGCAGCACGTATGCCGGGCTCGAGCGTGCATGCGTCATTGGCCAATGAGATCGGCCTTCGCATCGTGCGCGGCGACTATCCGCCGGGGACTATCCTGCCCAACGAAGCCAAATGGTCGGAAACCTTCGACGTCAGCCGCTCGGCGGTGCGCGAGGCGATCAAGATGCTGATGGCGAAGAGCCTGCTGGCGTCACGCCCCAAGATCGGCAGCTGGGTCGAGCCGAAAGAGCGCTGGAACCTGCTCGATCGCGATGTGCTGGCTTGGTATGCGACCTCGCCCGATCGCGAGGTTTTCCTGAAAACCGTGCAGGAGTTCCGCCACATCATCGAGCCGGAGGCGACCGCCTTCGCCGCAATGCGGCGCACCGACGAGCAGATGGCCGAGATCAGCCACGCCTGCCGCGAGATGGGCGAGGCGACCAGCCTGCAGGAGCGTACACGCGCCGACACGCGCTTTCATCTCGCTATCCTGCGGGCGTCGGGCAATGATCTCCTGGTGCCGCTCGGCGTCTTGATCGAATCGGCGTTCGATCATCTGTTCGCCTATACGACGCGGGAGCTGGACGATTTACAGCAGGCGCAGAAGCTGCACGAGGCGATCGAGAAGAACATCCGCCTGCAGCGTCCGGATGCTGCCCGCGCCGCGGTGCGCAAGCTGCTGGCCAATACCGACGCCGTGATCAGGTCCAGGTAGGGCGCTCTAACCCTCTTTAGGGCGCCCGAAAGCGGCGCGCAGTTCGTCCTTAGCGTCCTCCAGCACTTTCTTCCTTGCAGCCGGCAAGTTCTTGCCGGCGCGGTTGATGTAGAAATTCAGCATCGACATGGCGGACCGGAATGGCTCGGCCTTGCGGCGGTCGCTGTGTTCGGCAGATCGCTTGAGTGAGGCCGCGATCTTCCTGGCGTCATCGGATTCGAACACATGCGCTTCGAGATCCAGGGCATCGCTGTGCTTGGTGACGTCCGCCGACCATTTCTTTTTCGCGGTCATGGCAAACTCCTTTCACAACTAGTTTGATAGAAAACTCCAGACGGCGGCCAGTGTTCCCGCATTGCGAAACGCCTGGAGCCACGGATTTGCCTGTCGTGGCGCTGCTCGCCGCCGTGAACGCGGCGATAGTGGCACAAACCGGTCGATTTCACGAAACCGCGGACAGGAAACGCCTTGCCCCCAACCGTCTCAAGCCAGGCAAGCCGCCCCGGCATCGACAGCGCCTACGCCTGGATGCGGCTCGCCATCTCGATGCTTCTGGCGACCATCGGCGGTGTCGGCATGTGGGCTGTGGTGGTCGTTCTGCCTGCCGTGCAAGCCGAATTCGGCGTCGACCGCGCCGCCGCGTCGATGCCCTACACTGCAACGATGATCGGCTTCGCCGCCGGCAATGTTCTGGTCGGCCGCGCCATCGACCGCATGGGCTACTGGATCCCGGCGCTCATCGCCGCGATGGCGCTCGGCGCCGGTTTCCTGCTCGCCTCGCTGACTACTTCGATCATGCAGTTCACCCTCGTCCAAGGGGTTTTGATCGGCGTCGGCACGTCGACGATTTTCGGACCGTTGATCGCAGACATATCGCACTGGTTCAACCGCCGGCGTGGCGTCGCGGTGACGGCGGCCGCCGCCGGCAACTACCTCGCTGGAGCGATCTGGCCATTGGCGATCCCCCATGTCATACAGAGCGAAGGCTGGCGCTTTACCTATGCCGCGATCGGCGTTGTCTGCCTCGCGACCATGGTGCCGCTGATCCTGTTGCTGAGACGCGGCGCGCCCCGCGAAGCCATCTCCGGATCGTCCGGCAGCCGGCGCGTGCAGCCGATCTCGCTGTCGCCGGCGGCCTTGCAGGTGCTGCTCGTCGTTGCCGGGCTAGGCTGCTGCGTGGCGATGTCGATGCCGCAGGTCCATATCGTCGCCTATTGCATGGATCTCGGCTACGGCGTAGCGCATGGCGCCGACATGCTGTCGATCATGCTGGCGGCAGGCGTCGTCAGCCGGCTGGCGTCCGGCTTCATCGCCGACCGCATCGGCGGCGTGAAAACACTGCTGATCGGCTCGGTGCTGCAATGCCTGTCGCTGTTGTTCTACATCCCCTTCGATGGCCTCGCCTCGCTCTATGTCGTCTCGTTGGTCTTCGGCCTGTCGCAAGGCGGCATCGTGCCTTGCTATGCGATCATCGTACGCGAATACATGCCCGCAAAAGAGGCTGGTCAGCGCGTCGGCATCGTGATGATGGCGACCATATTCGGCATGGCGATCGGCGGCTGGATGTCGGGCTGGATCTACGATTTGACAGGCTCCTATGCCGCCGCCTTCCTCAATGGCATTGCCTGGAACCTTGCGAACATCCTCGCCATGGTGCTTGTGCTGTGGAAGGCGCGGCGCAGCGCCGCGGCTGTGGCCTGAAGCAGGACGGCTTCACCGGCCGTGCCACCCGTTCGCTTGACATTGGCGGAAGGCTGCGCGACGCCAGATGGCGAGTGGGTGCGGCAGCAGGCCGGGTTGGCATGGCGACAGTGGCAAAGACGCTGAACATCGTTTCGCGGCCAGCCGACGATTGTTCGGCGTTGGGGAAAAGGCCGTGATCAAGCCGCGCTCACGCCGCGGCGGCGGTCGCCCCACCATCGCCGATGTCGCGCGCAAGGCCGGCGTCGGCGCCATTACCGTGTCGCGCGCCTTGCGCGAACCGGAGCGCGTCTCGGAAGATTTGCGCCGCCAGATACTCGCCGCCGTCGACGAGCTCGGCTATGTGCCCGACCCGAATGCGCGGGCGCTGGCCTCGGCGCGCGCCGAGGTGTTTGGCGTTCTGGTGCCGTCGCTTACCAACAACGTCTTCGCCGAAACGGTGCGCGGCATCTATGATAGCCTGTCGGACAGCCCGTTCCGCATCCAACTCGGCAACACCCATTATTCTGGCCTCGAGGAGGAACGGCTGTTGCAGGTGTTCGGCCCGCAGCGTCCGGCGGCGCTGATCGTGGCCGGCATCGACCAGACGCCGACGTCGCGAAGACTGCTCGAGGCGGCCGGCTGCCCGGTGGTCCAGGTCATGGAGACCGGTCCCGATCCAGTCGACATGATGGTCGGCTTCTCGCATTTCGACGGTGGCAGGACCGCGGCGGAACACATGATCGAGGCAGGTTATCGCCGGATCGGCTTCATCGGCGCCCGCATGGACCCGCGTTCGCAACGGCGCCTGGCCGGCTATCGCGCGGCGATGGAGGCAGCCGGCCTGTTCGACGCGCGGCTGGTCACCACCACGCCGGTGCCGTCCAGCGTGTCGCTCGGCCGCGAGCTGTTTCGCGGCGCACTGGCCAAGATGCCGATGCTCGACGGGGTTTTCTGCAACAATGACGACATCGCGCTCGGCGTGCTGTTCGAATGCCACCACGCCTCGATTGCCGTGCCGAAGACCATCGGCATCACAGGTTTCAACGATCTCGATATGATGCAGGTGGCGTTTCCGTCGGTCACCAGCGTCCGGACGCCCCGCTACGAGATCGGCCGGCGCTCGGTCGCCATGGCGCTCGCGGCGATTGCCGGCGAGAGGCCGGAACAGCGGGTTGTCGACCTCGGCTTCGAGCTCAAGCGTCGCGAGAGCACGGCCCGCTGAGCCACTCTCGATATCTTGTGAATGACGCTTTACATAGCGTCATGGTAGCGCTACCATCTCTCGCGCTCGGAAGCTCCAAGCGAAGATCCACGCCTGTTTATTATATATAAGCGACAGCTCATGCTTGTTTATTATATATAATATGATAGCTTTCATCTCCGCTTGAGGGGCGGTGAGGCAGGGGTCGGATCGGCAATTCGATCCACCTGAAAGGGCGCGACCGGCAGGAGGTGCCGGCCAGACGCGCAAAGACTTTCACGACAGGTAACGACAAGCAGAACTGCAATCGGGAGGAATATCGATGATCAAGTCACTCGCTGGTGGCATCGTTGCCGCCACTGCATTCGTTATGTTGAGTTCGTCGGCCATTGCCGATCCTGAAATCGTCAAGGGGCCGGCCGCCGAGCCGGACTGCTTCGTGCCATGGTCGGCCGATACCGAGTTCTTCAAGTTTCCCAAGAAGGAAGGCCCATACCGTATCGCGCTCGCCAACGGTTATATCGCCAACACCTGGCGCATCCAGATGGTGCAGACGGCAAAGGCCTATGCCGCGCAGCCGGATGTCGCCGCGAAACTAAAGGAATTCAAGGTCGTCTCGACCGGTGAAGATGTGCCGGCACAGATTTCAGCGATCAACAACTTCATCGATTCCGGCTATGACGCGATTGTCGTCAACGCGCAGAACCCGACCGCATTCGGACCAGTCATCAAGCGCGCCAAGGAAGCCGGCGTCGTGCTGGTAGCCTTCGACAACATTCTCGACACCAAGGACGCCATCAACGTCAATGTAGACCAGAAGGGCCTTGGCGAGCTGTGGGGCAACTGGCTGGTCAAGCATGTGCCGAACGGCGGCAAGGTGCTCGAAGTGCGCGGTGTCGCCGGCACTTCGGTCGACACCGACCGCCACAACGGCATTCACGAGGTTCTCGATGCCTCCGGCAAGAAGTGGGACGTCACCGAAGTCGTCGGCAAGTGGGACGACGGCGTGGCGCAAAAGGCCTCGGCCGATGCCATCGCCACCAATGGTCCCTTCGACGGCGTCACCGGCCAGGGCGGCGACACCGGCATCGTGCAGGCGATGATCGACGCCAAGCATCCGTTCGTGCCTTTCGGCGGCGAGACGGAAAACGGCTTCCGCAAGTTCTGCGCGGCCCATGCCGCGGACGGGCTGAAATGCTCGTCGGCCGGCACCGGCCCCGCCCAGGTCGCGGTTGCCATCAAGACGGCGATTGCAGCGCTCGAAGGCCAGGTCGTCCCGCAATCGGTGAAGCTGCCGCTGGCCATCGTCGAGGATCCGAACTTCAAGGAAGGCCAGGACTACTTCCCCGACCAGTCCGACAATTTCTTCGTCGGCAATTCCTTCCCGACCTGCGGCATCAATTTCACCGCGCAGGAAATCATGGGCCAGACCAAGGAAAACCAGTAAACTGATCGTCCGGCGCCGTGGAAATTCCACGGCGCCGGCCGCTCGATGCTCAATCGTCAAAGTGCCTTGGAGGGCCGATGGACGGTGCGGTTCCGCTCTTCAGCATGGAAGGCATATCCAAGCGCTACGGTGGCGTGCGGGCGCTGGAAAAGGCCGAGCTTTCGGTTACGCCAGGCAGCATTCATGCCATTCTCGGCGAGAACGGCGCCGGCAAATCGACGCTGATCAAGGTTATGGCCGGCGTCGTCGCGCCCGACGAAGGCCGCATGATGCTGGATGGCCGCGAGGTCACCTTCGCTTCGCCAGCCGCCGCCAACCAGGCCGGCATCGTTTGCATCTTCCAGGAGCTATCGCTGATCCCCGAACTCAGCGTTGCCGACAACATCGCCATTTCCGATCCGCCGAAGCGCTTTGGCATGATCGACCGCAAGGCACAGCGCCGCATCGCCGAGGAGGCGCTGGCGCGCGCGGGCGCCGCCGACATTCATCCGCTGGCGCTGGTCAAGGACCTGCCGCTGTCGCGGCGGCAGATGGTCGAGATCGCCAAGGCGCTGGCCAGGAAGCCGCGCATCCTGATCCTCGACGAGGCGACCTCGGCGCTGACCGCAGCGGACGTCGCCAAGATCTTCGCCGTGCTGAAGCGGCTGCGCTCGGAAGGGCTGGCGCTGCTGTACATCTCGCACCGCATGAACGAGATCGCCGAGCTTGCCGACCAGTGCACGGTGTTCCGCAACGGCCGCAATGTCGCCAGCTACGCAGCCGGCTCGAAGAGCGACAACGAAGTCGTCCAACTGATGATCGGCCGCGAATACAGCCATATCTTCCCGGCAAAACCCGCGCGTGCACCGGGCACTGCCGTTCCCGTGCTGGAGGCGCGTAAGCTTTCGTGGACCGACCGGCTGGACAATGTCTCGCTGTCGGTTGGCGCAGGCGAGGTCGTCGGCCTTGGCGGCCTCGACGGTCAGGGCCAGCGCGAATTGCTGCTGGCTTTCTTCGGTGTGCTGCGCGGCCTGTCCGGCCAGATTTTGATCGACGGCAAGCCGGTGGCGATCGCCAGTCCGGCCGCCGCGCGCGGCGACCGGATCGGCATGGCGCTGATCCCGGAGGATCGCAAGACCGAAGGCCTGATGCTGCCGATGACGGTACGCGAAAACCTCTCTTTCGCAGCGCTCGACCGGCTGTCCAGGGCCGGCATCATCGACCGCACCGCTGAGCAGCGGCTGATCGACGACATGGTCGGCCTGCTGGCGATCAAGACGGCGGGCCTCGACATTCCGGTTGGCGCGCTATCCGGTGGCAACCAGCAGAAGGTCGTCATCGCCAAATGGCTGATGCGGCAGCCGCGCATCATCCTGCTTAACGATCCGACGCGCGGCATCGATGTCGGCACCAAGCAGGAACTCTATCAGCTGATGCGCAAGCTCGCCGATGCCGGTGCGGCGATCCTGTTCTATTCGACCGACTATGACGAACTGATCGGCTGCTGCGACCGGGTGCTGGTGCTCTATGACGGCGCGGTCAAGCGCGAACTGGTCGGCGCCGAGATCACCGAGCGGGCGCTGATTGCCAGCGCGCTCAACATCCGTGGCGATGAGGCCAGCCCGAGGCGAGGAGCTAACGCGTGAAAGGGATCATAGCGTGAAAGACTGGCGCTACTGGCTTGCCGAACAGCGCGGAACGCTGCTGGCGTTCGGCATCTTCATTGTCATGTTTGCGATCTACACCTCGAACCATCCGGCGGGCTTTACCGCCAACGTCGTGCAGACGGCCTCGAACAAGGGCGTGCTGCTCGCCTTCGTGGCGATGGCGCAAACGCTGGTAGTGATCACCGCCGGCATCGACCTTTCCGTCGGCATGATCTTCACGCTGACCAATTGCCTGGCCTCCTGGCTGGTCATCGGCAGCGGCGTCGAGACCGCCTTCGGGGTCGCCGCGGTGCTAGGCACCGGGCTGCTGTGCGGGGCGATCAACGGCGCCATCGTCATCTATGGGCGGCTGCAGCCGATCGTCGCCACCATCGCCACCGGTGCGGTCTATTTCGGCATCGCGTTGCTGCTAAGGCCGTTTCCGGGCGGCTCTGTCAACGAAGGTCTAGCCGATGCGCTGACCGGACGCCTGTTCGGCGTGGTGCCGGCGAGCCTGGTTGCGCTGCTGGCCGTCGTGCTCGTCGTCTGGGTGCCGTTCAGCCGCTCGGTGCTCGGCCGCGCCGCCTATGCGGCGGGGTCGTCGGAGATGGCGGCGTATATGTCCGGCGTGCCGATCCGGCGCGGAAAATTCACCGCCTATGCGCTAGCGGGGCTGCTTGCCGCGATCGGTGGGCTGTTCCTTACGTTCTTCACCTATACCGGCGACGCGGCCTATGCCAGCGGTAACGCCTATACGCTGTTTTCGATCGCCGCCGTGGTGCTCGGCGGCGTGTCGCTGTTCGGCGGCAAGGGCAGTGCCATCGGCGCGATCTTCGGCGCGCTTGCTTTCCGCACCATCGGCGACCTGCTCTTCGTCTTCGATTTCGATCCGCTCTGGCAGCCGCTGTTCCAGGGCGTTATCCTACTGATCGCGGTCAGCCTCGGCGCCTTCGGCCTGTTCAGGGTCCGCAACCGGCTGGAGTGGTTCCTGTGAGCGAAACGACTATCGGCGGTATTGCGAACCGCATGCCGAAATTCATCCGCCGCGCCGATCCGGCGGTCGTTACGGCCTTTGCCTGCATCGTGCTGCTGCTATTCGTCGGCAGCCTCTATTCACGCAGCTTCCTGTCGCCTGAATATCTGCTGCAGCAGCTCAAGGTGGCCTCGTTCCTCGGTGTCATCGCCACCGGTATGATGCTGGTCATCCTGCTCGGCCAGATCGACCTGTCGGTGCCATGGTCGGTGGCGGTCGGCGCCATGATGGCATGTGCGGCGGCCGCTTACGGTCCGGTCGGCGTGGCCCTTGCCATTCCGTTCGGCATCTTCTGCGGCGTACTGATCGGCATTGTCAACGGCATCGGTGTCGCCTACCTGCGCATTCCCTCGATGATCATAACGCTTGCCACCAACGCCGTCGCGCAAGGGCTGATGGTGGTCTACACCGGGGGCTTCTCGCCGCAGGATTCGGCGACGGCGGCGATGCGCTACCTGGCGACCGGCTTTGCCATTCCGGCTGTACCCAACGCGGTCATCATCTGGGTGCTGATCGGCGCGGCAACAGTGTTCGTGCTGAGCCGCACCGGCTTCGGCCGTACCGTCTATGGCATTGGCAACCGCGAGCGCGCCGCCTATCTTTCCGGCATCGACACGCGGCGTGTGGTGATGATCGCCTTTGCAGTGTCCGGAGGACTCTCGGCCTTTGGCGGCGTGCTGCTGGCCGGCTATGCCTCCAAGGCGGCCCAGTCGATGGGCGATGCCTACCTTTTGCCGTCGATCGCTGCGGTGGTGCTCGGCGGCACCTCGATCCTCGGCGGTCGCGGCTCCTATCTCGGCACGGTAGCCGGCGTGATCCTGATCACGCTTTTGCAATCCATTCTCTCCGTCATGCAGATGCCCGAGGCCGGACGGCAGATCATCTACGGCGTCGTCATCGTCGCCATGCTGCTGCTCTATGGCCGCGCGCCGGCAAGCCGCTAAGCTGCATGGCTGACGCTGCATGACTGACGAAAGAGTGACACAGCCGCCAGCGGGTCGATCGGCACCGGCCATCGTGGTGATGGGGGTGGCCGGCTGCGGCAAGTCAGTCGTCGGCGAAGCGCTGGCGGCGGCATTGGGGGCACTCTTCGTCGAGGGCGACAGACTGCATCCGCCCGAAAACGTCGCGCGCATGGCAAGCGGCGAGCCGCTCACCGATCAACTCCGCCAAGGTTGGCTCGACGCCATCGGCCAGCGCATTGCAGCGTCGGTCGCCGGCGGGCGGGGTGTGGTCGCCGCGTGCTCGGCACTGAAGCGCAGCTACCGCGATCGTCTGCGTGGTTTTTGCCAGGATATCGTTTTCGTCCATCTGGAGATCGACCCCGCAACGGCAAAACTGCGCGTCGGCAACCGCAAGGGTCATTTCATGCCGGCAAGCCTGGTCGACAGCCAGTTCGCCATTCTCGAGGCGCCGGCAGCGGACGAGCGGGCATTGACGTTGGACGGGACGCGCCCGGTCTCCGACAGTGTCGCCACCGTGGTTAGCCTGCTCGGCGGGGCGAGTTCATGAGGTCGCACAGGCATCCTTGAGGTGCCCGAGGGCTCGACTTCCAAGATCCAGCCTATCGGTTGCTGCTGGCAGGCTCGGACCGCGGCAACGCCGGATTTAGATCTGCGACGTCAGCTCGACCTGGAAATCGTCGTTGTCGGCGTCACGCATGGCGGCGAGGCTGCGGTTGTCCAGCACCTCGGCGATCGCCTGGCGTACCTCCAGCATCATATGCCGTACCTGGCACGTCGCCTCGTTGCAGTCCTCGCAACGCTGGTACTGCGTGCGGCTGGCGCAAGGGATCGGCGCCAGCGGCCCGTCTAGGACGCGCACGACATGGCCGATCTTGATTTCGGAGGCTGGCCGGGCGAGGCGATAACCGCCTTCCTTGCCCTTGCGGCTCTGGACGAAGCCGGCATTGCGCAACTCGCCGAGAATGGCGTCCAGAAATTTCTTCGGAATGTTGTTGGCGACGGCAATGTCGTTGACGAATGCAAGCTGGCCGACCGGCAGGCCGGAGAGATGCACGAGGGCCTTGAGGCCGTATTTGCCTTTTTTGGTAAGCATGCCCGATTCAGTTCATGAAACCCCAACCACCCGCATCTGGCGGTTGTTTGTGTGCAAATCATGACGTTTCGATCGCGCGATGCAGGTTCGTGCAAACAAGCCGCCCGATGGCACGGTTGTCACAAAGGCGTTGATTCTTCGTAACGTTTTGGACGCCAGGCGGCCGGAACCCGGCCGAATTGCACTTCCTGAGCCGAATAGCAAAGAAAGCCGGCTCGCCGCCGGCTTTCTTTGCTCAGTTCGGAAAGTGGAGGAGCTTAGCGACTGCCGTAGGTCTGGTCGAGCAGACCACCAGCCGCGAAATGCTCGGCCTGCACCTTATCCCAGCCGCCGAAGACATCGTTCACTGTCAGCAGGCGAACATCGGGAAACTGGTCCTTGTACTTGGCTGCAACTGCTGGGTCGCGAACCCGGTTGCCGTTCTCGGCAAGGATCTCCTGGCCTTGTGGCGTGTAGAGGAAATCGAGATAGGTCTTGGCGAGATCGCGAGTGCCATGCTCTTCGGCGACCTTGTCGACGATCGCCACCGGAAACTCGGCCAGCAGGCTGACGGAGGGCGTGACCTGTTCGAACTTGTCTTCGCCATACTCCTTGCGGATGCCGCGCGTCTCCGACTCGAAGGTGATCAGAACATCGCCGATCTCGCGCTGCACGAAGGTGGTGGTGGCGGCGCGGCCGCCGGTATCGAAGATCGGCACGTTGTTGAACAGCTTGGTGACGAACTCCTTCACCTTGGCGTCGTCGCCCTTGAAGGCTTCCTTGGCATAGGCGGTGGCTGCCAGATAGGTGTAGCGCGCATTGCCTGAGGTCTTCGGATTGGGGAAGATCACCTGCACGTCGTCGCGCACGAGATCGTTCCAGTCCTTGATATGTTTCGGATTTCCGGCGCGTACCAGAAAGGACGGTAGCGAATAGAACGGCGAGGCGTTGTCGGGGAAATTCTTCTGCCAATCGGCGGAGACGAGGCCCTTCTTGACCAGGAAGTTGACGTCGATGACTTGGTTGAAGGTGACGACATCGGCACTGAGGCCTTCCGCGATGGCGCGCGCTTGCGCCGAACTTCCGGCATGCGACTGGTCGATGCTCACGCCGGGGTGCTCGGCAATGAAGGCCTTGTTGACCTCAGCAAAGAGTTCGCGGCCGACATCATAGGATGCGTTCAGCAATCTGTCGGCCGACCAGGCCTGTGAGGATGCGAGGAACAGGCCGGCCAGGGTGGCGAGGCCAAGCAAAAATCGCTTCATGAAAACAGGACTCCCTGAGAATGCCGCCTAAGAATACCGCTTGTCGAACGCCGAGAGAATAATAGGGCGGTGGACCGCCGCGACGAGACATGCGGGCCGGGCCTGTGGCGTTGCCGTGAGAAAAAGCTTTGCCGAAACAGCCCGCTGGTAGGATTTTCGTCCAAGCGGAGTCTTTTCGGCGTGTCCTTGCCAAGTCAGCACGGCAAAACCGGTTCCCACTTTTTTCTGCGCGGACTTCGGTTCAGGATCATGGTCTAGGCGACTGGAAAAAGCTTCCAACGCCCCGGCCGGAATGCCACCCGGCTCTTTTGCGCCGCCGGATGGTCGACAGGCAGCTCGATCTCGACCCGTTGGCGTTCGCCGCCGATTTCGAGCTCTACCCGTCTCGTGCCCGAAAGCCGGCGGCTGGCGGCGACCGTGCCGGCGATGCAGCCGTTGCAACTGTCCAGCAATTCGATATCGTGCGGTCGAAAGAACAGTACGGCCTCGCCGTTCGGTACATGTGGCGCGGACAGTCCGATCGGACGATCGGCGATCCAGACCTCGCCGTCCTCGACCTTGACCGGGACCGAGCTCGATTCGCCGATGAAGCTGTAGACGAAGGGCGAGTTCGGCGTGTCGTAGATTTCGTCGGCGGAGCCGACCTGCTCGATGCGGCCCTGGCTCATCACAACGACGCGGTCGGCAAGCTCCAGCGCTTCTTCCTGGTCATGAGTAACGAAAACCGTGGTGTGGCCGGTAGCGTCATGGATATCGCGCAGCCAGCGGCGCAGTTCGCGCCGCACCTGGGCATCGAGTGCGCCGAACGGCTCGTCGAGCAATAGCACACGCGGTTCGATCGCCATGGCACGCGCCAACGCCACGCGCTGGCGCTGGCCGCCTGAAAGCTGTGCCGGATAGCGCTTTTCGAGACCCGAGAGCTGAACGAGGTCGAGCAACTCAGAAGCGCGGCGGCGGATTTCCTTCGCCGACGGACGCGCCGCGCCGTGCCGCACCTTGAGGCCGAAACCGATATTGTCGGCGACCGTCATATGGCGAAACAGCGCATAGTGCTGGAAGACGAAGCCGACATTGCGCTCCTGGATCGACTTGTGCGAGGCGTCCTCCTCGCCGAAGAAGATCGCGCCCTTGGTCGGCTGCTCCAGCCCGGCGATCAGCCTGAGCAGCGTCGTCTTGCCTGAACCGGAAGGTCCGAGCAGCGCGATCAGCTCGCCGGATTTGATGTCAAGCGATACGTCGTGGAGAGCCGGAAACCGCTCAAACTCCTTGCGTACGTTGGTAATGCGGACTTCCATCAACCGTCCCTTTTTTGTCGATGCATGTCGTTACCCCAAAACCGCTACGCACTTTTGGGCCACGTGCATCTAGTGTCCGCGCACCGCGGCGATCTCGGCGCCGTAGCGCATCTCGAGAAGTGTTTTCAAGACCAGCGTGACGAGCGCCAAGCCGGCAAGCAGCGAAGCGACGGCGAAGGCGGCGACTGCGTTGTACTCATTGTATAGGATTTCGACATGCAGCGGCATGGTATTGGTCAACCCGCGTATGTGCCCCGACACGACCGACACCGCGCCGAATTCGCCCATTGCGCGGGCATTGCACAGCAGCACGCCGTAGAGCAATCCCCATTTGACGTTGGGCAGCGTCACGTACCAGAAGGTCTGCGAGCCATTGGCGCCGAGCGACAGCGCTGCCTCCTCGTCGCCATTGCCCTGTTCCTGCATCAGCGGGATCAGTTCGCGTGCGACGAAGGGGAAGGTGACGAAGATGGTGGCCAGCACGATGCCCGGCACGGCAAACAGGATGACGATGCCATGCGCCTTCAGCCAGGCGCCGAGCAGGCCTTGCGCGCCGAACAAAAGCACGTAGACCAGTCCGGAAATGACCGGCGAAACCGAGAAAGGCAAGTCGATGAGCGTGGTCAGGAAGGCCTTGCCTGTGAACTCGAACTTGGCGATCGCCCAGGCGGCGGAGATGCCGAAGACGATGTTGAGTGGTACCGAGATCGCCGCCACCAGCAGTGTCAGGCGGATCGCGGAGCGCGTGTCGGGGCTGGCCAGCGCCTCCGTGTAGGTACCGATTCCCTTGGCGAAGGCTTCGTTGAAGACGACGATCAGCGGCAACAGCAGGAAAACGCCGAGGAAGGCAAAAGCCACAATCATCAGCGCCGCCCGCACCGGCCGGCTTTCGGTAACCGCCGCGGACAGGCTTTCGTGGTACGGCTCGTAGGATTTGATCTCGGGGTCAGCCATAGCGTTTGCGGCTCCACGATTGCACCAGATTGACGACCAGGAGCATTACGAACGACAGTGCCAGCATGATCGTCGCGATCGCGGTCGCCGCCGGGTAGTTGTATTCCTCCAGCCGGATGACGATCAGGAGCGGCGCGATCTCGGACTTGTAAGGCAGATTGCCGGCGATGAAGATGACGGAGCCGTACTCGCCGACGCCACGCGCGAACGCCAGCGCGAAACCGGTGATGATGGCTGGCGCCAAACCGGGAAACAAGATGCGGGTGATAATCTGGAAACGGCTGGCGCCAAGCGTGGCGGCTACTTCCTCCACCTCCTTGTCAATCTCCTCCATGATCGGCTGCACGGTGCGCACGACGAAGGGCAGCCCAATGAAGACCAGCGCAATGACAATGCCGAGTGGCGTATAGGCGACTTTGATGCCGAGCGGCATCAGCAGCTTGCCGATCCAGCCGTTCGGGGCGTAGAGCGTGGTCAGCGCGATGCCGGCCACAGCGGTCGGCAGCGCGAAGGGCAGATCGACCATGGCATCGGCGATGCGACGGCCCGGAAAGCGATAACGCACCAGCACCCAGGCGACGATCGTGCCGAAGACGACATTGACGACAGCGGCGGCGAAGGCGGCGCCGAAGCTAATCCCAAGCGCATTGATGGTGCGGCGGTCGATGACAATCGCCCAAAAGTCGGCCCAGCCGAGCGCTGCCGAGCGCCAAACCAGCCCGGACAGGGGGATGAGGATGATGAGGGTGAGGTAGGCAAGCGAGAAGCCGAGCATCAATCCGAAACCTGGAATGACGCTCGGCTGTCTGAACCGCCACCCCGCCTGCGCGGGTGCTGTGGTCATGTCGTCCTGATCCAGGTCTTAGCTTACTGGGCCGGCTTGTAGATCTGGTCGAATATACCACCATCGCCGAAATGATAAGGCTGTGCTTTCTTCCAGCCACCAAAAAGCGGATCGTCGACGGTGATCAGCTTGATCTCGGGCAGTTTGGCAAGATCCTCCGCCGGCACCAGGTCGGGCTTCGCCGGACGATAATGGTTCTTGGCGATGATCGTCTGGCCTTCCTTGGAATAGAGGTAGCTCAGATAGGCTTCGGCGACTTTTCGTGTGCCCTTGGCATCGACATTGGCGTCGACCACCGCGACCGGCGGTTCGGCCCGGATCGAGGTTGGCGGATAGACAATGTCGAAATTGTCGGCGCCGAATTCGTCAAGCGCCAGATAGGCCTCGTTTTCCCAAGCGAGCAACACGTCGCCCAGGCCTTTTTGCGCGAAGGTCACGGTCGAGCCGCGCGCGCCGGCGTCAAGCACCGGAACATGGGAATAGAGGTTGCCGACGAATTCCTTGGTCTTGGCTTCGTCGCCACCGTTATTGGCGTTGGCGTAGGCCCACGCAGCGAGATAATTCCAGCGCGCGCCGCCCGAGGTCTTCGGGTTGGGCGTGATCACCTGGACATCCTCTTTGACCAGGTCGCCCCAGTCGTGAATGCCCTTCGGATTGCCCTTGCGGACGAGAAATACGATGGTCGAGGTATAGGGCGCTGAATTGTTCTCGAACTTTGTCCGCCAGTCGGGATTGATCTTCTTGGTTTTCGAGACGATGGCGTTGATGTCGCCCTCCAGCGCCAGCGTCACCACGTCGGCGTCGAGGCCGTCGATCACGGCGCGGGCCTGCGCGCCCGATCCGCCATGCGACTGCTGAATGGTGACCGTCTCGCCGGTTTCGGTTTTCCAGTGGGCGGCGAAAGCCTCGTCATAGGCCTTGTAGAGTTCACGCGTCGGATCATAGGACACGTTGAGAATGGTGGTATCGGCAAACGCGAAACCGAGGGTGCCGAACTGGACAGATGTGGCGACCAGTGCGCCGAGCAGTTTCCTGAAATGAGGGTTGGTCATTTCTGCCTCCGTTGAACTCACGCCAAATCTACCGACTTGATAGAAATTAGATGCATTCATTGTTGCCTTTTTTGCCCTTTCGAAGGAATTTTTCGCCTAGATTTTCGCATGGGAAGAAATTTTTTCCTCGTGAGGCCGTAGCCGGATTTCGGCGTCGTGAAGCGATCTAACTAGAAGCAGCCCACACGTCGGCAAGGCTGCTACTGTGAATGCGGTTCACGATCGCTGCAGCCAGTGTTTTCACTCGGCGGCGACGGGAAAATCGAAGCGCTGCTTGGCAAACGGCTCGTTTTCCAGTGTGAAATGCCACCATTCGCGCGCGTAATTCCTGAAGCCACCGGTGCGCATGGCATCGACAAGCCTTTTCCGGTTTGCCGTCGCCTCGCCGGCGAGAGGATGATGGGCGGTCTCGCTTGCCGGGTCGAAGCAGTCGAAGCCGGTACCGAAATCGAGCGTGTCGGCATCGGCTGCGCCGCAGGCCGGTTTTGGCGCGCTCTTGCGGTCGGCTCGCGCGATGGCGACATCGACGGTCGAGCCGCGCGAATGGGTAGACAATTCGCCGACATAGCCCTTGGCGATGAGGTCGTTGCGCCTGACCTTGGGGTACCATTGCGGGTCGGGTGGTCCGCCCTGCCTTGTCCATTCGCCCATGTCGGAGACGGCGCGCGCCGGCCGGTAGCAGTCGAAGACGACCAGCGTCAGCCCGTCAGCGGCAATCGCTTTCTGCACGCCGGAAAGCGCTACCGCCGCCTGCTGGTGAGGATGCACACCGGCGCGTCGTACCCGCTGGCCTTGCGGTGCAGGAAATTTTCGACGCCGGCTGCCGGATGGTGGGATCGACGTCGGCCAGCCGAACAAAGCTGGTGGGAAGCTCGGCGGCACGCGCCGGCAGAGGGAAGGCGAGGGGAAGCACGGCGCAAAACGCAATGCGCTGAATCGTTTGGCGTATTCTATTCAATGGGCACTTTCACTCGACGAACACCTTCACGCTCGCCGCGCGTCCTGCCGCGTCGATCACCGTCAGGGTCGAGTAGCCGGCGCCGTCCGGCTGCCAGGTGGCGGTGCGCCGCCGGTCGATGCCGACCAGCGGCTTGCCGTTGGCCAGCCAGCGGAAGGGCGCGCGGCCGCCTTGCAATTTCAGCACCAGCGGCGAAGCGTCGGCCGAATTGGTATCGAGATCGACACGCGCGCCGTCGGGCGGAAAGATGATCGTCGGCGCGGGCTCGGTCGGCGTGGCCTGCACCAGCCCGTCGGTGCCGGCACCGAAGCGCGCCAGAGTCACCGGCAGTTCGTCGCGCTTCGGCCTGATGACGCCGGCCGGCTTGCCTGGCAGCGGCACTGCGGCCAGGCCAGAACGGACAAAACCGTCGAACAGGATGGGTGCGGCAGAGACATAACCTGACAGACCTGGCACCGCGCCGGCATCGGGGCGGCCGACCCAGACGCCCAGCACGTAGCGGCCGTCGAAGCCGACCGACCAGGCGTCGCGGTAGCCGTAGGAGGTGCCGGTCTTGTAGGCGATGCCGCGCTGGGCGGCGCCCTCGGGCGGCTTGACGCCAGACAATATGTCGGTGACCTGCCAGTTCGCCTGGTCGTCGAGGATGGTGGCGGTGGAGCGTTCGGTATTCGCCGGCTCGGTGCCGTCATGCAGCGTGTGCGCCTTGCCGCCATTGGCGAGTCCGGTATAGAGTTGGACGAGATCGCGCAGCGTCACGCCGACGCCGCCAAGGCCAATCGCCAGGCCCGGCGCTTCGTTGACGGGCAGCACCGGCATAACTCCGGCCCGCCGAAAGCGCGCCGTCAGCCGCGCCGGCCCGACAGCGTCGAGCACCCGGATTGCCGGCACGTTGAGCGACAGTTGCAGCGCCTGTCTGATGCTGACGTCGCCCTGATAGCCCATGTCGAAATTCTTCGGCCGGTAGCCTGAAAAATCGGCCGGGCTGTCTTCGATCAACGTTTCCTGCGCAACCAGTCCCTGTTCGAAGGCGAGCCCATAGATGAACGGCTTCAGTGTCGAGCCGGGCGAGCGGACGACCCTGGTCATATCGATCCAGCCAGAGCGGCTGGCGTCGAAGAAATCGGCCGAGCCGACCTCGCCAAGGATATCGCCGGTGCGGGCATCGGCCAGCACCATGGCGACGGACAGGCGGGGGCCGAGCTTGGCGGCAGCGTCCTTGGCCACCTGCTCCAGCCCTTCCTGGACACTTTTGCGGATCGTCAGTCTTAGCGGCTGACCGGGGACGGCCTTGGGCAGCATCGCATAGGCGGCATGAGCTGCGAACGCCGGCAGCGTGCGCCGGAGGCTGGAAACGTCGTCGAGCGCGGCCCTGGCTGCCTCGCGTTCGCCGAGCAGGCCGGCCGAAATCATGCGGGTCAGCACCCGGTCGCGAGCGGCATGGGCGACCTGGAGGTTGCGGTCGGGCCGGCGCTTTTCCGGCAGCTGCGGCAGGGCGACGAGCAGCGCTGCCTCCGAAACCGTCAGTCGTTTCGGCTCCTTGCCGAAATAGGCCAGCGAGGCGGCACGCACGCCTTCGAGGTTGCCGCCATAGGGAGCCAGCGTCAGGTAGCGTTCAAGGATCTCGCGCTTCGACAGACGCCGCTCGATCTGGATGGCGCGCAGCATCTGCTTGATCTTGGAGCCAATGCTGCGGCTGTCGCGCGGCTCGATCAGCCGGGCAAGCTGCATCGACAGCGTCGAGCCACCGGAGACGATATGGCCGCTGGTGACGAACTGGCCGGCGGCGCGGGCCAGCGCCAGCACGTCGACGCCTTTGTGGTCCCAGAAGCGCTTGTCCTCATAGGTGGCCAGCATGTCGACGAACTGCCTGTCGACCTGGTCGAGGCTTGTGGCCAGCCGCCAATAGCCGTCCGGCGTGGCGAAGGCACGCAACAGCTGGCCGTCGCGGTCCTGCACCTCGGTCGACACTGTAAGGCTAGCCGGAAGCGGCGGCGGAAAGGCACGGTCGAGTCGCCAGAGAGCGACGGCGGAAAGCGCCAGCAGGCCGGCGCCCGCCGCCGTCCAGACCGCGATCCTGCGCAGCGCTTCCATCGTTATGGCGCCTTGACCTCCATCATGCCGGTCGCGGTGCGGGCCGAATATTGCGGCCGGTACATGTCCTCGACGGTTGCTGCCGGATGTGCATAGGTGCCCGGCGTCACCGCTCGCACGACATAGGCCAGCGTAATGTTGCGGTCGCCGTCGCCATCGTTCGGATTGAAGGCCGCGACGAAACGATCGTCGCGGAATTCGAGATGGGCGGCGTCGGTCTGCCCCAGCCAGGAGAAGTTGGACAGCTGGGCGCTGGAGACTAGGCCTGGATTGTCGATCTCGAAGCCGGCCGGCAGGAGATCGGTGATAAGCAGGCGCGAAGGCCACCTGTTCTGCTCATATATCTTGAGCACGACGACATAGCGTTCGTTCTGCTCGACCTCCGACACATTGGCCTCGGTACCATCGAGCTTGTAGTAGGTGCGCTCGATGGTGAAACCGCTGCCGCTGGCCGGCAGAGGCTGGATCGGCGAGGCCACAGTGGTGACCACCGCTTGCAGCGGGGTCTTGCCGGTGTTGGCGATGGTGAGCGGACTGTCAGCCAGGTCGCTGCCGGCGATCTGGTCCGAATAGCCGCCGGCATGTGGCGCGCCGTTGACAGTCAGCGTAATCGTATCATTGCCGGCCTTGAGCGCACGTGCTGCCAACAGCATCCAGGACTCGTCCTGGGTGCTGGTCCAGCGGGCGTTGGCGCGCTCCCTCGCCACCATCCTGATCAGCACCGGCACGATGGTCGGCACCGGTTTGCTTTCGGCTGCAAGCGCAAGCATCGCCGCGCCGTCGCGCAGCGGCGAGCCGTAATCCGACCGGTAATAGTCGTATTCGGAGGTCGACTGGGCTAGTTGCAACGCCGCCTGGAAGGTGGTTTCCGAACGCTGCGTGTCACCGTAAAGCGCCAGGCTAGCCGCCAGCTGGGCAACGGCCATCGGGCTCGAAAAAGCTTCGAGCTGCGTGTCGGCATAGTAGCGCAGGTCGCCGATCGAAGCCTTCTTGTTGCGGGCCAGCACATAAAGCGCATAAGCGATCTCGCTGCCGCGACCCTGGACGTCCTGGTCGTAGCCGAGCGAGTTCTGCAGGTTGCTCAGCGCTTGGCTGATCGCCAGGCTCGGCACGTCGTATTTCTGCTCGCGCGCCCTTGTCAGGAAGTCGGTGACATAGGCGTCGAGCCAGAGATCACCGGAGCCCGGACCCCAAAGGCCGAAACTGCCGGCCGAGGCCTGGTAGCTCAGCACCTTGTAGACGGCGTCCTGGATCCGGCCATGCAGGTCGGGGTCGCTGGCCATGCCGATGCCCGATGCCATCTCGTTGACGTAGAGAAGCGGCATGGCGCGGCTGGTGGTCTGCTCGGCGCAGCCATAGGGGTAACGGTCGAGCGTCATCAAGAGCGACGGCACGTCGAAGGCGGCGGCCTGCGAAACGCCTACGCTAACCGACGCGCCTTCGAGCAGGCTTGCCGCCAGAAGTTCCTTGTCGACGCGCAGCGAACCGCCATTTTCCTTAAGCTCGACAACCATGCGGGTGGTGACCGGCAGTTGCGCCGGGCGCACCGGCACATACAGCGTCTGCTCGACCGCGGTGCCGTCGGCATGGGCCAGCTTGACGGTGATTGAAGCGTTGCCCGGGGTCTGCGCGATCAGCGGCACAGTCAGCGTCTGCCGCTTGCCCTTGGCCAGCGTCAGCTTCTCGGGCAGGGCGGCATTGCCGGTCGAAAGATCGCCGGTCGTGTCGATGGTCAGCTGGTAGTCGCCGGCCGGACCGTCGGTGTCGGCGACGTCGAGCCGCATGACGGCGGAATCGCCGGGCGCCAGGAAGCGCGGCAGGCCGGCAGTTATTACCACCGGATCGCGCACGATCACGTCGGACTGGGCGTGGCCGACCGCTTCCCTGGTCCAGGCAACGGCCATGACGCGCACGGTGCCGTTGAACTGCGGAATGTCGAAGTCGATCCGCGCCTTGCCGTCGGCGTCGAGCTGGACCGGGCCGGAGAAGAAGGCGACCAGCTTTTCGGTCGGCGGACTGCCTTGCGACTGCATGTTGGCGCCGTCGCCGCCGGTACGCAGCTTGCCGGTGGTGCCCAGCGAGCCGTCGATCAGGCGGCCGTAGAGGTCGCGAACCTCCAGTCCCAGCATGCGCTGGCCGAAGAACCAGTTCTCCGGATCCGGCGCCTTGTAGTTGGTAAGGTTCAATATGCCGACATCGACGGCCGCGACCATGACATAGGCGTTGCTGCCCGGCTGCGCGCCGGCCACGGAAACCGGGATCGATAGCTGCCTGCGCGGCATGGTCTGGTCCGGCGGCGTCAAGGTGACAGCAAGCTTCTTCGGGCCTGGATCAACCTTCAGCCATTTCACGCCGATGGCGCGTGCCGGCATGCGCGTTTCCTGCGCATCGCCCGGCCTGAACAGCGTTGCCGTGACATAGGCGCCGGCGCCCCAGTCGTCGCCGACAGAGATGTCGACGGTGCTGCCGCCGGCCGGAACCGTCGCGGTGACGGTCTTCAACAGCTTGTCGGCGCCGATGGTCACGAGCAATTCACCGGCAAAGTGCGGCGAGATTTTTAGCTTGGCCACATCGCCCGCTGCATAGGTGTCCTTGTCGAGGGCGATCTCGAGGCCATCAGGCGTTTCGGTGGTGGTGGAGGAGACATACCAGCCGGCATCGAACTCATAGCTGGTCGCCGGGCCTTCCGGATCTGATGTCTCGATCTCGAGCCGGTACTGGCCCCAGTCGACCGGCAACGAGACGGTGGCCTCGGTATCGGCGGTCAGGTCGACCTGGCCGTTGGCCACCGACTTGGTGAAGGTGACGGGCTCATAGTTCCAGGAATTGTTGGAGCGGTACCACTGGTAATTGCGTTCGACCTTGACCAGCGACCACTGCGCACCCTTCAGCGCCTCGCGATTGCCGGCGGGATCGACGGCGATCAGGCCGAACTTCGCGGTGCCGCCTTGCGGCACCTCACGGCCGTCGAAATCCGGGCGGATGCCGATCATGTGACCTTGCGGCCGGATGCCGATGTCGAGCGAGCGCTCGACGGCGCGGCCGCCGGATTCGCGCATCCTGACCGTGACCTTGGCGCCGACCAGCTTGGTGGTCGAGGGCAACTGGTCGACCGAAACCGGGAAGGTCGCCTTGCCGTCGTCACCGACCACCGGCAGGCCGGTGAACGGCGTCACAGCCGGTTCCGCCGACTGCTCGTCGGCAAGACCGAAGGAATAGCCCTTGAAGCGGTCCCAGTCGCGCTTGGTCGACAGCGTAAGCTCGCCTTCGAGCGCGAGGCCGGCGGCCGGCGCGCCGTAGAGGAAGCGGCCGTCGACGGTTATGTTGGCGGTTTCGCCCCGTTCGATCTCCTGCTTGTCGGAAGACAGGTCGAACTCGATGCGATCCGGCACGAAATCCTCGACCAGGAACATCTGGCTGGCGACCGCCGCCTGCTTGGGATCGGTGTAGATCGACACCGTCCAGGTGCCGCGCATGGCGTTGGGTTCGAGCGGAAGGTCGACGGCATGGCCACCGGCGGGTGCGCCGTCGCTGACGATACGGCGGTTCTCGAGCCCGTCGGGGCGCGTGAAGATGAAGGTCAGCGGCAGGTTCTCGACCGCGTTGGCGGCGCCGTCGCGGGCAAGGGCTGCGACATGCACATCCTCGCCGGCACGGTAGATGCCGCGCTCGGTCCAGGCATAGACGTCGAGCGCGCCCGGCGCCGGGCGCCCGGCGACGCCGCGGTCGGACAGGTCGAAGCCGGCCCGGCCCATGTCGAGGAACACGAAGTCGTTGTCACCCTGCTTGGCCATCAGCACCGCCGGCACCATGCCGCCTTCGCCACGGGTCAGGCCGGGGTTGAAGACAGCGCGACCTTCGGCGTCGGTGGTCGCTGTACCGAGGATCTCGTTGTTGCGGGCAAGCAGCGTCAGCCCGGCGCCGGCGATCGGCTTGGCAGTTCCCAGCGAACGGGTAAAGACATTCAGCCCGTCCTGTCCGGTATAGGTCGACAGGCCGATGTCGGAGACGACGAACCACTGCGTGGCAAGCGAATTATAGTCGTCGCCATGGTCATCGACCGGCTGCGCAGTCAGCACATAGACGCCGGGCTTGCGCTGCGGCAGTGCTTCGTCGACTGGGAAAGAGGTGGTGACCTCCTTGTTGAGATCGTTAGCGATGTCGAGCTTACCCTGCCAGACCGGTTCGCCCATCTGATCGGAGATGTTGGAGATATCGTAGCTGTCAAGCTGGTGCAGGAACTGGTAGCCGGACAGGAGCTGGGCCAGCGAACGGTCGCCGATGCGGTAGAGCTTCATTTCAGCGGTGTTCATGTTGACGGTGACGACCGGTATGCCGCGGCGCGCGCCGGCAGGCAGCACGAAGCTGTCGCCTGTGAAGCGGGCCGAAGGCGCACGGTCCTGCACGTAGATCGACAGCACTACCGGTGCGGTGATCACTTCGCCGATGGCGGCGGGCAGGCCGGCGCGGAAGGTTACGTCGTAGTGCTGGCCATGCTCGAGCCCTTCGACGCAGATCTGCTTGTCCTTGGCTTCGACACCCTTGGGAGCCGCGTTGTCGACGGTGACGAACTGCGAATAGTCGACGCCGGTCTTGACCAGCTCCTCGGAAAACTGGGCGCAGATGCGCGGCGCGCTGGTGTCGGCGTCGACAGTGTGATCGATGACGCGGAAGCCCTTGCGAGCCTTGAGGTCCTGATAGGCGGCCCTGACTCCCGGCGAATTGACCAGCGCGAGGCTCGCTTCGTAGGCCTGCAGGGCCGGCCGGTAGAGGTCGCGGCGATCGAGCCCGTCACCGAGCAGCGCCAGCGCATCGGCGCGCGTTCGGGTGGTACGCAGGAGCTTGTAGGCGTTGAAGGCGGCGGAGGTGGCGTTTGCCGGCAAGGTCGACGGCTCGGAGGTGCTGGCAATCGGCGATACGGCGAGCGTTTCGCGTGCCAGGCCGAGCCAGAGCTGGCCGTCATCAGGCAATACCGAAACCGCCGCCTCGTATTTCTGCATGGCGGAGCGATGGTCGCCGGTCAGCGCCGCCTGCTCGGCAGCTGCCCTCAACGCCGTTAGCCCTTCGGTCGGCTTGGTGTAGGCAGGGTCGGTGAGCTTGTTGCGGTATTGCTGGGCCTGGTCGGCCATCCAGTTCGGGAAGAAGGCAAGTTCCGGCGGCGCGCCGATATCGGGATCGCCATCGACGTTGACGACCTTGCCAGCAACGGCGCCGTCGAACGTTTTCAGCGAATTAAAGTCGGATTTGAGGAAGCACCATTTGGCCTTGGTGTTGTAGGTGAACGCGCGGCAGGCGGGGTCGCCGAGGCACGTCGTCTTGCACTGGTCGAGGCTGACGTTCTGGTCGGACCGCAGATCGAAGCCGAAATAGTCGGAATTGTCCGATGTCACGACCCGCCGTGCTTCGGCCGCTTGCGCGACACTGACCCAGGCGAAGAAGAGCAGGATAAGGATCGACAGACCACGGGCCGCGCGCATTGCCATTACACCCTCCAGACACTGCTTACGTCCAGGCATGTTCAAGCTTCAGTCAGGCTTGTCAACACGAGGACGCGGCAGGTTCCGCCTGCCAACGGTTTCATTTCCGGCCGATGGCCGTTATGCGGACAGTACCTCCATAGGACAGGGATCACGCTTTCTTGCAGCGACGCAGAAGGTGTGAATTCCAAGCCCTGTCCATTTCAGACAATTGGATTGTGGCCCCTTTACGAGCAATTCAGAACTTCATTCCAATTTTAGCTTTGGGAGCTAGGGTGGAGCTATAATGTCGGCGCATGAAAGGCAGATGTCGGGAGGATCCGCGCTACGGCGGGTGCTTTCGCGCGCCCTGCTTTTCGCCCTGACATGCTCAATTGCACTGACAGCCGAAAGCAGAAATGCTGTCGCTTTCGAGATTTTCGGCATCAAGCTGTGGGGATCGTCGGAGGAGGAAGACGCCGATATCGTCGACCCGCTGCGCTATGCCGTGACCATCGAGGCACCAAATCTCGACAAGAATGGCGCCGAAAAGGGCCTGGTTAAGAAACTCGAGAACGCCTCGACGCTGAAGGCCGACGAGGAGCACCCAGTTTCCGGTTCGCTCGGTCTGTTGGCGAAGGCGCGCAGCGACCGCGAGCAGCTGGTCGCTGCGCTCTATGCGGATGCCCGCTACGAAGGTGTCGTCACCATCACCATTCAGGGCAAGCCGCTCGACGAATTGCCGCCCGACGCCGAATTCTCGGGCCCGCAGCCAATTCCCGTGGCCATCAACGTTACTGCCGGGCCGAAATTCACGCTTGGCAACATCAAGCTGGAAGGCGATGCGGCTGGGCTGGCGAGCGCCGACTTCGGCCTGATCGCCGGCGGCGATGCCGGCTCCGGCGCGGTGCTCAAGGCCGAGGCATTGATCGTGCGGGCGCTGCAGCAGGAGGGCAGGCCGCTGGCCAAGATAACGGGCAGCGAGATCGTCGCCGACCACGCCACCTCGACTCTCGACGTGACGCTCACCGTGGCGGCCGGGCCGGTCGCCGGCTATGGCAACACAACCGTCGAAGGTACCGAGAAGGTCGACCGCGATTTCACCGAATACATGACCGGCCTGAAGCGCGGGCGCCAATATTCGCCGGATGAGATCGAGGATGCGCGCGACCGGCTACTCGGGCTGGAAGTGTTCAATAGCGTGACGCTGAAGGAGGCCGATAGCCTCGATGCCGAAGGCAACATCCCGATCGGCGTCCAGGTCAGCGAACGCAAGCCGCGCTATTTCGGTCTTGGCGGCTCCTTCTCCAATACCGAGGGGCTGGGTATCGAGGGTTATTGGGGCCACCGCAACCTGTTCGGCCGTGCCGAAAAGCTGCGCATCGACGGCGCGATCAGCGGCATCGGCAGCAACGACCTGACCGAGCTCAACTACAATGCCGGCATCATGTTCGAAAAACCGGGCGTAGTCGGGCCGGCGTCGAAATTCTTCGCTGGGGTCAAGACCGTGCTCGAGCATCCCGACGCCTATGACCATTTCTCGGTCAAGGGCAATACCGGCCTCTCCTACGAACTCGACAAGAGGCAGACAGTGTCGGCAGAGGTGGCGCTCGACTACTCGAGGATCCGCGATTCTTTCGGTAAGCACAGATATCTGATCGCCAGCATTCCGCTGCAATATGTCTTTGACAATCGCGACGACCGGCTCAATCCGACGAAAGGCTTCAGGGCGCTGGCCTATGCCGAGCCGAGCTACGACATCTTGAGCGGTGCTGCCTTCGTCAAGCTGAAGGGCGAAGGATCGACCTACCAGTCGCTCGACAGCGGTGGAAGATTTGTCTTGGCCGAACGCGCCGCCATCGGCTCGATCATCGGCACCAGTCTTCAGAACGTTCCGGCCGACCGGCGCTTCTACTCCGGCGGCGGCGGCTCGGTGCGTGGGTATGCCTATCAGGGCATCGGCCCTAAGGACATCGACGGACAGCCGATCGGCGGGCTTTCGTTCTTCGAGACGTCGGTCGAAATGCGCGTTGCCGTCACCGACACGATCGGCATCGTGCCGTTCGTCGATGCCGGCACCGTCTCGACCAAACAATTTCCGGACTTTTCCGACATGAAGGTCGGCGCCGGCGTCGGCGTGCGTTATTTAACCCCATTCGGGCCACTGCGCGTCGATGCCGCCGTGCCGCTCAACCGCGACCCCGGTGATCCGCATTTCGGCATCTATGCCGGTATCGGCCAGGCGTTCTGACGATGAAGATGTTGAAGCGCATCCTTCGCATTGTCCTTTACACGCTGCTGATAGTGATGGCGGCGACGGCCGGTGCGCTTGTCGTGCTGACCAAGACCGAACGTGGCCGCGACAATCTCGCCGGAATCGTCTCGACCATGGCCTCGACGCCTGACCGCAAGGTCACGGTCAGCGGCATAGACGGTATCTGGTCCGGTGCGCTGAGGCTCGACCAGGTCGTGCTGGAGGATCGCGAGGGCGCCTGGCTGGTGGCCCGTAATGTGGCGGTCGATTGGTCGCCGCTGGCGCTCCTGTGGAAAAGTTTCAGCGCCGACCGCATCGCCACCGATCGCATCGAACTGGCGCGATTGCCGGTGGCCCGCACGCAGCCGAGCCAAGGCGGTACGACGACGCTGCCGGTTTCGATCGACATCAAGCAGATTGACCTTTCCGAAATCGCGCTCGGGCCGGATCTGGCCGGTAGCGGCGTCGCCGAACTGACTGCCAAAGGCGCACTCAGTGCCAGCGCGTCGCCGCTGGCGGTCGAGACGAACCTCAACATCGCCCGGCGCGACGGCAAGCAAGGCACGGTTGATGCCAAGGTTCATTTCGCACCCGCCAACAACAAGCTCGACCTCGATCTGAAGGCATCCGAGCCGGCGGGCGGCATCATCGCCAATCTGCTCAATTTGCCAGATGCGCCTCCGGTCGACATCGTCGTCTCCGGCACGGGCCCGGTCGCCAACTGGAGCGGCATCGGTACCTTCGTCGTCGACGGCCGGATCGTCACCCAGCTCACCGGCCGCCACCAACTCACCGACAGGGGCAACCATGTCGAAGCCAAGGGCGACGGCGACTTCGCGCGCTTCCTGCCGGAAAAGCTGAGACCGCTGTTTGCCGGCAGGACCAGCTTCGACCTTGCCGGGACTGCGATCGTGGCGGGCGGTATCGATGTCGAGCGCGCCAGCATCGACAGCGATGCCGTGCATGGCACCGCCGCCGGCATTGTCGACCCCAATGGTGCCAGCGACCTTTCGGTGGAACTCACCGCCAAGGGCCCGCCCATCGTGCTCAGCGTCGGCAGCGCGGCGCAGCCGGTGACCGTCGCCATCAAGGGCGCCACGGCCCGAGCGTTCGGTGGCGGCAAGACGCCGATAGTCGACATCGGCGCATCGCTGGTTTCGGTGGTGGCGGGCGGCACGAGGCTCGACGATCTGGCCGCCGCGATCCATTCCGACGGCTTCGACATCCAGAACCGTAGCGGCCCGGTCACCATCAAGCTTGTGGCCAGCGGCCTGAACACCGATGTCGCGACGCTGGCGCCACTGGTGACGGGCCAGGTCGCGGCCGATCTCGCCGGTTCGATCAGCAAGGACGAAGTCGTCGTCGATCGAGGCACGCTGAGCAGCGACGCGCTCAACGCCTCGCTGACGGCCAAGGTTACGTTGGCCGACCTGTCGATGCAGCTCAAGATGAACGCCGATGCGGTCTCGACGGCATTGCCGCCGCAGATCAGCGCGGTTCTCGGCGCGCGGGTGAAATTCTCGGCGACCGCGACCCGCGATCCGCAAGGCTCGTTTGCGGCCAATTCGCTGGAACTCTCTTCCGGCTCGCTCAGCGCCAGCGGCACCGCCAGCGCGCAAGGCACCGACATCCAGGCCGACATCAAGGGCACGCTCGGCGATGTTTCGGTTCTGTCGCCCATGGTTGGCGTGCCGGTAGCAGGCGGCATCGATTTCGCGCTGACGGCAAGCGGCGCCCGCAGTGCGCCGGATTTCTCGGTCTCGGCCAACAGCGACAGCCTGACGGCGTCCAACCGCACGGTGAAGACCATCAAATTGAGTGCGACCGGCAAGGCGGACATCACCAATCCCGCGGCCGATGTCTCGCTGACCGGCTCCGTCGACGACCAGCCGCTCGATCTCAAGGCATCACTGGTCACCAGTGACGGCAAGCGGTCCGTCAACGGGCTCAGCCTGTCGCTTGGCGACAACAAGGTTTCGGGCGACCTCGCGCTCGATGACAGCTTGCTGCCGCTCGGTACGCTGACGCTCTATGCGCCCGACATTGGTCCGCTGGCGTCGCTTGCCGGGCAGACGGCGGCAGGCGATGTGCAGGGCACAATCCGCTTCTCGAACGATGGCGCGCCGACGGTCGCCATAGATGCAACGAGCACCTCCATTTCGCGCGGCGACCTGGCGGCGAAAACCATCGCCGTCAACGCACTGGTCGCCAACTACCTTAAGGACCTAGCGATCTCCGGCACGATCAAGGCCGATACGGTCACGTCGGGAACCACGGTCATCAACGGCATCGGCGTCGACCTGAAGCGCGACGGCGAGTGGACCGGATTTGCCGGTGGCGCCACCATCGCCGGTATTCCGGCCACCGCGGCCGGCCGGGTCAAGATCGCCAACGGCACCACTAGCATCGAGATTGCTTCGGGCGAGGCCACCGTCCACGGCATCAAGGCGATCGCCGAACCATCGGGCCTCACGATTGCCAATGGCATGACCAACATCGAAAGGCTGGTGCTCGATCTCGGCGGTGGCTCGGTGACCGTATCAGGCACCGCCGGCCAGACGCTCGATCTGGCAGCCACCTTCTCCGCCTTGCCGGCCGCCCTTGCCAATGATTTCTCGACCGGTCTCGACGCTGCAGGCACGCTCGACGGCACAGCGCAAGTGTCGGGATCGCCAGCGAGCCCAGACATTCGCTTCAATGCAAGGTTGGCTGGCGCGGAGACCAGCCAGACCCGCCAGGCCGGGCTTGGGCCGCTCAGCCTCAATGCCGCTGGCCGCTTCACGACCGCCGGAGGCATCGCCATCGATCAGGCGACGCTTGCCGGTGAAAAAATTTCCGGCAAGGCGGCCGGCATCATCAATCCGAACGGCGCCAGCGATTTCTCGCTCGACCTCACCTCAACCGGCCCCAGCCTGCCGCTGGCGCTCGGCAGCACGGAAAGCCCGATCAATCTCGAGTTGCAGGCGCTGTCGTTGAAGGTCACGGGGCAGGGCATGCAATCGAGGCTGAATATGTCAGCGACACTGCCGTCGGTCGCCACCAACCTGGCCAAGGCCGAAGGCATCGCGCTTGCGCTGCATTCCGACGCCTTCGATCTGAAAGGCCGTACGGGGCCGATCTCCGGCACGGTCTCAGCGGACAAGATCAGCTCGGACAATCCGACCATCGCGCCGCTGCTCGCCGGAAAGATCACTGCCAAGGTCGCCGGCGATCTCGCTACCGACACCATCGTCATCGACAGTGGCTCGGTGACAAGCGAGGCACTGGACAGCGGCTTTAACGGCCTAATATCGCTGGCCGGCGGCGCCATCGATCTCAACCTCAAGGCCGATGCCGCGTCGGCAGCACTGCCGGAGGCAGTGCGCGGCGTGCTCGCCGAGCGGACGCAGCTCAGCGCGGCACTGAAGCGCGACGCCAACGGCAATATCACCGCCAATGCGGTCAGGCTGGTATCCGGCGCCCTCAGCGCCGATGGGCAGGCCAGTCTCGCCGACAACAAGCTAAACGCCGACGTCAAGGGCGCGCTGACCGATATCTCGCTTCTGTCGAAGGATGCCAAGGGCGCCTTTGCCTTCGCCCTGAATGCGCAGGGCGCCAGCACAGCGCCGGACCTGTCGCTGACGGTCAACAGCGACAGGCTTTCGGTGGCGGCGCGAGAAATCACCGGGCTGAAGCTCACCGCCACCGGCAAGGCCGACATCGCCAGCCCCGCCGCTGAAGTGTCGCTCACCGGGTCCGTCAACGACGAGCCACTCGATTTCAAGGCGTCGCTGGTAACGCGCCAGGGAAAGCGGTCCATAAACGGACTTAGCCTGTCGCTGGGCGACAACAAGGTTTCGGGCGACCTTGCTCTCGACGATAGATTCTTGCCGCTCGGCACGGTGGCGCTGGACCTGCCCGATATCAGTCCGCTCGCAGCCCTAGCGCTGGAAAACGCAAAGGGCGATGTGCGTGGCACGATAGCCTTTTCGCAGACCGACAACGGCCCGAACGTCGCCGTCAAGGCGACAACGGATTCAATTTCGCGCGGCGACATTTCCGCAGAAAAGATCACCATTGACGCGCTGATCGCCAATTACCTGGCCGCACCGGTGATCTCCGGAAAAATCCGCGCCGACAGCGTCACCTCCGGCGGCACAGTCATCCGCGGCATCGATGTCGATCTCAGCCGCGACGGCGACTGGACCAGGTTTTCCGGCGGCGCCACCGTCGAGGACATTCCGGCCACCGCCGCCGGCCGGGTGAAGATCGCGGACGGTACGACTGCTATCGTACTCGCTTCGGGTGAGGCGACCGTTCGCGGCATCAAGGCAGTGATCGCGCAACCGTCGATGCTGACCGTCGCCAACGGCGTAACCAGCATCGAGAAGCTGACGCTCGATGTCGGCGGTGGCTCGGTGTCGGTGTCAGGCACCGCCGACCAGACGCTTGACCTTGCAGCCACCTTCTCCGCGCTGCCTGCTGCCCTCGTCAATGATTTCTCGCCTGGCCTCGACGCCGCGGGTACGCTCGGCGGAACGGCGCAAGTAACGGGCTCTGCTTCGGCGCCCGACATCCGGTTCAACGCGCAACTGGCAGGCGCCGAGACCAACCAGACGCGCCAGGCGGGGCTCGGGCCGCTCGCTGTCGACGCGGCAGGCAGGGTTTCGACAGCCGGCGGCATCGTCATCGACCACGCCACGCTCTCGGGCGAAAAGATTTCCGGCAAGGCAGCGGGCACAGTCAATCCGAACGGCGCCAGCGATTTCTCTCTCGACCTAGCCTCGACCGGCCCTAGCCTGCCGCTGGCGCTCGGCAGCACGGAAAGCCCGATCAATCTCGAGCTGCAAGCGATGTCGGTGAAGGTCGCGGGGCAGGGCATGCAATCGAGACTGAATATCTCCGCCGTGCTGCCTTCGGTCGCGACGAATTTTGCCAAGGTCGAGAGCATCAGGCTTGCGCTGCACTCCGATGCCTTCGACGTGAAGGGTCGCACGGGGCCAATCTCCGGCACGGTGACGGTGGACAAGATCGGCCTCGACAATCCGACCATCACGCCGCTGCTCGCCGGACAAATCACGGCCAAGGTTGCCGGCAGCCTCGCCACAGATGTCATCGTCATCGACAGCGGCTCGGTGCAGGGCGAGGCACTGGACAGCGGCTTTAACGGCCGGGTCTCGCTGACTGGCGGCGCCATTGACCTCAACCTGAAGGCCGATGCCGCGTCCGCAGCACTGCCGGCGGCCGTGCGCGGGGTGCTCGCCGAGCGGACGCAACTCAGCGCGGCACTGAAGCGCGATGCCAACGGCAATGTCAGCGCCAGTGCGGTCAGGCTGGTATCCGGCGCCCTCAGCGCCGACGGGCAGGCCAGTCTCGCCGACAACAAGGTCAACGCCGACGTCAAGGGCGCGCTGACCGATATCTCGCTTCTGTCGAAGGACGCCCAAGGCGCCATCGCTTTTACCCTGAACGCGCAAGGTGCGAGCACTGCGCCGGACCTGTCGCTGACGGTCAACAGCGACAGGCTTTCGGTGGCGGCGCGAGAAATCACCGGGCTGAAGCTGACCGCCACTGGCAAGGCCGACGCCGCCAATCCGGCAGCGAATGTGCAGCTGACCGGCAATGTCGCGGGCCAGGCTTTGCAAGGCAGTGCTGTGCTGGCGACCTCCGATGGCAAGCGCGCCATCAACGGCCTGTTGCTGTCGCTGGGCAAGAACAGGATTTCCGGCAACCTCGCGCTCGACGACGCCTTCGTGCCGGCCGGCACGGTGGCGCTCGACGTGCCCGATATTGGGCCGCTCGCTGCCCTGGCATTGGAAAAGGCCGAAGGCGACGTGCGCGGCACGATTGCCTTCTCAAAGACAGGCAACGGCCCGAACGTCGCCGTCAAGGCAACCACCGCTTCGATCTCGCGCGGCGATATTTCCGCAAAGAAAGTCGCTATCGATGCGCTGATCGCCAACTATCTCGCAGCACCGGTGATTTCCGGCAAGGTCCGGGCCGACAGCGTTACTTCGGGCGACACCGTGATCCGCGGTATCGATGTCGACCTCAAGCGCGACGGCGACTGGACCGGCTTCTCCGGCGGCGCCACTGTCAAGGACATTCCGGCGAAGGCCGCTGGCCGGGTGAAGGTGGCTAACGGCACGACGACGGTCGAGCTTGCCTCCGGCCAGGCGACGATGCGCGGCGTCAAGGCGGCGATCGCCCAGACCTCGACCATCACCATAGCCAACGGCTCGACGAGCCTGGACCGGCTTGTGCTCAACCTCGGCGGCGGCACGGCGACGGTGACCGGCAAAGCTGGACAAGCGCTCGATCTCAACGCAGCGCTGGCGCGGGTGCCGATCTCGCTCGCCAACAGTTTCTCGCCTGGCCTCGATGCCGCTGGCTCGATCTCGGGTACGGTGAAGGTGACTGGCGCGCCGCTCAATCCTGCCGTTGCCTTCAACATCGATGCCGCCGGCGTGCAGACGTCGCAGACCCGCGGCGCCGGCTTCGGCGGCATGAGCGTGTCGTCTTCCGGCACCTTCGCCAGCAACAAACTGGCCTTCCAGGCCAATATCGGCGACGGATCGGGCCTCGGCCTGAAGGGCGGCGGCACGGTGACGACCGCCGGCACGCCCACGCTTGCGCTCGACTTCTCCGGCAAGGTGCCGTTCGCCTTCCTGACCCAGAAGCTTGCCGCGCAAGGCCTGTCGCTGAGCGGCACGGCCGATGTGAACATACAAGTGCGCGGGCCGGCAACGGCGCCGGTAATCAGCGGCACGGTCCGCACGGCCGGCTCTCGCCTGCTCGATGCGCGCTCCGGCCTTGCCGTCAACGACATCGCCGCCGACGTTTTGATCGGCGGCGGCGTTGCCAGGATCAACCGCCTGACCGGCACGCTGTCGACCCGCGGCAGCCTTTCGGCCAGCGGCACGGTTGGCATCAACCCGGCGCAAGGTTTCCCAGCCGACCTGTCGGTCAGGCTTGTCGATGGCCGCTACACGGACGGCAAGGTGGTCACCGCCAATCTCAGCGGCGACCTGACCATCAAGGGGCCGCTCGCCTCGGCGCCGGTGATTTCCGGCACCATCAACCTGGCCAAGACCGTCATTACCGTTCCCAACAAACTGCCGGGGTCGCTGGAGGCGCTCGACGTCAAGCACAAGAACGCACCGAGCGCCGTGCGCGCGCAGGACAGGGCGCTGCGCCCGGCGACCGCCAGCAACAGCGGTGGCGGCAGCGGCCTCACGCTGGATGTCACGGTCAATGCGCCGAACCAGATCTTCATTCAGGGCAGGGGTGTCGATGCCGAGCTTGGCGGCTCGCTGAAGCTGACCGGTCCGGCGTCTGCACCGCAGGCAGTCGGCAACTTCACATTGCAGCGCGGGCGGCTGACGATCCTCGCTAAGCGGCTGACCTTCACCGAAGGTACGGTCGGCTTTTCGGGTTCGCTGGTGCCTTACCTCAACCTGACGGCGACATCGACCACCAGCAGCGCCACGGTCACCATCGTGGTGTCGGGCGAGGCGACAAATCCGAAATTCAACTTCTCGTCCGTGCCTGCACTGCCGGAGGACGAGGTGCTGGCGCAGTTGATCTTCGGCCGCTCGATGTCGAACCTGTCGCCGCTGCAGATCGCGCAGCTTGCCGAAGCTGCCGGGCAACTGGCCGGGATCGGCGGCTCAACCTCGCTGCTGGAAAACCTGCGCGGCGCAATCGGTGTCGACGATCTCGACGTGATCACCGACGAACAGGGTGGCACCGCGGTCTCGGCAGGCAAGTATCTCAACGACCGCACCTATGTGACAATCCAGAAGGGCGACAAACCGGGGTCTGGCAAGGCGGCGATCGATTTCAATGTCGGGCGCGGCGTTAAACTGCGCGGCGAGGCCACCGACGCCGGCGAGGCCAAGGGCGGCGTCTTCTACGAACGCGAGTATTGACCAGCCGACGGCTGCGCTGAGCTTCGGTTTGGGAGGGATCACGCGCGAAATCAAAGCCCCACAGCGTCCTTTGCGTGTCCAAGAGGACGCGCGGCGCCGTAGTGAATGTCTCAGTTTAATCGACCGCGGAAATTCGGACGAAATCTGCGGCGCAGTAGCAATTTTGCGTCAAGACTGTCGTTATCACGCGAACTGCCTTGCTTCCAAAGTTGCACATTCCTTGGCATGTTCCCTTCCGCGCCTTCTTTGACATCACGGCCCGGATGCGGAATGTTAAAAGGCAGAAAGCCAACAATGGGAGTTAGTCATGACAATTTACAAGAGTAATGGTGATCGCGTTCCCGATCACATCCTGGCGATGGCTGAAGAAGCCAAGGCAGGCAAGATGGACCGCCGCGAATTCCTCGCCCTGGCCAGTGTCTTCGGCGCTTCGACGGCGATGGCCTACGGGTTGCTCGGCCTCGCCGATCCGACGCCGGCCAAGGCGGAAGAAGTACAGGGCAAGAAAGGCGGCACGCTGAAGGTCGCGCAGTGGGTCAAGGATCCCAAGGATCCGCGAAAGTCAGACTGGTCGGAAATCGCCAATGCCGAGCGCCAGGCGCTCGAGCCGCTGGTCAAGTACACAACCGAATATACGTTCCGCCCCTATCTTCTGGAATCCTGGGATGTGAATGACGATGCCACCGAATACACGCTGCATGTGCGCAAGGGCGTGACCTGGTCTAACGGTGATGCATTTACTGCCGATGACGTGATCTTCAACCTCAAGCGCTGGGCTGACAAGAAAGCCGAAGGCAATTCCATGCCCGGCCGCCTTGGCTCTCTGGTCAAGGACGACAAGCTGGACGAAAGTGCCGTGACCAAGGTCGACGATCACACGATCAAGCTGACGCTCGGCAAGCCTGACATCGCCCTCATCCCGAACATGTGCGACTACCCCGGCCTCATAGTCCATAAGACCTTCGACGAGAAGGGCGGCGATTTCAAAGCCTGCCCGATCGGCACCGGCCCGTTCGAACTGGTTTCCTACGATGTCGGCCAGAAGGTGGTCTACAAGCGCCGCGAGGACAACAAGTGGTGGGACGGCGAGGTCTTCCTCGACGGCATCGAGTTCATCGACTACGGCACCGATCCGGCAGCCATGGTCAGCGCCTTCGAGGCCGGTGAGGTCCACACCAATTTCGAGACATCGGCCGACTATGTGTCGATCCTCGACGGCATGGACCTGGTGAAGTCGGAGATCGTTACCGCCTCGACGATCGTCTGCCGTACCAACGTCAACAACAAGCCTTATGGCGACCAGAAGGTTCGCAACGCGCTGCAGCTCGCGGTCGACAACAATGTCGTCCTCCAGCTCGGTTACGGCAATGCCGGCACCGTTGCCGAAAACCACCATGTCTGCCAGATCCATCCGGAATATTACGAGCTGGCGAAGGTTGCACGCGATCCGGCCAAGGCTAAGGCGCTGATGGCGGAAGCCGGCCAAGCCGACTTCGAGCACGAGCTGATCACGGTCGACGAGGACTGGCACAAGAACACCGGCGACGCGATCGCCGCGCAGATGCGTGACGCTGGCATCAAGGTGAAGCGCACGGTGCTGCCGGGCTCGACGTTCTGGAACGACTGGACCAAGTATCCGCTGTCGATGACCAACTGGAACATGCGGCCGCTTGGCGTCCAGGTTCTTGCGATCGGCTACCGCACTGGCGAAGCGTGGAACGAGACAGCCTGGTCGAACCCCGACTGGGATGCCAAGCTCAATGCCGCGCTTGCTGTCGCCGACGCAGCAAAGCGCAAGGAAATGATGAAGGACATCGAGCAGATCCTGCAGGATTCCGGCATCATCATCCAACCCTACTGGCGCAAGCTCTACAGCCATTCGGTCAAGGCGGTGCAGAACTACAAGATGCACCCGACCTTCGAACGCGACTATGGCAAGGTCTGGCTCGACCAGGCGTGATCGGTCCGATCAGGGAAGGGGCGCTTCGCTCCTTCCCCTCACTCCTCGCACGAATCAATAACCGGAAGTCGGCGCAGCAAAAAGTTGCGGACTCTTCGGAGAAGGTCGTGCAATAACAGGGTTGATCGCATCCGAGGGCCCGTTTGACGGCCAGCTTTGCCGGCAGCGGCCGAGGTGGTTTTCCAAACCGGCTCCAACCCCAACCAGACCGGCAGGGGGGCCGCCATGCTTTCTTTTGTTCTCAGGCGTCTCGGCACCATGGCATTGACGATGCTGTGCCTGACGATGATCGTCTTCTTCCTGATCAATCTCGAACCTAATTTGAAGAAGCTGGCGATCAGCCAGACAGAAATGCATACCTCGGCCGAGCAGCTGGAGGCCTGGCTGGTCAATCATGGCTATCGGCAGAACTTCTTCGTCCGTTATGGCCAATGGCTGGGGCTGATGCCGAAGCAGCCGGTGACCGACCCCGCGACCGGCAAGCCTACGCGGCGTTTTTCCTTCTGCAACGATCCGGTCGTGCCGACATTCTCCGGTGTGCTGCAGGGCGATTTCGGCTGCTCGACCAAGTTCAAGACCACCGTGGCGTCAAAGCTGTTTCCGGCGCTCAGCGCCACCGGCATCCTGATGTTGTGCGTGCTCGCGGTGATGGTGCCGATCTCGCTTTTGATCGGCATTCTTGCCGGCATGCGCGAGGGCACGCGGACGGATAGAACGCTGTCGGTCGCCTCGATCGCGTCGACGGCGACGCCTGAATATGTGTCGGGCGTCATCTTCACCGTCATCTTCGCCTCGTGGCTAGGCTTGCTGAATGGCTCGGCGGCCTCGGCCAGCCAGGGTATCACCTTCTACAATTTCACCTTGCCGGTGATGACGCTGGCGATCTACGGCATCGGTTATATCGCCCGCATGACCCGCGCCTCGATGGTCGAGGTGATGACGCAGCAATATATCCGCACCGCACGGCTGAAGGGTCTCTCGTTCAGCAGCGTCGTGATCAAGCATGCGCTGCGCAACGCGCTGATCGCGCCCTTCACCGTTATCATGCTGCAGTTTCCCTGGCTGCTTACCGGCGTTGTCATCGTCGAGGTGATGTTTCGTTACCAGGGTTTTGGGTACACGCTGGTCGAGGCGGCCGGCAACAACGACATCGACCTTTTGCTCGGCTGTTCGCTGGTTTCAGTGTTCATCGTCTTGATCACCCAGCTCATTTCTGATGTCGGCTACGCGTTTCTCAATCCGCGTATCAGAGTCCAGTAGGAGATCGGGCGGATGCAGGTCGAATATCTCAGCGCCTTCAATGTCGTGCTCGGCGTGCTCGCGCGTTTCTGGCCGGTTTGGATCGCTATCATCCTGGTGATGGGAGCGAGCTTCGTCTACAAGAAGAAGCTCGCCCTCTACGGCCAGCTCTTCGACAGCGGCGTCGGCATCGTTGGCGTCGGCATCTGTTTGTTCTGGCTGTTCACGGCGATCTTTGCGTCGACCATTTCGCCCTTCGATCCGCTTGCCCAGGTTCCGCTCATGAAGAATGCGTTGCCCGGCGCGATGGAATCGCAATCGGGCCTCGTCTATCTCTTCGGCGGCGACAAGCTTGCTCGTGACGTGTTCAGCCGCATGGTCTATGGCAGCCAGATCGTGCTGGTCATCGCGCCGGCGGCGACGGGCTTTGCGCTGATGGTCGGCATCACGCTCGGCCTGCCGGCCGGCTATTACGGCGGCAAGATCGACACGGTGCTCTCCTTCCTGGCCAACCTGGTGCTGGCCTTCCCAGTGATCCTTCTGTTCTACCTGCTGGTGACGCCGGGCATCATGGACACGCCGATCCCCTACGGCATGGCCGGGCTGTTCTTCCTGTTTCCGATCATCTTCTTCAGCGTGCTGTTCTGGACGCGCTACAAGAAACGCCCCGACCGCCTCTACATCCTTTTGGGGCTGACGCTGATCATCGGCGGCTGGGTCTATGCCGGCCTCGTCTTCGACGCCGATCCGTTCAAGATCATCCATATCGATCCCAATCAGCTCAATATCTTCGTGGCGGTGGTGTTCGCCTCCAGCCCCGGCGTGTTCCGTATCGTGCGCGGGCTCACCATGGACATAAAGACGCGCGATTATGTGGCGGCGGCGCAGACGCGCGGGGAGTCGCCCTGGTACATTATGCTGTGGGAAATCCTGCCCAATGCGCGTGGACCGCTGATCGTCGATGCCTGTCTGCGCATCGGCTACACCACGATCCTGCTCGGCACGCTCGGTTATTTCGGGTTGGGGCTGGCGCCGGAAAGTCCGGACTGGGGCACCGCGATCAAGGATGCCAGCCGGCTGCTGCGCTCGTTCATCCACCCGGCGCTGCCGCCGACGATCGCGCTGATGTCGTTCGTGCTCGGGCTCAACCTCTTGGCCGACTCGCTGCGCGAACAGTCGATGAAAGATTGATTGATGGTCGGGGTCTCGACCCGATATGCTAAAAAGAACAAGGATTGGAGCGACCCATGAATGAGGCAGTTCGAAATCCCGTCGAGCCGATCATCGAGATCGAGAACCTGTCGATCTCCTTCTTCACCCGCAAGGGCGAGATCCCGGCCGTCATGGACTTTTCCTGCACGGTCATGCCCGGCGAGGCGATGGGCATCGTCGGCGAATCCGGCTGCGGCAAGTCGACCGTGTCGCTCGGCATCATGCGCGACCTCTCCAACATCGGGAAGATCGTCGGCGGCAAGATCAAGTTCCAGGGCAAGGACATGGGCGACCTGTCCGAGGAGGAACTGCGCTCCATCCGCGGCAACAAGATCGCGATGATCTATCAGGAGCCGATGGCGAGCCTGAACCCGGCGATGAAGGTCGGCCAACAATTGATGGAAGTGCCGCTGATCCACGACAAGGTGTCGAAGGGCGAAGCTTACAAACGCGCGCTGGAAATGGTGCGCGCGGTGAGGCTGCCCGATCCCGAGCGTATGATGCGCTCCTATCCGCACCAGCTCTCCGGCGGGCAGCAGCAGCGCATCGTCATTGCCATGGCGCTGCTGTCGAAGCCGGCGCTGCTTCTGCTCGACGAGCCGACGACGGCGCTCGACGTGACGGTGGAGGCCGGCATCGTCGACCTGGTCAAGGGGCTCGGCGAGAAGTTCGGCACCTCGATGATCTTCGTGTCGCACAATCTCGGCCTGATCCTCGAGACCTGCGACCGCATCACGGTGATGTATTCCGGCGAGGCGGTGGAGACCGGCAAGATCAAGGACGTCTTTGACCGGATGCGCCATCCCTATACGCAAGGCTTGTTCCGCTCGATCCCGCTGCCCGGCGCCGACAAGAATTCACGGCCGCTGATCTCCATTCCAGGGCAATTGCCGCTGCCGCACGAGCGGCCGAAGGGCTGCAATTTCGGTCCGCGCTGCCACCATTTCGTCGAGGGCGTCTGCAACGCCGCAGAAATTCCGATGATCCCGGTCGAAGGCCATGAAGGTCATTTTTCACGCTGCGTGCGTTTCAACGAGATCGACTGGGAAGCGCTGCCGCCCGGCGCCACGAAGGTCAATGAGCGCGTCGTGCCCGGCGCGCCGGTGCTCAAGATCGAGGACCTCAGGAAATACTACAAGGTCGGCGGCAGCGAGGTGTTCGGTTCGAGCGAGAGCCGCGTCGTCAAGGCCAACGAGACGATTTCCTTCATGGCACGCGAATCCGAGACCGTTGCCATCGTCGGCGAATCGGGTTGCGGAAAGTCGACGCTGGCCAAGGTGTTGCTCGGGCTGGAGACGGCAAGCTCCGGCAGCGTGACGCTCGGCAATAAGGAGATCCAGTCGACGGGCATCGAAAAGCGTAGTGTCGAGACCGTTTCGTCGATCCAGATGGTGTTTCAGAACCCGTTCGACACGCTCAACCCCAGTCACTCGGTTGGCTCGCAGATCATCCGCACGCTGGAAAAATTCAATGTCGGCAACACAGTGGCCGACCGCCGCAAGCGGATGCTGGAGCTTCTCGACCTGGTGAAGCTGCCGAGGGCGTTCGAGAGCCGCAAGCCGCGCCAGCTCTCAGGCGGCCAGAAACAGCGCATCGGCGTGGCGCGGGCCTTTGCCGGCGATGCCAAGGTGGTGGTGGCCGACGAGCCGGTCTCGGCACTCGACGTGTCGGTGCAGGCGGCAGTCACTGAGCTACTGATGGACATCCAGCGCAAGAACAAGACGACGATGCTGTTCATCAGCCACGACCTGTCTGTAGTGCGCTATATCGCCGATCGCGTCGTTGTCATGTATCTCGGCTATATCGTCGAGCAGGGCACGACCGACCAGATCTTTTCGCCGCCCTATCATCCCTATACTGAGGCGCTGCTCTCGGCGATCCCGATTGCCGACACCAGCGTGATCAAGAAGCACGTCGTGCTAGAGGGCGACATTCCGTCGGCGATGAATCCGCCGACCGGCTGTCCGTTCCAGACGCGCTGCGGCTACAAGAAACTGGTGCCGGACAATCTCTGCGAGACGAAAGTGCCGCCGGTTAAAAATCTCGGCGACGGGCATATGAGCCTGTGTTGGCTTGCCGACGACGTGCTGGCGAAAATGGAGCCGGTGATCAAGTTCGACGAGGAGCATGCCGCGCATGAGGGTGTGCCTGAAGACGCGCCGCCCGCCACCGCTGCAGGCTCGACAGGTGCTGCAGCCAAGCGCCCGAGCCGCAAGAAGCCACGCTGACGGGCGGCAGGATCTCGTTCTAAATCCGCGGCGTGTTCAATTGGCGCATTGGCGTAGCTGCGCGGCGTAGTCCTGCGCCATCTGTTCGGTGGCCCGCGCGTAGCGCTGGACGTCGGCATCGCCCCGCTCGCCACGCTTGTAGGCGGTCCAACCGAGGTAATAGGCCAGGTAGAGATTGTAGGTATCGTTGCGGGCGACGCCGAACGTGTCGGCGGTCTTGGAATGATACCAGCCGACGAAATCGACCGCATCGGCAAAGCGAGTGCGTCGTGCCGCCCAACTGCCGGTCTCGCCCTGATATTGCGCCCATGTGCCGTCAAGCGCCTGCGAGAAGCCGGTGGCGCTGGAGACATGCGTCCACGGAATGAAGCCCAGCAGCTTGGTGCGCGGCGGCCTGGCGTTGCTCTTGAAGCCGGATTCCTTGCGGACCGTCGCCATTAGCACGGGAACCGGGACGCCGTATTTCTGCCCAGCACGCTCGGCCGCCGCCTGCCAGTTGTCGAACCAGCCGTCATTCTGGTCGAAGACGGCACAGACATCATTGATATGGTTGGGCGGCGTCGCGCAGGCGGACAGCGCCAGCAACACGGCAATTGCTGCAATTTTACTAAAATTCGAACTACACATTCGGCAAGCATTAGGCCGAAAATATAAAGGGATTCTTGCAGCGTCTCTTAACGGCTCGCCGGGCGCTCCAGCCGCAGCAGGCGAATATCAATATTTCGACCTTGTCCGTCGCTTTCACCAGAATGATATTCCAGGTATGCCGCCTTGGCTAAAATCGCGCCCGCAGGTGACGGATTTCTGACAGCCGGGTTATTGCACCAGGGCTTTGATGCGGCATGACCGAACCAAGACGCAAACGCGGCGCAGAGCGAACCAGCAACAGGGGACCGACCGCCATTCCGCAACTGCCGCCCAGGCAGGTGACAAATCCCTATCCGCCGATGGCCATGCTCTCGGCCGACCAGATCGAGGCGATCCACGAAGCCTCGATGCATATCTTGGAGAATTTCGGCATCGAGGTGATGAGCCCGCGCGCGCTTTCGCTGTTCGAGAAGGCCGGGGCCAAGGTCGACCATGCGGCGATGAACGTCCGCGTCGACCGCGGCATGGTCGATGAGGCGCTAAAGACGACGCGCTCCAACTATGCGTTGACGCCGCGCAACCCGGCCCATGCCGTCCATCTCGGCGGCAACACGATCAATTTCACGCTCGTCGCCGGACCGCCCAATGTGCACGACATGGAACGCGGCCGCCGCGCCGGCAATCTGCGCGACTATCGCGACCTCACGCGGCTGGCGCAGCATTTCAACTGCATCCACATGCTCGGCAACCAGGTCTGCGCGCCGGTCGAACTGCCGGCCAATTCGCGCCATCTCGACACCTACTTCACCAATCTGACGCTGACCGACAAAAGCTTCCATGTCTCGGCGATCGGCCGGGGCAGAGCGCTGGACGGCATCGAGATGATGGCGATTTCGCGGGGCCTGAGCCTCGAGCAGATGCGCGACGATCCCGGCATCACCACCATCATCTCGGTCAACTCGCCGCGTCGTTTCGACGAGATGATGGCCGAGGGGCTGATGACGATGGCCGAATTCGGCCAGTCGGTCGCGGTGACGCCGTTCACACTGATGGGGGCGATGAGCCCGGTGACGCTTGCCGGCGCGCTTGCCCAGCAGAACGCTGAGGCGCTGTTCGGCGTGGTGCTGACGCAGCTTGTGCGCCCCGGCGCGCCGGTGATGTATGGCGCCTTCACTTCCAATGTCGACATGAAGTCGGGCGCGCCGGCGTTCGGCACGCCGGAGAACACCAAGGCCAACATCGCCTCGGGGCAGTTGGCGCGGCGCTACAGGCTGCCCTACCGGACGACGCCGGGCTCGGCCTCCAACGCCGCCGATGCGCAAGGCGCCTATGAGACGTTGATGGCGCTGTGGGGCGCGGTGCTCGGCCACGGCAATCTCGTCTACCATGCCGCCGGCTGGCAGGAAGGCGGGCTGACCGCATCGTTCGAAAAGTTCATCATCGACGTCGAGATGATCCAGCACATGATGGAGTTCTTGCGCCCGATCGAGGTCAACGAGGCCGAGCTTGCCGTCGAGGCGCTGGGCGCGGTGCCGACCGGCGGCCATTTCTTCGGCGAGCCGCATACGCTGGAGCGTTACGCCACCGCCTTCTACCAGCCGATGTTGTCCAACTGGCAGAACTACGAGGCGTGGCAGGAGGCCGGCGGGCTCGACGCCACGGCGCGCGCCACCCGGCTGTGGAAGAAGGCGCTGGAAGACTATGTCGAGCCGGTGATGGATGGCTGCGTGCGCGAAGCGCTGGAGGCGTATGTGGCAAAGCGCAAGGAAGCGATCGGGCAGGGCGAGCCGTGACGCCAATCTTACCATCTCGATTCAACTTCCTCCCATCTTGAATCCCTTAACCCATCCAACTCACTGAAATAACGAGAAAACCCATGAAATCGCATGCAAAGGTCGTGGTCATCGGCGGTGGTGTGGTCGGATGCTCCGTGCTGTTCCATTTGGTCCGCCACGGCTGGACCGACGTCGTGCTTCTGGAGCGCGACGAGCTGACTTCAGGTTCAACATGGCACGCGGCCGGCGGTATGCACACGATCAATGGCGATCCCAACGTCGCCAAGCTGCAGAAATACACGATCTCGCTGTACAAGGAGATCGAGGAACTGTCCGGCCAGGCGACCGGCGTGCACCTGACCGGCGGCGTGCTTCTGGCGGCAACCGACGCGCGGCTCGACTGGCTGCGCGGCGTCGTCGCCAAGGGCCGCTATCTCGGCATCGACCTGGAAGAGATCTCGCCGAACGAGGCAGCAGAGTTGATGCCGCTGCTCGATCCCAAGCAGTTCGTCGGCGCCGTCCGCAACAAGGAAGACGGCCATCTCGATCCGTCCGGCGTCACCCATGCCTATGCCAAGGCCGCGCGGAAACTGGGTGCCGAGGTCGAGCGCTTCACCAAGGTCGAGGACATCGTGCGGCGCGCCGACGGGCTGTGGCGCGTCATCACCAACAAGGGCGAGGTGGTGGCCGAACATGTCGTCAATGCCGGCGGCCTTTGGGCGCGCGAGGTCGGCCGCATGGTTGGCCTCGAACTGCCGGTGCTGGCCATGGAGCACATGTATCTGATCACCGAGGACATGCCGGAGGTCGCCGCCTGGAACCAGAAGACTGGCACGGAAATCATCCATGCGGTCGATTTCGACGGCGAGCTCTATCTGCGCCAGGAGCGCGGTGGCATGCTGATGGGCACCTATGAGAAGGCCAACAAGCCATGGTCCGAATTCCAGACGCCTTGGAATTTCGGCCACGAACTGCTGGAGCCCGACATTGACCGCATCGCGCCATCGCTGGAGGTCGGCTTCCGGCATTTCCCAGCCTTCCAGAACACCGGCATCAAGCAGATCATCAATGGCCCCTTCACCTTCGCGCCGGACGGCAACCCGCTGGCCGGCCCGGTGCGCGGCCTGCCAGGTTTCTGGGTCGCTTGCGGCGTCATGGCGGGCTTCTCCCAGGGCGGCGGCGTCGGCCTCGCTCTGTCGAACTGGATGATCGAGGGCGATCCCGGCGCCGACATCTGGGCAATGGACGTTTCGCGTTATGGCGACTGGGCGACGATGGCCTACACCAATGCCAAGGTGCGCGAGAATTATTCGCGGCGATTTTCGATCCGCTTTCCGAACGAGGAATTGCCAGCCGGGCGGCCGCTCAAGACCACGCCGGTATACGATCTCCTGTCTGCGAAGGGCGCGCAATGGGGCGTGGCCTATGGGCTGGAAGTGCCGCTGTGGTACGCGCCGGAAGGCGTCAGAGACGAGTTCTCGTGGCGGCGCTCGAGCGACTTCGAGCATGTCGCAAATGAGGTCAAGACGGTTCGCGAAGGCGTTGGCCTGTCGGAGATTTCGAGCTTTGCCAAATATAGAGTAACGGGCGAGGGCGCGGCGGCGTGGCTCGATCGCCTGCTCGCTTGCAAGCTGCCCAAGCCCGGCCGCATGACGCTGGCGCCGATGCTGAAGGGAGACGGCAGGTTGATCGGTGATTTCTCGCTGGCCAACCTAGACAATGAAGGCTGGTTCCTCGCCGGCTCTGGCATTGCCGAGCAATACCACATGCGCTGGTTCGAGGCGCATCTGCCGCAGGACGGTTCGGTCCGCATCGAGGCGCTGGCAGCAAAACTCACGGGCCTGTCGATCGCCGGACCGCAGGCGCGGGACGTGTTGGCAAAGGTTACGCGGTCGGATGTATCGAATGCGGCATTTCCGTTCATGGCCATCGGCAAGATGGATATCGGCATGGCGCCGTGCCTGGTCGGCCGCGTCAGCTACACCGGTGACCTCGGCTACGAGATCTGGGTAGCTCCGGAATGTCAGCGCGCCGCATTCCAGGCCCTGATCGCAGCCGGTGAAGAATTCAGCATCGGCCTGTTCGGCTCGCGCGCGCTCAATGCGCTTCGGCTGGAGAAGAATTACGGCTCATGGGCGCGCGAATACCGGCCGATCTATGGGCCGCTGGAAGCCGGGCTCGACCGCTTCGTCGCCTATGGCAAGGAGGCCGACTTCATCGGCAAAGAGGCAGCGCTTGCCGAGCGCAAGCAGGGCGGCAAACTGCGCCTGCGCGCCTTCGTCGTCGATGCCACTGACGCCGATGTCATTGGTGACGAGCCGATCTGGTACGATGGTGCCGTGCGCGGCTGGGTTACCTCAGGCGGCTATGCGCATCATTCGAAAAAATCCGTCGCCATGGGCTATGTGCCGAAGGAGATCGCCGACGAAGCCGACGGTTTCCAGATCGAACTGCTGGGCAAACGCCATGCCGCGCGCATCCAGCCGACGCCGTTGTTCGACGCGAATCTCGAGCGGATGCGTGGGTAAGGTTCAGGCGCGGCCTCTAGGCGTCAGGCGCTGCGGCGATTGTCCAGCGCCAGGGCGCCGGCGCCAGCAAACATCAGATAGAGGAAGATGAAGCAGAAGGAGATCGCCGAATCGCCGCCGTTGTTGACCGGGAAAAAGTCCTGCGGCATGTGCGCCATAAAATAGGCGACGGCCATCTCGCCGCAGAGCAGGAACGCGACCGGCCTGGTGAAGAGCCCTAGTGCCAGGAGAATGCCGCCGGCAAATTCGAGGATTCCAGCGGTGAGCGAGAGCTCGGTGAGGGCGCCGGCACGATCGCCGGCGGGAAAATTGAACAGTTTCTGGGTGCCGTGTTCGGTGAATTGCAGTGCCGTCATGATGCGCAAGGCGGTGAGGGCGAAAGACTGATATCTGGCGAGACCTTCGAAAAGCTTCATTCAAAACTCCATTTTTCAAACCTCCCGGTTCGGCCATAGATCATCGTCAAATGGAGGGCCATTCACATCGCCCGGCCTGCCATCAATTGTCGGTGAAGCCGGCTGTTTAGGCTTGGAGATCGCCCAGAATGCGCAGGGGCAGCGCCTCCTCTGCCCTGCCGGATAGAGGAGGCGCGAAGGAACGCCAGCTGCGACAAACGTGAGCCGCGCGCGACGCCTGCCTTCTTATCGTCCCGGCGCGATAAGCGCGAAATGGGCGCCTTGCGGGTCCGTGCACTGCACGATCCATTGGCCGCCGGGCACCTCTTGCGGGCCCATCAGGATCTGGCCGCCATTGTCGGTGACGCGTTTGGCCGCCGCGTCGATGCCGGGCACATTGAAGTAGAACTGCCAGACCGGCACTGGGACCTGCTCGGGCTTGTTCATCATGCCGCCAATGGGCTCGCCGCCGGCGGCGAAAACCTGATAGACGCCCATTTCGCCCATGTCGAAGTCACCGGCCTTGGTCCAGCCGAACTGATCGGAATAGAAATCGAACGCGGCGCGCCAGTCGGTCGTATAGAGCTCATGCCAGCCAATATTGCCGGGCGTCGCCGACGGCATCGGCGGCTGGTCGGGGCCATCCGGCTGCAGGAAGTTGAAGGTCGCGCCTTGCGGATCGGCGACGACGGCAAAGCGGCCGACGCCCGGAATGTCGTCGGGTTCGCGGTGAACCGTACCGCCGGCCGCCTTCAACGATTTTGTCGAGGCATCGACGTCCCTGGTGTGGATGTAGCCGAGCCAGGCCGGCGGCATGCCCATCTTGCGTACTTCCTCCGGCTGCGCCATCAGTCCGCCGACGCCGCGCTCGCCGACATTCATGACGATATAGCGCGGCATGCCCGGCGCGCCGTCGAAGGCCTGCGCCTTCCAGCCGACAACGGCTGTGTAGAACGCCTCGGCGGCGTCGAGATCGGTGGTCATGAGTTCGTACCAGAAGAAGGGCATCGGGGATTTTGGCATTTTTCGTGCTCCTTGCGGTTTCCAGTCATTGATCATGCGTGATCTATTCTAGGACGATCTTCGCGACGAAATTCCGACAGCCGAGCCAAAAAAGACGGCGCAAACGCCGAATAAACATGAGTATATTTATCATGTTTTATTGAAGCTTTTCATTGGTTTGCACTGAAAATTGACCAATTGATAAAAAAATAAAACGTGCTAGCCTTCCCCAAAATGAAAAAACATGGGGAACTGACGATGCCAGAAGGCCAGTTCAAGGAAGGTATTGCCGGCGGTCGGCTTTCGCCCCAGCAATACGCGGACAATTTTTCCGACCTGCATCCGCCGCTCGACCATCACGAGGCGTTGGTCGAGTCCGACCGCTGCTATTTCTGTTACGATGCGCCGTGCATGAATGCATGCCCGACTTCGATCGACATCCCGCTGTTCATCCGCCAGATCTCGACCGGCAATCCGTTCGGCTCTGCCAAGACGATCTTCGACCAGAACATCCTCGGCGGCATGTGCGCCCGCGTCTGTCCGACCGAGACGCTGTGCGAGGAGGTCTGCGTGCGCGAAGTGGCCGAAGGCAAGCCGGTGCAGATCGGCCGGCTTCAGCGCTACGCCACCGATGTCGCCATGGCCGAGAACAAGCAGTTCTATGCGCGCGCCGCTCCCACCGGCAAGACGGTCGCCGTGGTCGGGGCCGGGCCGGCGGGGCTTGCCGCGGCGCATCGGCTGGCCCGCTACGGTCACGACGTGACCATACTGGAAGCCCGCCCGAAGGCCGGCGGTCTGAATGAATACGGCATCGCCGCCTACAAGAGCATCGACAATTTCGCCCAGGCCGAGGTCGACTACGTGACCTCGATCGGCGGCATCGACATCCAGAACGGCAAGGCGCTCGGCCGCGACTACCAGCTGTCGGACCTGACCAGGAACTACGATGCGGTGTTTCTCGGCATGGGGCTTGGCGGCGTCAATGCGCTGCGCGCCGATGGCGAGGAGACGCAAGGGGTCGCCAATGCCGTGGAGTTCATTGCGGAGCTTCGCCAGGCCATCGATCTTGCCAGCCTGCCGGTCGGCCGGCGCGTCGTCGTCATCGGCGGCGGCATGACGGCGATCGATGCCGCGGTGCAGTCAAAGCTGCTCGGCGCCGAAGAGGTGACGATCTGCTACCGGCGCGGCCAGGAGCACATGAATGCCTCCGAGTTCGAGCAGGATCTGGCCGCCGCCAATGGCGTCACCATTCGTCACTGGCTGCAGCCGAAGCGGGTTGTCGCCGAGGGCGGCAAGGTCAGCGCCATCGAACTCGAATATACGGCGATGAAGGGCGAGAAACTCGTCGGCACCGGCGAGACGCTGACGCTCGCCGCCGACCAGGTGTTCAAGGCGATCGGCCAGAGCTTTGTTCCGGCTGCGCTGAACGGCAGTGGCGCCTCGATCACGCTGGAAGCCGGTCGCATCAAGGTCGACGCCGAAGGCCGCACCTTGCTGCAGAACGTCTGGGCCGGCGGCGACTGCATTTTCGGCGGCGACGACCTCACCGTCTCCGCCGTTGCGCAAGGCCGCGACGCGGCCGAATCAATCCATCGGGCACTGACCTCGAACGGGAGGGCATGAGCATGGCAGACATCCGCAACAATTTCATCGGCATTAAATCGCCGAACCCGTTCTGGCTGGCTTCGGCGCCGCCGACCGACAAGGCCTACAACGTCATCCGCGCCTTCAGGGCGGGCTGGGGTGGCGTGGTGTGGAAGACGCTCGGCGAGGAGGGACCGCCGGTGGTCAACGTCAACGGCCCGCGCTACGGCGCGATCTGGGGCGCCGATCGCCGCCTGCTCGGTTTGAACAACATCGAGCTGATCACCGACCGCGACCTGCAGACCAATCTGCGTGAGATCAAACAGGTCAAGAAGGACTGGCCGGACCGCGCCATCGTCGTCTCGCTGATGGTGCCGTGCGTGGAGGAAAGCTGGAAGGCGATCCTGCCGGTGGTCGAGGAGACGGAGGCCGACGGCATCGAGCTCAATTTCGGCTGCCCGCATGGCATGTCGGAACGCGGCATGGGTGCGGCCGTTGGCCAGGTGCCGGAATACATCGAAATGGTGGTGCGCTGGTGCAAGGCCAACACCCGCATGCCCGTCATCACCAAGCTGACGCCCAACATCACCGACATACGCAAGCCGGCGCGGGCAGCATTTGCCGGCGGCACCGACGCGGTGTCGCTGATCAACACCATCAATTCGATCACCGGCGTCAACCTCGACAATTTCGCACCGGAACCGACCATTGACGGCAAGGGCTCGCATGGCGGCTATTGCGGCCCGGCAGTGAAGCCGATCGCAATGAACATGGTGGCCGAGATCGCACGCGACCAGGAAACGCGCGGCCTGCCGATCTCCGGCATCGGCGGCATCACCACCTGGCGTGATGCGGCCGAGTTCATGGCGCTCGGCGCCGGCAATGTGCAGGTCTGCACGGCGGCAATGACCTACGGCTTCAAGATCGTGCAGGAGATGATCGCCGGCCTGGAAAACTGGATGGACGAGAAGGGCCATGCCTCGCTCGACGACATCATCGGCCGCGCCGCGCCCAACGTCACCGATTGGCAGTATCTCAACCTCAACTATGTCGCCAAGGCGCATATCGACCAGGACGCCTGCATCAAATGCGGCCGCTGCCATATCGCCTGCGAGGACACCTCGCACCAGGCGATCACCAGCATGGTCGACGGCGTCAGGCATTTCGAGGTGATCGAGGCCGAATGCGTCGGCTGCAATCTCTGCGTCAACGTCTGCCCGGTGGAGAACTGCATTACCATGGAGCCGCTGGCCGCAGGAGTGGTCGACCAGCGCACCGGCAAGCCGGTGTCGCCGATCTATGCCAACTGGACGACGCATCCGAACAACCCGATGGCCAAGGTGGCCGCCGAATAAGGGTACAACCCGTTGCGAAAAAGCGGCGCTTCCCGGCGCCGTTTTTTCACATAGCCTATTGCAGATAATCTATATCCAGGATATAAAATATCCATGAATATGAGATCAGTGCGATGAAGCTGAGTGAGGGCGTTGAAGCGGCCATCCACTGCGCCGCCATGCTGGCCGGCGTGGAAGGCCAAGGCACCTTGCCGGGCGCCGCCATGGCAGAAGCCTTCGGCCTGTCGCCGAGCTATCTACTGAAGCATCTCAACGCACTGACGGCAGCAGGCATCCTGGAATCGGTGCCGGGGCCGGCGGGAGGCTACCGGCTGGCGCGCGCGACCGAACGCATAACGCTGCTAGATATCGTGCTGGCCATCGAAGGGCGCGACCCGGCTTTCCGCTGCGGCGAGATCCGCCAGTGCGGCCCGGCCAGGCTCGATGCTTCGGCCTATGCAAAACCGTGCGGCATCAATGTCGCGATGCAGAAGGCCGAGCGCGCCTATCGCGCCGCTCTCGCCGAGGCCCGACTGTCCGATATCGTGGCGAAACATATGAGGGATGCCGACCCCCGCTCGGTTGCAGCGAACCGCGCTTTCGTCGAGCGCCATCAGCGGCCACAGAAATCCACCAAGCAAACTGAAAGGTAAGACGATGAAACAGAGGCTTCAATTCTTCGCCAAGGCGCCAGAAATCATGAAGGCGGTGTCGGCGCTCAACAAGGCGGTGGAGGAGTGCGGGCTGGAGGCAAGCCTGTTGCATCTGATCAAGTTGCGTGCCTCGCAGATCAACGGCTGTTCGTATTGCGTCGAGATGCATAGCCGCGAGGCGCGCCACGACGGCGAGACCGAACAGCGGCTCTATCTGGTTTCGGCGTGGAAGGAATCGCCGCTGTATTCCGAGCGTGAGCGTGCCGCGTTCGCCTGGACCGAGGCGGTGACCATGATCGCCGACGGGGGTGTTTCGGATGCGCTCTACGCAGAAACGCTCGAGCATTTCTCGGAAGAGGAACTGGTCAAGCTGACGGTGGCGATGGGCATGATCAATGCCTGGAACAGGTTGTGCGTCTCCTTCCATGCGATGCATCCGGTATCGGCGGCGATCGCCGCTTGAGCAGGCACGAACCGGGCGCGGCCTAGCGCTGCGCGCCCGGTTTTTTGCGCATGTCGTTACGCCAAAACGCTGCGCAGTTTTGGGAGGCAAGCCCTGTTTTTCTTGAGCATGATCTTTTCCAAAAACCGGTTTCCACTTTTTGCTGCGCTGACTTTCGGTTCGGGATCATACTCTATGCGGCAAATCGCAGGCCGCCGTCGCAGGTCAGCACCTGGCCGGTGACGAAGCTGCCGGCGATGAGGAACGCGATGGCGTCGGCGACGTCTTCGGCGCGGCCGATGCGGCCGACCGGCGTCTTGCCGGCATAGTCGGCAAACATCGCCTGGCGTTGCTCGGTTGGCAGGAAATCCCACCACGGCGTGTCGATGACGCCGGGCGCCACGGCGTTGACGCGCAATGGCTTCAACTCCACCGCCAGGATTGGCACGACGGTCAGCAGCATGCCGTTGATGGCGGCAATGCCGGCGACACCAGGTGTGGTCATTTGCGCCGAGACGGCCGAGACGAAGGTAACCGATCCGCCCTTGTTCAAGGTGGGCAAGGCCGCCTGCAGGCAGGATAGCTGAGGGCGCACTTTCTCGTCGATACCGCTGCTGAGTTCGGCAAGGTTTAACGTTTCGAACGGGCCAAGGCCCTTGCCGCCGCTCGCCGCCAGCACCAGGTGGTCGAATGCGCCAAGCGTCTCGAAGGAGGCGCGAACCTCGTCGGGCTTCGTTGCATCGAAGGCAGCCGTCTCGACAGCTCCGCCAAGGCTATGCCATGCGCCTTTAAGCTTTTCCTGGTTGCGGCCAGTGATGGTCACCTTCATGCCCGGGCCAAGTAGCTTCCGCGCCGTGGCGAGGCCGATGCCGGAGGAGCCGCCGACGATCACGGCATGTTCTGTCTTCTCGTTCATGAATGCTGTTCCTGCGCTGTGTGGGAGGCCGATGGAACCCCGACAAGGTTCTGGCTCAATTCCCGCAATTGCTGTCTTGCCTTGGCGTCGTAGGCCTGGTCATCGGCACGGGATTCCCGCAACCCGTCGAAATAGAGGCCGCTGCGTCCTTCGAGCGCCGGTGACGTGGCGAGATTGATGATGGCTTCGGCGCCGGTTTCGACCGAACTCCACGGCGTGATACCAGCCTGCCGGACCATGGTCGTGTTCATGTAGCTTGCCGGATGCAGGCTGTTGACGGTGACGCCGGTGCCGTTCAGCTGCTGCGCCAGATCGATAGTGAACATGATTTGCGCCAGCTTGCTCTGGCAATAGGCGCGGCCGCCGTTGTAACCATGGGTCAGCATGACGTCGCCGAAATCGATCGCCTGCCGGCCGGCCGATGCGACATTGACGATGCGTGCCGGGGCGCTGGCCTCGAGCAGCGGCAGAAGCTCGGTGGTGAGCAAGAAGCCAGCGAGATAGTTGACGGCAAAGCGCAGTTCGTAGCCGTCGGCGCCGACCTGCCGCTTCGCACCGTGGGTGCCGATACCGGCATTGTTGATGAGAATGTCGAGCCGGCTGGTTTTTGCACGCACGACTTCAGCGAGGCGGCGGACCTCGGCCAGCGATGAGAGATCGGCGGCCAGAAACTCGGCCTTGCCGCCGGCGGCTTCGATCTCGGCGACGGTCGCTTTGCCCCGCGTTGTATCGCGGCCATGCACCAGGACGCGGGCGCCACCGGCGCCGAGCCTCTGCGCGACCATGCGGCCGACACCGGCGGTGGATCCGGTGATGAGAACGGTCTTGTCTTTCAGTTCCATGTTTTAGAGCCTCCATATCATTGCTCTGAACGCAAGATGGGGCACTCGGCGCTTGCCAAACAGTTCAAACTTTATCCTGGTATCGATACTGCTATAGTGAAACCGATGACTTCCCCGACGCACTCACCAGAAGACAGCCGCCGGCGTGAACTTGGCGCCTTCCTGCGCTCGCGCCGCGAAAGGCTTTCGCCCCAGGCCGCGGGCATAGCGGCCGGTGCGCGGCGGCGCACGCCCGGCCTGCGACGCGAGGAGGTGGCGATGATCGCCGGCGTCGGCACGACCTGGTACACCTGGCTGGAGCAGGGCCGTGACGTGCGGCCCTCGGTGGAGGTGCTGACGGCGCTCTGCGAGGCACTGCGGCTTGATGCCGCCGAGAAGCGGCACCTTTTCATCCTCGCCGGACGCCAGCAGCCGGAGCGTCGTGCGGCGACGCCGGAAAAGGTCGACGGCCCGCTGTTGCACATGCTGCAAAGCCTTGTGATGCAGCCGGCCTATGTCGTTGGCCGGCGCTGGGATGTGCTGGCCTGGAATCCCGCTGCGGCGGCCGTGTTCGGCGATTATGGCCTGCTGGAGGGCGATGCCCGCAATATCGTCCATATGGTGTTCACCAATCCGCATCATCGCCGCCTGCTCGTCGACTGGGAGGGACTGGCGCGGGCCGTCATTGCTTCGTTCCGGGCGGAAAGCGCGAAATATGTCGGTGATCCGGATTTCGAGCGGCTGATCGCGCTTATGACGCGCTCTAGCCCGGAATTCCGCGCCTGGTGGCCGCGGCGCGACGTGGTGCGCAATCTCTCGGGGGTGAAGCACATCCGGCACCCGAGCGCCGGCTCCATGTCATTCGAGCATATGAGCTTTTCGATCGATGACGGCTCCGACATGAGGCTGATCGTCTACACGCCGCTTGCCGAGCAGAACTCCATTGCCAAGCTCGAAAAGCTGCTGGAAACGCTTCCGGCCGAGCGGCGCACTGCCTGATCATTTGCGGCGATGGAGCGGCGGATTAGCCCTTCGGCTTCAGCCCTTCGATGAACAACTGCTCCAGGAACCTAGCAGCATCCTCGAAGCGGCCGTCGCCGCCGCGGTCGGGGCCGAGCACGGCGCGGACCTGGACATCGAAATCGGCATAATGCTGCGTCGTTGCCCAGATCGAGAAGATCAGATGCCAGGGATCGGTCTTGGCGATCTTGCCGGCACGCATCCAGCCCTTGATGACGGTAGCCTTCTCGTCGACCAGCGTCTTCAACTCGCCTTCCAGCAGCGGCATGATGCGCGGGGCGCCCTGCAGGATCTCGTTGGCGAACAGCCGGCTTTCGCGCGGGAAATCGCGCGCCATCTCAAGCTTGCGCCTGATGTAGCTACGCAATTCGGTCAGCGGATCGCCGATGTCATCGAGTTCACGCAGCGGCGCCAGCCAGGTGTCTAGAAGCCGCTGCATCAGCGTCTCGTGGATGTCTTCCTTGCGACGGAAATAGTAGAGAAGGTTCGGCTTCGACATGCCGGCGGCTTCGGCGATCTGGTCGATGGTCGAGCCGCGAAAACCGTTGGTGGAGAAGACTTCGAGCGCCGCCTCCAGGATAAGCTCGCGCTTTTCCTGCTGGATGCGGGTGCGGCGAGGGGCGGGGCTCTCCATGCTGATCGTCACCTTTGCCAGCCGCTGCCGAAAGGACCGTCTGGACCAATTGTCTGGACCAGTTTTTCCTCGGCCTGTGGAGCGCGCTTCAGATGCCGCATTTCCGCTAGTAATCCCTTGACCGCCGACACGGCGGTGCTAACGTTTGTCCAATCGGTCAAAAATTTGCGTAGCACGAAAACGTCGCGAAGACCAAGTGTTGGGAAGACCAAGCGTTAGCCGCACCGAAACAGGTTACAAGGGGAAGTCTTGGTCATGTCCAACCGGCTGAAAGTCACGCCGAACGATCTCAGCGCATTCTGGATGCCGTTCACGGCAAACCGGCAGTTCAAACAAGCACCACGCATGATGGTGTCCGCCAAGGACATGCATTACACGACGAGCGACGGGCGCAAGGTTCTCGACGGCACCGCCGGTCTGTGGTGCGTCAACGCCGGCCACTGCCGGCCGAAGATCACCGAGGCGATCCAGCAGCAGGCAGCCGAGCTCGACTACGCACCGGCCTTCCAGATGGGCCATCCGATCGTGTTCGAACTGGCGAACCGGCTGGTCGACATCGCGCCGAAGGGCATGGACCATGTGTTCTTCACCAATTCCGGCTCGGAATCGGTCGAGACCGCCCTGAAGATGGCGATCGCTTACCATCGCGCCAGGGGCGAAGGCTCGCGCACCCGTCTGATCGGCCGCGAGCGCGGCTATCACGGCGTTAATTTCGGCGGCATCTCGGTCGGCGGCATCGTCACCAACCGCAAGATGTTCGGCACGCTGCTCGGCGGCGTCGACCACATGCCGCACACGCACCTGCCGGAAAAGAACTCGTTCACCAAGGGCGTGCCCGAACACGGCGCGGAACTGGCCAACGAGCTGGAGCGCATCGTCGCCCTGCATGACGCCTCGACCATCGCGGCCGTCATCGTCGAGCCGGTTGCCGGTTCCACCGGAGTGATCCTGCCGCCGAAAGGTTATTTGCAGAAGCTGCGCGAGATCTGCACAAAGCACGGCATCCTGCTGATCTTCGACGAGGTCATCACCGGCTTCGGCCGCCTCGGCGCGCCGTTTGCGGCCGACTATTTCGGCGTCACGCCTGACATCATGACCACCGCCAAGGGCGTCTCCAACGGCGTCATCCCGATGGGCGCGGTGTTCGTGAAGAAGGAAATCCACGACGCCTTCATGACCGGCCCCGAGCACATGATCGAGTTCTTTCACGGCTACACCTATTCGGGCAATCCGATCGCTTGTGCGGCGGCGCTCGGCACGCTCGACACCTACAAGGAAGAGGGGCTGCTGACCCGCGGCGAGGAACTGTCGCCATACTGGGAGGACGCGCTGCATTCGCTGAAGGGCGAGCCGAACGTCATCGACATCCGCAACATCGGTCTGATCGGCGCGATCGAGCTGGCACCTATCGCCGGGCAGCCGACGAAACGCGCCTTCTCGGCCTTCGTCAAGGCATTCGAGCGCGGCGCGCTGATCCGCACCACCGGCGACATCATCGCGCTGTCGCCGCCGCTGATCATCACCAAGGGGCAGATCAACGAATTGATCGACCATGTGCGTGAAGTATTGAGGGCGGTAGATTGAGGGACGTGCCGCAGCTGTCCCTCCCCCTCGATGGCAGGGTGGCCGCGAAGCGGTCGGGTGGGGTCGGTGCGGCAGCGCGCCGACCTGATCTTCTGTTGCGAGGTGCCTTCTGATGGCCCGTACCCGCGTGAGCTTCGAAATGCGCCAAAAGGCGCGCGCACTTCGAGTTCATGCGACCAAGGGCGAGTCCCTGTTTTGGTATGAGCTGCGTGAGCTGAAGTCCGCCGGCATCAAGTTCCGCCGTCAGTGCCCGATCGGCCCCCATATCGTCGACTTTGCCTGCCTCGCCGTGAAGCTGATCGTCGAAGTCGATGGGGATTTGCACGAACAGGAGAGGGGCAAACGGCACGATGCAGTCCGCGATGCCTATCTGCGATCACTCGGGTTGGATGTCTTCCGCGTTGACGAGCCAAATGTCATAAATAGCGCTTGGCATGTCGCGCAGGGGGTCAAGGAAAAGGTCGCGCGTATGTCAGCCGACCCCACCCGGCCGCTTCGCGGCCACCCTCCCCACGAGGGCCTCGAGGGGGGACGCTGGTGCTTTGCCGCAATCAAATGAGGTACTAGAAATGGCCGCGCCCGGCGAGAATCTGCGAATCAATTCAGACCGTTTGTGGGATTCGATAATGGAGATGGCGAAGATCGGCCCCGGTATTGCCGGCGGCAACAATCGCCAGACCGTGACCGACGAGGACGGCCACGGGCGGCATCTGTTCAAGCGTTGGTGCGAAGACGCGGGGCTCGAAATGGGTCTCGACGAGATGGGCACGATGTTTGCTCGACGCGAAGGCACCGACCCCGATCTGCCGCCGGTCTATGTCGGCAGCCATCTCGACACCCAGCCGACCGGCGGCAAGTATGACGGCGTGCTCGGTGTGCTCGGCGGCCTGGAGATCGTGCGCTCGCTCAACGATCTCGGCATCAAGACGAAGCATCCGATCGTCGTCATCAACTGGACGAACGAGGAGGGCGCGCGCTTTGCGCCGGCGATGATGGCGTCGGGCGTTTTCGCGGGCGTCCTCGACCAGGCCGATGTTTATTCGCATGTCGACAAGGACGGCAAGAAGTTCGGAGAGGAACTCGAACGCATCGGCTGGAAGGGCGCCGAGAGGGTCGGCGACCGCAAGATCCATGCCTTCTTCGAGCTGCATATCGAGCAAGGGCCGATCCTCGAGGACGAAGGTATCGACATCGGCGTCGTCACCCACGGCCAGGGGCTGAAATGGCTGCAGGTGACGCTGACCGGCAAGGAAGCGCATACCGGTTCGACGCCGATGCCGAAGCGCCGCAATGCCGGGCTCGGCATGGCGCGGGTGACTGAGTTGGTGCACGAGATCGCCATGGACTACCAGCCGGACGCTGTCGGCGCGATCGGCCATATGGAGGTCTATCCGAACTCGCGCAACATCATCGCCGGGCGCACGGTCTTCACCATCGACATCCGCTCGCCGGGAAAGGAAGTGCTGGATGCCATGGACGGCCGCATCCGCGAAGGCATCGACACGATCTGCGAGGCGCTCGACATCAAATATGCGATCGAGCAGGTCGGCCATTTCGATCCTGTCACCTTCGACCCCGGCTGCGTCAAGGCGATCCGCGATGCCGCCGAACGGCTCGGCTACTCGCATCGCAACATCGTCTCCGGCGCCGGCCACGACGCCTGCTGGATCAACCGCGTCGCGCCGACTGCAATGGTGATGTGCCCTTGCGTCGACGGGCTCAGCCACAACGAGGCCGAGGAAATCACCAAGGAATGGGCGGCGGCGGGCGCCGACGTGCTGTTCCATGCGGTGGTCGATACGGCAGTGATTGTCGAATGATACGATAGACTGCCGCCTCGTAACGCCGCTCGCCAGAAGCGCGACAAGAACAGGGGAACAAGAAAATGTCCAAAGTCATAAAGAACGGCACCATTGTCACCGCCGACCGCACCTGGAAGGCCGACGTGCTGGTCAAGCACGGCAAGATCATCGCCATCGGTCCGGACCTGCATGGCGACCACGAGTACGACGCTACCGGCTGCTATGTGATGCCGGGCGGCATCGATCCGCACACGCATCTCGAAATGCCTTTCATGGGCACCTATTCGGCCGACGATTTCGAATCCGGCACGCGTGCCGCACTTGCCGGCGGCACAACCATGGTCGTCGATTTCTGTCTGCCTTCGCCGCAGCAGTCGCTGCTCGAAGCCTTGCAGATGTGGGACAACAAGACCTCGAAAGCGTCCTGCGACTATTCCTTCCATATGGCGATCACCTGGTGGGGCAAGCAGGTGTTCGATGAGATGGCGACCGTCGTCGACAAGGGCATCACCTCATTCAAGCACTTCATGGCCTACAAGGGCGCGCTGATGGTCGACGACGACGAGATGTATGCGTCGTTCCAGCGCTGCGCCGATCTCGGCGCGCTGCCGCTGGTGCATGCCGAGAACGGCGACGTGGTTGCCGGATTGTCGCAGAAGCTGCTGGCCGCCGGCAACAATGGCCCGGAGGGACACGCCTATTCGCGCCCGCCGGAAGTCGAAGGCGAGGCGACCAACCGCGCCATCATGATCGCCGATATGGCCGGCGTGCCGCTCTATGTCGTGCATGTCTCCTGCGAGCAGGCCCACGAAGCCATCCGCCGGGCGCGGCAAAAAGGCATGCGCGTCTTCGGCGAGCCGCTGATCCAGCATCTGACGCTCGATGAGAGCGAATATTTCAACAAGGACTGGGACCATGCGGCTCGGCGGGTGATGAGCCCGCCGTTCCGCAACAAGTTACACCAGGATTCGCTGTGGGCCGGCCTGCAGGCCGGATCGTTGCAAGTGGTGGCGACCGACCATTGCGCCTTCACCACCAAGCAGAAGCGTAACGGCGTTGGCGATTTCACCAAGATTCCGAACGGCACCGGCGGGCTCGAGGATCGCTTGCCCGTTCTGTGGACCACAGGCGTCAACACAGGCCGGCTGACGATGAACGAGTTCGTCGCGGTGACCTCGACCAACATTGCCAAGATACTCAACATGTACCCGAAGAAGGGCGCCATCGTCGAAGGTGCGGACGCCGACATCCTCGTCTGGGACCCGAAGCGGAAAAAGAAGATCTCGGCCAAGAAGCAGCAGTCGGTGATCGACTACAACGTCTTCGAAGGTTTCGAAGTGACTGGCCTGCCGCGCTTCGTCTTCTCGCGGGGCGAATTGTCGATCGAGGAGGCCGAGGTCAAGGCCAAGCCGGGCCATGGCGAATTCGTCGGCCGCGAGCCGAATGCGGCGGTCAACCGGGCGCTGTCGACCTGGAAGGAAATTTCGGCGCCGCGCAAGGTTGAGCGCACCGGCATCCCCGCGACCGGGGTGTGAGCATGCGCGGATTTCATCTCATTGTTGCCGCGGCTGTCGCGTCGGTGGCCGGCCAGGCTTCGGCGGCGGCGATCGACCTCTCCAAGCCCTATGGCAACAAGTCCGGCTGCATCAACAAGAACGGTCAGCAAGTCTATGCCGAGGACATGCTGCTATTGACCGGAACTGAATTCATCACGGTGGCGAGCGCGTGCACCTTCACCGAAAAGCAGGTCCAGGCCGACGGCTCGCTGGTGGTGAAGGCGCAATGCCAGGCGGAAGGCGAGGAGGGTGAGTCGCCCGCACAATTCACCATCAAGCGCAGCGCCAAGAACGCCAGGAGGTTGGTGATCGCCGACGAGGACGGCACCGTCTACGGGGAAGTCTCAGGGTGCCGATGACTGCAAGAACCCTTTCATCGGTATCAGGCGACCAGCGCATCCAGTTCCGGCAACAGGACGACGCTTTCCTGTTCGTTGGGGTCGGTGCGGGCAATGACCGCGGAGGCGGGGCTGCCGCTCAGATTGGCCGGCAGATGCGGCACGCCGGCCGGGATATAGAAAAGGTCGCCGGCTTTGACGACGATGTGCTGCTCAAGTCGGTCGCCATACCAGGTGTGAACTTCGCCGGAGAGTACGAAGATCGCCGTTTCATGGCTTTCATGCATGTGCGCCTTGGCGCGAGCGCCGGGCGGCATGGTGAGCAAGTGCATGCAGATGCCGGTAGAGCCGACCGTTTCGGCGGCGATGCCGGCGAAATAGCTCAGTCCCTGCTTGCCTTCATAAGAGCTTGCGGGGCGGATAAGATGACAAGTGGGTTTGGGCGACATCGGGCGAACTCCGGGCGTCGATCGAGTGGGACATAAGCGAGTAGGACTGGGCGAGTGGAAAGCAGCATTGTGGCAAAAGCAACCGGATTCTGGCCGGCGCGGCAGCGGCGCGAAAAGGCAGGCCGCGGCCTATGACAGGACAGTCGCCAGCCGTCGTTTCGGCAAGCAAGCTCGGCCTGACCTTCCAGACCAGTGACGGTCCGGTGCAGGCGCTGTCCGATGTCGACCTGACCATCGGCAAGGGCGAATTCGTGTCCTTCATCGGGCCATCTGGTTGCGGCAAGACGACCTTGCTGCGCGTCATTGCCGATCTGGAGAAGCCGACATCGGGGACCATCTCGGTCAACGGGATGACGCCTGAGAAGGCGCGTGAAAACCGTGCCTATGGCTATGTCTTCCAGGCGGCTGCCCTGTTCCCGTGGCGCACGATCGAACGCAATGTGGCGCTGCCACTGGAGGTCATCGGCCTGTCCAGGGCGGAACAGACGGCGCGCATCAAGCGCACGCTCGACCTCGTCAACCTGTCGGGCTTCGAAAAGAAATATCCCTGGCAGCTTTCCGGCGGCATGCAGCAGCGTGCCTCGATCGCACGCGCGCTGGCCTTCGATGCCGACCTGCTGCTGATGGACGAGCCGTTCGGCGCGCTCGACGAGATCGTCCGCGACCATCTCAACGAACAGCTTCTGGAACTGTGGGAGCGGACCAACAAGACCATCTGCTTCGTCACCCATTCGATTCCCGAGGCGGTCTATCTGTCGACGCGCATCGTCGTCATGTCGCCGCGTCCGGGCCGCGTCAGCGACGTCATCTCCTCGACGCTGCCGAAGAAGCGGCCGCTCGATATCCGCGAGACGCCGGAGTTCCTGGCAATCGCGGCGCGCGTGCGCGACGGTTTGCGCGCCGGCCATTCCTACGAGGATTGAGGCGTGGACTCCTTTCGCGACAAGATCGTTCCGGTGACCTCGATCCTCGCAGGCGTGGTGGTCGTCTGGTATCTCTTCGCCGTCATCCTCAACACACCGTTCCAGCGCGATCTCGACCGCCGCGCCAACGCGACGCCCAGCGTCGTCGAATTCATCGGAAAGACGCTGGCGCAGCCGAAGCCGACGCTGCCGGCGCCGCATCAGGTGGCGGTGAATTTCTTCGAGAACACCTTCCTGCGCAGCGTCACCAGCAGCCGCAGCCTGGTCTACAACGCCTGGGTGACGCTGTCCTCGACGCTGCTCGGCTTCGCTTTCGGCACCGCGCTCGGCATCGTCATTGCCATCGGCATCGTGCATGTGGCGACGCTCGACCGCAGCCTGATGCCGTGGATCATCGCCTCGCAGACCATTCCGATCCTGGCGGTGGCGCCGATGATCATCGTCGTGCTGGCAGCGATCGGCGTCACCGGGCTGATCCCGAAAGCGCTGATCTCGACCTATCTATCGTTCTTCCCGGTGGCCGTCGGCATGGTCAAGGGGCTGCGCTCGCCGGAGCTCACTCATCTCGACCTGATGCACACCTACAATGCCAGCGGCTCGCAGACCTTCTGGAAATTGCGGGTACCGGCTTCAGTGCCGTTCCTGTTCACGTCGATGAAGGTGGCGGTGGCCGCCAGCCTGGTTGGCGCCATTGTCGGCGAGCTGCCGACCGGTGCGGTTGCCGGCATCGGCGCCAAGCTGCTCGCCGGCGCCTATTACAGCCAGACCATCGACATCTGGTCGGCGCTGATTGCCGGCTCGGTGGTGGCGGCACTGCTGGTGATGGTGGTCGGCATTGCCGGGCGCATCGTCGACCGCGCCATGGGCGGGAGGCCGGCATGAGCTGGCTAAGGCCGTTCTGGCAAGGAGTGCTCGCCATCGCGCTTTGTTCGCTCGCCGGTGTGCTCGGCGCCATGTCGGCGCCGGAAGCAGCGGCGCTGGCGCAACCGACAGCGAGTTTCAACTATCCCTTTCTCGCGACGAAGGACCTGATTTTCGGACTGTTGCTGCTGGCAGCGCTTGTCTCGATGACCAAAGTGGCGCCTATCGTCGAAGCCCTGGTGCTGTTCGTCGGCGCGCACTGGGTGGCGTGGCTGTTGATTTCAGGCATAAACGGCTTCGAAGGCACCGCGCTTGCGCCGTTCTTTCTGCTGCTCGCTGCCGCGTGGCTGCTGGGATGGCGCTGCGTGGCGGTGCTGTCGACACTGCGTCCCGCCGCGAACTGGGCGAGCGCTGCGTTGCGGCTGGTCATTCCGGCGATCTTCGGCGCCTGGATCCTGATCATCTGGGAAGCGGCGACGCGCGGTGCCGGCATCCCTTTCATCCTGTTGCCGCCGCCGAGTGCGATCGGCGCCCGCATCGCCAATTCGCTGCCGGTACTGGCCGCCGACGTGCGGCAGACCATCTTCAAGGCGGTGATCTTCGGCTATGTGGTGGGAAGCGGCGCCGGCTTCATCGCCGCTATCATGGCCGACCGCGTGCCGTTCCTGCGGCGCGGCCTGCTGCCAATCGGCAATATGGTCTCGGCGTTGCCGATCATCGGCGTGGCACCGATCATGGTCATGTGGTTCGGTTTCGACTGGCAGTCCAAGGCGGCGGTGGTCATCATCATGACCTTCTTCCCGATGCTGGTGAACACGGTCGCCGGCCTTGCCGCCTCCGGCCATATGGAGCGCGACCTGATGCGTACCTATGCGTCGGGCTACTGGCAGTTGCTAGTCAAGCTGCGGCTGCCGGCAGCGGCGCCTTTCATCTTCAATGCGCTGAAGATCAATTCGACGCTGGCGCTGATCGGCGCCATCGTTGCGGAGTTCTTCGGCACGCCGGTGGTCGGCATGGGATTCCGCATTTCGACGGAAGTAGGGCGGATGAACATCGACATGGTCTGGGCCGAAATCGCAGTTGCAGCACTTGCGGGTTCGGTCTTTTATGGCGTCGTCGCTCTTTTCGAGAGAGCCGTCACGTTTTGGCATCCCTCTGTCCGTGGTGGATAGGGGCGGTGGGTTTAAGGGTGCTAACTTCAGAGGGTAAAAACATGAAAAGACTTGCAATTCCTGTTCTGGCCGGCGCGATGTCGCTTGCCGCGTTTCAGGCGATGGCCGCGGACAAGGTGACGCTCCAGCTGAAATGGGTCACGCAGTCCCAGTTTGCCGGCTACTATGTCGCCAAGGCCAAGGGGTTCTATGACGCCGAGGGTCTCGACGTCGACATCAAGCCCGGCGGTCCCGATATCGCGCCGGAGCAGGTGATCGCCGGCGGCGGCGCAGACGTCATCGTCGACTGGATGGGCGGCGCGCTGGCTGCGCGCGAGAAGGGCGTGCCGCTGGTCAACATCGCCCAGCCGTTCAAGAAGGCCGGCATGGAGCTGGTTTGTCCGAAGGACGGCCCTATCAAGACCGAAGCCGACTTCAAGGGCCATACGCTCGGTGTCTGGTTCTTCGGCAACGAATATCCGTTCTACGCCTGGATGAACAAGCTCGGCCTGAAGACCGATGGCGGCCCGGATGGCGTGACCGTGCTGAAGCAGAGCTTCGACGTGCAGCCGCTGATCCAGAAACAGGCGGATTGCATCTCGGTGATGACCTACAACGAGTATTGGCAGCTCATCGATGCCGGTTATAAGCCGGAACAGCTGACCGTGTTCAACTACTCGGCCATGGGCAACGACCTGCTCGAAGACGGGCTCTATGCGCTCGAGGACAAGCTCAAGGACCCGGCCTTCGAGGACAAGATGGTGCGTTTTGTGCGCGCCTCGATGAAGGGCTGGAAATACGCCGTCGACAATTCCGACGAGGCAGCCGGCATCGTCATGGACAATGGCGGCCAGGACGAGAACCACCAGAAGCGCATGATGGGCGAAGTCGCCAAGCTGATCGACAATGCCGACGGCAAGCTCGATCCGGCGACCTACGAGCGCACCGCCAAGGCGCTGCTCGACCAGAAGATCATCGCCAAGGAGCCGACCGGCGCCTACACAACCGCCATTACCGACAAGGCGATCAAATAGGGGCGATCAAACAGGCCTGTTTGGCTGCAATTGGAAAGGGGGCGGGCGACCGCCCCTTTTTTGCTAGGACGTAAAATAGGCGTTACCGGTGGAAACATCCGCTTGCACAACCGTTATGCCGGGGCATCCAACTTCAGCGGATGCCGCCCACCACAACGGAGGTTTCCATGCGCATCCAGTCCCTCACGCCGATGCTTTCGGCACTGGCCATTTCTGCAGCCATGCTCTTTGCTTCACCGGCCTTGGCCGACACCGTGAAGATGACCGCTACGCTCGACGGTGCCCAGCAGAGCCCGCCCGTCACCACGAAGGGCAAGGGCACTGCCACTTTGCGTTTCAACACCGCCACCAAGAAGCTCCGCTGGACGGTGAGGTATTCCGGTCTCAGCGGGCCGGCGACAGCCGCACACATTCACGGCCCGGCAGCAAAGGGTCAAAGCGCCGACCCTGTGGTGCCGTTCGAAGGCAAGCTGAAGAGCCCGATCAAGGGTTCGGCGACATTGACCGATGCCCAGGCCACCGACCTGGAGGCCGGCAAATACTATGTCAACATCCACACTGCGGCCCACGCGGACGGCGAGATCCGCGGCCAGATCGAGAAGGCGCCGGCGACGATGTAGCGCCGGTCATTCCGCCGATAGAGGGGGCGGGCGACCGCCCCTTCTATCGGATCATGACTTTTCTCGTATCTGGGTCATGGTCCGGGTCGGCGTGATGGCCTCGGGGTCGAGCCTGATCTCGACGATCGACGGTTTGCCGCTGGCGCGGGCGCGCTCGAAGGCGGGCGCGAAGTCGGCTGTCTTCTCCACCGTTTCGCCATGGCCACCATAGGCACGGGCGAGCGCCGCGAAGTCGGGATTGTGCAAATCCGTGGCGACGACACGGCCCGGATATTCGCGCTCCTGGTGCATGCGGATGGTGCCGTAGATGCCGTTGTTGACGACGATGACGATGATCGGCAGCCCATACTGCACGGCGGTGGCGAATTCCTGCCCGTTCATCAGGAAGCAGCCGTCGCCGGCAAAGGCGATGACATCGCGGTCAGGGAAAAGCTCCTTGGCGGCAATCGCCGCCGGCGTGCCGTAGCCCATCGAACCTGAGGTCGGCGCGCCTTGCGTGGCAAAGCGGCGGAAGCGATGGAAGCGATGCACCCAAGTGGCGTAGTTGCCGGCGCCATTCGTGAGGATAGCATCGTCCGGCAGCATCTTTTCGAGGTAGTTCATGATCGGCCCCATCTGGACGGAACCTGGACCGGCTTCCGGTGGCGTCGACCAGTCGAGATAGGCGGCATGCAGCTTCGGTGTCTCGGCCGCCCATGCCGGCGTGCCGGGCGGCTTGCGCCTGGCGAAGGCTTCGACAAAGGCGGAAGGCGAGGCGTTGATCGCCAGTGTCGGCCGGTAGACGCGGCCGAGCTCGCCGGCGTCGGCATGGACGTGGACCAGCGCCTGGTCGGGGTAGGGGCTCTTCAGCAGCGTATAGTCGGACGAAGGCATTTCGCCCATGCGACCGCCAACGAGCAGCACAAGGTCGGCCTGTTTGATCGCCGTCGCCAACTTGGGGTTGATGCCGATGCCGACATCGCCGGCATAATTCGGATGGAGATGATCGAACAGCATCTGGCGACGGAAGGAACAGCCGACCGGCAGCGACCACGCCTCGGCGATGGTTCGCATCCGCGCCACGGCGTCGGCATCCCAGCGCGTGCCGCCGAGGATGACGAAGGGCCGTTTTGCCTCGCCGAGCAGCTTTTCCAGCGCGTCGAGCTCGGTCTCGCCTGGCCGCGTTTCGACCGGCGTGTGAGGTAGGGCTGCAGGCGCCTCGACAAGACTTGTCAGCATGTCTTCCGGCAGCGAGATGACGACCGGACCGGGGCGGCCGGACGTCGCCACAGCGAAGGCGCGCGTGACGAACTCCGGGATACGCGAGGCGTCGTCGATCTCGACCACCCATTTGGCGATATCGCCAAAGAACCTGATGTAGTCGACCTCCTGGAAGGCCTCGCGTTCCTTGGCGTGGCTGGCGACCTGGCCGATGAACAGGATCACCGGAACCGAATCCTGCATGGCGATGTGGATGCCTGCCGAGGCGTTGGTGGCGCCGGGGCCGCGGGTGACGAAGCAGATGCCGGGCTTGCCGGTCAGCCGGCCATGGCAATCGGCCATCATCGCGGCACCGCCTTCCTGGCGGCAGACGATGGTGCGGATCGGCGAATCGTGCAGCGCGTCGAGCACCGCGAGATAGGATTCCCCCGGCACGCAGTAGATGCGGTCGGTGCCGTTCGCTTCGAGCGCATCTACGATCAGTTGTCCGCCGGTCTTCATTTTCCGGACCTCTCCAGTTCGGCAAGGATTTCTTCGGTGTGTTCGCCAAGGCGTGGCGAAGGCCGCTCATAGACGAGCGGCGTGCCCGACATCACCATCGGCGCCCGCACCGAGGGCAAAAGATTGCCATGGCCATCGTCGAGGTCGAGCCGCATGCCACGCGCGATGGTCTGCGGATCAGCGAACATCTGGCCGATGGTGTTGATCGGGCTGGCCGGCACGCCCGCGGCTTCCAGCTTCGCCAGAAGCGGATCGCGATCCAAAGTCTTGAGCGCGTCGATGATGTGCTCGCGCAACTTCGCCCGGTTGGCGACGCGGGCCGGATTGGTGGCGAAATCGGGGTTCGACGATAAGTCGCCCAGACCGACGGCGGCGCAGAATTTGACGAACTGGCTGTCATTGCCGACCGCCAGAATGATGTGGCCATCCTTGACCGGCACCACCTCGTAAGGCGCGATGTTCATGTGCGCATTGCCCATCTGCACTGGCGATTTGCCGGAAACCAGATAGTTGAGGTTCTGGTTGCCGAGCGCCGAGATCTGGGTGTCGTAGAGCGCCATGTCGATATGCTGGCCCTCTCCGGTCTCCTCGGCATGGCGAAGCGCTGCCTGGATGGCGATGACCGAATAGAGGCCGGTGAAGACGTCGGAGATGGCGACGCCGGCCTTTTGCGGCTCGCGGCCGGCCTCGCCCGTGATCGACATCATGCCGGCCATGCCCTGGATGATAAAGTCGTAGCCGGCACGGCTTGCATAAGGTCCATCCTGGCCGAAGCCGGTGATCGAGCAGTAGACAAGGCGGGGATTGGCCTTGCGCAGGCTGTCGTAATCGAGACCGTATTTCTTCAGGCCGCCGAGCTTGAAGTTCTCGATCAGCACATCTGATGTCGCGACCAGCTTGCGCACCGTCTCGGCACCCTCGGGCGTCGAGAAGTCGATAGCGATGGAGCGCTTGCCGCGATTGCAGGAATGATAATAGGCGGCCGACAGGTTTTCGCCGTCATGGCTGATGACGAAGGGCGGACCCCATTTGCGGGTGTCGTCGCCGCCATTCGGGCTCTCGACCTTGATGACGTCGGCGCCGAGATCGGCAAGCAGCTGCCCGGCCCATGGCCCGGCAAGGATGCGGGCGAGTTCAATTACGCGGACGCCTTTCAGCGGAGGTTCGGCCATGGATCACCGTGATTGGTCGAAAGCGCAGCCTCTATCAATCCCGCATGCTGCTGTCACGGCCCTTGCAATGGGCCAACCGCTGTGACGACTTCAGCACGCCATCAGCCCAGGACGCGAAATCGTCCATGATGATGTTTCGATTCACCTCGTTCAGGCTTTCGTGGCGGGTCTCGGCGTAAACTTTTGAAACGAGATTCGAAAAGCCCATCATGTGCATGCGGCCGGCGAGATGGCTGACAGCCTTGCCGCCGTCGGACGCCGGATCCTTCTCGCCGCCAACCAGGTTGACGAACAAGTCGCGCCGCACGCCGGAAAAATTGCGGTTGCTGCCAGCATGAAGAGCCATGCTGACGACGTCCCGCCACATCGACACCGATGCATCCCAGCCGCAAAGCGGATCGGCGACATATTTGTCGACCTCGGCCTCGTCGCGCGACAGCCAGTCGAACAACGTGCGGTGATTGGGCACGGCCTTACCCCAAGCCTGGAAGGTCAGCCTGGGCAGCACGCGCGACGGCACGTCTGAGCCAAGCCTCAATCTTTCCCAGGCGAGGATGCCCAGTGCCACCCGGCCGAGCAGGCCGGCCGAGAAATTGCCGTTCCAGATCGCGGCGGCATGGACGCGCGCGGAGTGGCGCAGGACAAAATTCAACGCAACCGACGCGCCCAGCGAATGGCCGAATACAATGACCGGCAAGCCCGGCTGCTCCCTGGCGATGAGGTCGTGGATGGCGCCGACGTCGGCGATGACCTTGGCGCTACCATCCACGTTGGCGAATTTGCCAAGCGGGGCGTCGGGCGCCCTGGTTGCGCCGTGGCCGCGATGATCGTGGGCGTAGACATGACAGCCACGCTCGGCAAGGAAATCGGCGAAGGCGGCATAGCGCGCGGCGTGTTCGGCCAGCCCGTGATTGATCTGGACGACGGCGCGCGGGCGGCCGCCGGCATGTCTGACGTAAAGGTTGAGTTCGGCGCCGGTCGACGATTTGACCACGCGCTGTTGGCTGAATGACATTGTCGCTTCGTCTCCAACGCGCTTCTGCGCGTCCGCAGGCGTTGTTTGCGCCGGCGCCGGTTTTGCGTCAATCCGGCACGGACGATTTTGCGCGGGTGATGTTTTCTTGTCTTTACGGCGCGCGCTATCGCAATTCTGACACGGAGACGACGGCAGTCTCTGCCGCATTTCCAACCGAGGTATTTGCATGCGGACATGTGTTGTTTTTGGATTGGTGCTTGCTGCCATGTTGCTGCCCGGCGCGGCGCAAGCCGACGTTAGGATGACCGGCTCCTTCGTGGCCGACGCTGCCTGTCCGGCGACGCAGGCGATCAAGAGCGGGAAGAATCCCGGCGATGCTTCAACAGCGGCAGGGCAAAGCTACGAGCTCCTGGCTGGCAACAAGGACGCACCGACGCACTATCTCATTCGCGTACCGGGCGCCGATCCGGAGCGTCGTTGGGTGAAGATCAGTTGTGGCCATGTTGCCGGCGGCAGCGCGGCGACGGCTCCGGTCGCGCCGGCCGATCAGAACAAGCCATCGGCGCCAGCCTCGGGAAAACCCGAATATGTCTTCGCGCTGAGCTGGCAGCCCGCCTTTTGCGAAACCAAGTCCAGCAAGACCGAATGCCAGGCGCAGACCGCGGCCGGTTTCGACGCAACGCATTTCACCTTGCATGGGCTATGGCCGCAGCCGAACGGGAATTTCTATTGCCAGGTGGCAGCCAGCGACAAGGCCAATGACAATCCGACCCATTGGCGGGAGCTGCCGCCGGTCAACCTCGATCAGGACACACGATCAGAGCTAGATCAGGTGATGCCCGGTACCGCTTCCGATCTCGAACGGCATGAATGGATCAAGCACGGCACCTGCTACGGCAAGAGCCAGCAGGAGTATTTCTCCGACGCGTTGAACCTGATGCGCGCGGTGAATTCTTCGCCGGTGCGAGACCTCTTCACGAAGAACATCGGCAAGCAGCTGACATCGGACCAGATCCGCAGCGCCTTCGACAGCGCCTTCGGTGCAGGCGCAGGCGAGCGTGTCCGCGTGTCCTGCCTGGTCGATCCTTCGAGCGGCAGACGGCTGATTGGCGAGCTGACGCTCGGCCTGACCGGTTCGATCCACCCGAACAGTGCACTGGGCGACCTGCTGCTAGCCTCGGTACCAACAACCAAGGCCGGCTGTCCGAAAGGCACCGTCGATGCAATCGGCTTCCAGTAGGACACTGGGCGTAGCTTCGCCTTAAGGCATCAAAACAGTTTGCCGTTCGGCGCGGCATCGCCTACATAGCGCGCAACTCCATTCAATTTGACAGGGAAGCGCGCGTGGCACGCCAGTTCATCTATCACATGGCCGGCCTCAACAAGGCCTACGGCACCAAGAAGGTGCTCGAGAACATCCATCTCTCCTTCTATCCTGACGCCAAGATCGGCATTCTCGGTCCCAACGGCGCCGGCAAGTCGACGATCCTCAAGATCATGGCGGGTATCGACAAGGAGTGGAGCGGCGAGGCGTGGCTGGCCGAAGGCGCGACCGTCGGTTACCTGGCGCAGGAGCCGGCGCTCGATCCGAGCAAGACCGTGTTCGAAAACGTCATGGAAGGCGTCGCCGCCAAGACCGCCATCATCGAGCGCTACAACGAATTGATGATGAACTATTCCGACGAGACGGCAGACGAGTCGGCCAAGCTCCAGGACGAGATGGACCGGCTGAACCTGTGGGACCTCGAACAGCAGGTCGAGATGGCTATGGAAGCGCTGGGCTGCCCGCCCAAGGATGCCGACGTCACCAAGCTGTCGGGCGGCGAGCGCCGCCGCGTCGCGCTCTGCCAGCTCTTGCTGCGCCAGCCGGACCTGTTGCTGCTCGATGAACCGACCAACCACCTCGACGCCGAAACCACGGCATGGCTGGAAAAGCATCTGCGCGCCTATCCGGGCGCGGTGATGATCATCACCCACGACCGCTACTTCCTCGACAATGTCACCGGCTGGATCCTCGAGCTCGATCGCGGCCGCGGCATTCCCTATGAGGGCAATTACACCAAGTACCTCGAAGCCAAGGCCAAGCGGCTCAAGCAGGAGGGCCGCGAGGACGATGCCCGCCAGCGGGCGATCGGCCGCGAGCGCGAGTGGATCCAGTCCAGCCCGAAGGCACGGCAAACCAAATCCAAGGCCCGTATCCAGGCGTTCCAGGATCTGCTGGACGCGGCCGACAGCCGCCGCCCGAGCGACACGCAGATCGTCATTCCGCATGGCGAGCGGCTCGGCAATGTGGTGATCGAGGTCGACGGCCTGTCGAAGGGCTTTGGCGACACGCTGCTGATCGACAATCTGGAATTCAAGCTGCCGCCCGGCGGCATCGTCGGCGTCATCGGCCCGAACGGCGCCGGCAAGACGACGCTGTTCCGCATGATCACCGGCCAGGAAAAGCCGGACGCCGGCACGGTCCGCGTCGGCGAGACAGTCAAACTCGGCTATGTCGACCAGAGCCGTGACACGCTCGATCCGGCCAAGACCGTGTGGGAAGAGATTTCAGGCGGTGCCGAAGTGGTCAAGCTCGGCAAATTCGAAGCCAACACCCGCGCCTATTGCGCGTCATTCAATTTTCGCGGCCAGGACCAGCAGCAGAAGGTCGGCAACCTTTCCGGCGGCCAGCGCAACCGCGTGCATCTGGCCAAGATGCTGAAGACCGGCGGCAACGTGCTGCTGCTCGACGAACCGACCAACGATCTCGACACCGAAACGCTGGCCGCACTCGAAGACGCGCTGGAAAGCTTCGCCGGCTGCGCGGTCATCATCTCCCACGATCGTATGTTCCTCGACCGCCTGGCGACACACATCCTCGCCTTCGAGGGCGACAGCCATGTCGAATGGTTCGAGGGCAATTTCGAGGATTACGAGCAGGACAAGATCCGCCGGCTCGGGCCGGAAGCTGTCAATCCGCACCGCATGACGTATAAGCGGCTGACAAGATAGGTGAGGCTGTTGCGGCTGATAGTGGTTTGGCCTAAATTTATGGATGGAGCTTTCCATGATCACAGTCAAACTGCCGCAAAAAGCCGAGAAGCTGCTGGCCGACATGGCCAAGGCCAGTGGCCGCACGATCGATCAGGTCGCAGTTGAGGCCATCCTTGAGGCTATTGAGGATTGGCAGGACGCCAGGATTGCGGAGGAACGCCTGAGGGATGACGATGGCGTGCGTATTCCGCTGGAAGAGGTGATCCGGAAGCTTGAACTTCGTGAGGCCGAGGAGCGCAGAAACCTGCCGCTGAATGAATTGGCGTGTCGAGTTCACGCAGCGAGCCGACAAGGATATCGAGCGGCTCTCAATGAAAGACCAGCGGCGTATTCTCGAGTTCCTGCACGATAGAGTGTCGGCACACCCCAATCCAAAAGCTCTTGCCAAACGCCTGACTGCGACGAAGCAAGAAGCTTGGCGTTTTCGCGTCGGCGAATACAGAATTATCGTCCAATTTCAGGATAGCCGACTTGTCGTTCTGGTCGTGGAAGTCGGCAATCGTCGCGAGGTCTATCGGTGAACAACATCACGGCGGCAAAGGCAAAACCCGACTGGTCCGCCGCCCTCTATCTCAAATTCGAGGATGAGCGAACGCGGCCGGCGCGCGACCTCGTTGCGCAGGTGCCGGTGGCGGCGCCACGCAGGGTGGTCGACATCGGCTGCGGGCCTGGCAATTCGACCGAGCTTCTGGTCGAGCGCTGGCCTGAAGCTGAGGTCAGTGGCTTCGACAGTTCGCCCGACATGATCGAGAAGGCAAGGGCACGCCAGCCTGATGTCAGCTTCGAGCTGGCGGACACGGCGGCCTGGCAGCCGGCGGAGCCTGTCGATGTGATCTTCGCCAATGCAGTGTTCCAGTGGCTGCCGGAGCATCCGGCGATCTTCCAGCGGCTGATGGGATTTTTGGCACCCGGCGGCGCGCTCGCCATACAGATGCCGGACAATCTCGGCGAGCCATCGCATCAACAGATGCGGGAGACTGCGGCCGAAATGCCGTTCGCCGAAAAGCTGAAAGGTGCGGCCCGCGCGCCGCTGCCGGCGGTGTCGTTCTATTACGACCTCTTGTCACCGTTCTCCGACCGGCTCGATATCTGGCATACTGTCTACAACCACCCGCTGGCCGATGCCGAAGCGATCGTCGAGTGGGTGAAGTCGACGGGGCTGAGGCCATTTCTCGATCCGCTTGATGCACAGCAACGAAAACTGTTCATCGACCACTACACGGCGCGGATCGCGAAAGCCTATCCAAAGACGGCGAACGGCAAGGTGCTGCTGCGCTTTCCCCGACTTTTCATCGTGGCCAAGCGGGCCGCTTAATGTGTGTCACGCGCCGACACGCACCAAGGTCTTGGTTCATGCATTTCGTTATCCCAAACCTCTGCGCACTTTTGCGCGACGTGCACTAACCCCTTCGCTTTAAGCTGGCATAAACCCGCCAAATGCGACAAGTGTTGCGCCGGGCGTCCCCGGCGCCCACATGAGGCCGCAGCGCCTGCCCTTGGGACGGATTGGAAATGCATCGCGTCATCATCAGCGGCATCGGCGTCGAAATCCCCGAACCTTCGATCACCAATGAAGAACTCGTCGCCAGCTTCAATGCCTGGGTCGAGATGGAGAACGTGCGCCGTTTGGCCTCGGGCGAGACGCTGCTGCAGAAGTCGGACAGCGCCTTCATCGTTCACGCCTCGGGCGTCCGGACCCGCCATGTGATCGAGCGGGAAGGCATTCTCGACCCGACCCGCATGGCGCCGCGCATACCGGCGCGGCCCGACGATGCGCTGTCGCTGGAGGCCGAGTTCGGCATCGCGTCGGCTAGCAAAGCGCTCGACCATGCCGGGCTGAAGCCGTCTGACATCGACCTGGTGATCTGCTCGGCCTCACACCATCAGCGGCCGTATCCGGCGATCGCCATCGAAATGCAGCAGGCGTTGGGCACGAAGGGTGCCGGCTTCGACATGGGGCTCGGCTGCTCGTCTGCGGCGGCTGCATTGCACATCGCGGTCAACCTGGTGCGGGCGGGCGCGCACAAGCGGGTGTTGGTGTCGACGCCGGAGATCATCACCGGCCACCTCAATTTCCGCGACCGGCAGACGCATTTCATCTTCGGCGACGCTTCTGCCTCGATGGTCGTCGAAGGGCTCGCCCAGGGCGAGAAGCGGCCGGGCCGCTTCGAGGTGCTCGACACGCGCACCTGGACGCAGATGTCCAACAACATCCGCACCAATCTCGGCTACCACACCCGCACCGCCCAGGACGATCCCTACATGATCAATCTTGAAGGCAATCTGATCAAGCAGGTCGGCAACAAGGTGTTCAAGGAAGTCACCGTCGCTGGGCACAAATTCATCGTCGAATTCCTGGCCGAGCACGGTCTGACGCCGCAGGCCATACGGCGCTTCTGGCTGCATCAAGCCAATGCCCGCATGAACGCCATGATCCTGAAGCTTGCCTTCGGTCACGACGTCGACCATGACCGCGCACCCATGGTGCTCGAGCGGCTCGGCAACACCGCCGGCGCCGGCGCGATCGTTGCCTTGTCGGAGAACCACGCCGACATGAAGGCCGGCGACCACGGCCTGCTCTGCGCCTTCGGCGCCGGCTATTCGATCGGCGGCGCGTTGCTGAGAATGCTTTGACCTACTTTGGTGCGAACGGCACCAGCATCGGCACACGCCTGATATAGTCGTCATAGGCGGCACCTAGCTGCGTGCGCAGAAAACGCTCCTCCAGCCTTGCCTTCATGACGATACCGACGGTGAGAAGAGCGGCGCCGGCGATGCCCCAGACCGTGCCTTTCGCTGCCATGGTGGCCAGGATCGCCAGCAGCAGCCCGGTATAGATCGGGTGCCGCACCAGCGCATAGGGACCGGTATCGACGACACGGTGCGCGGCCTTGGCTGTCACCGTGCCCGACCACAGCCGGCCGAGATGCAGCCGCGCCCACCAGGTGAATGCCAGACCGGCGGCGATCAGCGCGGCACAGATCCAAGCCTCGGCAAGGTTTGGAATCCAAAGCCTCAGCCGGCCGACATAGCCATGCGCCGGAATGACGAAAAGAATGGTGCCGAGGACCAGTACGGCGCGGTAGCTTAGTTCCGCTTGAAAGCCGGCGCGTTTCTCGGCTCGGTCGGCCCAGAAGGCAGCGGCAGCCCAGGATACGATCCAGATCAGCCAAAGCGTCGCGATTGCCGTTGCGGGATGCATGATGAACCCCTTGCCTAGGCGCGAGTATCAAATCGGTGCAGCGCGGCGGCAATACGGCACAATACGGAAAATTTCAGGCAGGAAGGTCGCGATCGGCAAGGGTGCGTATCAGCCCGCTTGATCAGACCATCAGCGCTTTCGACTGGACGCTTTGAATCGACTCCGGCTAATTGCGCCGCATCACTCAAGGAATGAAAGCCATGGCGGATCTCTTCCCCGAAGCCGAGAACCCGGTCGAAATCGTCCCGGCGCGGAAGCTCGCCGCGAAAGTGCCGGCGCTTTTCGTGGCGCCATCAGATCACTTCGAGACGCGACCGGTGGAGGAATTGCGGCTTGGCTTCGACGGCATCGACGGCGACTTCCATGCCGGCGCCACCCGGCGCTCCGGTGGGCGCGAACCCTGGTATCCACGCGGCACCGAGATGCGCAACGAGCGACAACTGACGATCGTGGCATCGGATGAACTGGCTGTTATCGCCGAACGGATGGGCATAGCCGAGGTCAGGCCAGAGTGGATCGGCGCCAATCTCATGGTCGAGGGCGTGCCGCACCTCTCCATGCTGCCGTCCGGCACGCTGCTATTCTTCAAAGGTGGCGTGACCATCAAGGTCGATGCGCAGAACGGACCTTGCCGCATCGCTGGGCGCTCGGTCGCCGAAAATGCCGGAATGGCCGACCATGAGGCCGGGGCGTTGCTGTTCCCCAAGGCAGCGAAGCGGTTGCGTGGCCTTGTCGCCTGGGTCGAAAAGCCCGGCACGATCATGGCCGGCGAGGAGATGTCGGTGCGCGTGCCCGAACAGTGGATCTACCGGGCTTAGGGTACGTTGGAGCAGGGGCTGCACCGCCATGGCGGTGCAGCGAGATTTCGGATCGGCCTCAGGCGGCCTTGCGGTTCTTGTTCGCACCTTGCGCCAGGACCGAGACGTGATCCCACTTTTCCCATAGCGCGATGCGATTGGCGTATTCCTGCTTGATCATCGGCAGGCCGCCATCGCCGAAAAACACCCTGAGCGGCGGTTCGGCCGCGTCGACGATTTCAAGCATTGCCGGTCCGGTGGCGGCGGGGTCACCCGCCACCAAACGCTTGCGGCGCTCCGTCATCGCGGCGCGGGCCGGCTCATAGGCAGCGATCGGCTTCGAAACCTTGGCGGACGGTCCGGCCCAGTCGGTGGAGAAACCGCCCGGCTCGACAAGCGTGACATGGATGCCGAACTCCGCGACCTCCAGGCTGAGCGACTGGCTGAAGGCCTCCAGCGCCCATTTCGAGGCGTGGTAGAGGCCGACCATGGCGAAGGCGTTGACGCCGCCGATCGACGAGATCTGGATGATGTGGCCCGAACGCTGCGCCCGCATAATCGGCAAAGCGGCCTGGGTCACCCAAAGCGCGCCGAATACATTGGTTTCGATCTGGTTGCGAGCCTCCTTTTCGCTGACCTCTTCGATGGCGCCGAAATGGCCATAGCCGGCATTGTTGATGACGACGTCGAGCCGGCCGAAACGCTTATGTGCTTCGGCAATCGCGGCATCGACGGCCGCCTTGTCGGTGACGTCGAGCTTTATCGCGGCAATATGGTCGCCATATTTTTCGACGAGATCGGAAAGCGTGCCGGCATCGCGGGCAGTCGCCGCAACGCGGTCACCGCGGGCGAGCGCCGCCTCTGCCCAGACGCGGCCGAAGCCCTTCGACGATCCGGTGATAAACCAAACCTTATCTGTCATGATCCTTGGTCCTTGCCCCTGCGGTGTTGGTTGTCAGCTAAACGGAGGCTTCTCCGCTTCGAGCATATAGAAGTGCCCTCCGCTTATCCAAGGCCGAGACACATTTTGTTGATGCGAGCCGACGTCAGAGGCCATCGGCAGTAATAGCAGTCAAGGGTAGTGTACCGGGCTCGACCAGGCCGGATCGTCATGCTTCTGCCAGTAGAGCGCCATGAGCTGCCGGGTGACCGGACCGATCTTGCCGTCGGCCACTGCTGCGCCGTCGATCATCGTCACCGGCATGACGCCGCCGGCAGTCGAGGTGATGAAGACCTCGTCGGCTGCTTGGAGAGCAGCAACGCCGACATCGGCCGCCGTGGCGGCAAGTCCTGCCTGGGCACAGAGATCAAAGACAGTGCGCCGGGTGATGCCGGGCAGGACGCCGGTAGCCGGCGTCGACAGTTTTCCGTCCTTCACGCAAAAGACGTTGAAGCCCGGCCCTTCGGCGACATTGCCATTGAAATCGAGGATCAGCGCGGTTTCGGCGCCGCGGTCATAAGCGTCGTAGAGGCCTCGCACCAGGTCGAGCCAGTGATAGTTCTTGATCGCCGGGTCGATTGAGGCCGGCGGGATGCGTACCTTGTCGCTGATCGCCACATGCAGGCCGCGTTGCAACTGCTCGGCATTGGCCACCGAGCCGAAGGGAACGGCGAAAGCCATGAAGCGGTTGACCGCCTGGCGCGGGTCGCGGCTGAAGGTCGGCGAGGCGCCGCGCGTGCACAGCATCTCGACATAGGCCGAGCGATGGCCGGACAGCGCCACGCAATTGTGGAGGATCTCGGCGACGCCTTGGCGGTCGAACGGGATCGTCATGCGCAGCTTTTCCAGCCCGCCGAAGAAGCGGTCGAGATGCAGGTCGAGACGAAAGAAGCTGCCATTCCAGACATGCACGGTGTCGTAGGTAGCGTCGGAATGCAGGAAGCCCCAATCCAGAACCGAGATCCTGGCTGGCAACATCAGCAGATATTGGCCGTCCAAGAAGGCAACGCCGTCCGGATAGGAATGCGGGTCGATGTGGCTTTCGGAAAGAGGCGGTAGCGGCTGTGTGCCGCGCGCTGCAACGTTTCGGCTCATCGCTATCCTCACTTGCCATCGCCCAATGTGCTTTTGGTCAGGCTAGCGGCCTTCGGCAGGCGACATAGAGCCAGCGGCGCTGCGCTATTTATCCTAGGGCGTGTATTTAGATTTATCTTATAGTGCTTGGGAAAGGTGCCTAACCGGGGAGAGGGGACATGGGCAGGCCAACGGGACTTGGGGCCATCATCTTTGCAATATCCATTTTCGGCGCCACTGGCGAAGCCTTCTCCCAGTGCGTGCGAGAAGGCGAGGAGTTGTGTCAGGGTGGTCAGACATACCGGTGCGAGAAGACCGGCAGCGAACTGACCCCGATCTTCCAGAACGCCCCCTGTGTGGTGAATGTGCCGTCCCTGGCTGGCACCTGGGTCGGCAACGGTCATCAAAGCCCGGCCGGAGCTTCTGGCGCCGACTGGTCGATCGCCATGACGATCAACGAGGGTGGGGCGTCGATCGACTATCCATCGCTCGGCTGCGGAGGATCGCTGAGCGAGATTTCCAGGGACGACACCTCGGCGGAATACCGGGAGAGCATCACCTACGGTCAAGATATCTGCATCGATGGCGGCACGATTACAGTCAGGTCTTTCAAGGGAAATCTGTCCTGGGTCTGGGTTGGCCAGGCGGCCGGCCAACCATACAACGCGGTCGCCGTTCTGACGCGCCCGTAGTTTGCATTATTCGCTCTCGTCGTCGGCGTCGAGAAAACGCGTGGCGCGCCAGCGGGTCAGCACGATGTTGGTCTGTTCGATGACGAAAAAACGCGCCGAGTCGCGATCATAGCCGTCGGCCAGCAGTTTCTCGTAATCGGTGTGTGCATGACGGATGTGGGCGATGATCGCCAGCCACACGGCAATCGTCGGCGGCAAGTTGTGCAGATGCGCCCGACCGGCTTCGGCACGGATCTTTTCCATGTCGGCAAAGGGCGCCAGCGGCAAAAGCGCAGTCAGCGCCTTGGCGATGGCGCGGCGGCGGTTGGTCGGTGCCTTCATCGTTCGTCGCGTCCGGCAATACTCGCATCGGCAAAGGCGTCGGTCGAAGCGAAATAGGGCTTGATGTCGATCACCGGCGTGCCGTCGAGCGCATCGATGGCGTCGAGGTCGATGCGGCCGGTGCCGATGTCGAGGGCGACGAGCCTGGCGACATGCAGCCCGACTGGGTTCGGCCGGGCAGGGGAGCGCAGCGAAAAAACGCCTTTCGGTTCAGCCGCATGGCGGGGTTTCTGGACAATCAGTCGCCGCGGCGCGTGTTGCAGCCAGGACAGGATGATGACGTGGCTAGCGCGCTCCAGGCCGAGCAGCCCGTCACGATAAAGCGGGTCGACCGTGAGCGTCGCCGCCTGTCCCGTTTCTCGTGCGGCCTTCATGTTTTTGGGACAGGTCTCCCGCGTCGTCCACGGCGACGTGATGCGGCCGATGAAGACGACATGACCGTCCGGCAGCATCGTTGCCGGATCGGTTTCCAGGAGCTTTTCACCGTTGCGCGTCTCGAACATGGTTTTCGCCTCGTTCATCCGAAAACCGACTTCCGCCTGTGGATCATGCATGCGTCATTTTCTTGTCTGCAAGCGACATAGGGCTTGCGCCGTCGCAAAAATCGACATAAACATATGTTTATATCTTTTTCAAAGAGAATACACGCATGCATGTCGCGCTCGATACCATGGTAGACACGTTGAAGGCAGCGGCCGAATCCAGCCGGCTGCGCATATTGGCACTGCTGTCGCGCGGCGACCTTACCGTTTCCGATCTCACCGAGATACTCGGCCAGTCGCAGCCGCGCGTATCGCGGCACCTGAAGCTGCTGCTTGAGGCCGGGCTGATCGGCCGCTACCAGGAAGGATCATGGGCCTTCTTCCGGCTTTCGGATTCCGATGCGTCGCGCGATTTCGTGCTCGGGCTGGTTTCCAGCATCCGTGGCGCAGACCCGCAGGTCGAGCGCGATCTTGAGCGGCTGGCCGCGGTCAAGCGCAAGCGGCAGGAACGCGCTGCCGAATACTTCTCCGTGAACGCTGCGAGTTGGGATCATATCCGCTCGCTGCACGTGCCGGACCGCGCCGTTGAGGCGGCCCTGTTGAAGCTCGTCGGCAAGCGACCGTTCCAGTCGATGCTCGACCTCGGCACCGGCACTGGGCGGCTGCTCGAAATCTTTTCGCCGCTCTATCGGCGCGGCGTTGGCATCGACATGTCGCGCGAGATGCTGACGGTCGCCCGCGCCAATCTGGACAAGGCCGGTGTCTCGAATGCGCAGGTGCGGCAGGGCGATATTTTCGCGCCGCCGGTGGAGCGCGATGCCTTCGATCTCGTTACCATCCACCAGGTGCTGCATTATCTCGACGATCCTGCCCGCGCCATCCGCGAGGCGGCAAGGCTGCTGCGTCCCGCCGGCCGGCTGGTGATCGTCGATTTCGCGCCGCATACGCTGGAATTCCTGCGCGAGGAGCACGCGCATGTCAGGCTCGGTTTTTCCGACCGGCAGATCACCGACTGGTTTTCGGAGGCCGGGCTCGAGCTCGAGGACAGCCAGGAATTCGAGCCGCGCAGCGGCAACGAGGCCAAGCTCACTGTCAAGCTATGGCTCGGCCGCGATCGCCGCATGCTGATCACCGATCCTGCGCGCAACGCGCAGGCGGCCAATGCCCAATCGATGGGGGAAGTCGCCTGATGAACCAGTTTCGCTTTTCCCGCCGCCCCGACATTGGCGACAAGGTCAGGGTTTCGTTCGAGTTCTTCCCGCCGAAGTCCGACGAGATGGAGGCAAGGCTGTGGGACACCGTCACCCGGCTTGAGCCGCTCAAGCCGAAATTCGTCTCGGTGACCTACGGCGCCGGCGGCTCGACGCGCGAGCGCACCGCCCGCACGGTCAAGCGCATCCTCAACGAGACGACGCTGACACCTGCGGCGCACATGACCTGCGTCGACGCGGCGCGCCATGAGGTCGATGCCGTCATTCAGGAATTCGCTGGCATGGGCGTTACCCGTTTCGTCGCCTTGCGCGGCGACCCGGCCGAGGGCGTCGGCGCTTCCTACCGGCCGCATCCGGATGGTTATGCCAATGGCGCCGAGCTGGTGGGAGCGATGAAGGGCGCCGGCGATTTCGACATTTCAGTCTCTGCCTATCCGGAAAAGCATCCGGAAAGCCCTGATTTCGCCACCGACTTCGACATGCTGAAGCGCAAGGCAGACAATGGCGCGACCAGGGCGATAACCCAGTTCTTCTTCGACAATGACCTCTACGAGCGTTATGTCGAGCGGGCGCGGCGGGCAGGCATCTACATACCGATCGTGCCGGGCATATTGCCAGTGCACAACTTCACCCAGGTCGCCAATTTCTCGGCGCGCTGCGGCGCGCTAGTGCCGGCATGGCTGGCTGAGCGTTTCGAAGGGCTGCAGAACGACCCCCAGACGCATGCGCTGGTGGCGTCCGCGGTGGCGGCCGAGCAGGTGCTGGACCTGGTCGAACGCGGCGTCGGCGATTTCCATTTCTATACGATGAACCGGGCCGATCTGGTCTTTGCCGTTTGTCACATGATCGGCATCCGCTCGCATGAGGCTGAGGCAGCAGGATCTGCTGCTGCGTAAGCTCCGCTAAACTCTCTGAGGATGCAAAAAGGTTAGGAGGATGCAAAAAGGCCGGGCAAAAAACCCGGCCTTTTCAATGGATTGGACTATTCGGTGCTGGTCTTCCCCCGCTTCAGCGGTCTTATGGAAGTACGCCCATAATGAGGGCGCCGATGAATGCGAACGCAGCACAAATCATCAATGCGTTGATCGGCCTTGTCAGTCCCATGCCATAGCCTCCTCTTAAGAGCTATCGCAAGAGTCTAGGGTCATTTATGCCACAGGCAAGTGGAAAATGTGCTGCAATGCGACAGGATTGTGGAATTCGCGACCTGCTGCTCGCCGTTAAGCATTGAAACTCTTCGGCAAAAGCCGGCTTCGGACCTGTGAATAAATTGTGACGACGCCATGGCATGGCAGCGCTACCGCATCGGCCGAAAGTCGAATTCGACTTTTGCTGCGCTGACCTTCGGTTCGGAAAGCACGATGCGGGATTCGTTTAAAGTGTTAGAGCGTCCTTTTGCGCATCCAATTGGACGCGCGGCGCTCTAACGTCGGCCGAACATGCGTCCGTCGATGGTGACGAGACCGAGTGCGATCAGCACCATGCCGCCCATTTCGAACAATTGGAGTCGCTCGCCAAGGAACAGGAATCCGAGAAGGATGGCGCTGGCTGGCACGATCAGCGTGACCAGCGAAGCGTTGGTGGCGCCAGCGGAAGCGACAAGGTTGAAATAGAGGATGTAGGCGAAGGCAGTGGACAGCAGCGCCAGCGCCAGCACCGCCGCCCACACCGGCGGCGAGGCCGCGAGCAGGCCGGCCGGACCGTAGGCGATGAGCACGACCGGGATCATGATGATGGTCGAGGCGGTCAATTGCCCGGTGGCGATTACGGGCGACGGCACGCCCCTGAAGCGTCGGGCGATCATCAGGGCGACCGCGTAAGACAGCGAGGCGCCGATCAGCGCGAATTTTGCCCAGACGGGGCCGCCGAGCCCGGCGAGCAGGCCAGGGCCGATCATCACCGCCGTGCCGGCGATGCCGAGCACGATGCCGGCAAGCTTGTTCCATGACAGCTTTTCGTCGCTGGTCAGCGCGTTGGCCAGGATCAGCGTCCAGAACGGCGTCGTTGCGTTGAGCACCGAGGCGACGCCGGCGCCAAGCTCAGTCTGGCCGGCGAAGATCAGCGAGAACGGAATGACGTTGTTGGCAAGCGCCAGCAGGAGGAACAGGCCGGCATGCGGGAAGGCGAGACGGAAGGACGGGCCGCGCAGGCCGAGATAAAGCTGAAGAGCCGACGCGGCGATGGCGACACGAAACAGCACCAGCACCAGCGGGTGAAGCTCGGCAACGGCAATGCGGGCAAAGAAGAACGAGCCGCCCCAGATCGCGCCGAGCAGCAGGAGCTGTGCCCAGTCCTTGAGCGCCATTGGGCCGCGTGCCGTAGCAGCGGCGGCTGTGATCGCCATGTGATCCTCCTCCTGGACAGGGCGGGAATGCCTAACCTGTCGAGCCTCTGTTCAAGCCATAACGTGTCCGGCGACAAGGGCCACCCGAAACTTGATCGATGGCCAAGCGCAACTGGCGTAGCGTCGCCGCGTCAGAGGCGCGAGACATAGAATTGTTTTCATTAGCAGCTAGCTTGGATTAATTGTGCGCAGCCTAGACCGAGGGGATTCGTCCATGCAGCGATTCGAAAATGCCCGCGAGGCGGCGCTGGCGCTTCGTCCGGACGATCCGGTCTATTGCTTCCGCCCGCAAGTGCTGAAAGCGGATGCCAAACAGTTCATGGGCATGTTTCCCGGCAAGACTGCCTATGCGGTGAAGACCAATGGCGAGCAGATCGTGCTGAAGGCGCTGGTCGAGGCCGGCGTCAATGCCTTCGATGTCGCCTCGCCCGGCGAGTTTGCGGCCGTGCGAGCGGTCTCGCCAGACGCCGAGATGCTCTACATGCATCCGGTCAAGGCGCAGTCGGACATCAAGCTGGCGCTGGAGAAATACGGCATCCGCGTCATCTCGCTCGACCACGACGACGAGATCACCAAGCTGACACGGGTGGTACGGGCGCTCGATATCGATCCGGGCGCAATCAGCGTATTCGTGCGCATCCAGACGAAGGGGTCGGCCGCTTACGAATTGTCGAAGAAGTTCGGCGCCGGGCCGGCCTATGCGGTGGAACTGGCCGAGCGGCTGAATCGCACCGGCTACAAGGTCGGCCTCTGCTTCCATGTCGGCAGCCAGATCGAGGATCCCGATACCTACGAGCGGGCGCTGGCCTCGGCCGACTGGGTGCGCAACCGGCTGACCTTCGACGTGGCCGGCCTCGATGTCGGCGGCGGCTTTCCGGCCGAGTACGGCCATGATCCCAACCGCAAGCAGATCGAGATGCCGTCGCTCGGCCAGATCATGTCGCGGCTGTCGGGCGACATGAAGGAATACCAGTTCGACCAGACGCCGCTGGTGGCGGAACCGGGCCGGGTGATCGTGGCGCGCTGCCTGTCGCTGATCGTGCGCGTGCTGCTGCGCAAGGGCAAACGGCTCTACATCAATGACGGCATCTGGGCGTCGCTGTCGGATTCATGGACCGGCAAGATCACGCTGCCGGCGCGCTTCATTCCCGATCCGGCGATCCGCTCGCGCAACGGCGAGGAGAAGAACATCGTGCCGTTCAAGGTGTGCGGCGCGACCTGCGATTCCGTCGACATCCTGTCGCGGCCGTTCTGGTTGCCGGAGACAGTCGATACCGGCGACTGGATCGAAATCGGCCATATCGGCGCCTATTCGCTGTCGCTCAGGACCCGCTTCAACGGCTTTTATCCCGATACGTTCATCGAGGTGGCGACGCCATTCGATGAAGGCGACGCACCGGAAGGGTTTGCCAGTCTGGAGACGATGGCAGATTAGCCAGCGCAGGTCAGGCCACGCCGCCGCCGGCCTGGATGTTCTCGCCGGTCAGCCAACGGGCTTCGTCTGAGGCGAGGAAGACTGCGACATCGGCGACGTCGCGTGGCGCTCCAATCCTGCCGAACGGCGACATGCCGGCGGCGACGGCGCGGTCCCGCTCGGGAAGCAGGTCGGTGTCGGTAAAGCCTGGCGAAAGTGCATTCACCGTAATGGAGCGAGATCCGAGTTCGCGCGAGAGGACGCGAATGAACTGCTCGACGGCTCCTTTGCTGCCGAGATAGAGCGCTGTCTGTGTGAAAAACATCTTGGTTCCACCCGTCGAGACAGCGATGATGCGGCCGCCGTCACGAACCCGGCGAGCTGCCTCCTGAAGCGTGAAGAAGGTACCTTTGGCATTGGCGCCGAAGACATGATCGAAGTCCGCCTCGGTGGCCTCGGCGAGCGGCTTTATGACGGCGACGCCGACATTGGCGACGACGATGTCGATCGGCCCCAGCTGCTTTTCGGCCTCATCGAACAGCCGGCGAATGTCGGAAATGCTGGATATATCGGCCTGCATGGCGACGGCTTTTCCGCCATTCTTCTCAATGGCAGCGACGGTCTCCCGGGCGGCTTGCTCGTTGCTGGTGTAGTTGACGACGACGGCCGCGCCGTTTGCCGCGAGCCCCTCCGCGATGGCGCGGCCGATGCCGCGTGAACTGCCGGTCACCAGCGCGGTTTTGCCTTGAAGCGAATGAGACATGATGTGTTCCTTTCGTCAGGGTTACGGCCGCTTCAATCGAGCGGCGGTTCCATATGCCGAAAGCTAAGGTTATGCCATTGATCAGAGAATAGTCTATTATTAAAGTATCTTGTTAAGCTTGAGGTACATAATGCGTGGAACCGAGTTTTCCGAACTCAAGGCGTTTGCAGCGATCGTCGAGGAGGGCAGCTTTATCCGCGCCGCGGCCAGGCTCAGGATTTCACCCCCCGCGCTCAGCCAGACAATACGCGGGCTGGAAGAACGTGTCGGTGTCCGGCTGCTCAACCGCACCACCCGCAGCGTGTCGCCGACCGCTGCCGGCGAAACGCTATTCGCTCGCCTTGCGCCGGCCTTCAGCGAATTGGAAGATGCTGTCGCGGACGTGTATGCATCACGCGATCGACCGGTGGGCTCGCTGCGCATCAACGTTCCGCGGGTAGCCGCCATGCGGTTCATCGCTCCGATCCTCGGCGATTTCCGCCGCGCCTATCCCGATGTCGCCCTCACCATAATCGTCGACGATATGCTGACCGATATTGTCGAGGGACGCTTCGATGCCGGGATCAGGCTTGGCGAGCGGCTGCAAAAGGACATGGTGGCGGTGAAGCTCAGCGACGAGTTGGAGATGGCAGCGGTGGCGGCGCCCAGCTATCTCCAACATCGCCCGATACCTCGGCATCCCGCAGATTTGCATCGTCACCAGTGCATCAACTTCCAGTGGCCCAGCGGCGGCAATATCTATCGATGGGAGTTCGCGCGAGGCCAGCGCGCTTTGGAAATAGCCGTGGACGGCGGCCTTACCGTCAATGACACGGAACTGATGATCCGAGCGGCTCTCGATGGGATCGGTATCGCCTACATGCTCGAATACCAGGTCCGGCCATGGATCGAAGCGGGGCAGCTGATCCGGTTCCTCGAAGCATGGTCGCCCAGATTTCCGGGCTTTTATCTATATCATCCGAGTTCGCGCCACGTTCCACCAGCCTTGCGGGTTTTTATCGACTTCCTGCTTGCCAGGCGATGACGCGCTTTACAGCTTCGCCAGAAGCTCCGGCGTTGGCCAGCCGTCGACCGGCAAGGCAAGACGCATCTGTTCCTTGCGGATCGCTTCCCGGGTGTTCGTGCCCAGGATGCCGTCGACCGTGCCCACGTCGTAGCCTTTGGCCTCGAGCTTTGTCTGCAGCACCCTCATCTGATCGCCGTTGAGGCCGGGTTCGGGATTGCGCGGGTCGAATTGCGGGGCGCCAGCCAGCCGCGCAGCAAGGTTTGCCGCGGTCAGCGCATAGGTGAAGGACTGGTTCCACTCCAGATAGACGTCGAAATTGTCGTAGGTAAGGAAGGCCGGGCCCTTGTGCCCCATGGGCAGCGCCAGACCGGCCTTCAGGCCGTTGTCGACGAGCGGCGTGCCGTCGGGATTGGTGACGCCCCACTGAGCCCATTGTGCTGGCGGCAGCTTGTTGGTGCGGCCGGTTTGGTCCCACGGCATGTCGTCGGGCAAACGCACTTCCGCGATCCAGGGCTGGTCGCGCTTCCAGCCGCGCGACAGGATCTTGTTGGCCGTGGTCATGATCACGTCGGGCGCGCTGTTGCGCAGGTCGACCAGCCCGTCGCCGTCGCCGTCGACGCCGCGGGCGAGATAGTCGGAAGGCAGGATCTGCGTCTGGCCGATCTCGCCGGCCCAGGCGCCCTTGACGTCGGCCGGCACGACACCGCGGTCGATCAGCGTCAGCAGCGGCACGATCTGCGGCCGGAAGAGCTGCGGCCGGCGGCAGTCATGCGAGAGGGTGACCAGTGCATTCAACGTATGGAAGTCGCCCTGCACGGCGCCGAAATCTGTCTCCAGCGCCCAGAAGGCAGCGATGACAGCCGGTTGGACGCCGAATTCCCGTTCGGCGTTGGCAAAGACGTCGGCGTATTTGTTCAGATTGGCCGCACCCTGCTTCAGACGGTAGGCCGAGATCATGCGGTTCGAGAATTGGATGAAGGTCTGGGAAAAGACACTTTGGGCGCGGTCGCGCGCGAGGACCTTGTCGTCGATGCCGGAGGCCGAGAGCGCCTCGTGGCCGACAGCGCCGACACCGGCGGCGGTTGCCTCCGCGGAGACGCCCTGCTTCCACGCGTTGAAATCGCCGCCGCATTGCTGCGCCGCCGCCGGTAGGGCGGTGGTGATCAAGCACAGCGCCGGGAGGATTTTGCAACACAGCCGCCCGATCGGCTGTTTCCGGCTCGGGTATTCCAGTGGTTGCAAATGCGTGCCCATGGCATGTCGAAAAGCAGGCGGCAGGCCTGGTGTCAACGGGTGTTCTGCCGCAGCCACTTGTTCCAGGCAGCTTCCGTGCCGTTGAAGACGTTGATATCGCTTTTGCCTGTCATGCCAGGCACAATGCCGGTTCCGGTGTACTGCCAGAAGACGAAGGGGTGGCTGCCGTATTTCTGACGCGGATGGCCGGCGACGGAGCGCAGCCAGTAAGAGTAACCGCGGAAGGTCGACAGATTGTTGTCGTCGAAGAAGTCGAGCGAGGTGTAGATGATCGGCTTCTTGCCGTAGTGCTTCTCGACCATCTCGAGGAAAATGCTCATCTCGCTACGCACCGTCGCGGGGTCCGGGCGCAGCCTGCAGGTCGGCGAGTTCGGGTTCCATTCCATGTCGAGGATCGGCGGCATCGCCGCACGGTCTTTAGGCACATTTTGAATGAACCAGCGCGCCTGCGTGGCGGCAGGGGTGCAAAAATAATAGAAGTGATAGGCGGCGCGCGGAAGCCCGACGGCTTTGGTGCGGCTCCAGTGCTCGTTGAAATAGTCGTCGAAACGGTCACCGCCTTCAGTTGCCTTGATGAAGGCGAAGGAAATGCCGCTCGCCTTGGCCGCCGGCCAATCGACCGACGTCTGGTATTTGGAGACGTCGGTGCCGTGAATGGCATAGCTCCACGGCGCGCCGCTGTCCCACTCATGCGGCTTGGAGTCGTCGAAACGGGGTGCGCGCAGCGCAACCGTCGGACTGCTGGATAACGGCAGCACCGGTGCAAGATCCTCGACGGTCGAGCACGCACCCAGCAGCGTCAGCGTGATGAGGGCCGCGAAACGGCGCATCGCTACTCCTGAACCGGTTTCAGCCGGCCGCTGATGGGTCGTTTCTGCAGGTGCCCCTCGACCAAGCGCGTCGCATTTGCGACCCGCTCGGATCTTTGTTTTGTGCATGTCGTCGTTCCAAAACCGCTGTGCATTTTGGGCGACATGCATCAGGCCCCGCCGGACGCTCACCCCATAGGATCGCCCGGCCTCTCCAGTGATCGCCGATCATGGTTGATATTCGGTTGACGGCGCTCGACAAGAGCCGAGATTTTGCCGAAGCAATGACGGCAAATCGATGGCATAAATCGGGCGCGAACCTTAGGGGGGCGGGAAAATGCGGATCATTCTGAGGAGCGTCAAATGGCTGCTGGGGCTGGTCGTGTTGGCTGTTGCCGCGCTCGCCGCCTGGCTCTATGTCGCGCCGCCGGAACTGATCCGCGTCGGCTCCGGCTATTCGGCCAAGATTATCTGCTCGAACGTCTTCCTTGCCGGACGGGATGCCAATGAGGTGTTAGCCGTCGATGTGCAGGCGCCGGGCCATCCGTTGCTGAGGCTGATGAAGGTATCGGTCGACAAGGAGAAGGGGACGGTTTCGGCCGGTCTGTTCGGGGTGCTCGGCAAAAGCGTCGCGGTTGTTCGCGACGGGCTTGGCTGTACGTCGGTTCCGGACGGCAATACCGTCGCCGCCAAAGCACTCGTGGCAGCGGCACTGCCCCCGGCTCCACCGCTCGACGCGCTCTGGCCGGAGGGCGACAAGGTCGATGCCTCGCAGAATCCCGAGATCGCGAAAGTCCTCGATGATCCGGCGTGGACCGGCACAGGCATGCGGGCCGTTGTGGTGGTCAAGAACGGCCGTATCGTCGCCGAGCGCTATAGCGACGGCTTTTCCGAAATGACGCCGTTGCTCGGCTGGTCGATGACCAAGACGGTGAACGCCGCGATCATCGGCACGCTGGTGAAGGACGGCAAGATGGCGATGACGAACCAGGGCTTGTTCGGCCCGTGGAAAGCGGACGGCCGGGCGGCGATCAGCCTTGCCGACATGATGGCGATGTCGAGCGGGCTGGAGTTCAACGAGGACTATGGCGATGTCGCCGATGTGACACGGATGCTCTACCTCGAACCCGATATGGCAGGCTTTGCCGAATCGAAGCCGCTGACCGGGGACGTTGGCAAGGTGTTTTCCTATTCGAGCGGCACGGCGGTGATGCTGTCGCGTCTCTGGCAGGACGCGATCGGCGACAAGGACAAGGCGCTGGCGTGGCCGAGGACAGCGCTGTTCGACCCGCTCGGCATGCAGAGCGCCGTGCTCGAAACCGACGAGCAGGGCACCTATGTCGGCTCGTCCTATCTCTATGCCACGGCGCGCGACTGGGCCCGCTTCGGCCAGTTCCTGCTGCAGGGCGGTGTCTGGAACGGCAAGGAGATCCTGCCGGCCGGCTTCGTCGACTGGATGCGGAGCCAAGCGCCGGCGTCGAAGGTCTACGGCAAGGGCCAGTTGTGGATCGAGGGACCTGGCGACGAGGAGAGCCCTGGCGCCGGCGTCGCAGCCGGCCTGCCCAAGGACATCTACTGGATGGAGGGGCATGACGGGCAGACGGTCGCCATCGTTCCCTCGGAGCAGTTGGTGGTGGTGCGCCTGGGGCTGACACCGGCCAAGCTCGGCTATCGGCCGCAGACGATGGTGGCGGCGTTGGTGAAGGCGCTGCACTAGGACTATCTGCGGCGCTCTGCGATAGCGAGCCACGCATAGCCGCGATAAAGCGTTTGGAAACGGAGACTTGCGCCGGTTCTTGCAGATTCCGATTCCAGGACCGCGCGCAGGGTTTCACGTGGTTCGACATGGAATTTTCTCAGCCAGCCGCGCAGCAATGCCCTGAACCAGCGCGGCAGGCCTTGCTGCTGGCCGAAATCGACGATATGCAGCGAGCCGTCCGGCGAAAGGGCGGCGAGTGCCGCGGACACCGTCTTCTCCCAGCCGGGGATCATCGACAGCGAATACGACACGAATATGTGGTCGAAACTCCCGACAGCGAACAGTGCCTTCGGATCGAAATCGGTAGCGTCACCACGCGCCAGCATGACGCGGTTGGACAGGCCTTCGCGGGCGATGGCAGCAGTGGCCGTGTCCAGCATCTCGGCCGAAATATCGAGGCCGAAGAAGCGCGCGTCGCGGTAGCGGCGGGCAGCGAGGATGATGTTGCGGCCAGTGCCGCAGCCGAGTTCGAGCACCGTGCCGCCGGCCGGCACATCCAGCCCGGCTATCAGCCGGTCGCGGCCGAGCAAGTAGTATTTGCGGGTCAGGTCGTAGATATGGCGCTGCCAGCGGTAAACGCCATCCATCAGCTCGGCATGGCTGGCCGGCAGCTCGGTCGCGCTCATGCGCTGTGCTTCACATAGAGGTGGAAGCCGCCATAGATGGCCGAGCGGTCGCGGGCCGAGAATTCGCGCGAGGCCACGTCCTGATAGCTCCACTGATCGAGCAGCGAATTCGAGACCCGGCCGGGCAACAGGCTGGGTTCGGCAGCGGTGCGGAAGATGACACGGGCGCCGGCGGCCGCGGTGCGGGTGATCTCGGCCCACAGCGCATTGAGCTGGTCATCGGTCATCCAGTCCTGTGCGTCGAGCAGGACGAAACGGTCGACCGAGCCGGCGTCCTTGCCGGCAAGGAACTCGATCAGATTAGCGTGGTGGATGGCAACGCGATCGATATTGTTGCGGATCGCCTTGTAGTTGCGCTTTTCGAGGTAGGCGGGAAGGGCGGCTTCGCCGGGATTGGGATAGCGGCGGGCGAAGGCCTGCCAGGCGAAATAGTTGGTCTTCAGCGGAAAATCGCAGGCGAGCTTTTCCAGCCGGGCTTTCAGCACGCTGGCCATGCTACCGTCACCTGACGTGATCAGCGAATCGTACTGGGCCGGCGGGATACCGAGGCCGAACAGCGAGGCCTTTCGCGACGTCGCCCATTTCAGCAGCGGTTTTTCGAACACCGGCGCCAGTTCCTCGTCGAAGAAGCGGCGCTGGTCGGCGATGCTTTTGGCTTTCATGATGCCGGCCGGATCGACGCCGAAGAATTTGGCGGTGCGGTGGCCCATGGCGATGAACAGGCCGAGCAGGCCGGTCTGGTAGAAATTGCGGTCAAAGACGGCAATGCGGCGGCGGCCGCGCCAGTTGCGCCTCTCCCAGTAGTGACGGCTGACCGGATCGAGATGCGGCGCGATGAAGCGGTCGTAGGCTTGCGAATTGTGCTGGGTCTCGGTCGCGCCGAAGAAGCGGAACAGGTCGCCCTGCGACGGCAGGTGGCGCACCGCTTCGAGCTTCATGCGGTTCAATGCGATGTGGGCGGCGTTGAGATCGACGGCGTCGATTCGTTCCGGCGAGCGGGTGAGATAGGCGAGGATGTTGCAGCCGCCGGAGGCGATGGTGACGACGCGGTGGCCCTGGCCAAGCTGCATCGCCTCCATGTCGATATCGGGATCCTCCCAGATCTGCGGATAGACGAGGCCGGAAAACAGGAAGGCGAAGAGCCGCTCGGAGAGGCCGGCCTTCGACAGCGGGCGGTTCTGGTAGACGGCTTTTCCAACTTCCTTGCCGCGACGAAAGACCAGTTCTCCGGAAACGTCCGTCATGGCAAGGTGATTCCCCGTTTGCTTTGGCGCAAGCGGGTAGCGCAGGGTCATGACAGGCGGGTGACAGCCTGTTGATGCCAGCTTATGGCCGCCCAAATCCACCCGGCGTCGGCGTGGTCACGATGACAGCCTCGCCGGCTTCGAGCACGGTCTGGTCACAGGCCTTCAGCACCTCGATGGTACGGTTGTTGCGGCGGACCTTGGTCGAGCCGGCCTCGCCATCACCGCCGCCGTCCAGGCCTTGCGGTGGGCGGTTGCGATGCGAGGACAGGATGGCGCATTCCATCCTTTCGAGGAAGCGGATGGTGCGCTTGGTGCCGTCACCGGCACTCCATTTGCCCTTGCCGCCGGAGCCGTCGCGGATATGGAAATCCTCAAGCAAAACGGGGAAACGCAATTCCAGCACTTCCGGGTCGGTAAGGCGTGAATTGGTCATGTGGGTGTGGACACCCGAAGTGCCGGCAAAGCCGCGGCCCGAGTTCATCCGTCCGGCCGGCGAGCCGGAGCAGATCGTCTCGTAATACTGGTACTGCTTGTTGCCGAAGGTGAGGTTGTTCATGGTGCCTTGCGCATTGGCCATCGCGCCCATCGCGCCGAACAGCGCGTTGGTCACGTGCTGCGAGGTCTCGACATTGCCTGCAACGACGGCTGCAGGATAGGCGGGCTTTAGCATACAGCCGTTGGGGATGACGATGTTGATCGGGCGCAAGCAGCCGGCATTCATCGGGATATTGTCCTCGACCATGACTCGAAACACATAGAGCACGGCGGCGCGAGCGACCGGTTCGGGCGCATTGAAATTGTTCTTCATGACCGGCGATGTGCCGGTGAAGTCGACGGTCGCCTCGCGCTTTTGCCGATCGACTGATATCTTCACCTTGATCACCTGGCCGGTGTCGGTCGGATACTCGTATTCGGAGCTGTCGGGCAAGCGTTCGAGGACACAGCGCACGCTTTCGGCGGCATTGTCCTGGACGTGGCCCATATAGGCTTCGACGACATCCAGGCCGAAATGCGCGACCATCTTGCGCAGTTCGGCGACGCCCTTCTCGTTGGCGGCAATCTGCGCCTTGAGGTCGGCGATGTTCTGGTGCGGATTGCGGGCGGGGTACGGATGGTCGGTGAGCAGTGTTTCCAGCTCCTTCTCGCGGAATCGGCCGCGATCGACGATGCGGAAATTGTCGAACAGCACGCCTTCCTCATCTACCGTGGTGGCGAGCGGCGTCATCGAGCCGGGCGCGGTGCCGCCGATGTCGGCATGGTGGCCGCGCGAGGCGACATAGAAGAGGATTCTTGGCGATTGGCCGATCTCCCCCTCTAGGGAGGAGATCGGGCGCTCCTCCTCAAACACCGGCGTCACCACCGTGATATCGGGCAAATGCGTGCCGCCATTGTAGGGCGCGTTGAGTGCAAAGACGTCGCCGGCGTGGATGTCGCCCGAGTTCAGCCGGATGATGGTTTCCACCGAGCGGTCCATGGAACCGAGATGCACCGGCATGTGCGGCGCGTTGGCAACCAGCGCACCGTGGTGATCGAAGACGGCGCAGGAGAAATCCAACCGTTCCTTGATGTTGACCGAATACGCGGTGTTCTGCAGCGTCACCCCCATCTGCTCGGCGATGGACATGAACAGGTTGTTGAACACCTCCAGCATGACCGGATCGGCCTCGGTACCGAGCGCTGCCTGCCGGCGCTTCTTCTCGATGCGGCGCAACAGCACATGGTTCTTGGCGGTAACCTCGGCCTGCCAGCCCGGCTCGACGACAATGGTCTGGTTCGGCTCGATGATCAAAGCAGGGCCGGCGATCTTGTTACCCGGCTTCAGCGTGTCGCGGCGGAAGATGCCAGCATCGCACCAGATACCGTCGGCAAAGATTTTCCGGCTCTCCGAAGGACTTGCAGCCATGTCTTCAAGAACTGAATTGCTTTCGTCGCGGCCGGTACCGCCGGTATCGATGCCTTCGACGCCGACTGTTTCCACGATCGTCGGCTTGTCGTCGTAGACGAAGCCAAACTGCGCCTTGTGGGCTGTTTCGAAATCGCGCTTTGCCTGTGAAATCGAGCCATGCTCGAAACTTACCGGCAGCGCGGTGTCGGTGCCGTCATAGCGGATCTGCAGCACCGGTTTCGAGGCGACGGCGTCCTTGGCAATACCTTGCGCGGCGAGTTCGTCGATGACCGCATTTCGCAGCATCTCGATTAGCCCCTCGATCTCCAGCCTCGACTCCTCCACCAGCGGCTTCAGCAGCGCCTTCTGGCGCGAGGCAAAAACCGACGAAAGCCCGATGCCATAGGCCGAGAGCAGGCCCGAGAAGGGATGGATCAGCACAGCTTCCATGCCCAGTGCATCGGCGACGAGGCAAGCGTGCTGGCCGCCGGCGCCACCGAAACAGTTCAGGAGATATTCGGTGACGTCGTAGCCGCGCTGCACGGAAATCTTCTTGATGGCGTTGGCCATGTTTTCCACGGCAATGGTGATAAACCCTTCGGCGACGGCCTCCGGCGAGCGGCCATCGCCGATTTCAGCGGCCAGCGCTGTGAATTTTTCGCGCACCGTTTCCACGTCGAGCGGCTCGTTCTGGCCTGGTCCAAAGATCGCCGGGAAGAAGTCGGGCTGCAGCTTGCCCAGCATGACGTTGGCATCGGTGACCGCCAGCGGGCCGCCGCGCCGGTAGGCGGCAGGGCCGGGATTGGCGCCTGCCGAGTCAGGGCCGGCGCGGAAGCGGCCGGCTTCGTAGTGCAGGATCGAGCCGCCGCCGGCGGCGACGGTGTGGATGCGCATCATTGGCGCACGGATGCGCACGCCGGCAACCTCGGTGTCGAAGGCGCGTTCGTAGTCGCCGTCATAGTGGGCGACATCGGTGGAGGTGCCGCCCATGTCGAAGCCGATGACCTTGTCGAAACCGGCGAGCTTCGCCGTCTCGACCATGCCGACGACGCCGCCGGCTGGGCCGGACAGCAGTGCGTCCTTGCCCTGGAACATGTCGGCGGCAGTGAGGCCGCCCGACGACATCATGAACATGAGATGGGGGGATTGGCCGATCTCCCCCCTTGTGGGGGAGATGCCCGGCAGGGCAGAGGGGGGCAACGTAGGGCGCCCTCCGTCCTGATTAGCGCCGTTGGAATGCTGAGATGTCGGCGGGACAGCGCCCCCCTCTGTCGGCTTTGCCGACATCTCCCCCACAACGTGGGAGATTGGCGTCACGCCCAATTCTCCCGCCACCCTTTGGACATAGCGCGACAGGATCGGCGACAGGTAGGCATCGACCACGGTGGTGTCGCCGCGGCCGACCAGCTTGATCAGCGGCGAGACTTCGTGGCTGACCGAGACCTGACCGAAACCGAGCTTTCGGCAGACTTTCGCGACCGCCTTCTCGTGGTCGGGATATTTCCACGCATGCATGAAGACGATGGCCACGGCATCGATGCCAGCGGCCTTGGCCTGCTCGATGGCCGGCCGCACAGCGGCGATGTCGAGCAGCCGTTCGACGCAACCGTCGGCACACACGCGTTCGTCGACCTCAATCACGCGCTCGTAGAGCTGCTCGGGAAGGATGATCTCCTTGGCAAAGATGTCGGGCCGCGCCTGATAGGCGATCTTCAGCGCATCGCGGAACCCCTTGGTGATGAGCAGCAGCACACGATCCCCCTTGCGTTCGAGAAGCGCATTGGTGGCAACCGTGGTGCCCATCTTGATGTCGTCGATCAGGCCGGGCGGAATGGCAGCGCCGGATTTCAGTCCGAGCAGGTCGCGAATGCCCTGGATGGCAGCGTCGGCATAGGCCTCGGGATTCTCCGACAGGAGTTTCCTTGGATGCAGCCCACCTTTCGGGTCACGGCCGATGATATCGGTGAAGGTGCCGCCGCGGTCGATCCAGAAATCCCATTTTTCAGTCATGGCAGCATGTTTCCCGGCATTGTCACTGGTTTGACCTGTTAGTTTGCCGTGGCTTGGTGGGCAACGGCTAAGCGGATGATGTTACACGCGGAAATGCAACGTTACGAAACTCATAACCACGTGATGCATTTTCTGTTCAACCGCCCGCCGGCAACGAGGGCGTTATTAGAGGAGAGATGCCATGAAGAAACTCATTCTTGCGTCAGTTTCGGCGCTTGCCCTGCTCGGCGTAGCGGCTTGCAGCGAGAGCGGAACCGACAATACCACCACGCAGAGCACCAATCCGCCTCCGGCCGAACAGCCGATGCAGCCGGCTCCTGATGCCTCGAAACCTGCCGAGCCGGCAAAGCCTGCGCCTACTGCTCCCGCGCAGTAGTTGATGTGAAGAGTCAAGAAGGCCGGCCTCGTGCCGGCCTTTTTTGTATCATAATACCCATGACTTGCGGCCGGCTGCGACGTCGGTTGCCGTCTGCGGTCTCCTAGCCGAGGGTTGGCGGCGGCATCGAGCGTCGTGGCAAATCGGTTGGACCCAGGCCCTGCGGCATTGTCTTCGCTTGATAGCGGTGGCCGGTTCGCACTAAGAAGCGAGCCATGTCGATTTGGGACAGCCTCGGCGACTTCATCGCGCGTGTTTCGTCTTCAGCGTCGTCGGGCGTCTCCGATGTCGTCGAAGCCGTGCGGACCGTTTTCTCCGGCGACGCCGATTTGCGTCGTCGTGTCGCCTTCTCGGTGGCGATGATCGCGCTGTCGGCCAAGATGGCCAAGGCCGACGGCATCGTCACGCAGGATGAGGTGCGCGCCTTCCAGGAAATATTCGAGGTGCCCAGGGAGCAGACACGCAATGTCGCGCGGCTCTACGACCTGGCCAAACGCGACATTGCCGGGTTCGAGACCTATGCCGAGCGCATGGCGCAGCTGTGCGGCTCGGGGCATTCGAACTGTGCGATGCTTGAAGACATACTCGACGGCCTGTTCCACATCGCTAAGGCTGACGGGCTGATCCATGAGCGCGAGGGCCACTTCCTGCATCGCATCGCCGAGATCTTCCGGATCGAGGAGACGCACTACCAGAGCATACTGGCGCGGCACGTCAATCTCGGCGCAGCCGATCCCTATGTCGTGCTCGGCATCGAGCGAGGAAAGCCGTTCGAGGAGGTCAGGAAACGTTATCGCAAGCTGGTGTCCGACAATCATCCGGATCGGCTGATCGCACGCGGCGTGCCGCAGGAATTCATCAAGATCGCGACGACCAGGCTCGCGGCGATCAACGCGGCCTATGCGATGATCGAGCGAGGCCTGCGGCACGCATGAGCGGCTTTCTGCCCGACGAGCCGAACGCCGAGGTAAGGGTATCGCCGAATTTCAGCCCGCGGCGCGGGACGCTCAGGCCGGACATGATCGTGCTGCATTATACCGGGATGGCGACAGGCGCCGGCGCCGAAGCGTGGCTGTGCGACCCGGCGAGTGAGGTCTCGTCGCATTACTGCGTCCACGAGGATGGCCGCATCGTCCAGATGGTGCGCGAAAGCGACCGTGCCTGGCATGCGGGCCAGAGCTCGTGGTTCGGGCGCACCGATATCAACTCCTGTTCAGTCGGCATCGAGATCGTCAATCCCGGGCATTCGCTGGGCTACAGAAACTTTCCGATACAGCAAATCGGTGCTGTGGCCGGCCTGTGCGCGGGAATAATCGCGCGCCATTCCATTCCGGCCCAGCGGGTGCTTGCCCATTCCGACGTGGCTCCCGGACGCAAGATCGATCCGGGCGAGAAATTTCCCTGGAAAGCCCTGTTCGCGGTCGGTGTCGGCCATCTCGTCCCGGCGGCGCCGGTCAGGCGCGGAGCGGTGCTGAAGGCCGGCGATACAGGGGCCGAGGTCGAGGCGCTGCAGTCGATGCTGGCGCTCTACGGCTACGGCGTGGAGATAACTGGTATTTACGACCGGCAGACCGAAATCGTGGTCGAAGCGTTCCAGCGGCATTTCCGGCAAAGCCTCGTCGATGGCGTGGCCGACGGCTCGACAGTCCGTACCCTGCAAAGGCTGCTCGCTTCCGCCAGGGCAGTTTTTCCCAAATAGTCTTTTCCCAGCCGTTAAATTACAATCTGTCACTCAAAGTGACTTGCCTCGCCTTCTTTGACGCTAAATCGACCGTCAAAGGCGATCCGTGCAAGTTGTCGGGCCTCTAGTCCAAGATGTTCCGACGTTGATTGAGCGTAGCTGCGTGAAGTTCTTCGCGCGGTTCAGACAGAACAGGATCACATGCAGAAATTGACCATTGTAACGGCAGCTATTGCTGCCGGCGTAATGACTTTTGCCATCGGCGCGGCGAATGGCGCGCCCCTGAGCCAGAGAGCAGACCAAGGATGTATGACGCCATCCGTTAAAACCGCTACGCCGAAAGCGAGCCTCAATTCAAAAGCCAAAGGGGCCGTCACCGCGAAAGTGGAAAAAGCCGCTGTGGTGAAAGCGAGAAAGTCAACGGTCAAACGGCCCACGAAGCGCAACAGGAAGACCGTCGACCCGACGACAACGGCGTCGGTCGGCGCGAGGAACGCAGCGGCGTCGACGTCAGCTGCGGCCGGCGGCGGTGAGTATTCGGCGATCATCGCGCGTTATGCCGCCAGCTACGGCGTGCCGGTGTCGCTTGCCAACGCCGTCATCAGGATCGAAAGCAACTACCGGCCGAACCTGGTCGGCGGCGCCGGCGAGATCGGCCTGATGCAGATCAAGCCGGCGACAGCGCGGATGATGGGCTATAGCGGCTCGGTCGAGGGGTTGTTCAATCCCGACACCAACATCAAATATGGCATGAAATACCTCGCCATGGCGCAAGGTCTCGGTGGTGGCACGACCTGTGGCACGATCCTGAAATACAATGCCGGCCATGCCGCCACACGGATGAACCCGATATCCGCGGCTTACTGCAGCAAGGTCAAGGTACAGATGGCTGCCCTTGGCACATCGACGTAACAAGCGGGTCATAACCAGCTTTTTCGTTTGCGTTTTCGAGCGTGAACCCCTTTATACGCCTTGCCAGCTGGCCGGGCGGCCGCACCCGCGAAGCCGAAAGGCTGCGGGTGAGGAAAGTCCGGGCTCCATGGAGACACGGTGCCGGTTAATGGCCGGCGGGGGCGACCCCAGGGAAAGTGCCACAGAAAGCAAACCGCCATGGTCTACCGTGGCAAGGGTGAAAGGGTGGGGTAAGAGCCCACCGCGCGACTGGCAACAGGAGCGGCACGGTAAACCCCACCGGGAGCAAGACCGAATAGGGACGGTGCGAGGGGAAACCCTCGGGGGCTGTTTCCGGCCCACCGTCCGGGTAGGTTGCGTGAGGCGCATGGCGACATGCGCCCAAGATGAATGGCCGCCACGTTCTCGCTCCGCAAGGAGCGAGGGCCATACAGAACCCGGCTTACAGGCCAGCTGGCAATTTCTCCACGATCCCGTGACGAATTCCTTTGATATCAGCAGGTTGCGTCTTCAGGCGCACCTGCTGTTTCAGGTGCGCCGCGCGAAGACATAGCGCCCGGCATTCGTCACCTGATCGTCGGCGAATATTCAGCCTCTATCGTGTTAGCGAAGATTCGATCGAAATCATCCGCGTGCTGCATGGCCGGCGCAAGATCGAAGCTGACGATCTCAAGTCATGATCGGTCCATTCAGGCGCTGATATTGTCGAGCGATGCCTCGATCGCCCTCCACAGCTCTTCCACCGGCTCGCAGCCGACCGACAGGCGAACGAAGCCGGGCAGAACCGCGTCTCCTCTTTTGGCGCGCCGTTCGGCTGAGGTGTGGACGCCGCCGAAGGATGTCGCCGCCTGCATCAGCGCACAGTTGTTGATGAAATCCTCGGCCTTGTCCTCCGAGGCGAGCACGAAGGAGATGAGAAAGCCGAAGCGCTCCATCTGGGCGCGGGCGAGATTGTGCGACGGGTCGCTTTCCAGCCCGGGGAAGCGGAGGCTGCTGATCGCGCGATGGGCCTTCAGGCGCCGCGCTATCACTTCCGCGGAGGAGCACATGCGGTCGAAACGCACGTCCAGCGTTTCGAGGCCGCGATGCACCAGCCATGCTTCGAACGGCCCGGGAATGCCGCCCGAGGTCTCGCGCCAGCCGGACACGGCGGTGATGATCTCCGCATCGCGGCTCGCGACATGGCCGAACAGTACATCTGAATGGCCGTTGGCCGCCTTGGTGTCGGCGGCAACGACGATATCGGCGCCGAGATCGAGCGGGCGCTGGCCGAACGGTGTCATCGTCGTGTTGTCGACCACAAGGACCGCGCCCTCCTTGTGAGCAGCTTCGGCGGCGGCCGCTATGTCGCAGATGTCCAGGCCGGGATTGGCGGGGCTTTCGACGAAGGCAAGGCGATAACCCTCGAAGCCACCGTCGAGGAAGGTCGATGTCGGGCGGACATCACAGGTGACGCCGAAAGGCTTGAGGAAGCGTTCTGCCAGTGCCCGCGTGGTGTGGTAACCGTCCGAAGGCAACAGGATACGGTCGCCGGATTTGAGCAGCGCGAAAAACACCGCCGAGATCGCAGCCATTCCGGATGGGAAGGCGATGCACGGCGCGTCTTCCAGATGCGCCAGCATGTGCTCGACCGCGTCCCAGGTAGGATTGCTGAAGCGGCCGTATTGATTGAAGCCGGTGGCATCGCCAGGCGCGTGAAAAATGGCGGCCATCGTTAGGGGCAGCGGGATTGGGTCGCCCTTGGCAAGCCTGCTGCGACGCAAATGGGGAAGCGCCGCAGCGCGTGATCTGGCTGTTTCTGACATCGATTTCGAACCTTGTTTCTCACCCGAAAATGAGGCCGACGCTAAGCCTGGCAACGACATGCAGCAAGCAGCGTCCGGTTGGGCCACGCGGCTCTAAACGCTTCGTTAGGCTTAATGGAGGATAAACACGGGAGTGCCGTCAAAGTCGCTCTCATCGGTTGTGGCGTGCGCGTTTGTGAAGCCTGTTCCCGTTGACGCCCATAGTGCCCCATGATATCCCATCTCGATATTCAAGCCTTCGTTCCGCGTCAGGGTGAAGCGTACGCCAATCGGGCAGCCGCGGCGGCTGCGCGCGTGCGGTTTTTTGCCTTTGCGAACGAAGCGAATTTTCGGAAGGGACCGCGCTGCGGCGGCGCGGGCGAAAAGATGGAAAGGGGTGCGGCGGCGGAAGCGGCTGTAACGCGTAATGGACCGGTTTCTGTCAAACGCAGTGAACAGGATCGATGCCAAGGGGCGGGTCTCCGTTCCGGCGCATTTCCGTGCTGTTGTGCAAAAGCGCGGCTATTCGGAACTCTATGCGCTGCGCTGCCTGGATCTTCCGGCGATGGATGTCGGCGGTCTCGACCTGCTCGACCGCTACGAGCAACGCATCGCGCTGGAAGACCCCTTCCTGCGGACGGCGGACGACATGTCGTTCTTCTGCCATGGCGACGGAACATTCCTGAAACTCGATCAGGACGGCCGCATTACGATGACCGATTTCATCCGCGAGCATACCGGCATTTCGGCGGAAGCGGCCTTTGTCGGGCGCGGCAACTTCTTTCAGATCTGGGAGCCGGGACGGCTTGCCGCCTACGGGGCGCAGGCACGCGCCAGGCTTTTGCAGCTTCGGCAGGGGACGAAGCCCGGGGAGCGACCAGAATGACGGCGGGCCACGGCGATGACTTTCACGCCGTTGGCGGACCGGCCCGCCACATTCCGGTCCTCCTTGCCGAAGTGCTGGAGGCGCTATCGCCTGAAGCCGGCGACATGATCATCGACGGCACGTTCGGGGCCGGCGGTTACACGAAAGCCATCCTGGCGACCGGCGCCTCGGTCGTGGCCATCGATCGCGATCCGGATGCCGTCGCGGCAGGGCGGCCTCTCGAACAGCAGTCGGGCGGCAGGCTCAGGCTCGTCCATGCGCCGTTCTCGACGCTGGACGAGTATGTCGAAAGTGCCGACGGCGTGGTGCTCGACATCGGCGTCTCTTCCATGCAACTCGACCAGGCGGAGCGCGGCTTTTCGTTCCGCGCCGATGGGCCGCTGGACATGCGCATGGCGCAGGCTGGCATGAGTGCCGCCGATGTCGTCAACACCTTCAAGGTCGGCGACCTTGCCCGCATCTTCGGGTTCCTCGGCGAGGAGCGTCACGCCGGCCGCATCGCCCGCATGATAGAGAGCCGCCGCGAAAAACATCCGTTCGAGCGCACGCTCGATCTCGCCGATGCCATCGAGACGCATATCGGTCGTGCGCCGAAGGACAAGATCCATCCCGCGACCCGCGTCTTCCAGGCACTGCGCATCTTCGTCAACGATGAACTGGGCGAACTTGCAAGGGCATTGTTCGCGGCAGAACGCGTGCTGAAGCCGGGTGGGCGGCTAGCCGTGGTGACGTTTCATTCGCTGGAGGACCGCATCGTCAAGCGGTTCATTGCCGACCGCGCCGATGCGGCGAGCGGCTCGCGGCACATGCCGGAGGCGCAGGCACGCATGGCGACCTTCAGCAAGGCGGGCGGCGGGGTGACACCTGGCGATGCCGAAATCGCCGCCAACCCGCGCGCACGCTCTGCAAGGCTGCGCGCCGCAATTCGCACCGAGGCGCCGGCGCGCGCCGGCGATTTTTCGATCTTCGGGCTGCCCAAACTTCCTGGCCCAAAACTTCCCGGTATCGACCGGCCGGGAGAGAGGTGAACACGTGTTTCGTACCAGCGACATAGTCCTTATCGCCGTCATGGTTTCGGCGGCGGCCCTGACCTACAAGACCAAGCGCGAGGCCGAGGAACAATTGGCGGCGGTGCAGAAGATCCAGGCGCAGATCCGCTACGAGGAGGATACGATCGACCTTTTGAAGGCAGACTGGAGCCTGCTCACCCAGCCATCACGCCTGCAAAAGCTCGCCGAAATCTATAAATCGCAGCTCGAACTGGAACCGGTCAACGCGCGCCAGATCGGCGGGCTCGACGACCTGCCGGCAAAACCGGTCAACATCCAGGATCTTTCGTCGCAGCGGCTGGGCGGCATGGCCGACAACGGCGGCAAGGATCCGGTGGTGACCGGAGGCATCGTCCAATGATCGCCAGACTTCCAGTGATTGGCAGACTTCCGACGATCGGCAGACTGCTGAAGCGACGCACCAAGCCAAGCGAAGGCGGATCGATCGTCGTCGATGGCGCCCGCAAGGCGACCGGGGGCAAGGCCAGGACCCGCATCGTGATGACGATGGCGGTGTTCTTCGGCATCTATTCGAGCATTGCCGGGCGGCTGGTCTATCTCGGCTTCCAGAATCCCGACATGTCGGGGGTTCCGCAGAACCGGGTGACGGCGTCGCGGCCCGACATCGTCGACCGCAACGGCGAAGTGCTGGCGACGGACATCAAGACGGCGTCGCTGTTTGCCGAACCGCGCCGCATCGTCGACGCCGACGAGGCGATCGAAAAGCTGTCGACGGTGCTTCCCGAAATCGACTACGAGCAAACCTATCGCAAGCTGAAGAGCGGCGCCGGCTTCGTCTGGCTGCAGCGCCAGCTGACGCCCAAGCAGCAGGCAGACATCATGCAACTCGGCATACCCGGCTTCGGCTTCCGCACCGAGAAGCGCCGCTTCTATCCGGCTGGCGAAACCTCGTCCTACATCGTCGGCCTCACCAACATCGACAATCAAGGCATCTCCGGCATGGAGAGGTACATCGACGACCAGGGACTGACCGACCTTCAGGCATCGGGCCTGGCGGTGGCCAAGGACCTCAAGCCGGTGCAGCTTTCGATCGACCTGCGCGTCCAGCATATCGTGCGCGACGAGATCGCCACCGGCATGGACAAATATCACGCTATCGCGGCCGGCGCCGTGGTGCTCAACGTCAAGACCGGCGAAGTGGTGGCGATGGCGTCAGTACCGGACTTCGATCCCAACAATCCTTACAATGCCCAGGACAAGGACCGGCTGAACCGTATGTCGGCCGGCCTCTACGAGATGGGCTCGACCTTCAAGACCTTCACCACCGCCATGGCGCTCGATTCCGGCAAGGTGACGATGGAAAGCCGCTTCGATGCGTCGCATCCGATCCAGATCGGCCATCAGACCATCCATGACTTCCACGGCAAGAACCGGGTGCTGAGCGTGCCGGAGGTATTCATCTATTCCTCCAATATCGGCTCGGCCAGAGAAGCGGATGTGGTGGGCATCGACGGCCATCGCGAATTCCTGCATCGCGTCGGTATTCTGGAGAAGATGCAGACGGAACTGCCGGAAGTCGCGCGTCCGACCGAACCCAAGGTGTGGAAGAAGGTCAATTCGATCACCATCGCCTTCGGTCACGGCGTGTCGACGACGCCGCTGCAAACCGCAGTCGGCTGCGCGGCACTGATGAACGGCGGCTATTTGATCCAGCCGACATTCCTGCCGCGCACGCAAGAGCAGGCGATGGCGGTGGCAAAGAGGGTGGTCAGTGAAAAGACCGTCGAAGGCATGCGCTATCTCTACCAGCTCAACGCCGAGAAAGGATCAGGCAAGAACGCCAGGGTTCCGGGTTATCGCGTCGGCGGCAAGACTGGAACGGCGGAGAAGGTCATCAACGGCCGCTATTCGTCGACGGTGCGTTTCAACGCCTTCGTCGCCGCCTTCCCGATGGACGATCCGCAATACATCGTTCTGTCGATCATAGACGAGCCGAAGCCGGAAAAACCCGGCATGGGCGCCACCGCCGGCTCGAATGCGGCGCCAATCGTTGCCAACATTATCCGTCGCTCGGCTTCGATGCTTGGCGTGAAGCCAGATTTCAGCCATGAAAATGGTGCAACGCTGGTTTCCTATCAGTGATTCTTGGGGCGCGCCGGCAACTGCGCGCTATTTTGTTGCGATGAACGGAACTCGATGCAGCTGAAAGATCTAGCCGGTATCCTGCCTGTCGAGGGAACAGCTTCCCCCGACCTGGAGGTCACCGGGATTTCGTCGGATTCACGCCAGGTAGGACCGGGCGTCGTCTTTTTCGCGTTCGCCGGGACCAAGGCGGATGGCGCGGCATATGCCGCCGATGCCGCCAGCCGCGGCGCGGCAGCGATCGTGGCTGGCAAGGGCAGCGCTGTCGCCGGGCTCTCGGTCCCGGTTATAGCCGTCGATGATCCGCGCCTTGCATTGGCGCTGAGTGCCGCCCGCTTCTTCGGCAGGCAGCCGCGGACCATGGTCGCGGTGACCGGCACCAGCGGCAAGACGTCGGTCGCCGCCTTCACAAGGCAGATCTGGGAGCAAGCCGGCTTTGCCGCCGCTTCGATCGGCACGACCGGCGTGGTGGCACCTGGCCGCAACGAATATGGCTCGCTGACCACTCCCGATCCGGTGGCATTGCACAGGCTGCTCAAGGAATTGGCGGATGCAGGGGTCAGCCACGCTTCAATGGAAGCCTCCAGCCACGGTCTCGACCAGCGTCGGCTCGACGGCGTGAAGCTGGCCGCCGGCGGCTTCACCAATCTTGGCCGCGACCACATGGATTATCATCCGACGGTCGAGGATTATCTTGGCGCCAAATTGCGCCTGTTCGATACGCTGTTGCCGAAGGGCGCGCCGGCCGTCATATTCGCCGACGATCCATGGTCGGAGCCGACGATCAAGGCGGCGCGGGCAGCGGGGCTCACCGTGCTGACGGTCGGTCGCCATGGCGATTTCCTGCGGCTGAAGCGGGTCGAGCACGAGCGGCACCGCCAGCGTGCCGAGGTCGAAGCCGACGGCGTTCTGCACGAGGTCGACCTGCCGCTGGCCGGCGATTTCCAGATAGCCAACGCGCTGGTTTCGGCGGGTCTGGCCATTTCAACTGGAACACCTGCGGCCAGGGCTTTGACGGCGTTGGAAAAACTTAAAGGTGCGCCGGGGCGTCTCGACCTGGTTGGCACGACCACCAATGGCGCGCCGGTCTATGTCGACTACGCCCACAAGCCCGACGCGCTGGAGAACGTGTTGGCCTCGGTGCGCCCGTTCACCACCGGCCGCGTCATCGTCGTCTTCGGCTGCGGTGGCGATCGCGACCGGGGCAAGCGGCCGATCATGGGCGAGATCGCAACCCGGCTTGCCGATGTCGTCATCGTCACCGACGACAATCCGCGCTCGGAAGTGCCGGAAACGATCCGCGCCGCGATCCTCGCCGCCGCACCGGGCGCCATCGAGATCGGCGACCGGCGCAAGGCGATCCACGAAGCGGTGGCGATGCTTCATGCTGGTGATACGCTGATCGTGGCCGGCAAGGGCCATGAGGAAGGCCAAACCATCGGTACCGAGACGCTTCATTTCTCCGACCATGAGGAAGTCCGCTCGGCGCTGCGGGAGCGCGCTTCATGAGTTTCCTGTGGACCTCCGAGGCGCTGGTCGCCGCCATGGACGGACGGCCGCTCGGCGCGATGCCGGAGGGCATTACCGGCATCTCGATCGATAGCCGCAGCCTTGAGCCGGGGGACGCCTTCTTCGCCATCAAGGGCGAGACGATGGACGGCCATGACTTCGCGACCGCCGCCATCAAGGCCGGCGCCGGCGTGCTGGTCGTCGCCGAGGGCAAGCTGCCGTCGCTGGGTCGGCTGACGGCGCCGATGATTGTCGTGCAAGATGTGCTTGCCGCTCTGGAAAAGCTCGGCGTCGCGGCGCGTGCGCGCTCGAACGCCAAAATCATCGCGGTGACCGGCTCGGCGGGCAAGACCACCACCAAGGAAGCGTTGCGCCAGGGGTTGTCAGCGGTCGGCAAGGTGCATGCATCGGCTCAATCCTTCAACAACCACTGGGGCGTGCCGCTGACACTGGCGCGGATGCCGGACGATTGCGACTACGCCGTGTTCGAGATCGGCATGAACCATCCGGGCGAAATCCGGCCGCTGGTCAAGATGGTCCGGCCGCACGTCGCGATCGTCACGCTGATAGCCGCTGCCCATCTCGGCTTCTTCCGCAATCTCGACGAGATCGCCAAGGCCAAGGCCGAGATTTTCGAAGGGCTCGAGCCCGATGGTGCGGTGCTCCTCAACCGCGACGATTCGCGCTGGAAGCTCTTGGACAAGATGGCGCACGCTGCCGGCGTCGACCACGTGTTCAGCTTTGGCGAAAATGCCCGCTCGACCTTCAAGCTGGTCAAATGTGTGCTGCATGCCGATCATTCTGTCATCACCGCCAGGATTGGCGGACAGGAGATCGCCGCCCGCGTTGGTGCGCCCGGCCGCCACATGGTGCAGAACGTGCTGGCGGTGCTGGGTGCGGCGCATCTGGTTGGCGCCGATGTTGCCAAGGTGGCTTTGGCGCTGGCCGGTCTTTCGGCTGAACGCGGCCGCGGCAAGCGTCATGTGCTGCGCCATCCGATGGGTTCGATCACGCTGATCGACGAGAGCTATAACGCCAATCCGGCGTCGATGAGCGCTGCGATGGCGCTGCTCAATGCGACGCCGGTGTCGGGCGAGGGCCGGCGTATCGCCGTGCTCGGCGACATGCTCGAGCTCGGCGACCACTCGGCGAAGCTGCATGCGGCGCTCGCCGACTTGATCGTCGGCACCGAGACGCGCACGGTCTTTCTCGGCGGCCCGGAAATGCGGGCGTTGGCCGAGGTCCTGCCTGACGAGATCGCGACAGAATATCGCGCCGGCGTCGAGGATCTGAAGCCGGTGCTGCTGTCGGCATTGAAGCCTGGCGATGTGGTGATGATCAAATCGTCGAAAGGCATCGGTTTTTCAAAGCTGGTCGAGGCTTTGCTCGGCAAATTTCCGGCGGAAGCCACAACCAGCAAGCAGACCTAGGGTCGGCCCGGGGGACGGAAGCGCATGTTCACATTTCTCGTCGATTTTGCGGACAAGATCTCGGTCTTCAACGTCTTCCGCTACATAACCTTCCGCACCGGCGGGGCGCTGATCACCTCGGCGCTGATCGTCTTCATCTTCGGGCCGACCATCATCAATTCGCTGAGGTTGCGGCAGGGCAAGGGCCAGCCGATCCGTGCCGACGGGCCGCAGACGCATTTCAAGAAGGCCGGAACGCCGACCATGGGCGGGCTGATGATCCTGTGCGGCATCGTCGGCTCGTCGTTCCTGTGGGCGAACCTGTCCAGCATCTATGTCTGGGTGGTGATGCTGGTGACGCTGGGCTTCGGCCTGATCGGCTTCTACGACGACTACCTCAAGGTGACGAAGCAATCGCATCTCGGCTTTTCCGGCAAGGCGCGGCTGGCGCTCGAATTCGTCATCGCCGGCATTGCCGCCTGGGTGATCATGCGTAACGGGCAGGCGCCGTTCTCGTCGTCGCTGACGTTTCCCTTCGCCAAGGAGTTCCTTATCAATCTCGGCTGGTTCTTCGTTCCGTTCTCCTGCTTCGTCATCGTCGGCGCCGGCAATGCTGTGAACCTGACCGACGGCCTCGACGGGCTGGCGATCGTGCCCATCATGATCGCGGCGGCATCCTTCGGCGTCATCGCCTACCTTTCCGGCAACGCGGTGTTTGCCGAATATCTGCAGATTCATTTCGTGCCAGGCACCGGCGAATTGGCGGTGGTCCTCGGCGCGGTGATCGGTGCCGGCCTCGGCTTCCTGTGGTTCAACGCACCGCCGGCGGCGATCTTCATGGGCGACACCGGCTCGCTGGCGATGGGCGGCCTGATCGGCACGGTCGCGGTCGCGACCAAGCACGAAATCGTCCTGGTCATCGTCGGCGGCCTGTTCGTGGTTGAGATCCTGTCGGTCATCATCCAGGTCGGCTACTTCAAGATGACCGGCAAGCGCGTTTTCCTGATGGCGCCGATCCACCATCATTTCGAAAAGCTCGGCTGGACCGAAAGCCAGGTTGTGATCCGTTTCTGGATCATCGCCGTGATCCTGGCGCTGGTCGGCCTCTCGACCCTCAAGCTCAGATAGGACGCCGTTTGATCCCCACAGCATCGTTCGCAGGCAAGCGTGTTTCGCTCTTCGGGCTCGGCGGCTCGGGGATTGCCACCGCGCAAGCGCTGATTGAGGGTGGTGCCAACATTCTTGCCTGGGACGACAATCCTGACAGCGTTGCCAAAGCCGCGGCCCAGGGCATTTCCACCGGCGATCTGCGCGGCGCCGACTGGGCAGGGTTTTCGGCCTTCGTGCTGTCGCCCGGCGTGCCGCTGACGCACCCGAAACCACACTGGGCGGTGGAGCTTGCGCGTGGCTCAGGCGTTGAGATCATAGGCGATGTCGAGCTTTTTTGCCGCGAGCGGACCCGGCGCGCGCCGGCGGCACCCTTCATCGCCATCACCGGCACCAACGGCAAATCGACGACGACGGCGCTGACGGCGCATATCCTGAAGTCGGCCGGGCGCGATACGCAGATGGGCGGCAATATCGGCCGCGCCGTCATGACGCTCGATCCGCCGGGGCCCGGGCGGCATTATGTCGTCGAATGCTCCTCATACCAGATCGACCTCGCACCCTCGATCAATCCGACGGCTGGCATCCTGCTCAATCTGACGCCGGACCATCTCGACCGTCACGGCACCATGCAGCACTACGCCTCGATCAAGGAGCGGCTGGTCGCCGGCAGCGAGACGGCCATCGTCGGCGTCGACGATTCCTGGTGTGTCCAGATCGCCGACCGGCTGGAGCGGGCGGGCAGACATGTGATCCGCATTTCCAAGCGCCTGCCGCTGACCGACGGCTATTTCGCCGACGGCAGCATTCTGATGGAGGCGGTGCATGGCCGCTACAGCCGCATTGCCTTTCTCGAGGGCATCGGCTCGCTGCGTGGCCAGCACAATGCGCAGAACGCGCTGGCCGCTGTCGCCGCCTGCCTCAAGGTCGGATTGGAACTGGGCGAGATCCAAGCGGGACTGGAGAGCTTTCCTGGACTGGCGCACCGCATGGAGCAGGTCGGCCGCAAGGACCATGTGCTGTTCGTTAATGATTCCAAGGCGACCAATGCCGATGCGGCAGCGCCCGCGCTGGCGAGCTTCCCGCGCATCTACTGGATCGCCGGCGGCCTGCCCAAGGAAGGCGGCATCGAACCGCTGCGCGGCTTCTTCCCGCGCATCGCCAAGGCGTATCTGATCGGTGAAGCCGCGCCTGCCTTCTCGGCGACGCTGGGCGAGGCGGTGCCCTACGAGATCTCAGGCTCGCTGGCCGCCGCGGTCGAGCACGCCGCCCGTGACGCTGCAAAGGATGATAGCGGCGAGGCGGTGGTGCTGCTTTCGCCCGCTTGCGCCAGCTTCGACCAGTTCAAGAATTTCGAAGTGCGCGGCGAAGCCTTCAGGCAAGCTGCGAATGCTATCGAGGGCGTGAAACCCATCGGAGGGCCACGATAATGCAAAGCCGTCTCGACAAAAGTCCGGTTGCGACCTGGTGGTGGACGATCGATCGCTGGTTCCTGGCGGCATTCCTGTCGCTGATGGGGCTCGGCATCGTGCTGTCGTTCGCGGCAAGCCCCGCGGTGGCCGAGCGTATCGGCCTCGACAGCTTCCATTTCGCCACCAGGCAGATCATCTTCACCATCCCGGCACTCGGCGTGATGCTGGCTGTGTCTTTCCTCGAGTCGCGACAGATCAGGCGCATGGCGCTGGTCATGCTGGGCATCATGCTCGTCCTGATGGTGGCGGTGCTCTATATCGGCGTCGAGGTGAAGGGCGCGCGGCGCTGGGTATCGCTTGCCGGCCTCTCGATCCAGCCGTCCGAATTCCTCAAGCCGGCTTTCGTCATCGTCTGCGCCTGGCTGTTCGCCGAGCACAAGCGCCAGCCCGACATCCCGGGCAATTTGTTCGCCATGCTTTTGCTTGCGCTCGTCATCTCGCTGCTGGTGGCTCAGCCCGATCTCGGCCAGACCATGCTGGTACTCGGCACCTGGGGCGTGATGTTCTTCATGGCCGGATTGCCGTGGATGTGGATCATCGCGCTGGGGGCTGCCGGCATCGGCGGCGTGTTTGCCGCCTACACCGTGTTCCCGCACGTCGCCGGCCGTATCGACCGTTTCATGACCGGCGAGGGCGATACGTTCCAGGTCGACATGGGCCGTGAGGCGCTGATCAACGGCGGCTGGTTCGGTGTCGGGCCGGGTGAGGGCACCGTCAAGCGGGTGATCCCCGACAGCCATGCCGACTTCGTCTTCTCGGTCGCCGGCGAGGAATTCGGGCTGATCATGTGCTTCTTCATCATGTCGATCTTCGCCTTCATCGTGCTGCGCGGCCTCAACACCGCGCTGAAGGAGCAGGACGATTTCACGCGCTATGCAGTTGGCGGCCTCGTCACGGTCTTCGGCCTGCAGTCGGTCATCAACATGGCCGTGAACCTGCAGCTGATGCCGGCCAAGGGCATGACGCTGCCTTTCATCTCCTATGGCGGCTCTTCGCAGATCGCCATCGCCATCTCCATGGGCATGGTGCTGGCGCTGACGCGCAGGCGGCCGGAAAAGCGCAAGCAGATTGGCTTTGCCATGTCGCAACGAGCCATGCCGGCGGAGTGAGATGTCGAAGGGTGTGATCCTTCTTGCGGCTGGCGGAACGGGTGGGCATCTCTTCCCGGCCGAGGCACTGGCGCACGAGCTGAACGGGCGCGGCTGGAAGGTGCATCTGGCGACCGATGACCGAGCCGAGCGTTTTGCCGGTCATTTCCCGGCTGCCGCCGTCCACCCAGTCCAGTCAGCGACCATGGGCTCGAAGAATCCCATGGCGGTGATCGCCGCCTTCTGGAAGATCTGGCGCGGGGTCCGCAAGTCCTCAGGTATCATTGCCAGGATCAAGCCTGACGCTGTCGTTGGTTTTGGCGGCTATCCGACGCTGCCGCCGCTCTATGCGGCGACCCGACGCAAGGTGCCGACGCTGATCCACGAACAGAATGCGGTGATGGGCCGCGCCAACAGGGCGCTGGCCGGCCGCGTCGATGCGATCGCCGGCGGCTTCCTGCCCGAGGATGCAAGTGCTGTAGGCGCCAAGACGGTGATCACCGGCAATCCGGTTCGGCCACAGGTCATGGAGGCAGCAAAGACGCCTTATGCGGCGTCGGCCGGGGACCAGCCGTTCCGGCTTCTGGTGTTCGGCGGCAGTCAGGGTGCCCAGTTCTTCTCCGACGCGGTGCCGGCGGCCATCGGGCTTCTGCCGGAGACGCAGCGCAGCCGCCTTCGTGTGACACAACAAGCCCGCGCGGATGACGTGGCGCGGGTGAAGGCGGCCTATGCAGCGCTTGGCGTCGATGCGCAGGTGTCGCCCTTCTTCACCGACATGGCAGCGCGGATGGCGGCGGCGCATCTGGTGATGTCGCGGTCCGGCGCCTCCACCGTGTCGGAAATTGCCGTGATCGGCCGGCCGGCGTTGCTGGTACCCTATCCGCATGCGCTCGACCATGACCAGGCAGCCAATGCCGCAGCGCTTGCCGCGGCAGGCGGGGCCGAGGTGCATCCGCAGTCCTCGCTTTCGCCCGAGCGTATCACCACATTGATCGGTGGGGTGATGAATGATCCGGACCGGCTGACGGCCATGGCTGCGGCCGCCAAATCGGCCGGAAAACCGGACGCGGCGCGGTTGCTCGCCGATCTGACAGAGGCTATTGCGTCGAAGAAACCCGTTTCGGAATTCAGGAAGGAGACGCACGCATGAAGATGCCGCAGACGATCGGCCTTGTCCATTTCATCGGCATTGGCGGCATCGGCATGAGCGGCATAGCCGAGGTGCTGCACAATCTCGGCTACAAGGTACAAGGGTCCGACCAGGCCGACAGTGCCAATGTGCAACGGTTGCGCGACAAGGGCATCGAATGCTTTGTCGGCCATCGGGCTGACAATCTCGGTGATGCCGAGGTCGTGGTCGTGTCGACCGCGATCAAGAAATCCAATCCCGAACTGAAGGCGGCGCGGGAAAAACTGCTTCCGATCGTCCGTCGCGCCGAAATGCTGGCCGAACTGATGCGCTTTCGCCAGGCAGTGGCGATCGGCGGAACGCATGGCAAGACGACGACGACGTCGATGGTGGCGACGCTGCTCGAAGCCGGCGGGCTCGACCCGACCGTGATCAATGGCGGCATCATCAATGCCTATGGCACCAACGCCCGCATGGGCGACGGCGAATGGATGGTGGTCGAGGCCGACGAGAGCGACGGCACCTTCCTGAAGCTGCCGGCCGATATTGCCGTCGTCACCAATATCGATCCCGAGCACCTCGACCACTATGGCAGTTTCGACAAGGTGCGCGAGGCCTTTCGCCAGTTCGTCGAGAACGTGCCGTTTTACGGCTTCGGCGTGATGTGCACAGACCACCCGGAGGTGCAGGCACTGGTCGGCCGCATCGAGGACCGGCGCGTCATCACCTATGGCGAGAACGCCCAGGCGGACGTGCGCTTCACCAATCACCGCATGGCGGGTGCTACCTCGGAATTCGACGTTGTGATCCGCGACCGCAAGGGCGGCGGCCAGGCGACGATCGCCGGCCTGCGCCTGCCGATGCCGGGCCGCCACAACGTCGCCAATGCGACGGCAGCGATCGCGGTGGCGCATGAGCTCGGCCTTTCGGCCGAAGCGATCCGGAAGGGGCTATCGTCCTTTGCCGGCGTCAAGCGGCGCTTCACCCATACCGGCTCGTGGAATGGCGTCGATGTGTTCGACGACTACGGTCATCATCCGGTCGAGATCACGGCGGTGCTGAAGGCGGCGCGCGATGCTACCAAGGGCCGTGTCATCGCCGTTGCCCAGCCGCATCGCTTCACCCGGCTGCATGACCTGTTCGATGAGTTTTCCGTCTGCTTCAACGATGCCGACACGGTGATGGTGGCGCCGGTCTATGCGGCAGGCGAAGAGCCGATCGACGGGGTGACGTCCGAGGCGCTGGTGTCGCGCATCCGTGGCGGCGGCCATCGCGACGCGCGCTATATCGAAGGCCCCGCAGCAATCGCGCCGATCATACGCGATCTGGCGAAGCCCGGCGATTTCGTCGTCTTTCTCGGCGCCGGTAACATCAGCCAATGGGCCTACGCGCTGCCCAAGGATCTTGGCGGGGCCGTCTCATGATGCGCGGCCAGGCATTGATCGAGAAGCTCGGCGACCGGCTTGCCGGCCTGCGCGGACGCATCACGCCCAATGCCGAGATGGACAAGATCACCTGGTTCCGTGCCGGCGGGCTTGCAGACGCGTTGTTCCAGCCGGCGGACGAGAAAGATCTGGCTGCGTTCCTGAGGGCTGTGCCCGAAGAAGTACCGCTGACCGTCGTCGGCGTCGGCTCGAACCTTCTGGTGCGCGACGGAGGCATTCCAGGCTTTGTCATCCGGCTTTCGGCCAAGGGCTTTGGCGAGGCCGAAGTCATTGCGCCGACCACGATCAGAGCAGGCGCTGCCACGCCCGACAAGCGCGTCGCGGCGGTTGCTTATGAGGCGGGCATCGGTGGCTTTCATTTCTACCATGGCATTCCAGGCGCCGTCGGCGGTGCGCTCAGGATGAATGCCGGCGCCAACGGCGTCGAGACGCGCGATCGGGTCGTCGAAGTGCGGGCGCTTGACCGCAAGGGCCACGTCCATACGCTGAGCAACGCCGAGATGAGCTATGCCTACCGCCACTCGGCCGCGCCGTCAGCGCTGATCTTCACGTCGGCCGTGTTCGAGGGAACTTTGGAAGACAAGGCGACGATCAAGGCAGCAATGGATGCGGTCCAGAACCACCGCGAAACCGTGCAGCCGATCCGCGAGAAGACCGGCGGCTCGACCTTCAAGAATCCCGAAGGCACATCCGCCTGGAAGGAGATCGACAAGGCTGGCTGCCGCGGGCTGATGATCGGCGGCGCGCAGATGTCACCGATGCATTGCAACTTCATGATCAACACCGGAACCGCGACCGGCTACGATCTCGAATATCTCGGCGAAACGGTGCGCGCGCGTGTGCTCGAGGGATCGGGCATCCGGCTGCAGTGGGAGATCAAGCGCATCGGCGATTTCCGGCCGGGACACGCCGTCCAGGAGTTCCTCGGACAGTTGCTCTAAAGACTCACAACACGCTTTTCGCCGTCGTTTTCGCGGAAAGTGAATCTCTCGGAATCGTAAGCACTTGCCAGCGAATCAACTCTCTGATTCTCTGCCCTGAAGCGTTTCCTGATTTGAGTCGTTTCGACGCGTCGCCCGCGTTTTCCGTCTGGGGGGCAACCTGCCGGGAGACTCGGACTCAATGTTGCGGAAATTTTGGTTGCGGGCCCGCCGTGAGAGGTATGACGGGAAATGAAAAGTAAGCATGTGGCCGTCCTCTTGGGTGGATTCTCGTCCGAGCGGCCCGTGTCTTTGTCCTCGGGGAAGGCCTGTGCCGATGAGCTCGAGAACGAAGGCTATCAGGTCACTCGCGTCGATGTTTCGCGTGATGTCGGCTCCGTGCTTGCCGAACTCAGGCCCGACGTCGCCTTCAACGCGTTGCACGGCCCTTTCGGCGAGGATGGCACCATTCAGGGCATCCTCGAATATCTTGCCATTCCCTACACCCATTCAGGCGTGCTGGCCTCGGCGCTTGCCATGAACAAGGAGCAAGCCAAGAAGATCGCCAAGGCTGTCGGCATCCCCGTTGCCGAATCGAAGGTGACCAACCGCTTCGCCATCAAGAGCAAGCATCCGATGAAGCCGCCTTATGTGGTTAAGCCGGTCAACGAAGGTTCGAGCTTCGGCGTCGTCATTGTCCACGAAGGTCAGTCGCATCCGCCGCAGGTTATCGGCTCGTCCGAATGGAAATACGGCGATACTGTGATGGTGGAGCGCTACATCCACGGGCGGGAATTGACCTGTGCGGTGATGGGCGATGTGGCGCTCGGTGTCTGTGAGATCATCCCGACCGGGCACTCCTTCTACGACTACGATTCAAAATACGTCGCGGGCGGATCAAAACACGAATGCCCCGCAAAAATTTCACCGAATATTTACCAAAAAATACAGACACTGGCACTCAAGGCTCACCAAGCTATCGGTTGCCGGGGCGTCTCCCGGTCGGACTTCCGTTATGACGACCGTCACTCCGAGAACGGCGAGGTTGTCTGGCTCGAGGTCAATACCCAGCCGGGCATGACGCCGACGTCTCTAGTGCCCGAAATCGCCGCGCAAGCGGGGCATTCGTTCGGCGATTTGTTGAGTTGGATGGTGGAGGACGCTTCGTGTCTGCGTTGAAGTGGGGACAGGGGAAGGGGAGGAGCGCGGCCGGTTCGACGCTGTTCGGCATGCCGCTGTCTTTCGACCATTTCGTGCTGCCGCGCCTGCTTCGCCGCCCAGTGCGCGTGCTGGCGCGCCTTAGCGACGGTGAATTCACCGCGCCGCCTTTCTCTGCGGCAATCCTTTCTGCCGTACTCATCGCGTCAGGCAGCGTCTACGGTGCCTACCTTGGTGGGCATGTCGACAGCATCGTTCAGAGCATCACCGCCCGTACCGGTTTCGCAGTCGATCAGATCAAGGTCGTCGGTAATCGTGAGACATCCGAGATCGACATCCTGGACAGGTTGGAACTCGACGGCTGGACGTCGCTGATCGGCTTCGATGCCGAAGCGGCGCGCGAGCGGATCACGACGCTGCCCTGGGTTGAGGCGGCGGCGGTGCGCAAGGTCTATCCGCATACGCTCGAGGTGCGCATCGAGGAACGCGAACCATTCGCGCTCTGGCAGCAGGGCAATACGCTTTCCGTCATCGAGCGGTCCGGCGCCGTGATCGCGCCGTTCTCCGGCGGCAAACAGGCGTTGCTGCCGCTGATCATCGGCACCGGCGCGCCGGCAAAAGCGCCGGAGTTCCTGGCCAAGATCAAGAACTATCCCGAGCTTGCCGCGCGCACCAAAGGTTACATCCGCGTCGGCGAGCGGCGTTGGGACCTGAAGCTTGAAAACGGCATAACGGTCAAGTTTCCCGAGGATGGCGAGGATCAGGCGATCGCCGATCTCGCCAGGATGGACCGCGACAACGGGCTTTTGACGCGCGACATCGCAGCCGTCGACATGCGCCTGTCGGACCGGTTGGTCGTCCAACTGACGCCGGAAGCAGCGACGCAGCGCGAAGCCGCGCTCAATGAAAAGCCAAAGAGCCTCAAGCGCAAGCCGGAGACCAAGATATGAGCTGGCTCGGCGGTAACAGCGATGCCTCTTCGCGCCGGTCCGGCACCCTGACGGTGCTGGACGTCGGTTCCAGCAAGGTCTGCTGCGTGGTGGCGAAGCTGAAGCCGCGCGATGACGGCAAGCTGCTGCGCGGGCGTTCGCATCGTATCCAGGTGATCGGCATCGGTCATCAGAAATCACAAGGCGTGAAGTCGGGCGTCGTCATCGACCTCGACCGGGCCGAGCACGCCATCCGCCTTGCCGTCGACGCCGCGGAGCGCATGGCGGGGCTGACCGTCGATTCTCTCATCGTCAACATGACGGCCGGCCGGCTGAAGAGCGAAAGCTTTTCGGCCACCATCAACCTCGGCGGCCATGAAGCCGATGAAGCCGACGTCAAGCGCGTGCTTGCCGCTGGCGCCAAGCAGGCGCTCAAGGCAGAGCGCGACGTGATCCACTCGCTGCCTGTCGGCTTTTCGCTGGATGCCGAGCGCGGCGTGCGCGATCCGCGCGGCATGGTCGGCGACACGCTCGGCGTCGACATGCATGTGCTGACCGGTGATGCAGCACCCCTGCGCAACCTGGAGCTCTGCATCAACCGCTCGCATCTGTCGGTCGAGCGCATGGTGGCGACGCCCTATGCCAGCGGGCTTGCCGCACTAGTCGACGACGAGCTCGAAATGGGTGCGGCCTGTATCGACATGGGCGGCGGCACCACGACGATCTCGGTGTTTTCGGAAGGCAAATTCGTCCATGCCGACGCCATCGCCATCGGCGGCAATCATGTCACGATGGACATGGCCAAGGGCCTGTCGACCTCGCTCGATGCTGCAGAAAGGCTGAAGGTGATGCATGGTTCGGCGCTGCCCGGCAGTGCCGACGACCGCGATCTGGTTTCGATCCAGCCGATCGGCGAGGATGGCGATGTGCCGCTGCAGATACCGCGCTCGGTGATGACGCGCATCATCCGCGCCCGTATCGACGAAACGCTGGAACTGTTGCGCGACCGGCTGAACAAGTCCGGTTACGGCAATGCCGTCGGCAAACGCGTCGTGCTCACCGGTGGCGCCAGCCAGCTTTCTGGCCTACCGGAGGCGGCCCGCCGCATTCTAGGACGCAACGTGCGCATCGGCCGCCCGCTCGGCGTGGCGGGCCTGCCCGAAGCGGCCAAGGGACCGGCTTTCTCGACGTCGGTCGGACTTCTGATCTATCCGCAGATGGCGAGCTTCGAGAGCCATCCGGCGAAGGGAATTTCCGGTCTCAGGATGACCGGGACCGGCGGGAAACTGCATCGAATGAGTCAGTGGTTGAGAGACAGTTTTTAAATTGACGGGGACAGCCCCATAGGCGGCCGCGGCGGCGAAGCGGCGGGAAAGGCAAAGGACGGAGACAATGACCATCAATCTGCAAAAGCCGGACATCACCGAGCTCAAGCCACGCATCACCGTGTTCGGTGTCGGCGGCGGCGGCGGCAATGCCGTCAACAACATGATCACCGCCGGTTTGCGCGGCGTCGAGTTTGTGGTGGCCAACACCGACGCGCAGGCGCTGACGATGTCGAAGGCCGAGCGGCTGATCCAGCTTGGCGCGCATGTCACCGAGGGCCTGGGTGCGGGATCGCAGCCGGAAGTCGGGCGCGCGGCGGCGGAAGAATGCATCGATGAAATCATCGATCATCTCTCCAACACCCACATGTGTTTTGTCACCGCCGGCATGGGCGGCGGCACCGGCACGGGTGCCGCTCCGGTTGTCGCACGTGCTGCCCGCGAAAAGGGCATCCTCACTGTCGGTGTCGTCACCAAGCCGTTCCATTTCGAAGGGCAGCGCCGCATGAAGACGGCCGACATGGGCATCGAGGAACTGCAGAAGTGCGTCGATACCCTCATCGTCATCCCCAACCAGAACCTGTTCCGGCTGGCGAATGACAAGACCACCTTCGCCGACGCCTTCGCCATGGCCGACCAGGTGCTCTACTCAGGCGTCGCCTGCATTACCGACCTGATGGTCAAGGAAGGCCTGATCAACCTCGACTTCGCCGATGTCCGCTCGGTCATGCGTGAAATGGGCAAGGCGATGATGGGCACAGGCGAGGCATCCGGGGAGGGCCGTGCCATGGCCGCCGCCGAGGCCGCGATCGCCAACCCGCTGCTCGACGAGACCTCGATGAAGGGCGCCAAGGGCCTGCTGATCTCGATCACCGGTGGCCGCGACCTGACCCTGTTCGAGGTCGACGAGGCTGCGACCCGCATTCGCGAAGAGGTCGATCAGGATGCCAATATCATTCTCGGCGCCACGTTCGATGAAGAACTGGAAGGCGTGATCCGCGTCTCGGTGGTCGCCACCGGCATCGACAAGTCGGCGGCCGAAATCGCCGCTGCGCCGATCGCCATTCGCGCCGCGCCGCAAAAGCCGGTCAGCCGCCCGGCCGCTCCCGTCACGGAAAGCCGTCCGGCGCCTGTCCAGCAGCCGGCTTACGAGCCGCGCGCCGCCGACCCCGTCGCCGAGGCCATCCAGCTTGCCGAGGCGAATGCGGCGGCGATGGCGCAAGCCCGCCCGGCCCCGGCTGCCCACGCAGAAGAGTTTCGTCCGCAAAGCAAGATCTTCCAGGCACCGCCGGCACAGCCGCAGCCGATGGTGCAGCAGGCGACGCAGCCCGCTCCGCAACGTGAAATGCCGGCTGCCGCAGCACCCCAGCGCATGCCGCGCGTTGAGGATTTTCCGCCGGTGGTCAAAGCCGAGGTGGAAGCCAAGAGCCGCCCGGCCGATCATGAGAACAGCGGACCGATGGGCCTGATCAAGCGCCTGACGAGCGGGCTGACCCGCCGCGAAGAGGAGCCTGCCCGACTGCAGCCGGCACAGCCGCGCGAGCCGAAACTGCGCCAGGCGGCTCCGGAAGTGCGCCGCCTCGCCAGCCAGGATCCGCAGCTTTACGCGCCGCGTCGCGGCCAGTTGGACGACCAGGGCCGCCTGACGCCGCAGAGCCGTGCGATTCAAGAAGACGATCAGCTGGAGATTCCGGCGTTCCTGCGCCGCCAGGCCAATTGACTTGTTAACGGTTCGTAACAGTTGTTAACAGGCAGACGAGAGATCGTCTGCTTGTTAACGCTGAAAGTCATTTTAAAACAAAGCCCTATCAAGCCTTATCCATCCCGGTCGCGGTTACAGGAAGTAAGAAACCGTGATTTGGAGTCTCCCTGCCGGACCACTATCTTCGCCCGAGCAATTTCGGTTTGCTGGGATTCGGGGAGTAGCCCTGCCTGCCGATAAATCAAGAGCCGCGCCCTTTGGGGTTGATGAAGCGGACGCTGGCGGTATGGGCTTATGGGGTTTTTTTTGCACGACTATCAGACGACACTTAAATCGCGTGCGACGCTGACCGGTACCGGCGTTCACAGCGGCAAGCCCGTTACAGTTCATTTCCTGCCTGCTGACGCGGATACGGGCGTCGTCTTTCAGCTTTCGAATGGAACCGAGAGCCGCGAATTCCGCGCACTCGTTTCGGAAGTCGGCGCTACAGATCTCTGCACCATGCTCGGCGATCCGGCAGGCGGACATATCGCCACCGTCGAACATCTGATGGCGACGCTTTTCGGGCTTGGCATCGACAACATCGTCATCGAGATCGATGGCCATGAGGTTCCGATCCTTGACGGCAGCGCCGTGCCGTTTGTTGAGGCGATCGACCAGGCGGGCATCGATACATTGCCGGTCAAGCGCCGCTATATCCGCATAGTCAAGCCGGTCCGTATTGAGAGCGGCGCCTCCTGGGCTGAATTCAGGCCCTATGGCGGCACGCGCTTTGAGGTCGAGATCGATTTCGAAAGCCCCGCGATCGGCCGTCAGCTCTTTGCGTCCGACATCAATGCCGACATTTTCCGCCGCGATATCGCGCGGGCCCGCACCTTCGGTTTCATGAAGGACGTCGAGCGGTTGTGGGCAGCCGGCTATGCGCTCGGCTCGTCGCTGGAAAACTCCCTGGTGATCGGCGACGACAACCGCGTGATCAACATGGGCGGCCTGCGCTATCCCAATGAATTCGCCCGCCACAAGACGATGGATGCCATGGGCGACCTGGCGCTGGCCGGTGCAAGGTTCATCGGCTGCTTCCGTTCCTATCGTGGTGGCCACAGGCTGAACGCAGCAGCGTTGCGCCGTCTTTTGTCGGACCGTTCGGCGTTCGAAATCGTCGAGACGACACGCCGCGAGCGCGGCCGGACCGCCGAGATGAGCGCCGTAAACGCGCCCCTCTACGCACCCTGGATGGTTTGATTCTTAACCATTTTCTGCCTTTTGTAGTGGCTGACCGGTGTTGCATGAATGCATCACCAGCAGGTGAAATCGCACATGCGTCGACGCCGCGCCAAACCGCCACAAAAATGTGCGATTGGCCGGAGATAGCGTTGCCGGGCAAGGCGGTTATGGTTTATGGCTGCTGCCCACGACTGAAATGACGCCGAAAGGGCGGAATCCAATCATGTTCTTCAAGCGAGTTGGTCAATCGAAAGCGCCGCAAATGGCTGTTTTCCTGGCGCTTTCAGTGATTGTTCCATCGCTATTCCTGTCGGCCTGCATGTCGTCCGAGAAAGATGTCGATCTGTCGACCTATGTCGACCAGACCGAACCAGCCGACGTTCTATACAACCAGGGCCTAGCCAATCTGAACGCCGGACGCCTGCAAGAGGCGAGCCGCAAGTTCGACGCCGTCGATCGCCAGCACCCCTATTCGGAATTCGCCCGCAAATCGATGGTGATGGGCGCCTTTGCCGACTACCGCCAGGGCAGCTATGAGGAGGCGATCAGTTCGGCCAAGCGCTATCTCACGCTCTATCCGTCGACGGACGACGCAGCCTATGCCCAATACATCATCGGGCTGAGCTACTACCGGCAGATCAAGGACGTCACCCAGGACCAGAAGGAGGCGCGTCTCACCGTGCAGACGATGCAGGATCTGGTGACGCGCTGGCCTACGTCCGAATATGTCGACGACGCCAAGGAAAAGATACGCTTCGCCAACGACCAGTTGGCCGGCAAAGAGATGCAGATCGGCCGCTACTATCTCGAGCGCCGCGAATACATCGCCGCCGTCAAACGGTTCCGCAATGTGGTGGAAAACTATTCCAATACACGCCATGTCGAGGAGGCGCTGGCGCGTCTCACCGAAAGCTACTATGCGATGGGGCTGACCTCGGAAGCGCAAACCGCGGCGGCCGTGCTCGGCACCAACTATCCAGACAGCCAGTGGTACAAGGATTCCTACAAGCTCCTGCAGAGTGGTGGGCTCGAGCCGCGCGAGAATGCCGGGTCGTGGATCTCCAAGGCCGGGAAGCTGATCACCGGCGCCTGAAGCCCTCATGCTCTCCAGACTGTCGATCCGCGATATCGTCCTGATCGAAAAGCTGGATATCGACTTCCTGCCGGGCCTTTCGGTGCTGACCGGTGAGACCGGTGCCGGAAAATCCATCCTGCTCGACGCGCTGTCGCTGGCGCTTGGCGCCCGCGGCGACGCTTCGCTGGTGCGGCACGGCGCGGCACTGGGCCAGGTCATCGCCGTGTTCGATGTGCCGCGCAATCACCCGGCCCGCGCGCTGCTCGCCGAAAACGCCATCGAGGACGACGGCGACATTATCCTGCGCCGCCTGCAGACGGCGGATGGCCGCACCCGCGTCTTCGTCAACGACCAACCCTCCAGCGTGACGCTGATGCGCGACGTCGGCCGCGCACTGGTCGAGATCCACGGCCAGCACGACGAGCGCGCCCTGGTCGACCCGGGCGCGCATCGCGAACTGCTTGACAGCTTCGGCGGTCATCTCGGCGCCGTCCGTGCCACCGGCGAGGCATGGCGCTACTGGCGCAACTGCGAGCAGGAATTGGCGCGGCACCGCGCCAAGGTGGAGGCGGCTGCGCGCGAGGCCGATTATCTGCGTGCCTCGGTCGCGGAACTGGCGAAGCTCGATCCCCAGCCCGGCGAGGAGACCGACCTTGCCGAATTGCGCGCCTCGATGATGCGAGCGGAAAAGATCGCGTCGGAAATCCATGATGCGCAGGATGTGCTTTCGGGCCCATCCTCGCCATTGCCGCAACTGGCCAGCTTGTTGCGGCGGCTGCAGCGCAAGGTGACGGAAGCGCCGGGCCTGCTCGACGAGGTGGTCAAATCGCTCGATGAAGCGATGCTGTCGCTCGACGCGGCGCAGTCGGGTGTCGAAGCCGCACTTCGCGCCACCGAATATGACCCGCAACGGCTGGAGAAGGCGGAGGAGCGACTGTTTTCGTTGCGTGCCGCCTCACGCAAGCACGGCGTGGCGGTCGACGATCTGGCGCAGTTGCGCGACACCATGGCCGCCGACCTCGCCGATCTCGATGCCGGCGAGGAGCGCCTGCACGGGCTGGAGAAGCAGGCCGCTGCCGCGCGCGAAGCCTACGATATTTCCGCGGCGCAGCTGTCGTCGCTTCGCCATGCGGCAGCGGCCGGATTGACCAAGGCGGTGATGGCCGAACTGCCGGCACTGAAGCTCGAGCGGGCCGAGTTCATCGTCGAGATGACGAGCGACAGCGACAGCCGCATGGAAGAGGGCATCGACCAGGTCGAATTCTGGGTGCGCACCAACCCCGGCACAAGACAGGGACCGATGATGAAGGTTGCCTCCGGCGGCGAGCTTTCGCGGTTCCTGCTGGCACTGAAGGTGGCGCTCGCCGACCGCGGCTCGGCGCCGACTTTGGTCTTCGACGAAATTGACACCGGGGTCGGCGGCGCCGTAGCCGACGCCATCGGCCAGCGGCTGGCGCGGCTGTCGAAGCGCGTGCAAGTGCTTTCGGTCACCCATGCGCCACAGGTGGCGGCGCGCGCGGCAACGCATTTTTTGATCTCCAAATCCGGCGGCGCCGACCGGGTCGCCACCGGCATCGCCGAGATGGACCGCGCGGCGCGCCAGGAAGAGATCGCGCGCATGCTGGCCGGCGCCACCATCACCGACGAGGCGCGCGCGGCGGCCGAGCGGTTGCTTCGAGAAAACACCGCGGCGGCTTAAAAAGAGTCCCTTTCCGGGACTCGGAAGGCGAGTCAGGATATGGCTGCATCCCGCTGTTCAGGAATGATTTTTTCGCAAACCGGCTCCCCCTTGCCAAATCCTGATCTATAGTGGCGCGCCACTGTTAGGGAAGCCATTCCATGTCGGACAAACCAGTCGATTCGCTCAACGAGAGCGAAGCCGCAAGCGAGCTGAAGCGGCTGGCGCAGGAGATCGCCGAGCACGACCGGCGCTACCATGCCGAGGATGCGCCGACGATCACGGACGCGGAATATGATGCGCTGACGCGGCGCAACCTTGCCATCGAACAGCGCTTTCCCGCCCTGGTGCGCGATGATTCACCGTCGCGCCGGGTTGGCGCGCCGCCGGCGGAAGGCTTTGCCAAGGTGCGTCACGCGGTGCCGATGCTCAGCCTCGCCAAGGCCTATACCGACCAGGATGTCGCTGATTTCATCGAACGTGGCCGGCGATTCTTCGACCGCGACAAGGATCTGGACATCGCCTTCATGGCTGAGCCGAAGATCGATGGCCTGTCGGCTTCGCTGCGTTATGAAGACGGTGTATTCGTGCAGGGAGCAACGCGCGGCGACGGCGCCGTTGGCGAGGACATCACCGCCAATCTCAGGACGATCGCCGACATCCCCAAGACCCTGAAGGGCTCAGGCTGGCCCAAGGTCATCGAGATACGCGGCGAGGTCTACATGACCTATGCAGAGTTCGAGGCGCTGAAGGAACGCTCGGCGGCAGTTGGCGGCCAGGACTACGTCAATCCGCGCAATACGGCGGCCGGGTCGCTGCGCCAGAAGGACCCATCGGTTACCGCCAGCCGAAACCTCAAATTCTTTGCCTACGCGTGGGGTTACACGACTGAGGATCCTGCTCCGACCCAATACGATTCGGTGCAAAAGTTCGCCGAGTGGGGGTTCAAGATCAGTCCGCTGATGGTGCGGGCGAAATCGGTCAGGGAGTTAGTCGAGCATTATCATCGGATCGAAGAGCAGCGCTCATCGCTCGGCTATGATATCGACGGCGTCGTCTACAAGGTCGACCAGCTGGAACTGCAGCGCAGATGGGGCTTCGTCACCGGCGAACCACGCTGGGCCATCGCTCACAAATTTCCGGCCGAACAGGCGATGACGACCGTGCTCAGGATCGACATTCAGGTCGGCCGTACCGGCACGCTGGCGCCCGTCGCACGGCTTGCGCCCGTCACGGTTGGCGGCGTGGTGGTCGAGAATGTCACGCTTCACAACGAAGACTACATCAAGGCCCTGGACAGCAACGGCCAGCCGATCCGCGACGGCATCGACATCCGCATCGGCGACACGGTTGTCATCCAGCGAGCGGGGGACGTCATTCCGCAGATCGTCAGCGTCGTGATCGACAAGCGTCGGCCCGATGCCGTGCCCTATGATTTTCCGCACAAATGCCCGATCTGTGGCTCGCCCGCGACACGAGAGGTCAATGAGAAGACTGGCAAGGAAGATTCCCGGCGGCGCTGCACCGGCGAGTTGATCTGCCCCGCGCAGGCCGTGGAAGGATTGCGCCACTTCGTGTCACGCGGCGCTCTGGACATCGAGGGCCTCGGCGCCGAAAACATCGACCTGTTCTTCAGTACGGGATTGATCAAGACAGCGGCCGACATCTTCACGCTCAGGGATCGCCGTCCCGCCGTGACGCGGGCGCTGGCCGAGCGGCGTGAGGAGCAGGCCAGGCAGCGCGAAGCCGTGTCGGGCAAGACGCGCAAGAATGTGCGCAGTGTGGAGGAGCGCAACTACGAAGGCCTCGACAAGCTCTTCGCTGCCATCGATGCCCGCCGCGAACCGGAACTCGATCGCTTCATCTTTGCGCTGGGCATCCGCCATATCGGCGAAACGACGGCAGCCGTGCTTGCCCGGACCTTCATGACCATCGAGGAGTTGATCCGCGTCGGCAAGGAGACGGCAAAGGCTGCCGATCCGCATACCGTTTTCCCGTCGATCAACGGCATCGGCGACACGGTGATAGGCGCGCTCCGCGATTTCTTCGGCAATGAACGCAACGACGACGTGCTAGACGCGCTGCTCGCTCAGGTCCATCCGAAACCGTATATTGTCGACGTCTCGGCCGGCAGCGAAGTTTCCGGCAAGACGGTCGTTTTCACAGGCACGCTGGAGAAGATGACACGCTCCGAGGCCAAGGCGATGGCGGAACGTCTGGGTGCGAAGGTTGCGGGCTCGGTTTCCGCGAAGACCGATCTGGTGGTAGCGGGTCCTGGCGCCGGTTCCAAGCTCAAGGTCGCCACCGATCTCGGCATCGAGGTGATCGATGAGGATGCCTGGTTGGAGCGGATCGGCAAGGCATGATGGCCGGTGAATTCAACGGTTTCGGCGAAAAGGCCATTCCTTTCCTGAAGGCGCTCGATTTTCATCAGAGCCGGGAGTGGTTTCAGGAAAACCGCGACCTCTACGAACGGGAGCTTTACCAGCCATTCGGCGATCTGGTCGAGACGCTCACCAAACGCTTCGCGACAGCTAGACTCGGTTTGCGCGGCGATCGCAAGAAGTCGCTATTCCGGATCAATCGCGACGTCCGCTTTTCTAAGGACAAGCGGCCTTACAACCGGCATCTGTCGGCAATCCTGTCGCCTGACGGCACCAAGATGGAGCAGGGCGTGTTCTACGTCCACATCGGGCTCGAGCGCTGCTTCGCGGATATTGCCTGGTGGCAGCCCGGTCCGGAGCTTCTGCTCGCCATGCGCAATGCCATCGCGACACGGCCAGACAAGTTTCGCGCCCTGGTGGCGGCCTTGAAAAAGAACCGTCTTGAGCTTGAGACGGAAGGCCGCATGAAGCGTACGCCACGCGGCTTCGAGCATGTCAGCGATTCCGATCTGGCGAAGGTCATCCGCAACCGGCATTTTTACGTCCAGCATGTTGTCGATCCGGCGGGAATCCATACGGCGGCGCTGGTCGACGAACTTGTCGACTTCACCTTGCGCGCCAGGCCGTTGCTCGACTGGGGCAGGGGCATCGAAGGCAGGGCCGGGTAGATCGCCGAAACGCCTGGTCTGCCTGGTGATCATTTCCGCTGAACGTTGGCTCAAGCGAATTGGTGTGACAAGGTAGGTGGCGCTCCCTACATACGGCCATCCGGGAAGGAGGAGGTGGTCGATGTCGGCGGAAGCAATCTCCGAAAGGCGCGCAAAGAGTGATTTCTGGGACGGTGTGCGGCTCAGCATGCCCGTCGTGTTGGCGTCGGCGCCGTTTGCGCTGCTGTTCGGCGCCATCGCAGTCGACAACGGATTTTCCGTGCTCGAGGCCTTCCTGATGAGCGCCATGGTGTTCGGCGGCGCCAGCCAGATGGTCGGCATCGAATTGTTCGGGCAGCATGTCGCGCCGTGGCTGATCGTGCTGTCGATCTTTGCCGTGAACTTCCGCCATGTGCTCTATTCCGCGGGCATCGGCCGGCGCATTGCGCACTGGCCTGTGGTGCAGCAGGCTATTGGCTATTTCGTGCTCACCGATCCGCAGTTCGCAGTGGCCGAGCGTAGGGCGGAGGCAGGCGAGACGGTTGGCTTCGCCTGGTATATGGGGCTCGGCTTGCCGGTCTATGTGTTCTGGGTGACCGAAAGCGCGCTCGGCGCGGTGTTCGGCAAGCTTATTCCCGATACCCACGCGCTCGGCATCGATTTCCTGCTGCCGATTTATTTTCTCGGCTTGGTCATGAGCTTTCGCAAGCGGCCGCTGTGGCTGCCGGTGATCATCGCCAGCGCGGCTGCGTCGATCATAGCCTACAAGACGGTGGGGTCGCCCTGGCATGTCTCCATCGGCGCGATAGCCGGCGTGTTGCTCGCCGTCATCCTGCCGCCGCACCACAGCGGCGTGGAGACGCGACCATGAGCTCAACCTTCTGGATTATCGTCGCTGGTGCGATCGCGACCTATCTGACCCGCGTCGGCGGCCATCTGGTCATCTCACGCTTCGAAAACATCCATCCGCGCGTCGAGGCCGGCCTGAACGCCGTGCCGGCGGCGGTGCTGACGACGCTGGTGGCGCCGGCGGCACTTGGCGCCGGGCCGGCGGAATGGGCGGCCTTGATCGTCGCCGGACTTGTGTCGCTGCGTGGCGGGCTGATGGCGATGTTCCTGGCCGGTGCTGCGGCGCTGATCCTTGCCAGGCAGTTCGTCGGCTGATCGACTTTGCCCTGGTTGAGTCCGTGCATGCGCTTGTCGCAGCGCCGACGAGCGCTGCGACCGACGTAATAGCTCCTGTCAGCCGCGCTTCTTGAATATCGAAGCGATCCGCATCACGCTCAGCCAAAGCGCCTCCGATCTCTCTTGATGGGCGCGACGCACCGCGCCGGCGTAAAGGGCCTCACGCTGCTTAGGCGTCAATGCGCCAAGATCGATTGGCCAGCCGCCGAAGGGTTCAGGTGACATTTCCATCTCCTGTGGTTGACCGCCCAGATCGGCGCCAACAACAGGCGATTTACGCGATGCGTATCATCAGATAAAATGAATAATTAAGATCGTTTTATTCTCTGGGAGAGATGTATGGATTTGGCCGATCTGCGCATCTTCCGCATGGTGGTGCGCGAGGGCGGTATCACCAGGGCGGCGGAAAAGCTGTTTCGCGTGCAGTCAAACGTGACCACCCGCATCCGGCAGCTCGAAGAGGACCTGGGCGTGCGGCTGTTTATCCGCGAAGGCAAGCGGCTGCAGCTGTCGCCAGCCGGCCAAAGGTTGATTGATTATGCGGACCGGTTGCTGGCGCTTGCCGAGGAAGCGCGAACGGCAGTGCTCGATCCGCGCCCACGCGGCACGCTGCGCCTTGGCGCCATGGAGAGCACCGCCGCGACCCGGCTTCCTGGCCTGCTCGCCGAGTACCACGCACGCTATCCCGACGTAGAGATCCAACTGCGCACCGGCAACCCGCAGGTTCTCGCGACCGCCATGCTTGCCGGCGAACTCGACGCCGCGCTCGCAGCCGAACCGATCGCCGACGCTCCGTTCGAAAAGCAGGCTGCATTTCGCGAGGAGTTGGTCATTGTCTCGGCGGCATCGCGCAGTTCGGTCGAGGATCGCGGCGACATGCCCAAAACCATGATAGCCTTCGAGCATGGCTGCCCACATCGCAAGCGGCTGGAAGAATGGTATGCGCGCCGAGGGTTCATGGCCGAGCAAATCATCGAGCTCGGTTCATACCATGCCATGCTTGGTTGCGTGGCGGCTGGTATGGGCATAGCGCTGATGCCGAAAAGCGTGCTCGCGGGTTTCCCAGAGAGCGGCAGGCTGCAGGTGCATGAACTGCCCTCGGACGAAGACAGTGCTCTGACAGTATTGTTTTGGCGCAAGGGAGCCAGCTCTCCCAACGTCCAGGCTTTGCGGGAGCTGCTGGCGGAGCAAGGCTCCCCAAGCAAGGTTGCCGCCGCGGCTACTGCTTGAGGTCGTGCGGCAGCGGCGCGGTTGCTGCCTCCAGCCAGGCCAGCGTCTCGCCGTCGAGCATTGGGCCGATCTCGGCCAGCACGCGCGCGTGGTATTGGTCGAGCCAATGCAGCTCATCGCGCGTTAGCAGGTCTGACCGCACCAGCCTGACGTCGATGGGCGCCAGCGTCAAAGTCTCGAAGCCGTGCATGGCAATGTCGCCGCCCTCTATGGCCTCGGCCGGCGTCACCAGGACGAGGTTCTCGATGCGGATGCCGTACGAGCCTTCCTTGTAATAACCGGGCTCGTTGGAGAGGATCATGCCGGCGAGCAGCTTTTCGGTGCCGGTCCTGGCAATGCGTTGCGGACCTTCATGCACCGCCAAATAGGAGCCGACACCATGGCCTGTGCCGTGGGCGAAGTCGCAGCCATGCCCCCATAACGCCAGCCGGGCGACTGCATCGATTTCCGAACCACGCGTGCCTGGAGGAAAACGCAGCATGGAAATGCCGATCATGCCTTTCAGCACCAGCGTGAAGCGCTCGCGCATCTCCTCGGTCGGCTTGCCGATCGGCACGGTGCGGGTGATGTCGGTGGTGCCATCCTGATATTGTCCGCCGGAATCAAGCAGGAACAACTCGCCGTCCCCAAGCTTGCGACTGGTGGCACGGGACACGCGGTAGTGCATGATGGCGCCGTTCGGGCCGGCGCCCGAGATGGTGTCGAAGGACACGTCGCGCAACGGCATCTGCGTTTCCTCGCCGGTGGCACGGCGGCACTCCTCGAGCTTGGTGACGACCGCGATCTCGTCGAGCTTGCCGGGCTTTTGCCGGTCCAGCCAGTAAAGCAGCTTGGCAACTGCGGCGCCGTCGCGGCGATGCGCGGCGCGGGTGCCATTGATCTCGGCCTGGTTTTTCGTCGCGCGCGGAATTCGGGCGGGGTCGGCCGTGGCAACGACGGTGCCGCCATTGTCCTCGACAAGCATTTTCAGCTTTTCCGCAGCCAGCACCGGGTCGAGTGCGATCCTGGCGCCGCCCTTGGCAAGAGCTGTGATTGCCGCTTCGAATTCGCTGGGGGTATGCAGTTCGACCAGTTGCGTCAGATAGGCGGCGACCGTGCGCGAGAACTTGCGCCGGTCCATGAAAAGCTGGTGCACGCCATCGGCGGCGAGCACCGCAAAACCAAGCGCCAATGGCGTGTGCGGCACGTCGCCGCCACGGATGTTGAAGGCCCAGGCGATGGAGGAAGGGTCGGTCAGCACGGCGTGGGTGGCGCCGTCCTTGTCGATTGCCGCCGCCAGCCGCGCCAGCTTGTCCTTGGCCAGTTCACCGGCAAAGGCGATGGGATGAATCTCGACTGGCGCCAGCGGCGGCTCGGGCTGGTCCTGCCAGATAGCGTCGATGGGATTCTCTTCGAGCGGCACCAATTTCGCGCCGGACTTTTCGGCCGAGGCTTTCAGCGCCTTGACGTCACCGAGCGTATGCAGCCACGGATCGAAACCGAGCCGCGCGCCCTTGCCGAGATTGTCCTTGATCCAGGCGGCAGGCGGATTGTCGACGAGGCTCTCGATCGAAAAAATGTCGAGATCGACCTCCTGGCGCACCTGCAGCGTATAGCGCCCGTCGACGAACATGAATGCACGGTCGGCGAGCACGATGGCAACGCCGGCGGAGCCGCTGAAGCCGGTCAGCCATTTCAGCCGCGCCGAGCGATCGGCGACATATTCGCCTTGGTGCTCGTCGGCGCGGGGCACAATGAAACCGTCCAAGCCGTTCGCCGCCAGCCATTGGCGCAATAGCGCCACACGCGGTTTGCCGACGGCCGGATCACCGGCGGAATCAAAGGTCTGGAACATGGTGGCCTCTCCCTCGGATGCTCGCCGCGGACCGTAGCGCATGACCCCAAGAATCGGAATCGATTTTCGGAAGGAATCATCCGCAAATCCAAATGCTGCAGCGTCCTTCGCGCATAGATGCCATGCAGAATCGGCGATTTCCAAAAAGGTCAGCAGACCTTACCTTTCCTGTGTGGAGGAACGAGTCTTATTGCCCTGCAAAGGAGACCATCATGTCCACGATTTCAGCCAGACGCGGATTTTTCAGAAGCGCCATGAATGCCCTCATCGAAGCTCGCCAGCGCGAAGCGAGCCGATATGTGAACGGCATGCTGCTTGGCCTTGATGACGAGACACTGAAAGCTCACGGCTACGATCGCGAAGAACTGAAGAAGGCGGCAAACTCGCTCTACGTCTGAGCGAATTACAGCGCCTCACCGCTTGAGATGGATCGTCACCCAGCCCTCGCGATGCAAGGTCCTGACGTGGCGGAATTGCTGGCCGACATAGGCCGAGACTACCGCATCGCGCTGCCGGTCGAGAATGCCCGACAGGACGATCGAGCCGCCTAGGGCGGTGTGTTTTGCCATCTGCGGTGCCAGCCGCATCAGCGGCCGCGCCAGTATGTTGGCGACGATGAGGTCGAAAGGCGCGCGCGCCGAAAAGATCGGATGGTGAAAGCCCGGCGCTGTCACCGTTTCGACGAGCGCCTTGACGTGGTTGAGGCGGGCATTGGCCGCCGCGACCTTGACGGCGACCGGATCGATGTCGGTCGCCAGCACCGGGATATGCGCGAGCTTGGCCAGAGCGATGGCCAGCACCGCGCTGCCGGTGCCGAGGTCGAGCGCGTTGCGCGGGTGCTCGCGCTGCACGACCTGCTCCAGCATTTCGAGGCAGCCGGCGGTGGTGCCGTGATGGCCGGTGCCGAAGGCGAGACCGGCCTCGATCTCAATGGCGAGTTCGCCGCTGTGACGCTTCCTGCGGTCATGCGCGCCATGAACGAAGAAGCGGCCGGCACGCACCGGCTTCAGCCCTTCAAGCGAGCGCGCCACCCAGTCAATGTCGGGCAGGGATTCGCGCTGGATCTGCTTCGATACGGCAAGACCGGCAAGGATGTCCTTCACCCGTGCCTCGACCGCATCGATGTCGCCATTGGCGTATAGCGACACTTCGTGGATGTCGCGATCCTCGTCGACCTCGAGGACGGCAAGAGGCAGGCCCTCGTCTTCGAAGGCCGTGTCAAGCGCCGCGAAAATACGGTCGGCTTCGAGCCTTCCGGCGATGAAATAGAGCCGCGTCTGGGTCATGAATGATGGCGGTCCCGTCAGCCCGCCGCCAGCCGCTTGAGCTTGGCGATGGCGGTGTCCGGGCTTTCGCCATAGGCGATGGTGCCGGCGAAATCACCCTTGGCGTCGAGCAGCAATACCGAGGCCGTATGGTCCATCGTGTAATCGCCGCCGCCCGTATCGACCTTCTTCCAGTAGATGCCGAAGGCCTTGGCCATGGCATGGACCTTGTCCGGATCGCCTGTGATGCCGACGATGCGGTCGGAAAAATTACTGACATAGGCATTGATGACTTCGGGCGTGTCGCGTTCCGGGTCGACCGAGACGAAATAGGCACGCAGGTTCTTGCCGTCATCGCCCATCGTCTTCAACCAGCCCGCCAGTTCGAAGAGCGTGGTGGGACAGACTTCCGGGCAATGGGTGAAGCCAAAGAAGACGGCGCTCGGATGGCCGCGAAAGGCGGCTTCGGTGATCGGCGCGCCCTTCTGGTCGACCAGCGTGAAGGGCGCCCCGAACGGTTCGCCGCCATAATGGCCGCGATACCAGTCGAAGGTCAGCCAGCCGATGCCAGCCGCCATCAGGACGAGAATGCCGACCAGAATTGAACGCATCATCAATGGGTGTCCGTCATCATTTCATCGGGCGCCGGATCAGCGCCGTCCAAGCTCCGCTCGGCGAACACTCTTAACGGTTCGACGCCGCGCACGCAAAGATGTCGCGTTGCCGCAACCGGCATTACTGTCAGAAGGCGATCTGCTTGCAAAGTGCTGCTACTCGCCCCACCTGAGGTCGGCAAAACTCGAATGCAGGAGGCTCCCTTTGCGAAAACTGCTCGGCGGCGCGTTGGCCGCATGCCTTGTCGTCGGCGCTGGTGCCGCTGTTGCACAGGAGGTAGGCAAGGTCGGCGTCGACTGGCTCGGCAACGACATCATCGTCGAGGCGATCAAGGATCCGAAGGTGGAAGGCGTCACCTGCCACGTTTCCTATTTCGACCGCGGCGTTATCGATCGCCTGCAGAAGGGCAACTGGTTCGAAGATCCCTCCGATTCCTCGATCTCCTGCCGCCAGACCGGCCCGATCACCATCGGCGATATCGACACCAGCGAGGCCGGCGAGGAGGTGTTCAAGCAAGGCATCAGCCTGATCTGGAAGAAGCAGGTGGTGAACCGCATCTACGACCAGGCCAACGAGACGCTGATCTACCTGTCGCATTCGCGCCAGGTTCAGGACGGTTCGGCGAAGATGTCGGTCACCACCGTGCCGCTCTATGGCCAGAACGTAGTGTGGAGCAACGGCAAGCCGAAATAGACCTGGACGATTCATCGATTGGTCCGGCTTGCGGGACTATTCGCGCGGGCGTAAAGCCGCCGACATGGACCGTCCTGAAAATCTTGGCCTGAAGGATCCCGAACCGCGTATCCATCCGACCGCGGAATTGAAGGCGTGCAAGCTCGGGCGCTATGCTGCGATCGGCGAGCGGGTCATCCTGCGCGAGGTGACGGTCGGCGACTTCTCCTATTTCGAGCGCCATGCCGAGGCGATCTACACGACGATCGGAAAGTTCTGTTCGATCGCCGCCAACAGCCGCATCAATGCGCTGGAGCACCCGGTCGAGCGGGTGACCCAGCACAAGATTAGCTACCGGCCGAACGAATATTTTCGCTGGCTGGGCGTCGATGCGGCGTTCCGTGAGCGGCGGCAGGCAAAGTCGGTCATCATCGGCCACGATGTCTGGATCGGCCATGGCGCGGTGATCATGCCGGGGCTGACCATCGGCAATGGCGCGATTATCGGCGCCAATGCGGTGGTGACGCGCAACGTCCCGGCCTATGCGATTGTTGCCGGCGTGCCCGCCAGGCAATTGCGCCGGCGCTTCGCCGCAGACATTGCCGCGCGGATAGAGCGTCTTGCCTGGTGGGACTGGCCGCCTGAAAGACTGGCCAAGGCAATCCCTGACATGCAGGCCTTGCCGATAGAAGCCTTCCTCGACCGCTGGGAAAACGAAGTCCTCTGATCCGATACGGGCGTACATGCCGCCAAGTGGCCGGGTGACCGTCAGCCTATCGAAACGACCGTGCTCCGCGCTCTCCGGGAAGAAACCCCCTTCCGCCATGCGGGGGTGGCGCAGCGGAAGGGGCTGGAGGTAAACCGCCGTGAAGCGGAAGGAACAGGCGTTCCTTGCCTGCACGGGAACTATGGCAACAAACTTATAAGGTGTTTTCCCTACGCTTACCCTTTTCGCGTGTATCCAATTGTATCCGGGAAATACCCGTCGACAGGGAACCGGGAGCGGCCGCCGGCTGTTTCTTCTAACGCAACGAGTTCAGCTGTGGCCGCCGGGTTTTTTCGATGATCGAGAAGCTCTTCACCAGGATAGCCAACACGGTGGCTCACTATGCCGGTTTGTCGCCGACATTTGCTGTCTGCTGCCTGATTGTCCTAGGCTGGGCGGCAACCGGGCCATTCTTCGGCTTTTCGGACACTTGGCAACTCGTCATCAATACCGGCACGACGATCATCACCTTCCTGATGGTGTTTCTCATCCAGAATACCCAGAACCGCGACAGTGCGGCGATCCAGACGAAACTCGACGAGTTGATCCTGGTCAGCAGAGCCAAAAACACCTTTATCGGCATCGAGCACCTGACCGAATCCGAGGTCGAGGAGATCCGCGAAAAATGTGAACAGGCAGCGAAACGGCATGACCGGAAGGTCGCCGAGACAGCGGTCAAGAAAGCCATGGCGCAAAAGCGCGGCTCGAAGACGCATGCGGCGTGAGCGTCAGACTAGCTTTCAGCCGTCCATGAATGCCGCGAACGCCTCCTTGTGGTCCGGATGCCAGCGCGACAAAGCAGGGCGGTTCTCGATGATGTCGCCGATCGCCCAGGCCATGCGCTTTTCGTCCATGGACCGTGTCGCCTCGTTGTCGGGACACAGGATGTAGAAGTCGCCACGCACCAGCGAGGCCAGCATGAAATCGATGACCTGTTCACCCGTCCAGGCGCCGGCGGGCTTTTCCGTCGCCCCTTCGGTCAGGCCGGTGTAGGTGAAGCCGGGAATGAGCAGATGCGCTGCGACCTTTGCGCCAGGCTCGTTGCGCAGTGCATGCGCCAGGCCTTCGGTGAAGGTCTTCACGCCAGCCTTGGAGACGTTGTAGGCAAGGTTGCCAGGCGGCGTGGTGATGCCTTGCTTGGAGCCGGTGTTGACGATCAGGCCCGCCTTGCCGGCCGCCAGCATGCGCGGCGCAAAGGCCTCGACGCCATGGACGACACCCCAGAAATTGACGTCCAGCAGGCGCCTCCAGGCATCGCGGTTCTCCCAAGGTTTTCCAGGGTTGTTGCCGACGCCGGCATTGTTCATCAACAGCGACACCTCGCCGAAGGCTTCGAACGCCTTGTCAGCCAGCCGATCGAGTTCGCCGGACCTCGAGACATCGGTGGCGACAGCGAGCACCGCGCCGTTGCCACCAATGGCTGCGACGGCATTGCCAGCCTCATCGAGGCGCGCGCCGCCGATATCGGCCAGCACGATCTTCATGCCCATCGCCGCCAGCCGTTTGGCCGCGGCAAGGCCGACGCCGCTGGCAGCGCCGGTGATGACGGCGACGTTGCCGAAGGCAAGGGCTGGCAAGGCTGTCTGGATCTCGGCGTCGGCGGTCATGATTTTGTTCTCCTGTTCTGGCCGCGCCGAACTTAGCGCGGGAAGGGGCCAGTGCAAGCCCGCATCAATGCCTTCGGGTTGACCGCACCGCCAGGGGCTGCGCATGCTGCCGGCATATAAAGGAGATTTGCCGATTGACCGACTGGATCCAAATCCTGAAAGAACAGACCGCCATCGGCGACCAGATGAGCCGCGAAGTGCCGCAGATGCTTGCCAATCCCGACATCAGCGAAGCGCAAGTGAGAACGCTGTTCTCGGCGCTCGAAAAGCAGGCGGAATTCGTCGAGAAGCTGCGCATGGCGCTGGAAAAATTCGGCCATGATTTTTCGGTCATCAAGGCGGCCGAGCGGCTGGAGGAGCGCTATGCCGATCTCGCCGCGTCCGTCGCCGAAAAGCTGAAGGCGATGCGGAGTTAGCGACGCCTATTTCTGTTTTTCGATCAACCGTTCGAAACGCGTGTCCGGCACGAACCAGATCATGGCCACCAGCACGTAGATCGCGACGCCGATCCAGTGATTGAAAAAGGTCAGCAGGACGGCGGCAATGTAGAGCGCGAGTGAGATTCTCCCCTTGCGGTCACTGCCGATCGCACGGGCAAAGGTTGTTTCGTGGCCGTGCAGTCGGTGCAGCGCAACGACGAGGATGCTGTAGGCAGCGGCGCAGAGCGCAAGATCGATACCGTAGACGGCAACTGGTACCGGCGCGAAATGGTTCTCGCCCATGAAGGCCGTCGTCGCCGGCATCAGCGACAGCCAGAACAGCAGGTTGAGGTTTGCCCACAGCACCCACCCGTCGACCCGCTGCACGGTGTGGAACATGTTGTGCAGATTGTTCCAGTAGATGCCGACATAGATGAAGGACAAGACGTAGCTGAGGAAAACGGGCCACAACGGCGCCAGGGCGGAAAAATCCTCGCCATGCGGCACCTTCAGTTCCAGCACCATGATGGTGATGATGATGGCGACGACGCCATCGGTGAATGCCTCGACCCTGCTTTTGCCCATGGATTCTCCCCTGTCGATGAACCGAAGTTAGGGGAGGAAATCGCCGAGCGCCATACTGCCAAACTTGTCAGGAGCGGGTTTGGGCAAGGGAACGTCTATCACTAAATAAATAGGCGCCGGGCTGGCATTTCCCGAAAAGAAAAAGAAGAGGTCGAAATGGCCATCAATGCTCAAGCCATGACGCGCGACAACGAACTCGACGGCAATGCCGCAATGGCCGTCGCTGCCGCCATGATCGCGATCCTTTTCGCCGGCAGCACGGCGCTGACGCCGCTGTATGTCATCTACAAGCAGGCGTTCGCTTTCTCGCAGATCACGCTGGCGCTGGTCTATGCCGTCTATGTGATCGGCAATCTGGCGGCACTTTTGGTTTTCGGGCGGCTTTCCGACGTCGTCGGCCGCCGTCCCGCCGCCTTGGCATCGATGACAGTGGCCGTGGTCAGCGCGCTGTGCTTCCTCTTCGCCGAAAATGTCGCCTGGCTGGAGATCGCCCGGATCCTGAGCGGGCTGGGCATAGGCGTTGGTGCGGGAGCCGGCACCGCCTGGCTCGCCGAGCTGATCGAAAACGACGACAAGTCGCGCGCTGCCGTCATCGCCACCAGCACCAATTTTCTCAGGGCTAGGTCTTGGCGCGCTGGTCTCCGGGCTGCTTGCCGAATATGCGCCCTGGCCGCTCAGGCTGACGTTTGCCGTCTATCTGACGCTGCTTGTCCTGGTCACCGTGCTGATCTGGCGCACGCGGGAGACCGTTTCGCGGCCAGGAAAACTGGCTGAGGTCTCGATGCGGCCACGGCTTTCGGTTCCCGCAGACATCCGCGCGCGCTTCGTGCGCCCGCGGTGACCGGCTTCGGCGCCATGGCACTGGTCGGATTTTACGCTGCGCTCGCGCCAAGCATCCTGGCGCAGCAGCTGGACGTGACCAATCACGCCGAAGCGGGCGGGTTGTTCTTCGAATTGTCGATCGTAGCCATTGTGGCGACGACCCGTCTCTCGAGCCGCGCCACCATGCTGGCGGCGCTGGTGCTGATGATCCCGACTGTTGCCCTGATCGTTGCAGCCCAAGTCTTCGCGTCGATGGCCGTCATGATCGCCGGCACTGCATTGTGCGGGGTGGCGGCCGCGTTCGGCTATCGCGGCGGGCTGCAAGTGGTGAACCAGCTCGCACCGGCCGGCCGCCGCGCCGAGGTGGTGTCGGCCTTCTTCGTCTGCTGCTTTTGCGGCAACGCGCTGCCGGTCATCGGCATCGGCGTTCTGTCGAGCTGGACGAGCGCGACGACGGCAAGCCTGGCCTTTGCCGGTATGATCACGGTCTTTTCGCTGGTGGCGTTGGGGTTCGGCGCGAAATACGTGCGGTGAGCCACTGAAATCCGCTCAGCCGTTCGGTGTCTCGGGCGACAGATGCGCACGCTGGCGCGGCACGCCTAATCCAGTGTCCGGCGGCTCGCCGGCAGCGGGCCGGCCCTCGATCATGTGCATGCTGCGCCAGCGGCCGAAGCGATAATAGGCGGCCGCCAGCGCCAGTGAGGTGATCGAGCCGGCCGGGAAGCTCCACCACAGCGCTTCCTCGCCGATGACGCTTCGGAAGAAATAGGCAAAGCCTGTACGCACGATAAGCACCGAGATGACCAGGATGATCAACGGCGGCATCACCGCGCCGGTGGCGCGCACAGTAGCGAACAGCACGATGGTGACGCCGAATAGGATGAAGGACCATGACGCAACCTTGTTGATGTGGGCGGCGATGTCGATCGCGGCACTATCGGTGCTGAGGAAGAGGCTGAGCACCGCACGGTCGAAGACGAAAAGCAGCGCGACCAGCGCGCCGGTCAGGACGAGGTTGAAGCCGACGCCCGAGGCAGCGACCTGTCCGATCCGGTCCCAGCGTCCGGCGCCGACATTCTGCGCCGCCATCGAGGAGACCGCGGCGCCGATGGCGAGAGCCGGCATCTGGATGTAGGTCCAGAGCTGCGCGGCGATGCCGTAGGCGGCCGCGACCTGCGAGCCATAGGAATTGACGATGCCCATCACCGTCAACGCCGCGGCCGAGACCACGATCATCTGCAGGCCCATCGGCACGCCCTTGAAGACGACGGTGCGCAGCAGCGCCGGGTCCGGCCGCAGCAGGGCGAGATTGGCGCCGGCCAGGCGCAGCGGGTGCTTGCGCGCGTAGAGCACAATGAGGATGGCGATCACGCTCACCGTCTGGCCGATCAGCGTCGCGGTGGCCGATCCGGCAATGCCGAGTTCGGGGAATGGACCGATGCCGCGGATGAGCAGCGGGTTGAGTACGATGTCGAGCAGGACGGCGAGCGCCATGAAGACAAATGGTGTGCGCGAATCGCCGGCACCGCGCAGCACTGTCATGACGAAGGAGAGCAGATTCATCATCGGCACGGCGACGAAGATGATGCGCAGATAGGAGCGGGCCAGCGGCAGCGCGTCGGCCGGCGTGCCAAGCGTGTTGAGGATGGCATCGACCCAGACCCAGCCGCAGACCGCGAACACCACAGAGACCATGAAGAAGAAGGTGGCGCTGGTGCCGACGATGCGGCGGGCCTCGGGCAGGTCGCGGGCGCCAACCGATTGCGCAACGAGGATGGTGGCCGCCATGCCGATGCCGAACACCGTGCCGAGGATGAGAAACAGCACAAGATTGGCGTTGGAGGTTGCGGTCAGCGCCGCTTCACCGAGGAAGCGGCCGACCCAGACGGCATTGATCGCGCCGTTGAGCGACTGCAGCACGTTGGAACCGAGCACCGGCAGGGCGAACAGCAAAAGCGTGCGCGGGATGGGGCCGCTGGTGAGGTCGCCGGTTCGCCGGCGCGTGGGCATCTTCTCGTCCATGGCGGGGCAGTTCGGCAAAGGGCTCAATTGAATCAGGCCCGCGATGATATCGCAGGCCTGTCTCGCATGCAGCCTTTTGCAGGGTAGGGCGGGTTGCCAAGAGCACCCGCCCGCATGGCATTGCTACTTCGCGGCGAGGGTATTTCCCGAGAGGCCGGGGAGCGTCACCTGATAGACCAGGAACATGGTGTCGACATCGGCGCCGTCCTCGGCCTTGTAGGGCGCGCCGACCTGGAAGCCGTCCTGGGTGAGGAAGTCGTTGTCGTTGGCGACGAACAGGAAATAGTCGTCGGGCAGCTTCGGATCGAGCACGCTGACCACCGACATCGCCTCCCACTTCTCCGAGAGGTTGTCGCGGTCGTTGGGGGCGCCATTGTGCAGGCCGAAGCGGGCGAGTTCGCCCTTGTCGTTGATGTCGATGAACGGCATCAGCTTCGCCGGCGTCACCGACGGGTCGAGCACGCCCTTGGGCGCGACCGGCTTGTCGGCAGCGTCGAAGCCGCTGCCGACGATGTCGGTTGCGCCAGAGAGATCGACGACGGCGATTTCGCGATGGAGCGAGGTGTCGCCCTTCAGCCCCTGGCCGTTGCCGCTGTCGCGCGCCAGCATCAGGAAGGTTTTCTCCGACAGCGCCACGATCTCGCTCTGCGCCGCCACTTTGGTCTTGCCCTTGGCGTCGGTGAACACCGGCAGCGGCACGACATATTCATGCGCCAGCTTGAGGTGGGCGGGGTCGGAAGCATCATAGACCAACGCGCGCGTGTTCTGGCGCGTCGCGGGCGAATCGCCGCCATCCTGCCTCGGCGCCGACTGCAGCACCGCGATCAGGAACTTGCCGTCTGGCGTCAGCGCCATGCCTTCGAGGCCCTGATTGTTCTGGCGGCCGGTTTCAGGATCCTTCGGATCGGGCTCGGCAGCGCCGGGGCCCGGATTGTCCGAGGCGAAATTGGGCGCGCCATGGCGCATCGGCACCAAGGCGGCAGGCGGCTGTGTGGCCGACAGGAGATGGCCGTCGGCCGAGAAGCGGTAGATGTTCGGGCCATACTCGTCGGAGATGAACATGGTGCCGTCGGGCAGCCGAACGATCGCCTCGTTGTCGAGTGCGAGCTTGCCGTTGGCCTCGGGCAGCACCGGCATCTCATCGGTGGCGGCGCGCACACCGTTGAGCGGATCGAGGCCGGTGGCGTCCGCATTCTTGTCGTCGGTCAGCAGCATGGTGTCGGCAAGCGTCGCCTTGAGGCCCGATTGTTCCTGTCCGGCGGCCGCTGCTGCACCCGGTGCCGTCGGGGCCAGCTCGATGGCAATCGTGTTGAGGCGTGGCCGGTAGTCGGTGGTGCCGCCAACATTGTAGCCGCGGTCCGGCAGCAGCCAGAGCGAACCCTTGTAGCCGTCCGCGCCATGTGTCCAGCCGGCAGCGTCAATCGACATGCCGGAGCCGGAGCCAAAGGTTTCGCCGAACTTGTCTTTCTGGCCGGCCGGAATGCGGCCGACGCCGACCAGTCCCTTATTGACGAAAGCGACGCCGACGGCTCCGCGACTGCCGGCGGCGAGCGCCGGCGTCAAGGCGGTGAACAAAGCGAGTGCGGCGCCGAGCGCGGCGGTTCGGTTAAGATGTTTCATGGATATCCCCTTGTGACGAGCATGCCGGAGCGGCGAAAAACCTGAAAGGCGCCGCATCGACGGTGCCGCCGGCGCCTTTCCGTAAAGTGGTCTAGGACGCGAACATGATGCTTGCGTGACAAGCGCCGGTTCTTCCCTTCGCCCCTTGTGGGAGAAGGTGGCCGAGCGCAGCTCGGTTGCTGGAAGATCGCCGCGCTCAAGGCGTAAGCGCTTCAAATAATTCGATGTTTTCATGCTGAGTTTCTTCCAGCACCCCTCATCCGTCTCGGCGCTGACGCGCCGATCCACCTTCTCCCACAAGGGGCGAAGGAAGAGGCGCCCCGATCAATCGCTGTCGCGCGCGATCAGTTCCAGCGGCCAGACCTCGTGGATGATCCGCGCGCCATCGGTGCCGGCGTAGGCCGGGATCGACGCCAGTAGCATTTCGGCCAGCCGCCGCCCCATCGGCTCCAGCGGAGGGCGAAAGGCGGTCAGCGCCGGCGAGAAATAGCGGCAGAGCGGCGTGTCGACGATGACGATCACCGCGATGTCGTGGCCTGGCTTGATGCCGATCTCGGCCAGCGCCTTGCAGCCGCCGAGCGCCATCGCGTCATTGTTGAAGATGACAGCGGTCGGCGGGTCCTTGGAGTTCATCACCTGCGGCATCACTTCGTAGCCGCCGGCCTCGTTGATGAAGCCGTCGGCTATCAGCCCGGGGTCGACCTCGATGCCGTGCCGCTGCAAGGCCTTGCAGTAGCCGTCCAGGAACAGATAGCCGAAATTGAGGTTGAGAGAAGGGCGGATGGCGGCAATGCGGCGATGGCCGCGCGCCACCAGACGGTCGACCGCATCGGCGCCAGCCTTTTCGAAATCGAGGTCGAGCGAGGGATAGGACTTGCCGCCGGAAAGGCTGCGGCCGAGCGTCGCGAACGGGAAGCCGACCTCGCTGAGATAGTCGATGCGTTCATCCTCGCGCCGCGTCCAGGCCAGCACCACCGCATCGGCCCGACGCGTCTCGACGACGCGGCGCAGGCGCTCCTGCTGATAGTCGCCCGGCGCGCCCATCACCACGATCAGGTCGAGCCCGCTTTCGGCGAGCCTGGCCTGCAGCCCGGTCAGGAACGGAATGAAAAACGGCTCGCCATATTGCTGGTCGCCCGGATGCGGCTGCAGCATGAAAGCGATCGAATGGGTGGCACCGCGCCGCAAGCTGCGGCCTGACTGGTTCGGTGAATAGTTCAGCTTCTTTGCCGCATCGAGCACGCGCTGGCGCGTGTCGGCATTGACGTCGGCGCGGCCGTTGAGCGCGCGCGACACGGTGCCGATCGAAATGTTCAGGTGACGCGCAAGGTCGTGGATGCTGGACGCCAAAGGACGGTTCTCCTGCTTCTTGGCTATCATCGGCTGCTCTTCAGGCCAAGGCGACAAAGACGATTTTCGCTAATGGCCAATTGACATTCTACGCCTTCGGGTGTGTTCTCGTAAACGTTTACGGAAAATGTTTACGGCCATGCCGTGAATGCCGTGACGATCGGTCTGGAGGGACCGAACGGGAGGAGTGCCGGATGATGGATGCCGTCCTGGTCGGCTGTGGAGCGATGAGCAAGGCCTGGCTCGATGCGGCCAGGCAGATTGCCGGGCTTATCATTGTCGGCCTTGTCGATCTCGACGCCGACAGGGCGCGGGCGAGGGCGCGCGAATACGACCTCTCGGGCGCCGTCATCGGAACCAGCCTCGACGCGGTCCTGGACCAGACCAGGCCGCAGGCGGTGTTCGACGTTGTGGTTCCGGCCGCCCGCCGCGAGGTTGCGTTTTCCGCCTTTGCCCATCATTGCCACCTGCTGACCGAAAAGCCGCTCGCCGACAGCCACGACAATGCGCGCGCCATCGTCGAGGCGGCCCGCCGCGCCGGGCGTATTCACGCCGTCGTCCAGAACCGCCGCTATGTCGCCAATGTCAGGCGCATCCGGCGCTTTCTCGATTCGGGCGCCATCGGCGCGCCGACCAGCATCCACGCCGATTTCTTCGTCGCGCCGCATTTTGGCGGCTTTCGCGAGGAGATGCGCCATGTGCTGCTGCTCGACATGGCGATCCACACATTCGACGCCGCCCGCTATATGGTCGGCGGCGAGCCAGCCGGCGTCTATTGCCAGGAATGGGAGCCGGCCAACTCCTGGTACCGGCAGGGGTCATCGGCCACCGCCGTCTTCGATCTCGGCGGCAAGCTGTTCACCTATGCCGGCAGCTGGTGCGCCGACGGGTTCCGCACCAGCTGGGAGAGCACATGGCGCATCGTCGCCGAGCGCGGCAGCCTGGTCTGGGACGGCGAGGACACCTTGAAGGCGGAAGTCGTGCGGCCGGTCCGTGAAGGCCTGTTCGACCGCACCGAGCCGGTCGCCGTGTCGCCGCTCGACCCCACAGACCGCATCGGCGGCCATCTCGGCATCATCGAGGATTTCATGCGCGCCGTAGAAACCGGCAGCGAGCCGGAGACGCGCGGCTCCGACAACATCAAGAGCCTGGCCATGGTCTTCGCTGCGATCGAGAGCGCCGAAACCGGGCGCCGGGTCGCAATCGCACAGGAAGGACGATGATGCCAAACCCGCTTCTCGACATCAGGATCGGCACAATGGTGCGGGCCAACCTCGATGACCCGGCCGCCTATATCAAGGCGATCCTGCCGCTCGGCTTCGAGAGCATCCAGCCGTTCTTCTGGCAGACGCTGGGCGGCAAGGACCTTCCTCGCCTTGCCGGCCAGATCCGCGAGGCGATCGGCGATGCCGACGTCACCGTCTCCTCGATCGGTGTGTTCGGCAATCCGCTGGAGGACGGCGATGTCGATCGCGGCGTGATCGAGGCCTGGGAAACGGTCATCGACAATGCGCATCTGTTCGGCACCAGCACGGTCAGCGGCTTCACCGGCCGCATCCGCGGCAAGCCGCTGCCCGACAGCCTGCCGCGCTTCCGCGAGGTGTGGGGGCCGCTCGCCCGCCGCGCTGCCGACAAGGGCGTGCGCATCGCCTTCGAGAATTGCGCGATGGACGGCAACTGGGCGAGCGGCGACTGGAACATCGCCCACAATCCGGACGCCTGGGAGGTGATGTTCAACGAATTGCCAAACGACAATCTCGGCCTCGAATGGGAGCCCTGCCACCAGCTCGTCTATCTGATCGATCCGATCCCGCAGATCCGCAAATGGGCGCCGCGCATCTTCCATGTCCACGGCAAGGACGCGACGGTGCGCTGGGACGTGATCCGCGAGCATGGCGTGTTCGGCCGAATGCCGTTCGTGCAAATGCGCACGCCGGGCTTCGGCGACAGCGACTGGACAAGGGTGATCAGCGAATTGCGGCTGGCCGGCTACAAGGGCGCCATCGACATCGAGGGCTGGCACGACCCGGTCTACCGCGACGACCTCGAGATCACCGGCCAGGCGAGGGCACTGGAGTATCTGAAGCAATGCCGGGGAGGCGCGAGGTATCTGCCGAATCCGGTGTGAGAGCAGGCCGGCGGGGGGTGCTGGCCAGCGAAGATTGCGGCGAAAAGCCGAAGCGATCGTCGAAAAACCCTCGGCTTGCGAGGACAAAAGGGAGGAACGTGCATGAGCATCGCGAAGAGAACGACACTTCTGCGCTCGACCGTCGTGGCCGCCGCCACGGCGTTCTGCGCCATCGCCACCTTGCCCGCACAGGCGCTCGACGCCCAATGGTGCAAGGACGTCCACATCCGCTTCTTCGTCGGCGGCGCCGAGGGCGACGCCTTCGGCACCATCGTCTACAATGGCGCCAAGCAGGCGGCTGCCGACCTCGGGCCGAAGGTCGACTACATCTTCTCGGGCTGGGACGTCGAGAAGATGACGCAGCAGTTGCGCGAAGCGGTCGCGGTCAAGCCCGGCGGCATCGCCATGATGGGCCACCCGGGCGACGCTGCGATCATGCCGCTGGCCGAACAGGCGCACAAGGACGGCATCAAGATGATGTACCAGAACGTGCCGGTGCCGAAGGTGGTGGCGGCGTTCGGCGGCGGTTATGTCGGCGCCCAGCAGGAGCAACAGGGCCGCGCGCTCGGCGCCGAGGCGTTCAAGCTGGCCGGGCTCAAGGCCGGCGACAAGGCGATCATGATCGGCCCGTTCGAAAACGAGAACCGCGGCGCGCGCGAGCGCGGCACGGTCGCAGCCCTCAAGGGGGCCGGCGTCGAGGTCATCCAGCTTTCCTCGCCACCGAGCGGCGAATGGGCTTCCGACCCCAACCTGGCCATTCCGGTGATCACAGCGGCATTGCTCAACAACCCCGACGTCAAGGCGGTCGGCTATCCGGGCGGGCAGATGCTCGGCAACGTTGCCACCTACATGCAGGCGGCGGGACGGAAGCCAGGCGATATCTTCAATTTCGGCTTCGACACCAGCCCGCAGATCGTCGAGGGGTTCAAGGGCGGCTGGGTGCAGCTGACAGCCGACCAGCAGCCGTTCCTGCAGGGTTACCTGCCGATCCTCAGCCTCTGCCAGCAGGTGGTGCTCGGCCTGGCGCCGATGAATGTCGACACCGGCGCCGGCTTCGTCACGCCGCAGAATTACGAGATCGTCGCCGAGCTCGCCAAGCAGGCGCTGCGCTGACCTGTAACCTCGGCATGCCGGTCGGATAGGCCTGACCGGCAGCCGGAACCAAGCGAGGATAGCCATGGCCGAACGCCTCATCGAACTGCGCGACATCAGCAAATCCTACGGTCACGTCTATGCGCTCGGCGGGGTCAATCTCAGCGTCGACCGCGGCGAGGTGGTCGGCCTGATCGGCGACAACGGCGCCGGCAAGTCGACGCTGATCAAGATCCTCGCCGGCGTGGTCAAGCCGACCAGCGGCGAGATCCTCATCCGCGGCAAGCCGGTGACCGGATGGAGCGCGGCGCGCTCGCGCGACGCCGGCATCGAGACGGTGTTCCAGGACCGGGCTCTGGCCGTGCAGCAGACGATCGTGCGCAACATCTTCATGGGCCGCGAGCTGACGGGCTGGTTTGGCTGGCTGAAGGTCGGCAAGGAGATCGAGGAGGCGAGCCGGCTGATGCGCGAGATCGGCTTCACCTCGAAAGTGTTCACGCCGCAGTCGATCGTCGGTCAGCTCTCCGGCGGCGAACGCCAGGGCGTGGCGATCGCCCGCGCCATCTACAAGCAGGCGGACCTGATCATCCTCGACGAGCCGACGACGGCGCTGTCGCTGACCGAAACCGCCAAGGTCTTCCATTTCGTGCGCCAGGTGCGGGCGAGCGGCCGCTCGATCCTGTTCATCGGCCACAACATCCATCACGTCTACGACATTGCCGATCGCTTCGTCGTGCTGGACCGCGGCAAGGTCGCGCTCGCCGCCGACCGGAGCGAAGTCAAGTCGGCCGAAGACCTCATCAATTTCATGGAAGATGTCGCGCATCCGGGCGGATTGGCCGGACTGCACGACGCCGGCAACGCGAAGCAGGCAGCACGATGAGCAAGACAATGGAGCCGGACCTGCAGAACCCGCTTGGCAACTCGCACAGCGACGCCACCCGGAAGGAGTGGAAGCACCCATCCGATCACTGGATGCGCCGCTTCGTTCTCGATAATCGCGCCGCACTCGGCACGCTCGGCGTGTTCATCGTCATGATGGCGGTGTTCATGATCGCCAACCCAACCGTCTTCACCACCTGGTATCTCTACAGTTCCGTGCTCACCACGCTGCCGGTGGCGCTGTTCGTGGTGGTGCCGCTGGTCTTCGTCGTCACCTGCGGCGAGATCGACCTGTCGTTTCCGGCGACGATGGGCTTCGCCTCTTGGGTCTTCGCGGTGGTCGTGCAGGCCGGCTATGATCCGTTCCTCGGCATTGCTGCGGCACTCGTCACCGGCACGTTGCTCGGCTTCCTGGTCGGATCGCTGGTCGTCTATGGCGGGCTGTCGTCGCTGATCGCCACGCTCGGCATGAATTTCCTGCTGCGCGGCCTGATCCAGATCATCAACGAGGGCAAGTCGACCGCGCTGACCAGCCTTGCCGACAGTTGGGCCTACAAAATCTTTTCCAGCCAGATCTACGGAATTCCGGTGCAGATATTCTGGGCCATCGCCTTCGTTGTACTGTCGGCGCTGCTCTACAACAGGCATCGCTTCGGCGCGCAGGTGAAGGTGGTCGGCGACAATCCCGACAGCGCCCAGCAGATGGGCATCGACGTCAAGCGCGTCAGGGTCAAGGTGTTCGTCTTCGTCGGCATCGGCGCGGCGATCGCCGGCACCTTCTCGGTGATGATCAACTTCACCTGGTGGCCGACGGCGGGCGACGGCTATCTGCTGCCGGTGCTGGCGTCGGTATTCGTCGGCGGCACGCCGACCTGGGGCGGCATCGGCACCGTCGTCGGCGGCGCCATCGGCGCGGTCACCGTATCGTTCATCCAGACGGGCGTCGTCGCGGCGGGCTTGAGCGGCTTTTACGTGCAATTCTTCAACGGGCTGATCATCATCCTGTCGCTGCTCGGCCACAAATGGAACCAGGCGCGCTATCGCTGAGGGCGGGCTGACGGTCACACCCCAGTGACAAACCCGTCCAGAACGCGTTTCTGGCCGGCCTTGTCGAAGTCGATGGTCAGCTTGTTGCCGTCGATGGCCGAAATGTTGCCGTTGCCGAATTTCTGGTGGAAGACGCGGTCGCCCAGCTTGAAGGCGGACGGCGTGTCAGCGACGGATTTGGCGACCAGCTCGCCGTCGATGGTGCGGCCCTTGATCGATGTACGGCCGGCGCCGAAGCCGGAGTCGGTCTCGCCATAGCCGATGCGCTCGACCTGGTGGCCGGAGCGCGTGCCCCAGTTGCGGTCGGTCGCCTCGGTGCGGTTCTGTTGCGCGCGCTGCCAGCCCGGCGTCGCATAGCTGTTGGAGAAGGCGCCGGATTTCTCGGCGCCAATGTTGTCGAAGCGCGAAGCGCCATAGGGATTCTGGCGACCGCCACGTCCGGATGCGAATGATCCACCGCCATAGCCGCCGTAGTTGTTGCCGCTTTCGGCAACGTCGACATGGGCTTCCGGCAATTCATCGAGGAAGCGCGATGGGATGGTCGACTGCCACAGCCCGTGGATGCGGCGGTTGGAGACGAACCAGAGGTGCAGGTTCTTCTTGGCGCGGGTCAGCCCGACATAGGCCAGCCGGCGCTCCTCCTCCAGCCCGGAGCGGCCGCCCTCGTCAAGCGCGCGCTGGTGCGGGAACAGGCCTTCCTCCCAGCCAGGGAGAAAAACGGTCTCGAATTCGAGGCCCTTGGCCGAATGCAGCGTCATGATGTTGACGGCGTCGAGCTCTACGTTCTGCTCGGCGTCCATCACCAGCGCGACATGCTCGAGGAAGGAGCGCAGCGATTCGTACTCCTCCATGGAGCGGATCAGTTCCTTCAAATTCTCCAGCCGTCCCGGTGCTTCCGCCGAGCGGTCGTTCTTCCACATGTCGGTGTAACCGCTCTCCTCCAGAATGGTCTCGGCGAGCTCGGTGTGCGGCGTGGTTTCCAGTGCCTTTTGCCAGCGCTCGAAATTGGCGGCGACCTCGCGCAGTGCGGCGCGCGGCTTCGGCTTCAACTCGTCGCTCTCGGCGAGTTTGGCGGCGGCCTCCAGCATCGGGATGCGGAGCGCGCGCGCGGTATCGTGGATCTGGCGGATGGTGGCTTCGCCAAGGCCGCGCTTCGGCACGTTGACGATACGCTCGAAAGCGAGGTCGTCGGCGCCTTGCGCAACGACGCGGAAGAAGGCCAGCGCGTCGCGAATTTCGAGGCGCTCATAGAAGCGCGGGCCGCCGATGACACGGTAGTTGAGGCCGAGCGTGACGAAACGGTCCTCGAACTCGCGCATCTGGAAGGAGGCACGCACCAGGATCGCCATGTCGTTGAGATTGTGCTTTTGCCGCTGATAGGCCTCGATGGTCTCGCCGACGGCGCGAGCCTCCTCCTCGGAATCCCAGGCGGCATGGACGTGCACCTTGTCGTCCTCGGGCTCGTCGCGGTCGGTGAACAGCGTCTTGCCGAAGCGGCCCTCATTGTGGGCGATGAGGTGGGAGGCAGCACCCAGGATGTGCGCGGTGGAGCGGTAGTTGCGCTCCAGCCGGATGATGGTGGCGCCGGGAAAATCCTTGTCGAAGCGCAGGATGTTGTCGACCTCGGCGCCGCGCCAGCCATAGATCGACTGGTCGTCATCGCCGACGCAGCAAATATTCACTTTGCTTTCGCTCACGGCCGCGCGCTCGCTTCGCTCGCTGGCCTCCGCGAGGGCGGCCTGACCGGCCGACGCCCGGTCGGGCTTGCGGCCTTCGGCCGATCGCAGATCTGTCGATGAAGTGCGTCCGGCGTCCGACCGCTGCGCCAGCAGGCGCAGCCACATGTACTGAGCGGTGTTGGTGTCCTGATACTCGTCGACGAGGATGTACCTGAATTTGCGATGGTATTCCTTCAGCACGTCCGGACTAGCGCGGAAGATGTTGATCGGGTGGCACAGGAGATCGCCGAAGTCGCAGGCGTTCAGCGTCTTCAGCCGCTCCTGATAGGCCTTGTAGAGCTCGCGGCCCTTGCCGTTGGCGAAGCTGCGGGCATCGCCTTCGGGAATGTCGGCGGGGCCAAGCCCCTTGTTCTTCCAGCCGTCGATCATCTGGGAGAACTGCTTGGCCGGCCAACGCTTGTCGTCCAGCCCTTCGGCCTGGATGAGCTGCTTGATCAGGCGCACGACGTCGTCCGTGTCGAGGATGGTGAAGTCGGATTTGAGCCCGGCAAGCTCGGCATGCCTGCGAAGCAGCTTCACTCCAATGGAATGGAAGGTGCCGAGCCACGGCATGCCTTCGACATTGCCATCGCCGATCAAAAGGCCAATGCGCTGCTTCATCTCGCGCGCGGCCTTGTTGGTGAAAGTGACGGCAAGGATCTGCGAGGGGAAGGCCTTGCCGGTGGCGAGGATGTGGGCGATGCGAGTGGTCAGCACGCGCGTCTTGCCGGTGCCGGCGCCGGCCAGCACCAGAACCGGCCCTTCGGTGGTTTCCACCGCCAGCCGCTGCTCGGGGTTGAGACCCTTCAGATAGTCGGGCGCATTGTTGTGGCCGCTGCGGGCAGCCATGGCGCGCGCAGCAATGCCGGACGCGGGCCGCGCGTTCGGTTCGTCAAAAAAGGGCATGTCTTCCGAAAAGCCGGACATCTGCCCCGAATGTAGTGATTCGGCAGCGAAAGGCCAGAAGTGTCTCCGTTTTGTTCTCGATCCGGGCAGTGGACTCCCAAATCCGGTCGAACATCGGTCCACGACCTATTGCACCGCACTTGCTTGACAGCCACGGCGGCCCGGAGAAAGTTGCGTCCGGGGCAGGAACGCAATGCCGGGTTGCCCATGGCCGCGTCCCGGAGCGCGCACCAGTCGAAGGAGTATCATCTTGGCTGTCGTCATCACCTCCCTCATCCTTTTCCTTGTCGGCCTGGCGCTTGGCGGCGGCGGCATCTGGCTCGCGATACTGGGCGGCAGCTGGTATTATGTCGTCGCCGCTCTCGCCTTCGTCGTCGCCGCCTGGCTGCTCTACAGGCGCAAGTCCACGGCGCTGTGGCTCTACGCGGCGATCGTGCTCGGCACGCTCGTCTGGGCGGTCTGGGAAACCGGCTTTGACTGGTGGGAGCTTGGCCCGCGCGGCGGTGTCATCGTGCTGCTGGCGCTGTGGCTGCTTACGCCGTGGGCAAGGCGAGGGCTCACCGGCCCCGACGGGCGGGCGCCGCTCATCCTGGCCGTGCTCGCCTCGCTCGCAGTGGCCGGCTACTCGATGACAGTTGACCCGAAGGACATTGCGGGCGAGCTCAACGCCGACAAGATCACCCCGACGGCCGACCTCGGCGGCAATGTGCCTACCGGCGAGTGGCACTATTACGGCCGCACGCCATATGGCCAGCGCTATTCGCCGCTTGGTCAGATCACCACCGAAAACGTCGCCACGCTGCAGCCGGCCTGGACCTACCGCAGCGGTGACGTGAAGGGGCCGGACGACATCGGCGAAACCACCTACCAGGTGACGCCGCTGAAAATCGGCGATTCGCTTTTTATCTGCACGCCGCACAATTTCGCCATCGCCATCGATGCTGCGACAGGCGAGGAGAAATGGCGCTACGACCCCAAGGTCAAGCTGGACAAGGACCGCCAGCACCAGACCTGCCGCGGCGTGTCCTATTACGCTGACGCCAAGATCACCGCCGGCCAGCCCTGCGCGACGCGCGTCTATCTGCCGACATCCGACGCGCGGCTGATCGCGCTCGACGCCGCCAACGGGCGGGTCTGTCCGTCATTCGCCGAAGGCGGCACGCTGAACCTGCTTGCCAACATGCCCTATCCCAAGTCGGGTTATTATTATTCGACCTCGGCGCCGCTGATCGTCGGCGGCAAGATCATCGTCGGCGGCGCGGTCAACGACAATTATTCGACACAGGAGCCATCCGGCGTCATCCGCGCCTTCGACGTCGACACCGGCGCCCTGCTGTGGAACTGGGATTCCGGCAATCCGGACCAGACGAAACCGCTGGCGCCGGGCCAGATCTATACCAACAACTCGCCCAACATGTGGTCGACGGCGAGCGCCGACGAAAAGCTCGGCCTACTCTACGTGCCGCTCGGCAACCAGACGCCGGACCAGCTCGGTATGGGCCGCAGCGCCAATGTCGAGAAGTTTTCCTCGTCGATCACCGCGCTCGGTATCAACACCGGGCAATTGCGATGGGTGCGGCAGACCGTGCATCACGACCTGTGGGACATGGACGTGCCGGCGCAGCCGACGCTGGTCGACATCACCACGGCCAGCGGCGTCGTGCCGGCGCTTGTCGGACCGACCAAGCAGGGCGACCTCTATGTGCTCGACCGGCGCAGCGGCGAGCCGATCATCCCGGTCAAGGAAGTGCCGGCACCGGGCGGTGCGATCGAGGGCGACCATGCATCGCCGACGCAGCCGGCATCGGATTTGAGCTTCAATCCGAAGCCGCTGACCGGCGCCGACATGTGGGGCGTCACCATGTTCGACCAGTTGGCCTGCCGCATCGAATTCCTGAAGCTGCGCTACGAGGGGCGCTACACGCCGCCTTCGCTGCAGGGCTCGCTGATCTATCCCGGCAATTTCGGCATCTTCAACTGGGGCGGTGTGGCGGTCGATCCGGTCAGGCAGGTGATGTTCGGCATGCCGACCTATCTCGCCTTCACTTCCAGGCTTGTGCCTCGCGCCGACGTGCCGCCGCCAGGCGATGCCAAAGGCAGCGAGCAGGGGCTCAACCGCAACGAGGGTGCGCCTTACGCGGTGGTGATGGGACCGTTCCTGTCGCCGCTCGGCATCCCCTGCCAGTCGCCGCCCTGGGGCTATGTGGCGGGCGTCGATCTCAGGACCGGCAGGATCGTCTACAAGCACCGCAACGGCACCGTCCACGACATGACGCCGCTGCCGTTGCCGTTCAAGGTCGGCGTGCCGGGCATTGGTGGGCCAATGATCACGGCTGGCGGCGTCGCCTTCCTTGGTGCTGCGGTCGATGATTACTTGCGCGCCTATGATGTGACAACCGGCAGGCAGCTCTGGCAGACGCGGCTGCCGGCCGGCGGGCAGTCGACGCCGATGACCTATACGGTCGCAGACGGACGCCAGTTCGTGGTCATCGTCGCCGGCGGCCACGGCTCGGTCGGGACCAAGCCGGGGGACTATGTGATGGCCTACACGCTGCCGAAATAGGGCAGTTTTAAAGCCCAAGATGGGCCTTCAGGCTGGGTACCGAGCCGAGCACCTCGTTTGTCAGTTCGGGGCCGGCGGCAACCTCGGCCTGCTGGATCAGCGTCGTGCCGGCCTGGCGGATCTGCGCCATGTCGAGGCCCGACGCCTTGAGCACGGCGACGCCGTTAATCAGCGCGCCGGTCTTTTCGCCGAGAGCACCGCCAAGCACGCCCTCCAGCGACGACAGCAGGCCGCCACCGGAGCCGGCCGCGCCGGCAGCCATGACGTCATATTTCTGGGCGAGGCCGTCGGCGCCGGGAATCCTGGCGAAGAAGCCGGAGACGCTTGTGCCTTCCGCCTCGTGCTCAAGTACCGAGAAGATGGTGCCGACGACCTTTTCCGTCACGGCCTGGTCGAGGCCGGCCTTCTGCGAAACGGTATTCACGATGTCCTGGACATCCATGGTCCCTGCCCCCCGGTTTGGGTTTCGTGGTTGGTTTTCTAACGGCTGCCAGCAGGCCGGCGCCGGTCGCTGCGCACCTTGACCATCGATCGCCGGGTGGCAGTGAAAGCGGCGGACCGCAGTGCCACCAGGGCTGCGCCGGCAAGCACGAACGCGCTTGCCAGAATCGGGGTGGGCAGGGTCATCAGCATTGTTCCTTCTTGGTCGGGATGATGGAGGCGTCAGCGAAGGCTCGCATCAAGCAGTTTTTCTTCATATGGGGGCAAGACCATCAAGACTGCTAGAAATGACCAAAATGTGATGAAGACACTATGCAGAAGGCACTGTGTATTTCAGTCATCGCCTCACGCTGAGGCGAGCAAATAGGCTTTGGCGATCGGCCGACGCTTTCACTCACTATTGACTGGACCTTACAGGCTTGAACCCTATCTTGCCCCCCGGCGGGGAAATTCCCGAAGTCGAGGAGCGTGCCATGACAACACCTGCCGGACCCGCCAACAGCCATGAAATCGCCGAGCCTGCCATTGCGAAGCCTGTGATTACCCAAGCGATGATCGATGCCTATGACGAATACACGCATCTGACGCTCGATCGCCGCCGCTTCATGGAACAGCTGAGCAGGCTCGCCGGATCGGGCGCCGCCGCGGCGGCGATCGCGCCGCTGCTTGCCGCTGATACCGCCCAGGCGGCAATCGTCGCCGAGGATGATCCGCGTGTGAAAGCCGAGAACGTCACATATCCCGGCAGCGGCGGCGAGATGAAGGGCTATCTGGTCAAGCCGGCCGACGGGACAGGCAAGCTTGGCCCGGTCATCGTCGTACATGAGAACAGGGGGCTCAACCAGCATATCCGAGATGTGGCAAGGCGCGTGGCGCTGGAGGGTTTCATTGCGCTGGCGCCGGACTTCATGTCGCCGCTTGGCGGCACGCCCAGCGACGAGGACAAGGTGCGCGAGCTGTTTGCGACGCTCGATCCGGCGCAGGTCGCCGCCAACGCGGTTGCGACAGTCGCCTACCTGAAGGGTTATACGGACGGCAATGGCAAGGTCGGCGCGGTCGGCTTCTGCTGGGGCGGCGGCACGGTGAACACGCTGGCCGTCAATGCACCGGATCTCACCGCTGCTGTCGCCTACTACGGCATGCAACCGAAAGCCGACGATGTACCCAAGATCAAGGCAGCGTTGCTGCTGCACTATGCCGGTCTCGACACCCGCATCAATGCCGGCATCGATGCCTTCAAGAAAGAACTCGATGCTGCCGGCAAGGAATACACGGTCTATATCTATGAGGGCGCCAATCATGCCTTCAACAACGACACGTCGGCGGCGCGGTACGACAAGAAGGCGGCCGATCTCGCCTGGGGCCGTACGATCGCCTTCCTCAAGGAGAAACTGGCTTGAAGAAGAGGCTGGTGTAGCCGATCTGTCGTAGGTGCAGCAGATCAGCCCGGCGCCGGCTTGTGGAAGGCAACGCCGGCGACCACCAGCGTGATGCCGAGGCAGTCGGTGAGGCTAGGGATCTGCTGCAGCACAACAACGCCGATCAGCGTCGCCGTGACCGGCAGCAGCGACAGCATCAGGGCGAAGCTCGAGCGCGGCAGGCGCGACATGGCAAGCTGGTCGCAGATATAGGGGATGACCGACGAGCAGATGCCGACGCCGATGGCCGCGAGCAGCAACTGCGGTGCCGAAAAAGCCGGCAGCGCTTCGGTGAAGCCGACGGGCAGCACGACGAGGAAGGCGATCGTCATGGCCGCACCCAGGCCGGCGATGCCATCGCCTGCGCCGGCGCGGGCGACGCGGTGGCCGAGCACGATGTAGCCGACGAACAGCGCGCCATTGAGGAAAGCCCAGGACAGCCCCACAGGGTCGCTCGACCATTTGATGTCGATCAAAAGCAAGGTGCCGGCGACGGCTACAGCAAGGGCGACCAGATTGCGCGGGCTTCTGAGGCCGACGAGCGCGACACCGATGGTGCCAACGAACTCGATCGCCGCGACCAGCGAGATCGGCAGCCGGTCGAGCGCCAGATAGAACGAACAGTTCATCACTGCCAAGCAGGCACCGAAGGCCAGGAGCAGCAGTCGTGTCGAACGGTCGGCGCGGGCGAAGACTGTCCACGGCCGGGTCAGCGGCGCAAAGATGAGAGCGGCAGTGGCGATGCGCAGCCACGCCATGCCGAGCACGCCGACATGCGGGAAGAGCAGCACGGCGAAAGCCGGGCCGAGATAATGAAACACGGCGCTGACGCAGAACCAGACATGCGGCGGCAGCGAAGTTGCCAGATTTGCGAAGGCCGGGCCGGCGAGGGCAGGGCTTGCGGTAGGTGCTTGCGTTCGATCATCCATAGGGCCGTTGTCGCAGGCAGTTTCGCCGATTTATATGGTTGATGATCGGCCGAACCAGTCATTGTTTTTCCAAAACCCAGGAGTTTCCTGTGAAACGCCTTCGAAACGAAAATTCCGATCTGGATGCGGCGGACCTGAAGATCCTGCGCCTGCTGGAAAAGGATGCGCGCACCAGCACGGCAGAACTTGCGCGCTCGGTCGGCCTGTCGGCACCAAGCGTGGCAGAGCGCATCAAACGGCTGCAGGAAAACGGTGTGATAGAGGCCTATACGGTGCGACTCAATCCGGCCGCACTCGGCATGAAGCTGTCGGCATGGCTGCGGATCAGGCCGGTGCCGGGGCAATTGGCAACGGTCGCCGAGATCATCCGCGACCTGCCGGAGATCGCGCAATGTGACCGGGTGACCGGCGAGGATTGTTTCATCGCACTGGCGCATGTCGGCTCGGTGGCCGAGCTAGAGCGGACGATCGACCGCATCATCCCCTATGCGATGACCAATACCGCGATCATCCAGTCGTCACCGGTGGTGGCGCGCTCGCCGCTTGCGGCTGCGATCAAAGGCCGGCAGTGATTCTCATTCTTCTTGTTTGGCCATGATCTTTTCCGAAAACCGGTTCCCACTTTTCGGGATCATGGCCTAGGCGTGGCCGCGCTTCGAGCGCGCCTGTTTCAGGATGGCGCGCCAGCGGATCATGGCGAAAGGGATCGGCTCGTTGTTGTTGGCGATGTGAAAGATCTCGTTGTTGAGGTTCTTCAGTGAGCGCCAGAAATCATAGTCGGTGATGCGTGGGTCGGCTGCTAGCCTGTCCGCCTCGACCTTGATGTCGGTTTTCATGCACTTTCCTCGAACCGGCTTTCCGCCCGCCGCCCCTATCGCAACGCGATGCAGACAGTTTTCCAACGCCCCACTGAGTCGTTCAACGCCTCAATTCGGCTTGTTCACGGTTAGATTTGGTTAAGGTTAACGGCTGCCGGGTCCGGGTTCAAGCCGTCTTGCGGCGTATGCCGATCGAGCGGCCGGCGCGCTCCGGCATCGGCAGGGCGGCATGGGCGGCGCGCATCGCCTCCACCCTGGCAAGCACATCGGCGGGGAAGGGCGCCACCTTCGGCCCGGACATGTCGACATGCAAGGACAGCGTTTCGGACGTGGCGGCGAGCCAGCCGTCGAGATGGCGGATTTCCTGGTAGGCCCTCAGCCGCTTGTCGTCATGATCGATGAGCTGGAAAGAGACCGTGACCTTGTGGTCGAGATGCAGTTCCTTGACGTAGCAGACATGGACTTCCGCCGTGTAGATGGTGAGCCGCCGCTCCTTCACGTAGTCCAGTCCCATCCCCATCATTTCGAAGGCTTCGTCGGAGCAGCGGTCGAACAGCACGTTGTAATAGGCCATGTTGAGATGGCCGTTGTAGTCGATCCAATCCTTCTCGATGTCCATGATGCGAGAGACGAAAGGGGCAGGGATCGGCATCGAGAACTTCCTTCTCGTCATTGCTGGACAGAGCTTCGGCTGGACAGAGCGTGGGCTGGACAGAGCGTGGCTGGTAAGACTACGCATCCTTAGATGCATAACAAGGGTGGACGCTGGTCCATTCGCGGAGGAAAACATGGCTCTAAGCGACCTCAATCCGGTCGAGCGCAATGAAGAGGGCATCGCCGCCGTGCTCGGTATCCTCAAGCAGCAGCTTGGCGAGCGATTCCAAACCGGCCAGGCGATCCGTTCCCAGCATGCGCACACCACCACCTATATCCCGACGCAGGCGCCGGACGGCGTTGCCTTCCCCGAGACGACGGCCGAGGTGCAGGAGATCGTGCGTGCCTGCGCCACGCACCGCGTGCCGGTGATCGCCTTCGGTGTCGGGTCCTCGCTGGAGGGCCACACCAACGCGCCGGGCGGCGGCATCTCCCTTGATACGTCGCGAATGAACCGCATTATCGCGGTCAATCCGCAGGATCTCGACTGCACCGTCGAGCCGGGCGTGACGCGCGAGGACCTCAACTGGCATCTGCGCGACACCGGCCTGTTCTTCCCGATCGATCCCGGAGCGAACGCGTCGCTTGGCGGCATGGCGGCGACGCGAGCTTCCGGAACCAATGCTGTGCGCTACGGCACTATGCGCGAGAATGTGCTGTCGCTGACGGCGGTGATGGCTGACGGCGAGGCGGTGACAACCGGCAAGCGCGCGAAAAAGAGCTCGGCCGGCTACGACCTGACGCGGTTGCTGATTGGTTCGGAAGGCACGCTCGGCATCATAACCCAGCTGACGTTGAAGTTGCAGGGCATTCCGCAGGCGATTTCCGGCGGCGTCTGCCCGTTTCCCAGCGTCGAGGCGGCCTGCAATGCGGTGATCGCGACGATCCAGATGGGCATTCCGGTGGCGCGCATAGAACTGGTCAACGCGCTGCAGATGCGGGCAATGAAGAATTATTCGAAGCTCGATTATCCGGAGAGCCCGTGCCTGTTCGTCGAGTTCCATGGCAGCGATGCGGGCGTGGCCGAGCAGGCCGAGACTTTTGGTATGATCGCGGAAGAGAATGCCGGCGGGCCGTTCCTGTGGACCAGCGTGGCCGAGGAGCGGACGAAGCTATGGAAGGCCAGGCATGATGCCTACTGGTCATCGCTGACGCTGCGGCCGGGCGCCAAGGGGCTGTCGACCGATGTCTGTGTGCCGATTTCGCGTTTTGCCGAATGCGTCACCGAGACCGAAGCCGACATTGCCGAGATGGGCTTGATCGCGCCGATCGTCGGTCATGCCGGCGACGGCAATTTCCATGTGCTGGTGTTGATGGATGTCGACGATCCGAAGGAGATCGCGCTGTCGGAGGAATTCGTGACGCGGCTGAACATGCGGGCGATCGCCATGGAGGGAACCTGCACCGGTGAACATGGCATTGGCCAGGGCAAGATCGGCTTCCTGCGTCACGAACTCGGCCATGGCGTCGACATCATGCGCACGATCAAGCAGGCGCTCGATCCGCTGAATATCATGAATCCGGGCAAGATCCTGCCTCGTCATTAGTCAGCGGGTGGCGGCAATCGAATTGCCTCTTTATCGACACGCTATTGCGGGTAGAGTGCGACTGATTTTCACTCAACCGTTTCGGAGCTGATGCTCGCACGCCTGTTCGTGATCTTCGGTGGCCTTTTGGTGCTGGTGCTGTGCGCGGCGCTGGTGGTGCCGTATTTTGTCGACTGGGCAGGCTACCGCGCCGATTTCGAACGCGAGGCGAGTGCCATCCTGGGCCGCAAGGTGACTGTTCAGGGAGATGCGACGGCAAGGTTGCTGCCGTTCCCCTCGGTGACCTTCTCGAATGTCGCCGTTGCCGGCGGGCCTGAGGGCCAGCCGGCCATGACCGTCGAGACCTTTTCGATGGACGCCGAACTGGCGCCGTTCCTGCGCGGCGAAGTGCTGATCTTCGACATGCGGCTGGTGCGGCCGAAGGCGACGATCGACATCGCCACCGACGGCACGGTCGACTGGGCGATACGGCCGTCCTCGCCCTTCGATCCCAGCCAGATCTCGATCGAGAAGCTGACGGTGACGGAGGGAGAGATCACCTTGCGACACGCCGTCGGCGGCCGCAGCCACGTCATTTCCGAGATCAACTCGACCATCTCGGCCAAATCGCTGGCCGGGCCGTGGCGGATGGATGGTTCGCTGTTGCTGGACGGATTGCGTACAGCGGTCGCCGCCTCCACCGGCAGGGCCGGCGGCGACGGGCAGATGCGGCTTCGGTTCAAGGCCGATCCGGACGCCTATCCGCTAATCATCGAGACCGATGGTAATGCCGGCATCGTCAACGGTGCCGTGGTCTATTCGGGCCAGTTCAAGATCGCAGGCTCCGACAAGAATGGCGCCGACAAGGATGCTGCGCAGTTGCCCGGCGATGCTGCGCAGTTGCCCGGCGCCGATGGCGAGACGGTTAAGGTCAGCGCCGGTAAGCCGGATCCGGGGTTCAGGCTGAACGGCAAGTTCTCGCTCGATCACCAGAAGCTTGGCGTCGACGAATTCCGCTTCGAGACCGGGCCGCTCGACAATCCCTACACCGCCGACGGCAAGGCTTCCATCGACCTTGGGCTCGCCCCGCGCTTTTCGGTCGAGGCCAGTGGCGCACAGGTGCAATTCGACGAAGCTGTGGGCGCTGCTGCAGGCGCCGGGCTGACGCTGTCGCAGCGTACCGCTGCGCTGGAACGGGCGTTGCTCGGTCTGCCGAAGCCGACCATACCCGGCACCGTCGAGGTCAGGCTGCCGGCGGTGGTCGCCGGCGACACGACGGTTCGCGACGTGCATCTTTCCGCCGAGCCGGCGGCAGGCGGCTGGTCGGTGAAGTCGCTCGCTGCGACGCTGCCCGGTCGCGCCACGCTAGAGGCAAACGGGATGCTCAGCGTCGAGGATCATTTCGGCTTTGCCGGCTCGCTGCTGCTGGCCGTCGCCCAGCCTTCCGGCTTTGCCGCCTGGTTGTCGAACGATGTCGACGAGGCGATCCGCCGGCTGCCCGCCGCCGGCTTCAAGGCCAAGGTCGACCTCAGCGAAAAGCGCCAGGCGTTCAGCGAACTCGAGCTCATCCTCGGCAAGGCGAAGTTTTCCGGCCGCATCGATTCCAGCCAGCCAGACGATGCCAAACCGTCGGTGCTGATGCGCCTGGAAGGCGGCGAACTCGACGTAGACGGGCTGGCGGCGTTCGCCTCGATCTTCGTCAGCGACAAGGGCGCTAGCCGTTTTTCCGACCGTGACCTCGACTTCCAGATCAAGGCCGGGCCGGTCAGTGCCGGTGGGCTGACCGCCGACACGGTCGATACGGCGCTCAGGCTGCGCGACGGGCTGCTTGAAATCGACCGGCTGTCGGTCGGCGGGCTTGCCGGCGCTTCGATCAGCGCTACCGGCCGGATCAAGGATTTTCCTGCAAGCCCGACCGGCAAGCTCGACGCATCCGTGGTCTCCGTCGACCTCAAGCCGCTGATCGACGTCGCCGCGCAGCACTATCCGGACAACGCAGTGCTCAAGGGGCTGGCGACGCGTGCGGCCGCCTATCCCGAGCTGTTCCAGGACGCCCGCATCGATATGGTGACGAGCGCGGCCGACAATGGCGATGGCACGACAGGGCTGGCGGTGAGCGCACGAGGCGACGCCGGCGGCTCGGCCTTTTCGGCGTCGCTGTCCGGCAAGGGGGCGGCCGACCGGCTTTTGGAGGCGCCGGTGACGATGACCTTCACCGCCAGGAACTCCGACGCTGCCAAGCTGCTCGCGCTCTATGGGCTGCCAGCGCTGCCGCTTGGCATGCTCGGCGAGGCAACCACCGATGTCTCGGCGAAAGGCACGCTTGGCGGCGGTCTTGCGACAAGCTTCAGCCTTGCTGCCGACGACTTCAAGGCAGCGTTCGACGGCACGGTTGCCGACACCTCGCAAGGGGCTGCCGCCAAGGGCAAGGTCAGCCTCGATGCCGCCGATATCGAGCCATGGCTGATGACGACCGGCGTCGGGCTGCCAGGCATGGGGACGGGCACCTCGGCCTCGCTCGCCGCAGATGCCGATTTCGGCAGCGGCCTATTGGTGCTGAACGGCCTTAGCGGCGCCGTCAACGAAGCGGCGGTTTCCGGCGACGTCAATATCGATGTGAAGGACGGGCTGCCGCACCTGGCCGGGGCGCTGGCACTTGACGAACTAGACCTCGACCCGATGGCGGTGGCGCTGCTCGGCGACCAGTCCTTCCTTGCAACCAACAAGAACTGGCCGACAGCACCTTTCAGCCAGAAATCCAGCCTTCCGTTCACCGCCGACCTCGATTTGACCACGGCTGCCCTTGCCGCCGGTCCGTTCGCGACGGCCTATGACGCAATGCTGACGCTGAAGCTCGACCAGGAAGGCATCCATGTCTCGGATATCAAGGCAAAGCTTCTCGGCGGCGCGCTGTCCGGTCTGTTCGAGTTGAAGAACAACGAGGGCACCGGGCTTTTCTCCGGCCAGATGAAACTTTCAGGCGCCGATCTCGCGACCGTGCTGCCCGGCCCCGGCATGAGCGGAAGCGGCGATTTCTCGATGGCGCTGTCGACAAGCGGCAAATCGGTCGATGCGATGGTTGCGGCGTTGTCCGGCTCTGGCACGGCGGCGCTGAAAGGCCTGACCATTGCTGGCGTCAATCCCGATGCCTTCGGCGCCCTCATCGTCAAGGCCGATGCGATCGGACGCGACATCGACGCGGCGAAGACCGCCGGCTTCGCACCGCAGATTGCCGCGAACGGCAGTTTTTCGACGCAGGACACGGATCTCGCCTTTACCGTTGCCGGCGGCACGCTGCGGGCCCCGCCGATCACCCTCGAAAATCCGGCAGCGACGCTGTCCGCCGACATTTCAGCGGATCTTAACGCCAGCACCGTTGCTGCGAAGGGGTCGATTACCTATCGGCCCGGCGATGAAGCACTGGTCGGCTCGGAACCGACGGTGAATTTCAGCGTCGACGGACCTTTCGGCGCCACGAAGAGGGAGTTCGACAGCGAACCGCTGGCGCAGTTCCTGACCCAGCGGGCGCTGGAGAAAGAGCAGCAGCGGGTCGAGGCAATGCAGGCGGCGCTGCTTGAAAAACAGCGGTTGCGACGCGAGGTGCGCTACTACGCAGCCCTGCAAACCGAACGCGACAAGGCGGCCGAGGAATTGCGCAGGCAGGAGGAAGAGGCGCGGCTGAAAGCCGAGGCAGAAGCCCGGGCGAAAGCCGAAGCCGAGGCGCAGGCCGAAGCGGAAGCAGCAGCGAAAGCCAAGGCGGAAGCTGATGCCAAGGCTCAAGCCGAGGCTGACGCACGGGCCAGGGCTGATGCCGAAGCGAAGGCCAGAGCCGCGCAAGAGGCCGCCGACGCGGTGGCAAAAGCCGAAGAGCAGGAACGCCTGAAGGCGGAAGAGGCGATGCGGATCGCGTCGGAAGGGAAGGCAAAGTTCGACGCTGAACGCAAGGCTGCTGAGCAGGCGCCAAAGGTCGACCGGCCGCCAGCGCCTTCCGCCAACGACAATTCGCCGCCAGCGCCGTCGAATCCCAATCCGTTCTCGATCGACAATCTGTTGAAGTCGCTGGGTGGCGGCTAGTCTTGGTGGCCGAGGCTATTTCGGATCGTTCTCACTTTCTTCGGGTAATGACGGATAGCTCCGCGCCGTCGATGGCGTAGCGGGCATAGCGGAAATCACGGATGGCCAGAAGCTTGCCACCCCTCCATTCCAGCAGGACGAAGTAAGACGGCACGCCTGTCGAGCGGTCGCAGGCAATTGCAGCGGGGCGGCCTTCGACAAAGCCGATGACGAAGCGCCAATCCTGCGTCTGGGCATAGTTGTGGAAATAAGTGCCCACTTCCTTGCGCCCATTCATCCGGGTTTTAGCCACGAGCTCCAGCCTTACCTCGTCGGCCAGCATGTCGCGTATTGCGTCGAAATCGCGAGCGTTGAAGCGATCGACATAGGAGTCGAGCAGCGAACGTTGCGGCTCGCTCAAGGCGGGAACTGGACGATCGTCGGGTTCGTCGGCAAGTTCGCGCGGGCGGGTGCGGCCACGATGCAGCGCGGCCTTGATCGTCGGAATGCTGGTATCCAGAACGCTGCCGATTTCCTGCAACGAATAGCCCAGTACATCCATCAAAATGACGCTGCTTCGCTGTGCAACGGGAAGGCGCATGAAGGTATGCAGGCCTGCGGCAACAATCTGCCGATCGCCGGTCACGTTCACGGGGTCGGCAACCATGTTCATATCCTCATCGGAAAGCGTCGTTTGACTGCGCGCGCGGCGGCGCAGGAAATCGAGCGCCGTGTTGTGCGCTATGCGAAACAGCCAGCCCTCCGGATTGGCGATCGGGCCGGCGCCAGGCAAGGCCGCGAATGCCTTGGCGAGCGCGTCCTGAAGCACATCCTCGCCGTCGATGACCGAACCGGTCATGCGCGCGCAATAGCGGTGCAGTTTCGGGCGCAACGCGGCCAAAAGACGGTTGAAGCGTTCGCGAGTTTCCGCCTCTTCGGCAATCGGTGCGTTCACGCTGCCCACCACCTGATGATGTCCCATTTGCTCTATTCGCCCAGCATCCGGTAATTCCCGACGATGGTCACGTCATTCACTACAGGAAGCTCAGCGCACCGATCCTTGATGCCGCTTTGGAAGGAGCGGAATGCCTTGAGCTCCGGTAGGGTATTCCCGTGCTCCTTGGCCTCAACCTCAACGAAGTGGACGAAAGTACCGTCGCCGAGCCTCAATGACAGGTAACGAACGCCGTCTGGCGATTTCGCGTGCAATTCCTGGAAAACATCCTTGACCAATCGCTCGTTCTCGTCAGCCGTTTCCGGTTTCGTCTTGTAGCGTATCAGGTTCCGTTTCATCTCGAATGCTCCTTTGTCGAGCGTCGGCCCGCCACAGGCCGCTCATGCCCAAGACGCAATCGGACAGCCAAAGGATTCGGCTTCCGGGAAAAATAAACTTCGAATCCTTTCCAGCATCCGGCTCGTCTCGGTTGCGTGGGCCAGCATGGAGCCTCGAGAGGCCGATGGCTGGCATATGAGACAAACAGGAGAACAAAGATGCTGCTTCAGAACAAAACGGCCGTCGTCTACGGAGCCGGCGGCGCGGTCGGCAGCGCGGTGGCTCGCGCTTTTGCCAGCGAAGGCGCCACGGTTTTTTTGACCGGACGAAACGTCGCTCTGCTGGATAAGGTGGCGGCGGATATCATCGCCGAAGGTGGAAAAGCCGAGACCGCGACGGTCGACGCGCTTGACGAGGACGAGGTGGAGAAACACCTCGACGAGACGGTCGAGAAAACCGGAGGCATCGATGTTTCCTTCAATGCGATAGGCATTCCGCAGCAAGACATCCAGGGAACACGCTTGGCTGAACTTAACGCCGACAACTTCATGCTGCCGATCGCGACCTACGCCAAGGCCAATTTCCTGACAGCCCGGGGAGCCGGGCGACGCATGGCCGAAAGGCGTTCGGGGGTGATCCTGATGCACACGCCATCGCCTGCGCGCCTCGGAAATGCCTTGGTCGGTGGCATGGGGCCTGCCTGGGCAGCGATGGAGGCACTGTCGCGTGCACTCTCCTCCGAATTCGGCCCACAAGGCATCCGAGCCGTCTGCCTGCGTTCGACCGGAATTCCCGAAACGAAGACGATCGATGTCGTCTTTGGACTGCATGCAAAGGCGTTGGATATCAGTCGCCAGCAATTCCAGTCCTTCATTGAAGGCATGAGCCACAGGCGTCGCTCCACCACGCTGGCGGAACTGGCAAATGTGGCGACCTTCCTGGCTTCAGACCGAGCCGCAGCGATGACCGGGGCGGTCGCCAATCTGACAGGCGGGCTGATCGTCGACTAGGTCTGGGATATTCCTCAAAAACAGCGCGCTTGTCCGGCGCGCCGGCATCAAGCGCCACCTCTCCGCTTCGCCCACTCCAGCACATGGAGCCTGAGCGCGGAGGAGAGGTTGGCGTCGCGGGGGCGGGTTTCATCGATTTCCGCGACCAGCGCCGCCAGCGTCAGTTTTCGCGCCGCGGCAATGGTGACGAGATCGTCATAGAATGGCTTTTCGAGCGAATAGCTGGTGCGATGGCCGCGGATGGTCACCGAGCGTTTTTCGACCGGGCTCATCGCGTTTTAGGTTTCCGGATCGCCGGGCTTTTCGCGACGATGGCCGGTGACGAACTTTTCAGCCTTGTCCGCCGTCAAGCGGTCATGGTCACGATCGGCCTTGGAGCGGCCATGCAGCGCCTGGTTCTGGTTGGCCAGGCGTTCTTTCTCCACCCGCGCCTTTTGCTTGCGAGCCTGGCGGAGATTGACGACGTCGCCCATTTCGCAGCTCGCAAAATTACTTCTTGCGGAAAGCGTCGAGAGACACCACGTCGGCGCCCTTGCCGGCGGCGTCGGCCACCGCAGGTTTCTTCTCGGCCTCGGCGGCGGCCCTCTTCTTCGTCTCTGGCTTCTTCTCGGGGACGATGGCCAGCGGTTCGGGAGCAGGCTGGGTCGCCGGCTCGTCTTCTGCAGAGTCCGTCTTCACGTCGAACTCGAGTTCGAAATTGACGGACGGGTCATAGAAGCCGCGCACTGCAGAGAACGGGATCTCCAGCTTTTCCGGCACGTCGGAGAAAGACAGCCCGACCTCGAAGCCGGTATCGGTGACTTTCAGGTCCCAGTACTGGAACTGGATGACGATGGTCATCTGTTCAGGGTAGCGCTCGCGCAGCCGCGAAGACACGCGCACGCCGGGCGCGCCGGTGAGGAAGGTGATGAAGAAATGATGGTTGCCGGGAAGGCCAGTGCGCGCGACCTCGGCCAGGACCTTGCGCATGACGCCGCGCAACGCCTCCTGGGCCAGAATGTCGTAGCGGATGTGGTCGTCGGCCATGTGACGGTCAGGTTCCGTTGAATCGTCCGCATAGCTGTAATCAAGCTTGAGCGCGGCGTAAACCGGATATAGGAGCCGACCGTATCGATGCGAGAGGGGATGCCAGCGTTTTGATTGCTCAGGCGCTGGCGAGGGCGCCCTGTTTGGTCGCGTGAGGCGCAGGCTTTTGCCTGCCGAAGGCGCGCAGGAAGGTACGCACGCCGCTTGTAGCGGACTGCAGCACCTCATCGTCCTGCGGCGTGCCGCCGAGCATGAAGGTTGTCTGCAATTCGGCATTGGCAAGGGCGAGGAACTGACGCGCAGCCACATCGGGATCCTCGATCGACAGGAACCCGGCATAGGCGAGACGGGCGAAACGGGCGGCGAGAGCCGGCCATGTCCTGCCCGGCCCTTGTTCTCGCCATTCGGCGAAAAGTTCGGGATAGCGCTCGCCCTCGGTCTGGATCAGCTTGCGCAGGAACCTCCCGTCGCGATTGCAGATGCAATTGCGATTCATGCGCACGGCGAAGCCAATCAGGTCTGCCTCGAGATCCTTCGGCTGGTCGGGGAAGGTCGCAATGGTTGCAAAGATTCCAGCGTTGCAACGCTCGGTAAGATCGCGCACGATAGCGACGAAAAGTTTCTCCTTGTCGCCATGGTGGTTGTAGATGGTCTGGCGCGAAACGCCGGCTTCGGCGGCGATCAGGTCGATGTTGGCGCCGGAGAAGCCTTCGCGGCAGAAGACCGAGGCAGCGGCGTCAACGATCGATATGCGCTTGGCCTCGTGGCCGCGTGGCGGGAAAGTGTCAGGAGAAACGCGCAGCTTCATAAAATCTATATAGAGGTGATTGACGAATTAGACAAGACTGTCTAAATTTGTGGACATAACACAAAGAGATTTCACTCCGAAGCGGAGTCGGAATTTCGCGGGATGGAACGTCCTAGGGTTACACGCCGCTTGGCGGCGGCAACCAGATTGTGAAAGAAGCCTGCTATCATGAGTCCCAAATTCCTCCGCATCGCGGTCGTGCTCGGCTTGTTGTCTGCCATCGGTCCGTTCGCCATCGACATGTATCTTCCCGCGCTGCCTTCGATCGGCGAGGACCTGCAGGCTGGCACCGCCGCCGTGCAGATGAGCCTGTTGATCTTCTTCCTGTCCATGGGCTTCGGCCAGATCGTCGTCGGGCCGATCTCCGACATGGTCGGCCGCAAGCTGCCGCTCTATGGCGGCCTCGTGCTGTTCATGATCGGCGGCATCGGTTCGGCGCTGGCGCCGAGCATCGAGTGGCTAATCGCCTTCCGCTTCCTGCAAGGGCTCGGCGCCAGCGCCGGCATGGCGGTGCCGCGCGCCATCGTGCGCGACCTGCACACCGGCACCGAGGCCGCGAAGCTGATGTCGCTCCTGATGCTGGTGTTTTCCGTGTCGCCGATCCTGGCGCCGCTGACCGGCAGCCAGATCATCGAGAACTTCGGCTGGCGCGCCGTGTTCTGGACGGTGACGGGTGCGGCGCTTCTGGCGACGGTGCTGCTCGCAACCTCGCTCAAGGAGACGCGGCCGGTCGAAGAGCGCGCCGGCTCCTCCTTCGGCACTGCGCTTTCGGGCTACCGCTTCCTGATGGGCGATCGCAACTTCCTTGGCCTGACGGCGATCGCCGGCTTCGGCATTGCGAGCTTCTTCGTCTATCTGTCGAGCTCGTCCTTCATCCTGATCGACCATTACGGGCTGTCGCCTTCGGTCTACAGCGTGTTCTTCTCGATCAATGCGGTTGCCTTCATCGGCATGTCGCAGCTGACGGGGATGCTGGCGGAGCGGTTCGGGCTGAGGCGCGTGGTGCGTGTCGCGGTGACCGGCTATGCGACGACGATGGTGCTGCTGTTCGCAGTAATGGCATCAGGCGTCGACCGGCTCGACGTGATGGCGGCATTGCTGTTCGTTGGCTACGGCTTCCTCGGCCTGGTCATCCCGACCACTTCGGTGCTGGCTATGGAAGAGCACGGCGAGATCGCCGGCACGGCCTCAGCGCTGATGGGCACGCTGCACTTCGCCATCGGTGCACTCGCCATGGGTGTCGCTGGCGTGTTCTTCGACGGTACGCCGCTGCCGATGGTGGCCGGCATCACCCTTTGCGCGGTGATCTCCTTCACCCTGGCCAAGGTGACGCTCGGTCGCGGGCGGGAAGTCATCGAAGCGCCGGCCGAGTAGACGATATCCATTGAGTGCAAGAAGGCCGGGTCACATCCCGGCCTTTTCATATCTGAACTTCATATCTGAACCCGGTTACAATCCTGTCTCGGCCAGGATGAACCGCAATCGCGCTTCGACCGGCACCTGTGGCAGCGGGACCAATTCATAGCCCAACTCCGTGTAGACACCGGTCAGTGCATAATAGGTGCGTTCAGCTTCATCGAGCATCTGTTTCCGTTCGCTGTCCTGGCGAAAGATTTCCGGCCAGGGGGTGCGATGGAGACGTAACGAAAGCGTTCGGCGGCATTGCTGACGTGGTCGGACACCGGCAGGCCGGTCAGCCTAAGATAGCCAAGCGTGTCCGGAACGCCGCGACCGAAGAAGACGGGACCGGGCTGTTCGAGAGCAGCGTGATACGAGCGCAACTCCCAGGGCAGGGCCCGCCCGGCGATCGCCGACTGGTCGCGGATGATGCCGCGTCCAGCTTCGACCGAGGTGGCAAAGCCCGCCGATCTCAGCGCCTCTATCAGCGTGGTCTTGCCGGAACCCGGGCCGCCGGTCAGCACGAAGAACCGATCGGAATCGTTTTGCATTTTTTGCCTATGGAGTGAGTGCGTTGGGCGTGCGCAGCAACTCCTGGCCGCCGGAGCGTCAGGGGCCGAGCGCGTGAAAACCCGGCCGGCGAAGCCTGCTGCTGCTTATATTGGTAAAGGGGGGAAGTATTGGTAAAGGGGGGAAGTGGAGGTTTCTGTTGCCAGGTACCTCCGAACCCCGCCTAGAAGTGCGAACCACTAGGGCTTGAATTGAAGCTATCGCACCGCTTACGCGGCGAGACGTGCTTCCGCATAGTTGTCGTTGGCAACTATAAGTTTAGCCCGATAACGGTGGTACAATGCCGGGCAAAAGTACGATCTTTACACCTTCGTCGATCCTATTTCGCCCCCAGCAAAAGCCGCTCATCATCCAGAGCGGTTTTTGGTGGAGGCGCCGGGTACCGCCCCCGGGTCCGAACGGCTTATTTCATCGCCTGTTTATCGCCATAGTCGGTCAAGCCGACAGCCTGTATATAGGCGGCGGTGATGGAAAATGAAAGGCCGCAATGACGGTTTCTGGCTGTGTCAGACAGCATCGTAAAGGGTTGACTTGTGAGCGGTCTCAACCGAAGCTTTGCCTCGGTGAGGAGTTACCGACATAGCGCACAAGTTGCGTCAGCGCGCCACAACCCTCATCGATTGGAGCCGGTGGCGCCACGAGGGAAAATCTGATGGCCGACTATCTTGCGGATGTGAAGAAATACGACGCCGCGGCAAACGCCGACGCGGTCGAAAAGATCGTGAAGCATTTGGGCATTGCATTGCGCAACCGCGATTCCTCGCTGGTATCCTGCACGGACCCGAAGGAACTTGATCGTGTCAAGGCGAACTGGGTTGCCAAGAAGCTCGGCATCGCCGACGGCAGCAAGGCGGACGCGGCCATCGAAAAGGCCTGCAAGGCGATGGCGGCCGACAATACCAAGAGCCGGGTGACCTTCTACTATCTGGTAGCCAAGGACCTGGGCAAGCTCGGCTCTCTCTGACGACCACGTTCGATCACGCAGGAGCAGGGCATGATTTTCGCGCCTTCTCATGCTGCCGGATCGGCGCGATGAATCGAGAAGCCTTGTCGCTTTGGTGTGTTCGACCGACGGCCCGTCAGCTATCATCGGCCGACAACCCGAATCAAGGCGAAGCCGATGCGCCAGTATCTCGACCTGTTGAAGCATGTACTTGAAAACGGCGCCGACCGCGGCGACCGCACCGGCACCGGAACGCGCTCGGTGTTCGGCTACCAGATGCGCTTCGATCTGGCGCGCGGCTTTCCGGTCATCACCACCAAGAAGCTGCACCTGAGGTCGATCGTGCACGAGCTTTTGTGGTTCCTGGCCGGTGACACCAACATCAAATATCTCAACGACCACGGCGTCTCGATCTGGGACGAATGGGCCGACGAGAATGGCGATCTCGGCCCGGTCTATGGCAAACAATGGCGCTCGTGGCCGGACGGCCATGGTGGTGAGATCGACCAGATCGCAAATCTTCTTAAGGAGATACGCAGGAATCCTAACTCGCGCCGGCTGATCGTTTCGGCATGGAATCCGGCCGAGGTGGAGGCGATGACCCTGCCGCCCTGCCACTGTCTGTTCCAGTTCTACGTTTCGGAGGGCAGGCTATCCTGCCAACTCTACCAACGCTCCGGCGACATCTTTCTCGGCGTGCCGTTCAATATCGCCTCCTATGCGCTGCTGACCTTGATGGTGGCGCAGGTGACCGGGCTGAAGCCGGGCGATTTCATCCATACGCTCGGCGATGCGCATCTTTATTCGAACCATTTCGAGCAGGCGCGCGAGCAGCTGCGGCGCACGCCCAAGGCGTTGCCGACGATGTGGATCAATCCGGAGGTGAAGGATCTCTTTGCCTTCCGCTTCGAGGATTTCCGGCTCGAGAACTACCTCGCCGACGCGACTATCAAGGCGCCGATCGCGGTGTAGGCCGCAATACCGGCCTCTACCTATCCCAAATCGCCAGGCTGTGGCGGCGCGATCGGGTTCGAGTGGTTTGTCGTCCGCTCAGTCGACACCGACCATGACGTCCGACGCCTTGACCAGGGCATAAGCCTGCAAGGTCGCGCTGTATCTGACGAAGTCCAGCGTAGGCCACGATAATATCGAGGTACAAAGCTGGTACTGGGCAAACAGCCTTTCCTTGTTATGTCCATACGGATATATCGATGGGTGACTTTCGAGCTGAGCGAATTTCAAACCCGGGAGAGCTTCATGCTGACGCGCAGAGGTTTTGGATTGGCGAGTGCGATCGGCGGATTTGCGGCAATGCTGTTGGCTGTGGCTCCGGCCGCTCATGCGGGAGACAGAGTGGTGGTGTTTGCCGCCGCGAGCCTCAAGGATGGGCTCGACGCCGTGAACAAGGCCTGCGAGGCCGATGTCGGTGAAGCGGTGACCATTTCCTACGCTGCAAGCTCCGCATTGGCCAGGCAGATCGAAAGCGGCGCTCCAGCCGATGTCTTCATCTCGGCCGATCTCGACTGGATGAAATACCTCTCCGACAAGAAGCTGACCAAGCCGGACACCGAAGTGAAATTGCTCGGCAACGAAATCGTGCTCGTGGCGCCTAGGGATTCGAAGGCCGAGACCAAGATCGAAAAAGGGTTCGACCTCGCCGGGCTGCTCGGTGACGGCAGGCTTGCCATGGGCGATTTCAAGGCCGTTCCGGCCGGCAAGTATGGCAAGGCCGCACTTCAATCGCTCGGCGTCTGGCCGTCGGTCGAGGGCAAGGTAGCACAGGCCGAGAATGTGCGTGCGGCGCTCAAGCTGGTCTCGACCGGCGAAGCAGCACTCGGCATCGTCTATGCCACCGACGCGCACGCCGAGCCCGGCGTCAAGGTGGTCGGCACCTTCCCAGAGGATTCGCACCCGCCGATCATCTACCCCGTTGCCCAGACGGCGGATTCGAAGGACAAGGATACGCCGGCATTCCTGAAATGCCTGCAGTCTGCCAAGGCAGGCGAGCTCTTCAAGGCGCAGGGTTTTACGGTTCTCGCACCCACCAACTAAGGCAGTGCCCTGACGCATGAACTGGCTGCTGGATCTCACTCCCGACGAATGGAATGCGGTCCGGCTGTCGATCAAGGTGGCGACAGTAGCGATGATCGTCAGTCTGCCGCCGGGCATATTGATCGCGCTCGTGCTCGCCCGTGGCCAGTTTTGGGGCAAGACGCTGCTCAACGGGCTGGTGCATCTGCCGCTGATCCTGCCGCCCGTGGTGACCGGCTATCTGCTGCTGCTGACCTTCGGCAGGCGTGGACCGGCCGGCGCTTTCCTGGCCGAGCAGTTCGGCATTGTTTTCTCGTTTCGCTGGACTGGCGCTGCACTCGCTTGTGGCGTCATGGGCTTTCCCTTGATGGTGCGGGCGATCCGGCTGTCGATTGAGGCGGTCGACCGCAAGATGGAGGCGGCGGCCGGCACGCTCGGCGCCAATCCACTATGGGTGTTCGGCACAATCACGCTGCCGCTGATCCTGCCCGGGCTGATCGCCGGCGCGATCCTGTCCTTCGCCAAGGCGATGGGCGAATTCGGCGCGACGATCACCTTCGTCTCGAATATCCCGAACGAGACGCAGACGCTGCCGTCGGCGATCTACACGTTCACGCAAGTGCCGGGCGGCGACGCCGGTGCGCTCCGGCTGACGCTGATCTCGATCGTCGTCTCGATGGCTGCGCTGGTGGCTTCGGAAGTTTTGGCGCGGCACGTCGGCCGGCGGATGGATATAGAATGACGGTTTTCGTCGACATCGGCCATCGGCTTGGCGATTTCGGCATCGACGCTCGCTTCGAGAGCGCCGGGCGGCTGACCGCGTTGTTCGGGCCTTCGGGATCCGGCAAGACGACGCTGATCAATCTGATCGCCGGCCTCATCCGCCCTGACAGGGGGCGGATCGCAGTCGACGGCCGCGTGCTGGTCGACACCGATGCGGGTCTATTCGTGCCGAAGCACAAACGGCGGATCGGCATGGTGTTCCAGGACGCGCGACTGTTTCCGCATATGAGCGTGGCCGCCAATCTGCGCTACGGCCGCTGGTTCACGCCGGCAGCGGAACGCTATGCGGATATCAATGCCGTGGTCGACCTGCTGGGCATCGGTGCGCTGCTGGAGCGCCGGCCGGCGAAGCTCTCCGGCGGCGAGAAACAGCGCGTGGCGATCGGCCGGGCGCTGCTTGCCAGCCCGAAATTGCTGCTCATGGACGAGCCGCTGGCATCGCTCGACGAGGCGCGCAAGGCCGAAATCCTGCCCTATATCGAGCGGTTGCGCGACGAAACGAAAATCCCGATCGTCTATGTCAGCCATTCGATCGCCGAGGTGGCGCGGCTGGCAAGCGACGTGGTGGTGCTGGCGCAAGGCAAGGTTGCCGCTTCCGGGCCGACCGGGGCGATCATGCAACGGCTCGACCTTCTGCCGGCGGAAGAGCGCGGCGAGGGTGGTGGCGTGCTGGATACCGTCGTGCTGCGCCATGACGAAGCCTTTGGCATGACCGTGCTTGGCTCGGCGGCGGGCGAGATTCGTGTGCCGCGGCTGGTGATGCCGGCCGGTGCGCCGGTGCGCGTGCGTATTCGCGCCCGCGACGTGATGATCGCCACCGAACGGCCGATTGGCCTTAGCGCGCTCAACATATTGCCTGGCACGATTGTGGCGATGGAGCCGGGCGAAGGGGCCGTGGTCGAAGTGGGGATCGACTGCAACGGCGCAACCGTGCTTGCACGCATCACCGGACAGTCGCGGCAGGCGCTGAAGCTGCGGCTGGGTCGAAAGGTCTTCGCGGTTGTCAAGACGGTGAGCTTCGACAGCGCCAATACCGGCGTCGGCCTGCCGATCGAGGCAGATGGATGACGCGCTGATGCCCGTCGTTATATCATTTTGAAATAGCGCCATTGCAGGAGAGCTTCTACTATGGGCATGGGTGCTACTGCGGGGAGGAAAGGGAATGCCGTCGCTGAGTTTGCGGATAAACCTCGATCCTGATGGGCGTATCGGACCGGGCAAGATCGAGCTTCTGGAGCAGATTGCTGCCTTTGGTTCGATCTCGGCCGCGGCGCGCGGCATGGAAATGTCCTACAAGCACGCCTGGGACCTGGTCGAGGACATGAACCGGGTGTTCGGCAAGCCGCTGGTCGCGGCACAGACGGGCGGCAAGAAGGGCGGCGGCGCGCAATTGACCTCGGTGGGGCTTGCCGTGGTTAGCCGCTTTCGTGCCATCGAACGAGCGGCGACCTCTGCAGCGGCAACGCATATTGAGGCATTGCAAGCGGAAATCGACGCTGGCTGAATGCGGGGGAATCCCTGCAAACTGCGATCAACCGAGGAGCTGAAAGAAACTATTCCTCCGGCTCGCCGGGCTTGCGCAGCAGATAGGTGTCCATGATCCAGCCCTTTTTCCGGCGGGCCTCTTCGCGGGTCTTCACGATCTCGTCGCCGACATCGCCGAGACGGCCTGAAATGAGGACCTCGTCAGGCGTGCCGAGATAGGCGCCCCAGTAGATAACGGCGTCCTTGTCCTCAAGCGTCTTAAAAGCGCATTTGCCGTCGAGCATGACGACCGTGCTGCCGGCATTTCCGGGCAGACCTTCCTCGGCGAGGCGGCGACCGGTGGTGATCAGGACAGAATCGCCGATGCGATTGAGCGCCATCGTGTGGCTGGCGGCGAGCGCCTGGACAGCGGTTATGCCGGGAATGACCTCCAGCTCGAACTCGACATTGCCCCTCGATAACACGCGCTCCAGGATGCGCAGCGCACTGTCGTAGAGCGAGGGATCACCCCAGATCAGGAAAGCGCCGCAGCCGTCTGGCGAAAGCTCGTCGCGGATCAGGCCTTCATAGATTGCGGCGATTGCCTCGTGCCAGTCGTCGACGGTCGAGCGGTAGGACGGCGCCGGCTCGGCCCGAACCGGCACGTCGAATTCAACACGGCGCGAGTTCGGGTTGGAGACGAAACGATCGCAGATGTGGCGGCGCAGTTCGGCGAGATCGCTCTTTGTCGCGCCCTTGTCGGGAATGAACAGCACGTCGGCGCGGTTCAAGCCATCAATGGCCTGGACCGTCATGTGGTCGGGATTGCCGGCGCCGATGCCGATGACGAGAAGCTTGCGCATGAGCGAACTCCTGCCCGATCGGAAGGCCGGTGTCCAGACAACCAAGATCATGCATGCCAGCGTCAGCGAGCCCGCGGAAGGGCTTTGAAACGCCACATTGAAACGGCTAGAGTCATGCTGGCGTTTTCGCCGAAGGGGGGTCAATGTTCCGTTATGTCCTGACCGCAGCACTGGCGTTTTCGGCCGCGCCGGCATTTGCCAATGATTCGATCGCGGAATTAGGCACGGGCGGCCTGATCCTGTCGCGCAGCGATGCGGTCGCCATGGAGAGCGAAGATCTCTACATCTCGCCGGAGAAAGTGACGGTCGACTATGTCTTCCGCAACAACACCGACAAGGCTGTCGACACGATCGTCGCCTTTCCGATGCCTGACATCGAAGGCAATCCCGAAGAGATGCCGGCAATCCCCGAAGGGCAGAGCGACAATTTCCTCGGCTTCGAGGTGACGATCGACGGCGTCGCCGTAAAACCGCAGCTGCAGCAGAAGGTCTTCGCACTCGGCATCGACATCAGCGCCGACCTGACGGCCCAGAACGTGCCGTTCTATCCATTCGGCGACGCTGCGAAGGCGGCGCTGGCGAAGCTACCACAGGCGGTTGCGAAGGATTGGGAGAATCGCGGCATCATCATCGAAGACACCAGCGACGATGGCTCGGGCATGAAAACTGTCTATACGCCGTTCTGGCAGTTGCGCTCGACCTATTGGTGGCGCTCGACCTTCCCTGCCAACAAGGCGGTCCATGTCTCCCATCGCTACAAGCCCAGTGTCGGCGGCACGTCCTCGGTCAGCTTCTTCTACGACGGCCAGTTCCAGGGCCAATATGCCAGCTACAAGGGCCGATACTGCATGGACAATGCGTTCGAGAACGCAGTGCGCAAGGCGGCCAAGGACGATCCGGACGGCTACCCGAGATATTTCGAGAACAGAATCGCCTATATCCTGACCACCGGGGGCAACTGGGCTTCGGGCAGCATCGGCAAGTTCAAGCTGACCATCGACAAGGGCAATCCCAAGAGCCTGGTCTCGTTCTGCGGCGACAATGTCAGGAAGGTCGGGCCGACGACATTCGAGATGACGGCTCAAGATTTTTATCCCGAGCATGACATCGACATCCTGCTGCTGGAGCCGTCGGATGACATCGATGGTGACGGCGGGGACGGTGAAGGTGGCGGCAGTGAAGGCGGGAACGGCGGCTGATGGACATCGCAATCTACGTCGCCATCGCCGAGAACGGCGTGATCGGGCGCGACGGCGGCCTGCCATGGCGGCTTTCCTCCGATCTCAAGCGGTTCAAGGCCGACACGATGGGCAAGCCCATCATCATGGGCCGCAAGACCTATGAAGGCATCGGCCGGCCGCTGCCGGGCAGGCTCAACATCGTAGTGACCCGCGACAAGACCTGGCGCGCCGAGGGCATCGAAATCACGCATTCGCTCGATGAGGCGATCAAGCTTGCCAATGTGCGCGGGCGCTGCATGGCCGGCGCGAACGAAATCTGCGTGGTCGGTGGCAGTGAGATCTATGCCCAGGCGCTGCCGCTGGCCGATCGCCTGCATGTCACGCATGTCCTGGCCGCGGTCGATGGCGACGCGCGTTTTCCGCCGATCGATCCCGATTCATGGCGCATGGTCAGCTCGCAGGACGTTCCGGCCGGTGAAAAGGACAGCCACGCGACGCGCTATTCGGTTTACGAGCGACGCCGCCACGTGCATTGAAGACGACAAACGGTCGCGAACGGTCCAAAATAGAGATGCCGTCAGCGGATCGCGTTGAAAGCGAGCCGTCGCGTCCCTATAGAAGAGCTACGTGGGATTTGCGCCGTAGGCCGGTGCTGAGGGAATTCCAAGCGAAAGGACATTTATGCCCTGGAATGACAAGAGCGGTGGCGGCGGCCCATGGGGCGGCGGCGGCAATCAGGGGCCCTGGGGGCAGGGACCCAAGGGGCCTAGCGGCCCGCAAGGCTCGCCTCCCGATCTCGAAGATATCATCCGGCGCGGCCAGGACAGACTGCGGCGCGCCCTGCCAGGTGGTGGTGGCGCCAGCCCCGCGGTCCTCGGACTGATCGCCGCGGCACTTGTCGTGCTGTGGGCATTCAAGGCGGTCTACACCGTGCAGCCCGACGAAGTTGCGGTCGAACTGCGGTTCGGCATACCGAAGGCCGAACTCTCGCAGCCCGGTCTGCATTTCCATTGGTGGCCCGTCGAAACGGTCGAGACGGCCAACATCGCCGAGCAGCTCGTCGACATCGGCGGCGGCGCGACCAGCAGCAGTAGCAGCTCCGGGCTGATGCTTTCCGGCGACCAGAACATCGTCAACGTCCAGTTCTCGGTGGCCTATCAGGTTTCCGACCCGAGGGCCTATCTGTTCGACGTGTCCGATCCCGACGGCATGCTGCGGCAGGTTGCCGAAAGCGCCATGCGCGAAGCTGTTGGCCGGCGACCGGCCCAGGACATCTTCCGCGACGACCGCCAGGGCATTGCGGCATCGGTGCGTGAGATCATCCAGACGACGCTGGACGGCTACAAGGCCGGCCTCACCGTCAACGCCATCTCGATCGAGGATGCCGCGCCGCCGCGCGAAGTCGCCGATGCCTTCGACGAGGTGCAGCGCGCCGAACAGGACGAGGACAAGTTCGTCGAGCAGGCCAATCAGTATTCCAACCAGAAGCTCGGCCAGGCGCGTGGCGAAGCCGCACAGATCCGCGAGGATGCGGCCGCCTATAAGAACCGTGTCGTGCAGGAGGCCGAAGGCGAGGCGCAGCGCTTCATCTCGGTCTATGACGAATACGCCAAGGCGCCCGAGGTGACGCGCAGGCGGCTTTATCTTGAAACGATGGAGAGGGTTCTGAAGGATTCGAACAAGGTCATTGTCGAGCAAGGCAACGGGCAAGGGGTCGTTCCCTACCTGCCGCTGCCAGCGCTGCAGCAGAAGACGCCGCCAGCGCCGGTGCTGGGAGGAAACCAGTGATGACCAATCGTCTGCCCATCATCGCCGTCATCGCAGCAATCATCCTGTTCCTGCTCTATTCGTCGGTCTTCGTTGTCAATGCGCGCCAGCAGGCGCTCGTGCTTCGGTTCGGCGAGATCGTCGACGTCAAGAACCAGCCGGGCATCTATTTCAAGGCGCCGTTCGCGTTCTTCGATGCCGACAGCGTGCAATTGATCGAGAATCGGGTGCTGCGCTTCGACCTCGACAACATCCGCGTCCAGGTCTCGGGCGGCAAGTTCTACGAGGTCGATGCCTTTATCGCCTATCGCATCTCGGATCCGCGCATCTTCCGCGCCGCCGTCTCCGGTCAGATCGAGCTCGCCGAGGCACGGCTGAGGACGCGTCTCGATGCGGCGCTGCGCCGTGTCTACGGTTTGCGCGACTTCGAAGCGGCGCTCTCGGAAGAGCGGGCCGTGATGATGCGGGAAGTGCGCGACCAGCTCAGGCCCGACGCTACGTCGCTCGGCCTGCAGATCGAGGATGTGCGCATCCGCCGGACCGACCTGACGGCGGAGGTCTCGCAGCAGACCTTCGACCGCATGAAGGCCGAACGCCTGGCCGAAGCCGAGCGGCTGCGGGCGCGAGGCAACGAGGCGGCACAGCGCATCAAGGCCCGCGCCGACCGCGAAGTGGTGGAGATCGTCGCCGAAGCGCAGAAGGAATCGGAGATCCTGCGCGGCGAGGGCGAAGCCCAGCGCAGCGCCACCTTCGCGGCGGCCTACCAGCGCGATCCGGCCTTCTTCGATTTCTACCGCTCGATGAATGCCTACGGCACTGCGCTGGACAGCACCGGGACGACGATGGTGCTGTCGCCGAATTCCCAGTTCTTCCGCTTCTTCCGCGATCCGGACAGCAAGGAAACGCCGACGGCGCCGCAGGCACCGGCTGCGCCGGCAGCGCAGTCAGGCACCGGACAGTAACGGACCGGCGATCGGCCTGGTTCAGGCGCATGACCCGAACCAAAGGTTCGGAAAGGATCATGCGCAAGATCAAAGTGCTACAGCGCCGTTTGCGCGTCCAAAAGGACGCGCGGGCGCTGTAGACGTCGAGGGCCTGGTCTATGGCCAAGAGCTTGCCGAGCAAGTCTTGTCGATGCCGGCAAACGCGTTGCGGATCGCCGGGTTGGTGGCGATTGCCATCGGCGTCGGCAGCATCTGGCCGGTGAGCAGCTGACGACGGCGTTGACGACTATGGTGTTGGTGTAACGGAGGATTTATCCTCTGCCGATAGCCACAGCCGCAAACGTGCCTTATTTCTTGCCAACATGGCTCGGAGCGATGCTTTTGCCGAAGCAGCTTTTTTTCACAAACACCGGGAGACCCTCGATGACATCCAACACCCTTCTGCGCGCAGCGAGGCGGACGTTCATCGCCGGTGCGGCAGCGCTTGTCGTCGGCGGCCTTGCTGTTCCGTCTTTTGTAACGCCAACGGTGGCTGCGGATGGACCGCCTTCGGTCGCCGACCTCGCCGCAGGCCTGCTCGGCGCTGTGGTCAACATATCGACGTCGCAGACGGTGAAGGGCACGGAAGGTCCAGGCGCCGTGCCTATGCCACAGCTTCCTGAGGGCTCGCCCTTCCAGGATTTCTTCGACGATTTCTTCAAGAACCGCGGTGGCGACAAGGACAATGGCGCGCAGAAAGTGCAGTCGCTGGGCTCCGGCTTCGTTGTCGATGCCGAACAGGGCATCGTGGTGACCAACAACCACGTCATTGCCGATGCAGACGACATCGAGGTGAATTTCTCCGATGGCGTGACGCTCAAGGCGACGCTGGTCGGCACCGACACCAAGACCGATGTTGCGCTGCTGAAGGTCGATCCGAAGGGACACAAGCTAACGGCGGTGAAATTCGGCGATTCCAACAAGATGCGTGTCGGCGACTGGGTGATGGCGATCGGCAATCCGTTCGGCCTTGGCGGCACGGTGACAGTCGGCATCGTCTCGGCGCGCAACCGCGACATCAATTCCGGCCCCTACGACGATTTCATCCAGACCGACGCCGCGATCAACCGCGGCAATTCCGGCGGACCGCTGTTCAACAGCATCGGCGAGGTTATCGGCATCAACACGGCGATCATATCGCCGTCGGGCGGTTCGATCGGCATCGGCTTCTCCATTCCCTCGCAACTCGCTGCCGGGGTCGTCGACCAGCTTCGCCAGTTCGGCGAAACGCGGCGCGGCTGGCTTGGCGTGCGCATCCAGCCGGTGACCGACGACATCGCCGAAAGCCTCGGCATGGCAACCGCCAAGGGCGCGCTGGTCGCCGGCGTCATCAAGGGCGGACCGGTCGACAACGGCACCGTCCAGGCAGGCGATGTCATCATCAAGTTCGACGGCAAGGACATCCACGAAATGCGCGACCTGCCGCGCGTTGTCGCGGAAAGCCCGGTCGGCAAGGCGGTGGATGTGCTCATCGTGCGCAAGGGTGTCGAGCAGACCGTGAAAGTGACGCTCGGCCGGCTCGAAGACGGCGAAAAGCTCGCCAAGGGCGAAGACGGCAGCAGCACCGACCAGGACAAAGGCGACAAGGCGCCCCCGGTTTCGACGGCTTCCGTGCTTGGCATGACCATCGGCGAACTCAACGATGAGACGCGGAAAAAATTCAGCATCGCCGCCGATGTCTCCGGCGTCGTCGTTACCGACGTCACCAAGGATTCGGCGGCCGCCGAACGCGGCATCCAGCCCGGCGAAGTGATAACCGAGATCGCACAGGAATCGGTTGCCTCACCCAAGGACGTCATGGACCGGATCGGTGCGCTGAAGGAACAGGGGCGCAAGAACGCACTGTTGATGCTGGCGTCGAAGACCGGTGAGTTGCGGTTCGTGACGATCCGCATGGATTGAGTTCGGAAGAACCTGCAGTACTCTGATTTTGAAAGAGAAAGGGCGGCTAGCGGGCCGCCCTTGTTCTTTGCTCCCAATCACCGTGCGAAAGCCGGTAAAGAACATGCCGCCTGAGCGCTGTGTGGCTGTCCGGAATGCCGGGATGGTCGAAGTCGCTGGCCGGGTCGGCGATCATGCCTAGGCGTTCCATGACGGCGGTGGAGCGGCGATTGCTCTCGACCGCGAAGGACACTACCTCGTCAAGGCCCAGCGTTTCGAAGCCATAGACGAGCCACGCTTCCGCGGCCTCGGTGACATAGCCTTTGCCCCAGTATTCGGGCGCCAGTCGCCAGCCTATCTCAACGGCACCGGCCGGCAAGAAGGGCAGATAATCGGTTCTGGTTATGCCGACAAAGCCGATGCATTCGCCGGTTGCCGCGAGCTCGGCTGCGGCGAAGCCGAAGCCATCGCGGTCAATGGCGTCCCGCAATTCGTCCATCTTGGCGTCGGACTGGGCGCGGTCACGGCGGAACGGAAAGAATTCCATGACGCGCTCGTCGGAATTGATCCGGTGGAAGAGCTCGCGGTCGCGGTCCTGCCAGTTGCGCAGGATGAGACGTTCGGTGCGGATCGGCGTCATTCGACAAATTCTTCCCGGCGGTAGCCCTGCAGATAGAGCAGCGCGGTAAGGTCGGAATGGTCGATGCGCACCTTGGCCCCGGCCGCGACGGACGGCTTGGCGTGCAGGGCGACGCCGGTGCCGGCAAGGCGGATCATGTCGAGGTCGTTGGCGCCGTCGCCGACTGCGATGGCGTCGGCGAGTGTCAGGCCGAGGCGAGCCGAAATCTCGATCAGCGCTTCGGCCTTGGCGGCGCGGCCAAGGATGGGCTCGGCGACAAGCCCGGTGAAGCGGCCATCCTGCTCTATCAGGCGGTTGGCGCGGTTCTCCTGGAAGCCGAGCATCGCCGCGATGCGTGTGGTGAAAACGTCAAAGCCACCGGACACAAGTGCTGTCCAGGCGCCATGGGCCCGCATGGTCTGGACAAGCGCGCGGCCGCCGGAGGCCAGCGTCAGGCGTTTGGCGATGATGCGGTCGACCACGGCGGTATCGAGACCCTTCAGCAATGCCACACGCTCACGCAGGGCCGGTTCGAAAGCGATCTCGCCGTTCATCGATCGCGCCGTGATGACCGCGACACGATCCTTGACGCCGATCTCGTCGGCAAGCTCGTCGATGCACTCCTGGTCGATCATCGTCGAATCCATATCGGCGAGAAGGATCTTCTTGCGCCTTGCGTCAGCCTGCTGGACGATCACGTCGACCGGTTCGCAAGCCAGGGCAGCGCGCAGGCCCGCGGCGATTTCAGCGGCTTCGGCTGCCTCGGGCAAAGCAAGGTCGCAGGCGATGCCTTCGGCCAGCCAGCGAACAGCGCTTGCGCCGACCGACCGTGACGCCATATTCGCAAGCGACGCCGACAATGCGCGGCGGGCAGGGTGGGATACAAGCGTGGCGATCAGCGGCATCGAAAATTCCGGTGGGCAGGCGGGCGAGGGCCGCGTGAAAAATGCGATCCTGATAGCCGGGCCGACCGCCAGCGGCAAGTCGGCGCTTGCGCTCGATCTCGCTCAGCGCAGGGGCGGCGTCATCGTCAACACCGATTCCATGCAGGGCTATTCGGTGCTCGACGTGCTGACGGCGCGGCCGACCGCTGCCGAGCTCGCCCGCGCGCCGCACTTTCTCTACGGCCACGTCCATCCTTCCACTGCCTATTCCACCGGCGCCTGGCTGCGCGACGTGACGAAGCTGATCGACGAGGGCTTGCTTTCGACGCAACCGGACGGCACGCTTTCGCGGCGGCCGGCGATCTTCGTTGGCGGCACCGGCCTCTATTTCCGCGCGCTTGCCGAAGGCATTTCGCAAATGCCCGATATTCCCCAGCCGATCCGCGACCGCTGGCGCTATGAGCTCAAGGAGCAAGGGGCGGCCAAGCTGCACCGCATCCTGCTGCGCGAGGATTCGGCGGTCGCCACGATGCTGAAGCCAACCGACGGCCAGCGCATCGTGCGGGCGCTGGAAGTGCTCGACGCCTCGGGCCGCTCCATCCTGGAATGGCAGGCCGAACGCGGCCGACCGCTTATCGACCGGACCAGCACGCGTTTCCTGGTGATCGAGCCGGATCGAGCGGAGCTGGTGAGCCGCATCGAGGCGCGATTCGACAGCATGCTGGACAAGGGTGCCCTCGATGAAGTCAAGCAGCTTACGGCCCTTAACCTCGACCCGGGTCTTCCGGCGATGAAGGCGATTGGCGTTCGCGAACTACGGGCCGCGATGGCCGGAGACATGAGCTTCCCCGAGGCAATAGAGCGCGCCAAGATCGCGACGCGGCAATACGCCAAGCGGCAAGCGACATGGTTCCGGCACCAATTGGGTCCGGAATGGCAGAGATTGCATCCTGGCGACGACGTAGTGTCCTCGATCTGATCTCCTGCATCAGATGCAACCAGGGAAACAAGATGCAGAAGTTGAATTTCCCGCTCAGGTTGTCCGGATTAACCCTCCGTAAGGCCCCGGCATGCCATAAAGTCGTCGGGCAGTTTTCCCGCGGGGAGCAGATGCGTTTCCATAAGGCGGAATCCGCATTTTTCGTCTTTATTTTCGTGATCCTGGCCGCCGGCCTGGTGACGCTCCACGCCTATGGGCTTCTGCAAGCCATCGCGGCGGAGATCGACACGTCCTCGGGGATCGAGGAGATCGTCTATCTCAATAAGCTGCTGTTCGCGACCGGCGTGCTTCTGGCGACGGCGCTGTTCTTCGGCGTTTTCTTCATCTATCCGCTGATCCGCAAGCAGGCGACGGAAGAGGGCAAGCTGCGCGCCATGACGGTTTCGCTCAGCGCTCGCTCGGAAACGCTGGAGCATGCAGCCCTGACCGACGGCCTGACGGGCATGCAGAACCGGCGCTATTTCGACGATGCACTGAAGGAATATCTCGAGGAGTTCCGCCGCATCGAGAAGCCCGTCGGGCTGATGATCCTGGATCTCGACCACTTCAAGCAGGTCAACGACACCCATGGCCACGATGTCGGCGACGAGGTGCTGAGGGCGGTCGCCAATTGCCTGAAGGGCATGACACGCTATCACGACGTGGTGGCGCGGCTAGGCGGCGAGGAGTTCGCCGTGGTCACGCCCAACATGGACGCCGAGCTTCTGTCCAAGTTCGCGGAGCGCATTCGCAAGGCCATCGCCAACATGTCGGTGCTATCGGGCAATGTCCGCCTGAAGATCACCACCAGCGTCGGCCTTGCCGTTTGGGATCGCAAGGAGACGGCCGAGGATTTCTACCGCCGCGCCGACCGCCAGCTCTACGAGGCCAAGCGGCAGGGGCGCAATCGCGTCTGCGCCTAAAAACCCCATCATCAAATTCGTGATGCTGGCCGTCTGATGGGCCCAGCAACAAGAGGTTAGCTTTAGCTCAGTCGTTCTGCGGGCGCAGGCCGAAGGTTGCGGGTTTCAGCCCGTAGCGCATGTCGAAATCGTCGTCCGGTTGAATGCGCGGAACGGGGGGCTTGCGGTAATCCGGATCGCCGGCCTGGCGGCCGGTATCGACGACCTCGGCGAAGGCCATCGCCTGCTGCGGCTTCGGCACATTGCGCAGCCGCTCGACAATTGCAGCAAGATCGACATCGTCGCCGGTTTCGGACGACAAGGCCTGCTCACGCTTACCCGTGCCGGGGATCAGTTCTTCGGACAGTTTCTCGAATTTCAGCCGCATGGTCGTCGCCACGCCCTCACCGAAGGCGATAGCTTCGCGCTGGCCCATGGAAGACAGGAAAGCCAGCGTCGACGCCGAGGAATCGGCGATCGCCGAGCGGATGATCGCCTGGTCCTGCTCGTTGGCCAGCCGCATGGCGAAGAAGGTCGAGCACTGTGACAGGATGGTCGGATCGAGCTCGCCCGGGCGCTGCGTGACGACGCCGAGATAGCATCCGTATTTGCGGCCTTCCTTGGCGATGCGCGACAGCGCGTGCCTGGTTGGCGCGAAGCCGAGGCGCGCATCGGCCGGCATGTAGCGGTGCGCCTCTTCGCACAGCAAGAGCAGCCGCAACCGTCCCTCGCTCCACAGCGCCAGGTCGAAGGCCAGACGCGCGAGCACCGAACAGACGGAATTGACGACCTCGGACGGCATGCCAGCCATTTCGAAGCAGGTCACCGGGCGGCCGTGGTGCGGCACCCGGAAAATATTGCCGATCGTCTCGTGGATTGTGTCCTCGATCAGGCGCGAGTTGAACATGAAGCGGTAGCGCGGATCCGAGGCCGCCGATTCGATGCGCGTCTTCAGCGATTTGAGCGTTGGGCGGTCGTTCTTGCTTTCCAGCAGGCCCATGCGTTCATCGATCTGCTTGATAAGGTCGACCATACGATAGGGCACCGGCGTGTCAGCGGTCAGTGCATCGCTGCCACGCCGCAGATAGGTGCCGGAGTTCGGGTTGCGATAAAGGTTCTTGGCGGCGGGGATGAGATCGCGCAACACGTCGACTTCTTCCGGCACGGTCTCGCGCCCACGAAACAGTACTTCGGCAAATTCCTCGAGCTTGAACATCCAGAAGGGCAGGTCCAGCGTCGTCGAATCGACTCGGACGCAGTGTTCGGGGAGTGATGCCGCGAACTCATTGTGCGGGTCGAGGATGAGGATGCGCAGGTCGGGCCGGGCGGCGATCGACTTGCGCAACAGCAGCGAGACGGCAGTGGATTTGCCGACGCCGGTGGTACCGACAATAGCGAAGTGGCGCGCCAGCGTGTCGTCGATGGCGATGTTGGCGTCGATCGCCTCATCCTGCGACAGCGTGCCGATGGTGATCGAATGACGCCCGGCGAGATCGTAGACCGCCTGCAGGTCGCGGCTTCGGATGCGATGGGCGATGGCACCGATGTGCGGATATGTGGTGATGCCGCGGTCGAAGACCGGCTTGGCACCTGGCTCGGCGCCGTCACGGACCTCGCCGATCAACTCGACGCTGACTTCTATCGGGTTCTGGCCCTCATTGCTCCAGGCGCGATCCGATTTGCCGATCTCATAGACGAGGCCAACGGTTCGCGTGGTACCGAGATTGATGGAGATCATCTTGCCGACGGTCCACAGGCCGGTGACCGTGCCTTCGACATCGTCGGCGTAGGCGCTGATGGTGGCGCGCGCGCCGTCGCACTGCACGACATTGCCCAGAATGCGTTTGTCGTTCTGCTCGGCGTTGCGGCGCTCCTGTGATGTCGGTTCTCCGACGGAGGCTTCGCGTTCGACAAACATGGATAGCCTGATCCCCATTCCCTGGAGGATCGAACCTACACAAATGGGGTTAAGGCGGCGTGAGGTCGGATGGTGTAGGGGGCGTTAAGACAACAGCGAAAATTGACTCGGCCGGCCCTTTCCCTGATGCGAGGATTCGATATATTGGACAAATGACTGATATAGCGAATGACATCTCGTCGACCATCGGCAGAAGAATACGTTCCGAACGGGCTTTGAGGGACTGGTCGCTGGCGGAGCTTGCGGACCGATCCGACGTGTCGAAAGCCATGCTCAGTACCATCGAGCGCGGCAAGACGAGCCCGACGGCAGCCCTTTTGGTGCGCATCGCCGCGGCCTTTGGCATGACGCTCTCCACGCTGATCGCCCGGGCGGAATTGCAAGGCGGCAGCCTGCTTCGCGAGAGCGATCAACCGCAGTGGCGTGATCCCGGCACGGGCTATGTGCGGCGGCATCTTTCGCCGGTTTCGGCCGACATGCCGCTCGAACTGATCAGGGTTCAACTGCCGGCGGGAACCAGGGTGAGCTTTCCTGCAGCGTCCTACGCCTTCATCAAACAGCAGATATGGCTGATTGGCGGGCAACTTCAATTCACCGAGGGCGATGTTGTGCACAGTCTAGGGCCCGGTGACTGCCTGGCGCTTGGCGCCCCTTGCGACTGTACATTCCACGCGCCGGGGCCGGACGCCGCCGACTATCTGGTCGCACTGGTCAGAGCGAGATGACATGGCACGCCGTCCGAAACGCACCGACAACGGCGGACCGCCGCTCGACGACTATGACGGCCCGCCATGGGGTGAGGGCGACGCCTACGTCTTCCTTGCCTGGCAGGCTGCCCATGCCAAGGCCTGGAAAGCGCCGAGCCACGAGGTCATGCTGATGCGGCTGGACAAGGCCGAGCGGCTGGGCCTGACCTATGAGGAGTACACACTCGAACTTCTGGAACGCGGGCGGCATCTTCAGGAAGAAGACACCGAACGCATCGCGGAAATCCACCGGGCCAGGAAGCGAAGGAGATTCAGTCATTTCGACTGACAACGGCATCGCATTTGCGGCCTTCGACCGGTGCTCACCGTTTCATAGACATTTTGCTTCGACAAAGGGCATCGCACGCATGGGATCCATCGAAATCAACGTTCTGAACCAGTCTGCTGAAACGCATGCAATGTTGGTCGACATGCTGATCGCGACGGTTGCGGCCGGTGGATCCGTCAGTTTTATGCATCCGCTGTCGCTGGAAGCGGCGAGAGACTTCTGGGACAAGTCGCTCACGGCGGCGGCGAGAGGCGAACGAGCGGTGCTCGGCGCATGGGATGGCGAGGTTCTGGTCGGCACCGTCACCTTGCTGCTCGACTGTCCTCCCAACCAGCCGCATCGCGCCGAGATTGCTAACTCATGACCCGCATCGATCATCGGGGCAAAGGCGTTGCGACCCGCCTGATGCGAGCGGCCGAGGACCTTGCCGTGCAGAAAGGCCGCAGCCTGCTGTCTTGGACACTGCGACGGAGGAAGGCGCTTCCGGTCTCTACGAGAGACTGGGCTTCACGCTCGCCGGCGAAATACCGGACTATGCGTTGAAACCTCATGGCGGGCTGACCGGCACGCTCATCTACTGGAAGCGCATCGGCCAGTCCCAGCCCGAGCCGGCCGCGCAGATTGGCCGTTGACAGCGGTGCAAAACCAATCCTATTGTCCGCCACCATGAAAACGGCACTCATTCTCGTAGTAGGAAAGCGCGTGGGCAAGGCGGTGTAACCGCCGGGCGGAAACCTCCCATGCGCAAGACACAGGCTCCCTCGGGGGCCTTTTTTATTGCCCAAAACACGTCTAAACGACCAGCAATCGCCCGATGGCGGACAGTACGGGACCAGACCGATGAGCAACAGACAGAACGAGCGGCGCGAAATGACGGGCGCCGAAATGGTGGTGCAGGCGCTGAAGGACAACGGCGTCAAGCATGTTTTCGGCTATCCGGGCGGCGCAGTACTTCCGATCTATGACGAGATCTTCCAGCAGGATGAGGTCGAGCACATCCTCGTTCGCCATGAGCAGGGCGCTGGCCATGCAGCGGAAGGCTATGCGCGCTCGACCGGTAAGGCCGGCGTCATGCTAGTGACTTCGGGACCTGGCGCCACCAATGCGGTGACGCCGCTGCAGGATGCGCTGATGGATTCAATCCCGCTGGTCTGCCTGACCGGGCAGGTGCCGACCTCGCTGATCGGCTCCGACGCTTTCCAGGAGTGCGACACCGTCGGCATCACACGCCCCTGCACCAAGCACAACTGGCTGGTGAAGGACGTCAACCAGCTGGCGGCGACCATCCATGAGGCCTTCCATGTCGCGACCACAGGGCGTCCCGGCCCGGTCGTTGTCGACATCCCGAAGGACGTGCAGTTCGCCAAGGGCATCTATGTGCCGCCGCAGACGGCGCCGCGCACCAGCTACCAGCCGAAGGTCCAGGGCGACCTGGACAAGATCAAGGCGGCGGTCGAACTGATGGCGAGCGCCAAAAAGCCGATCATCTATAGCGGCGGCGGTGTCATCAATTCCGGCTCGGAAGCGAGTCATTTGCTGCGCGAACTGGTCGATCTCACCGGCTTTCCGATCACCTCGACGCTGATGGGGCTCGGCGCCTATCCGGCATCGGGCAAGAACTGGATGGGCATGCTCGGCATGCACGGCACCTATGAAGCCAACATGGCCATGCATGATTGCGACGTGATGATCTGCATCGGCGCGCGTTTCGACGACCGCATCACCGGGCGGCTCACCGCGTTCTCGCCGAACTCGAAAAAGATCCACATCGACATCGATCCGTCGTCGATCAACAAGAACGTCCACACCGACGTGCCGATCATCGGCGATGTCGGCCGGGTGCTGGAGGATCTGGTGCGGCTGTGGCGGGCGACCGCCAAGGCCGACAAGAAGGCGCTCTATCCCTGGTGGGAGCAGATCGCCAAATGGCGGGCGCGGGATTCGCTCGCCTACAAGATGAACGACGACGTGATCATGCCGCAATACGCCATCCAGCGGCTCTACGCGCTGACCAAGGACATGGATACCTACATCACCACCGAGGTCGGCCAGCACCAGATGTGGGCGGCACAGCATTACCATTTCGAGAAGCCGAACCGCTGGATGACGTCAGGCGGGCTGGGCACGATGGGCTACGGCCTGCCGGCGGCGCTCGGCGTGCAGATCGCACATCCGGATGCGCTGGTCATCGACATTGCGGGCGATGCTTCGGTGCAGATGACGATGCAGGAAATGAGCGCGGCGGTTCAACACGAAGCGCCGATCAAGATCTTCATCCTCAACAACCAGTATATGGGCATGGTGCGGCAGTGGCAGCAGCTCCTGCACGGCAACCGGCTGTCGCATTCCTACACCGAAGCGATGCCGGATTTTGTCAAGCTGGCCGAGGCCTATGGCGGCCACGGCATCCGCTGCGAGAAGCCGGACGAGCTGGACGATGCGATCAAGGAGATGATTGCGGTGAAGAAGCCGGTGATCTTCGACTGCCGCGTGGCAACGCTCGCCAACTGTTTTCCGATGATCCCGTCGGGCAAGGCGCATAATGAGATGCTCCTGCCGGACGAGGCGACCGACGAGGCGGTGGCCAACGCCATCGACGCCAAGGGCAGGGAACTGGTGTGATTGCAGGGGCAGGGCTTGTCGGAAGAAGCCGTGCGGAAACAGAGAATTAGCGCCAAGAGTTGAAATCGAGATTCATGTCATGAACGCACAGCTACAACCGACCGGCTCCGCCTATTTCATCGCCAAGGAAACGGAAAAGCCTGAAAATCACACGTTGTCGGTGCTGGTCGACAACGAGCCCGGCGTGCTTGCCCGGGTCATCGGCCTGTTTTCCGGCCGCGGCTATAACATCGAGAGCCTGACGGTCTCCGAGACCGAGCATGAGAAGCATCTGTCGCGCATCACCATCGTGACGCGCGGCACGCCGCATGTGCTGGAGCAGATCAAGCACCAGCTCGAGCGCATCGTGCCGGTGCACCGCGTCGTCGATCTCACCGTGCGCTCGCACGAATTTGGGCAGGAACGGCCATTGGAGCGGGAACTGGCGCTGGTCAAGGTCGCCGGCACCGGCGAGGCCCGCGTTGAGGCGCTGAGGCTAGCCGATGCCTTCCGCGCCAGCGTCATCGACGCCAACACCGAACACTTCATCTTCGAGATTACCGGCAAGGGCTCCAAGCTCGATCAGTTCATCGCCATCATGAAGCCGCTCGGCCTGGTCGAAATCTGCCGCACCGGCGTGGCGGCGATGAACAGAGGACCGCAGGGAATGTAGCATCCGACGCTGTCGAAGCCATTGGATCTTCCCAAAGCCGGTTTCTGCTTTGTGTCCGAGGCCCCGGCGCCACCCACATCCGATACCTGGTAATCCTGAGTGTCTGGGTAATCCTGACTGTCTGGCCCGGCGGCCGCCTTCGGCTGGCCTTTGCGCATCGGTCGAAAAAGGACAATGATACTGACCTACTTGGGAGGAAAAACCATGTCACTCGACGCATTCCTTGCCCTGCTGGTCTACGCTTTCGTCACCTCGATCACGCCGGGGCCGAATAACTTCATGCTTCTGGCATCGGGCGTGAATTTCGGCTTCGTGAGAACCGTTCCGCACATGCTGGGCATTGGCATCGGGTTCCTGCTGCTGCTGCTTGCCGTCGGCTTCGGGCTCGGCACGGTACTGACGGCGTTTCCGGTGCTGCACACCGGATTGAAAATCGCCGGCGGCACCTACCTGCTTTATCTTGCCTGGAAGATCGCCATGTCGCGCTCGCTCGGCGCCAAAAGCGAGGTGGAGGCGCGGCCAATGCGCTTCATCAATGCGGCGGCATTCCAGTGGGTCAATCCCAAGGCGTGGGTGATGGCGATCACCGGCATAGCCGTCTACACCGATCCAGGGCGTCCGTTCCTGTCGGTGATGCTGATCTCAGCCGCTTTCGCCTTCATAATGCTGCCGAGCATTTCGACCTGGGCCGGTTTTGGCATGGCACTGCGCGGTTTTCTGTCGGATCCGCTGCGGCTGAAATGGTTCAACGTCGCCATGGGCGTATTGCTTGCGGCAACGCTGTGGCCGATGCTGCGCTAAGGTAGGTCGGTATTCCGATGATGCCGGCGTGCAAACGGCGGTTTTTCCCAAAACCGGTTCCCACTTTTGGACCCAATGCTCTGGTGCACAGCTATTGTGCACTGCACATTAAATCTTCGTAATGACCGGTTTTGGCACTTTTTCGCCTTCGGCATCCTCTATGTAACGGCGAAATCGCGGCAAAAGGCCGCGAGTTGAGCTAGACTATGACCACCGATCCACGGCGTGTCGATGGAGAGGGTCTTTTGGCGATGCCTGGAAAAGTCATACTTGCGGTGATTGCAGTGGCCTGCCTCGTCGTAGCCGGGCTCTATCTTTCGCCCACGGCGATGAGCGCCATTCAGCAGTTGCTGTCGGCGAAGCAGACTGCAGCGGACAGACCCGCCGGAGCCGCAAATGGCGCGCGTTCGACCTCCGTGGTTGCTGCCACCGCTTCGACGGCCGACTTTCCGATCCGGCGCTATGCGATCGGCTTCGTGTCCTCTCCCGCCGTGGTCAGCGTCAACGCGCGGATCTCGAGCCAGATCGTGTCGATCGCCGTCAAGGACGGGCAGATGGTGAAGGCCGGCGACCTTCTGTTCTCGCTGGACGATCGCTCGCTGAAGGCACAACTGGCCCGCGACCGTGCGACGCTCGCCAAAGACGAGGCCATGCTTGCCAGTGCCACGGCGGATCTTGAGCGCGCCAAGAACCTTGTCGCCAAGCAGGCGGGCACGCAGCAGACTTACGATCAGGCGATCGCGGCGCAGAAGTCCGCTGTGGCCACGGTCGATGCCGACAAGGCGACGATCGAAGCCGATACCGTCGAGCTCGGTTTTGCCACCATCACGGCGCCGATATCCGGCAGGCTTGGCGCGATCAGCGTCGCGATGGGCGACCTTGTCACCACCAGCAACGGCAGCAGCACCACGACGCCGCTGGTGACCATCACGCAGATGGACCCTCTGCGGGTGAGCTTCAACCTTCCGGAAGGCGATCTTGCCCTGCTGCACAAGGCGCTGGCGGCGCCGCAGGAAGGAGCAGTGACGCTGACCAATGACGGCGACACGACGCCGATCGGCAAGGGAACCCTCGATTTCGTCGATTCCAGTGTCGATACCGCCTCGGGCACGATCACGGCGAGGGCGCGCGTGCCAAATGCCGATCTTTCGCTGTGGCCGGGCCAATATGTGAATGTCGTGCTCAATGCCGGCATGATGCCGCAGATGACATCCGTCCCCACGGTTGCAGTCCAGCCCAGCCAGAGGGGGCCATTCGTCTATGTGATCAAGCCGGACAACACAGTGGAGATGCGGCCCGTGCAGGTCGCGCTGACCGAAGGCGAAAACACCGCCATCAGCGAGGGACTGAAAAGCGGCGAACGTGTCGTCGTCGAGGGCCAGAGGAGGTTGAAGAACGGCGCCCCGGTCCGCGAAGGCAAGGCCTCGGCCGGTTCCGGTGACCAGGCGTTGCCCAAGGTTGCCGAAGACGAGAAAGCCGGTGAGGTGCGCCGATGATTTCCGAATTCTGCATCCGCAGGCCTGTCGCCACTCTGCTCATGTCCTTCGCGCTCGTGCTGGGCGGGTTGTTTGCCTACAAGTTCCTGCCGGTTGCCGCATTGCCGAGCGCGGAGTTCCCGGTCGTCAACGTTTCGGCGTCGCTACCCGGCGCCTCGCCGGAAACCATGGCGACCTCGGTGGCAACGCCGCTGATCAAGCAGTTTTCCACCATTGCCGGCATTGATTCGATCACCACCACCAACTCGCTCGGCTCGACCTCGATCGCCATCCAGTTCGTGCTCAACCGTGACATCGACGCCGCGGCCGCCGACGTGCAGGCGGCGATCGCCCGCACACAGCGGCAATTACCGCCGGAGATGACCAGCCCACCAAGCTACCGCAAGGTCAATCCGGCCGACGCGCCCATCCTGCTGATGTCGTTGGTCAGCGACTCGGTTCCGCTGACCGATCTCGACGCCTTCGCCGAGAATGTCATTTCGCCGTCGCTATCGACGATCGACGGCGTGGCGCAGGTTTCGATCTTCGGCCAGCAGAAATATGCCGTGCGCGTCCAGATCGATCCGACCGCGCTCGCTGCGCGTGGCATCTCGATCGACCAGCTGCAGACGGCCATCGCTTCGGCCAACAGCAGCACGCCGCTCGGCGTGCTGCGCAACAACGAGCAGCAGCTGACGATCACCGCCAATACACAGCTGACCGACGCCGCGAGGTTTTCCAATATCATCATCGCCACCAAGAACGGTCATCCTGTGCGGCTCGGCGAGGTGACCCGCGTCATCGATTCGGTCGAGACCACGACGACGGCAAGCTGGTATGACGGCACCCGCGCCATCATCATGGCCGTACAGCGCCAGCCCGATGCCAACACCGTCGACGTGGTCGACCGCGTCAAGGCGATGCTGCCTTCCTTCGAGAGCCAGATGCCGGCGGCGGCCAACATCCAGTTGCTCAACGACCGCTCGACCTCGATCCGCCACGCCGTCGACGACGTGCAGTTCACGCTGCTGCTCACCATAGCCCTGGTGGTCATGGTGATCTTCCTGTTCCTGCGTCGGGCGACGGCAACGATCATCCCGGCGGTGGCGGTGCCGATCTCGCTCATCGCCACGCTCGGCGTCATGTTCCTGTGCGGTTTTTCCATCGACAACATCTCGCTGATGGGACTGACACTGGCCGTCGGCCTCGTCGTCGACGACGCCATCGTCATGCTGGAGAACATCTTTCGCCACATGGAGGAGGACGGGTTTTCGCCCCTCGATGCCTCGCTCAAGGGTGCCCGCGAAATCGGCTTCACCATCATCTCGATCTCGCTCTCGCTCGTGGCGGTGTTCATTCCCGTGCTGCTGATGGGCGGGGTCATCGGACGCGTCTTCAATGAGTTCGCGGTGGTGGTTACGGTCGCCATCCTGGCATCGATGTTCGTGTCGCTAACGCTGACCCCGATGCTGTGCTCGCGGCTGTTGTCGGTGTCCAAAGCCGAGCGGGGAGCATATGGCGAGGGCTCCAGGCACAATGTCTTCATGAGAGGCTATGACTGGTTGCTGACGTTCTGCCTGCGCCACAATTTCCTGGTCTTGCTTGTCTTCCTCGGGACGGCCGCACTGTCGGTCTGGCTGATCCAGATCTCGCCGAAGGGCTTCTTCCCGCAGGAGGATATCGGCCAGATTTCGGTGACGACCATCGCGCGCCAGGACATTTCGTTCGATGCCATGGTGAAGCTGCAAGGCCAGGTGGCAAATGTCTTTTCCCGTTCGCCCTATGTGTCGCATGTCGGGTGGTCCGCAGGCAGTGGTAACAATGCGCTCAACCAGGGCCAGCTCTATGTGCAATTGAAGGACAAGGACCAGCGTCCCAATATCGAGAAGGTGCTTTCGGATCTGAGACGGCAGCTAGGCGGCGTGCCTGGCATCGAAGCCTTTATGCAACCGGTGCAGAACCTGCGCCTCGGCACCCGTGCTTCCGCGAGCGCCTACCAGCTTGTCGTGCAGGGTCTCGATACCACGGGGACGAACAGTTGGGCGCAGAAGCTGACGGACGCGATGGCCGCCGATCACAGCGCCTTCACCGATGTCACCAATGATTTGCAGAACAACGCCCTGCAGGCGACGCTGGTGGTTGACCGCGACAAGGCAGCGCAACTCGGCATCGATACCGATACGCTGCGCTCCAGCCTCTATGGCGGTTTCGGTACCCAGCAGGTCTCGACCATCTTCGGCTCGGTCGACAGCTACGAGGTCATCATGGAGCTGGATCCGAAGATCGCGTGGTCACCCGAACGAATGCTGGCCATCCAAGTGAGAACGGCCAGCGGCAGCCTGGTGCCGCTCGGCGCCTTCGCTCGTGTCGAGCGGACGGCGGGGGCGCTGACCGTCAACCAGCTCGGCCAGCTTCCCGCCGTGACCATCTCCTATAACCTGCCGCAGGGCGTCGCGCTCGGCGACAGCGTGACCCACATCAATGCGCTGAAGGAAAAGATCGGCATGCCGACGGCGATCTCGACGACCTTCTCGGGCACGGCGAAAACCTTCCAGGATTCGCTTGCCAATCAGGGCCTGCTGATCGGCGGCGCAGTCCTCACCATCTATATCGTTCTGGGCATACTCTACGAGAGCTTCATCCACCCGCTCACCATCCTTACCGGTCTTCCGTCGGCCGTGCTCGGCGCGCTGATCGCGTTGCGGGTTGCGGGGATGGACCTTTCGGTGATCGCGGTCATCGGCATCCTGATGCTGATCGGCATTGTCAAGAAGAACGGCATCATGATGATCGACGTCGCGCTGGAACTCAGGCGCGAGGGGATGTCGCCGCTCGAATCCATCCACAAGGCCTGCCTGATGCGCTTCCGCCCTATCATGATGACGACGCTGGCGGCGCTGATGGGCACCATCCCGATCGCGCTCGGCACCGGCGCCAGCGCCGAACTGCGCCAACCGCTCGGCGTGGCGGTGGTCGGCGGCCTGGTCGCCTCACAGGCGCTGACACTGTTCGTCACGCCCGTGATCTACGTCTACATGGAGCACTTCTCCAGCTGGCTTCTCAGACTTTCGCCAAAGCGCCGGGCAGAACCGCGGCCGGTCGAGGCCGTCGACCAGCCTTCATTGTTCGGCCCGGAGGAAGAACCACAGGTCGAGCCGCAGAAGGAGGCCGCCGAATAGCGGCGAGCGGCTGCGAATGCGCTGGCCCAAACCGTCGCGCTTGCGGCCGGCAGTTCGCGATCGTAACTTGGGCCATGCCCCATGATCATGACCACGACAATGAGCTCGATCCCTTTGCCGCGCGCGTGCGCGCACTGGAGACGATCCTGACCCAGAAGGGTCTGATCGATCCGGCCGCAATCGACGTAATCGTCGACACTTACGAAACAAAAATCGGTCCGCGCAACGGCGCCAAGGTAGTGGCTAAAGCTTGGGTCGACGCGGAATTCGCAGCCTGGCTGAAACGTGATGCGACGGCGGCGATCGGCTCGCTCGGCTATGCCGGCCGGCAGGGTGAGCACATGCAAGCCGTGTTCAACACCGATGAGGTCCACAACCTCGTCGTCTGCACCTTGTGTTCCTGTTACCCATGGTCGGTGCTCGGCCTGCCGCCGGTCTGGTACAAGGCGCCGCCCTATAGGTCGCGGGCGGTCATCGATCCGCGCGGGGTGTTGGAGGAATTCGGGCTGACCTTGCCAGCTGGGAAAAAGATCCGGGTCTGGGATTCGACCGCCGAGCTCCGCTATCTGGTGGTGCCGATGCGCCCCGAAGGCACCGATGGCTGGGATGAGGAGCCGCTGGCCGGGCTGGTGACGCGCGATTCGATGATCGGCACCGGACTGGCGCGGGAGCCGGCATGAACGGGCCGCAGGATCTCGGCGGGCAGATGGGGTTCGGGCCTGTCGCGCCCGAAAAGGACGAGCCGTATTTCCATGCCGAATGGGAAAGACGGGCACTTGGCGTGACGCTGTGTTCCGGCGCCATGGGCGCCTGGACCATCGATGAGAGCCGGCATGCGCGGGAATCGCTGCATCCGGCAGACTATTACGCCTCGAGCTATTACCAGATCTGGATCAAGGCGCTGGAGGTGCTGCTCAAGCGCGATGGCTTCGTCAGCGACCGCGATCTGGCAGCGGGCAAGGCGGTCGATCCTGCCGCGACGCCCAAAAGGGTGCTGAAGGCCGAAAACGTGCCGGCGGCCCTGGCCAAAGGTGGGCCTTGCGATCGCCCGGTTGCCACGCCGGCGCGGTTTAGGGCGGGCGATCCTGTGCGGACCAAAAATTTCCATCCGACCGGCCATACGCGGCTGCCACGCTATGCGCGCGGCAAGCGAGGCGTCGTCGAGGCGGTGCGCGACGGCTTTGTCTTTCCCGACACCAACGCGCACGGGCAAGGCGAAAACCCGCAATGGGTCTATACGGTGGTTTTCGACGGACCGGAGATCTGGGGCGAGGGCGCCGACCCGACGCTGACCGTATCGATCGACGCCTGGGAGAGCTATCTTGAGCCGGCGTGAGGCGAAGCCGGTCGCTGCCGCGTTGTCGGCGGGTGGCGACCCGCCGGTCTTCGATGAGCCTTGGCAAGCGGAAGCTTTCGCCATGACGGTGGCACTGCACGACAAGGGCCTGTTCTCCTGGAGCGAATGGGCGAATGCATTGTCTGCCGAGGTCAAGCAGCCGGGTGCCGCAAGCGACGGCCACGACTATTACGAGCACTGGCTGGCGGCACTGGAAAAGTTGCTGTCAGCCAAGGGCGTTGCCGGCAAGAACGATGTCGATACGCTTGCTGCCGCCTGGGAACGCGCCGCGCATGCAACCCCGCACGGCAAGCCGATCCTGCTGGAGAACGATCCTGGACCGGCCGAGTAATTCGTCGCCGCCCGGGGACGGTCGTTCCCTTTATGTTCCAATCCTCTCCTGATAGCCTGCACTGGTCGGTGGCGGAACGATCGCTACCGGTATCGGGAGATGGCGGCAGTCGACCTTGTCTTTCCCTCGCGAATCCGGTCTCTCGCGCTGATGGAATTCTCTCCTCAACAGGATGAAGCGCTGCAGGCGGTCGCCCGCTGGCTCAAAGCCGGCCGGCCGCAGCTGTTCCGGTTGTTCGGCTATGCCGGCACCGGCAAGACGACGCTGGCGCGCTATTTCGCCGAGCATGTCGACGGCCAGGTGCAGTTTGCCGCTTTCACCGGCAAGGCCGCGCAGGTGCTGCGTTCGAAGGGCGCGGTCAACGCCCGCACCATCCATTCGCTGATTTACCGGCCGAAGGGCGAGGAATCGGTGGCGGACCAAGTGACCGGCAAGACCTCGATGTCGCCGACTTTTTCGCTCAACCGGCAAAGCCCGATCTCGCGCGCCAAGCTCGTCGTCATCGACGAATGCTCGATGGTCGACGAACAGCTTGGCCGCGACCTGATGAGCTTCGGCAGGCCGATCCTCGTTCTCGGCGATCCCGGCCAGTTGCCACCGATTTCGGGCGGCGGTTTCTTCACCGATCACGAGCCTGACATCCTGCTCACCGAAATCCACCGGCAGGCGCGCGACAACCCGATCATCCGTTTGGCGCTCGACGTACGCGAGGGCCGCGAATTCATGCGCGGCGACTATGGCACGGCAAAGGTGATCGGTAAGGAAGATGTCACCCAGGAGCTGGTGCTGAAAGCGGACCAAGTGCTGGTCGGCACCAACCGCACGCGCCGCCGCTATAACCAGCGGCTGCGCGAGCTGAAGGGGTTCAATGCCGACTATCCACAGGCTGGCGACAAACTGGTCTGCCTGCGCAATGATCCCGCCAAGGGGCTGCTCAACGGCTCGCTGTGGAAGGTGATGACTTCGTCGCGCGAGACGGTGAAGCCGGGGATAAATCTGCTGGTCTCGCCGGAAGAGGACGATCCGGACCGCGGCGTCGCCAAGATCAAGCTGCTCAAGGCGGCGTTCGAGGACCCGGACGCCGATATCCCCTGGCAGCAGAAGAAGCGCTTCGACGATTTCGACTATGGCTATGCGCTGACCGTGCACAAGGCGCAAGGCTCGCAGTGGAACGAGATCGTGCTTTTCGATGAAAGCTGGGCTTTCAAGGAAACCCGCCAGCGCTGGCTCTACACCGCGATCACGCGCGCGGCCGAACGGCTGACCCTCGTCAGATAGGCCAGGAAATGGAACTGCTTCCCGGCAGCCTCACGGCCGGACGATTGGTCTGGCGCCGAGCCATTCCCAGGCGGCGGCTTCGTCTTCGGCCCTGAAATGCCTGAGTTCGACGGGCAGGGAAGCAGTGAAGAGGCCCTGCACCTCCGGTATCCAGTTCGGTTCGCCGACGGCAGCGCAGCGGCCGACATGTTCCAAGGCATGAGCCGTGCCCTGTGTGACCGTCTCACCTGACACCTTGGCCCAGTCGACGCCGTCATGGTCGATCAGGCGCACTAGCACGTCGATTCTCGGATGGAGAGCATAAGCCGCCTCCAGCAGCCCGAACAGGTTTTCCGCGTCGGACGCCAGGACATGGCCGACGATGTCGACGGCGAAAAGATCGTCACGGTCAGTGGGGATGCGGCGAACCGCCGGCACGGATTCGAGCGAATTCACGGTTCTTCCTTTCGCAGAACATCGTTTGTGTTTGTGGAACACCGGAAACCCTCTGTCTGTTCCCGCCAAAGGCGCTATAGATGCGCGCCAATAAAGCGCGTCGCGTTCAATGGACGATGTGGCGCGCCCCAAGGTCTTTGTTTTACGCATGTCCCAAAACCGCTGCGCACTTTCAGCGACATGCGTTGGAGCCGGAACCCGAAACCATGCCTGCAAAGCTTTCCGTCAATCTCAACGCCATCGCCATGCTGCGCAACCGGCGCGACTTGCCATGGCCGAGCGTGACCGGGCTCGGGCGGATTGCCCTTGCTGCGGGGGCACATGGGCTGACCGTGCATCCACGACCCGACGAGCGGCATACGCGCCATTCCGACCTGCCCGAGATCAGGGCGCTGATCGACGACGAGTTCCCCAATGCGGAGTTCAACATCGAGGGTTATCCGACCGAGGATTTTCTGGCGCTTGTCGAAAAGCATCAGCCGGAGCAAGTGACGCTGGTTCCCGACGATCCGGACCAGGCGACCTCCGACCATGGCTGGAACTTCGTCGCCGAGGCCGCGTTCCTGGTACCGATCGTCAAACGGCTGAAGAAGAGCGGCTTTCGGGTGTCGCTGTTTTCCGATCCTGATCCCCAAGGGGTGAGGGCAGCGCGCGACACGGGTGCCGACCGGATCGAGCTCTATACCGGTCCTTATGGAAGCTGCCATTCCGATTCCGCCAGGGCGGCGAAAGAGTTGGAAAGATTGGGAAAAACTGCGGACGCCGCGATTGCTGCCGGGCTTCAGGTCAATGCCGGGCACGACCTTGTGGTGACCAATCTGCCGGCGCTGGCGAAGCGCATCCCGGCATTGGCCGAAGTGTCTATCGGACACGGGTTGACAGCCGATGCGTTGGAGTATGGCATGGCCGGCACGATTAGGCGGTTTCTGAAGGCTTGCGGGTGGTAGAGATGCGAGCCTCGCGTTGCCGGCATGGGAGCCATTACGTGGCGGCACTTGATATTGCACCGCAGCAAGCGTAGAGCACCGCCCGCTTATCGGAGTGTCGCCTATGGCCCTTACCAATTCTGGTAGTGAGGCAGAAGCCGTCGATCAATCCAGCCATTCTGAGGTCGAAAAGCACAGCACCAAGGTTCTGATGCTCGGCGCTCTCGGCGTGGTTTACGGCGACATCGGCACGAGCCCGATCTATGCGTTTCGCGAAGCATTGCATGCTGCGCCCGGTATCGATTCGCGCAGTGCGGTTCTTGGCGTTCTGTCGCTGATCGTCTGGGCGCTGACGATCATCGTGACCATAAAGTACGTCGCGTTCGTGCTTCGGGCTGACAATAAGGGTGAAGGTGGTACTCTGTCGCTTATGGCGCTGGCTCGGAGCGCTTACCCGGCTGGCTCCGGTATCATTCTCGGCATTGGCCTCTGCGGCGCTGCGCTGTTTTTCGGCGACGCGATCATAACGCCAGCCATCTCGGTGCTTTCAGCGGTGGAAGGCCTCAGGGTAGCGACCCCGGCATTCGATCCGTATGTGGTTCCCATTACATTGGTGATTCTGGCGGGTTTGTTTGCCGTACAACGCTTCGGAACCGGTAAGGTGGCCTCGGTTTTTGGGCCGGTGACGGCGCTTTGGTTTCTGGCGATCGGCGTTGGCGGATTGGTGCACATCCTTGACGATCCCTCGGTGCTTTTGGCCATCAATCCATACTATGCAATCAGCTATCTTGCCGAAGCCAACGCAGGTGCGTTTGTAACTGTCGGCGCGGTTTTTCTGGCGGTGACCGGCGCTGAAGCACTTTATGTCGATCTTGGCCACTTCGGGCGCCGTCCAATCGTGCTGGCCTGGTTTTCGATTGTGTTCCCCTGCCTGCTGCTCAACTACTTCGGGCAGGGGGCATTCGTCCTTGCTCACGGTGGCCTGCCCGACAACCCGTTTTTCCAAATGCTGCCGGATTGGGCATTGATGCCGATGGTCGGGCTCGCAACAGCCGCGACAGTCATCGCCAGTCAAGCCGTTATCTCTGGTGCCTTTTCGCTGACCCGACAGGCGGTGCAGCTCAATCTTCTACCCAGAATCGAGGTCCAGCATACATCCGAGATGCAGCTTGGCCAGATTTACATGCCGCGGGTTAATTTGCTCATTTCACTCGGCGTGATGTTGCTGGTCGTCGGCTTTGGCAGTTCGAGTTCGCTGGCTTCTGCCTATGGAATTTCGGTGACGGGCGAAATGCTGATGACGACTATTTTGTTGTTCGTGGTGATGCGGTGGCTGTGGAAATGGCAGGTCGCCCTCGCTGCGGCGCTGGCGCTGCTCTTTGGCACGATAGATTCCGGGTTCTTCCTAGCGAATGTCGTGAAGATCGTGGAAGGCGGATGGGTTTCAATCACCGTTGCCTGCGTCATGGGACTAATCATGTATACTTGGATCCGCGGCAGCCGCTACCTGTTCGACAAGACGCGCCGGAACGAGATTCCGCTCGATTTCCTTGCCGGCAATCTGGTGAAAAAGAAACCGCAGCTGGTGTCCGGCACGGCCGTGTTCCTGACCAGCGACCCGCAAAGCGCGCCGACTGCGCTGATGCACAGCCTGAAGCACTACAAGGTGCTGCACGAGCAGAACGTCGTCCTTTCGGTGGTGACGGCGCAGCAGCCGCTGGTGCCCGACAGCGACCGTGTCAAGATGGAAACGATCAATGACCTGTTCATGCGGGTGACGCTGACCTTCGGCTATATGGAACAGCCGAATATTCCGCGTGCGCTGGCGATCTGCCGCAAGCAGGGCTGGAAGTTCGACATCATGACAACGTCCTTCTTCCTGTCGCGGCGTTCGCTCAAGGCCTCGCCCAATTCCGGCATGCCGGTGTGGCAGGACAAGCTGTTCATCGGCCTGGCGCGCACCGCTGCGGATGCGACGGAGTATTTCCAGATCCCGACCGGACGCGTGGTGGAGATCGGGACACAGGTGGCGATCTAGACATAGGCCGTGCCTGGGGCACGGCATATGTCGCAGCGCCTGAACGGAGCCTTCAGCCTACCAAGGCAGCCTTGTTCGCCTCAAGGAACTGCTTCAGCGGTTGCGGCTTCCTGCCTGAAAGCGTTTCAACTGCGTCCGTCACCATGGCAATGCGGCCCGAGCGCGTGTTGGTATCGAAGGAAACAACGATGGGAGCGAACCCTTCGGGAACGCCTGCGGCTTTCAGCCCCTCGGTCAACGCTTCGTCCGGAAGCTGGACAACCTCGATGGGCTTGCCGGTGACCTCGGTGACCAGCGCCGCGATCTCGGCCACGGTATAGGCCTGCGGGCCCGTCAGCGTGTATGTCGTGCTTGCGGTCGCGCCCGAAGCGAGGCCGGCGGCGATTGCCGCGGCCATGTCGTCGCGGGCGCCATGGGCAATGCGCCCGTCGGCGGCGGATGTATACCAGTGCCCCGAGGCAATGGCGTGCGGCAGCGCCATGAACAGGTTCTCCTGGTACCAGCCGTTGCGGAAAATCGTGTAAGAGATGCCGCTCGCCTTGATCGCCTGCTCGGTACCGTAGTGGTCACCGGCGAACAGGATTGGCGATCCCGGTTCCGGGTTGGGCATCGACGTGTAGAGAAGGTGCGAAACGCCAGCCTTCCTGGCCGCAGCGACGGCGGTCTCATGCTGCTTCAGGCGCTTGCCACCATGAACGTCGAGCTCGCTGGTCGAGATGATCAGCACCCTGTCGGCACCCTTGAATGCACTGGCCAGCGATGCCGCGTCGTCGAAGTCGGCGGCCCTGATGGCGACGCCCCGCGCTGCCAGATCGGCAAGGTTTGCCGGATTGCGGGTGGCGGCGATGATCCGCTGAGGCGCAACCTTGAGCGTGTCCAGCAGATGATGGATGACGCCGCGGCCAAGTTGGCCGGAAGCGCCGGTGACGAGAAGGGTTTCGGTCATGAGGGGTCCTGAGGTTGCGCCAAAAGCGGCGTGCATGAATAAGTCTCAAAAAGAGACCAGCACTAAAATAGGAATTGACCGACCCTCGTAAAGAAGGCAGTTTTGCGGGAGGTAGGCACCCGCAGGGAACCAGCGATGGACAGCAAGATCGTCAATCTGAGAACGAAGCTCGAGATCTATAAAGCGGGCAGCGGTGGCGGAAATCTTGCGGATTGTCCGGTTCGCGATGTGATCCAGGGCATCAGCGGCAAATGGAGTTCGCTGCTGATGATGGCGCTGGCGGAAAAGCCCTATCGCTTCGGTGAATTGCGGCGCCTTGTGCCTGATATCTCACAGCGCATGCTGACCCAGACGCTGCACGACCTGCAGCGCGACGGCTACGTCCATCGCCAGGTGTTTGCGACCAAGCCGCCGAGCGTCGAATACAGTCTGACCGATCTTGGGCGTTCGATGTTCGGCCCCTTGCATCAACTGATCCAGTGGGCCGAGCTCAATCATGGCGCGGTGCGCACCGCGCGCGCCGCCTTCGACAACGCCGACGGCTGAGACCATCAATGCCAGGAGGCGGCTTGATTTGGCAAGATCGCTGAAGGATTGTCCGGCTTGGGCAGCATTCGGCGGGCAACGGGCATTTCTCTCGACATCGCGATTGCCGGGGCAGGCCCGGCCGGACTGGCCACCGCGCTCTATCTCAAGCGGGCCGGGCACCGGGTCACCGTCTTCGATCGTTTCGACGAGCCGAAGCCGGTCGGTTCCGGGCTGATCCTGCAGCCGACCGGGCTGACAGTGCTCGCCGATCTCGGCTTGCTTGACGACATTCTGGTGCTGGGCAGCCGCATCGACCGCCTGCATGGTGCAGACGCCAAGACCGGCCGCACCGTGCTCGGCGTCCGCTATGATGCCCCGCGCGGCCGCCGGTTCGGGCTGGCAGTGCACCGGTCGGCCCTGTTCGGCGTGCTCTTCCGTGCCGCCAAGCGCGAAGCGATCACCATGGAAACCAGCATCGAGATCGAGACGCTGGAGACCGGCGAACGAGCGATACTGGTCTGCCAAAACGGGCGAAGGCTGGGGCCGTTCGATCTGGTCGTCGATGCCAGCGGCTCACGCTCCAAGCTGCGGCGACACTTGAGAAATCCGGGCGAAGTGCTGCCGCTTGCCTATGGCGCGTTCTGGGCGTCGCTCGGCTGGCGCGGCGACGGTTTCGACGAGAAGGCATTGCTGCAGCGTTATGACAGAGCAAGCGTAATGGTCGGTGTGCTGCCGATCGGCCGGCCGGAATCCGGCGCTGAAAAGATGGCGGCATTCTTCTGGAGCCGATCTCGAACGCGTGCGGGCGACAGGTCTGAATGCATGGAAGGCGAGGGTGGTCGAGCTGTGGCCCGAATGCCAGGCATTCACCGAGCAGATCGACAGTTTCGACCAACTTTCGCTGGCGCGTTACGGCCATCACACGATGAAGCTGCCGGCCGGCCGGCGGTTGGCTGTTATCGGCGACGCGGCGCATTCGACCAGCCCGCAACTCGGGCAAGGGGCGAACATGGCGCTGCTCGATGCGGCGGCGCTCAACTACTCGCTTGCGCGGGCCGACACCGTCGACGCAGCGCTGGAGGCCTATGCCTGGGCGCGGCGATGGCACGTGCGGGTGTTCCAGGCGCTGTCGCTGATGCTGACGCCGTTCTACAAGTCGGATTCGATCGTAATGCCGTTCGTCCGCGACAGGCTGGTGGCGACGGCGCCGAAAATTCCGCCGGCGCCGCAGTTTCTCGCCGCGATGGTGGCCGGAACCGTGATCGATCCGTTCACGCGGATCGGGCTTGCGGAAGCGCTGTGGCCGGAGCGTTCCGCTGGATTATTGTCGAAAGATGCGAGCCCTTCGCCTGCAGAAAGGCATGGAGGCGTCGCGGATAGTCGGGGGTGACCGCGTCCATCACCGACCGGCGTTCACGCAATGCCTTGCGCCAGGCCTGTACAAGCGGCTTTCCGTTCAGGATGCCGAAATCGCCGATCTCGTCGAAGACGTCGAAGTAGCGGAAGATCGGCCCGTAGACCGCGTCGACCAGCGAAAAGCGCTCGCCGGCGAACCACGGCCCATGCCGGCCGGCATCCTGCGCCAGTTCCACTTCGACACGATCGAACATCGCTGCCAGGGCATTGCTTTCAGCGAGGAAGGCGCCTCCCGTCGGCGCGGAATAGAACCGGCTGATGGCGTTGAGAATGGCCGAGCCGAATTCGATCCAGGCGCGATGCCGGGCGCGGGCGAGCGGATCAGCGGGATGCAGCGGGTGGGCCTGCGTCTCCTCGAGGAATTCGAGGATGACAGCGGATTCGAAGATCACCGTTTCCTCGTCGTTTTGCTGGACGCGCAACAACGGCACCTTGCCAAGCGGCGATATCGCCTTGAACCAGGACGGCTTGTTGGCGAGGTCGATGGTGAGGCGTTCAAACGGCACGGCCTTTTCGCGCAGTGAAATCGCCGCGCGCTGCACGTAGGGACAAAGATGATGGCTGACGAGGATGAGCTTGCCGGACATTTCACTCTCCCCAGACATAGTTCAAGGCGCCGTCCTCGACGCGGGTGGAGAGGAACATGAGGCGGGAGCCTTTGGACGCCGGGCCTTCGAGGCGGTCGCCGCTCGCCATGTCGAACGAGGCGCCATGCCACTGACAGACTAGCTTGCCGTCCTTGCAATCGAGCGGCCCGCCGAAATGCAAGCAGACATTGGCAGCAGCGCGGATACGATCGCCGCTGCGATAGACATGGACCTCGCGGCCGAAGAACGGCGCGATCAGGCTGCCCGTTTCGGGAATGTCGGCGGCCTTGCAGATTTCATGCTTCATCGGTTTACCTTCCAAGATTGATGCAACCGCATCCATGTAGATGCATATGCATCGATCTGTCAAGCTTGATGCAATTGCATCTATCACCTATGCTGCAGCCATGACGGAGAAAGCCACCCCTTCGCCCGAAGCCATCAAGGCGTGGGCCCGCCTGATGCGGGTTTCGCGCCAGCTCGTGGAAAGTGCCGAAGACGCGCTGAAGGACGGCGGCCTGCCGCCGCTTGCCTGGTACGACGTGCTGCACGAGCTTGCCGAGACGGGCGAGGGTGGATTGCGACCGTTCCAGCTGACCGAGCGTACCTTGTTCGCGCAATACAACATCTCGCGGCTGCTGGCGCGGCTCGAAGCCGACGGCCTGGTCGAGAAGCTCAGGGTTGCCGATGACGGCCGCGGACAAACCATCCGCATCACCGGCAAGGGGCGCGAAACCCGCCGTCGCATGTGGGCCGTTTACGGCCCGTCGATCGCGGAACTGGTCGGCGTCAGGCTTTCGGCAAGCGAACTCGAAACCTTGTCGGGTCTGCTTGGGCGACTGCGCCATCCAGCCATCGTGGAATGACTTCTCCCGCTAAGCAGCCGATGCGGGGAAGCGGGTTGGCAAGATGGCGCGAGCTCAGACCGGGTGGCTGCCCCAAAGGAATGCCAGGGCTGCCAGCACACCAAGCGCTGCGCGAACCAGGTGCAGATTGCCCCATTTGACGATCAAGGCCCTGGCTTGCGGATTGGCGGCGGCCGCATCCATCGCCTCCAGCGATCTGTTTGTCGGCATCATCACTATCAGCGTCCACGGCCAGGGCAGGATAATCAGCACCGCCCCGACCAGATAGGCGAGACCGCCGGTCTGCCACCAGGCAATGACACCGAAAACACAGGCGACAACGGCGATCGACGCCTGCATGGCGGCGCCGCGCTTGTAGGCGGGCTGCCATTCCTGCAGCAACGCCCGGTCATCGAGCTGAAGCCGGGCTGGCTGCTCGGCGACGCTGACATAGATGGCGGCGCCCGCAAACGCGGCGGCAACGGTCAAGGCAAGCAATCCGACGAGCATCGTCTCTTCCACGACAAGCCGCCCACCACAGCGCGGCCTCAACACGAAATAAGGCTTGCACAGGTTTGGACAATACGCCATAGAAGCACAGAACCGTAACGTACGGTACGCTTTGGCTGAAACCCAAACCATCATCGGGGCAGGAAAAGAACTTTGTTGCAGGCAAGCGCCGACATCGACACCAGCGAGACGCTGACGGAACGGCAAAAGGCCGTGCTGGACGCCGCCCTTCGCCTGCTGGTCGAGGAAGGCGACCACCTGACCATGACCGCCGTGGCGCGGCGGGCGAGCTGTTCCAAGGAAACGCTCTACAAATGGTTCGGCGACCGCGACGGGCTGTTGACGGCGACGGTGCAGTGGCAGGCTTCCAAGGTGCGCGTGGCCCCCGTCGACCGCAAGGGGCTCGACCTTGCGTCGCTGACGGCGAGCCTCGAACGCTTTGCCTCGGACTGGCTCAAGGTGATTTCGAGCGACACCTCGATTGCACTGAACCGCGTCGCGGTCGGCCATGCCGGCCCCGTCAAGCGCAAAGACGGCAAGGACGATCTTGGCGCCATCGTGCTGGAGAATGGCCGCTTTGCGCTGGCGAGGCGCCTGAAGCCGGTGCTGGAAGCCGGCAGGCAGGCCGGGCTTCTCCAGTTTTCGGACGCCGAAGCGGCGTTCCGCACCTTCTTCGGGCTGGTCGCCCGCGACGTGCAGATCCGCCTTTTGCTCGGCGACCGGCTGGAATTGACTGATGCGGCGATCGGCGGCGATGCCGCCCGGGCGACACAACAGTTCCTCGCTCTCCACGGAGCAAAAACCGGGCCGCAAGGCCTCTGATCTCAAGAACGGGAAGGAAGAAAAATGCGTGTCTATTACGATCGCGACGCCGATCTCAACCTGATCAAGGGCAAGAAGGTCGCCATCATCGGCTATGGCAGCCAGGGCCGGGCGCATGCGCTCAACCTCAAGGATTCCGGCGTCAGGGATATCGCCATCGGTCTCAAGGCTGGCTCGGCGACCGCCAAGAAGGTCGAGGCCGACGGGCTCAAGGTGATGAGCGTGGCGGATGTCGCCAAATGGGCCGACCTGATGATGATGGCAACGCCCGACGAGCTGCAGGCCGACATCTACAAGTCAGAGATCGCACCGAACATTCGCGACGGCGCGGCGATCGCCTTCGCACATGGCCTCAACGTGCACTTCGGGCTCATCGAGCCGAAGGCTTCGGTCGACGTCGTCATGATTGCGCCGAAGGGCCCCGGCCACACTGTGCGCGGCGAATACCAGAAGGGCGGCGGCGTACCGTGCCTGGTCGCGGTCAACCAGGACGCTTCGGGCAACGCGCTCGATCTGGCGCTGTCCTACGCCTGCGGCGTCGGCGGCGGCCGTTCTGGCATCATCGAAACCAACTTCCGCGAGGAATGCGAGACCGATCTGTTCGGCGAACAGGTTGTGCTGTGCGGCGGCCTGGTCGAGTTGATCCGCGCCGGCTTCGAGACGCTGGTGGAAGCTGGGTACGCGCCGGAAATGGCCTATTTCGAGTGCCTGCACGAGGTCAAGCTGATCGTCGACCTGATCTACGAGGGCGGCATCGCCAACATGAATTACTCGATCTCGAACACTGCCGAATGGGGCGAATATGTTTCGGGCCCGCGCATCATCACCGCCGAGACCAAGGCCGAGATGAAGCGCGTGCTGAAGGATATCCAGACCGGCAAGTTTACGTCGGAGTGGATGCAGGAATACCGTGCCGGCATGGCGCGCTTCAAGGGCATCCGCCGCAACAATGACAGCCACCAGATCGAGGAAGTCGGCGCCAAGCTGCGCGCGATGATGCCGTGGATCTCCAAGAACAAGCTGGTCGACAAGGCCAAGAATTAGGATTTAATCGCGAGAGGGCGGCGTGATGATCGCCGCCCTATTCGTATAGCTCATGCACGAGCGCCGCTGAGCCTAGCCATAGTGCCAATGCGGCTTGGGCTCGGTGCCGGTGAACATAACGCCGATGCGGTCCTCGCGGCGCCAGCGGACCACGGCCTTGTAGGCGATGCCATCGGTCGGCACATAGAGCAGAAATTCATCCGGCACCCGCGCGTCGATCGACACTTTCAGCTCCGCACCGCCGGCATGCATGTTGCGCAGCGTGCATTTGACCTCGGAATTGGTCACGCCGGTCAGGATCGTCGCGCCCTTGAGGACGCGCTGCCTGTGCTTGTCTCTGTTTTCGTCCTGGGCCATCACACAATCCCGGGCGATCGTCGCATAGGGAGCGGTCTGATCAGCACGTTCGATAGACCTGCCTGATAAACATAGCGTTAGCATCGATGGCTACGGGCGAACTTTGCGGCCCAGAGAAAAGCTCAGAGACAAAAATGGCGCCGCGATACGCGGCGCCACAACCATTCGTCAGCCGGTGTTGCTCAACTATAGGGCGAAATGCACTGCTGGCGCGGACCATAATAGGGCTGGAACGTGTTGTCCGCAGCCCGGTAAGACCTGTAGCGGTTGTAGCACCAGCGGACATGGGCGCTCGAAAGGGTGCGATAGTAACGGCGCGGCGCATAGTAACCGTTGTTGTAGTAGCCCCGGTTGTAGTAGCCCTGGTACAGGCTGCCAAGGCCGAACCCAAGGCCCAAACCGAGAAGCGCGGCGGCGCCGTTGTCGTTGTCGTGGTAACCGCCGTAATAGCCGCCACCGTAGTACCGGCGATGGTGATGGCGCCGCCAGCGCCAGTCGTCATTCCAATTGCCGTTGTCCCAATTGCGGGAAAAATGGTGCTCGCGGAAATTGTTGTGGCGCCATCTCCAATCGTCGCCGTGCCATTGCCGGACGCCATGCCTGCGCCAACGCCAATTGTACATCTGTCTGTCATTGCCGCCGGCCCACTCGGCGCGGACCGGCGTAATTTGCGGCGCTGCGGCATTGGCCGGCACCGACAGGTCTGGTTGCAGGATCGGGCCGGCGAAAGACGGAGCCGTCAGGCCCGCCACAAGGCCGAGCGTCATCAGCCCGGATCCGAGCGAAGACAAAAAGAGCGGTTTCATTGCACTCTCCGAAGGTTCAGGCCCCACGCCCACCACTCCGAGGAAGAAACTCGACAGTGGAACTTTCCGTCTGAACGGAAGATGAACAAAAAGGTTCCGTCAACCATAACTGGCGTTAGCGCTATGCCCTTGTTTTCGGACGCGCTTGCGGGCAAAGCTCATCGCCATGTCGCTGCGCCTCGCCACCTTCAACGTCGAAAACCTGATGAACAGGTTCGATTTTTCCGGCTACCGCAACCAGCTCAACGAAGATCGCACGCTGGCGCTGTTCGACATCCGGAGCGAGGCTGAATACAGGATGCTGGAGCAGGCGCGCGCGATCGCACAGTCTGACGATACGCGCCAGCTGACGGCGCTGGCGATCGCGGCCACCCGCGCTGACATCATCTGCATGCAGGAGGTCGACAATATCGAGGCGCTGAAGGCCTTCGAATATGGCTATCTGTTCAAGATGGTCGGGCAGGGCTACCGGCAAAAATACACCACATCAGGCAATGATTCGCGCGGCATCGACGTCGCTGTGATGATGCGCAACGAGACCGCGCAGGGCCAGCCGATAGAATTCGTGCGCATGACCAGCCACGCCTATGTCACTTTCGAGCAGTTCGGCCTGCACACGCCGGAACTGGCGGCGCTTGGGCATCTGGCCAACGAGCGCGTCTTCCGGCGCGACTGCCTGGAAATCGACGTGACCGTAGGAGGCGTGCCGCTGACGCTCTACCTCGTGCATTTCAAGTCGATGGGCTCCCCCCGCAACGGTCTGGACGGGCGCGAGGCGACGATGCCGCTGCGCATTGCCGAGGCGCTGGCAGTGCGCTGCATCATCGAGGAGCGCTTCGGCAAGGATCACGCCGCCGACAAACGCTGGGCGATCTGCGGCGACATGAACGATTACCGGCAGCGCGTGAAAGTCACCGGCGATGCCGTCGACGGCTACCGCTTCGAGGTGGTCAACGAGAGCCAGTCCTGTCTCAACGTGCTTACCGCCGGCGGCTTTTGCGAAAACGCCGTCGAGCGGCGCCCGGAGATGGACCGCTGGACCTTCTACCATACGCGCGGGCCGGAAGAGCGGCATCTCTGCCAGCTCGACTACATCCTGCTGTCGAAGGCGCTGGCCAGCAAGAACGCCACAGCCGTTCCCGACATCATCCGAAACGGCCAGCCCTGGCGCACCATATTTCCGGCAGGTCAGGAAGTGGACCGCTTTCCGCGCGCCGGCTGGGACCGGCCGAAGGCGTCCGACCATTGTCCGGTGGCGGTCACTTTGGACATGGCCTGAGGACGGTCTGTTGAGTTTTGACCTGCCGCGCAACATCATCCTGCCGGTCGATGCGGTCGACGTCAGGCTCGACCCTGGTCCGCATCCGTTCGAGCGCGACAATGCGCAGGCGATCGCCGACAACTGGCAGCGCGAGACGGCGGCCAACCCCGCGCTGTTCGACGGCACCGTGGTGCTGCTTTCGGCGCTCAGCTACCGCGACAACAGCCTCGTCGGCCGCTGCCATGCGGTGCGCTACTCGACCTTCATGCTTTGGCGCGGCAACAGGCAGGTGGCCGGCGCCGAACACGCCTATGCCCATGCCATGCTGGTCGCCGGCGACAATGCGCTGGTGGCGATCCGCATGGCGTCGCACACCGTCAATCCCGGCCGCGTCTATTTCGCCGCCGGCTCGTTGGAGCCGGTCGATTTTCGCGACGGTCTTGTCGATGTCGACTTCAACATGATGCGTGAGGTGCGTGAGGAAACCGGCCTCGACCTATCAGGCGCGGCACGCGGCAAGCGCTATTACGCGATGTCGACCGCAAGCGGCACGGTGATCTTTCGCCGCTACCATGAGCCGGCATCCGCCGACGAGGTCGCGCAGCGCATCAGCGCCTTCGTCGCCACCGAGGCGGAGCCGGAAATCGAGGGACCTGTCATCATCCGCCATGCCGCCGACCTGCCGGACGGGCTGATGCCGCACATGAAGCCGCTGATCGAGTGGCATTTTTCTGGCGATCACGCCTGAGTTTGCCGTCAGACCGTTTTCGTCAGACCGGCTCACTCGTGCCGCAGCGCGTCGATCGGATCGAGCCTTGCGCCACGCAGTGCCGGGAAGAAGCCGAACACCATGCCGATCAGCGCGGAAAAGCCGACAGCGAGCAGGATGATCGCCGGGCTGGGTGCAAACGGTATTGTCAGCGTCAGCGAGGCGAGGCCGGCCAGCGCCAGGCCGATCAGGATGCCGATGATGCCGCCGAGCAGCGACAGCACCGTCGCCTCGACCAGGAACTGGATGAGGATATGCTTTTCATGCGCGCCGATGGCGAGCCTGATGCCGATTTCGCGCGTGCGCTCGGTGACTGAGACCAGCATGATGTTCATGATGCCGATGCCGCCGACCAGCAGGCTGACGCCGGCGACGGCGCCGAGCATGCCGGTCATGGCGGTTGTGGCGCTGGCCATGGCGGCGGCGATCTGGGTCATGTCGCGGATCGAAAAATCGTCCTCGCGGTCGGGCGTGATGCGTCGCGTGTCGCGCAATATGTCCTCGACGCGCGGCTGCAACTCGCTGGTCGGCGTCCTGTCATCGGCGGCGACATAGATCGAGTCGATGTCGCGGTTGCCGGCGATACGGCGCTGATAGGCGGCGAGCGGTATCAGCACGACATTGTCCTGGTCCTGGCCGAAGCCGGTATAGCCCTTCGGCTCGAGCAGGCCGATGATCTTGCAGGAGGTGCGGTTGACGCGGATGATTTCGCCTTCGGGATCGCCGGCGCCGAAGAATTGCTGGCGCACCGTCTCGCCAATCAGGCAGACGCCGGTGCCCGAGCGGGTCTCCGAGTCGCTGAACGGGCGGCCCGAGACGAGCTTCCAGTCGCGCGCGTCGAGATAGGCGCTGTCGGTACCGGTGACGCCCGAGGTCAGGCTTTCGGTGCCGTAAATGACGCGGACCTGCTTCTGCGAGGCCGGCGATATGGCGCGGGCGCCGGCGAGGTGTGCGACGAGCGCAGCAAGCTCCTTGCTGCCAAGCGGGCGGGTGGCTTGGTCGAGCCCGCCCGGCCCACCGGGCCCGGCCGGGCGGCCGGAGCGGACGACGAGCAGATTGCTACCGAGCTTGGAGATGTCGGACTTGACCTTCTCGGTGGTGCCTGAGCCGATGGTCAGCATGGCGATGACGGCGGCGACACCGATAACGATGCCGAGCAGCGTCAGGAACGAGCGCAGTACGTTGCGGCGGATGGAAATCAGCGAGAGGCGGACCGTTTCCCAGATCATGGTCTACGCCATTTCCAAATTGGCGGTGTCGGAGCCGACATGGCCATCGAGGAAGCGAACCGTGCGCTGAGCGTAGCCGGCGACGTCGGCCTCGTGCGTGACCATGACGATGGTCAGGCCAAGCCCGGTGTTGAGCTGCGTCAGGAGTTCCATGATCTCGTTCGTGCGGGCAGTGTCGAGATTGCCGGTCGGCTCGTCGGCGACGAGCAGCGTCGGCCTGGTGACGATGGCGCGCGCGATCGCCACGCGCTGCTGCTGGCCGCCGGACAGCTCGGCCGGCGTATGGTGCTCGCGGCCGACAAGGCCGACCTGGGCGAGCGCCTGCATGGCGAGATCGCGGCGCTCGCGGGCGGCAACGCCGCGATAGATCAGCGGCAGCTCGACATTTTCCGCCGCCGTGGTGCGCGGCAGCAGGTTGTAGCCCTGGAAGACGAAGCCGACATAGAGATTGCGCAGCACGGCGCGGCGGTTGCGGTCGAGCCGGCCGGCGTCAATGCCCTCGAAGCTGTAGGTTCCGGCCGTCGGCGTGTCGAGGCAGCCGATGATGTTCATCGCCGTCGACTTGCCCGAGCCGGACGGGCCCATAATGGCGACGAATTCCCCGCGCCTTATGGCAAGGTCGACGCCGGCCAGCGCGTGCACCTGGGCCTCGCCCTGGCCGTAGCTCTTCCAGACCTTGTCGAAGGTGATGAGCACGGGGCCCGACACGATGTCAGCTCCGCTGCTGCGACGCGGTGATGACTTGCGCGCCTTCGTCGAGGCCCGAAACGATCTCGGTCAGCTCGCCGTCGGTGGAGCCGATCTTGACGTTGACCGGATGCGGCCGGCCGTTCTCCAGAACGTAGAGCGTGCGGGAACCATCGGTTGGCGGCGTCGTTGCCTGCTGGCGCTGGCGGTTGCCGCCTGGACGCCCCATGCGGCCGGTAAGAAGATCGCTCAGGCTCCACGCACGGGCGGCAAGTGCCGCCGGCCGATAGCGGAAGGCCGTGGCCGGCACGGTGAGAACACCCTTGGCCTGCTTGGTGACGACCGAGACGGTGGCGGTCATGCCGGGCCGCAACAGAAGCTCGTTGTTGTCGACCTCAAGCCGCGCATCGTAGGTGACGACGCCGTCGGTGGTGACCGAAGCGTAGGAGATGTCGCGGATCTCGGCATCGAACGGCCGGTCTGGAAAGGCATCAACGGTGAAGCGTGCATGCTGGCCGGGCCTGACCGCGCCGATGTCGGCCTCGTCGACCGCCGCCTTCAATTCCATGTTCCTGAGGTCGGCGGCGATGACGAACAACACCGGCGCCTGCAGCGAGGAGGCAACCGTCTGGCCGGGATCGACCGAGCGGGTCAGGACGATGCCGTCGATGGGAGCATAAATGGTGCTCTTGGCAAGGTCCGTCTGCTGCGCCTTGAGGTCGGCAATTGCGATGGCGAGGCTGGCCTCGGCGCTGTCGAGCGCCGCCTTGGCACGGTCGCGCGTCGCGGTCGCAGCCTCGAGCGACTGGTCCGTCGCCATGCCGCGCTTGGTCAGTGCCGCTGCGCGCACGAGCGCCTTTTCGTTTTCGGCCAGGGTTACAGTGGCGTTCTCGACAGCCGCGGCCGCAGCCTTGGCAGACGCCCGGGCACGCTCGATCTGGACCTCCAGCTTGGCCGTGTCGAGCGCGGCCAGCACGTCGCCCTTCTTGACCTGCTGGTTCTCGTTGACCGAGACCGAACGGACGACGCCGGACAGTTCGCTGGAAATATCGACCTGAGTGAGCGGCTGCAACGCGCCGGTAGCCGACACCGCGACGGTGAGGTCGGCAACCGTGGCCGGCACCGTGGTGTATTCGATCTTGGTGGGAGAGCCGGCATACCACTGGTAACCGGCGAAAGCAGCTGCGATGACGATCAGCACCAGCAGGCCATAGAGCCAGCCGCGGCGGCGTTTTGTCTTCACCCCTTTTTGGTCAAGACCCAGCGCCGTCTCGATGGCGGAAGCAGATTCAACTTTTGGCAGATTGACAATCTGGTCCACGCCGGACCCCTATAACCAGAGATGTCCCCATCAGTGCACAAATCAGGCCTTATGGTTCAAATTACAAATTAAATTTCGCTCATGTTGGGATTGAGGCAGAAGGTTTTCTACAATGCTGACCCGGAACTACTTGCTCTACGACGTGTTCACCACCGAGCGGTTGGCCGGCAATCCGCTGGCCGTCGTGCTGGATTGCGAGGGACTGGATACGGCCGCCATGCAGGCCATCGCGCGCGAGTTCAACCTGTCCGAAACGGTTTTCGTGCTGCCGCCGGAAGATGCCCGGCACCGCGCCCGCATCCGTATCTTCACGCCCGACTATGAAATGCCGTTCGCCGGCCATCCGACCGTGGGCTCGGCGATAGCGCTTGCCGAGATGGCGAACGGCGGCGGCGCCGGCATCTTCGTGCTTGAGGAGAACATCGGACCGGTGCGTTGCGCCGTCAGCAAGCACGACGGCGCCATCTTCGCCGAGTTCGACCTGGCCAGATTGCCGGAGCAACTGGAACTGTCCGCCGATCCGGAGGCGATCGGCGCGGCCCTTGGCCTGGCGCCGCACGAGATCGGCTTCGAGAATCACCGCGTCTCATTTTGGTCGGCCGGCGTGCCTTATGTGACCGTCCCCGTCGCCGACCTGGAGGCGGCAGCCGACATAAAGCTGGACAATCAGCTGTGGTCGGAGCTTGCGCCGCGCAAGAGCGAATGGGCTTTGGCCAGCCCGTATGTCTATTGCCGCGAGACGGTGAACCATCACAGCGCCTTCCATGTACGCATGATCGTGCCCGGCAACCCCTCCTACGAAGATCCGGCGACCGGTTCGGCCGCGGCCGCCTTCGCCGGCGCGATCATGCATTTCGACGCCCCGACAGACGGCGTTTCCCAGCTATGGATCGAGCAAGGGCTGGAGATGGGCCGGCCTTCGCGCATTCGCCTCGAACTGAACGTGGAAGGCGGAAAACTGGCTGCCGCCCGCATCGGCGGCCATGCCATCAAGGTGGCGGAAGGCAAGCTGTTCGCCTGACAAGTGCGACACTTGGGCGATTTGACGGGAAATGATTCCGGCAGGGCTGGACATGGCGGATACCGGCAGCTATATGCCCGCCGACGCCGGTTTGCCGGCCGTGTGGGTGTGTAGCTCAGTTGGTAGAGCAGCTGACTCTTAATCAGCGGGTCCACAGTTCGATCCTGTGCACACCCACCAAGTAATTCAAGCACTTAGCCAAAAAGCCGCTGGAACAAGTGGAGAACGTGGGACGGCAAATCGCCGTCCCACGTCCCACGTGGGATTTTCCGCGGCGGCCGCCAGGCCGCCGAGCTTGGCGCTGGCCTTGTGCACCCGTTCGACCGCCAGGTGCAGCAGCGTCTTGTCTGTCCCGTTCCTCGTATCCATGCGGTTGGCTCACCGTCGGACCTCTCTTTCGGGCCGACAATGCTATGGCTTGCCGAACTTAAAACCTTACGTAATTTCCGCCGCGTCTTCCCCGTCCAAGAGAAACCGCATGACCCGCCGCTGGTCTTGCTCGCCCGCTGCCGCACCACGTAGTCCGTCCAATCACCGCTTGACAGCCAGCTGTATGATTGTATCAGTGGATACAATCATACAGCCATGAGGCGCCATGATGGTCGGTTCGGGTGCTCAATTGTTCGAAATCTCGGCGACGGCGGAAGAGGAGGCCTACCGCCACCTTCATTCCGCGCTTCGGCTTGGGCGCTATCGGGCCGGCGACAGGCTGATCCCTGAGGACATTGCTGCTGAAATCGGCATGAGCCGGATGCCAGTGCGCGAAGCGTTCCGCCGGCTCGCGGCCGACGGCCTGGTCGTCATCCGCCCCAACCGCGGCTGCATTGTCGCGGGACTGACGCTCGACGAGATCTACGAGACTTTCGAAATACGCTCGGTGCTGGAGGGTCTGGCCGTGCGGCTCGCGATGCCACACATCGACGCGGAGGTCATCGCCGAACTCGAGCGGCTGCTCGATAGGATGGAGCGCGCCGGAATATCGGGCAGCAGCGATTGGGTAGCCCGGCACCACGAATTCCACGCCACCATCTACGGCCTGAGCGGCAGGCCCAAATTGATGAAGCAGATTGCCGCCCTTCACGTCACCATCGAGCCGTATCTGCGGATTTGGTTCGACTATGTGGAGAAGCCGCTAAGCGCACGCGAAGAGCACAGCAGCCTGATCGAAGCGTTGCGCACCGGTGATGCCGCCTTCGCCGAGACTGCCATGCAGAAGCACATCCTGGGCACCGCGCCGATGTTGGCCGAGTTCGCCAGTCCGGACCGGCGCTGAGAACAATCAAGGAGAGATACCAGGCGATCATCGACCGGGGCGAAAGAGCGGGAACGCCGGATGATCCGGCACAAATGGGAGTGTTGAATATGAATTTCAGACGATTTGCCGCCATCGCGGCGGGTTGGATGGCCCTGGCTTTGCCCGCCTTGGCCCAGGATGCACCGAAGGCGATCACCGTCGCCACCGAAGGCGCCTACGCGCCTTGGAATTTCACCAATGCCGACGGCAAGCTGGACGGCCTGGAGATCGATCTCGCCAACGATCTGTGCGCGCGCATGAAGATCCAGTGCACCATCGTCGCGCAGGACTGGGACGGGCTCATCCCGTCGCTGAACGTGGGCAAGTTCGACGTCATCATGGCCAGCATGTTCATCACCGACAAACGCCTGGAAGTGATCGACTTCACGCAGCCTTATGCCGTGGACCCGTCCGGCTTCGCCGTGGCGAAAGATAGCGAACTCGGCAAGCTCGCGGACTCTGCGCAGAAGATCAAGCTCGAGGACGATGCCGCTGCCTCCGCCGCCGTGGAGAAGCTGAAGCCGCTGCTGAAGGGGAAGGTCGTCGGCGTGCAGGCGGCCACGTCGAACCTGGAGTTCCTGAAGAAGTATTTTTCCGACACCGTTGAGATACGCGAATACAAAACGACGGAGCAGCACGACCTCGACCTGGCCGCCGGCCGCATCGACGCGCTGTTCGCGCAGCAGACCGCGCTGGCCGCGACGCTGGCGAAGCCGGAATTCGCGCAGTACAAGATTGCCGGTCCGGGTTTTCTCGGCGGCGTGTTCGGGAAGGGCACAGGCGCTGGTTTGCGCAAGAACGAGACCGCGCTCAAGGAAATGTTCAACAAGGCGATCGACGAGGCAATCGCCGACGGTACGATCAAGACGTTGTCGATGAAATGGGTCAAAACCGATGTGACGCCGGTGAAATGATAGTGGGCCTGTCGGGTGGTGACAGTCCCGCGCACCTCATGGCGAAGATCCGCCAGGCGCGCTGACCGACAATGATGGAAGCGGTGCGCCTTCTCGGCTTCGGCACCGGCGGGTGGGCGGCGGCACTGCTGTCCGCCTCCGCCGTCACGTTTCTGTTGTCCATCGCGGGTTTCGCGCTGGGTGCGGTCTTCGGAGGCATCGCGGCGGCCGCGCGGGTCGGAGGCTCGCGCGCGCTGGCGTTTATCGCCGATGCGTACGGGACGGTCTTTCGCGGCATTCCGGACCTGTTGACGATCTATCTGCTCTACTTCGGCGGCAGCATGACGCTGACCACGGTCGCGCACCTGTTCGGCGCCGACGGTTTCTTTGGCCTTCCAGCCTTTGCGACCGGAACGCTGGCGATCGGCATCATCTCGGGCGCATACCAGGCGGAGGTCTATCGTGGAGCCTATCTCGCCGTCGACCGGAGCCAGGCCGAGGCAGCCTATGCCCACGGCTTGTCGAAATATCTGACGCTGCGCCTGGTGATCCTGCCACAACTGATGCGGTACGCCATACCCGGCCTGGGAAATGTCTGGCAGCTGGTGCTGAAGGACTCCGCGCTGATCTCAGTGATCGGTCTGGTCGAATTGATGCGGCAAGCGCAGATCGGCGCCGGCTCGACCCGTCAGCCCTTCGTGTTCTACGTCGCGGCCGCGGCCCTCTACTTTGCCATCGCAGCAGCGACCGGCGTGCTTTTCCGTCGCGCCGAACGTATCGCTATGCGCGGCGTCGGAAGGTCGTGATGGACCTCGCCTTCATAGCCGAGATCGTCCCGCGCCTGCTGGCCGGCCTGCCGCTGACGCTGCAACTGGCAGGAATGTCGATCCTGCTCGGCACCGGGATCGCCCTCCCGCTCGCCCTGGCCCAGCAACTGAACAAGCCGCTGCTCGGCTGGCCGATCCGCAGCTATGTTGCGGTGTTCCGCGGCACGCCGCTCCTGGTGCAGATTTTTCTCATATACTACGGGCTGGGCCAATTTCGCCCTTTTCTCCAGCAGATCGGCCTGTGGGGTCTTTTCCGCGAGCCCTATTGGTGCGCGATTCTGGCGCTGACGCTGAACACCACAGCCTACGGCAGCGAGATCATGCGCGGCGCTCTTCAGACTGTGCCGCGGGGACAGATCGAAGCCGCCAAGGCGCTCGGGATGAATCGCCTCCAGGTGCTTCGGTTGGTTGTGCTCCCGCTCGCGCTGCGTCAGGCGCTGCCGGGCTATAGCAATGAAATCATCCTGATGATCAAGGGCTCATCGCTCGCTTCGATCGTCACCCTGATGGAAGTGACCGGCATCGCCCAGGGCATCATCTCCCAAACCTACAGGGCCATCGAGGTGTTCGTCTGCGCGGGCGCGATCTACCTTGCCCTCAATTTCACGGTCAGCCGCGCGCTGGCCGCCCTGGAACACAGGCTGTCCCGGCATCTGCGTCTGGCGGTCGACCGCGCGGAGATCAACAAGTAACACTCAGCGAGGTCGATCAGAAAATGCGGGACTTTGAACAGCCAAGAAGGTCTTTGGTCGTCGCCAGGGAAGCGATGGCCGCGACGTCGCATCCGTCCGCTACGCTTGCCGCAGTCCGCATCTTGGCGGCGGGCGGCAACGCCATGGACGGCGCGATCGCAGCCAGCGCAGTGCAATGTGTCGTGGAGCCAGGCTCCACCGGAATAGGCGGCGACTGCTTTGCACTGATTTCCCGCGAAGGCTCCGACGACATCGTGGCCTACAATGGCTCCGGCTGCGCACCGGCCGCGACGCGCCCCGAATGGTTCGCCGAGCATGGGCTGACGGAGATACTGCGGCAGTCGCCCCATGCGGTCACGGTGCCGGGCGCGGTCGACGCCTGGACCAGGCTGCACGCCGACCATGGCAGATTGCCGTTCGCGGAGGTTCTGGCGCCGGCGATCCGGTTTGCCGAGGAGGGCTACGCCATCTCGCCCCGCGTTCATCGCGACTGGATCCTCGAGACCGAACTGTTGTCGGCGGACCCCGCCGCAAGGCGAATCTTCCTGCCTGGCGGACGCGCGCCGCGCGTGGGCGAGGTGCATCGCCAGCCGGAGCTTGGCGCCACACTGCGGCGCATCGCGGCGGAAGGACGTGACGGCTTCTACACCGGGGCTGTCGCCGACGACATCGTCTCCTACCTGCGCAGTCTCGGCGGCGTCCACACGGTGGACGACTTCGCCAATGCAAAGGGCGAATATGTCGACCCCATCCACACCGGTTTCCAGGGCCATCGCGTGCACGAATGCCCGCCGAACGGACAAGGCATCGTCGCGCTGATGATCCTCAACATCCTGGCGCGTTTCCAGCCTGACGGCCACCCGCAGTCTGCCGACCGACTGCACATCGAGATCGAGGCGACGCGGCTCGCTTATGCGGCGCGGGACGAGTTGCTCGCCGATCCGGAGAAGGAGGTGGTACCCGTGGAACACCTGTTGTCCGACGCGCTCGCCGACAGGCTCGCCGGCACAATCGACCTCAACCGCGCGCTAACCGACCTGCCGCCAATCCAGACGCCGGCGCATCGCGACACCGTCTACATCACGGTTGTAGACAAGGACCGCAACGCTGTCAGCTTCATCAACTCGGTCTTCGACAGTTTTGGAACCGGACTCGTCGCGCCGCGCTCGGGCATCGTTCTGCAAAATCGCGGCCAGGGTTTCGTGCTGAAGCCGGGGCATCCCAACGCCATCGCACCCGGCAAACGTCCGCTGCACACCATCATCCCGGGCATGATGACGCGCGACGGGCGGGCGGTGATGTCCTTCGGCGTCATGGGCGGCTACTATCAGGCGATGGGTCATGCGCATTTCTTGTCGAAGGTGCTCGACTTCCGCCTTGACGTGCAGGAAGCGATCGACCTGCCACGCGTCGTGCCCGTTTCAGGCACGACAGAGGTCGAAGCCGAGAAGACGCTCGATCCCGCTACGGCGGCGGAACTCGAACGACGTGGCTTCCGGATCGTTCCGTCACCCGACCCTATCGGCGGCGGCCAGGCCATCCTTATCGATTGGGAAAACGGTACCCTTCAAGGGGGCTCCGATCCGCGCAAAGACGGATGTGCGCTAGGCCTTTGAGCGCGTCTTCCTTGATTATGTCCATGAGAAAGACACGGGACCGCTACAACTATGGGTCGCGTTCGGCGACATTCCATCTTCTGAAGCGGTCGGAGAGAAACCAAACCGATGTCGTCTCGAGCCAAGGAGCGAGCATCGTCGCCTAGCTCCTGCTTCATCCAAACCTGTCTCCGCTCATTAACCCAAGGTATGGCTCGCCAGGGCCACTCATCGGTCTTGCAATCGCTGCATCCGGACACCCTCGATCGCGTAATGCGCAAACAGGAAGTCATGGATCGATACGACCTGTCCGTCGCTGAACGACAGGGCGACAAAATAGGCCGGTTGATCGAGCGACACTTCGCGGTCGTATACCAGCATAGCTGGGCGTCCTTCGACGGCACCGGCCTCGAATGCCCATTGCTCGCACGCAGCATAGCGGCCGTAATACTCGCCGACCTCGGATTTTCCTCCCCTGGTCAGCTTAGAAACGAGGTCGAGCCGCACGTCTTCGGCAAGCATGGCGCGCACCGCGTCGAAATCGCCGTTTCTGAAGCCGTCGACATAGGCAGTAAGACGTTTTCTCGTCTCGTCCGGCAGGATCGGGAGATCGATATCTTGCGGCTCGTCGGTGAACGCACGGAGGGAAGCGCGTCCACGCTGCAACGCCGATTTTGCCGCCGGCGCGCTTACGCCGTTGACCTCAGCGATCTCTTCCAATGAATGTCCAAGCACGTCCTTCATCACGACCGCGCTGCGCTGGAGGGGCGGAAGTCGCATGAAAGTGCGGATAGACGCGGCTGCGGCCTGAGGATCAGGCGCAGGGGGAGTCGCGATCATCTCAAGAGTCTCCAAATTCTCTATCGCCGGCGCGCGGCGACGTCGGCGCAGAAAGTCGAGCGCAGTGTTGTGCGCGATTCGAAATAACCAGCCGTCGGGGTTAGCTACCTCTTCGCCGCCCCAGGCGGCCACCGCCTTCAGGCAGGCATCCTGCACGACATCCTCGGCGTCGATGGTCGAACCCACCATTCGCGCGCAATACCGGTGTAGCTTTGGCCGCATTTCCGAAAGCCGCTTTTCGAGCTCGTGCTGGTGCCCGGTCATCAAACCTCCTCAATCGAGCGGCATGAGCTGCACGCCGGCGCGAATGCCATAGGCCACGCCGGTGCGGTATGCTGGGTCGTCAAGCAACTCGACAACCTGCCGTCCCACCTGCTCCGGCGCAAGGTGGGAGCCGTAGCGTCGGAGGATATGCTCATCGATCGTGATTCCTTCGGCTTCGGCATACGCCGCCGCGACTGCATGGCCAAGCTCGGTTGCGGCCATGAGTTGCGCCGGCACGAGAACCTGAAAGAGGATGCCCAGTCCGCGTTCACGGGAAACCGCATTGGCCTGGTGCGCCATGAACCATACCATGCGCTTGGCGCCGACATAGCCTCCGGACATCCGCAGATCCTCTGGCCGTATCGCCGGTAGGCTCATCACCATGGCGGCGCCGCTCGACGTGACCAGCACGCGCGAGCCAGGCCGCAAGGGCCTATTTAGCGCGGCCTGAATGCCGATAAAGGTCGCCTTGACGTCGGTGTTCCAGACCGCCGAAAAGTCGTCCCAGTTCTGGCGGTCCAACGTCTTCGCCGCGAGACGCGCCCCTGCATTGAGGATCAGGATGTCGGGATCGACAGCATCTATCTCGCGCGTGATCAGAGCGGCGTCGGTCGCGTCACCTGCAATGGCCTGCGCACCGGCATCCCGTGCCGCGGCGAGCTTGCCATCATCTCTTGCGATCACGGTCACCTCTGCACCTTGTGCGAGGAGCGATCGGACCATTTCCAGCCCGATGCCCGCGCTGCCTCCCGTAACGATCGCTTGCTTGTTCTTAAGTCCAGTCATAGCCGACCTCCCAATCACGCTGCGCGCGCGTGCACAATGGCACCCGCGATGGAGTCGAAACGGGCAAGCGCTGCAATCTTCGGGAAATAGGCGAGCATGCGCTCGTCCGTCTGCATTCCCTTGACTGCATCGGCGTCGCGCCACTGGGAGACAATGACGATCCGTGAGCCGTCGGCGGCCGCCACAAGACTGGTCGAGATCCAGCCGTCCAGACCTGAGATCACGCGGTCTGTATTCTCCCGAAGCAGGGTCAGCAGTACATCCTGATCAGCTGGTTCGCAGGTCAGCACGTTCACCAACGTAGTGGCGTCGTGTCTTAAGGCGATGTCTTCCATCTTGAACTCTCCCTTGAACGCCATGGATCGGCGTTATGTCTAAGCTAGACGTCGGGCTGGAGCTGAACGGATCGCAGTATCAAAAAAATAGATGCACCCTCTGACGGATGAATCCGCGATCGCCACCCTTTTTAGGTCCGCGAGCGTTCAGCCGATGTGATGAAGGCGAATATCTTGGGAAGGTCGAGTGGCCAGTTACCCTCCCTCTAGGCCCGCATGACTATTGGGCTTTTGCACAGGCTGGCCTCTCTCCCCAGGCGAAATAGACGCGGGCCGAGGCTCCTACGGCCTTCGGCCTTCGTGCGCCCGCACCAGCGCGCATCGATTTTCGCTTGTCCCCGCCGCTGCCCGCTCTCGGCGACGGCCAGGATTGCGGCAGCAGCTGCAACCGCAGCCGAAGGTACGGACTGAAGGACATGACGAAGGACACGGCACCCCGCGATATCTATATGCGCACGACACGAGATTGGTCGTTTAGATCGCGCCACGACTTCTGCTTTCGGGCGGAGGCGAGGCTGACCTCAATGGCTGACATGCTGAAGGGTTTCGTACGCCTGACGGCACCCGAAACCCTTCAGCGAAGCCGACATTTATTTCTGGCTGATCGACGTCAACAATTGTGATGGGTTTCGGATGCCGGCCGTCTACTGAGATGGCGTGGCTCCGAGGCCGGCGTCCGGAAGCCTCCAGGGAAGGAACCCGCGGGGTGGAGATCTCGGTTTTGAGTCTATGGGGATTTGACGGTTCGGCTTGGTCCATTGTGACCGCACCGATTGGCTTGGTGGGTGGGCAGGCGTAGCTCGACGGGCTGGCGATGGCTGTGCGCATTGCGATGCGGCCCTTGAAGAG
>NZ_SADR02000070.1 GCF_004010325.2 Mesorhizobium sp. M00.F.Ca.ET.216.01.1.1
AGAGTCCTCTCTGATTGGGGTCGTCGTGGTCAAGGTGCTCCTGCACTTTTTCTCGGACCGTTCCGCGGGTCACTCGCTTCTCTTCGCGGTCGGCGCTTGGGCCGCCGCATGATGGGATCAGGAGAGCGAGACGTCTCAATCTGGTTCACGACCTTGCGAACCTTGGTTCGGCAGGTTCAGGACTCTCAACGAGATCGCCTCGCCCATCGTCCCCACGGAACGATCCGGGCATCGCCCTTTCGGGCGAAAGCTTTGTTCGTGTTCCTTGCTCCTTTGATCTGTCTCGGTCACGCTGCCAGTGCGGCAGGCTCCTTTCCAAAGCGGAACTCGGTTGCGTCGGCCCACATGCGGTGCAGGATGACGCCCAGTTTGCGGGCCACCGCCACGCGGGCACGCGCCATGCCGCGGCGTCTGGCGATGTTCATGCCCCAGGCGCGCAAGCTCGACCATTTCTTCGAGCGCACGAGCAGCGAATGCGCCGCCTCGTAGAGGGCGGTGCGGGCGAGTTCGTCGCCGCAGCGGCTGACCTTGCCCTGGACGTCGGTCTCGCCCGACTGATAGCGCGCCGGCGTCAGCCCCAGATGTGCCCCCACCGCCCGCGAAGAGCCGAACCGCTCCGGCCGGTCAACGGTGGCGCGGAAGGCGAGCGCGGTGATCGGCCCGACGCCCGGCGCGCTCATCAGCCGCCGACACACTTCCTCCTTGCGGACGATGTGGAGAACCTGCTTGGTCAAGCGGGCGAACTCCTTCAGCATGACGCTGAGGATCGCAAGAAGCGGCTCGACCATTGCCATCACCTCGGTGCCAGCCAGCTCGCGCACGCGATCAGCAAAGGCGGTGCGCGACGGCGTGCCGAGCTTGACGCCGGTCTCGCGTAGCATGGCGCGCACAACATTCTCGATGCTGCGCATCTCGTTCAGCACCGTGCGGCGGGCAACCAGCAGCGCGCGCCACAACCGGCATTGCCGGCTCTTGACATGCACCTGCCGGTACCAGCCGGTGCGCATGATCTGCGCCAGCGCGCGGGCATCGTTGCGATCGGTCTTGTTCGGCATCGTCTTCATGGCCGCATTGGCCTGGCGTGTCTCGATGCAGATCGCCGGCAGGCCTTCGGCGCGCAATCCGTCGTGAAGCCAGGCCGTCAGCGAGCACGCTTCCAGGCCGAGGCGCTCCAGCGGAAGCCCGACTTTGCGCAGCGCTTTGATCAACGCCTCCGGCTCGCTCGCCGCACGCATTTCCTTGACGATCCGGCCGCTCTCCTCGACCACGCAGATCGCAGTCTCTTCCAAAGACACGTCCAGTCCGGCAAAATACTTCATGGCTGCTCCTTCCCGATGCTTGTGGCGAATCAACATCGACCACGTTCTCACATCTCGACAGGAGCAGCCGCCCTTATCCGGGCTCGGCAAAGACCCCAATCACCCCATCTG
>NZ_SADR02000071.1 GCF_004010325.2 Mesorhizobium sp. M00.F.Ca.ET.216.01.1.1
TTTGCGATTCCCTTGTGCTGCGGAGCGTGATTCACTCGGTTCGGCGGCGGCGAATCGAGGGGACGGCGAATGTCCAAGCCACGCGAGAAGCGCGAGACGGGAGAGCAGGATCTGTTCCGCTCCAGGCTCGATCAGATCATCAACATGAAGCACGAGCTGGTGCGGCTGGCGCAGGCGATCGACTGGCCGGTGCTGGAGGAGCGTTTCGGCGCCGTCTATTCGGACGGCCCCGGCATGCCGCCGCTGCCGATCCGGCTGATGGCGGGGCTGGCGATCCTCAAGCACACCTTCAACCTGTCGGATGAGGTGCTGTGCGAGCGCTGGGTGGAGAACCCTTACTTCCAGTATCTCACCGCGAGACGTTCTTTGCCATACGCTGGCCGTTTGACCGCTCCTCGATGACGCGTTGGCGCAGTCGTATGGGCGAGGAGCGGATCGTGGCGCTTTTGCAGGAAAGCCTCAGCATTGCGGTCAAGACCGGGGCGATGAAGCCGGCCGACACGCGCCAGGTCATCGTCGACACGACCGTGCAGCCGAAGAACATCATGTTCCCGACCGACGCCAAGCTCATCCACCGGGCGCGCGAACGGCTGGTGCGGCTGGCCAAGAGGAAGGGGCTCCATTTGCGCCAGAGCTATGTGCGGGTCGGCAAGCTGGCGCTGATCAGCCATCAGCGCTATGCCCACGCCAAGCAGTTCAAGCGGGCGAACAAGGCGCTGCGCAGGCTCAAGACCTATCTCGGCCGGACCATTCGCGACATCTCTCGCCAGATCGCCGGCGATGCGGGGCTGGACGCGCTCTTCAAATGGCCGCTCTACCAGGCGGCCACCGTTCTCGAGCAACGCCAGCGCCAGCGCGGCCGCAAGATCTACAGCCTGAACGCACACGAGGTAGAATGCATCGGCAAGGGCAAGGCGCATATGCCCTACGAGTTCGGGGTGAAGGTGTCGGTGGCCACCACGCTGTAGCGTTCCAAGGGTGGCCAGTTCGCCCTGCATGCAAAAGCACTGCCCGGCAATCCCTATGACGGCCACACGCTGGCAAGCGTCATCCCCGACATGGAAAAGACCATCGGCAACGAGATCGACCGCATCCTCGCCGACGCCGGCTATCGAGGCCACAACGCACCGCAGAGCCACAAGTTCAGGGTCTTCACCGCCGGCCAGAAGCGCCGCGTCACCCCAGCCATCAAGCGCCAGATGCGGCGGCGGTCGGCGGTCGAACCCGTCATCGGCCACATCAAGAGCGAACACAGAATGGGCCGCAACTACCTCGCCGGCCAGCAGGGCGACGCCCTCAACGCCATCCTGGCCGCCGCCGGCTACAACTTCTCCCTCCTGCTCAGGTGGCTGAAGGATTTTTTGTCGCTCTTGATCGCCCTGCTTCAACTTCGGCCGAAGTCGGTCGCCGCTTAG
>NZ_SADR02000072.1 GCF_004010325.2 Mesorhizobium sp. M00.F.Ca.ET.216.01.1.1
CGATCAACGCCATACGCACGAGGTGCGACAGGCTGCTCGCGCCCATCTTACTCATGACATTGGCGCGGTGGATCTCGACCGTGCGCGGACTGATCCCCAGATCATACGCGATCGTCTTGTTCGGCATGCCAGACACAAGACCATCCAGCACCTGCCGCTCCCGTTCCGACAGCGTCGACAGGCGACCGCGAATTTCCGTGGATTGAGGATGCGCTGCCGGCGCCTGATTGCGATTGTCCAAGGCGGAGCGAATCGCATCGATCAGCGCATTATCGTCGAATGGCTTTTCAATAAAATCGGTCGCGCCTTCCTTCATCGCCTGAACAGCGAGCGTCACATCGGCATGACCCGTCATTACAATGACCGAGACCCCATGCCCGCGGGCCTTGAGTTGCCGCAGGAACTCGATGCCGTCGACGCCCGGCATGCGCACGTCAGTCACGATGCAGCCATCGATCTTGTCCGGCGCCGTAGCCAGGAAAGCCGTCGCCGACTCGTGCAGGCGCACGGCGAAGTCGGCCGTCGCCAGAAGAAAGCCAAGCGACTTGCGAACCTCGATGTCGTCGTCGACCACATGCACAAGATCATTCCCCGCCATTGGTGACCTCTTCCTTATCCACGATGCGCAAGGTGAACCGGAAAGCGGTTCCTCCAGCCGGCATTGCCTCGGCCCAGATGTGACCGCCGTGCGATTCGACGATGGTGCGGCAAATCGAGAGACCGACTCCCATGCCTTGCTTCTTGGTGGTGACGAAAGGCTGGAAAAGCTGGGCCGAGACCTCCGGCGCCAGACCAGCGCCCGTATCGATCACACTCACTTCGGCCATTCCGTCGTCCCTGGCAACGGTCATGACATGCAGCTCACGGCGTGGTGCACCCTGCATGGCCTCCACCGCGTTGCGCATCAGGTTGAGCAGAACCTGCTGAATCTGGATGCGATCGGTCAAGACCAGTTCGGCTGCAGGATCAAGCTTGTAGCTGACGCGCACATCGGCTTCCCTTGCGCCGACCAGGGCCAAGGACGAGGCTTCTTCGATCAGCGTCGGCAAGCGCTGAACGTTACGCTCGCTCTCGCCTCTGGCCACGAAATCCCGGAGATGGCGAATGACATCTCCGGCCCTCAAGGCCTGCTCCGCTGCTTTTTCGACGGCCTCTCGCAGCATCGGAGCATGCTCTTCAGCGCTTTTTTCGAGAAGCCGGCGGCTGCCCTTGAGGTAGTTCGTGATCGCCGTAAGCGGCTGGTTGATCTCATGCGCCAATGTCGAGGCCATTTCGCCAAGCGCGGTAAACCGCGCCATGTGGAGAAGCTCCTGCTGCTGCTCCTGTATCCTTGCCTCTGCCCTGTGGCGCTCGGTCAAGTCGCGGCAGAACCCGGTAAAGAAGCGTCCGGTTCC
>NZ_SADR02000073.1 GCF_004010325.2 Mesorhizobium sp. M00.F.Ca.ET.216.01.1.1
GTCTACAACCGCCGACGGCTTCACTCAGCACTCGGCTATCTCAGTCCAATGCAATTCGAGGATCCACACACCCGGCAAACGGTCAAATCAGCGGCCTGACCCTGTCCGGCCCGAGGGGCCCACTCCAATCCAGGGTCCCGATTGCGAGCCGATTGACATGAAGCTGCTGAAGATCGGTGCGCAGGTCCGTGTCTCGGTACGGCGCATCAAGGTGGCGATGGCTTCGGCCTGCCCTTACGCCGAGGAATTTGCACTGGCACACGCCCGAATACGCGCCGCGGCCCGATGACGCCGCAGGACCCGAACCCTTCCCGCAAACGACACAGGACACATCGCCGAACCAACGATCGCCGCACACCGCGGGCGCTGGCTGCGCTCGCCACGAGGTCGAGGCGCGATACCAACGCCTGGCTAGGCAAAAACACCGCCTAACGCCAGATGGGGTGAGAAAAGCGGGCTAGTCTCGAAGAGCAATAGCTCCACTCCGCCGTTTGCAAAATTGCCAAGATCGGCCGCCGTGGCCTGACCCTCGGGAGATGCTTAGGCCGTTTGAATATCCGCAACGGAATCGAAGTAGAGCGTAGCTACAAGATGATAGCCTGGGGCCCCACCCGGCGAACGCACGCCGCCATCGCTGATTTCGTATTTCCTCAAGCCGGGAATAGTTTTGGCCAGCGGAATGTGGGTCGAAACATAGTAACGGTCAAATGCAGTCACGTCTTTCGGTGTCTTGTAGAGTGCGACAAGTCTGGCCATGCGCCCCCCTCTTAAACCGACACTCATCGCCGGCCATTTGCACAAGAGAATACTCCCCAGCAAGAGCCCTGGCAAATGGGGTCGACCCCTCCCACGGCATTGAACTCGGGTTAACGGCGGTTTCGGGATTGCGACGGTTCTGATTCTGTTGGTGACGTTGATTCGGAGAGCACCGCCATGCCTGAGACTGCCGAGAAGCCGCGTCTGCGGCTGTTGCTGGACCATTTCGCCCTGATCGAGGATGACCGGGAGGGGTGGCGGGTGGCGCATCCGCTGCCTGAAGTGCTGCTGCTGGTGGTTTGCGGCACCATCGCGGCGGGCGATGACTTCGAGGACATCGCCGATTGGGGCGAGGACAATGTGGCCTTCCTGCGCCGTTTCCTGCCCTATCATCACGGGGTTCCGGGTTCGCGTTGGCTGCGGTTGCTGATGAACCGGATCGATCCGGGGCTGTTTGCGAACTGCTTCCAGTCCTGGGCGACGGCGATGCGTCCGGACGCGCCAGCGCTGGTGGCCATCGACGGCAAGACCTCGCGCGGCA
>NZ_SADR02000074.1 GCF_004010325.2 Mesorhizobium sp. M00.F.Ca.ET.216.01.1.1
TCTTACTGAGTCAGAAAGTCGCGGATGCGGGGGATTCGAGCTGGTCGCAGATTTGTTAGCGTGCTGATTCGTGATCAGGGAAGCGCGCCATGCCTGACTGGAGAGCCGAGAGTGAAGCCGCATTTGACGCCTATGTCGATGCTTTGATCGGGGTGATCGGCCACGCCGACAGAGCTGAGCCGCTGAAGGATTATTGCCTCGGACTTCTGATGCCGATGGAGCGCAAGAGCGTGGAGCCGTTGGCGGCCGTCGCGGCGCCGTCGCGGGTGGCGGCCAAGCATCAGTCTCTGCTGCATTTCGTGGGACAGGCGCCGTGGTCGGACGCGACCTTGCTGGCGCGGGTTCGCGACTGGGTCCTTCCACAGATCGAGCAGCGTGGACCGATCCGGGCGTGGATCGTCGACGACACGGGCTTTCCCAAGAAGGGCAAGCACTCGGTGGGCGTAGCGCGTCAGTATTGCGGCCAGTTGGGCAAACAGGACAACTGTCAGATTGCGGTCAGCCTATCGATCGCCAATGACGCAGCCTCGCTTCCGATCGCCTACCAATTGTATCTCCCGCACGTCTGGGCGGAGGATCCGGAACAACGCAGGAAGGCTAAGATTCCGGCAGAAATCACGTTCCAGACCAAGCCGCAGATCGCGCTTGCGCAGATCAAGACGGCCAAGGCCGAGGGCGTCTCGGCCGGCGTGGTTCTGGCCGACGCCGGATATGGCGCCGACGGCGGTTTCCGCGCGGGCCTGTCCGAGCTCGATCTGAGCTATGTGGTCGGCGTTCAGCCCACACTCAGCGTCTGGCGTCCAGGCGAGAGTCCCCTGCCGCCCAAGCCTTGGAGCGGACGAGGCCGGCCGCCGTCCCGGGTCGGCCGAACCGACGATCACAAGCCGATCTCGGCCAAGGCCCTGGCCGAGGAGTTCGACGCCGAGGCTTGGCGCACGATCGCCTGGCGTGAAGGAACCAACACTGAACTCAGTTCCCGCTTCGCCGCCGTGCGCTTGCGGCCGGCCTCCAGGGACTACAATCGGTCCGAGGCTCACGCCGAAGAGTGGCTCCTGATCGAGTGGCCTGAAGGCGAGGTCGAGCCGAGCAAGTATTGGCTCTCCACCTTGCCGGCCGATGCTACGATCACCCAGTTGGTCGACGCCGCCAAGCTGCGTTGGCGGATCGAGCGAGACTATCAGGAACTCAAGCAGGAGCTGGGACTGGGCCACTACGAAGGCCGAGGGTGGCGGGGCTTCCACCACCACGCCAGTCTCTGTATCGCCGCCTATGGCTTCCTGGTC
>NZ_SADR02000075.1 GCF_004010325.2 Mesorhizobium sp. M00.F.Ca.ET.216.01.1.1
GTCCATAAAGGGCAAGCATCTGAATTTATTAGAGAAATCGCGATATTTCCACGGGCAAAGCCCGGCGGTTTCAGGTACGCTTTAGTTTCAAGCGACTGATTCTAAAGACAAACCCGCAACCGCCGGAGCCGACAATGCGCCAAGAACGCACCGTCCAGGCTAAGTATATTTGATCTTTTCGCCGAACACGAGATCGGCCGTGAGCTCAGCGTGATGTCGCAGTGGCTGGACGAGCATCGCGATCTGTTGAACCTGGTGACGCGGGACCTGCGCCGGCATGGGGTCAAGGGAACCGGTCGCGAGGGTCTGCCGGCGGAAGCGGTGCTGCGCTGCGCGCTGCTTAAGCAATACCGCCAGTTGAGTTATCAGGAGCTCCATCTGGAAGACTCCGCGTCGTTTCGTGCGTTTGCCCGGCTGCCGTGGGGGTGGAGCCCGAAGAAGTCGGTGCTGCACAAGACGGTTAGCGCCATACGGGCCGAAACTTGGGAAGACATCAATCGCGTGCTGCTGGCGAGCGCCCGCCAGGACGGGGTCGAAACCGGCAGCGTCATGCGGCTCGACAGCACCGTCACCGCGGCGCTCATCCACGAGCCGAGCGACAGCAGTCTATTGTGGGATGCCGTGCGGGTGATGGTGCGCTTATTGCAGCAGGCGGATGCACTGGGCAGCGCCATCCCATGGCATGATCATTGCCGCGCGGCGAAGAAGCGAGCCCGGACGATCCAGTATGCCCGCGGCCGCCCCAAACGGGTCAAGCACTACCGCGAGCTGCTCAAGATCACCCGCAAAACCCTGGGCTATGTCGAGCAGGCGGCGGCGCAGTTGCCCTTGGCGGCGGGCCCGGCCGGCGAACTGTGGCAGGCCATGGTCCGCCACTACCGGCCGCTGATTGAACAGATCATCGCCCAGACAGAGCGGCGGGTCCTGGGCGGCGAGGCGGTGCAGGCCGGCGACAAGCTGGTCAGCTTGTTCGAGCCGCATGCCGACATCATCGTCAAGGGCAGCCGCGACGTCGATTATGGCCATAAGCTCAATTTGACCACCGGCCGAAGCGGGCTGATCCTTGACCTCGTCATCGAAGCCGGCAACCCGGCCGATAGCGAGCGGTTCTTGCCGATGCTCGAGCGCCACATCGGCATCTGGGACCAGGCGCCGCGGCAGGCGGCGGCCGACGGCGGCTATGCCAGCCGCGAAAATCTGCGCCGGGCCAAGGCCTGGGGCGTGCGCGACATGGCCTTCCACAAGAAGAGCGGCCTCAAGGTCGAAGACATG
>NZ_SADR02000076.1 GCF_004010325.2 Mesorhizobium sp. M00.F.Ca.ET.216.01.1.1
CTAGCGCGGGAATTCCCCACCGTGGCCACATCCCGTCTCCGTGCTGTCCCGGTTGTTCCGCCGGATTGAAGCCGGTCAATTAGCTTCAATCCGGCGGCGCCCGTGGGAGACGAGCGTTTGCTGGAAGCTCAATCTTCACGGGGGAAGCGCACCGCATCTTCAGCGCACCGGCTCAACCTGGTGGCCGATGGCCCACAGGAAAGCCGCCATCTCGCGGGCGATCGCCGCCACGACGATCGGTCTCTTCTTGCCAGAGGCCGTCAGGCGCCGGTAGCGGGCGCACAGTCGGGTCTGCGCCTTCCAGGCAATCTCGCGAACCGCCTTGGGCAGGCCCTCGAGGCGGATGCGAATGGTTTCCGTCACCCGGGCCGGATAGCGGTAGCTCCAGGCGCCCTCCACCAGGACGCGGCGTGCGCGGCGGTTGCCGGCAAGCGTCAGGCCGCCACGCTTCACCGTCTCGCCGGTTGACCGCTCCGACGGCACCAGGCCGAGAAAGGCCATCAGCTGCCGCGGATTGTCGAAACGGCGCACATCGCCGACTTCGCTGACAAAGGTGACGGCAACGATGAAGGAGACACCACGCAGCGCCTGATAGGCCGCCACCACCGGCGCCATCGACCAGCTCGGCACCAGCTCGGCGAGCTGGGCATCGAGCCGCTCCAGCCGGTTCTGCGCATCGGTGATCACATCGACCTGGTCCTGGAACACGATCTGCTGGGCCGGATGGTCGAACTTCTGCGCCGCCAGCCAGCGGGCATGCGCCGGGCCCCAATTCTTGCGTCCGCTAAAGACCCGGCCATGGCGCAGCAGGAACGACAGAAGCTGCTGGCGCTTCTTGCGCAGATCCTCGCTCGCCGAGCTCCGAACGCGCACTAGATCGCGCACCGCTTCATGCACTGCGTCGGGAACCCAGATCCCGGTCAGCTCCCCCGCCCTCAGCAGCCGTGCCAGGGTGACCGCATCGCGTCGGTTCGTCTTGACGCGTTCGCCCGGGCGCTTCGGGATCAGCGACGGCGCAACGACATCGCAGCGGTGGCCGAGCTCAACGAGCTGGCGGCAAAGCCCGTAGCCGGTTGGGCCGGCCTCGTAGCAGAAATGCAGGCGCGGATATTTGCGCTCCAGCTTACGCACGAAGCGTTCCACCGCCGCCGGTGTCGCCTCGATCTCGCCGAAATAGCGGACCTCCCCCTCCCGGCCACCCTCCGCAATCGCAATCGCGTGCTTGGC
>NZ_SADR02000077.1 GCF_004010325.2 Mesorhizobium sp. M00.F.Ca.ET.216.01.1.1
AAGAGAAGGCTGCATAGATGGCCGAGGCCTATATCTGCGATTACATCCGCACGCCGATCGGACGCTTCGGCGGGCAGTTAGCCTCGATCCGCGCGGATGACCTCGGCGCGATACCCCTGGGGGCACTGGTCGAACGCAGCCCCGGCGTCGATTGGGCTGATATCGACGGTGTCGTCTATGGCTGCGCCAACCAGGCCGGCGAGGACAACCGCAATGTGGCAAGGATGTCGCTGCTGCTCGCCGGCCTGCCCCAGGAAGTTTCCGGCTCGACTGTCAACCGCCTCTGTGGTTCCGGCATGGATGCCGTCATCATCGCCGCCCGCGCCATCAGGGCCGGCGAGGCCGAGCTGATGATCGCCGGCGGCGTCGAATCGATGAGCCGCGCGCCCTTCGTCATGCCTAAGGCTGAAACCGCCTTTTCGCGCAATGCCGAGATCTACGACACCACCATCGGCTGGCGCTTCGTCAACCCGCTGATGAAGCAGCAGTACGGCATCGATTCCATGCCGGAGACCGGTGAGAATGTCGCCGAGGATTTTTCCGTCTCGCGCGCCGACCAGGACGCCTTTGCCGTGCGCAGCCAGGACAAGGCCGTCGCCGCGCAGGCCATTGGCCGGCTGGCCAAGGAGATCACCCCGGTAACGATCCCGCAGCGTAAGGGTGACCCGGTTATCGTCTCGAAGGATGAACACCCGCGCGCCGGCACGACAGTGGAGGCGTTGGCGAAACTGCCGACCCCGTTCCGGCAAGGCGGCACGGTCACCGCCGGCAACGCATCCGGCGTCAACGACGGCGCCGCGGCGCTGATCGTCGCCTCGGAAGCGGCCGCGAAAAAATATGGCCTGACGCCAGTCGCCCGCATTCTCGGCGGCGCTGCCGCTGGCGTGGCGCCGCGCATCATGGGCATCGGTCCGGTGCCGGCAACGCAGAAGCTGTGTGCCCGGCTCGGCCTGACGCCGCAACAATTCGACATCATCGAGCTCAACGAAGCCTTTGCCTCCCAGGGCATCGCCGTGCTCCGACAACTCGGCATTGCCGAGGACGCGGAGCACGTCAACCCAAATGGCGGCGCCATCGCGCTCGG
>NZ_SADR02000078.1 GCF_004010325.2 Mesorhizobium sp. M00.F.Ca.ET.216.01.1.1
GCCTGAAGGCGCTGCTGGAGCATTTTTCAGCCATTGAAGATCCGCGTGAGCCATGGCGGGTGGCACATCCGCTGCCGGAAGTGCTGCTGCTGGTCGTCTGCGGCACGATCTGCGATTGCGACGACTATGATCTGATTGCCGACTGGGGCGCGACGCATCTCGACTTCCTGCGTCGCTATTTGCCCTATCATCACGGCGTGCCGGGCGGGCGCTGGCTGACCATGCTGATGAACCGCATCGATCCCGGGCTGTTCTCGGCCGCCTTCACCTCATGGGTGCGCGAGACATGGCCCGGCAAGCCGGACTTCGTCGCCATCGACGGCAAGACGTCACGGCGCAGCCACGATCGCAGTGCCGGCCGCGCCCCGCTGCACCTGGTTTCGGCCTTCGCCACCACCTCGCGCCTAGTGCTCGGCCAAGAAGCCGTCAGTGACAAGAGCAACGAGACGACCGCGATCCCGGTGCTCGTCGAGCGCCTGGCAGCGAACGACGGTCTCAAGGGCACGCTCGTCTCGATCGATGCCATCGCCACCAATGCCGCCATCGCAAAGGTCATCAGGGATGCCGGCGCCGACTACCTGCTCGCGGTCAAGGCCAACCAGCCGACGCTCAGAGCCGAGATCGAGCGCTATTTCGACGACGCCCCCGCCAAGTGCCTCGACAGCTTCGTCGATCTCGACAAGGCCCATGGCCGCATCGAGGAGCGCACCGTCACCGTCAGCCGCGAGGCCGGCTGGCTCGAAGGCCGGCGCCGCTTTCCCGGTGAACTGCGCCTGCCGGACGCAACAACCATCGTGCGCGTCCGTTCGCGCACCGGACTGAAGGACAAAAGCCGCTTCGACACGCGATACTTTATCGCCTCCACTGCGCTGACGGCCGAACGGGCCGCTTACGCCGTGCGTGGCCACTGGCTGGTCGAGAACGCTCTGCACTGGACCCTCGACGTCGTCTTCAACGACGACCAATCGCGGCTCAGAAAAGGCCACGGCGCCCTCAACATGGCCATCGTGCGCCATTTCGCCATCAACCTGGTCCGTACCGTCAGCGATAAGCACTCCATCAAACTCAGACGCAAAAAGGCCG
>NZ_SADR02000079.1 GCF_004010325.2 Mesorhizobium sp. M00.F.Ca.ET.216.01.1.1
CTAGTGGATTGATTCCAACGTTTGGAACCCGCGGTTTCGGGCGGCGATGATGTCATCGGGGTTGGCTTTCCAGATGAATGGTTGCGGGTTCTCTGCATTGTATTCGCGGATGAAGCGGTTGATGGCGGCCTGAAGATCGACAACGGAATGGAAGACGCCGTGCTTGAGCCTGCGCCGGGTGAGTTTGGGGAAGAAGCCCTCGACGGCGTTGAGCCAGGAGCAGGATGTTGGGGTGAAATGGAAGGTCCAGCGCGGGTGGCGGTCGAGCCAGGCGCGGACCTTGTCTTTTTTGTGAGCGGCGTAATTGTCGAGGATCACATGGATTGCCTTGTCCGCCGGCACCTCGCGCTCGATGCGGTTGAGGAAGCGGATGAACTCCTGATGGCGGTGGCGCTGCATGTTCTGCGCGATGACCGTGCCGTCCAGCACGTTGAGGGCAGCGAAGAGCGTCGTTGTGCCGTGCCGCTTGTAGTCGTGTGTCATCGTACCGGCGCGGCCCTTCTTCATTGGCAGGCCGGGCTGGGTTCGGTCGAGGGCCTGGATCTGCGACTTCTCATCGACCGACAGCACCACGGCATGGGCCGGCGGATCGACATACAAGCCAACGATGGTCGTCAGCTTCTCGGCGAAGGCCGGGTCGTTGGAGAGCTTGAAGTGCCGCCAGCGATGCGGGCTGAGACCGTGGGCCTTCCAGATACCCTGCACCGTCGACGCTGCAATGCCGGCGACCTTGGCCATCGCGCGCAGCGTCCAATGGGTCGCCTCATGCGGCGGCGGAGCCTGCGTCAGGCGGACGATCTCGGCGACACGCTTCGGCGGGACCGGCGCCTTTCCAGGCGGACGGGACCGGTCGCGAAGCAGTCCATCGACGCCTTCGTGCATGAACCGCTCCTGCCAGCGCCAGACACAGGTCTTGGACTTGTCGGTCTCGGCCATGATTGCCGAGGTGCCCAGACCATCGCCGCTCAGAAGGACAATACGCGCCCGCCAGACATGCTTCTGCGGGCTTCCAGGGGCCGCGACGATCGCTTGCAAGCGCTGACGGTCGCTGGCCGAAATGGTGAAGGAGATGCCATTGCGCAT
>NZ_SADR02000007.1 GCF_004010325.2 Mesorhizobium sp. M00.F.Ca.ET.216.01.1.1
TGAGCACCACATCGGGGGGATCGCCGTCCACGATCGCGGCAACGGCCAGTTCTGGATTGCCCGGAGCGCCGACCTTGCGGACGATGAGCAGGTCGAGAGGCGCCCCAAGGGCCTTGGCCACCTCCACAGCCACAGGGACGCCGCCGCGCGGCAGCGCCAGCACAACAGGCTGGTGCAGTTGAAGCTTGCCCAGTTCGATGCCGAGCTTCTCTCCTGCCTCTTCGCGATTGCGGAACATCGGTCAATCCGCCGGCCAGAGTTGACGAACTCGCATGCGATATATGGCGCTCGAGGAGCTTGAACACTGCATTGATCGCGGTGTTGAAATCGACTTCGTCATCGTGGCCGAAAACTGGCTTCAACGCTGAGAAAAGAATCGCGCTTCTTGCATTCAAACACAGGCGTCGCCGAAGGGTTCCGGCAAAAAAAGTGCTGGCCCCCTGGTGTTTGTGCGAAGACATCGCGAACAGTTCGGTGTTTTTTGCGCCGGGAGGTTCGGGATGCCGCTCGAGGACACGGGTGCAATGATATGCTGCACGAAGGAGGGCTGAGGCGATGGCGAAAAGAAGTGCTGGCATCTTGCCTTACCGCAAGTCGGCGGACGGGCTGGAGGTGTTGCTTGTCCATCCGGGCGGTCCGTTCTGGCAAAAGCGCGATCTCGGCGCCTGGTCGATTGCAAAGGGCGAGTATGGCGACGATGAACAGACCGAAGCCGCGGCACGTCGTGAGTTCGCCGAGGAAACGGGCTGGGAAATCGACGCAGTGTTGCAGCCGTTGGGAGAGCTGCGCCAGCGCGGCGGCAAGCTCATTACGGCGTTCGGTGCCGAAGCCGATTTCAACGCCAGCGCTCTGCGAAGCAATGTGTTTGAGATGGAATGGCCACCGCGCAGCGGTCGCATGCAGTCCTTTCCCGAGATCGATCGCGGCGAATGGTTCGGCCTGGATATGGCTCGGGAAAAGATGCTTGTCGGCCAGCGGCCTTTTCTCGACCGGCTTGTGGCGTCCGTCAGGCGCGAACCAGACTTGCATTGATGATAAGTTTTGGCTTATTATAAGGCATGTCTTATGATTATGCGGGCATGGCTGCTCTCGCCGATCCGACGCGCCGCACGGTGTTCGAACTGGTCGCCGCGCGGCCGCGGTCTGTCGCGGAGTTGACCCGCGCTCTTCCGGTGTCACAGCCGGCGATCTCGCAGCACCTCAAGGTGCTCAAAGAGGCGCAGCTGGTTCGCTCCGAACCGCGCGGCGCGAGCAACATCTATCATATCGATCCCAACGGACTTGGGCAGATGCGCGCCTGGCTTGACCACATGTGGGGCGATGCGCTGGAAGCCTTTCGCAAAGAGATCAATGACAGCAAGCAGAAGGAGAGAGACAAATGACAGCGACGATCAAGCTCGCGCCGGTACGCAAATCGATCACCGTCGATGCGCCGATCGAGCGCGCCTTCAAGGCCTTCACCGAGGACTTTGGCAGTTTCAAGCCCGCCGAGCACAACTTGCTCGCCGTCCAGGTCGCCGAGACGGTGTTCGAGCCTCGGGTTGGCGGCTACCTCTATGACCGTGGCATCGACGGCAGTGAGTGCCGCTGGGCACGCGTGCTGGCCTACGAGCCGCCCAACCGAGTGCTCCTGAGCTGGAACATCAACCCGCAATGGCAGATCGAGACCGATCTGGACAAGACCAGTGAGTGGGAAGTGCGGTTCACCGCCGAGACAGCGCATCGTACCCGCGTCGAGATCGAGCACCGAAACCTAGAACGCCATGGCGAAGGCTGGGAAAGCGTGCGCAATGGTGTTGCCGGTGATCAAGGTTGGCCGCTGTACCTGCAGCGGTTCGCCGACCTATTGGCCCGTCAGGCCTGACGGTTGCATCCGTAAGAACGCAAGAACAAGGCTGGATTCGGACAGTACGGCGCCATGGGCAATCGTGCTTCACATAGGGGCAACTGCCTGCCAAAGGATGAGTACGAAACTTGGCTCAAACAGCAAAGCCTATGTTCGCTCAACCTACGGGGCTCTATTCTTCAAGTGGGCTACGAAATTGCGTGAGAATGCGAAACTGGCGTCTCCAGTCGATTGGCCCGAAGCCATTCGCAAGACCTTCGATACAAAGCCCGACTGGGGCACGCTTCTCGCCGGCTACGCAAAGCAGGTAGCTGCTTAGTCAGTATCCGAGCAGCGTCACCGTCCGATCGAAAAGAGTCAGCGAAGCCGTTGCGCCATCGGCTTCGCCCTTCTCAAAATCCCCGTCGATCTGACCCATCTGGTTCGTCACATGCGCAAAGCATACGACACTGCGCCTGCGCGCGGCCGCAAAGGCGTAAAGCGCCGCCGCCTCCATCTCGACCGCCAGAATTCCCTCAGCGCGCATACTATCGATCGCGGCCTGCGTTTCGCGAAACGGCGCGTCTGTGGTCCAGGTCGCGCCGACAAGCACCGGCGAGCGCAAATCGGCAATGCTGCCGGCGAGCTTCTCGAGAACGCCTTCCGGCGCAGCGCTGAACCGCGATGGCGGCAGGTAGTGATAGCTGGTGCCTTCATCGCGGAGCGCGCGGTCAATCAGGATGAAGTAGGGCGGTGTTCGGACGGGCGTGATCTGCCCGGCGGAGGTGATGCTAACGAGCAGTTGGCAGCCACTGGCAAAAAGCTCCTCGGCAACCAGCACCGCGAACGACGATCCCACCGCGCAGCCAACGACGCCGAAGGCGCGTCCTGCGGGCTCGAACAGATATAGGTCCGTGTGATAGCACACCCAGCCTTCATGTAGCCGGACACTGCCAGCGGCTTTCAGGTGCTGGACGATATCGCCGTCCGGATCGAGCAGGCACACATCCGGCACCGGCTGCGCTGCCGCCTGCTTCTGGCGACGCGCCTCGCGTAACAGACTCTCCGGCGTGAAGGCCGACGGCGAGGCGTAATGCTTGCCGGTGAGGATCGGCGGCGTGTCTTTCTCGGACATCGAGCTCATTCCCTCACGCGAGCGTTCACGGGGCGGTCCCTCCAACTTCGGCGTTGACGAGCGGCGTGCCAGTTGGGCGGTCTTGCATCAGCACCGCCACGATCACGCCCGATACAAAGGTCAGACCGGCAATCGCTGCGATCGCCGAGGCCAGGCCGAAGAAATCGGCGATGACACCCGCCGAGAGCGCCCCGATAGCGTAGCCAAGATCGCGCCAGAACCGGTAGACGCTGAGCGAGCGAGCACGCCACGCGGGATGCGCGGTGTCTGACACGGCCGCGATCAGGCTCGGATAAACCATAGCGGTGCCGAGCCCGAGCAGGACGCTCGCTGCCAGCCACCAACCAAAGTCACGGGTGAAGGCCGTGAGAAGCAGGGCGCCGGCCTGCATCCACATGCCCGCCGCTATCAGGCCCTTGCGTCCCCAGCGATCACTTAAGGGGCCAGTGACGACCTGCAACAGCCCCCACACCCCAGGGTAGACGGCCTTCAGGATGCCAATGCGCTCGATGCCCAGGCCGTTGGCGGCGAAGAACAGCGGGAAAATGCCCCAGCTCATGCCGTCATTGAGATTATTGACCAGCCCAGCCTGCGAGGCGGCGAACAGGTTGCGGTCGCGGAATGTGGTGAGAGCGAACACCTCGCGGAAGGAAATCGGCGAGGCTTCTTTGCCATGCCCGGCCATCTCCGCCCGTACATGGTCCCGCGTGTCGCGCACCAGCACCAGCGAGAGGATGGTTCCAAGCAGGGCGTATGCTACGCCCAGATAAATCGGCACCGGGCGCAGACCGTATTGCCCGGCGAGGTAACCGGTGAGAAAGGCCGTGATGCCGACGGCGAAGTAGCCGGCGAACTCGTTGAGGCCGACCGCCATGCCCCGCCCTTTAGGGCCGACAAGATCGACCTTCATGATCACCGTCATCGACCAGGCAAACCCTTGGCTGATGCCAAGCAAGGCGTTTGCGGCGATGATCCAGCCCCAGCTCGGAGCCCAGATAATCATGAAGGGCACCGGCAGCCCAAACAGCCAGCCGAGAACGAGCACGCGCTTGCGGCCCCATGTATCGGCGAGTTGCCCAGAGATGAGATTGGCGAAGGCTTTCACCACGCCAAAGCTGACGATGAAGGAGACGACCAGCGTCGTCGAGGCGATCCCGAACTCTTCCGAGCCGATAAGCGGCACGACGGTGCGCTCGATGCCGACCATACCGCCGACGAAGGCGTTGATCAGCACCAGAAGCGAAAACTGCTGCCAGTTGGCTCTGAGCCCTTGGGCAACGCACGGCACAGCGCCGGCTTCCTTCACGGTGCGGTTCCGGCGTTGAGGGCGCGGGTGCGCGCCGCGTCCGGCGGCGGCGGAGGAATGTCGGCCACCATGGCAGCGACGAATTCGTCCTCATCCCCTATGCGAAATGCCTTGTTGAAGCGCTTCTCAAAGCCGATGGTCGAGGTTGGTTTGCCGCTGAGCGCGCGCCCGCACACCGATCCCGAGAAGGCGCCTGGCAATACCTCGACATGATCGGGCAGATCCTTGAGGCGCTGCGCGCTGGAGAACAATGAACGCGCGCCATCCTCGGCGCTCGAGGCGAGCTCGGTGCGGCCGAGATCGCCGACCATCAGCGTGTGGCCTGTCAACACGAACCACGGCTCTGAGGCACGCGTGCGGTCGGTCACCAGCAGAGCGATATGTTCGGGCGTGTGGCCGGGCGTATGCATGACCTGCGCGGTGACACTGCCAAGTTCAAGCACCTCGCCGTCCTTGACCCGGCGGAATGGAAAGTCGGCGGCGGCACTCTCATGCAGCACGTAGTCCGCGCCAGCGGCCTGCGCGAGGGCTCTACCAGCCGAGACATGATCAGCATGGATATGCGTATCGATGACATAGAGGATGCGCATGCCGGTTGCATTGGCTGCATCGAGATAGGGTTGAACGTCGCCGACCGGATCGACGACGGCCGCCGATGCCTTGCCGCCGCAGCCAAAGAGATAAGAGACTGCGACCGGATCGGTGTGAAGGAATTGTCTGAGAATCATTTGGCGTTCTCCGACGCACCAAGGGCAAGCGGTCGGCCGAGTAGGCGCGACAACTTGACAAGGCGAACCGCTGCTGTCATTCAATAATTACGTTGAATGATTTAGCGATTTCGCGAAGCCCATGTCAATCCGAAATCCGAAGCAGGCCCTCTATGCCCAGTTCGCCGGCGTGGCAAAGGCGCTCGGCCATCCGCAGCGCCTCGAATTGATCGAGCAACTCGCGCAAGGGCCGCGCAGCGTCGATGCGTTGGCGACGAAGGTCGGTCTGCCGATCGCCAACACCTCCCAACACTTGCAGCATTTGCGACGCGCCGGCCTCGTGACCGCCGAGCGCGCCGGCAAATTCGTGAATTATAGTTTGGCGGACGACACTGTTTTGACGCTGTTCGCCTCGATCAGAGTCGTGGCCGAGCGCCAGCTCGCGGAAGTCGAGCGCATTGTGCGCGGCTACTTTCAGGCGCGAGACGAGATGGAGGCGGTGACACGCGCGGAGCTGACCGAGCGAATCCGCGAAGGGCTGGTCACCGTGATTGATGTGCGGCCGCCGGATGAGTTTGCACTCGGGCATCTGCCCGGCGCCCTCAACGTACCACTCAGCGACCTCGAGGCCCGGCTGCCCGATCTGCGGCACGATCGTGAGATCGTCGCCTATTGCCGCGGCGCCTACTGCGTCATGTCATTCGAAGCCGTTGCAGTGTTGCGCGCACGGGGGTTCAAGGTGCGGCGGCTGGAAGACGGACTGCCGGAATGGCGGGCGGCAGGGCTCCAGGTCGAGACGGGTCCTTAAGTCGATCCGCTGGTCGGATGGCGATGCCCGGCAGCCGCTCGACTGCACCGCCTGAGGGTAGCCGTTCAGCGAGAGGGGTAGCCGGCGCCCGCAATGGGCGGGGATTGCCTGAGGTGGCGCCGGCCGGGCGGCGTTGGGGTCAGCCGCAAGGCGAAAATAGCAACCGCTCGCGAGACAAGTAATTCCGCGATCGCGGAAGGCCGGCCTTCTACATATCATTGTTTTCGATCATGCCAGCTTCGCCGTCGGGAGGGTGTGTGCCGGTACCTGCGACTTCCTCAGCCTCGCGCCAGTACCTTCGCTGTTCGTTATGTCGACGTAGTGCGCCGCATAGGCAGCGACATCTTTGCCTTGGTTGTCTCAGTCGCGACACGCAAATTTTTCAACACCGAGCGACAAAATCTCTGAAGCTTTCGTTGAGTTCCTTAAAGGACCGACTGAACGGCACTGAGGCACAGATTGCGCATCCTAAGGCTCGCTGCCTCGCGGTGGCGGGCCTTATCACTTCTGCCTAGGAACCTACCGCCGCGGCTGATCGTTGATCTCCCCCCACTAAAGGAGATCACAATGGCCGACGACCAGAACGAAGCCGCATCTGTTAGGCCAACGCAGCGCAAGGCTCAGGAGGCCCTTGAAAAGCAAGTGGCGCAGCTGAAGCGCGAGATCAACAAGATCAATCGGACCCTGGCCGAGCGCGCCGAAGATGCAGAAGAGGTGGCAGCAGGCTGGTATGAAAGCGCTGCCGATCGCGCCGGCCGGACTGCTCAGGCGCTCCGGACCGGGGCTCAGTCGGTTTCGGGTGCCGTCCAAGAAAATCCTGGGACGGTTTCAACGGCCTTCATGCTCGGCGCCGCGTTGGGTCTGTTATTGGGCCTCACTCTAAACGACGCAAGCGGGCCTAGTCGGGATCGCTGGTTCTATAAATAATCAGCGAGCGCCCCGCCCAAGCCCGCTGCCTCACGGTGGCGAGCCTTTTAACGGGCACAAGGGAACAAGAGACTGGCGATCCGGTTTCTCTGTTGCAGCGATTGTCCCCTCAAATCTGCTGCTACATCAGGTCCGGGCCGTGCCTAGCTCCCGCGGCCGGCAGGGGCGGAGGAAACTGGATATGCAAAACCAAATCAAAGATCCACCACCGAGGATCGACCCGAAAAAGACACCGGTCCGTCGTCGCGACAAGGAAGCATCGCCAGAGCCTGAACATGTCGACCCGCCACCGCGAGATGTGCGAGAGGCACCGGCACCAAATCCAAACGGCGATAAGAATTCCTAACCGCGGCACTCGCGGCGAAGCGGCCGCTGCCTCAGGGTGGCGGGGGCAGGGCCTGCCGATAGTCGCAGGAAACGCCAGAGAATCAACGGCGGCCCTAGCTGATCACCTCCCGACGGATTCACCGCAATCAGGGGCAGTAAGCGTACCTATTGCGTACGTTGAGCGCTTGCTCAGTTCGATGGCGGTTTCGCTAAGTCTTTGAAAAGATTGGCTCCCCGGGCCGGATTCGAACCAGCGACCAACCGGTTAACAGCCGGTTGCTCTACCACTGAGCTACCGGGGAACAGAGGCTCTCATGTGAGTGGCGCAGCCTATAGCAAACCCGTTTCGGCTTTGCAAAGAAGCATTTCGTATTTTTTCGACGCTTTTTCATGCGGCGATTTCTGGCAATCGCCGGCGGACACCCTCATATGAGCTGTCCCGCCACGGCCGTGGAACCGAAAAAAGCGGTTGCGGCTTGTACCGGCAGATGGCTTTACTCACAGGAACCGGATCAAGCTTCGAGATGACTGCAGCAGGCGACAACGACGCACCGGCGCGGAAAATCACGGTCTTCGGCCGCGACTTCACCATGCCGCGTTCGCGCGGCCTCAGGGTCGCGATCGGCATCGCGCTGATCCTCGGCGGCATCCTCGGCTTCCTGCCTATCCTGGGCTTCTGGATGGTTCCGATCGGGCTGCTGGTGCTTTCCTACGAATTCGCCCTGGTACGCCGCCACCGGCGCCGGCTTGTCGTGTGGTGGCAGCGGCGGCGCAGGCCGAACGGTTCGGATTGACGCGCAAGGCCTGGAAAGCCGCCATGGCGCTTGCGGGCCCCCAGGTTCGATATCCCTTGGGCTTTCTTCCAGGCCCTGGCAAATCTCCTTGAACTGGCGGCGGCCGAAGCCAGACGGTCGCGCGGCGAAAGGCGGCTTACACCCCCTCGATGTGGAGGCGGGCGCGCAAGCTCTTTGCAGCTCAGCCGTGACAATCGGTGCGAAAAGGTCTGCCGTTGCCCGGCGCGTGGCGACCCCTCGTCGTTATCCAGCGGTATTCCATGCTTAACAATTGGCTAACATAATGAGTGCCATACTGAGCATGCGTCTCAACGATTCGACACGCGGCACCCCGGTTGGAGGAAACAGTCCGGAATGCACCATGGCCGCTTGACGGCATTTTCGCCGCAACCTATTGGAACCGGGTGGAACGCCGGGAGCAATGAGGCCTCGTGGCGGAGTGGTTACGCAGAGGACTGCAAATCCTTGCACCCCGGTTCGATTCCGGGCGAGGCCTCCAGTTGCCCGGGCTCTCGCGCATTGGCGCAGAGCCTTGGTTCCGGTCGTAATGAACGCCGTCCTGGCGCGGGAAGCGGATTGGTTGGGACATGAACGCTGATTTCTCCGAACGCCGCGTGAAGATGGTCGATGGCCAGATCCGCACCACCGACGTGACCAGCGCGCCGCTGCTGGAGGCCATGCTGTCGGTGCCGCGTGAGGCCTTTGTCGCAGCAAATCAGCGCGACCTGGCTTATATCGACGAAGATATCCGCATTTCCGGCACCTCCAATGGCAGCGGGGCGCGCTTCCTGATGCAGCCTTCACCGCTCGCCAAGCTGCTGCAGCTGGCCGGGATCGGCGCAAGCGATTCGGTGCTCGATGTCGGTTGTTGCACCGGCTATTCCTCGGCCCTGTCGTCGCGGCTGGCACGGTCCGTGGTGGCGTTGGAGAGCGATCCGGCACTGGTGGAAACCGCCAGGTCGACGCTTTCGATGCTGGGCTGCGACAATGTAACCGTGGTCACCGGGCCGTTGCCGCAAGGTCATGCCGCCAAGGCGCCTTACGACGTGATCTTCGTCGGCGGCAGCGTCGGGGAGGTGCCTGCATCGCTGCTCGACCAGCTCGGCGAGGGCGGTCGACTCGTGGCCGTCGAGGGCCAGGGGAATTCGGGTGTGGCTCGACTGTTTTTTAAGACTGGGGGGGTTGTAACGGGAAGACGGGCATTTAATGCGGCAATAAAGCCACTACCCGGATTTGAACGTATTAGCGCGTTCGAGTTCTGAGTGATTTTGCCTTGCAGCCAAGACGTTGTCATGTTCGCTTGCGTTTGAACAATCGTTGCTGATCCGCACAACCGGGGAGTTCTGGGGGCTGACAGCAAGGAATTCGAAACGCGACGCCGGCTGCTCGAACAAGAGAGGCCGGCGTGGCGCAGTTGCCGTGGATAACGAATGAGGGATATATCGTGCCGTCTCTACGCAAACGTCTTCTTGTCGCCGTCCTCGTTTCCGCGACCGCGCTTTTTCCGCTGGCGGCGTCCGCGGAAACCATCACGGGCGCGCTTGCAAAGGCCTACCAGAACAATTCTGCGCTGAATTCGGCCCGCGCCGGCACTCGCGTCACCGACGAGGGCGTAGCCATCGCCAAGTCGGGCTGGCGCCCGACCATCACCGGTTCGGGGAGCATCGATTATTCCAGCAGCCATTCGAACAGGCTGAACCGGACCATCCGCTTGACCACAGGCAACTTCGGCGTCGAGATCAATCAGACCCTGTTCGACGGTTTTCAGACGAGGAACAATGTCGCGGCTGCCGAAGCGCAGGTCAGCGCCTCGGTCGAGAGCCTGCGCAACACCGAGGAGAACACGCTGTTCAATGCGGCAAGCGCGTATATGGACGTGATTCGCGACCGGCAGGTGGCTGTGCTGACCGAGCAGAACCTGCAGTTCCTGACCGAACAGGCGCGTGCGGCGCGTTCGCGCTTCGAGGTTGGCGAAGGCACGCGCACCGACGTTGCGCAAGCGGATGCCTCGCGCGCCTCCGCGGTGGCGCAGTTGAGTGCCGCGCGCGCGCAGGCGCTGGCAAGTGCGGCGACCTACCACCAGATCGTCGGCGACGAGCCGGGCAAGCTCAGGCCGGCGGCGCCCTTGGCGAAACTGCTGCCGTCGAGCCTCGATGTGGCAATAGCGATCGCGTCGGCCGAGCATCCGGCTATCCTCGCCACCCAGCACCTGGTCGATGCAGCGTCGTTTTCGGTGAAGTCGGCCGAAGGTGCGCTACTGCCGCAGCTTTCCGCTTCCGCCGGCGTCTCGAGCTCCTATCGCAAGACCGTGCCATTCGGCTCGACGCAGGATGGCACGACCAATTCAGCCAATATCGGCGCGACGCTGACCGTGCCGATCTATTCGGGCGGCCGCACTTCGGCACTGGTTCGCCAATCAAAGGAATCGCTTGGCCAGGCCAGGATCGAGGTCGACGTCCAGCGCGATACCGTGCGCCAGGCCGTGACTTCGGCATGGACGCAATATACCGCCGCTCAGCAAAGCGTTGCGGCCAACAGGCAGGTGGTCGCCGCCGCACAACTGGCCTTGAACGGCGTCATTGAGGAACGCAACGTCGGCCAGCGCACCACGCTCGACGTTCTCAACGCGCAGGCCACCGTCATCACCGCCAAGATCAACCTTGCCAGCGCCGAACGCGACGTGGTGGTGGCGAGCTATGCCATTCTCTCGGCGGTCGGCCGTCTGTCGGTCGACCGCCTCGCCCTGAATGTGACGAAGTACAGGCCTGAAGAGCACTACAACGCGGTCAAGGACAAGTGGATTGGCCTGCGCACGCCGGATGGCCGCTGATCGCGCCAGCAGTTCAAATACGTCTAAAGCGCGTCGCATTCAGAGCCATTAATGCGACGCGCTTCAAGCCTCTTTTTGTGCATGTCGTTGTCCCAAAACCGCTACGCACTTTTTGGGCGACATGCATTAGGATTCAATGTGTTGGAGCGCCGCGTCGTGAAGATGCGGGCGCTCTAATCTGTTGAAATCCAGCATGTCCCCAGATTGGGGATTCTCGGATGACGATCCGTCGGTTACGCTGTCGCCATGATTCGAATCCGGCCTTGCCGGACAGGAAATCTGCAACTGGTCACAAGGGCGGCGGATGTGACGATGGCGACGGCAAGCAGCGCGCAGCGCGAACCCTCCATGGAAGAGATACTGGCTTCCATCAGGAGGATCATCGAGGACAGCGATACCGGCCGCAAGCAGCCGGGTGACGCAGACGATTTGCGCCAGGATCTCCAGCCGGCGCCGGCCGCCGGGCCGGATGTGGATGCATTCCGCGCCGAGCTGCAAGCCGGAGCTGATGCCAGGAGGCCAGTCCAATTGGCGGAGGTGCAGGCGCAAGTGGCTGAGCCGGCAGCCGCACGCGCGGAGGCGCCGGTGCGTTCAGATACCGCTGCTGCAACTCCGGTGAAAGCGCCGGTGACGCTTGCGGAAGTGAGTGCCACGATCGCCGCCGAGCCGGCTTGGGCTGCAAGAGCAGATGCGCCCGCACGTATCCCGGAGACAAGCGATACCGTCGTTGCCGACGGGCGGCGCGAGATCGCCGCCGTGGGCGACCTCGCAAGGACTGCGAACGTGGCAAAACCGGACAGGGCCGAGATGCGGCCGCCGAGCGCACCGGAGGTCGAGATTGCCGAGGACGAGTTGACGGACGATTCCGCGTTCGAGCCGACGCCTTCGCGCAGCGGATTGGCCCGTCAACCTGCCGCCGATGCGCCGTCCGCCCGTCCGGCGATCCTTTCCGAATACGCAGGCCGGCAGGTTGCCGCAGCCTTCGGCGAGCTTTCCGATGCCTTCGCCAGCCGTAGCAAGAAGACCTTCGACGAGATGGCCGAGGAGATGCTGCGGCCGATGCTGCAGGACTGGCTCGACAACAATCTGCCGACGCTGGTCGAACGGCTGGTGCGCGAGGAAATAGAGCGCGTAGCGCGCGGCGCGCAATAGCGGTTCCGGCATCGATCGCAGAAAACGCCGTCTTCGGGCGGCGTTTTCGTTGAAGCGCCGGCTCAGCCGCTCTCAGCCGATGAGCAAAGGCGAGGAGCTTGATGGTCGGCAGGACGGCTGCGATTGAGCATCGCTTCAGTGTTGCTTTGAGCTGTCGAGCCGCTACCTATTAGCCGATGACGTCCGCCGCTCGCCTGCGGTTGACTTGCCAACAACCTTCGGATTTACACCGGGACCACAAATCCCGGACAGCGCGGACCGTTTCCCTATGCTCGAAAAAACCTACGACGCCAAGACCGTCGAGCCGAAGATCGCCAAAATCTGGGAGGAAGCGGACGCGTTCCGCGCCGGCGCCGGCGCCGAGGAAGGGGCGGAGGCGTTCACCATCGTCATCCCGCCGCCGAACGTCACCGGCTCGCTGCATATGGGCCACGCGCTCAACAACACGCTGCAGGACATTCTGGTGCGATTCGAGCGCATGCGCGGCAAGAACGTGCTGTGGCAGCCGGGCATGGACCACGCCGGCATCGCCACGCAGATGGTGGTCGAGCGCCAGCTCATGGAGAAGCAGATCCACCGCCGCGACCTGACGCGCGAACAATTCATCGAGAAAGTGTGGGAGTGGAAGGCCGAGTCCGGTGGCGCGATCCTCAACCAGTTGAAGCGGCTCGGCGCTTCGGCCGACTGGAGCAGAGAACGCTTCACCATGGACGAGGGCCTGTCCAAGGCCGTGCTCGAAGTGTTCGTCACACTCTACAAGGAAGGGTTGATCTACAAGGACAAGCGCCTCGTGAACTGGGACCCGAAGCTGCTTACCGCCATCTCCGACCTGGAGGTCGAGCAGCTGGAGGTCAACGGCAATCTCTGGCACTTCCGCTATCCGGTCGAGGGCGCAAAGTTCGATCCGGAAAACCCGAAGACCTTCGTCACCGTGGCGACGACGCGCCCCGAGACGATGCTGGGCGACACGGCGGTCGCGGTGCATCCCGACGACGAGCGTTTCCGGCATCTGGTCGGCAAGAACGTCGTGCTGCCGATCGTCGGCCGGAAGATTCCGGTCGTGGCGGACGAATATTCCGATCCGGAAAAAGGTTCGGGTGCGGTCAAGATCACGCCGGCGCATGACTTCAACGACTTCGAGGTCGGCAAGCGCCACAGGCTGCCGGCGATCAACATCCTCACCGTCGAAGCGGCGGTGGACCTCAAGGATAATGAGGAGTTCCTCGCCGGCCTGGAGGTGACGCCGGAACGGCAGGCGATCTGGGACGAGCTCAACGGGCTCGACCGCTTCGTCGCGCGTAAGAGGATCGTCGAACTAATGGAAGCGGGCGGCTTCCTCGAAAAGGTGGAGCCGCATCGCCACACCGTGCCGCATGGCGACCGCGGCGGCGTGCCGATCGAGCCGTTCCTGACTGACCAGTGGTACGTCGATGCGGCCGAACTCGCCAGGCCGGCGATCGCGTCCGTGCGCGAAGGCCGCACCAAGATCATACCCGGTAGCTGGGAGAAGACTTACTTCCAGTGGATGGAAAACATTGAACCCTGGTGCATCTCGCGCCAACTCTGGTGGGGCCACCAGATTCCCGCCTGGTATGGGCCGGACGGGCACGTCTTCGTCGAGAAGACGGAGGAGGAGGCTCTTAGTGCCGCGGTGGAGTATTACCTGGCGCTCGAAGGCCCGTGGAAGGCCTGGGTCGAGGACAAGCTGGAGAATTTCAAGCCGGGCGAGATCCTGACCCGCGACGAGGACGTGCTCGACACCTGGTTCTCGTCGGCGCTGTGGCCGTTCTCGACGCTTGGCTGGCCGGACGAGACGCCGGAGCTGAAGACCTACTACCAGACCGACGTGCTGGTGACCGGCTTCGACCTGATCTTCTTCTGGGTGGCCCGCATGATGATGATGGGCCTGCATTTCATGGATGAGGAGCCGTTCCATACCGTCTATATGCACGCGCTGGTGCGCGACAAGAACGGGCAGAAGATGTCGAAGTCGAAAGGCAATGTCATCGATCCGCTCGAGCTCATCGACGAGTACGGCGCCGACGCGCTGCGCTTCACGCTGGCGGTGATGGCAGCGCAAGGGCGCGACGTGAAGCTCGACCCGGCGCGCATCGCCGGCTACCGCAATTTCGGCACCAAGCTGTGGAACGCGACACGCTTTGCCGAGATGAACGAAGTCGCCAGAAACGACGATTTCTGGCTGGGCGACGCCAAGCTTGCCGTCAACCGCTGGATCCTGACCGAACTGACGCGGGCCGCGCGCGACATAACGGACGGCATCACCTCGTACCGCTTCAACGAGGCGGCGACTGCGGCCTACCGCTTCGTCTGGAACCTGTTCTGCGACTGGTACCTGGAGCTGTTGAAACCGGTATTCATGGGCACGGATGAGGCGGCCAAGGCCGAGAGCCGGGCCTGCGTCGCCTTCGTGCTCGACGAAATCTACAAGCTGCTGCATCCGATGATGCCGTTCATGACCGAGGAACTGTGGGCGCAGACCGCGGGCGAAGGCAAGGAGCGCGCCTCGCTGCTTTGCCACGCCGCCTGGCCGTCGCCGGACTTCGAGGATGCGGAAGCGGCCGCCGACATCAACTGGCTGGTCGATCTCGTCTCCGGCATCCGTTCGGTGCGCTCGGAAATGAACGTGCCGCCGGCGGCGATCGCGCCTCTGGTGGTGATCGGCGCAAATGCGGCGACGCGCGAAAGGCTCGAACGCCAGAACTCGGCGATCAAGCGGCTGGCGCGGGTCGGCGATATCTCGCTGGCCGAGGCGGCACCCAAGGGCTCCGCCCAGATCGTGCTCAACGAGGCGACCGTCTGCCTGCCGCTCGGCAATCTGATCGATCTAACCGCGGAGGCGACCCGGCTGCAGAAGGAACTGGCCAAGGTGACCGAGGAGATCGCCCGCCTGCACAAGAAGCTGTCGAACGAGAAATTCGTCGCCAACGCGCCGGAAGAAGTGGTGGAGACCGAGCGCGAAAAACTCACCGAATATCGCGATGCGCAGGAGAAGCTTTCGGTGGCGCTGACACGAGTGCGCGACGCCGGTTGAGCCGCCGGATGCGCAAGCCTGGGGAGCCGCTTCGGGGCCATTCCTTTGCCTCAAAACAGGGCATTCCGCAGCGTTAATTTTGACGTAAACGGAAGTTTTAGCCCTATTGTTGCCATAATGTAACAATGGGGGCGGATGCCCACGAAAATGGGCTATTTTTGAGCTATTTTTGCGAATTTTGCGGATTTCTTCCGACGATTTGTGCCCAAAGGGCTATTTCCCGACCTTCCGGCGAGGCCGTCACTTTGTCGAAATTGCGTTCGGCCCAGGTGTACATGTACGCCCCGTGAATTCGTTGTTGCGCCGTTAACCCGAATTGGTTCTAGCTTGATCAACTTGTATTCGGGGAGGGACACTCATGAACAATTTGCGTCTGAAAGCGCTGCTGGGGGCGGGCTGCTTTTCGCTGGCTTTGATCGGGACGGCGCATGCCGGCGGCATTGAGCGCGGCGGCTACGATATCGACCTTTTGTTCGATCCGGCGCCCTTCGCTACCGAAGCCGAAGCGACCTATGTGATGCCGGAGCGCAAACTCAAGAATGCGGTGGACACCAATCCGTTCGACGGAGACGTTACGGCTTTGGGGAGTTCGGCACGCGACAGCGAGAGCTACTGGGTGCCGCGGATTGGCGTCAAGGCTGAGGTCGTCAAGGGGGTCGACTGCATGCTCGACTATTCACGGCCCTGGGGCGCGCATACGGCTCCAGGTTTGTGGGCTGGTGCTCAGTCTAACATGGAAACCGACATCAAGAGCGACAACTACGCCGCGACCTGTTCTTACAAGATGGATGCTGGCAAGGGTCAGGTCCGCTTCATCGGTGGTGTCTTCTACCAGGAAGTCTACGGCTTCAAAGAAAGCTTGGTGTCACCGCTCGTTCCCGACTTCCAAGGTACCGGCCGTGTCGACCTGTCGACCAGCGGCTGGGGTTGGCGCGCCGGCATCGCTTACGAAATCCCGGACATCGCGCTGCGCGCGAGCCTCGTCTACAATTCGAAGGTCAAGCTCGACAATATTTCGGGGACGCTGGATCTGACCAATGTTGGCGGGGTCGTTATCCCGATCTATGGCTCAACACAGTACATGCCGGATGTAGTGGAATTGAAGTTGCAGTCTGGCATCGCGCCTGGCTGGCTTGCCTTCGGTTCGATCAAGTGGGTCAATTGGAGTGTCCTGCAGAGCGTTCCGATCTGCTCGCAGGCGACCAAGGGCCTTGCGGATTGTACGACTGTTTCCCCCTCGCCAATCAGGCTGACCTCGCTCGACCTGATGTACCGCGACGGCTGGACGGTCACCACCGGCATTGGCCACAAGTTCAACGACCAGTGGAGCGGTGCTGCCCAGATCTCGTGGGACCGCGGCACGTCGCACGGTTTTGGTTCCCAGAGCGATACATGGACGCTGGGCGGTGGCGTCGCCTACACCCCGAGCCCCAATATCGAATTGCGTCTGGCCGGAGCGATCGGCGTGTTGACCAGCGGCCACTCAGGGACTCTGACCGACGAGAATGGATATGTAGCCGGCACCGACGTCAGCTACGACTTCGGCAACGACCTAGTCACGGCCATCTCTGGCGGTGTTAAGATCAAGTTCTAAGCCTCTGAAAATTAAACAAAAAGGCCGCGCACTTCTCGGGCCTTTTGTTCAGACAAACTCGCCGGCTGCGTCCTCCATGATGATGGCGCGCGTCTGCGTTGCAGATGCGCAGCACAACCGTCACTCCTAATAATTGTGACGTTTTGGCAACAGTTTTGGAGCAACCCTTGCGCTGCAGGGTCGGCCAAACACATTGCCCATTTCCCGCCATAAACCCGGCGCACCTCGAACTTGTCTCGGGACGCGTGCCAAAAGGCTCGGCGATGGGGCAGGCCGCCCGCGGCAAGGACGAGTATGGACGCCAAAGTCATCTCCAAGGCCAAGCTGCCCAGCCGCTATGTGACCGTCGGTCCGGCTCGTGCGCCGCATCGCTCCTATCTCTATGCGATGGGGCTGTCGGCGGCCGAGATCGCGCAGCCGCTGGTCGGCGTCGCAAGCTGCTGGAACGAGGCGGCGCCCTGCAACATCTCGTTGATGCGCCAGGCGCAAGTGGTGAAGAAGGGCGTGGCGGCCGCCAACGGCACGCCGCGCGAATTCTGCACCATCACCGTCACCGACGGCATCGCCATGGGCCACCAGGGCATGAAGTCGTCGCTGGTGTCGCGCGAGGTCATCGCCGATTCGGTCGAACTCACCATGCGCGGCCATTGCTACGATGCACTGGTCGGCCTTGCCGGCTGCGACAAGTCGCTGCCCGGCATGATGATGGCCATGGTGCGGCTCAACGTGCCGTCAATCTTCATCTATGGCGGCTCGATCCTGCCCGGCAGCTATCGCGGCCGGCAGATCACAGTGCAGGACGTGTTCGAGGCGGTCGGCCAGCATTCGGTCGGCACGATCGGCGACGCCGAACTGCTTGAAATCGAACAGGCTGCCTGTCCTTCGGCCGGCTCCTGCGGCGCTCAGTTCACCGCCAACACCATGGCAACCGTTGCCGAGACGATCGGATTGGCGCTGCCCTATTCCTGCGGGGCGCCGGCGCCGTACGAGATGCGCGACCGCTTCAATTTCGCCTCCGGCGAAAAGATCATGGAACTGATCGCAAAGAACATCCGGCCGCGCGACATCGTCACGCGCGAGGCACTGGAGAACGCTGCGACCGTGGTTTCGGCTACTGGCGGTTCGACCAACGCGGCGCTGCATCTGCCGGCGATTGCCCATGAGGCCGGCATAAAGTTCGACCTCTTCGATGTCGCCAGGATTTTCGAAAAGACGCCCTACATCGCCGACCTCAAGCCCGGCGGCAAATATGTTGCCAAGGACATGTTCGAGGCCGGCGGCATTCCGCTTTTGATGAAGACGCTGCTCGATCACGGCTATCTGCACGGTGGTTGCCTGACCGTGACTGGCCGTACTTTGGCCGAAAATATGGAGCACGTTTCCTGGAATGACAGCCAGGATGTGGTCCGTCCCGCCAACAGACCAATTACCCAGACGGGCGGCGTTGTGGGCTTGAAGGGAAACCTTGCCCCCGAAGGTGCGATCGTGAAGGTCGCAGGCATGTCGGAGCTGAAATTCTCGGGCCCGGCCCGGTGCTTCGATTCGGAGGAGGAATGCTTCGACGCGGTTACGCACCGCAACTACAGGGAAGGGGAGGTTCTCGTCATCCGCTACGAGGGTCCCCGCGGCGGCCCCGGCATGCGGGAAATGCTGTCGACGACGGCGGCTCTCTACGGCCAGGGCATGGGCGGCAAGGTAGCCCTCATCACCGACGGGCGCTTTTCAGGCGCGACGCGCGGTTTCTGCATCGGCCATGTCGGGCCGGAAGCAGCCGTGGGTGGCCCGATCGGGCTGCTCAGGGATGGCGACGTGATCTCGATCGATGCAGTGAACGGCACGATCGAGGTGGCGCTGTCCGACGCCGAACTGGTGGCGAGGGCAAAGGCATGGAAGGCGCGCAAGACCGATTATCAGTCGGGCGCGATCTGGAAATATGCACAAACGGTAGGGCCCGCCCGCGACGGCGCGGTCACCCATCCGGGTGGTGCGAAAGAAACTCACTGCTATGCGGATATCTGAGTTGTTGAGGTCGTCTGTCTTTTCGGCACTGGTCGCGATCGCCACTTTTGGCGCGACCTTGGGCGCCGTGGGCCAGGCCATGGCCTTCGACGACAAGGTGTTCGACGACAAGACCGGGGTGAAGCCGCAATCCAGCCCGTGGGCGGTGTTTCAGTTCGGCTTCTCCGCCTACAAGAGCGGTCACAAGGACCAAGCGGTCGAAGCCTATAAATATGCCGCCGAGAACGGCCAGATCGGCGCCACCTGGAAGCTTGCACGCATGTATGCCGAGGGCGACGGCGTGGCGCGTGACGACTACGAGGCGTTCAAGTTCTTCAGCGAGATCGTCGACCAGGACGTCGAACCAGGCTCGCCGGAAGAAAGCTATGTGTCGGACGCGCTGGTGGCACTGGGCGACTATCTGAGGAAGGGCATTCCCGGCAGCCCGATCACCGAGAACGAGGTGGCGGCCCAGGAATATTACATGCGCGCCGCCGCCAATTACCGCAATCCGAATGCCCAGTTCGAGATGGGCCAGATGTTCCTGAAGGGCGAGGGCGGCGTCAAAGCCAGCATCAAGCAGGCCGGACGCTGGTTCCAACTCGCCGCGGAAAAGGGCCATGCCGGCGCGCAGGCGACGCTCGGCCACCTGCTTTTCCAGAGCGGCAAGATCGTTCGTGGGCTGGCGATGATGACCGCGGCGCTCGAACGCGCCTCACCGGCCGACCAGCCGTGGATCCGCGGCATGCAGGAAGAGGCGTTTGCCGCTGCTGGCGAAGCCGATCGCCGCACCGCCATCTCGCTGGCCGACGACATCCTCACCAAGGGTGGCGGCGACCAGTAGGCAAGGTTGCTGCGCGCTGGCGTTTCTTACCTCGCCCCTTGTGGGAGAGGTCGGATTGCCCGTCCTTCACAAATCGGCTGGCAATCCGGGTGAGGGGGTAAGTTGGCACCAAGCTGGAATATCCCTCTTCCGTCTCGGCGCTAAGCGCCGATCCACCACAAGGGGAGAAGGGAAGACACGACCAAAAATCAGTTCTCGGTCGGCGCGAGGCCTGGTGCCGGTATCGAGATCGGCATGCTGTGCGGCGCCAGCGTGTTTTGCGGACAGCTGTCCTTAACCTTCGTCCACGAGGTGTTGTTGAGCACCATCTCGCAGCGGGCGAGGTGGCTCTGGCCGGCAAGCGTCAGGCAAGCGACCTGGCCGACCTGGAACGATTTTCCGTTGGCAAGGCATTCCTGATCGGCAAATGCCGGCGTCGGTGCCACCGTCGCAAATGCCAAGGCGATCAAGCAGAAAACGGATCGGATAGTCATGGGAACCCCAGCCGCCATGATGACGCTCCCATCAAACGCGCGCTTTGTGGCGATATGAGGGTTCCGTCGACCAGATCAAGCCGGCTGCAGCGCCAGATCTATCGCCACCGGCACATGGTCGGATGGTTTTTCCCAGGCGCGTACGTGTTTGTCGATCGAGGCCGAGGAAAAGCGGTTGGCAGCTTCCGGCGACAACAGCAGGTGGTCGATACGGATGCCGTTGTTCTTCTGCCAGGCGCCGGCCTGATAGTCCCAGAAGGTGTAGACATCGGTGTCGTCGGTGACCGAGCGGATGGCCTCCGTGAAGCCGAGATTCTTCAGCCGGCGGAACGCCTGCCGCGTCTCGGGCTGGAACAGCGCGTCACCCAGCCAGTTCTCCGGAAATCTCGCATCAATGGGTTCGGGGATGACGTTGTAGTCTCCGGCGAGCACCAGCGCTTCTTCCAGACGGAGCCGTTCCTCGGCCCAGCGTTCGAGCCGTGCCATCCAAGACAGCTTGAAGGCAAACTTCTTCTCGTCATCGATCGGGTTGCCGTTGGGCAGGTAGATCGAGGCGACGCGCAACGCGCCCTTGTCGGTCGAGAAAACGCCCTCGATGAAACGCGCCTGCTCGTCGGTGTCATCGCCCGACAGACGGCGATTAACCTCGTCGAAGCGCAGTTTCGACAGGATGGCGACGCCGTTGAAGCCCTTCTGGCCGTGGGTCTCGACGTTGTAACCCAGCGCTTCGACCTCGGCGCGCGGGAATTGATCGTCGACCGTCTTGATCTCCTGCAGGCAGGCGATATCAGGCTCGCTTTCCATCAGCCAATGGGTGAGGTTGCCGAGCCGGGCGCGCACGCCGTTGATGTTCCAGGTGACGATTTTCATGACGGCCTCAATGTTCCGCGGGTAGGCGTTCGACGAGGCCGATCGTATTGCCTGCCGGGTCCTTTAGGAAGGCCATCCATTCGCTTTCCCCCGCCGGGCCGAACTGGCCTTCGGTATCGCGATGGACGAGCGTCGGCGGCGCGGTGAAGGGAACACCGGCAGCTTTTGCCGAGGTGTGGAAATGGTCGAGACCGGCAATGTCGAGATAGACGGTGCCGGCCGGTATACCGTCGGTGAAGAACAGGCGCACGTCGCCGGCCATGATGAAGGCGATGCCGGGCGGATCGAAGCGGGCGTGCAGGCTCATGCCGAGCACGTCGCGCCAGAACTTCAGCGTCGCATCGAGATCGCGCCCGGCCGAGAGCGCGACCTGACGGACCGCGCCGATGGCAGGCATTTCTAGATTGAGAAGCTGGTGCCGCAGCCGCAGGAAGCGACCGCATTCGGGTTCCTGATCTGGAACGACTGGCCCATCAGGTCGTCGACGAAATCGATCACCGAGCCGCCCATATAGACCAGCGACAGGTTGTCGATCAGCACGGTGGCGCCGTCCTTCTCGATGGCGACGTCATCGTCGTTGCACGTGTCGACCAGATCGAACTTGTAGGAAAAGCCGGAACAGCCGCCGCCCTCGACCGAAACGCGCAGCGCCGTCTTGCCGGCTTCGCCTGAAACAATCTTGGCAATCCGCCTCGCGGCGGCGTCGGTCATCTCGACCTTCATGGCAGTTTTGGCATCCGCGCCCATCGGCGTCACCTTGCTTTCGGTTTCGTATGATAGGTATGAAGCGCGAGGGGGCAAGTCAACTGCGACATCGGTCATGACCAATGAGTTGGGCGACATCGGATTTGGCTATCGGCCGCGCGCGGCCTATGCCAGCGATCCGGCGCGCTCGCGCGGGCGGCTGTTCGACGAGGTGGAGAGCCCGACCCGCACGCCGTTCCAGCGCGATCGCGACCGCATCATCCATTCGACGGCCTTCCGCCGACTGAAGCACAAGACGCAGGTGTTCGTCGCGCATGAGGGCGACCATTACCGCACCCGCCTGACGCATTCGATCGAGGTGGCGCAGATTGCCCGCGCCTTGGCGCGGGCGTTGCGCGGCGACGAGGATCTGGCCGAGGCGGTGGCGCTGGTGCACGACTTCGGCCACACGCCCTTCGGTCACACCGGCGAGGAAGCGCTGAACGAGAAGATGGCCGCCTGGGGCGGCTTCGACCACAATGCCCAGTCGCTGCGCGTGGTGACCCGGCTGGAGCGGCGCTATGCCGAATTCGATGGGCTGAACCTCACCTGGGAGACGCTGGAAGGCCTGGTCAAGCATAACGGGCCGCTGACGGACGCTAGGGGGAAGGGCTTGAAGGGACCGGTGCCGCAGGCGATCCGCGACTATTCGGAACTGCACGACCTCGAACTCGACCGCTTCGCCGGCATCGAGGCGCAATGCGCGGCGATCGCCGACGATATCGCCTACAACACCCATGACATCGACGATGGGCTGAGATCAGGTTTCCTGACGCTGGAGATGCTGGAAAAGGTTACGCTGCCAGGGTCGATCCTCGAAGGTGTGCGCGCGCGCTATCCGGCGCTCGACGCCGTGCGCACCGGTCACGAGCTGATGCGGCGGCAGATCACGATGATGGTCGAGGACGTTATCGTTTCCACCACCGCCAATCTCGCGCGCATCAAGCCGGAGAGCGCGGATCAGGTGAGGGCGGCGGGCGAGACGATGGTGACCTTCTCCGCCGGCATGGCGGCGACCGAGAAGGAATTGAAAGCCTTTCTCTACCGGCATCTCTACCGGCACAGCGAGGTGATGCGTGTGCGCACTGACGCCGAACAGATCGTCAGGGACCTGTTCGATGCCTATTTCGCAGATCCGCGCGCCATGCCGGACGGCTGGCGCGAGGGGCTCGACCGGGCCGATGACCGTATCAAGGCGCGCAGCGTCGCCGATTTCCTGGCGGGCATGACCGACACCTATGCGCTGAAGGAGCATCGGCGGTTATTTGACCATACGCCTGAATTAAGCTAGGGCGAGCGCGATTTTGCCGGCCAACGAGCCGGATTCCCAACAAAGCCGCCAGAGCACACCAATGAACATCTTCGCCGATTTCAACGTGCGAATCATAAAAGCCGTCCAAGCGCTTGATTTGAAAGACGGGGACGGCGCTTCGCCGGACCTATCGCGCATCGCCGTCGAACCGCCGCGCGACGCCAGCCATGGCGATCTGGCGACCAACGCGGCGATGGTGCTGGCCAAGCCGACCCGCCAGAATCCGCGCGCCCTGGCCGAAAGGCTGGCGGAGGCGCTGCGCGCCGACGCCGATATCGCCGCAGCGGACGTTGCCGGCCCGGGCTTCGTCAACCTCAAGCTCAAGGACGGGTTCTGGCAGGCGCATCTCACCAAGCTGCTCGGCGAGGGCCGCAACTACGGCCGCTCGACTGTGGGCGGCGGCAGGAAGGCCAATGTGGAATACGTCTCGGCCAACCCGACCGGGCCGATGCATGTCGGCCACTGCCGTGGCGCGGTGGTCGGCGACACGCTCGCCAACCTGATGGCCTTCGCCGGCTACGACGTGACCAAAGAATACGTCATCAACGATGCCGGCACGCAGATCGACGTGCTCGGCCGCTCGGTCATGCTGCGCTACCGCGAGGCGCTTGGCGAGGCGATCAGCGAAATACCGGCAGGTCTCTATCCGGGCGATTATCTCATTCCGGTCGGTCAGGCGCTGGCCAAGGAATTCGAACACTCTTTGCTGCAGATGCCGGAGGACGAGGCGCTTGCCATCGTCAAGGACCGCACGATCGACGCCATGATGGCGATGATCCGCGATGACCTGGCGCTGCTCAACGTGCATCACGACGTGTTCTTCTCGGAACGCACGCTGCATGCCGACAATGCGAAGAAGATACGCTCGGCGATCAACGACCTGACACTGAAGGGGCACATCTACAAGGGCAAGCTGCCGCCACCGAAGGGCGAGAAGCCGGACGACTGGGAGGATCGCGAGCAGACGCTGTTCCGCTCGACCGCGGTCGGCGACGATCTCGATCGGCCGCTGATCAAGTCGGACGGTACCTTCACCTATTTTGCCGCCGATGTCGCCTATCTGAAGGATAAGGTCGATCGCGGCTTCGTCGACCTGATCTATGTGCTGGGCGCTGACCATGGCGGTTACGTCAAGCGGCTGGAAGCGCTGGCGCGGGCGATTGCCGGCGACGAGGTGAAGCTCACCGTGCTGCTCTGCCAGTTGGTGAAGCTGTTCCGCGACGGGGAGCCGGTGCGGATGTCGAAGCGGTCGGGCGATTTCGTGACGCTGCGCGAAGTGGTGGAGGAGGTCGGCCGCGACCCTATCCGCTTCATGATGCTTTATCGCAAGAACGATGCGCCGCTCGATTTCGACTTTGCCAAGGTGACAGAGCAGTCGAAGGACAATCCAGTGTTCTATGTGCAGTATGCTTCGGCGCGCTGCCATTCGGTATTCCGGCAGGCGAGCGAGCAACTGGGCGAGGCCAAGTTCGACCGCAACCGGCTGGCCGCCGCGACAGCATTGCTGGCCGACGAGGGCGAAATCAGCCTGATCAGGAAGCTGGCGGAATACCCGCGACTGATCGAATCCGCGGCCCTTGCGCTGGAGCCGCACCGGCTGGCATTCTACCTCTACGATCTTGCCTCCAGCTTCCACGGACACTGGAACCGGGGTACCGATAATCCCGACTTACGTTTTGTTAAGGTTAACGACCGACAATTGACCCATGCCAGGCTAGGGCTGGTGCAGGCTGTTTCGGATGTTTTGACGTCCGGTCTGACGCTGATTGGAGCCGATGCGCCCACCGAAATGCGTTAGGTTTGACTAAAAAACCTGTCACCTTTTGCCCACATTGCGCTGGTAAGGGCCAACCCTACGCGACGTCCATGGCGTCCGAATGAGTGCGAGTTCGGGAACAATAATGGCAGACAGAACCCAGCTGAGAGCAGCCGACCACAACGACATCGCCGACGATGATCCGTTCGCGGAACTGACCAGGATCATGGGTTTCGACCCGCGTCAGCCGGTTAAGCCGCAGGCGCCCGCCGCCCGGAAGGCCGCGCCGGCCGACCAGCCCACGGACGAGGGCGATTTCGACATCGATCTCGAGAAGGAACTGATGGGCGAGTTCGGCGCCGACGCCGGTGAGGCCGCTGCCGAGGTTCGCGAGCCGGCCTTCAAGGCCGTTGCCGCGGATGACAAGTTTGCCGCTTCGTTCGAACAGGATTTCTTTTTCGATGACGCGCACGAAGTCGGCCATCACTTCACCGCCGGCGCCAAGGAAGTTCAGGCTCCGGCCGCTGACGCCGCCTTCGATGACGATTTCGACAATGCGGTTGCCAGTTCGCTCGAAGACGTGTCGCCGCTCGACGACGACCTGTCGATGGACGACGAGCTCTCTCGGTCGCTCGATCAGGGCTTCCAACTCGATGACGAAGCAGCCGACGAGACCGAAGATGGCATCACAGTCGAGGTTGCCGCGCCGGCCGTTGAGGCCGCATTCGGCGACGATTTCGACCATGCCGTCTCGACCTCGCTCGAAGATGAGCTGATGCTCGACGACCACTTGCCGGCGGATGACCATCAGGCCGGTCCGGCCGCTGCTGACTATCCTGTGCAGGTCCAAGCCGTTGGTTATGGCGACCACTCGATTTCCGATGCGGACTTTTCTGGCCATTTCGATGAAACAATGGCCGATGTTGATATGAATTTCGAAGTCCGTGGCGAGCAGCCGGCCGACATCGATGAACCGCTGGCCGACGAAATGTCTGCCGAAACCGCTGAGGCAGAGGACGACGTTGCCGAGCTTTCGGCACAAGATGCATTCGACGATGATTTCGACCTGAACCCTGGCGATGCACTTGCCGAGGAGAGCGCAGAGCCGGTTGCTGAGATTGCTGCGGTAGAGCCGGTTGCCGAGGAAACCGAAGGGCCGGCTGCCGAGATTGGTGCGATTGAGCCAGTTGCCGAAGAGCCGGCTGCCGAGATCGTTGCCGTCGCGGACGAGTCGACGGCGCCCGCCGCCGTTGCGGTCGAGCCGGAAGCAGCTGCCTCTGCCGCAGGCGAACGGAGCCTGGAAGACGAGCTGAATGCGCTGCTCGGCGCCATGAGCGCACGGCCGGTTCCGGTCGCCAGGGAGCCCGAACCGGTTCAGCAACCAGTCGCGGCGATCGAAGAGGCCGCCCGCCGGTCGACCGATCCTGACGGCGAGTTGGATTGGAGCCTCGACGAGCAGGAGCCTTCCGAGGAGCCACCGCACCAAGAGGTGGTTCAGGCTGCTGATGTAGATCTCGAGGACCGTCTTGCAGATGAGCTCGAGGGCCAGGATTTCGGAGTCGAAGAGGAAGCACCTGCAACCCATTCTGCCGACGATATCCATTTCGATGACGATGCTTTCGATACCGCCTTCGCCAAAGGCATAGACCTGGATGACGGCGCGCAGACCGGCCCGGCTGAGCAGGCCGCCTCCGAGCAAGAGACTGCACGCTCGCCAAACTGGTCGACAGCGCGCTCGACGCCGCCCGAACCGGCCCGTTCGTGGAGCCGGGTGACGCCGGTCCCACAGTCGCAGCCGTCATTTGCGGGCCAGCCGACGGCCTCGGCGCAACCGGCTTCTTCAGCGCCGCATTTCGATGAGGAGCCGGTCGAGGACGCCTCCGGCTATGCGGAACCGGCTGAAACGTCGCATGAACAGCCCCAGCGCTACGACGAGATGCCCGACGTCGAGACGGTCGACGTGCCGGAGCGTGTGGTCGCGGTCGCCGACGATCTTGACATTCCGGAGCTCGACTTCGAGGAGGACCAGCCGACGGCGCCCGCCTATGACGACCTTGACGCCGAGTTCGCCAGCCTTCTCACCGAAATGAATGCGACGGAGGTGGCTGCAGAGCCTGCGCGCAGCGCAGCCTATGACGACGAATCCTACAATTCCGGATTCAAGTCGAGCCACGGGTTCAGCTCGGATCCAGGGTTTAACTCGGGCTATCAGCCCGAACGCAGCGAAATGCCCATTTATGCGGCGAAGCCGGCCGCAGTGCCCGCCAATGCGGCGGCCAGTTCCTATGCCGCAAGCGGCTTCGACGCCGACGATTTGCCCGGCAGCCGGCCGGTTTCGCAGGCGGATGATTTCGCCGTCGACGAACTCGACTACGATCCCGATCTGGACGAAGCCATGTCCGTTCCGGGCCTGGCTGAGAGCGATGCGGCAAGGCAGCCGCGCAGGAGCGGCCTGCTGATCGCCGCGGTCGTCGGCGCGGTGGCGATTGCCGGCGGCATCAGCGCCTTTGCACTGTCCTTGGGCGGCAAGGGTGGCGGCGAAGCCCCGGTGATCGTCAAGGCCGACAACGCCCCGATCAAGGTCAAGCCGGAAAATCCGGGCGGCACCGTCGTGCCGAACCAGGACAACAAGGTCTATGACGCGGTGGTCAAGGGCACGAAACCGGCCGAGCCTGTTCAGGAAAAACTGGTCACCAACATCGAAGAGCCGGTGGATGTGGCTGCCAAGGAACCGGAGAGCCGTGTCGTCGATCTGTCTCCAGATGATACCGATGCTGCTCAAGGCACGGACGCGGCCGGTAACGCCGATGTCGCTGCCGCGCCGGTCCCCAAATCCGAGGACCGCATTGCGCAGGTCCTCCAGGAAGCCGACAAGGGCATGAATTCCGATGTTATCGCCGTTGCGCCGCGCAAGGTGAGAACCATGGTGGTCAAGCCCGATGGTTCGCTGGTTGCACGCGAGGATCCGGTGCCCGCGGCCCCGCAGGTTGCGGCTGCCGAGCCGGTCGATCCGGAGCCGCAGCATGTGGCTCCGGCGGCCGAGGCCGAAGAGCAGACTGGAACCGTGCCGCCGCTCGCGACCGATCAGGCAGATGATCAGTCGGGCGTCAGCCAGGCAAGCGGCGGTCAAATTGAAACCACCAAGCCCGAACCAGCCAAGTCCGAAACGGCCAACACGGAAACGGCTGATCCGGACGTTGCCAAGCCGCCGGTTGCCGCCAAGCCGGCAGCCGCGCCCAAGGTTGAAGCCAAGCTCCAGCCTGCCAACGCCCAGTCAGCCAACGCCCAGTCTGGCAACGCCCAGTCCGCCAACACGCCGGCCAGGGTTCCGGTGGCGCCGCAACGGCCGTCCGACCAGCCGGTCGACGTAGTCGGCGAGGTCAAGCCCGACCAGGTTGCCTCGATCGATCCGGCGACGGCCTCAACTGGCGGTGGCTCATGGTCGATGCAGATCGCTTCTCAGCCGACGGTCGAGAGCGCCCAGTCGACCTATCAGGATCTGCAGCGCCGCTACGGCAGCGTGCTTTCCGGCCACACCGCCAGCATCGTCAAGGCCGAGATCGCCGGCAAGGGCACCTTCTATCGCGTCCGCGTTCCGGCAAAGTCGCGCAACGATGCGATCAATTTGTGCACCAGCTACAAGGCCGCCGGCGGCAACTGCTTCGTGTCGAGGTAGCGCCTTCAAAATCTCCAGCTTCGGGCGGAAAAGCCGGCGCGTGCCGGCTTTTCCGTGTCGGAGGGGATAGTTCAAGCACGCGGTGTGGGGTGATTCCCTTTGGCCGCGTGAAGCTCTAAACTCCTGGCCATGACCGAATCAAAATCCATGATCCTCGGCTGCGCCGGGAAATCGCTCACTCGCGACGAAATCAATTTCTATCGCAACGAATGCCCCTGGGGCTTCATCCTGTTCGCGCGCAACATCAGCGAGACCGAGCAGATCCGCGATCTGGTCGCTTCGATGCGCGACTGCGTCGGGCGCTCGGACGCGCCGGTGTTCATCGACCAGGAAGGTGGCCGCGTGCAGCGGCTGCGGCCGCCGCTGGCACCGAACTACCCGGCCGGCGGCGCGCTTGGCGCTCTGTGGCGAAACGACCATGACGCGGGTACCCGCGCCGCCTGGCTGATGGCGCGGCTGCATGCCTTCGACCTGCTTCGCTATGGCATATCAGCGGATTGCCTGCCGGTACTCGACGTGCCGATCGAGGGCGCCAGCGACGTCATCGGCGCGCGCGCCTACGGCAAGGAGCCCCGCGCCGTCATCGAGCTCGGCCGCGCCGCCGCGGAGGGCTTGATGTCGGGCGGCGTGCTCCCGGTGATGAAGCATATTCCGGGTCATGGGCGCGCCTTTGCCGATACGCATTTCGAGCTGCCGACGGTCGATGCGTCTATGAGCGAGTTGCAGCGGCATGATTTTGCCCCGTTCAGGGAGCTCAACCATTTGCCGATGGCGATGACGGCACATGTCGTCTACAGCGCCATCGACCCGAAGAACCCGGCGACGACGTCCGGCAAGGTCGTCGACGAGATCATCCGCGGCGAAATCGGCTTCGACGGCTTGCTGATGAGCGACGACACCTCGATGAAGGCACTTTCTGGGGATTTCCCGACAAAGGCGTCTGCGATCCTTGCGGCGGGCTGCGATCTGGTCCTTCACTGCAACGGTGTTTTCGAGGAGATGGCCGGTATTGCGTCGCGCACGACGGGGCTTGAGGGCAAGTCGCAGGAGCGCGCGGAGCGGGCGCTGACCTATATCAAGAACCGCGATCGGGCTGATGAAACCGAGATACGCGCCGAGTTTGCCACCTATTTCGATGCGGTGGCCTAGACCAGAGGAAAACGGGACGTGGCGGAAACATTGGACAGCAAGGCTGCGAAGGCCGCACCGATGGACCGTCTGTGGGCCGAGAATGACGATTCCCGGCTGACCGGCGACCCGTCGCTGGTCGTCGACGTGGCTGGCTTCGAAGGGCCGCTCGATCTGCTGCTGCATCTCGCGCGCAACCAGAAGGTCGATCTGGCGCGCATCTCGATCCTGGCGCTGGCCGAGCAATATCTGGCCTTTATCGAGAAGGTGAGGGTGCTGAGGCTCGAGCTTGCCGCCGACTATCTGGTGATGGCGGCGTGGCTGGCCTTCCTCAAGTCGAAGCTTTTGATCCCCAAGCAGCCCGGCGAGGAAGGCGAGAGCGGCGAGGAACTGGCGGCGGTGCTGCAGTTTCGGCTGAAGCGGCTGGAAGCCATGCGCGATGCGTCGGCGAGGCTGGTCAACCGCAACCGGCTCGGCCGTGACGTGTTCGCTCGCGGCATGCCGGAAATGGTCATCATCGAGAAGCGCAACGCCTATTCGGCCTCGCTCTACGATCTGTTGACCGCCTATGCGACGCAGCGCCAGAAGCAGGCGATCAACAATGTGACCATCGCCAAGCGCGGAGTGTGGTCGCTCAAGGACGCACGCGATATCCTGACCAGGCTGATCGGGACGCTTCGCGACTGGACGGCACTGGACAGTTTCCTGATCGAATATCTGAGCTCTCCGCAAGAGTGGCGCACCGCGATAGCCAGCTCCTTTGCCGCAACGCTCGAACTGGTACGCGAAGGCAAAATGGAAATGCGGCAGGACGAGGTGTTCGCGCCGCTCTATCTGCGCGGCCGCGCACAAGGCATCAAGGCAGTCGAGGTGGCATCATGAGCGAACGCGCCAACGCTTCGGTCATTCCGTTCAAGGTCGACGACGAAGCCGAAGACGGCACTGTTGCCCAGGATTCGGCCCAGAACTCAGCTCAGAATCCTGGCGAGAGGCTGCACATGGCGGAAGCCGTGCGCATGGCCGAGGCGATCGTGTTTGCCAGTGCCGAGCCGGTCAGCGAAAAGCAGCTTGCCGCACGCCTGCCCGACGGCATCATTATTGCCGCGGCGATGGCCGACCTGCAGCAGATCTATGCGCGGCGCGGCGTCAACCTGGTGCGCGTCGGCGACGCCTGGGCGTTCCGCACCGCGGGGGACCTTGCCTTCCTGATGAGCCGGGATACCGTCCAACAAAGGAAGCTTTCCCGCGCGGCTCTCGAAGTGCTGGCGATCATCGCCTATCACCAGCCGGTGACGCGCGCCGAGATCGAGGACATACGTGGCGTAGAAACCTCGAAGGGCACGCTGGACACCTTGATGGAGACGGAATGGGTGAGGATGCGCGGCCGGCGCCGTACGCCCGGCCGTCCTGTCACTTATGGCACCACCGACAGCTTCCTCGACCATTTCGCGCTGGAGGAGATCCGCGATCTTCCCGGCATGGAGGAGCTGAAGGGCGCCGGGCTGCTTTCCGCCCGCATGCCGTCGAATTTCTCCATGCCGCTGCCGCCAGCCGATCCCGATGCGCTAACCGACGACGAGGATCCGCTGACCGACATCGACCTTGAGGAACTCGGCCTGCTGACGCCGCGCGTCACGGAAGATTGACCCAGGCGCTGCGCCCCACGCGACCCTCGGTGAGGGGGATGCGCGGATTCGTAGCGGGCTATCACGCTGAAAATGCGTGACATCTGCCACCCGTTCATAAACTCTTTCGCAGTTGTGTTTGAATCCCAACGCGAAAACGCATAGATCATCGCCAGGGAAACCGTTCGAGAGAGATTTGCTATGGGTTCATTTTCGATTTGGCACTGGATGATCGTGCTGGTCATCGTGCTTTTGGTGTTCGGCCGCGGCAAGATTCCAGAGCTGATGGGTGATATGGCCAAGGGCATCAAGAGCTTCAAGAAGGGCATGGCCGACGACGACGTTGCCGAAGACAAGCGCACCGTCGAGCACCGCGCCGACGAAACCGTTTCGGCGGCGAAGGAAAAGGCCAGCAAGAGCTGAGCCCAAGGTTCTAGTCGGAACAGATAGCCATGTTTGAAGTCGGCTGGACCGAGATGCTGGTGATCGCGATCGTTATGATCGTGGTCGTTGGGCCGAAGGATTTGCCCAATATGTTGCGCACCTTCGGTCGCACGACGGCGAAGTTGCGCACTATGGCAGCCGACTTCCAGAAACAATTCAACGAGGCGCTGAAGGAGGCCGAGCTCGATGACGTCAAGAAGTCGGTCGACTCGCTGAGGAGCCTCAATCCAACAGCCGAGATCCGCAGACAGCTCAATCCGTTCGAGCAGGCGGCAGCCGAAGTTCGCTCCGGCGTCGACGCGGTGATGAAGCCGAAGCCGGCCGTCGATCCAGCCACGCCTGCCGCTTCGACGCCGCAGTCGGCAGAGCCGTTGAAGAATGGTGCGACGGTGCTGCCCGGTGTCAATGCGCCGGAAGCGGTGCCGGCGGCGCCGATCTTTCCTGAGATGACCGACAGTTCGGTGGAGGTCGCGCCGGAAAACATACCGGCAGCGAAGAAGACGGCCAAGTCGGCGAAAGCAGTCAGGGCCGCGGCGCCTGCTGCTGTGACAGATGCGGCTCCGGTAAAAGCAACGCCTGCCGCGAAGACACCGGCCAAGCCGGCCGCTGCGGCGGTCAAGTCTGCACCGGCAAAGGCGGCCAAACCGGCTGCGGCGAAAATCGCCGCTAAAAAGCCTGAGCCAAAGCCCGCGCCGGCAGCGGTGAAGAAGCCGGCAGCCAAGAAGACGGCGGGAGCCGCCAAGTGAGCGTTTCGGACAGCGAAAAGGACGAAATTGAAAAGTCGTCGGCTCCGCTGATGGAGCATCTGATCGAGCTGCGCCGGCGGCTGATTTGGTCGATCGGCGGGTTCTTTGTCGCCTTCCTCGTCTGCTTCTTCTTCGCAAAGCGGCTGTTCAACCTGTTGGTCATCCCGTTCAAATGGGCGACCCAGTGGGCCGGGCTCGACCCGCACAAGGTCGAACTGATCTACACGGCACCGCAGGAATTCTTCTTCACCCAGGTCAAGCTCGCTATGTTCGGCGGCATGGTGATTGCCTTTCCGCTGATTGCCACACAGATCTACAAATTCATCGCGCCTGGTCTCTACAAGAACGAACGCAACGCCTTCCTGCCATTCTTGTTCGCCTCGCCGATCCTGTTCCTGATGGGCGCGTCACTGGTCTATTTCTTCTTCACGCCGATGGTGATGTGGTTCTTCCTCGCCATGCAGCAGGCCGGGACCAACGATCAGGTGCAGATTTCGCTGCTGCCGAAAGTCTCGGAATATCTCAGCCTGATCATGACGCTGATCTTCTCCTTCGGCCTCGTGTTCCAGTTGCCGGTGGTGACTAGCCTGATGACGCGGGTTGGCATGCTGTCGTCCAAAGCGCTGGCCGAGAAGCGCAAATGGGCGATCGTCATTGCCTTCGTCGTGGCGGCGGTGCTGACGCCACCCGATCCGATGAGCCAGATCGGCCTGGCCGTTCCGACCATTCTTCTCTACGAGGTCTCCATCTGGTCGGCGCGGCTGATCGAGCGCAGCCAGGAGCGGGATCGGTTGGCGCGCGAGAAGCAGCCTGCTGGGGAAGAGGTGGCTGAAAAGGCGGCGGACGCATCCTCGACGCAGGCTCCTTCGTAGGCTGTGGCGCTCGCGTCATCGGAAAAAGACAGCCGCCGCCGAGCCCTGTCTTGCATCGATCAAGGATGCGGTTTACGCCCTCTGGCCTAGCTCAGGAGCGTTCAGACCATGCTTGACATCAAATGGATTCGCGACAACCCGAAGGCCCTTGTCGAGGCGCTGGTGAAGCGCTCGTGGTCGAGCGAGGATGCGCAGTCCACGGTCGATGATCTGATCGCCAGGGACGAGGCACGGCGCGAACACCTGACCGAGCTGCAGACCAGGCAGGAGCGCCGCAACGCTGCATCGAAGGAGATCGGCAATGCCATGCGTTCGGGCGACGCGGCCCTTGCCGAGAAGCTGAAGGCCGAGGTCGGCGAGATCAAGGCCTTCATCCAGAACGGCGAGGCGCGCGAACGCGAGCTCGACAAGGCGCTGAACGATGCACTGGCGGTGCTGCCCAATGTGCCGCTCGACGACGTTCCGGTCGGCAAGGACGAGCACGACAATGTCGTCAAGCGCATCGTCGGCAAGGTGCCGACGCTGCCGAACTGGGTGAAGGAGCATTTCGAGATTGGTGAAGCGCTCGGCATGATGGATTTCGAGCGTGCGGCCAAACTCTCGGGCTCGCGCTTCACGGTGCTGAAGAGCCAGCTGGCGCGGATGGAACGTGCGCTCGGCCAGTTCATGCTGGATCTGCATACGACCGAACATGGCTATGAGGAGATCCAGCCGCCGCTGATGGTGCGCGAGGAGGCGATGTTCGGAACGGGCCAATTGCCGAAGTTTGCGGAAGACCTCTTCTTCGCCCGGCATGGAGACGGCAGGCTTGGGCTCATCCCGACCGCCGAGGTGCCGCTCACCAACCTCGTGCGCGAGGAAATTACGCCGCATGAAAAACTGCCGCTGCGCTACACGGCGCTGACCCCGTGCTTTCGTTCGGAAGCGGGCTCGGCCGGGCGCGACACGCGCGGCATGTTGCGCCAGCACCAGTTCTACAAGGTCGAATTGGTCTCGATCACCGACCAGGAGTCTTCGCTCGCCGAGCACGAGCGAATGACGCAATGCGCCGAGGAAGTGCTGAAGCGGCTCGGCCTGCCGTTCCGCACCATGACGCTGTGCACCGGTGACATGGGCTTTGGCGCGCGCAAGACCTACGACATCGAGGTCTGGCTGCCGGGTCAGAACGCCTATCGCGAGATATCGTCTTGTTCGGTGTGCGGCGATTTCCAGGCGCGGCGCATGGACGCCCGCTACAAGGATAAGGACGGCAAGGGCAACCGCTTCGTACACACGCTGAACGGCTCGGGCACCGCCGTTGGCCGCGCTCTTATTGCCGTCATCGAAAACTACCAAAATGAGGACGGCAGCGTAACCATTCCTGAAGCGCTGCGGCCTTACATGGGCAGTCTGGAAAAGATCGAATCGAAGTAATGCGCATTCTCCTGACCAACGACGACGGCATCCATGCCGAGGGCCTGGCATCGCTCGAACGCATTGCCCGCACGCTGTCGGACGATGTCTGGGTGGTGGCGCCGGAGCAGGACCAGTCCGGCTATGCGCATTCGCTGTCGATCTCGGAGCCGCTGCGCCTGAGGAAGATCGGCGAAAAGCACTTTGCCGTGCGCGGCACGCCGACCGACTGCGTCATCATGGGTGTGAAGAAGATCCTGCCCGCAGCACCCGACCTGATCCTGTCCGGGGTCAATTCCGGCGCCAACATCGCCGACGATATCACCTATTCCGGTACCGTCGCAGGTGCCATGGAAGGCGCGCTGCTCGGCGTGCGCTCGATCGCACTCAGCCAGGCTTACAGTTATCTCGGCGAGGATCGCGTGGTTCCCTACGAGACCACGGAGGCACTGGCACCGGCGCTGCTCAAGAAGCTGGTTGCGATGCCCCTGCCGGACGGCGTGCTGCTCAACGTCAATTTTCCGAATTGCCTGCCGGAAGAGATCGCCGGCACGGTGGTCACATCGCAGGGCAAGCTCGTTCATAGCCTGTGGGTCGACGAGCGCCGCGACGGGCGCGGCCTGCCTTACTACTGGCTGCGCTTCGGCGGCCAGCCAGTCGAGGGCAAGACGGGCAGCGACCTTCATGCCATGCGCAACCGCCTGGTCTCGGTGACGCCGCTGCAGCTCGATCTCACCGCCCATGAAATCCGCGATCAGCTGACCAAGGCACTTTCATGAATATGGATGACCGTGAAGGGTTTGCCGCCTTCCTGCTTCGCCTGCGTGGCCGCGGTGCCGTGCCGAAGGCGCTTATCGCCGCTTTCGAGGCAACGCCGCGGCGTGGCTTCCTCGCCGCGCAGTTTCATTCGATTGCCTGGTCGGACGGGATGCTGCCGATCGAGTGCGGCGAGGCGATCGAGGGCACCGACCTGCAGGCGGCGGTGATCGCTGCACTCGCCATCGAGCCGGGCAACCGCGTGCTCGAGATCGGCACCGGTTCGGGCTACACGGCGGCGGTGATGTCGCGGCTTGCGTCGCGGGTCGTTACCATCGACCGCTACAAGACATTGACCGAACAGGCCAGGCAGCGCTTCGAGGCGCTCGCCATCGGCAATGTCATCGTGCGCCAGGCCGACGGCTCCAACGGATTACCCAATGAGGGGCCGTTCGACCGTATCGTCGCCTGGGCGGCCTTCGACAGCCTGCCGCGCTTCCTGCTCGACCAGTTGTCGAGCGGCGGCATCGTCATCGCGCCGATCGGGCCAGAAGAGGGCGAACAGGTGCTGGCCAAGCTGACCAAGGTCGGCAGCCGCTTCGAGCGGGAGGATATCGGCAACGTCCGCCTGCAGCCGATCCTGCGTAGCGTCGCCGCAGTCATCTAGAAATCTGCAGATATCCAGCCAGCCTGCGCAGGGCTCCGGTACCCCGAATGCACCCTGCAGTTCGGTCTCGAAATATTTTAAGAAAATTTGCGTCTGATTCTAGAGGCTTAACCGACCAGTAACATTAACGCGCTTTAATCAGGCACAGTTTGTACCGGGTCTGTGCGGGTTAGTGCGATGCAATTCAGTGTTTTGAAGGCAAATAGGCGCAATCTGGCGCGTGGCTGCGCCGTCCTCATGATCGCAGGTGCTGCAGCGGGATGCAGCTCCCAGGTCGCGCGGTTCAACGGTGTCGACGACGTCTTCACCTCCTCGACCAACAACCAGCGCGCCATCATCGACAAGCAGAACATCGACCAGCCCTATCCGGGCGACGCTCCGGTATCGGCAGCTCCGGCATCGGCAGCGCCAGTCAACGGCAGCCATACCCAGTCGGTCAGCCGTTCCAGCCTGGAGCCGGTTCTGGTCCAGCAATTGCCGCCTGTCAGCCAGCCGGCGCCGGGACTCGCGCCTGCCTCAAATCCTGCACGCGCTGCCTCGGCCCCGGTCATGGCGCCTGCGCCTTCGCATGTCGACAGGACAACCACCGGCACCGTCGCCCCGGCGACAAAGCCGTTCAAGCAGGCTCAGCCGGATGCGCCGCGCGCCGCGAGCGCCGCCGGTGCGCCGCATGCAACCGAGATCATCGTCAAGGACGGCGAGACCATTTCCGGCCTGTCGCGGCGCTACGGCGTGCCCGCCGATGCCATCATGAAGGTCAACGGGCTGAGCGCGACCAAGGGGCTGAAGACCGGCCAGAAGCTCGTGATCCCGGCCTATGCCTACTCGAGCAAGCAACTTGTGCCGAAAGTTGCCGACGCCAAGCCCTCGAACGACACCAAGCACGATCTGCCGGCCAATGCGCCGGAGAAGGTGGCCGTGCTGCCGCAGCAGCCGAAGCTCAAGGATGGCAAGTCCGCCGCGCAGGTGGATGCCTCGGCCGCAGCCAACCAGCCGAAGGATGGCAAGCCTGCATCGCAAGTGGCTTCGGCCGCGCCAAAGGCCGGCGCCGGCGGTACCTACACGGTCCAGCAAGGCGATACGCTTTCGGCCATCGCCAGGAAGACCGGCGTCGGCGTCGTTGCGCTGAAGCAGGCGAACGGCATGCAGGACGGCCTGCTCAAGATCGGCCAGACGCTGAAAGTTCCGGCCGGTGGTACCGCAACGGTCGCCAACGCCAAGCCGGCATCGGTCGATCCGGTGACGACTGCCACCACCCAGCCGGCGGCGAAGACCACGCCGACCGAAACGCTGGCCTCCTACACCCCGCCGAAGAAGGATGCGAAGGTCATCCAGCAGGCCGAGGACGAGGATGCGGTGGCGCCGAATGCCACCGGCATCGGCAAGATGCGTTGGCCGGTGCGTGGCCGTGTGATCTCCAGTTTCGGTGGCGGCAAGGATGGCGTCGACATCGCGGTGCCGGAAGGAACGCCGGTCAAGGCGGCCGAGAACGGCGTCGTCATCTATGCCGGCGACGGGCTCAAGGAATTCGGCAACACGGTGCTGGTGCGCCACGAAAACGGGCTGGTCACCGTCTATGGCCACGCCAGCTCGATCGAGGTGCAGCGCGGCCAGAAGGTCAAGCGCGGCCAGGAGATCGCGCTTTCCGGCATGAGCGGCACGACCGACTCGCCGAAACTGCACTTCGAAGTGCGCAAGAACTCGGCCCCCGTCGATCCGTCGGGCTATCTCGAATAGAAGAAAAAAAGCAATTGCGGCCGCCTGACCTCCAGTCCGGCCTGCCGGCTCAGCCCGCTCCGCAAGGGGCGGGCTTTTTCAATCTTTTGTCCGGCCCATCTTTCCGAACTGAAGATCAGCGTAGCAAAAACCGAGTCCCAATTTGCTGTGCTGACCGTCGGTTCGGGGTGATGGTCTAATCCTTGAGCGGCTTGCCGAGCCGGCCGGCAAGATCCTGGGTGAATTGCCAGGCAACACGGCCCGAACGGCTGCCGCGCGTTGTTGCCCATTCGAGCGCCTCGGCGCGCAGCGTCTCGGGGTCGATGGCGAGGTCATGATAGCGGACATAGCCGTCGATCATGTCGAGATACTCGTCCTGCGAACATTTGTGGAAACCGAGCCACAGGCCGAAACGGTCGGAGAGCGAGACCTTTTCCTCGACCGCCTCCGACGGGTTGATCGCCGTCGAACGCTCATTGTCGATCATGTCGCGTGGCAGGAGATGACGCCGGTTCGAGGTGGCATAGAAGATGACATTGGCCGGGCGGCCCTCGACGCCGCCTTCAAGCGCTGCCTTCAGCGATTTGTAGGACGTGTCGTCGTGGTCGAATGACAGGTCGTCGCAAAACAGGATAAAGCGGAAGGGTGCTGCCTTCAGCAAGCCCATCAGCTTCGGCAGCGTGTCGATGTCCTCGCGGTGGATCTCGATGAGCTTGAGTGGCAGGTTGAGCTTGGTCGAAGCGTTGACCGTGGCATGCACCGCCTTGACCAGCGACGACTTGCCCATGCCGCGCGCGCCCCACAACAGCACATTGTTGGCTGCGTAGCCGGAGGCAAAGCGCTCGGTGTTGTCGACCAAGATGTCGCGGACGCGGTCGACGCCGCGGATCAGGCCAATGTCGACGCGGTTGACCTTGTGCACCGGCTCCAGATACCCCGGATCGGCCTGCCAGACGAAGCAATCGGCCCCGGCAAGATCGGTTTCCGGCACCGGCGAAGGGGCAAGGCGGGAGACCGCCTCGATCAGGCGGTCGAGCTTCTTGTTGAGGGCATCGAAGGTGCTGTCGGCCATATCTTGTCTTTTTGTTTTGCATTCGGGAGCGCGTCAAGCGGGTGTCTACTCGATTCCGGCGAGATAAAAACCGGTTCCAACCTTTTGTTTGCGCATGGTCTTTTCCAAAAACCGCGTTCCGCTTTTGGGTTAAAGCTCTAACATGGTCGATCCAGCCGGAAAAGCGGCTGAAATGCCGGGCACGCAGTTGCATTGGCAACTTTACCGACTATATTCCCGCCAAATTTCACGGGGCCGTTTTATGGCCATTTTTCAACATTCAGGAGTGTCTTGATGTTCGTTACACCGGCATACGCCCAAGGCATCGGCGCTTCGCCCGATATGTTCATCAGCATTTTGCCGTTTGTCCTGATTTTCGTGATCATGTATTTTCTGATCATCCGGCCGCAACGCGCACAGCTGAAGAAGCGCGGCGAGATGCTGGCGGCAGTTCGCCGCGGCGATACGGTCGTTACCGGCGGCGGCTTCGTCGGCAAGGTGACCAAGGTGATCGACGACAACGAGCTCGAGGTCGATCTTGGCGGCGGCACCAAGGTGACGGCGCTGCGCTCGACGATCGCTGACGTGCGCGTCAAGGGCGAGCCGGTGGCGAACCAGAACGCCAAGAAATAATTGAGTTGAAGGCGGAACGCAGCCGCTTGTACGCCTGAACGGACACACACAATGCTTTATTTTTCGCGCTTCAAGATGATCCTGATCTGGCTGGCTGTGGCCGCCACCGTGATCCTCGCTGCGCCCAATCTTTTCCCTGCCAGCACGCTCGCCAAGCTTCCCGACTGGGTGCCGAAGCGGCAGATGACGCTCGGCCTCGATCTGCAGGGCGGCTCGCACATCCTGCTCAGGATGGATCCGAACGATCTGATCAAGGACCGGCTGGAGACGACGCGGGACGAGATCAGGACTCTGCTGCGCGACGCCAAGATCGGCTACACCGGCCTTAGCGGCTCGGGCCGGACCGTGCAGGTCCGCATCACCGATGCCAATCAGGTCGATGCCGCCAAGAAAGCATTGAAGACATTGACCGATCCGGTTGCTGCCGGCCTGTTCAGCGGCGGCTCCATCCAGGAGATGACGCTGGATGATTCCCAGCCCGGTCTGCTCAAATTCACCGTCACCGATGCCGGCATCAAATATCGCACGTCGGCAGCACTGACGCAGTCGATCGAGGTGGTCAGCCGCCGCGTCAACGAGCTCGGCACGACCGAGCCGATCGTGCAACGGCAAGGCGACGACCGCATCCTGGTCCAGGTGCCGGGTCTGCAGGATCCGCAACGATTGAAGGATATCCTCGGTCAGACCGCCAAGCTGACCTTCCAGATGGTCGACCAGTCGATGCCGGTTCAGGATGCGCTCAACGGCCGTCCGCCGGCGGGGTCCTCGGTGCTTTACTCGCAGGACGATCCGCCGGTTCCGTATCTGATCGAGAACCGCGTCATCGTCTCGGGTGAGAACCTCGTCGATGCACAGGCGACATATAATTCGCAGACCAACGAGCCGGTGGTTTCGTTCCGCTTCGATTCAAAGGGAGCGTCGCGCTTCGGTCAGGCGACCTCGCAGAATGTCGGCAAGCTGTTTGCCATCGTCCTCGACAACCAAGTGATTTCGGCGCCGCAGATCCGCGAGCCGATCATGGGCGGCACCGGCCAGATCTCCGGCAATTTCACCGCCGAGAGCGCCAACGACCTCGCCGTGCTGCTGCGCGCCGGTGCGCTGCCGGCAACGCTGACGGTGATCGAAGAGCGCACTGTCGGCCCGGGCCTCGGCCAGGATTCCATCCATGCCGGCAAGGTCGCCGGCGTGATCGGCTCCATCCTCGTCGTCGCCTTCATGTTCGTCGCCTACGGCTTCCTCGGCTTCCTCGCCAACATCGCGCTGGCGGTGCACGTGGCGATGATCGTCGGGCTGTTGTCGGTGCTCGGCGCCACCCTGACCTTGCCGGGCATCGCCGGTATCGTGCTGACCATTGGCATGGCGGTCGATTCGAACGTTCTCATCTACGAGCGCATCCGCGAGGAGCGACGAAACGGCCGTTCGGTGATCCAGGCGATCGACACCGGCTTTTCGAAAGCGCTGGCGACTATCGTCGATTCCAATGTCACCTCGCTGATCGCGACCGTGGTGCTGTTTTGGCTCGGCACCGGGCCAGTGAAGGGTTTTGCCATCACCTACGCCATCGGCATCCTGACCACCGTCTTCACCGCCTTCACCTTCACCCGTCTGCTGGTGTCGATCTGGCTGCGCCGCGCTCGGCCGAAGGAACTGCCGCGGGCGCCGGTGACTTTCATCCCGCCCGGTACGAAAATCCCATTCATGGGCATCCGCCGCTGGACATTCGCGCTGTCGAGCGTGCTTTCGATCCTGTCGCTCGTGCTGTTCATGACCGTCGACATTAACTACGGCATCGACTTCAAGGGCGGCTCGCTGATCGAAGTGCAGTCAAAGACTGGCACGGCCGATCTTGCCGACATCCGCGGACGGCTGTCGGAACTCAACATCGGCGAGATACAGGTGCAGCAGTTCGGTGATCCAAATGATGTGCTGATCCGCGTTGGCACCCAGGAGGGCGGCGAGAACGCCGAACAGACCGTCATCGACAAGGTGCGTGGCGAGTTGCAGGACCAGTACGACTTCCGCCGCGTCGAAGTTGTGGGACCAACGGTTTCAGGTGAGCTCGCCAAGCAAGGCACCATCGCCATGCTTGTCGCGCTGTTTGGTATCCTGGTTTATGTGTGGTTCCGCTTCGAATGGCAGTTCGCGGTCGGCGCCATCATTGCGACTGTGCACGACGTGGTCATGACGATCGGCTTCTTCGTCATCAGCGGGCTCGAATTCAACCAGTCGTCGCTGGCAGCGATCCTCACCATCATCGGCTATTCGCTGAACGACACGATCGTCGTCTATGACCGTGTCCGCGAGGATCTGCGAAAATACAAACGGATGCCGCTACCGCAACTGTTGAACAACGCCATCAACGAGACGCTGTCGAGAACGACGCTGACCTCGGTGACGACGATCCTGGCGCTGTTGGCACTGGTGCTATTCGGCGGTGAAGTGATCCGTTCGTTCACGATGGCAATGCTGTTCGGCGTTGTCTTCGGAACCTATTCATCGATCTTCATTGCCGCACCGCTGCTCATCCTGTTCAAGCTGCGGCCGGAAGCCGCCACGTCCGATGAGGAAAAACCGGTCGGCGGTGGCAAGGCCGTGGCGACCTGACGCGTCAGCCGTGGCAAAAGGCATCGTCATACGCGAGGCGCATTTCCCCGGCCGTGTACCGATCGAGGCTTACGGCAATGGCGGGTTCCGCTTTGCCGACATGTCGCATCGCGGCTCGCTGCTCTGCCTGCCGTCCGGCATCTTTGGCTGGGAACCGGCTGATCCGCTGACGCTGACGGCAGCGGATTTCGGCAAGCTGCTGGCCGAGGCCGAGCAGGTCGAAATCCTGCTGGTCGGCGCCGGCAAGGATCTCAGGCCGTTGCCGGCGGCGCTGCGCGCTGCGCTGAAAGCGGCGGGCATTTCGGCGGATCCGATGTCGACCGGTGCGGCAGTGCGGACCTACAACGTTCTTCTTGCGGAAGACCGTGCGGTGGCTGCTGCGCTGATCGCCGTAGACTGATCGTGGCCGATGACGCCAAAATCGTCATGGAAACGGTGCGTGCCGCTGACCACGACCGCTATCTCACAGTACTCTATGCGCCTGAGGACAAGCGCGGCGCGTTGTTTTCGCTCTACGCCTTCAATGCAGAGATATCAGGCATCCGCGACCGCATCCATGAGGCGTTGCCGGGAGAAGTGCGGCTGCAGTGGTGGCGCGACGTCATTGCCGCGGAGGATGGGGCCGCGGAGGATGGGGCCGCGGAGGAGGGGGCCGCGGAGGGGGGGGCCGGAGGGGATGGAGCTAGTGTCGGCCATCCGGTTGCGGACGCGCTGAGAACGACGATTTCCGTCCACCGCCTGCCGAAAATTGCGTTCGAGAACATGCTCGAAGCGCGCATTTTCGATCTTTACGACGATCCGATGCCGTCGCGCACCGATCTGGAAGGCTATTGCGGCGAGACGGCAGGGGCGCTGATCCAGCTTGCGGCGATGGCTCTTGATCCTGTCGAGGCGCCGCGTTTTGCCGAACTTGCCGGCAGGGCAGGCTGCGCGCAGGCGATGACCGGCCTGCTGCTCCTGCTGCCGCTGCACCGCAAGCGCGGGCAATGCTTCATCCCGGCCGACATCCTGGCGGCGGCAGGGTCGTCGCCGCAAGAATTCATTACAGGCGATGGCGGGCCCGGCGCCAAACATGCTGTGGCCGCGATGATCGCGCTGGCGCGGGAACATCTGGCTGCTTTCGAGCAGGGCGCACCCTCGCTACCGGTTTCGCTACGCCCCGCATTCCTGCCGCTGGCCCTGTCGCGCGCCTATCTCAGCAAGATGGTGGGCTCTCGTCATTCACCGCTCCATGGCGCGGCGCGGCTCTCGGCCTTGCGCCGGCATTGGCTGTTATTCCGTCGCGCGACGCGAGGCTGGCCGCCCCTTTGACGTAAACGTCAACCGTGCTAGGAGTCTTTTCGGGCCAAGAAAATGCCGCCGAAGACGCGGCCGGTCCGGAGGAGATGCCTATCCCATGAGCCTGCCTGTGCTGGTCGCAATCGTCGTCTTCGGCGTTGCGCTGTCGGTCCTTGCCGTGCACCTTACCGGCGGCACCAAGACAGCGACGCTCGCCGGTGCCGACCAGGCACGGAACCGCTTCGCCGAGGATTTTCCCGACGAAATGGCGACGGGGGTTCGCCTAACGGCGGACGCCAGGACGGCGTTTCTCGATCTCGGGCGAGGGCGCAGCGGGATCGTCCACAGCGTCGGCGACTGCTTTTTGACGCGCATCGTCACACCGCGCGACGTTGCGGCTTTAAGTGTCGACGGTGCCGGCGCGATATCGCTCCGGCTTGCCGATTTCACCTGGAAGGGCGGGCGCTTCACCTTCGCCGACAAAGCCGACGGCGAGGCTGTCGTGGCCGCGCTTGGACGGCGAAACCAGATCAAGGAGGCTGCGTGATGGACGACTACAATTTTCCGCAGGTCACCCAGCTTGCCATCCCGTTCTTCGTCGCCGCGATCCTGATCGAGCTGTGGCTGGTGCGCACAGGTCGCGCCAAGGGATCGTTCGAGACCCGCGATACGTTGACCAGCCTGATGATGGGCACCGGCAATGTCGTCGCCGGGCTGCTTGGCGTCGTGTCTTACTGGGCACTGCTGTGGCTCTGGCAGTTCCGCGTCTTCAATCTCGGCCTGTCGATCTGGGTGTTAGTGGCGGCCTTCCTGCTCGATGATCTGCGCTATTACGTCTATCACCGCATCGCACACCGCGTGCGCTGGGTGTGGGCCGAGCACGTCAACCATCATTCCAGCCAGCACTACAATCTGTCGACGGCGCTGCGGCAGAGCTGGACGGGCCTATTCACCTTCATGTTCGTGCTGCAGGCGCCGCTGGTGCTGCTCGGCTTCCATCCGGCGGTGATTGCCTTCACCTTCGGTTTCAACCTGGTCTGGCAGTTCTGGATCCATACCGAGACGATCGGCAAGATGTGGGGCTGGTTCGAATTCATCTTCAACACGCCGTCGCATCACCGTGTCCACCATGCCACCAATCCGCGCTACCTCGACGCCAACTATGCCGGCACACTGATCATCTGGGACCGCATGTTCGGCACCTTCGTCGAAGAACTGGAGGAAGACCGGCCGCGCTACGGCATCGTTAGGAATCTCGGCACTTTCAATCCGCTGAAAGTGGCGTTCCACGAGTGGATCGGCATGTTCGGGGATGCGTTTGCGCCCGGCCTGACGCTGCGCGATCGTCTCAACTATCTGATCAAGCCGCCGGGCTGGAGCCATGACGGCTCGCGCGAAACCTCCGAGAGCCTGAAGACCGCCTATGTCAGAAGGAATCCGGGCGAAGCCGGCAAGCCGGGACTGCCGGTGGCCGGGGCCGAGCCGGCAGAATAGCTACTCCATCACGATGCTTCGCTCGATCCGCCATCGCGCATCAGCGTCTCGTAGTCGCGGCCGCCGTAGAAGATGTTGACGATGCGGACGAGATCGTCGTCGACAATGTAGGCGATGATAGCGGAGTGCTCGAACGGAACCGTTCGCAATCCCGGAACGATGTCGTCACGCGACCGGTCGCCGCGAGGCGCATTGCCGATACTTCCACAACGCACTTTGATCCGGTCGATGAAATTGTTGGCGACGCCTTCGCTCCCGCTACGGTCGAGAACATAGGCGGCAATCGATTCCAGGTCTGCGAGCGCGCCTTCGCTAAGAACTACGGCGAGACGCTGGATCATCGATCTCTCTCGCCAGTTCCGAAATCCGATTTTTTACTCTCGCGATTGCCTGGTCCAGCGGAACGTCAGGCCTGGTATCTTCTATCGATGCCTTCACGCGCGCCCTGATCGACGCCATGCGCTCGGCGTGTTCTTCCACTTCGCGCTGGAAAGCGCGAAGTGCGGCGCGGATGACCTCGCTCGCCGATCCGAAGGAGCCGTCTTCGACTTTTTCACGGATCATGCGCGCCATGGCGGGCGTAACGGTGACAGACAGTTTCTCGGCGGGTTCCATGGAGTTGCTCCACATGCGGAGAGTAGGATAGTATCCTACTCCCCGGCCTGTCAACAACAACGGATAAGGCTGCTATTCCGCCGCCTCCGCCCGCGAGGGCAGGTGCAGCCATTCGCGGCAATCCGCCAGCGCGCGCGACGTCACCGCTCGCCGCTTGGCGACGGTCTTGTCCTTGCCGCGCAGGCGCTTGCCCTCGGCCTTCGGCGCCTCCACTGGCGGGAACAGGCCGAAATTGACGTTCATCGGCTGGAAGGAGCGCTTTCCCGGCTCGTCGTCGGAAACGATATGGCCGCCGGTGATATGGTTGAGCAGCGCGCCGAAGGCAGTGGTGAGCGGCGGCAACGACGGCGCATGGCCGAGCCTTTCGGCGGCGGCAAAGCGCCCAGCAAGCAACCCGATGGCGGCACTTTCGACATAACCTTCGCAGCCGGTGATCTGGCCGGCAAAGCGCAGGCCCGGGCGCGACTTCAGCTGCAGCGAATGATCAAGCAGCGTCGGCGAATTGATGTAGGTGTTGCGATGCAGGCCGCCGAGTCGGGCAAACTCGGCGTTTTCCAGCCCCGGAATGGTGCGGAAGATGCGCACCTGCTCGGCATGCTTCAGCTTGGTCTGGAAGCCGACCATGTTGTAGAGCGTGCCCAGCGCATTGTCCTGTCGAAGCTGAACGATCGCATAGGCTTTCACCGACGGATTGTGTGCGTTGGTCAGCCCCATCGGCTTCATCGGGCCATAGCGCAGCGTCTCGACGCCGCGCTCGGCCATCACCTCGATCGGCAGGCAGCCGTCGAAATAGGGCGTGCCTTCCCATTGCTTGAATTCGGTCTTCTGGCCGTCGACAAGCGCCTGCACGAAGGCAAGGTACTGCTCCTTGTCCATCGGACAGTTGATGTAGTCTTTGCCGGTGCCGCCCGGCCCGACTTTGTCATAGCGCGATTGGAACCAGCAGGTACCCATGTCGATGGTGTCGAAATGCACGATCGGTGCGATGGCGTCGAAGAAGGCGAGCGCATCGGCTCCGGTCGCCTCGGCGATCGATTGGGCAAGCAACGGCGCGGTCAGCGGGCCGGTGGCGATGATCGCCTGGTCCCAGTCCGCCGGCGGCAGGCCGGGCACTTCCTCGCGCTGGATGGTGATGAGCGGGTGCGCCTCGATTTTCCTGGTCACTGCCTCGGAAAACCCGTCGCGGTCGACGGCAAGCGCGCCGCCGGCCGGCACCTGATGCGCGTCGCCGGCGCTCATGATCAGCGAACCGGCAAGCCGCATCTCGGCATGCAAAAGGCCGACGGCGTTGGCTTCGGCGTCATCGGAGCGGAAGGAATTGGAACAGACAAGCTCGGCCAGCCCATCCGTCTTGTGCGCGTCGGTGCCGCGAACAGGGCGCATTTCATGCAGCACGACCGGGACGCCGGCTTCCGCCGCCTGCCATGCCGCTTCGGAACCGGCGAGGCCGCCGCCGATGACGTGAATGGGTTTCTTGCTCATGAGCGCCGAGATAGTCGCTTGGCGCGACGATTGCAATTGCCGCAGCGAGGGAGAGCAATAACCGCTGTCGGGGAAGGCCTGCCCTTGAAAAACAACACCCGCCGGGGGAGGAGGTCCTGTGAGCATCCGTTAAATATTTCTTTTATTTCAATCACTGGTGGCCTTCTGGGGGCTCTCCGTGGGGATTTCGGTGGGGGTTTTCGCCACGAGTTCGTCACGGTGGGCTTTCGTCCGCTCCATCGTCACCGCCAGATCGTCGTCGGTGACCTGCGCGTATTTCAGGGTCGTGGTGAGCTTGGCGTGGCCCAGCAGCTTCTGGACGAGCCGCAGATTGCCGGTCGCGCGCAGCAGTTGGCTGGCCGCAGTGTCGCGCGTGTCATGGAACCGGAACGCCGTGATCCCTGCTTTTGCCGTGGCAAGCCCGAAGGCTTCCTGCAAGCCGGTTGCCGTCAGCGGGTAATGCCGGCCGCGCACGGTGGCCGGTGAATTGGCTGTCGCGCGGCGCGTGTAGGCGGCGACATAGGTGAACACCTTGACCGGATGATTGTCTTTCAGGCCCCATAGTAGCGCCCGCACATCGCTGGGCATCGGCACCGTGCGCTTCTTGTCGCCCTTGCCGTCGAGGGTCAGGCGATCATTGAAAAAGTCGACATGCGGCCAGTCGAGGTTCAGGAGTTCCTCAAGCCGCGCTCCCATGCGAAAGGCAAAGAAGGTCGCAGCGTCATAGCCGCGCTTGAGCGATGTGAATATCGCCGCTTCCTGATCCAGCGATGCCTCGCGCACGATCTCCTGTCATTCGGGCAGCATGTGCACCGCCCAGTCGATCTGCTGCACCGGCACCTTCCAGACCTTCCTTGCCCGCGTCAGGATTTGCCGCATCGGCTCCGTGACCGTGCGGTTGACGGTCGCCTTGGAGACGGGCCGGTCGTCCGCACAGGGTTTGCCGCGCCGCTTGGCGGCGGTCAGCTTGGCGACATTGACGCGCGGTTCGCCGCGCCGCTTGGCGACCATCTTGGCGATGTCGTTGTCGCCGATATCGACGAGCCGCGTCGTCCTGCCGAAAATGCTTTTCGATCCAGCCAAGCGACCACGCCAGCTTGTCGGTGTCGACGACATCGGCGTTCTTGTCCTCCCAATAGCGGGTGCATGCGTTGGCGACCGTCATATTGACAGTGGGCAGATCGACGCCCTTGCGGGTCGCCAGCGGCAAAATGTGAACGGTTTGCTTAGCCAGGCGGTTGCACATCGGGACGGGCGAATCGATAATGGGAGGGGAGCGGAGGCTGTCGGGAGGAAAAGTGCCCTCTTTGAGCTCTGTTATCTGGCGTACGCGCCACATGCTTGACGCCTCCCGATTGAGTGCCACGGCGCGGTCGGTGCGGCGAGAGCGCCTCACCTACCTTTCGCCTTGGAGGCTGAGACGTCTCGAGATGGCATTGAAGGAGGTTCTGAAAGAGAACGTGCCTGGCGATATAGCCGAATTCGGCATTGCCCTGGGGGGAAGCGCCATCATTCTGTCCAAGAAAGCAAGCCGCCATGGACGCCGCTTTCACGGCTTCGACGTTTTCGGAATGATACCTCCACCTAAGTCGGCGAAGGACGACCTGAAAGCAAGGGACCGTTACAAGACGATCGCGAGCGGGGAATCCAAGGGAATCGGCGACGATCTTTACTATGGCTATCGCGAGAATCTTTATGATGAAGTCTGCCGTTCCTTCACGAAATATGGCCTCACCGTCGACGGGTCGATGGTCAGCCTGCATAAAGGACTATTCGAGAATACCCTCCCGGCGGCAGGGATAGAGAAGATCGCCTTCGCCCATATCGATTGCGACTGGTATGATCCGGTCACGTATTGCCTGAATAGCCTGGCAGACCGGATAACTCCGCGAGGGGTCATCTTGATCGATGACTATCATGACTACGGAGGATGCCGAACGGCGACAGACGAGTTCCTGCAGGCTCGTCCTGACTTCGCATTCGAAGACGGAGGAAACGTCATCCTGCGCCGGACCGGACTGAATGGCTGAATACCAAGAGTGGCGAGCGCGTCAGAATAGGTGCAGCGGCACCATCAGCGGAATCTAGCGTCCGCTTTCCACCCTGAGCTGCCCTGCGCGTTGGGTACCAAGCGTCAGGCTTTCACCACTAGTGGCTGCAAGTGTATGCAGCGGGCAGATATGGGTGGAAGCGGCTTATTTGAAGATCAGGATCAGTAGCAGCAGAACGAGATTGACCAACCCGACGAGCATTGCGTCGCGCGCTCTACCGGCCGCCAAAGCGGACGTGAGCTTGCTCATCATCGCTTCTTTCACAGCTCTTGCGGGCAATTCGTCGGACCCAATCGATAGAACGAACTCGTCAACCATCGCCTCAGTCTTGTCATCGATATCTTGCGAAAACAGTGTCATTTCCTCAGCCTCACGCAGCAACCCAGTCGCATTAAACCGGTCGTCCTTCTGCTCTGCTAAGCATGTCAAGGCGTCATCCGGGGGCACCGATGGCATGCTTGCTGACCGCCATCGCGATGCGGAAGGAGCTTGCGGATCTTCTAGCGCAGTCAAAAGCATTGGTGTCTGCGCTGCAGCGCCAGCCCACGGACCGTTGGTATCACTCGATCCGTTGGCCAGACGGATCGAACTTCAGCACTACACTGTCATGCCCTTGCCCGGTAAAGACGGAGATTTCTGTGCTCCCATCCGCATGTATCTTGATCGCTCCGCTGCAATCACTGTTTTCGACGTCAGTATCCTTGTAACCGTTCTCCTCGATGGCTTGGGTTATGGATTTGCCTGCTCGCGCAAGTATAGCAATGGCCCGCGCTATGCTCTCCGGGGTGACGTCGGTAATCTCAATGCCAATATTGCGACCTTTAAAGTCATCGTTATTCATCCGCAGTGCAAATATGATGGCTACGCCCTCATCTTGATCTCGTTTGAGTTTTTCGAGGAGTGCGGTGAACCCACCCGCATCCTTAATAAAATTGTCTGGTCCGGCCCACTTTTCATAAAGAGACTTCGTTTCCTCCTAAGCATCCGTTCCAACTGCACCCGCGTAACCATTCCAGAACGGAGCAAGGACAATAGCCAACGCGATCCATCCCTTCCAATCCGTGATAAACTGAAATGTATCATTCGGCCCTGCAAGACCGCGCAACATCTCAATGCTGGCAACCTCACCTGTGAAGCGCTCCATGAATACCTGGGCCATAGCGGCTGTGCTGGCACTCTTATCGCTGCCAAATGCCACAGTGAGCTGCATGTTATTTGCCACCTACGTCTCCAACGTTCCGGCTTCCGAATCGAACCCACTTGGGACGATAGAGAATGCACTTGCCTGAAATTCAAAATGTCGTGCAGTTCACAGTGTTGCCGAAGCGATTACACGTCGTCGTTTTTGGCTGACTGTTTTGCATGTTGGTAAAGGCCGCATTTGCTCTGGCGGATGCCCTGCCCCGAGACGAAATGGACTCGTTTTGGATGCATTGGGCCATGGCTGGGGTTCCTGGCTCGAAGCCGTAGGAAACGCATCGGTTCCGGAAATAGGTGGCCTGTTCCGCCTGGGGGGTGGTGGCAAACCAAGCAGGCGAGCCAGGCATCCCGAGGCCCGAACCGGAGCAGCCGCTTATGAGGATGGTAGCGGCCGCCGCGAAAATATGGATCTTGCGCATGCTGGTTCCCCCTACGCTCACTGAACTTCAAAAGCTTCGCCCCCGCAAGGGCGCTTGACGGTTCAGCGAACGGCACGGCGTCTACATTTCGTTGCTTTCGATGATGCCGGCTCCGCCATCACGCGGCACCGTCGCAGCGGCGCGCTCAATGCAGCCGATCCTTGCGGGGGTCGAACATGCGCTCGATGCGGGCGATCTCGTCGGGATCGGTGATCTCTTGGCCGAATTTCCGCAGGACTGCCAGCACATGCTCCGCCGGGTAGCGGCGCAGCATCCAGTCCAGATCGGCGTTCAGCTTGGCTTCCCTCTCTTCGGCGGTATCGCGGTCGGCGAAGCGGTGGCAGCGGCCGCATTAAAGGTTCTTGAGGTCGTTCGGGTTCCGGCTTTCGGCGAGGCAGTGGGCGCAGACGTAGCTCATCATTCCGGCTCCTGGTCGGTGACCTTCACGCGCGGGCGGCTTCCCGCCATCACTGCCTCCCGTCGACCTGGCTGACCTCCTCGCGATCGTGCAGGCGCACGATGCGGACAAGGCGCTGGTCGCGCCTGGCGATTATCGCCGCCTGTTGCTGCAGGAAGGGCAGCCGCTGTTTGTCCGCCGCCACGAGCGGCATCCATGCGTCGTCGACCAGGACCGCGCAGACGCCCTCGGTGCCGTTGTCATCGACTGACAGGGCCATCCAGATCTGGTCGACCCGCAGCAGCTTGTTGATTTGGGGGCCGTCATGCGGCGTCCTCATAGCTCATACCGTCGGTCCCGGATGGTGGCTAAAGGAAAATTGGCGTGTCCTTTTATGCGGGCCGTACAACCGGATTTCAACCGGAAAGTGCAGACTTATAGAACCTGATCCGATCAAGGATCATGTCGCAGGGAAACACGCTGCTCTCCGATCCCGCTACGATCCGCCCATGGCTTGTGGCGGCGGAACATCTGCAGAACTTCGGTGGGGCTTTTCACCACGGGACACCGGTTTTGGCCCCACAATACCCGTTTTGTTCTTCTTGGCAAAAACGCCAAACCATTTGAAACAAAAGGATTTTCGCCCTTGAAAAAACAACACCCGCCGGGGGAGGAGGTCCGGCGGGTGTCGTTTTGCTGGTCGATCCTCGGGAGGAGGTGAAGATCGACCGTATTCGCCATCGCCGGGGAGGAGGTCGGCTTTGACGAAATTGCTTTCGCCTGATGAAAGGGGGCGAAACCCTTTTGGAAAACAACGCCCGCCGGGGGAGGAGGTCCGGCGGGCGCCGTTTTTGTGGTCAACCCTCGGGAGGAGGTGAAGGCTGACCGTATTCGTCAGGGTCGGGGAGGAGGTCGACCCTGGCGAAATTCCTGGTTAGATCGCCTTGCGGGCGACCGTCTTGATCTCGTCGCGGACGATGCCGAGATCATGAAGCTGGCGGTTCGAGAGGCGACCCAGTTCGGTAACCGTCTCGCGGTAAACGCGCCAGTTGCGATAGTTGCGGATCAGGTTCATTGTCGTTCTTTCTCAAAAACTGGTTCGGACCATTTGCGGTCCGAAGGGATTAGACCGCCTTGCGGGCGACGTAATGAATGTCGCTGCGGCTGATGCCGAGGTCGGTCAGTTCACGGTTGCTCAGGCGGCTCAGCTCGGAAACGGTGTCCCGGTAGCGGCGCCAGTTGCGATAGTTGCGGATCAGGTTCATGGTATTCTCGTTTCGTCTTTCTTCGGATCATTCCGTCTTTGTGTACGCCATGAAGATAGGTGGGCTCATATCGATTTAAAAGCGCTATTGGTGCATGGCAGCAATGCAAATTGTGCAATGCAACATCAGTGCGCGTTCCAGGTCTTCGACACAAAGAAACCCGAATCAGAAAATGCCGTTGCGTCAACGGCTTGGCCGGATCGGCTGAAAAAAAGACCACGCTGGGGGAGAAGGGCATGGCGAGCTATGCGTCACGGGTCAGGTCGGATATCGCACGATGGCAGCAGGCCGGCCTGATCGACACACGGACAGCCGATGCGCTGACGCGAGACGTCGAGACCAATGAACGGAGATCGCTGAGCTTCGGCTCGATCCTGGCGATGATGGCAGCGCTGCTGTTTGGCGCCGCCATCCTGATCTTCGTCGCCGCCAACTGGGAGACCATCCCGAGACTGGCACGGGTCGCCGCACTCTTCGCCATTATCCTCGCCGGCTATGTCGGCGGTGCGGTGCTGAAGACACGCGACCATGCGGCGATCGGCGAGGCGCTGTGGATCGTGGCAGCGGCGGCGTTCGGCGGATCGATCGCGCTGATCGGCCAGATGTATCATCTGTCGGGCGACGAGGCCTCGGCCTTGATCACGTGGGGCGCCGGTACGGCTCTGGCGGCGGTCGCGCTGCGCTCGAGCCCGCTGACCGTTGCTTCCGTCGGCATCGCCGATGCCTGGCTTGTCCTCAAGGGGTTCGACTATTTCCGGCAGACAGAATTTCCGCGTCTTTTCGTCGTCATGGCGCTTGTGCTGTTTGCCATCTCGTTCTGGACCCGCAGCCAGGCAGCGCGGCACCTGATCATCCTGTCGATCATCTTCTATCTCGTGCTGTTCGCCATCGATCACGACACGCTCCAAGTCGCAGTCCCGCTCGTTGCCGCCTCGGCGCTGCTTTTCGTGGCCGCGATCTTCGCCAGCGAGCCCGTCGACAAGGTCGTACAGCTTGGCGGCCGGCTGCCCTTGCATGCCTTGATCGGTTTTCTCACCGGCCTGGCGATGGTCCAGTTCGAACTCGCAGGTAAAAGCACCTACGACAGCGGCTTTGCCACCGCCTCGGCCGTTGCGCTCGCTGGCATCGTTGCGGCGATCATGCTGGGTGGCCGCGAGAGCAGGGGCCTGCGCTGGGTCGCCTATGCAGGCTTCGCCTTCGAACTCGCCATCATCTACGTGGTGATGTTGCAGTCGATGCTCGACACTGCAGGCTTCTTCCTTGCGGCGGCAGTGCTTCTCGGCATCCTTGCCCTTGTCATCATCCGCATCGAAAAACGCATGAACGCCCCTCGCGCAGAAGGAGCAGCCGCATGATGACCGGGAAAAGACTGGTTATTTCGGCGCTGGTGCTGGCGCTCGTCCAGATCGGCTTCCTGAGCTGGATCATCGCTGGCCGGGCGGCAATCCTGCGCGACGGCAGGCAAGTGCTGCTGAAGGTCGAGCCGATCGATCCGCGCGACCTCATGCGCGGCGACTATATTTCCCTCGGCTACGAGATATCGCGCATACCGGTGAAGCTGATCGCCAACATCCCGACAGGCAAGCCGTCGAGCGACGATACGTCGATCGTGGTCAGGCTGAAGCAAGGCGCTGACGGCTATTGGGGGCCGACCGCAGCATGGTTCGGTCAGGCGCCGACGCCGGCAGCATCCGACGAAGCCGATATCGCCGGGCATGTGGCCGAAGGCTGGGACCTTAGCGAAGGAAGGACGATCGCGCCGGACTACGGCATCGAACGCTTCTATCTGCCGGAAGGCGAGGGAATGGCGATCCAGAGCGATATGCGGGTGCGGCCGTTCGGCATCCGCGTCGCGATCGCTGCCAACGGCACCGCACAGATCAAGGCGCTGACGGATGGCGACAAGACGCTGTTCGAGGAGCCGCTTTACTAGTCAGATTGTGGTGCGGATGAAGGGACTCGAACCCCCACGCCTTTCGGCACTGGAACCTAAATCCAGGGCGTCTACCAATTCCGCCACATCCGCGCAGCCCGGCAAATCCCATGTAGCCATCATTCTGTCAATGTCGCAGCCCAAATGACGGACGTTCGCTCAGACGCGAAGATGGTTGAAAATTGGCCTCGCCTGTGACAAAAGGCGTGTCGAATGTGACGGGACGCGACGATCCGCTTCTGCAGAATGTGATAAGAAGTAGGAAAAACAAAGACTTATTCACATTTTGGAGCGCAGTTTGGAAAGGATTTGAGCCGCTTTAGCGGTCAAGCCGCCAGGTTCCGTACCAAAAGCCATTTCCGGCAAGATGACACCGGCAGGCTGTGACGGCAGAAGCCGTTTGGCAGCCTCATTGGTGAAAACAAAGGTTTTACGATGCAGGTCACCGAAACGCTCAACTCCGGTCTCAAGCGCGAGATCAAGATCACCGTGCCGGCCGGTGACATGGAAGCCAAGCTGATGGCGCGGCTTTCCGATGCCAGGAACAAGGTCCGCATCAACGGCTTCCGTCCCGGCAAGGTGCCGGTACAGCACCTGCGCAAGGTCTACGGCAAGTCGTTCATGGCCGAGGTGGTCAACGAGATCCTCAACGACTCAACCCGCTCGATCATCAGCGGGCGCGGCGAAAAGGCCGCCATGCAGCCCGAAGTGATCATGACCGAGGACGAGAAAGAGGCCGAGAAGATCCTGGCCGGCGGCGCCGACTTCGAATTCCGCCTGAACTACGAGGTCATTCCGGCGATCGAGATCAAGGATTTCTCCGACATCAAGGTGACGCGCCAGGTGTTCGACGTGCCTGACACCGAGATCGACGAGCAGGTCAAGCGTGTTGCTGAATCGGCGCGCACTTACGAGCCGAAGGCCGGCAAGGCCGCCGAAGGCGACCGCGTGACGATCGACTATGTCGGCAAGATCGACGGCACCGCCTTCAGCGGTGGCGCCGGCACCGATCAGCCGCTGGTGCTCGGCTCCAAGGAATTCATTCCCGGCTTCGAAGACCAGCTCGTCGGCGCCAAGGCCGGTGACGAGAAGCAGGTCACGGTCACTTTCCCGGAAAATTACCAGGCGGCGCATCTGGCTGGCAAGGAAGCCACCTTCGACGTCACCGTCAAGGAAGTGTCCAAGCCCGGCGCGCTGGAGATCAACGACGAGCTGGCCAAGAATCTCGGCCTGGAGTCGCTGGAGCGCCTGCGTGAAGTGGTGCGCGGCCAGATCGAGAACCAGTTCGGTTCGATGACACGCCAGAAGGTCAAGCGCCAGCTTCTCGACCAGCTGGATGCTTCCTATTCGTTCGAGGCGCCGTCGAAGCTCGTCGAGGCCGAGTTCAACAACATCTGGAGCCAGGTCAACCGTGATCTCGAAGCTGCCGGACGCACCTTCGCCGACGAGGAGACGACGGAAGAAGAGGCCCGTGCCGAATATATGCGGCTTGCCGAGCGCCGCGTTCGCCTTGGCCTGGTGCTCGCCGAAATCGGCGAGAAGGCCGGCATCACTGTGACGGACGAGGAATTGCAGCGCGGCCTGTTCGAGCAGGTGCGCCGCTATCCGGCCAACCAGCAGCAGGAAGCCTTCGAATTCTACCGCAGCAACCCGGAAGCGCTGAATACGCTGCGCGCGCCGATGTTCGAGGAGAAGGTGGTCGACCACCTGCTCGGCCAGATCACGGTCACCGACGTCAAGGTCAGCAAGGAAGAGCTGATGGCCGACGATGAGGATAGCGAGACGGCCAAGGCGAAGCCGGCCAAGAAAGCCAGTGCGAAGAAGGCCGACGCCAAGAAGGCCGACGACGCGGAAGAGCCCAAGCAAAAGGCGGCGCCGAAGAAAAAGGCAGCCAAGGACGCCGAATAGCACGCCATGCTGTTGAATTGTGAAAGGCCGCCCCCGGGCGGCCTTTTTCATATGTGCCGCTGTAGCAACAGAGTCGCGCGCAATGGCGGTAGGCAGGGTGGCGATACGAAACTTTGATCATTATCTGCGCTCTGTTGCAAAGTGCAGGGTTGCTGGAGGGATCGTTGAGGCTGTTCGTCAAAATGGGCGACGTGGTTGCCACGGCGCTGCTTCTTGTTTCGGTCTGCGATGTCGCCCAGGCCGACAGTGTTCTTGACAACTGGCGGTTCGACACCGGCAGCGATGGTCTGGTCACGGCCTCGCTCTACGCCACCAACAAGCTCATCACCGGCGGCGGCGCCCTGAGCTACAGCCCGATATTGACCATCGCCTGCCGGGCGGACGGCGAACCGCGCTGGAGCGAGTGGCTGCAGCTGAACGATGCCGTCTCCGCCAGCCGGACGATCACCGTATCGATCACGGTCGACCAGGGTAAGAAGATCAACGAAAGCTGGTCTGTCGGGACTCGCGGCAGGATGCTCGTCAGGGACGGCGCCGACGGCGTCAGGCGACTGGTTGCGGCAAGCCGGCTGCTGCTTTCCTGGCGCTTCGGCCTGCTGTCGGGGCGCGGCGAGGCCGACTTCGACCTAACCGGGCTTGATAAGGCGGTTGGCCAGATAGCCGGATCCTGCAACACGGATTTGCCTTGATTCCAGCCGGTAAGCCTTTGCATGGTTGACCTCTACCTGCGGCCTGGATTCTGTGGTATGCAGGTGCCGCAACTCCATAAACGGCAGCGGACATTCCGTTTGTCATACAAAGAGTGCATGTCAGCGGATTGATGCGTTGGCAGGCGCAGATCAGCCAAGATAAATTGGCGATCAGTGAGGAAATGCCATGCGCGCAACTGTGTTTTTCACCGTCATGTCCGTTGCGACCTTCATTGCAGGCCCCTCGCAGGCACAGGATGCCGCGGCGGGTGAGAAGGTCTTCACCAAGTGCAAGGTCTGCCACGTCGCAGACAAGGACCAGAACAAGATCGGTCCGTCGTTGAACGGCGTCATCGGCCGAACGGCCGGCACGCATCCGGGGTTCAGCTATTCGCCAGCCATGACCGAGGCCGGAAAGTCCGGCGTCAAATGGGACGAAGCCACGCTGACGACCTACCTTCACGACCCCAAGGCCATGGTCAAAGGGACCAAGATGGCGTTTCCCGGCCTCAAGAAGGACGAGGACGTCGCCAACGTCATCGCCTATCTGAAGCAATTCTCCAAGTAACACGGTTCTTCCACTGGAAGTAACACGGTTCTTCCACCGGAAGTAACGCGGGTTGTTCGGCCGGAAGCAATCCGGTTCTTCCGCCGGCCAGCGGCTGACCCATCCCGATAGAATCGGATAGGCCCAACTTCTTGTTTGACCATGATCTTTTCCAAAAACAGTTCCACTTTCAGGCATCATAGTCTAAGCTGCCTGTCTCCATCGGTGGTCTTCCAAAATAATGTCGACTAGGGAAAGTGGCCTCAAGGATACCGGCATCCGCCTCTCGGAAGCGACGGCCGGTGATTTCTTTGCGCTTTTGAAACCACGGGTCATGGCGCTTGCCGTCTTTACCGCTTTCGTCGGCCTGATGGTGGCGCCCGGCGTAATGAATCCGATCATCGCCCTAATTGCAATCGGCGCAATTGCAATTGGCGCAGGAGCGGCCGGGGCGCTCAACATGTGGTACGACGCCGACATAGACGCGTTGATGTCACGCACGTCAAAACGGCCGATCCCATCAGGCCGCGTCACGCCAGGGGAAGCCCTCGGTTTCGGCCTTGTGCTTTCCGCACTTTCGGTCATGACGCTTGGCGTGCTGGTGGGATGGCTTGCCGCATCGCTGCTGGCCTTCACTATCTTCTTCTACGTCGTCATCTACACGATATGGCTGAAACGTTCGACGCCGCAGAATATCGTCATAGGCGGCGCAGCAGGCGCTCTTCCTCCAGTGATCGGGTGGGCGGCGGCCACCGGCGCGATCGGGATTGAAAGCCTCATTCTGTTTCTGGTCATTTTCCTCTGGACGCCGCCGCATTTCTGGGCACTCGCCCTGTTCAAGGTTGGCGACTATGCCGCGGCCGGCATTCCCATGATGCCGAACGTGGCCGGCCAGGCTTCGACCAGAAGACAGATCTTTGCCTACTCACTGTTTCTGGCGCCAATCGGCGTGCTGCCTTGGGTCCTCGGATTCGCCAGCGGATACTACGGGATTGTTTCAATCGCGTTGGGCGCAGGCTTCATCTGGCATGCCTGGAAGGTCCTGGTCATCCCCGACAAGGAGATGAAACCCGCAAAGGCGCTGTTTGCCTATTCGATTTTCTATCTTTTTGCGATCTTTGCCGTGCTGCTTGCCGACACGATCGTAATGCGCGCGCTTATTTCAGCCGGAGGTTGACGGAAACCTGTTCCCGGATTGAGACGGCCGGTCGCGACAACCGCCCTATGGAAGTTTGCCTCTCCAAGGCCGCTTTTGCCGTCACGCGGGCAGTGCACAAAATCCCAGCAACAGCAGAATAGTTATGCCAAGGCCGAGTATGAGAATGGTCTTTCCATCCATGACCTTCACCCTTCAACCCACCTTGGAGAATATAGAAGAAAGGCCGCCAGAGCTAGATTAACTGCCAGGGCCGGTCCGTTCTGACAAAGCGCGACAAGCCGCAACCAAGAGAGTATGTTGAACATGGTGCAGGTCGCGGTTTTGCGTGGCCAATCATGCATAACGGCAGCACCGTGGAACCGCGACCTTACCGGACCTGGTCTGGAGGAATGGTCATGGCAAGTTTTCACGTGATAGCAGGCGCCAGCGAGACGCTGGAACATACGAGAATTCGAAAAATCGGTGTCTCCGACCTTTTCGATGCGCTCAAGCGTGGCTTGGACGATTTTATGGTCAAGCCGTCGCACATCGTTTTCCTCTGCCTCATCTATCCGCTCGTTGGCGTCGTGCTCGCCGTGTGGACATCGGGTAACAATGCATTGCCGTTGCTGTTCCCGCTGGTGTCCGGTTTTGCGCTGATCGGCCCGTTCGCGGCGATCGGCCTCTATGAGATCAGCCGCAGGCGGGAAGCGGGGCTAGATGCTTCGTGGAGCCACGCCTTCGAGGTCAGGAATTCTCCGGCACTGCCGGCCATCGCGGCGGTCGGGATCATGCTGGTTGCGATCTTCGTCGCCTGGCTTTTGACCGCGCAGGCATTTTACCAGCACCTGTTCGGCTCGGCGCCGCCGGAATCGCTATCCGGCTTCATCAGTGGAATATTCGCTACGGGGCGGGGTTGGACGCTGATTGTGCTTGGTCATGCTATCGGCTTCGTTTTCGCCGCGGTCGTATTGTGCACCACGGTTGTTGCGTTCCCGCTGTTGCTCGACCGCGATGTCGGTGCCTACGAAGCCATCCATACGTCGGTGCGTGTGGTTCTGGCCAACCCGGTCGTGATGGCCGTCTGGGGACTGATTGTCGCCGTCGCCCTGATCATCGGCTCGCTGCCGATATTCGCCGGGTTGGCGGTCGTGCTGCCGGTTCTCGGTCATGCCACCTGGCATGTCTATCGCAAGGTCGTGGAAGCGCCTTCCAGACCGGCGAGTTGAAACCCGGCGTGTTAGACCAGCACCGGCGAGGTGCCGGTGCTGGCAGGTTGATTTTCAGTAAGCCGGGTGACTGAAGCGGGCTTGGCGTGCGTCCATGGTCAGGTCGCGGAAATCCTTGCCGCTTACATGCACCAGCGTCCTGTGGTCGCCGCCCTCGAAGTAGATGTCGGGGGCGGTACCGAGGCTTTCGTCGAGGATCACCGGCACGTCATAGGCCGCGCCGATCGGCGGGATGGCGCCGACGTCGCAGTCACCGAACAGCGAGACCACCTCATCTTCGGAGGCAAGTCCAAGAGGCCTGTCCATGACGTCCTGCAGTGTGGCGAGTTCGATCCTGTGCGTGCTGGGAACCACGGCCAGCGCATAGCCATGGTCGTGGTGAACGAGCACCGATTTGGCCATAATGCTGCCGGGCACATGTGCCGCAATGGCGGACTGTCTGCTTGTGGCCGTGCGGTGATGCTCGACGGTGTCGTAGGAAATTCCTTTCCCGTCGATAAAGTCTTTCAGTCTGTTTGCGATGGTCATCTTGGGCGTCCCTTGCTGGCGTTCGCGACGCGTGTGGAAACGCGGGCATGATTCCCGCCGTTTCCTGTATCAACAGAAATGGACCAACTGTCGTTTCTTTCAAGGCAAGGGCAGCCGGGGTCAGGGCCCAGCCCCGAAAAACACCATCCGGGTAAGAAGCGTGTAGTCCGCTTCAAAGACCATCATTGTCACGAACACCAATACCAGTATCGGCGGCAGGATGATCGCATACATCAGCGCCAGCCGCTCCCAGGCCATGTGCATGAAGACAGCGACGATCAGCCCTGCCTTGAGCATCATGAAGATCAGGATCAGCGACCATCTGAGATAGCCGTGGAGGCCGAAATAATCGACCAGATAGGAGCAGGTGCTGAGGATGAACAACCATGCCCAGACCACCAGATAGAGCTTGATCGGGTGCTCCTGATGAACCTCCGCATGGGCGACGCCGGTCGCCGCATCATGCGCGTGTGCGACGTGCAGCTGGTGTTGCCCCAGGCCGTTTGCGGTTGCTTCAGCCATGTCTGCCTCTCACCAAAGATAGAAAAATGCGAAAATGAACACCCAGACCAAGTCGACGAAGTGCCAGTAGAGCCCCATGATCTCGACGTTCTCGTAGCGGCCCGTGCGGCTGGTGAAGAAGCCGCGCCGTCCGATGTCGAAATCTCCGCGCCATACCTTTCGCGCCACGATGATCAGGAAGATCACCCCGATCGTCACATGGGTGCCGTGGAAGCCGGTGATCATGAAGAAGGACGAACCGAACTGTGCAGCGCCCCATGGATTGCCCCACGGCCGCACGCCTTCCGTGATCAGCTTGGTCCATTCGAAGGCTTGCATGCCGACAAAGGTCGCACCTAACGCCGCGGTCAGAAGCATGAGGATTGCGGTTTTGCGGCGGTCGCGGCGATAGCCGAAATTGACTGCCATGGCCATCGTTCCGCTGCTCGAAATCAGCACGAAGGTCATGATGGCGATAAGGATCAGTGGAATGTCCGAGCCGCCGATATGCAGGGCAAAGACCTCGCTCGGATTAGGCCACGGCACCCGCGTAGAGATGCGCGCGGTCATATAGGAGAGCAGGAAGCAGCCGAAGATGAAGGTGTCGCTGAGCAGGAAGATCCACATCATGGCCTTGCCCCAGGACACGTTCTTGAACGCCCGCTGATCCGAGGACCAGTCGGCGGCGATGCCTTGCAAGCCTGCAGGCCGTGGCGCCGCTTGGCCGATATGCGTCACTGTCGCCTCTGTCATCCGCGCGGCCCTCCTAGGTCAGCAACTGTCGGCAAATGTCGATGAAAGTCGCGGCCCAGCCGGCCAGAAGGGCGAAGATGGCGAGCCAGATGAAAAGCAGGAAATGCCAGTACATGGCGCAGAGTTCGACGCTGAGGCGAAGCCGCTCCGGCCGCGCTCCGTTCCAGGCGCCGGCGGACGTTCTGCCCAGGCCCACCAGTCCTCCCACTATGTGCAGTCCATGCATCCCGGTTATAAGGTAGAAAAAACTGTTGGCCGGATTGGAGGTCAGGAAATAGCCGTCGGCGGTCAGTTCCCGCCATGCCGTTATCTGTCCAATCAGGAAGGCAAGCGCGGTGAGCCCCGCCGTGGCAAGGCCGAGCCTGACGTTCTCGATCTGGCCCCTGCGTGCCGCGACCGAGGCGCATTGCAGCGCGACGCTGCTCAAGACCAGAACGCCGGTGTTGAGCCAGAGCAGGCGCGGAACCGGCAGGGCCCGCCAGTCCGACAGCTCCATGCGCATGAAGTAGGCGCTGGTGAACAGTGCAAACAGGCATCCGACGACGGCGAGGAAGACGCCGAGACCGATCTTGGCGGTCGGCAGCGCCGATCGGTCCAAGGCGACAAAATCCCCGGCCATACCTTGTTCGAGCCATGGCTTCGTCATCAGCCGCTGATGGGAAAGCCACCATCCGGCAAAGCCGGCGATTACAAGCAGGAAAACGATAATCACGCTCATGCCGGCTCCCTGGAGGGGCCGAAGGAGCCCGGCACGTTTTGCGGGATGAAGTCCTCCTTGGCGCCCGGCACGCTGTAGTCATAGGCCCAGCGATAGACGATGGGCAGCTCCTTGCCGAAATTGCCATGAGCCGGCGGTGTTTCGGGCGTCTGCCATTCGAGCGTCGTGGCCCGCCATGGATTGCCGCCGGCCTCGCGGCCATGGCGGATACTCCAGATCAGATTGAACAGGAACACCATCTGGGCAAAGCCGACAATGAACGCCATGATGCTGATGAACGAGTTCAGGTGGTGGGCCGACTCCGTCATGATCGCCATGTCGGTCAGTTCGTTGTAGCGCCTCGGCACGCCCATCAGGCCGAGGTAGTGCATGGGAAAGAAGATCAGGTAGGCGCCGAGGAACGTGACCCAGAAATGGAACCGTCCCAGCGTTTCATTCAGCATCCGGCCGGTGACCTTCGGATACCAGTGGTAGATCGCCCCGAAGATCACGATGATCGGGGCGACGCCCATGACCATGTGAAAATGGGCGACGACGAACATCGTGTCCGACAGCGGAACGTCGACGACGACGTTGCCGAGGAACAGCCCGGTCAACCCTCCATTGACGAAGGTGACAATGAAGGCCAGGGCAAAAAGCATCGGGATGGTGAGATGGATGTCGCCGCGCCATAGCGTCAGCACCCAATTGTAGACCTTGATGGCGGTCGGAACGGCGATGATCAATGTCGTGGTGGCGAAGAAGAAGCCGAAATAGGGGTGCATACCGCTGACATACATGTGGTGCGCCCAGACCAGGAAGCTCAGCGCGCCGATGGCTACGATGGCCCAGACCATCATCCGGTAGCCGAAGATGTTCTTGCGCGCGTGGGTGCTGATCAGGTCGGATACGATGCCGAAGGCAGGGAGCGCGACGATGTAGACCTCGGGGTGGCCGAAGAACCAGAACAGATGCTGGAACAGGATCGGGCTGCCGCCATTATGCTGCAATTGCTCGCCCATCTCGACGATAGCCGGCATGAAGAAGCTGGTGCCGAGCGCCCGGTCGAAGAGCATCATCACGCAGGCGACGAACAGCGCCGGGAAGGCGAGCAACGCCATGACCGTCGCGGTGAAGATGCCCCAGACGGTCAGCGGCAGGCGCATCAGCGTCATGCCGCGCGTGCGACCCTGCAGCACCGTCACGACATAGTTCAGGCCGCCCATGGTGAAGCCGATGATGAACAGGATCAGCGAGACGAGCATCAGCATGATGCCCCAGTCCTGGCCGCCTGGCGTACCGGTCATGATGGCTTGCGGCGGGTAGAGCGTCCAACCGGCACCCGTCGGTCCGCCGGGCGCAAAGAAACTCGACACTAGGACCAGCACCGCGAGCAGGTAGATCCAGTAGCTCAGCATGTTGACATAGGGGAAAACCATGTCGCGAGCGCCGACCATCAGCGGGATCAGGTAGTTGCCGAAGCCGCCGAGGAAGAGTGCTGTGAGCAGATAGATCACCATGATCATGCCGTGCATGGTGATGAACTGGTAATAGGCTTCCGGGGTGATGAAATCGAACGTGCCGGGGAAGCCGAGTTGCAGCCGCATCAGCCAGGACAGCACCAGCGCGACCAGGCCGATTGCCGTCGCCGTCGCCGAGTACTGGATGGCAATGACCTTGGCGTCTTGCGAGAAGACGTACTTCGTCCACCAGCTGTGCGGATGGTAGAGCTCGACCTCCGCGACTTCGGCCGGCGGGACCGCATCTGCAGGTGTGATATCGACCATCGGAACACCTCCGTGCCCTTTTCAGCCAGACTCGACAGTTTCGAGCCCTGCCGCAATTTTCAAACCTGACGTTTCAAACCTAACGCCTTCGTCTCCCTGATCGTCTATTCCGCCGAGCCCGTTTGCTGGGGCGCCGACAGTTGTGCGAAAGTCTGCTGCTGGCCAAGCCAGGCCAGATAATCTTCCTGGCTGTCGACCATGACTACGCCATGCATCATCGGATGCCCCTGGCCGCAAAGTTCGGCGCACAGCACTTGGAAGGTTCCGGTCTTGGTGGGGGTAAACCAGAAATAGGTGACCGAGCCCGGGATCATGTCCATCTTGGCGCGGAATTCCGGCACGTAGAAATCATGCAGCACATCGATCGAGCGCAGCAGCATCTTGACCGGCTTGCCGACCGGCAGATGCAGGTCGGCCGCTTCGACCACGACATCGTCCTGGCCGTTGGGATCCTTGGGCATCACGCCCAGCGGATTTTCAGCGCTGACGTCGCGGGTGTCGGATGTGCCGAGCTTGCCATCCTTGCCGGGCAGGCGGAAGCTCCATTGCCATTGCTGGCCGATGACTTCGACGACGGTTGCGTCGCCTGGAACGCTGACGAACCGGTTCCAGACGAACAGGCCCGGAACCAGCAGGGCAGTGACCCCGAGTGCGGTGACGATCGTCAGCCACGATTCGAGCCGCTTGTTCTCCGGTTCATACGCGGCCTGGCTCCCTTCCCGATGACGGAACCGGAAGATGCAATAGGCCATGAAAAGAACCACGGCGGCGAAGACGACGCCGGTGATCCAAAAAGTGATGATGATGGTGTTGTCGATATAGTCCCAGTTTGAGGCAATCGGCGTCCACCACCATGGGCTCAGGAAGTGGAACAACACTGAGCCCACAACTACCAAAACGAGTACAAGCGCAACGGCCATGTCCCGTTCCTCCCCGGTATTTCAAAGGGGCGCAAAGCCGTCCCGGGAAATACCAAGGGCATCATAGCTTGATTTGCGATCGAAATTCTAGAGCCGACTGTGTGATGGGCACAGATGCCACTTTTCGAGGGTCGTGGACTTTATGTTCGAGATCCGATCGGTGCAGGCCCTTTGTGCTGGGATTGTCGTTCTGCCGATGATGATGTCCTCCCATCGTTGACTGTGTTGCGGGCTCCGCGCAAAATCTCGCGATTGCAAACACCGATGGTCAGATGCGCAGGCCGGAGCCGGCCTGCGCTTACCGCTCACCAAGACGGGGTATGGCAAAAATGGAAAAACGTCAGTTCGGCACGATCGGTGAGGTCAGTCGACTCACCCTCGGCGGCGGTGGCATCGGCCAGGTCTGGGGCGACACCAGTCGGGAAGAAGGCATTGCCACCTTGAAGATGGCCGTCGATTCGGGAATCGATGTCATTGATGCCGCCCCCGGCTACAGAGTTTGCGAGGCGCTGATCGGCGAGGCCTTCGGCGGCCATCTGCCAAATGGTGTGAGGATCACGACCAAGTGTGGCATCGGCTCGCCGCCGGCCGAAGAGGTCTATCCGCGCTTGCGTGCCTCGCTCGAGCAGAGCCTCACGGCCATGCGGCTGGAGCGGGTCGATCTGTTTTTTCTCCACAACGAGATTTGCCCGGACGACTTCGTCTATCCGGTGGACAACGAACGCCGGTCCGAATTCGCGACCGCATGGTCGCTCTTTCGCGGCGCGGTGGTGCCTGCATTCGAGCGGCTGCAGCAGGAGGGCCTGATCGGCGCCTGGGGCATCACCGGGGTGGGCGTTCCCGACACGATAATCCGGGCACTGGAGCACACGCAGCGCCCACAGGCGGTGCAAGCGGTCGCCAATCTCCTCGACAGCCCGGGCGGCCTGACCCGGCTGCGGACACCGGCGCGACCGCGTGAGATCATTGCCACGGCGCAAAACAACGGCGTGGGCGTAATGGGCATTCGCGCGGTGCAGGCCGGCGCGCTTACAAACGCGTTCGACCGGCCGCTCGAACCCGATCATCCCGAGGCCGTGGATTTCGGCCGCGCCGCCCCCTTCAGGCGTCTGTGCGAAGCGTGGGGTGGCAACCCGGCCATCATCGCACACCGCTACGCCCTCACCATGCCGGGCGTCGACACGCTCGTCCTCGGCGTCAAGAATCGCGAAGAGTTGCGTCAATGCCTCGATGCCGAGGCGGCCGGTCCGCTCTCGCCGGAGGAGATCGGCGCGATCGATGCACTGCGGCTGCGATGATGAGAGCCGATCCGGGGCCGCTCATCGGCGTCAGCGGATGGGTTTCCATGCTGGATTCGCTGAGCAAGCGGTCGCCGGCGAAAAGATGTCAGTTGTGGAGCGCGCGGCCATTGGCGGGGCGGGGCAAACCGGGGCTAGCGGTGCGCCCTGTTCTTCCAGCAGCGCTTCCGCCACCGATGTACCCGCCGCCGGAGGAATTCCGGCGACGGGTCGACAACGGCTGAGTGGAGAGGGGGAACCTTACCCGCCCGGCCGCCGCCACCTACGAAACGTCACCGACCCCTAATTTAGTTCCAACAAATTATAGGACCCGCCGCTGAAGGATGGCGACAGCCTCGCAAACGCGCTGGGGTGGAAGCTGGATCTGTCTCGAAACGATGCTGAGCAGATCCGCCACTAACCCGGATCTCCGGCCCCTGAGCTGACGGATCGCCTGATCGAGATCGCAAAATCCTGACGATGGTGTGTCTACATAGCGCCGTCACCTTTCCGGCTCGACTGCAAACGCAAGACATCAAATTTTCGGCCTTGCGAAGAAACGGCACTCGCAGCAATCTCTACAGCGTACAGTCGGATAACCGAACCGATGGTCGGAAAGGGAGGGCGCCGTCGCGAAGGTCCTGCATAGCATCACCGGTCTGAACGTCGGTGGTGCGGAGTACATGCTGGCGCGCTTCCTGCGCTGCCTGGGGCAGGATAATTACCGCGCGGCGGTGCTTTCATTGATGACGCCCGGACCGCTTGAGGTCCATGTCGCCGCCGCCGGTGCGAGCGTCCATTCGTTGAGCATGCGGCAAGGCCGGTTTTCGCTATCGTCAGTGCGCAGTTTGAACCGTATTTTTCAGAAGATCAAACCCGAGCTGGTGCACGGCTGGATGTACCATGGCAATATCGCTGCCAGTATCGGTTGCCGGATCGGGCATCTCAACGCCCCCATTATCTGGAGCGTTCATCATTCACTATATGACATTGCAGTCGAGAAGCCCTTGACCCAAAAGCTTATCCGTCTTTCGGCGCGTCTTTCGAACCAGGCAAGCGCCATCACATACAGCTCATACGTTGCAGCCAAACAGCACGAGGCCGTCGGTTTTGATCCGCGTCACCGCGTTGTCATCCACAACGGGATCGACTGCGAGGAGTTTCAGCCCGCCTTCCCAGGTGCAAAATTGGCGCTCGCACAGCGGCTTCGCATTCCCGATCAGCGCGTCATCATCGGCAGCATTGGCAGATTTCATCCGATGAAGGATCAGGCAACGCTGGTTCAGGCTTTTGCCCAGCTGTTGGCCGAAGGGTATGACATCCACGGCCTCTTTGTTGGAGCCGGGCACGAAGACGGCGTCGTGATCAAAACAGCCCAGCAGTTGGGCATAGATGATCGCATCAGTACATTGGGTGCCAGTGACGACATCCCGGCGATCGCTCCGGGCTTGGACATCCACGCAATATCTTCAGCCTGGGGTGAGACCTTCTCGATGGCAACTGCCGAAGCGATGGCCAGCGGCGTACCATCTTTGGTCACAGACGTTGGCGATTGCGCCCTGGTCGTCGGTGACACCGGCGAAGTCGTTGCGCGCCGCGATCCCAAAGCCCTCGCGGCGGCGCTCAGAAGATTGCTCGACCTCGGTCGCGATGCGCGGCGCCAATTGGGGGCGAGGGCACGGCGCCGCATTGTTGAGAACTTTTCGTTGCAGCGATACGTCGACAGTCACGTGGCTCTCTATCAGAAATTGCACGAAGGCCGGTTGTTGAAACCAAAGCAGATGTGAACATGCACCATCGGCCTCTCTCCGCGGCCCGTCCGCCTTGTGTGGCGGCATACTCGATGGCGGTACTGGGGGACAAATTTTACGATTCAGCACTGAAGGCGGAGTGATAGACCCGCAGCAGACCTATCAACCCGACGATACCCATCACCACGTTGGCGATATTTGCGCCCATTGCCCCGATCAACGGGATCATCGTTAGGGCAGTCGCGTGAAACATCAGCGTGGACACCAGCACAACTTTGAGGACGGCAAGCTGCCTGCCCATGGCGAAAAGTGCGGTTCGCAAGGCGCTGCCGCTCATTATGATGGCAACAGCCATCATTTGCACCATCGCCAATGGGCCGGCCCCGGCGAACGCCTTCCCAACCGTCCAGTCAAGAACCGGCTGAATGCCAAGCACGGTACCTACCACCATGGCGAGGCCAAAGACTGCGAGCATGATCTCGGTTTGAAGCACAGTGCGGCGAAACATGGCCAAGTCGCCTTGTGCCCACAGGCGCGCCACATCCGGATAAAGGACTGCTTGAACCTGAACGCCGATTTGCACCACCAGACGGCCCAGCCGTTTGGCAATATGGTAGAGACCTGCACCGGCCGGATCGGTAAATGCGCCGACAAGGAGCGTGTCGAATTCACTGGCACTGGAGCGGACGGTAAGTTCGACATTGCTGCCGATGGTAAAACTCAAAAGCCCTTTGAAACGCTCCGTCACCCCCTTCAGCGGGGCACTTATGAAGCGGCGCATTCCCTGGCGCCGAATTTCAACTAGAGCCATGCCAAGCACGACGACGGAGCCCAGAACCTGAGTCAGGGTCCAGACGATCACGAAGTACAGCAGGCCCATGCCGGCCAGAAGCCCGGCGGCACAGAGAACCAGCCGCGCAATGCCGCCGACAACCGATCCGTAGGCCAAAAGTCGAAAGCGCCCCGCAAGTCGAAATACGGCCGTCGGCAACCCGTTTATCTGAAAGAGCAGAACAGTCGAATAGATGATTACCTGTTCGATCGTATTGCCGCCGATGCCCACCAGTGGCCCGAACAGCAGAGCGAACCCGATCGCCACTAGATAGGACAACAAGGCCGCTGAAATATCGACGACCAGACCGAACTTCAACAGCGAGCGGTAGTCGTCCAGGTGTTCCTCGCCGCTCAACTCCGCGCCGTACTTGATGAGAGGCTGCCATGACTGGAATCCGACGATCAGTCCGACCGCGCGTGTGTAACTGTATGTGAGGGCGAGAACACCATAGTCCGTTGCGCCAAGCGCCCGCGCGGTAACCAGGAAGCCCAGCATTCCAACGACGGAACCCACTAGGTTGCCGGTAAGAAGATGGCTGATATTTACGAGGCGCGTGCGCAAGGACGCCTCATCGCGCCAGAAGCGCCGCGCACGCCGGCCGAGCGTTTGAACAGAGGCCCCTAGGAACATGCGACGCACCTCATTCCTGTTCCTTGGCCTGTTCCTTGGCCTGTTCTTTGGACGTCGCGGTGACTGTCGGGGCCACAAACGACAACTCTGTATCAGGCTGCATCCGTATCTTGGGTGGGCATCGAACCATCGTTGTCAAATGGCGCGTCCCGCGCTGCGGTGGTGTTGTGCCATGATATCGATCACGACAAGCCCAAACGACTGGACAAACCTGACAGGAAAAACCTGACAGGAAAATCGCTCGACGCAGGTACCGGAGAAATCATCCAACAGTTCGCTCACCGGAAGGCGACCAAGGCGCCGGCGTGCCGATGGCTGGTCGTTCGGATGGATCCGCTGGCGGATTGCAGATCGTCGAGACAGGCATCGAGCTCGTCCAGGCTGGTGATCCGAGTATGCGCCTCGTGCGCAGCACTTGGCGCCGTGAAATGGTTAACCCTCTCCGGCCGGTCCAGCTGCACGGTCCACCAGCCACGTTCCCGCGGCGTGACAAAATCCTTCGATGGGTTGTCTGCGACATATGCGAGCGGCAGGCCATAGGGCGCGGCCCAGGCTTCGACCAGTTCGAAGGCGCGCGGATGCGGCTTGCCGTAGCCGTGACCCAGCGCGTCTGTATAGACGATGAAGTCCAATGCGCGTTCGAGCCCAAGTGCGCGCACTTTCGCTTGTTGGGTACCGCTCGGACCATCGGTGATCAGGCCGGCAAGGAAGTCCCGAGGCCGGCAGGCAAGATACCGCGCCGCGTCGGCGGTCAAGGCGATCGTCGGTTCATGCGTCCGATAGATATCGACCAGCAGGTCGACAAGCGCCGGATCGGCTTCGACCCGAAGGAGTTCGAGTGCCTCGTTGAAGACGCGCGACCGGCGGCCGGCCGTGAAGATCCGTTGGCAGGTTTCGGCGAGCCCAGGGATGTTGAGCTCTCGGTGCAACCAGTCACCGGCTGCGGCAAAGCCGCTTCGCGCGAAGTCCCTCTCCAAATAGAGAGTATCGTCAAGATCGAAGATCACTCTTATCGGCAGCATACCAGTAGCCCCTTTGGTCAACCGGCGAACGTGGCAGCGTCATAACGCAGCATGAGCGCACCGGAGCGCCATCCATCGTGCGCGGTAGAAGGCAGTCCGACGGTTTCCTCAAGCAGCCAGCGCGTGTACTCGGCGCCCGCGAAATGGGCGAGGGGATAACCGCCGCCGAAGCGCGCATTGATCTCGAACACACGCGGCCCAGCCATCTTGTCCACAATCAGCTGAAAGCAGAGAACACCACGGGCATCCGGCAATGCGCGCGATACGCCTTCCGCCAGCGCCCGAAACATCGGATCGCGCTCGGTTCGCCCCTTCTCGACCTCTCCGGCACGGACGCGCAGCCGTTGGTGGGCAACGGCACTGCGCAACTCGCCATTCTTGTCGACAAACATATTGACCGTGTATTCCGGACCGACCAGAAGCTGCTGCAGCATCATCGGTTCGTCGGGGGCAGCGGGCAGGTCCGAGGGGCTGTAAGCAACCTTGATGCCACGGCTTGCGCTGCCCCCCGATGGCCTCAGGAACAGCGGCCAGACGAGTCGATCGGCTGCTGCACGCGCAGTGTCGAGCGAAGCAGTCCAGGGCACCGGAACGCCAGCTGCGGCCAGCACCTCCGACGTTCTCACTTTGTCGCGCACCACCTCGATCACGGAAGGCGGGCTGACGTGAACACGCGTTCCCACGGCACCGAACCGGTCGGACGCCGCCGAGAGCGGAGCCAGTTCCGGATCGATGGTCGGCACCACGAGGTCGACTCCGGCGTCGATAGCGATTTTGAGCATCGAATCGACAAAGGCCGGGTCATCGCATCGGGGAACGGAAAATGCCCTGTCCGCAGCGTAGCATGCGGCGCTCAGTTCAGGTTCTATGTCGCATGCAAGCACGTCGAGGTCGATGCCGGCTGCCGCCGCCGAGCGGCGGAAGCACTCAATCAACCCGACCCGCCTGCCCGCCGACGAAACCAATACGGTTGCGTGCATTGTTCTTGACCCCGACCCAACGCCTTCCCCTGCTCACTGGCGGCTCCAGTTCCCTCGTGGCATCGCGCATGACGTTTGCCACGACGTCAGCTACCCGCTGCAGGGAAACGGCGTTCTGGCAAGGGTCGACCAGAAACGCCAGGCTGGTCTCGCCTAGCAATGCAGCCGTCGGAAGCCGTCCGGCTGGCCGGAAGCCGGAATCGACGAAAGCTTTCTCCCGGTAGATTTCCGGACAACTGCCCATGTAACAGGCCACACCACTGGCGTTGATCGCGCTCATAACCCGATCCCGGTTCCAGCCACGTCTTAGCCGCTCCGGCTGCACGAATGTGTAGAGGCGATACCATGCATGGCGAATGTGCAGTGGTGGCTCGGGTGTTCGCAGGCCCGGCAAGCTTCGAAACGCGTCAATCAGCAAGGCGGCGTTTGCGGCTCGCTGAGCCCGCCAGGAGGGAAGTCGCTGCAATTGCCGCAGGCCAATGGCGGCCGCAATCTCCGTCATCCGATAATTGGAGCCGAACGTTTCGATAAGCCATCGAAAACCGACCGGATGTACCTTGCCGGACTGCAAGTCATGCGTCTTGCCATGGTCCTTGAAACTCCAGGCCCGAGCCCAGATGCCGTCGTCGTCCATGGCCAGCAATCCGCCTTCACCGCCTGTGGTGATGATCTTGTCCTGACAAAACGAAAAAGCCGCAATGTGCCCGAAACTCCCCGCAGGTCGTCCAGCATATTCCGCTCCGTGTGCCTGGGCGCAGTCTTCAATCACAACAATTCCGTTCTGATTGGCAAGACGCATGATCGGGTCCATGTCGGCCGGCCATCCGGCCAGATGAACCACGATGATGGCACGCGTCCGCGGGGTCAGGACCGCCGCAATCGACTCTGCAGTAATAGCCTGGCTCTCCGGGTCCACGTCAGCGAAGACCGGCACGGCCCCTGCCATCGGGACGCAGGACGCGGAGGCGACGAAGCTCCGCGGCGTCACGATGACTTCATCGCCCGGCTGCAGGCCGATGGCGTGAAGCGCGACGTCGAGCGCAACTGTGCCGTTGGCAAGCGCAATCGCGTGCCGGCGGCCAAGCAATGCCGCATATGCCTGTTCAAATTCACGGACCTTGGTTCCGGTCCAGGCATTAACCTTGCCGGATCGAAGAACCTCGACGACATCCTTGATCTGTTCTTCGTCGTATTGAGGCCAGTTGTAGGCTGTTGTCTGTTCTATGTCTTTTTTGTCGTGCCGGATGTTCATGTCGGCTCCTGGAAACGGGATGGTCAGGGAAGAACTACGCTTCGAACGAGCACGAACGCTTCCGCGGCTGGACGATGCACCGTGGCGCCGCGAAGTGTCGCGAGCGCCCTTAGCGCCTCGATCGATCGCTCGTGCGGGCTGGCCCGAAGTTGGGAACCGTAGGCCGCGATCGCCTGCAGCTTCAGGTCCAGGGTGTCAGTGATGTCCACGAAGACGTTGGGATGGAAACCTGGGGTCAGATAGGGCGCATTCCAGTTGGTCTCAGACAGCGTTTCGTAAGCGAGGACCATCGTCGGATACGCGGCCTGATGTGGTCGCGCTGCCACCATGACCGACTGAAAGATCAACTGGTGATCGATGTGCACGTCACCCACAAAGGGCACCAGAACCGTAGTGGGCTCGGTTCGGACGACGGCTTCCCGCAGCACGGCATTGAGGGCGTGACGCGGCGTTTCGACGAGATGGGCCGCGGGCAGATCAAGCCACAGCGTCTCTTTGACACCGAGAATAGCGTGGGCCTGCTCAGCTTCGGAGCGGACTCTGGCGACATGCGATGCGGAAAACTCCGGCGGTCGCCCCGTTGTGACGACTGCAACGGTTACCTCGTGTCCGGCCCTTGCGAGCCTGGCAATGGTGCCGCCGGCGCCAAGAGTCTCGTCGTCGGGGTGAGGCGCAATCACCAGAGTGCGCCCGAAGACCTCCAGCCTGCTGGATTTGAAAGAATCAGCACGAAGTTGTTCCATACGCCCTCACGCCAGCCCCTGCTGTTGCCGTGCTGATCCTGGGCCAGCCGGCGACGCCCGCAAAGGCGCGCGAAGCGCAGATCGTGTCAGTAAAAGCCCTCGACCGCTGCGGATTTTGCGCGGCAAGAGCATCGGATCCAAAGTGGGATCCGATTTGGAAAATCCGCTGCTCAAACAAAAGGCAGGGCGACGGCACGGTTCAACCTGAGCGTCTGACACTCCCGGCAGTCGCGCGTTCAACTGGACGTCATGCGCTGGTGTGGTGGATTTGAGGTTCCTGCTATTTTCACCACGTCAGCGTTCAGGAGCTTCAATCCAAAATCACACTAGATTTCGGATTCGCCACGCTAGGTTTCGCGCAGCACTTCCGCGCTGCTGATTCTCGACGCCACGGTTCGCCGACCAGCAGGGCGATGCAGCCAGGCCGTCAGGTCGCGGCCAATCAGGCGACCGAGTTCCTCGACGTCCGGCGCATAGTGATCGGTCAGACGCTGGCGGACGCTGTCGGGGAATGGGCTGTAACGGATCTCGGTCGCAAACGCGGCGTGTACCTTCCGAAAGAAGGGATTGTCGCGGAATGGAGCCACCACGGATTTTGCCGGGCGGAACAAGCGACGCAGTCCCGGGCGCAGCATTGGGGTGCTCTTGTCCTTGACCTTGCCTGGAATGAAGCTGACCGATTGTTCGGCAGGCAGCCCCAGGAAGCTCCTGACCGTCGCCAGGTGCTGTTCGGGCTCGGTCAGCACCGCCTCGTAAAAGGTAACCAGGATGTGATCCGATGGAAACCGATCGTAGTAGGCCCGCAACTGACGGCCATACAATCCGAGACTGACGAACCGCGCATTGCGCGAACTGCGTGGATCAAGGTAGCTCTCAACATCGCGTCCGACCTCACCACGCCGGTACCACATGCAATAGTCCGAATATGCGCGTTCGACCGGATTGCGAAGCTGTACCACCAGCTTCACGTCCGGCAGTTTCGAGGCGATGCGGTCGGCTGCTTCAGGGTCTTCCAGATAGGAATTGGATTTCTCGCCGGCAGTGAGCGTGTCTGCATGCGGCGGAAATTGCGAAAGGTACCAATCGTCTCCCTTGCTGAACTCCCGGCTGAAGTAATGCAATTCCGGAGATGGCATGGAGACGAGCGGGTCGGCCTGCAGCGACCTCTGCAACCAGGTTGTTGCGCTCTTGGTTGCGCCGATGATCAGGAAATCGATATCTTTCATCAACACGTAGTGATCCCCCTCTTTCGTATCGCCCTTTGGTGGCCGTCCTAACAGCCACCGTGTGTTCAGCTGAGCAAGCCCGGCGATTCCCTCACCAACCCAGGTATTTCAGCAATCAGATCACCAGTGTGAATTTGAGATTCTGCAGCTGTCGGTCATGAGATGCTTGCTCCAAGCTTGGAATGCACGCGTGGTTTGCCAGCAGCCTGATCTTGCCTCCATCGAGTAATGTGAATGCACTTGCCGTCGCCGCAACGAACCGTGAATCCCTCCGCGGTGTAACACTGCACCTGGCCAGGTATGCCGATATAGCGATGCGAGTCAGGGAATGGCGCCGCCACTTCGACAACAAGCCTGCTCCCTCCGCAGGTCGTGAAGGCGCCTGGATAAGGCTCGCCCGCGGCGCGGACGAGACGCAGGATCGTTTCAGCCGACTCGCGCCAGTCGATCAGCCCATCGTCGGGTGTCCGTTTGGCGCAATAGGTGGCACGATTGTGATCCTGGTCGATCCGTTGTGCCTTGCCCGACTGCACGAGTTTTACCGCTTCCGGCAACATGCGCGCCAAGGCGTCCGTCTGCTTGACGTACAGGGTCCGAGCTGTCTCGTCGACCGCCACTGCGATCGGCTCCTGAAGCAGGATGGGCCCGGAGTCCACGCCACCGTCTAGCCAGAACAACGATGCGGCAGTCGACTCCTCACCAAGAAGGATTGTCCAGGGGATCACTGCGCGGCCCCGCATTCGCGGCAGAGGCGAGGGGTGGAAGCCGATATTGCCGATACGGGCAATCGAACGGAACATGTCGCCGCAAATCTGCGACCAACCTATCACAAGCACCAGATCCGTCTGGAAACGTCGCAGCGCCTCGATCACGGCGGGTCCGTTCACGTTGGTTGCATAGACGATTTCACTACCGCCCGCCTTGGCTAGCGGTGTGAGATCGACAAAATCGGAATGTCGAGATGCCGCCTCCGGCGCCAGCGTGATCACAAGGCCGGGGGCCATCCGGGCCCGAACAAGTGCGTCGAGTGCGATAGCGGAACCTTCGACGGCTCCGACGAATGCGATCCTCATGGCGCCGCTCTCCTGGCCAACCGGTCGCCAGCGGCGACACCATCCGAGCGGGCGCGCAGATGAGCCAGTGCCGCCGCGATATGATTTGCTCTTGTCCTTTCGCCGCGCACCAGGGTTGCCGCGGTCAAGAGCAGGATTCGTGCATCCAGAGCGATGGACCGATGATCGATGTACCAAATGTCGAGCGCCAGCTTTTCGGTGTCGGAAAGCCGGGTATTGCCATTGACCTGAGCCCAGCCGGTGAGGCCGGGCCTCACCCGGCAGCGTACCATTCCCAAAGGGCCGAAGGCCGCCATGGTGGCTGGCTGCAGCGGTCGCGGGCCGACGAAATCCATTTCGCCGGCGAGGATTGCAAGGAATTGTGGAATTTCGTCAAACCGCACGGCGCGAATGAGCCGCGTCAACGCCGTCTCGCGTTCGACATCAGGCAGGAGCTGCCCGTTGATATCGCGGATGTCATGCATCGTCCGAAATTTGACAAGCGTGAACGAGCGTCCACCGAGGCCGCTGCGCACCTGGCGAAATAACAGTGGGCGCCCGAGCGAAAACCAGATGAGAGCAGCTGTCATCATTGCCGGCAGAGCGAAGACAAGCAGGGCCAGGAGAGCAGCCGTGCGTTGCATAATTCTAACGTTCAAAGCCGATCGGGGCGACTGCAACTCCGCGTTCTTTTCTATGCCGGCAATCATCGTGGCGTTACCCTGGCTTGCGGATCGAGATGCACACTCACAACTCAGCGCTGCTGTCAGGGTTGAGCCACCGGCAGGGCGGCCACCGTCGCATCGTCAGCGCTGCGGATCCGGACCACCAGCACGTCGGCAGGAGCCAGCACGCTCGTTACCGTTGCCGGTATGTCGACAACGTCGGCGCCGATGCCTCGGCGGATCGTAAAGTCGAGCACGACCTGCTTGTTCTTGGCCAACTCCTCGGCCGTCATGCTCGACATCAGAACGAGCTGCTGCTCCGTCGTCCGATGTGAAGCAAGATGGGCGGCGAGACTGACGTTATGTGTCTGGAGGTCGACCAGCGCGTTTACGTGGCGTGTCTGCGAGATCTCGACGAGCCTGCTCTTTAGCAGCCCGATATCCCTTCGTGCCTGGGAAATATTCGTCAACACTTGAAGCTGATGGTCTTCCTCCTGGGACATTATGCGTTGAACATTGGATACATCTGTTTGTGTGTTGATGCCGCGCTTGCGCAGCTCCTGCGCTCGCTCGACATCGGCTTGACCAATCTTGATGGTCTCGTTCGCATTTTCCAGTAGCTGATTGAGCAGCAAGAGCCCTTGCTCCGCCTCTGCTATCTGCGCTGAAAGAACCGCCTTTTGCGCCGCAAAGCCTTCAGTGTCGGCCTTCGCTATCCGGCGTTCGACCTCACGTACCGATTCCGCCAGAGGACCGTTTACATAGTCACGCGCCGTCGCTGGAATGTCTTCGGGCAGAATGTCGCTGCGTTCCGCGAGCTGGGCCGTCAGCCTTGCATAAGCCAACGCCTCGCGGATGATGTTACCTTCGGTCGTTTCCAGTTCTCCACGCAGGCGCGCGCGCGCCAACACGGGGTCTTCCGCGGGATCCGTGGCGATCTGACCGCCGGCAAGCCCCATTGCTTTCTGCACCGTGAGCTGCGGCTGGAAGGGGTAGGAGCCGGGCGTCCGGACGTCTCCGACGACGAAAATGGGGCGGTATGCCGCGACGGAGAATCCAAGTTTTGGAACGACAAAAATCCGCTGCGCTACATAGCGGCGGTTGAGTTCAGCCAAGGCTTCGGAAACCGTAAGCCCGGCGATTGGCACAGCTCCCAGGAACGGTGCCTGGATCGACCCGTCCATGGCGACTGGCAGATCCATCGGCTCTTTGTCATCATCCAGAATATCAAGCTTTACGGTGTCGCCGGGAGCCAGTGGAAAGTCATTCTCCGAGATTGCCCCCGCCTTGCTTGGCGATAAAATTGATGTTAAAAAAAGCAACGCGATGCAAATAATACACCGCAAGACTTCTATTCTGCTTGAGCTTCGCCGAAGCATGATCATTTCCTCTCGGAAAAACAAGATGAACTTGAAGATTTTACTTGATTTACACGTAAGTGCGTGTCACCACTATGATGGACTGCGAGCAGTATCGAGACTCTCCGACTGCTGGTCCGGGCGGCGGTCGGGTTCGAACCCGGCATTCGCCGACAGGAACTGAGAGATGTAACCCTATGGTGCGAGAAGCCGATATCGGTGCTCTTTCCCGGAAGATGGGTCCGTACAAGGTTGCCGTCGTCTGCAGCTACACCATCTCGCTGGTGAACTTCAGGTTCCGCCTGCTCCAGGCGATGGTGCGGAACGGGCACGAGGTCGTCGCGTTTGGGCCCGAGTACCATCAGCCGACTGTCGATGCGTTGGCCGATATCGGGGTTGCCTTCGTGCGCATCCCGATGGCCAGAGCCGGCCTCAACCCCATCCAGGATCTGTGGACGCTGGCTGCGCTCTGGTCGGCATTTCGCAAGTTCGAACCGGACGTGGTCCTCAGCTATACGATGAAGCCGATCATCTATGGGCTTGCGGCCGCGCGGCTGTCCGGCGTGAGGCAGCGTCATGCACTTATTACCGGGCTCGGCTACATCTTCGGTGACAATGCCAACAACCCGCGCCTCTCGCTGATCCGGCGAATGGTCACCTGGATGTACCGCATTGCCTTGCACGGGGGCGGCCGGGTGTTCGTCTATAACGAGGCCGACGCCTCCGACGTTCGTTCCGGTCGAATGGTCAGCGACTTTGCCCGAATAGTCCCTGTGCCAGGATCCGGCATCGACTTCGATCGCTTCACCGCTTTCGATGTGCCAGCCGGAGACCCGGTGTTCCTGATGGTGACTCGCCTGATCCGGGAGAAAGGCGTCTTCGAATTCATCGAGGCCGCGCGGTCTTTGCGGTTGCTGTACCCCAGGGCTCGGTTTCACATCCTTGGCCCGATTGATCCAAGTCCGCTGGCGGTTTCGCGAGACGAGTTGGATCGCTGGGCGGCCAAGGGAGTAATTGACTATCTTGGGGAGACCCTGGACGTCCGGCCTTACCTTTCGGCGTCTACGGTTTTTGTCCTGCCGTCCTACTATCGCGAAGGCATTCCCCGCAGCATCATGGAGGCAATGGCGACTGGCCGGGCCATCATCACCACGGACACACCCGGCTGCCGGGACACGGTAATCGAGGGAGAGAATGGTTTCATCGTGCCGCCGCGTGATCCGGTAGGGCTTGCTGCTGCGATGAAGCGCTTCATCGACGACCCGGCACTTGCCGAACGAATGGGGCAGCGCTCGCTTGAGATCGCACGTACCCGTTTTGACGCGAGAGCCGTGAACCAGCTCCTTCTGCGGGAGATGATGCTCTTGAAGACGACTGACGCCTGATGATGTCCGCATTGTCTCTTCCGATTTCCACAGCCGATGAGAGTCAGCTGATGAAGTACGTCCTTGCCTGCGTGGGATAGCTCACCGCGCCGAGAGGCTCCTGGATCGCGCGCCCGTGTGGGTCGACGCAATTGAGCACCGTCCCGATCAGCGGCGCCCGGTTCATGTTCAGGCGCGAAACTGCCCCGATCAGCTCGTGCTCCGTGGTGCGGCCAAATCGGGTCACCAACAGGACGGCATCCACAAAAGGCGACAGCCAGTTGGCATCCTCGACGATCAGCACCGGGGCGGCGTCGATGACGATCAGATCGTAAGACGCTCGCAATTTCGCGAGCAAAAGCCGTACGTTTTCCGACTCCATCAGCGGCTGGGCCTGATGACCGCCACGCTTCCCGGACATGAGCGTGTCCAAATGATCAAGGCCTGGGACGGGTCGGATGGCGTCGGTCGGCGCGTACATCCCCTCGATCGCAGTGCCCGAGGGATGCTCCGCCTCATCAAAACAAGCCATCGCGACGCGCAACGATTGAGGGTCGAGATCGACGTAAAGTGTCCTGACCCCGTCACTTGCAGCCGAGAAGGCCAATCCAAGCGCGACCGACGTGGTCCCGTCCCCGGGAAGCGGAGCGGTGACAAGGATTACCGCTTTTGCCCCGGTGAACTGCGCGCGACAGGCGAGGAAGAGCGAACGGAATGCTTCTGCATTGGTCGAGCGAGGCGTGCTAATCAGCCGCATCAGGATATGCGCCCGGCTTTTGAACCATGAGCTCTGGCCCTTCGGTATGTTTGCCAGGTTACGGAGTTGCACGACTTGACCAATGCGCTGCCCCGACCTTATCCGAATATCGGTCGCTTCAAGTACTACCGCCAGAATCACCGCCAGGACGGTCGCGCCAACGGTGCCGCCGGCAAGAAGGCGCCCCCTTTGTGGGAACGAAGGCGTTGTCGGCACCTCGGCCACCGAGACGACCCGCGCGCTTGGTTTGGCGACTTCCGCAAACGGATCAAGGCCGCCAAGACGCGCCACTACCAGATCATGCAGTTTCTGGTCGGCCAGAAGGTCGCGCTCCAACTCGCGCAATCGTATCTCCGCGAGACTGCGCTGGCGGACCGTTGCCTGCATTTCGGAGATCTGGGTTTCGAGTTGCTGCACGCGGCCATTGACCACCTTCTCCTTGCCGGCGAGGTCGTCGACGATGCGTTGGATCTCAGCGCTGATCATTGTGGCGACGCTGGCGAGTTGCGCATCCGTTTCAACCATCTGTGGGTGGCTTGCGGCAAAATTCGACGCGTATTGGGCGCGCTGGCGTGCCAGGAGGGCTTGCTCACCGCGCAGGGTGGTCAACAATGGCGATTCAAGCGAAGTCCCCTCGAGGTCTCCTGTGCCTGCGATAACCCGCTGCCCCTGTTCCCTGCTCGCGCGGATCCCCGCCAATTCGACTCGCGCGGCGGTCAACTGCGTATTCATCTCGTCGATGCGCTTGCGCACCAGATCGTCGCGTTCGTCGGACGCGAGTTGGTTCAGGCCGCTGAAATTCGTGATTTCGCGTTCATTTTCGGCGATCCTAGATGCGACCTGGTTGGCGCGTTCGCGCAGAAAACCGACCGCGTCGCTCATCGCCTGCTTCTTGAGCTCGCGCGACCAGTCGACATAGACATTTGCCACAGTGTTGGCGAGCGCTGCCGCGAGTTCCGGATCCGGGCTGCTTACGCGTACCGTGACAGCAAGGCTCTCTCCATTTCGCGTCACGCTCAAAACCCCGAGGAGTGAAGTGATGGCGCGGTCGCGTTGCACGGATAGGCTCGGCAGTTTTCGTGGGCCATCCGGCTCGCCAAGCCCAAGGAGCCCCTTTGCCGTACTTTTCACGGCAGCGAACAGATTACCGGGAAATGTGCTCGGCTCGTCGTCAGCGGAGGCCGGGAGATAGGTATTGAACCACGGATGCTCGACCAGGTTCATCGCGTCGACCACGCGCCCCGCGAAAACGCGAGAGGAAATAATATCCATCTCTGTCTCAATGGCGGAGCGATCACGCTGCTCGTTGTCCAACTGAGTTACAGCCTCGAGCATTTGCGAGTTGTTTCGCTCCAGGACCAGCGCCGCTGCAGCGGTATACCTGTCGCGCATCGAGAGAACCGCGACGGCCAGCAGCACGAAACTCGCCAGAACAAAGAAGAGGACGAAGTATCTCCTTCGACTCACGAGTGCTATCGTCTCGCGAGCACCGACAATGCCGGCCGTACCTCTCGGCGCGTGTATGACATTCGGAGAGTCGATCTCAATTCCGAATCTATTTTCGTTCAACTTGTCCATAACACGCCCACGATTGCCCAAACATTTCTTTTTCACGCTACAAAAGCGTAGGAAAATTCATTTGTCATGTCAGGTTTATATTCTATCTATTCTTATATTCATAAGTATGCTATCCACGCAGAAGCAAAGTCGTCCGATGTGAGAGGACTGCCATGTCGCAAGCGGAGCAATTGTCGGGATCGACGCTGAAGTACGGCATCCCGTCGTCGAGGACAGCGCTGCGTCGGCTTGAATTCTGGCTCGCATGCGCGGCGGTATTTTTTGCCCCGATGAACGTGCTGAGGCTGCCCGATTTCTATTTTACGGCGGGCGATGCGTTCGCCTGTCTCTGCATTGGCGCGATGGTCATCAACGGGACGATCAAGCCGAAGGCGCTTGGCCCTGGTACCGCCTATTGGCTCTTTGGCCTGGTCACCATGGTTGGAGCATTGTTGGCCAGCAGCCTGCTCGCAGGTGTTGTCGACCGCGGAATGATCCTGTCGATGCAGTACCTGTTCGCCTACTTTCTCTTGCCGCTCATTCTTCTTGGCCGCCCCTGGCGCGAGACCGACGTCCTGATGAAGGTCTTCGTCGCCTCGATGGTGGTTATGATCCTGCACGGAATCTATGTCGTTGATTTCGTCAGGGAGACGAATACGACTTTTGTAAGCGGCTCCGGTCGGCTGCAGGGCTTTGTGGAGCGGGAGAACGAGTGCGGCAGCCTGTTCGCCCTTACCGTTCCGATGGTGCTCTCGATGGCTGCGACGCGGACGATCCATCCCGTTGTGGCCTTGATCGTGATGCTGCTGCTCGGCTATGGCATCATGCTGACCGGCTCGAACACAGCGCTTTACGGCATGTTGTTCGGGCTGGGCGTGTTCACCCTCGCATCGCTGACGGCAAAACGAATCCTTCTGGTTGCGATCGGCTGTCTGCTGCTGTGGGCTGCCATAAGCATGCCGGGGGTCGTCGAACTGCTGCCGGCCGTCTTTCAGAAACGGGTGCTGGTCGGTCTCGAAACGGGAAACCTTGACGAGGCCGGCACCTTTGCGGACCGGATGCTGCTGATCAAGGAAGCCATCCGCCTCGGAGGAGATAGCTCGTTGCTTGGCAGCGGGGCCGATCAGTATCGCGAGATCAGTGCGTGGCATGCGCCTGTGCATAATCTTTATCTGCTGATCTGGAACGAAGGCGGTTTCTTGGCCCTGGTCGGGTTCCTGACGATGCTGTCCGGCGCCGCCATCACGGTCGCGATTGCCTGGCGCAGTGGAGGCGGCCACTCTGAAGCAATCTGCGGCTTTTCGACTGTGGCGCTGTTCACACTGCTGGTAAACGCTGTACCGCATGTCTACGGTCGCTTCTGGGCCGTTCCGGTGCTGCTCTCGCTTGCTCCGGCTATCAGTCTCATCAACGAGGGGCCGAGACGTCGGCGCCCTCCGCACCCGAGTCGAAATGGTTATTGATGCGACAGGCCAGTCGCTCTCAAAGTTAAGGCGACCCGGGTTACGAGGCCGAACCAACAGATGTCTTAGTCCCGCGCATGCCAGCGCCGTCGCCCGCGAGTTCATGCAGATACTCCTCGAAGTTGGTCCAACCGTCGCCATCCAGGTCACTTGCACCGTCACTCGGATTGGTAGGGGATAGTCCGACCGACCGCTCCCAAGCGTCCGCCATTCCATCGCGATCCACATCGAGCGGTGGAAGCGATGAAGCGAGCGACGGCCATCCGCCTACCGTTCCAGGGTTCGTCTCCAGCAACGCGCCCGACCTTGTGCGGACGGCATCAACCATCCGCAGATCGACCGCATCGCGTGCCGGCCGGGTTGCCCCAGCGCCGACAAGCACGTCCTCGTAGGCCTGGGGCGCTGAAGTGGTCCGGACGCTCGCCACGGCGAAAGGCTGTGACGCGGTGAAATCGCGCATGTTTTCCTCAATTACCTGGTCTTCCGCTGCGGCGGTGTCGGGGCGATAGGGTTCGTCGACGTTCTCCGCCAGGAAGATCGAAAAGCCCTTGCCGCCCTCAGCAAACAGGTGGACGAGGTGGTCGTCCATTTCCTTTTCCTTCTCGCCATCGATCTTATAGTTGGCGACGACGTTTGCGCGGACTGCAGCCCAGCGGTCGCTGAAGCTGATGACGTAGCCCCAGATCGGCGAGTAGAGGACGTTATTGACCACGTCGGCCACTGCCCCGGGTCCACTCATCTGGAACTGCGGACTGCGAAACTTGCCGAGGGCGAACAGATTGTGGTGGACGGAGATGTTGCCGCCCTTGGTCAGCAGCATATTGCGAGCGCGATTGTGCTTTCCTGGCCCACCATCCAGAAGCGGCTCGGTGACGAAGCCCCACTGGAAGGTAAAGTAGCTCGCATCCTCCGAGTCGACGGTTTCGTCCGATCCCCAACTCGCCGACACATGGTCGATGATGATATTTGTTGCATCCTTGCCGTAGAGACCGAGGGCGCCCGAACAACACGTCGCGACCTCATGAGGTCCGGGGCGAAGGCGTATGTGCCGCACGATCACGTCATGCGTAATTATCTCGAGCGACGGCCGCGTTTGCAGCGGCCCATTGCGGATCGCGATGCCTTCTCCTGGCGCCGTCTCCCCGGCGATAGTGAGGTAGGGGTTGCTAACCACGAGCGACGTTTTATCCAGCGTGATCGTGCCGCTGAGACGAAACACGCAATTTCGTGGTCCTGCCGCGTCGATGCAGGCTCGAAGCGAGCCCGCGCCGCTCTCGGCGGTGTTGGTAACGAAGAACACCTGTCCTCCGCGCCCGCCCTTTGCGGCCGCTCCAAAGCCCTCTGCCGTGGGAAAGGCCCGCTGCCTGCCGTCCGGCAGCTTCGGTAACGCATGAAGGAGCCGGCTTGAGCTGGTCAGGCTGCTGTCCCACAGGCCAGGTCCTGGCAACTGCCCAAACGACAGCAGATCGAGCGCGTAGAAGGTCATCATTCCAAACAGCGCAAGACCAGCTCCAGCTGCCAGATATCTGAGAAAGTGGAGATCGCCGCTGCCGATCATGGCCTGCCTGCCGCACCTTGCTCGTTGTTGAGAACCAACGGCTCGATCTCCGACCCGGCGCCGACTCTTGCCCGTACGTGGAATCCCCCTTCCGCACCAAGTTCGAACAGAGTGCCGTCATGCATCGATCCTCTTGATCTCAAGATCAGGACGAAAGCGCCTGGTCCGCGACAGTAGGATCGGATGTTGGAGATCGCTGTGTTCAGCTGGTCGGCCGGAAAGTAGCCGGTGTTTAGAATATTAGCCGCGCGGATGAAGTCGAACCGGCCGACGAAGGACGGCGTCGGCACGAGGATGTCGTTCTCGACAAGCTCGATATTCCGTCCCGCGAGCGCCCGGCTCGCCATTCTGACCGGCATGGTCCTCGCCTCGGCGATCATCCGGCGCAGGCGCGGGCGCAGCAAGGCGACGGCCAGGAGTCGTGGCGCAATGGCCATGGTGAAGTAGTCAAGTCGCCGAATCCAGGCGCGCACCGGCAGACCGGCGACATCGTATTGTAGCGGCCAGCCGTCTGCATCCGACAGAATGCGAAAGGCTGGTGCGAGTTCGACAAGATGCGCTTCAACGAAAAGATCGGTACCGATCACTTGAGGCGAAGCACCCAGAGCCGACAGAAACTCTGCGAGCTCGACAGTCGTCGACCCGATCGACGCACCGACGTCGAGCACCTGCCGAAGGGACTTTGACCGGCCGCCTATCACCGAGCCGACCACCGCCTCGAGATCTGCAAAGCGTGAGGGTCGCGTCAGCTTGAACGTGCCGTTGCGCATTTTTAGACTGGCGAAAAATTTGCATTCTTCCGCCGGATCGATGGGAGCCGATGCGGCCGAAAAGAACTGTCTCGCTGTCACCGTCATCACCCGAAGACCCTCGATGTCGGAGCGCCTTGCGCCGCCGCTTGTGAACATTCGAGGAACCTGTGGTAGCGACCCGCAACCTGCGTCAGGGAAAAGTGCTCGCCGATCCGCTGTCGGGCCGCTCTTGAGAGTGCGGCATAGTCCGCCGAAGTAAGGTCGAGCATCCGGCTCATTCCAGCCGCAAGGGCTTGGGCATCGCCCGGCCGAACAACAACTCCCGTCTCACCAACGATCGCTGCGGCGTCTCCCACGTCGGTTGTCACCACCGGTTTGCCGTAGCTCATCGCCTCAGCGACGACGTTCGGAAAGCCTTCCGTGCGAGACGAGAGAACCAGGACATCGATGCTCCGGTAGAAAGCATCCATGTCGTCCATCTCGCCTTGAAGTTTGATGGAGGCCGCCGGCAGCCCGGACGCGACGAGCATCTCGCGCACAACTGCATTGTCCTGGTGAAGGCCGGCGCCCACGGCGGTGAAACGAACGTCTGGCCGCCGCGCCGACAGTAGGGCCGCTGCCTGGAAGAAGGTCTCGTAGTCCTTTTGCGGATGAAACCGGGCGGCGATACCAAGCACTTGACGCGTACGGCTGATCGGCGGCGGGTCGGCGACAGCATCGAAGCCGTTGGGGATCACTTCGACGTTCCGGTGGCAAAAACCGAGGCGCCGATGCAAGTCCAACGATCGGGACGAATTGTAGATGATTCCAGCCGGCAGATGGGAAAGTCGCCGCGATATGGCCAGCGCCACACGCGTGCTGGCTGACAAGGCGGCCAGATCTTCTGCGGATTGGCGAACGTTCCAGAAGACCGGCACCGACTTCCGAGATAGACGCTGGGCCAAAGTGCCGGCGACCATCGCATGATACATCCAACAGAGAATTGCTCGCGGATTCTCCCGCGCAATGAGCTGGGCCAGATCGACGACCGCCGTGACCGCCCGCCCCGGAGAACGGATTCCCAACTGCTCAACTTGCACTCCGTCGCCGGCCAGCAGCCGGTTGCGGTCCGAGACATCAATCAGCGATACGACGAACCCTCTGTCGTCCGTGGCACGCAACAGCCTCGACAGCATCGTCTCAGCTCCGGCGTTTGCGGCATAGTTCGTGATGACATGCATGATCATCCCGCCGGCCAACTCCATTCTAAACTGCACGCAACAAGGCGACCTCGCTCGGCCAAAACACTAACTGACTGAAGCCATGCCTAGGAGGATGAAAAGCCTGACAGCGGATGCCGCAAATCCGTGGGTGGCATCCGCTGAACTCTCACTTCATTGCAATGATGCCTATTTTAGTGTAGCCTCATTAAGCATTGAAACCTTGTTAAGCGTATTGGCGGGAAACCGGTAAGGCTTGGGGAAACGTCGGGGGCGAGGCTGCAACGGGCTGTTGCGGCAGTTCATCTTTAAACTGTTATCTGAATTTCGGCTGTAGGCTGAGGGGGACCGTCAGTTCTAAGCTGAGGTGTGTGATGGAGTGGCTTGCTAGCGTAGGCGCTGGCGACGGGGAGGGGCAGGTTGACAATCCTGGCCCGCGTCGCCAACGGAGCGAACACAAGACCGAAGTCTATCTTCTGAAACCCGGCTCTAAGGGTTTCTCACCACAATATGGCCCATACGGATTGAAGAGCCGGCTGCCTCCTGCGCGATCAGGAAAGGCGACCAGCAACAAGGCGCCTGCTACCGGCTCGTATATTTGCGCCGGTGACGTCGCCCCCGTGGCGATCGGCCAGAATTCCAATGGCATGCTGGAGATGGTTCGTGCGATAGCGGCCGCGCAGGAGCGCCGGCGAATAGCACGTGACCTGCACGACCATGCCGGACAGTATTTTGTCGGCATCATGCTCCGATTGGCGGCTCTCGAGCTGTATACAAGCGAGCCGACCACGCACGCCGCGCTGCGCGATCTTCGCACGGTACTGGAGCAGTTCAGCGACGAAGTGAGGGGGATCTGTGCCGGGGAGCGCTGCGGCGTTCCGCGTGGCAGTGGCCTTGTCGCAGCGCTTGAGGATTTGGTGCTGCAATGGGAGCGTGAAGTTGGGATCGCCGTTCGCTTCGACCGCGAAATGACCGATGGCAGTGATCTTGACGACACGACTGCCGAAGCAGTGTTCCGAATTGTTCAGGAGGCTCTGACAAACGTCGCCAAGCACGCACCACAAGCTTCGCTGGTCAATGTCCGTCTGCAGCTGAAACCTCAGATGCTCGGGCTGGAAATCGAGGATGACGGGTTGACGAGGTGCGAACCACCGAGTTCGTCGCTTCGAAGCGTAGGGCAGCACTGCGGCATCAACGGCATGCGCGACCGGGTCGCGGAACTTGGAGGAAACTTCTCGGTTCGCCATCTCGCCGGCAAAGGCACGCGCATCGTCGCGACAATTCCGCTCATCAACTCTTCATATCAGCGGACGGGTACCCGGCAATGACGAAGACACCAATACGCACCATCGTTGTCGACGATCATCCAGTGGTCGTGGCTGGCGCGCGGGCGCTCATCGAAGCGTCGGACGACATCATCTGCGTCGGGGATGCCAACACCGGAGCCGACGCGCTGACGTTGATACAGGAAACAGATCCTGACGTGATTGTTCTGGACGTGTCACTGCCTGATATGAACGGGCTCGTGCTCGCCCAACGGATTGTCGCGCAAGGAACTCGCGCGCACATAGTCATGATGACCCTCTATGAAGAGCGCACTCACGTACAGCAGGCTCTTCACATTGGCGCCAAGGGCTTCGTTCAGAAACGATCGGCGAGCCAGAACCTTCTGCTGGCAATCAGGACCGCTATGTTGGGAGGGTTGTTTCTGGATCCCGCCACCGCCGGCGAGTTGGCGCCCTCATCTGCCAGGCAGGACTCGGCTATCGGTGCTTTCACGGGTGAAACAGAGCTCACCAAGCGCGAACAAGAGGTGTTGCGGATGGTGGCGCTTGGCTATTCCAACAAGGAGATCGCCTGGCGGGCAGCGGTCAGCGTAAAATCGATCGAGACTTACAAGGCGCGAGCTGCCGAAAAGCTCAACCTGCACTCGCGGGCACAAATCGTCCACTTTGCCGTTACCCATGGGTGGATGAATGTCACAGAAGATGCAAAGCAATAAGCTTCGCGCCTAAATCGGATTGCACAGTGCGAATAGTATTTGTTCTCTCTGGCTTAGGTGCTGGTGGCGCAGAAAAAATTGTAAATCTGCTCGCGCACCACCGCGACAAGAACAAAGATTCAGTTCACGTGATTGCGGTCAATGCTGAACGCCCGCAATCATACTTTCCATACGATAGCTCCATAAAAATAGAAGTAATACCCCAGTGGCGAGGTTCTTGCCGTATCTGTGCAACGGCATTCAAGCTGATCGAGCTTCGGCGGCGGCTTCGAGCCCTCAAGCCCGATCTTGTCGTGTCCTTCCTGACAAAGATCAATATCCTGGTGGGAGTTGCAACCCTTGGCCTGGACACGGCGACGATCATCTCGGAACGCAACAACTACAGGGTGCAGAGCATGAGCCCTTTTTGGCGGCTATTTGCTCCTTTTATCGCGCGCTGTGCCTCACGACTGGTCATGCAGACCAACTTGGCTCGCAGTTTCCTGCCGGACCGTCTCAAGGCAAAGGCCGTCGTTATTCCGAACCCTGTGACGCCGCCTGAAGGTTTTTCCCGATCTTCAGGTGGTGGAACAAGGTTCGTCGCGGTCGGCAGGTTGGAGAAACAGAAGGGCTTCGATCTTCTGCTCGAAGCGTTTTCCCGCGTCGCCCGCCAATTGCCAATGGTCACGCTGGTCATTTTCGGCGAAGGACCGGAGCGGGCCGCTCTTGAGCAACAGGCGAGGGGCCTAGGGATTGCGGACCGTGTTCGGATGCCAGGCGTTACGAACTCGCCCGTAGGCTGGCTTTCTGTCGGGGATATTTTCGTCCTGAGTTCACGCTTCGAAGGATTTCCGAACGTCCTTCTCGAGGCGCTGATGGCTGGAATGGCCACTGTTGCGTTCGATTGTCCGTGGGGCCCCGCCGATATACTGCGCACCGAGGGCACCGGTCTGCTGGTTCCGGCGGAGGACGTCGATCGGCTTGCCGAAGCACTTCGACGTGTCGCAATCGACCAGCCCTTGCGGCAGAAATTGGCGGCGTCCGGCCCTCTTGTCGCGGCGCGTTACTCCAAGTCGGCCGTCTTTGCGCAATGGGACGAATTAATCTCGAACGTCGTGAAAGGCCGGGCGGTCAATCTGCCGGTGCAGGGCTGATGCAGCATGGGAAGAGCCTCGTGACATGGTGACGGATGGTTGTAATGACGACCGCCTCGCCAAGTGTCGCGACGTCGATGCGCATGCTCGACCACTTGCCGGCGTTGCTGGTGATGAGCGTTTGGGAGAACGATCAGACAGCAATGCATCTTTGACGGCCCAGCGCGATTCCCTCGGCCGCGTGATGGCCGATTGGAACGGCGTTCCAGCACCAGTTCCTACAGCGCGGTCGTTTGACAAAATGGCAAAGGCAAATCTTGCGAAACGCATTTGGCGCCGCACAACCAACTCGATCCGTCTGGCATCTGTTGCCGCCAGGTCAGATGCCGTCCTGGTTTCCTATCCAAAATCCGGCCGCACCTGGTTTCGGTTCATACTCTCAACCTATTTCGCGCGCGCCTTCGGCCTGGGGTTGGACGTCGACCTCCACAGCATGTTCACGGTATTGCCGAATTTCGACATGGATCCCGTCAGGGGATTCCCTGCATTTGCGTTTGGTCAATTTCGACCAAAATTGCCCCTGGTTCCGGTAAGCCACTTGGGTCACCAAAGACGGCTGTTCCTAAATCGCCCAGTGATATTCATGGTGCGCGATCCACGCGACTTGATCGTCTCGGCGTACTTCCATGCCACCCGCCAGAAGCATAGGTTCCAAGGGGATATCGGGCAGTTCATAAGCGATCGGGATCACGGACTACCGTCGCTGGTTCGATATCTGAACGGCTGGTCGGCAGGGGTCGCGGCCCGTAGGGCGCACGTTCTCAGCTATGAAAATTTGTCCTCGAACACAGAGCACGAAACGGCGAAGGTTCTGTCATTCCTTGGCTGTGAGATCAACTTGCCCGAGCTTGCGAGGGCAGTGGAGGCGAGCCGGTTCAGCTCCATGCAAGAGCAGGAGAGATCGATGGGACTGCCCGCACACGATTACGACCGAAGCGACAGCGAAAGCCTGAGAATGCGGCGTGGCCAGGTTGGAGGATTTGCAGATTACCTCGACGTCAAACAGATTGCCATGATCGAAGGGACTTGCGCCCGCGAGCTGACACTTGCGGCGAAGAAACTGTTAGCGAGCACGGGTTTGCCGCTCGCAGCTTGCTAATCGCCTGAGGGACAACGGCATAGGTCGTTGCCGCTCAGTCCGATCCCGAAATCCGCATGGTCACCGCGATCAGCGGCCCGAGCGATCATTCTGCCGCGCCGGACCGGACGTACAGGGTCCCGGTGCCATATCGATCTGTAATCGCAAAACCGGGCACGGGCGCATAGCCGTTCTTCTTCGCATAGGCGAGCAGCGGCTGTTCAAGGGTCTGATCGAACCCGAGCAAGAGCGCTGCCGGCGAATCAGCATCGAGAAGTGCACCGACTTGCGCGGATGAGGTCATGCGGTAGTACCTGGCTGTCTCAGGCGCGGCAATATCGGCGGTTCGATAGGCAAATGGCCCCGTCGCGAGTTCGGGATATACGTCGAGGCCGCCTTCAAGCGGGTAGATCGGCGACAGGGTCGCGACCTTGCCGCTGACGTGAGCTGCGGCGAGACGCTCTGCGATGGCGACACCCTCGGCGTGAACGCGCATGACAGTCCACTTTTCCGGCCGAATAACCGTGCCCAGATGTTGCACCAAACGCGGTGCTGCCATCGCCAACACGATAATGGTGGCGGCCGTGAGGGCAGGCTGCACGTTCTTGCGAGCATCAGGCATGAGCCTGGCGAACAGAAGCGCTAGGGCCAGCGGCAAGCAAACGAGCGGTGGGGCAAAATACTGCGGGTAACTTGGAGTCGGAATGAAACTGAACACGATTGCGAGGACAAGCGCCCCGAGCACGATGGCCATCGAACCCGAAGGCAGCAACCAGTGACCGCGACGCCTGTCCACGGTCCAACGCTGCGTCGTGATGAGCAGCGTCAGCAGCGCGGCGAGCGGAACGGCTACCGAGCCGTCCAGCCAGATGCCCGATGCCAGCTTGAGTTTGCCCGAAAGCGTGGTGATGTGATCGTCGTCCGCCCCGAGCATCTGAAAATACTGGGCGTGCGGGCCGAGGTGATAGCCCAGCACATGCGCAAGAAACCGTGCGGGATCGGCTATGAGGTAGGTGAGAATGGGCAAGGCGCCTACCAGCCCGCCCACCGTCAATGGGACAACCACCTGCATGACGCGGTGCCGGATGCCCTCCGGGCGCGGCATGAGGAAGGCAGCGATCGCCACCGGCGGAATGAATGCGACCGCGCTGATCTTGAAAGCCCCGGCAACTGACAGGCAAAACCCTGCCAAAGCAACCAGGACTGGCTTGGTACGGTCGTGGTTTACGCCGAGGATGAACAGCCCAAGCCCGAGAAACAGGAAGGGCAGGGGCAGCAGATTGTTCGTTGCCGCCACACCGGTCTGAGCCAGAAAGAGCTCGTTTGCGAGTGACAGGACCACGATGCACCAGCTCGCCACCCCGGAACGCGTCAGGGCGAAGCTGACGATGCCGATGCTTGCCGCCAATAAGAGCCATCCTGCCAAGACCCCGAGGCGACCGCTAAGCAGCAGGTAGTCGGATCCGGTCAGCTTTCTGACCCCATAGAACCACCACGCGGATCCGGGCGGATGGTTGTAAAAAAAGTCTAGGTATAGTCGATGGTTCTCCAGCAACCGGATGGGTGGAACGAAAAGCTCTTCATCTAGGCGTAGTTCGTAGTTCAAGATTCGAACCGCCAGACACGCGAATAACAAGACGGAAAGAAAGGCAATCGACCCGGAGACCAGTGGGGATGTCCTGGTGTCGATACGCTCAACGGATTTGTGCATGGCAGCTTCCTAGCAAGTGGCCATTGCTCGGCTCGCGAAAGCGACGCCGCGCTTCGCCCTGAAAACGCAGCCGACAAGAACCAGCACTATCGATGTGATCGCGAACCTTGCATGCTGCATGGACAACCCGTCTCGTCGACCTGCTTCGGCCTGCCTGGAACCCGCCTTATCCAGCGTGGTCGCGACCTTTCAGCTTTAGCATCTGAAATGCCGAACAGCCCGGATATTTTCTGGAAAACCAGACGGTGTTAACCCGGCAAGCGGCGAGGATTAGCCTGACAGCCGGCAACTTGCCGACCTCCTGATATTGTTTCATGTTTCAAACCCGGAGCAAATCTGCTTCGGCGCCGGCCGATGGGTTTCGGTTCATCCGGCCGAGGGTGTCTGATTCTGTGGCTTTACTTCGAACTTCAAGTAAATCCGGCTCCGCGGCACTGACGTGTCATACTACGCCAGCGCTCAGAGCATGTAGCAAGCTGGCAATGACGGCCTGGCAAACGGGCCGCCGAGACGCGCGAGGTCCGTCATGAAAGTTGTTCTTTTGGCCGGAGGTCTTGGCTCTCGCCTGGCCGAGGAAACCACCCGCGTTCCAAAGCCGATGGTGGAGGTCGGCGGACGCCCGATCATACTTCATGTCATGGATATCTATAGCCACTGGGGCTTTCACGACTTCATCGTCGCTGGCGGCTACAAGTGTATGTCGATCAAGGCCTTTTTCCACAACTTCCATCTGTCCACAGCGGACTTCACGGTGGCTCTGGGAAGCGGTTCGATGATCCTGCGACCGACCCGGCCACTCGATTGGAATGTCTCGGTCGTCGACACAGGCCTTTCGACCATGACGGGTGGCCGCCTGCTGCGGCTACGCGACTGGCTCGACCGCGATACCTTCATGGTAACGTATTCGGACGGTGTCGGTAACATCGACCTTGAGGCACTGCTTGCCTTCCACCGCTCGCACGGGCGGTTGGCGACGGTTTCGGCCGTGCAGCCACCGGCGCGCTTCGGCAATCTAGAGATCGAAGGCGACCAGGTGATCGAGTTCACCGAAAAGGTCCGCAAGCACGAGACCTGGATCAACGGTGGTTTCTTCGTCTTCGAGCCGGGTGTCCTCGATTACATTCCTGGGCTGGATGAACCGCTCGAGATGTCACCACTCACCAATCTTGCGCGAGACGGCCAGCTTTTTGCCTACAAGCACAAAGGGTTCTGGCATCCAATGGATACGGTACGCGATCGCGACTACCTGGATGGGCTATGCGAATCCGACGAGCCGCCATGGCTGCAATTCGCACCGGGCGAACTGTCTTCCGTTGGGTCGTTGACGCCGTCCATAGCAGGTGAAGGCCGTGGCCGCATTCGTGGATGAAGTATATCTGAGAGACGCACTGGCCGGCCGTCGCGTGCTGGTCACGGGGCATACCGGTTTCAAGGGCGGATGGCTTTGCCTCTGGCTGCGCCGCCTTGGTGCTACAGTCGTGGGCGTTGCACTGCCGCCGCAAGAGCGTTCTTTCTGCACTGCGGTCGGCCTCGAGGCGCTCATCGACAGCCGCAACGGCGACATCCGTAACGAGACAGGTTTTCAAAAGCTTGTCGAAGGCCAGGACTACGATCTTGTCATCCACATGGCCGCCCAGGCTTTCGTCAGGGCGTCGTATGAGGATCCAATCGGCACCTATATGACCAACGTCATCGGGACGGCTGTGGTCCTGGAGGCAGCCCGCCGAATGCCTTCGCTGCGTGGCATCATCGTGGTCACCAGTGACAAATGCTACCAGAACCGCGAATGGGTCTGGGGTTATCGCGAGCTTGATCCAATGGGCGGCCGCGACCCGTACAGTTCGTCGAAGGGCTGCGCCGAACTGGTTGCCGCAGCATATCGTTCCTCGTTCTTCAACAATCGCGACGGACCGCAACTCGCAACCGTTCGTGCGGGCAACGTCATCGGCGGAGGAGACTGGGGTGTCGACAGGTTGATTCCCGACCTGGTGCGCGCATCCGAGACTGGTTCTCCTGCCCGAATACGCAATCCAAGGAATGTCCGTCCCTGGCAGCACGTGCTGGAGCCGGTGCGGGGCTACCTTATGCTTGCCGCCCGGTTGATCGACACCGGGTCAGCTTTCGCCGGAGGCTGGAACTTCGGCTGCGACAGGGATGCGGCCGTCGACGTGATCACCTTGGCAGATCTGGTTGTCGAGAAGTGGAATGGAGGCGCGCCCCGCTACATGGTGGAGAAACGCGCCAACGAGCCGCCGGAGTCCGCCGTCCTTCGTCTCGACAGTACGAAATCCTACGTCGAACTTGGTTGGAAGCCGCTGTTGTCCATTGGCGAGGCCGTCTCGATGACGGTCGAGTGGCATTTGAGATACCAGCAGAACCCCAGTTCAATTCGGCAGTTCTCGCAGCAGCAGATCGCCGAATACGCCGCGGCATGGTCAGTCAGCCGCGAGAAGGCTTCCGAGACTGAACCCAGCATAGGGGTGCCTGCATGCGTGTAAACTACGGACAGTCCGTTTTTGGCGAAGAGGAAATTGCTGCAGTTGTTGGCGTTCTCCGTTCATCGACCCAGATGGGGGACAAGGTGCGGGCCATGCAGCAGCGCGTCGCGTGGCTGTTTGCCAAACGCCACGGCATCATGGTCAATTCCGGTTCGTCGGCTAACTACCTGGCGATCGAAGTACTCAACCTGCCTGTTGGTGCGGAAGTCATTACGCCGGCGCTTACCTTCGCCACCACCGTTGCGCCCATCATAAGGGCAGGTCTGGTCCCGGTCTTCGTGGACGTCGTCGAGGGGACCTACAACATCGACGTCGCGGCCATCGAACAAAGCATATCGGGCAAGACGCGAGCGGTGATGATTCCGTCACTCATAGGCAATCTGCCGGACTGGGACCGTATCCGCGCCATTGCGGACAAACACGGCTTGATTGTCATTGAAGACAGCGCCGACACGCTCGGCGCGACGCTGCACGGGACGAGTACCGGCACCCGGTCGGACATAAGTACAACGAGTTTCTACGGTTCGCACGTAATCACCGCCGCCGGAAACGGCGGAATGATCTGCGTCAATGACGACGCGCTAGCCCGTCGCGCCTTGCTGCTTCGCTCATGGGGCCGGACGTCATCGCTCTTCGTCGACTCCGAGACGATCGAAAACCGTTTCAACGTCGAGCTCGACGGTTTCGCATATGATGCGAAGTTCGTCTTTGAGGAACTCGGCTTCAATGTCGAGCCGTCGGAGATAGGCGCCGCCTTCGGGCTGGTGCAACTCGACAAGCTTGCGCGCAACATCTCCGCGCGCGAGCGGAACTTCGCCAAGCAGTACGCCTTCTTCAAGGACTACAGCGACTGGTTTGTTCTGCCACGGCAATTGCCTGGATCTCGTACGGGCTGGCTAGCCTTCCCACTAACCGTGCGACGCGACGCCCCGTTCACGCGTCGGGAGATGCAGATATTCCTGGAAAAACGGGACATCCAGACCCGTCCGGTCTTCACCGGCAACATCCTGCGGCAACCGGCGATGGCCGGGAGGAAATATCGGGCTGCGCCCGATGGCTATCCAGTTGCCGACGACGTCATGCGCGGCGGCATACTGCTTGCCTGCCACCACGGTTTGAACGCTGAACAACTCGACCATATCCACGAGTCGTTCAGGGAGTTCGCCAAAAGCTTCGCGGCTACGCGCGCCGTCAAACAGCGAGTGGCTCGTGCACCTCTTTCCCAGGCATCGATCGGAGTTTGAAATGACCCTCCTCACTGGCTGCCGCACCTGTCTGGCTCCAAATCCCTACATGTTCCTTCCCATGGGCGACCATCCGCCCGCCAACAGCTTCGTGCGTGCGGAAGACGTTGGAAAGAACCAGCCGGCCTATCCGCTTGATACGCAGGTGTGTTTGGAATGCGGGTTGATCCAGGTGGCCGACCAGGTGCCGGAAGGCTTCTTCGAGCACTACCTCTACGTTCCTTCCAGCGCCACTTTGATGCACAGCCACTTCGCCGAACTTGCCGAGATCCTGAAGAACGAAGCCAATTCCGGCTTGGTCGTGGACATCGGCTGCAATGACGGCTTGTTGCTGTCGGCCTGCAACAAGCTCGGATGCAGGACTGTCGGGGTCGATCCGGCCGCCAACCTGGCTGAAGTCGCCCTGACGCGCGGAGTTGAAGTAGAGGTCGGGTATTTCTCCGACGCGGCGGCCAAGGATCTGGTGGACAAGCATGGCCGGGCGGCAGTGATCGTCACCACCAACACCTTCAACCACATCGGCAACCTTCACGATTTCATGGCTGGCGTCAGCCAGTGGCTCGCCGACGACGGGGTAATGGTGATCGAGGTACCCTGGGCCAAGGAACTCCTCGAGAAGAACGAGTTCGACACGATTTACCACGAACATGTTTCGGAGTTCAGCCTGCTCTCACTGGTCAAGCTCGGTGCGTTCTTCGGTCTCGTGGTGGCCGATGTGCACCGTCTCGGTGTCCACGGCGGTTCGATGCGCGTCTTCCTGAGACGAGCTGCTGCTGTTACCTCCGTGAAGCCGATCGTTCCAGAGATGTTGGCCGAAGAGCGCGACGCCGGCATGTTGTCGATCGAGACGTATCAAGCCTTTTCAGCCCGCGTGGACAAGGTGCGGCTAGATCTGAACGCGATCCTGGCCGACCTTCATTCGCAAGGTCTCAAGGTTGCCGGCTATGGCGCGCCCGCCAAAGGCAATACCCTATTGAACTTCTTCAAGATCGGACCCGGCAATCTCGACTATCTCGTCGATCGCAATGCGCTCAAGCAAGGTCTCTTTTCGCCCGGCATGAAGATTCCCATTCGCTCGCCGGAAGCGCTGCTCGACGCGGAGCGGCCCGACGTGCTGCTGGTCCTCGCCTGGAATTTCTTCGACGAGATACGACTGCAGCAAGAGGACTTCGCTGCACATGGCGGACGGTTTCTCGTTCCGCTGCCAACGCCTGTTCTCGTCAATTGAACGGGTCCGCGGAGGTCGGAAAAGAGGTTGGCTGCCGGATGCAGGTATTGACGACCTCAAGCCGTAACAAGTGGTGGACTGTCCTGGAGTAGATGCGATGTCGCGGATACTCATCACCGGAGGCGCCGGCTTCGTCGGCTCGCATCTGACTGAAGCCTGTCTCAAAGCTGGCCACCAAGTCCACGTCGTTGTTCGTGCCGGCTCCAATGATGAGCGGCTCGAGCACCTCGGTGACCGCATTTCACGCCATCGCTTCGATCTGTGCTCGGAAGTGGACCTCAAGCATTGTCTCAGGAACGCCGAACCGCACGTCATCTACCACTTGGCGGCTAACCCACGCCGCCCGCAACATACCTCTGTTGAAGACGCCAAGGAGAACGTCCAGGAAGACCTCTATAACCTGATAACGCTGTTGGGCGCGGCGGCCACCACCCGCAGTCCGCCCGATTACCTGATCCGGGCCGGGTCGCTTGCCGAGTATGGATTGGCGCCTATCCCCTATCAGGAGGAGGCGCGTGAAGCCCCGATCACGGTCTACAGTGCCGGCCTCGTCGCCGCGACCCACTATGTCGCGGCGCTACAGCCCCGGCTTCCATTTCCTGTCGCCACGGCTCGGTTGGCTCTGGTCTACGGTCCTTCCCAGTCCACCGATTACCTTGTGCCATCTCTTATCACGCGATGCCTTGCCGGTGAGAATTCGCTCGTGCGCCGGCCGGCAGACCGACGCGATCTCATCTTTGTCGACGAGGTGGTAGAGGCGCTGCAGCGAATGGCCGCCATGCCGATGTCTAAGCCCACACTGGTCAACATATGCAGCGGCGTGGCGCCAACAATGCGCGAGGTGGCACAGCTTGTCGTCGAGCAAACCGGTGCCGAGGCGCACCTTGTCCAGTATGGCGACGGCAGCCCGCCCTCGGGAGCGGCGGACCTTCGCGGTTCGCCTGAGCGCGCGCGCACCCTGCTGGGATGGCAGGCTCGTATCATGCTTGCTGACGGGATCAGGCGGACGGTGCGCTGGTACCGGGATTGCGCAGTCCATGAAGGGCAGTCTGGAATGGCGGCGACAACCGTCTCGCCGAAGCATAGAGGGTTAGGAGTAACATGATGTCCAACTCAGGGCCTTTCACAGTCTCGGTGCTTGTGCCGGCTCTGAACGAGGAGGCAAACGTGCGTCGGGCCTACACGGCGATCGTGGACACGTTTCGCGATCTCCCGGGCTATGACTACGAAATCATCTTCACCGACAACCATTCAACCGACCGCACCTTCGACATCCTGAAAAGCATCGCCGCTGAGGATCGTCGCGTACGCGTCATACGTTTCAGCCGCAATATCGGCTATCAGCGCGCACTGCTGGCCGCCTACAAGGCGGCGAACGGCGACTGTTCCGTTCAGATCGACTGCGATCTCCAGGATCCGCCCCACCTCATTCCACAGATGCTGGCCCTGTGGCGCCAGGGAAATCAGGTGGTCTATGGTGTCCGTCGGTCGCTGAAAGACAGTTGGACAACCGCATTGATCCGCCGGATCTTCTACCGATTGGTCAATGCGCTCAGCGAGGACGACCTGCCACTCAACGCAGGCGAGTTTCGCCTCGTCGATCGCCGCATTCTCACCGAACTGCGGAGTGTCGAAGATACATCACCCTATCTGCGCGGCCTGATCAGCGCGATGGGCTTTAGCCAGGTTGGGTTCGAATATGACCGGCAGGGCCGCATCGCGGGCGAAAGCAAGTTCCCGCTGAGGGCCATGGTGGCGCTGGCAGTGGACGCCATCCTCAATCATTCCCTCGTTCCGCTCCGGCTGGCGTCGATCACGAGCCTGATTGCCGGAGCGGTGACTTCGCTTCTCGTGTTCGGTTACCTCGTCGGCTGGCTGCTGTTTGGACAGCAATGGCCGCGGGGTTTTGCGACGATAGCCCTCCTGCTGCTGCTTTCCATCGCATTGAACGCAATGTTCCTTGGAATTGTCGGTGAGTATGTCGGTCGGATATTCATGCAATCCAAGCGCCGACCCGTTACAATCATAGAGCAGACACTGAATGCAGAGCATCGCAACCTGCACGTGCTGACGAGCTCGAAGCTGAAAGTGAAATAGTGATCAGGCTTGCCGCAGCGAATAACAATCGTTTTGTTCAAAGCACGGGGACTCTACTGCGATTTGCCACGGTGGGAGCGATCACAACCGCGTTGGATCTGATCCTTTTTGCGACCCTCACGGCGGCAACCACACCACCAGCACTCGCAAACCTTCTTTCTTACTCTTGCGGAATTCTGCTGAGCTACGTCCTCAATCGCTCATGGACTTTCGGCGTCGACGGGAGCCGTCTGCAGGCTTTGAAGTTTGTCCTGTCCACGTTGACCGGCCTGCTGATCTCCACCGTGCTTGTGGCCTTCCTCACGACTGTCATCCCAGCCATCGATGCCAAACTCATCAGCGTGCCGATCGTCTTTGGCTGGAACTATCTCGCCGCGCGCATGTGGGTCTTTAATGTGGCTGAGGTTCCGCAAAACAAAAGGAGTTGGTGGTTTTCCTGACCTGACAAGAGCAGGCAGTCATCCGACCATCGCCGGGATATCAGGCAATATATCCATGCGTGAGGTGTCAGCTTGAAAATCGCAATCATTGGTTCCGGCTATGTAGGACTTGTCTCGGGTGCGTGCTTGGCTGATTTCGGCCACACCGTAACTTGCATCGACAAGGACGCGTTCAAGATTTCCGCTTTGAAACGCGGGGACATACCGATCTTCGAACCCGGGCTCGAATCATTGATTGTCCGCAATCTGCAGGACGAACGTCTTACCTTTACGACCGATTTTGCTGGGCCGGTCGGAGAAGCAGACGCCGTATTCATCGCTGTCGGGACGCCTTCCAGACGCGGTGATGGTCATGCAGACCTGTGCCATGTCTATGAGGCCGCGCGCGAGATCGCGCACGCCCTGCGAGGCTCGACGGTTGTCATAACGAAATCGACCGTGCCGGTCGGCACCGGCGACGAGGTGGAGCGGATCATCCGTGAAGAGTGTCCACACGCGGATTTTGCCGTCGCATCGAATCCGGAATTCCTGCGTGAGGGCGCAGCAATTCAGGATTTCAAACACCCCGACAGGATCGTCATCGGAGTGGAGAGCGACCTGGCCCGCCAGGTCCTCATGCAAGTCTACCGACCATTGTTCCTCAACAAGTCGCCCGTGCTGTTCACCTCTCGCCGGTCTGCGGAGCTGATCAAATATGCAGCGAACGCTTTTCTCGCCATGAAGATCACTTTCATCAACGAGATTGCAGACCTCTGTGAAAAGGTGAACGCCGACATCCAGGAGGTGGCGCTGGGCATTGGGTCGGACAACCGGATCGGATCGAAGTTCCTGCATGCCGGACCAGGATTCGGTGGTTCATGCTTTCCCAAGGACACTGTTGCATTGATCAAATCCGCCCAGGATTACGGCAGCTCCGTGAGGCTTGTTGAAACGACCGTCGCCATCAATGATGCTCGCAAACGGGCAATGGCGCGCCGTATCATCGAGGCCGTGGGCGGTAACGTTCGCGGAAAGACGATCGCCATTTTCGGTTTGACCTTCAAGCCAAACACGGACGACATGAGGGAGGCTCCATCGATCTCCATCATTCAAGCGCTTCAGGACGCGGGGGCGCATATTCAGGCTTATGACCCAAAGGGGATGGAGCAGGCCCGGATGCTCTGGTCCGATGTCGCATTTCGCTCGAACCCTTACGACGCTGCAGAGAATGCAAGCGCGATCTGCATCCTCACCGAGTGGGAACAGTTCCGCGCGTTGGATTTCAAACGTTTGGCCAAACTCGTCGCCACGCCGATCATGCTCGATTTCCGCAACATCTATTCGGCGGACGAAGTCACCAGTCACGGTTTCGCCTATTTCAGGATAGGTGCTGCATCCAGGACGGGTCCTGCACCTACGAACGTTTCGCCCTCCGAGCAGGAAGCGGTTGCGTGAACTGATAACGATCGGCGGGACATGGCGTGTGCCGCCGCCACGCGAGCCGTCCTCTACCGAGCTTTGGCGGTATCAGCTCCCAACCATCAACCGGTGAGCGGCTTCGCTTGCATCCAGGCAACCAGGGGAGGGCGCCGGCCGGCAGTCGGAGAGAGCCTCGTTGCCACCTTCACTCGCCTCTCTCATCAACTGGTCGCCCTAGTGCCCGAACGGCCTGGACCAACGTGCTGCTCTGGATCCAGCCGTCCTCGATGATGCGCCCATCCTTGTCTGCTTGACTGGTAGCGAGACGCAATTCATCGCCATGGGAGGGGGTCGGTTCGAAAACCCAATCCCAACCATTGAACACATCGGGCCTCTCGCCTGCGACCACCTTGTCCACCAGATTGAGCACTTCCGGAATGCCGAACTCTCCAGCCAGACCATATCCCTTGTGCAGGTCACGGTCGTCATATGTCAGTTTGTTGTCGCGCCCGACAAACAGCGGCCGGTTGGATCCAAGCTCGTAGAAGCGCGTCCAGTCGCCCGACGGGCGCCGGCTCTTGCGCAGCCACTCCGCCGCTTCGGTCGCACCCGTGAGGTAGCGCTGTTCTCCAGTTCTGAGATAGAGTTGCAGAAGCGCCTGGATCGCGCCGGCTGTCTCACGCGACGCAACCGCCGGCGGCTCGAACTTTCGCCCCCATATGGGCTCGAGATCGAGATTGTAGGTCTGCGCCCAGCCGCGTTGCGGGCCAGGCAGCTGCGATGCCAGCAGGAATTCACCGCTTCGCATCGCGGCAGCCAGCAGATCCTGGCGCTTCGTGTACCGCTCAGCCGTGAGCAGAAGGCGTATCACGTCCCTGATGAGCTGGTCATTCACAACCAAAGCGGAGCCTGGTGGCTTGACCCATTCTCGCGACCAGGTCGCAGGCAGCCGCGCACGCCAAGCCGCTGCGAATAGCCGGTGAGGAAACACACGGCCCAGGAAGACCGGCCATGCTCCATTGGGATATTGCGCTTCCAGGAGCCGATCGAGGCCATATTTGATCGCGTCCTTCACAGCCGGGTCGCGGCCCTGCGAAGCCTCGTCGTACCATATCAGGAAGCCGAGATTGCTCTGGGTAATGTTGTCGTCGAGCGTGCCGTTGTTGCGCTCCTTGTTACCATCGATCCGCTCACATGCATCGTCGTTTGCGACCGTGGTTCGGTAACACCATCTTGCGCGAGCGCTGGCCGCCGTGTCGGTGAAGTTGTACCAGCCGCCCGAGAGCAGTTGCCCGTCCATCGTGACGCGGGCAGCGGCAGCTGCTGCCGCCATCCAGCGCGGATCCTTCGTGAACTCGTAGAGCCGAAGGAACGCGCCGCCAACTCCCGGGGTGCCGGGCGGCTGGTTCCAGACCACGCCGTCTTCGACCTTCCCGCTTTCGCCACGGTGAATTGAAAAATCGGGCGAGTATGCGTAAACGAAACCGCCGCCGATCGCCAAATGCTTGGCGAAAAGATCGGCTATCTTCTCCACCGCGGCGACCGAGTTGGGATCGGGGCCGGCGGCTGCGGATGCAGGTTCCACCCTGGTTGGCAGGACGAACAGCGCTATCCCCGCTGCCAGGCCGACTGCACGTAGGCCCTTATCGGGCGCCATCGAAGCCCAGCCGAAAAATCTCATCTTCGCGCTCTGTGGCATCACCACCCGGCGACTGTGATCTTAGCCGACGCCATGGATCATGAGAAGCCTGGGCAGGTAGTGGGCATTTATGCCCCGTCGTCCCCGCTTGTAGGAAATTCCTTGCAGGAATTCCGAATGGCAGTCCGGCACCGGCGCGTCTGCAGCACGCGTTCGGCTTACTGCTTGTTGTATTCAAGGGCGGACTGAACGACTTGGTCCCACCCGGCCATTACACGCGGGTGCGTGAAGCGACGGGCTGAAATTGCTGCGGCACCGCCAAGTCGCCGGCGCAGGGACCCGTCATCCAATAGCCGGGAAAGCGCGACGGACAAGGCATTGATATCGCCGTTCGCCACCAGAAGTCCGTCTTCTTCGTCGGTGATCATCTCACGCGGACCAAAGCGACAGTCGAAGGACACAACCGGCAATCCCGCCGCCATGGCTTCCAGAAGTACGATTCCCCAGCCCTCGTAGCGCGAGGAGAGAACAAAAACGCCGGCGGATTCGATCCAAAGACCTGGCCGCTCCGTGACCCCGGGCAAATGCACACGGCCGTGAAGGCCGAGTTCATCGCGCTTCGCCTCAAGCCGTGCGCGTTCTGGCCCATCACCCCAGATCACCAAACTCCAATCGGGGTGGGATCCGCTTATCCCGGCAAAAGCCTCAAGAAGGAGATCGAATCCCTTCTGAGGCACCAAGCGTCCAACGGCGGCCAGAATCTTCTGTCCAGATTTTTTGCGGAGACTGGTAGGCAGGTTGGCTTCGTTAGGGATAACCCAGCTGCGGGCGCGCTGTTCGGATGGGAATTGTTCCATCGCTCCCTTGGTCATTGTCACGAGGCCGAAAGCTCGTGGGTAGAGATATCTGCGTAATACTGTCCAGACCGGACCGAAAGCTTGCATCTCAGCGTTGTTGCGTTCCGACACCACGACCGGGATGTTTGTGCCGAGTGCTGCCAAAACGGACAGGACGTTCGTGCGGGTGAGAAAGCTGATAACAACATCAGGAGAAAGACGAAGGAATTCTCTGCGAAGGAGCCGCACGCGATCGGCAAAGGACGATGCGGCGCGGAACCAAACGGTGCGATCAGGGGGAAGGCCGAGACGCGCGATTTCCACATTGGGCGCGATTGCGTGGTAGGCAGGTGTGCCGGTCCGCTCGAGCGTAATGATCGTCACATGCCAGCCACGCTCGGCCCAACTGTTGGCAATAAGACTTGCGGCACGTTCGCTGCCCCCCGCTACGCCCAGGCCCGGAAGAACGATGGCAACGCGAACCCGCCGACCTGCCGGCTGCTCCTCCAATTGGCCTGCTGGTGCGTCGCCCGACGGAAGCCCATCGACACAATACGCCATTTCCGGCCTGTGCAATGGGCGCGTCGGCTCGAAACCCCTAAGCCGACGCAGCACGTCGGCGAATGACTGTGAATTTAGCCAGCACAGCAACCCCTTCCCATTGAAATGGCTATCATATGAGCTCCGCGTGATGGAAGTGCTGATTTTCCTGACCTGAAAACCGTGCAACAAAAGCCCATTGGTGATGTGATGCTGATATCTGTTCGCCTTCGGAAGGCGTTCGGGCTGAAGACGCGGGCAGGCGGCCGACCCACCGGACAATTTCTTATGCGTAGCGCACCAATCGTCGTCTGCTTCCCCTTCATCGGCGACGAACTCGGTGGCAGCCACATCTCCGCGATCAAGCTGATCGAAGGGTTGGACCCGAGACTTGTCACGCCAATCGTTGCGCTCCATGTCGTCGACGGGCCCGTCGCAGCCTATCTCGCAGATCGCGGCGTTCCGTTCGTCAGGGCTCCGGACGCTGCGTTTCTGCTCCGAGATCCAGACGCCGCGTCTGGCGGAATCAGGTTGCGCGTGCTGGGCCACGCCTTCCGCATGGCGGCGCCGATCTGCCGGTTGCTAAGAAAGCACGGTGTGGACCTCGTCCACACCAATGACGGCAGGATCCATGCTGTCTGGGCGCTACCAACCCGGCTCGCGGGAGCCCGTCAGGTTTGGCATCATCGCGGCGATCCTGACGCGTTTGGCATAAATCTGCTGGCACCGTTGGCGGCAAGCCACATTGTAACGGTGTCACGCTTCTCCAGGCCACGAAAGCCGATTGTCGGTGTCGGGCAAAAGCTCTCCGTTGTTTACAGTCCCTTTGACCGGCCAACCGCGACCGGCAGGACGCGCGCGCGCGCAATGCTTGTCGAGACACTCGGCTGTGCCGCGGAGACCCGGTTCCTGGCCTATTTCGGGCTGTTGATTGACCGCAAACGACCGATCGGCTTCGTCGAAGCGGTTGCTGCCCTCATCAGACGCTATCCGGACCTGCCGGTAATGGGCCTGCTCTTCGGCGTGCCCGGAATGGAGACGCCGCAGCTCGATCAGATGGTGATGCAGCGCGCCGAGGAACTCAACATTGGAAAGCACATCCGGCTTATGGGGTTTCGTCATCCGATCGAGCCCTGGATGCAGGCCGTGGACGTGCTGCTTGTGACGGCCGTCCGCGAGCCGTTCGGCAGGACCTTGATCGAAGCGATGTTCCTTGGAACGCCGGTTGTGGCGACAGATGATGGAGGAAATCGTGAGGCAATCGAGAATGGCGTCACAGGCTTCCTCGTGCCGCCGGACCGGCCCGAATGTTTCGTGGAACCAGTCTACTCGATGCTGACCGATGCCGAACTCCGCAGCAGAATTACCGCAGCTGCCAGCGATCGTGCCTTTGCGACTTATGGTGTTGAAACCCATGTCGGGGAATTGACGGCGATCTATCAGCGGCTCGTCAGGCCTCGAGGCTACCTGCGCGACAAAATGGAGCAAGAGCCGTTCATGAGTTGAGCGGACTCGATGCCCCTGGCAGTTGGGCTTGCGATGCCCTTCCACCTCTGGCGCGGATTCCCTTAAGACCAATCTTTGGCACTGACTGCGTCGGATGCCGGCAAGGGAGGTGAGGCCCGACAAGCGGCGTCGCCCGGGAGAGGGCCCTATGCGCACAGTCGGAAGCGGTCGAGGGGTTTAACTGACACGCGCTGCGGTTCGCGCTTCTTTGCAAGAGCCGACCATTATCCCAGGATGATTGCGAGGCTGGCGGACAGGCCTCGGCGACGGTGCTTCTCACCGGAGCAGGCGGGGTCGACCAGTTTCGAGCGTCGACCAATCTCGAGCAAACTGGCGATGGGCTGACAATGACGGACAGCAATCTGGTGTCAAAATGGTCCCGCAGCTCAACCTTGGTTGGTGACGCGCGTTTGGCGCCAGGGGCGCACCCGATCGGAGAACGGGGCAGCAGATTCTCCTATCGAGAGATACGATCAAGGATCGCAGCGATTGTGAGATCGACGATCCGCAATCGAAATCTGTTTGCCGTGGACCTCGTACTCAGCGCGTTTGCGCTGCTGCTTGCTGCTTGGCTTCGCCTCGGACCCCAGGTGCTCTTTTCCGATCTCGAAGCGGCCAAGTCTCTCGCCGGATCGATCCCTGTGTTCGTGGCGATCTGCGCCGTCACGTTTCCGACGGCCGGTCTTTACAAACGCAAATGGAAATTTGCCTCCATACCGGACTACATCGTTCTGCTGCAGGCGATCCTGATCGCCTCGCTGACGTTCATGACTGCCATTTTCCTGTACTCCGGCTTTGCGATCATTCCCCACTCGATTATCGCGATCGAGATCATGGTTCTCACATCCCTGCTGGCCGGCGTCCGCATCACCTTCCGCCAGGAGGACCTCAAGGCTCTAGCGCCGACATCACGCGGAACAGTGGCTGATCCGAGTTCGCAGGTTCCGGTCCTACTGGTCGGGCCCGGCCAGGAAGCCGATCTCTACCTGCGCGCGCTCCAGCGCGATCGCACTTCCACATACCTCCCCGTGGGCTTTCTCGACGATTCACCTGCCGAGACCGGTGCAATGCTCCGAGGCGTGCCGGTGCTTGGCACCACCGATGAGTTCGAGGCGGTAATCGCCGGTCTCGAGAGTCGTAAGCAAAAGCCGCGGCATCTCATTTTCACCGCGCCGCTGTCATCGTTCAAAGGCGAGACGGCAGAGCGGCTCATCGAGCAGGCCGACAGAATGGGCATGGTCGTCTCCCGGCTGAACCCTGCCACGGAGTTGCGCAAAACCCACGCCGCGAGCGCGTTCGAATTGCGGCCGATCGAACTCACCGATCTTCTTGAGCGGCCCCAGGCGGCGCTCGATATCGCAGCACTGCAACGATTCATCCGCGATCGGCGCGTGCTCGTCACTGGTGCCGGCGGATCGATTGGCAGCGAGCTGACAAGACAGGTAGCAGCGCTGGGCCCGTCACGACTGGTCGTCGTCGACAACAGCGAATTCAACCTCTACTCGATCGACCTTGATCTCGCCGAAAAATTTTCCGCCGTGCCACGGTCGGCGCATCTATGCGACATACGCGACGTGCGGCGGCTCGACAGCATATTTGCTCAGCATAAACCGGAGCTTGTGTTCCACGCCGCAGCGCTGAAGCATGTGCCGATGGTGGAACTCAATCCGTGCGAAGGGGTACTCACCAACGTTTGCGGCACGATGAATGTTGCAGAGGCGGTCAGGCGCTGGGGCGCTGTCGGCATGGTGCAGATTTCCACTGACAAGGTGGTGAATTCGCCGAACATGATGGGGGCCACCAAACGGCTGGCCGAGCTCTTTTGCCAGTCGCTCGACCTGGAATGCGCAAACGAGATCGCTGGCCCACGGTTTGTGACGGTGCGTTTCGGCAACGTGCTCGGCTCGAGCGGCTCACTCATCCCCTTGTTCAAGCGTCAGCTTGCGCGCGGTGGGCCGCTCACGATCACTCACCCGGAAATGAAGCGCTTTTTTATGACCATCCGTGAGGCCGTCGAGCTAACGCTGCAAGCCTCCGCCTACGCGGTTGAGAAGAAACTCGGAAGCGGCGAAATCTTTGTTCTCGATATGGGTGAGCCGATCAAGGTCATCGACATTGCCCGACGCATGATACGCCTCGCCGGTTTCACACCTGACCGCGACGTGCAGATCCAGATCATCGGCCGCCGGCCCGGGGAGAAGCTGTTCGAGGAGCTTTTTGACGAGAGCGAAGAGCGCGTCGCGCCACCGGTCCCGGGAGTCTTCGGCGCCGTGCCGAAGCCTGTGCCGCTGCCTGTGCTCTACGATACATTCGAACGGCTGCACACCTTCGCTTCGGACGGCAACACGGCGGCTGTCGTCGACACGATGCGTCGCATTCTGCCGGGCTTTCGTGCCGGAGAAAGCCAGTTGCAGGGGGCGACGATCGACAAGTCGACGACCGACAGGGAATTTCAAACGTAAGCCCGAACGCGACGGGGTACATTGGGCCGAGCCGAACATCGGCGCAGGATTGCACGCGGCAGCTTCGGGTATCCGGTATTGGCAAATCGCATCGCAGCTTGCCTGAAGGATCAGGCAATTTGAAGAAGAGTGACCGTGTCAGTTCTCCTCACCCATCTTCAACGCCTGGAGGCCGAGGCTATCCACATTTTCCGCGAGGTTGCCGCCAACTTCGCCAATCCGGTCATGCTCTATTCGGTGGGCAAGGATTCGTCCGTGCTGATGCATCTGGCGATGAAGGCTTTTTATCCCGCCAGGCCACCGTTTCCGTTCCTGCACATCGATACGACCTGGAAGTTCCGCGAGATGATCGTCTTTCGCGACGAGATGGCGGCAAAGCTCGGTTTCGAGCTGCTCGTTCATACCAATCAGGACGGCGTGCGCCGCAACATCAACCCGTTCGACCACGGCTCCAACAACTACACCCATATCATGAAGACCGTCGCGTTACGCGAGGCTCTCGATAAATATCGCTTCGACGCCGCCTTCGGCGGGGCGCGACGCGACGAAGAGAAATCGCGCGCCAAGGAGCGCATCTTCTCCTTCCGCAACGCCCAGCACGCCTGGGATCCGAAGCACCAACGACCGGAAATGTGGAAGATCTACAACACCCGCATCGCATCAGGCGAATCGATCCGCGTCTTCCCGCTTTCCAACTGGACCGAGCTCGATATCTGGCAATACATCCTGCAGGAGAACATCCCAATCGTTCCGCTGTATTTCGCCAAGCAACGGCCGGTGGTCGAGCGTGACGGCATGCTGATCCTGGTCGATGACGATCGCCTGAAGCTGCGACAGGACGAAGTTATCCAGAACCGCATGGTGCGCTTTCGCACGCTTGGCTGCTATCCGCTGACCGGTGCGATCGATTCCGACGCGACAAGCCTCGAGGATATCGTCGGCGAGATGCTGACCGCGCGCACGTCCGAACGGCAGGGCCGGCTCATCGACCGCGACGAGGCCGGCTCGATGGAAAAGAAGAAGCGCGAGGGGTATTTCTGATGCGGCACATCAGAGCAAACGAAATCACCGGCTCGGATGGCATCCGCGACTATCTTGCCGCGCAGGAGAAGAAGTCGCTACTGCGCTTTCTCACCTGCGGCTCGGTCGACGACGGCAAGTCGACACTGATCGGTCGGCTGCTCTACGACACCAAGCTGATCTTCGACGATCAGCTTGCGGCGCTCGAACGCGACTCCAAAAAGCACGGCACGGACGGCAGCGGCATCGATTTCGCGCTGCTGGTCGACGGGCTCGAGGCCGAGCGCGAACAGGGTATCACCATCGACGTCGCCTACCGTTTCTTCGCGACGCCGAAACGCAAATTCATTGCAGCCGATGCACCGGGGCATGAGCAATATACCCGCAACATGGCGACCGGCGCCTCGACGGCCGATGTCGCGGTCGTGCTGATCGATGCGCGTCAGGGCGTGCTTGTGCAGACCAGGCGGCATTCGATCATCGCCTCTCTGCTTGGCATCCGCCACGTCGTGCTTGCCGTCAACAAGATCGATCTCGTCGGCTTCGACCGGAAGGTGTTCGAGCAGATTGCCTCGACATACGCTGCCTTCGCCTCGAGCCTCGGCTTTGCCTCGATTACGCCAATCCCGATGTCGGCGCGCTACGGCGACAATGTCACCAAGCGCTCGGACCGGATGCGCTGGTATTGCGGGCCGACGCTGCTCGATCATCTCGAATCGATCGTCGTCGACGCGATCCCGCAGAGCGCGCCTTTCCGCTTCCCGGTCCAGTATGTGAACCGGCCCAACCTCGACTTCCGTGGCTTCGCCGGCACGATCGCCGCGGGTTCGATAGGGCAGGGCGACGAGGTCGTCGTCGCCCAGTCCGGCAAGGTTTCGCGCATCAAACGCATCGTCACGCATGACGGCGATCTTGCGCGTGCGGTCGAAGGTCAGGCGGTGACCGTGGTGCTGGAGGACGAGGTCGAGGTATCGCGCGGCAACATGCTGGTTGCACCGATGGCGCGCCCAAATGTCGCCGACCAATTCGCGGCAAATATCATCTGGTTCGATGAACATGCGCTGCTGCCCGGTCGCTCTTACATTCTGCACACCGAGACCGGCCAGGCGGGCGCCACAGTGACGGAGCTCAAGTATCGCATCGACGTGAACACATTCTCGCATCAGGCGGCGAAAGGCCTGGAACTGAACGAGGTGGGCGTCTGCAACATTTCAACGCAAGCGCCGATCCCTTTCGACGCCTACGGCGAGAACCGCAACACCGGCTCATTCATCCTGATCGACCGTATGACCAATGCGACGGTCGCGGCCGGCATGATCCTGCATCCGCTGCGCCGAGCCACGAATGTGCACTGGCAGGTACTCGACATCGATCGGAAGTCGCGCGCTGTGTTAAAGGGTCAGAAGCCGGCGGTATTGTGGTTCACCGGGCTGTCGGGCTCAGGCAAGTCCACCATTGCCAATCTGCTCGAGAAGAAGCTGTATGACGCTGGCAAGCACACCTATATCCTCGACGGCGACAATGTCCGCCACGGGCTGAATCGCGATCTTGGTTTCACTGAGGCCGATCGCGTCGAAAACATCAGACGTGTCGCCGAGGTGGCGCGGCTGATGGCGGATGCCGGGCTGATAGTGCTGGTCTCATTCATCTCGCCGTTCCGTGCCGAGCGGCAAATGGCGCGTGAGCTGATGGAGCCGGGCGAGTTTGTCGAAGTCTTCGTCGATACGCCGTTCGAGGAGTGTGCGAAGCGCGATCCGAAGGGCCTCTACGCGCGAGCGCTGAATGGCGAGATCAAGAACTTCACCGGCGTGGACTCTCCCTATGAAGCGCCGCAGAACGCCGACATCCACCTGAAGACTGCCGGCCATTCGCCGCAAGACCTGGTCGAAGTGCTTGAAGTCCGGCTGCGCAGGGGCGGCTATTCCTGAACGCCGCTGCCATAGGCATCGACCGAACGCGGACTGTTGGCTGACATACGGGGTCCTCATCACCGGCAGCGCCGGCTTAGGATGATGCTCCTCAAAGCTCGGCAGAACACGTCCGTTTCATCGGGCGGCTTCTGGATCTCGGGTAACTGACGGCCGAGCACCTCGGCAAAATGCGCCTCGCCGACGAAGTGATCGAGTAAATTTCGCTTCTGCACACGCATGCTGCTGCGGCTATGCAAATGCTCGTCGCAGCTTGCCCTAACATAGTGATAGCCCGCTGCCGGGCAGAGCAGCAGACCGCAGTGGCGGCCGGATCGGGGTGAATTCCGGCAGCGGGGCAGGGTCGAGCTGCATTCGATCGGCCCAAGAAACGATCTGGCGGCTCGGTGGAGGAACTACGCGACGGTCCATAGAGTTTAGGCATCGGGCGATGCGACCGACGCATAGGAGGAACTGATGGCACCGCGCAAAAAACCGGACGATACCTCCGAATGTCCGACAATCGAACAGCAGGATTGGGACGCAGTCAAAGGCGCCAAGATTCTGCCCGATGGCGGGCCGGGAAATGGCGACGAGAAGGGCGGTGACCTGCCCGAGGAAAACGACGACAATGCCTACCAGGATAGCGACGAAGCGCTGCCTGACGACGACGAGGAACGCGCTATTTCGCGCAACCCCTCGAAGCAAGATATCGACGAGCCATGAGCGACGACGTTCTGCAGCCGAGCCAGACGGTGACGAACGTCCCTAGCGCTGGTGGCTTCCCCACGCGTTAAATCAGCGTCGGCGAATATCAGGCGCAAGCCGTCTTGCCATAAGCCAGTGACATCGATGAGAGAAACCCATCGGCTTCGGCCGCGAGCGACTTTGATCCGAGTTGATCCACGGAGGATCGAAAGCGGAATGCACGAATCCGTGAAAGTCGTAGCAGCGGAAGAAAAGGCCCCGCGGGGAGGAAGCGCGGGGCCTCTGATCCGAAAGCCGAGCGAACGGCTTTCCAGTCGTCGAGTAGAACGACTGCATTCCAACCCTCACCAGCGGATATTGTTCCAAGGAAGAGTCAAGAAACTGCGGCTATTGGCGGACTCGCATCAGTATTGCTGCAGCGTTGCCATCGACCGCATCCATCAGGAGGTAGGTGATGCCTCCTCATTGGCACCCATTGATCACGATTTCTGTCCAACGGAACTCTCCAAAAAACTCTCGTTGGGATCACTATCGCAATGGAGCGATGCAACCCTGACGGAGACCTACTATGCTGATCTCGCGGCCTGTCATTTGCGCCGGTGGTGATTTTCGTGTTCCTGATCATGATCTATTTCACGGCCGATACGCATTTCAACGATCCCCGCATTCTGCGTATCGATCGCCGCCCGTTCGGCTCGCTGGCAGAGCACGATCGAACGCTGATTTCGTTCTGGAACGAAACTGTGAGCCCGGACGACGAGATCTGGCACCTCGGCGATTTTGCCAAGGGATCGGCCGAGTTTGTTTCTTCGCTATTGTCGTCTCTTCAGGGCCGGAAGCATTTGATCATCGGCAACAATGATAGCGCTGCGACAATCGACGCGTCAGGCTGGACCAGTACACAACATTACAAGGAACTGACACCAGATTGGCAAGAGATCGATCAATCTGCATGGCCATTCCCACGGCAGACTGAGCCCGCTTACACGCCAGTATGACGTGGGCGTCGATCGCTGGGATTTTCGTCCGATCACCCTTTCCGCCATCCTTGCAAGCCGACGTCGACGGACGGCTCGCCAAGATATTCAAGGCGAGTGATCAGGAGCGCTTTCGGCGATAAGATTTGCCCTGAACTCCGCGTGTAGCTCATTCTCGCGTCCGATATAGCGGGGCGAAAAGTGCATCGGCACGGCATGCCCAACATCGGCAAGCCTGGCGATTGTGCCGGCTTCGGCTGCCGTGAGATGCCGCTTCGCGTCAGCCAGCCGGCGATCTTCGTGCAGGAAGCCTGCTTCGATGAACAATTGGCCCGCACCGCGCGCAAGTGCAACCACACGCTCAAGATTTGCTTCATTGAATGCGAGATCGGTCGCATAGACGATCCGCTGTCCAGGGCCAGTCCTCAAAGCCTCCGCAGCGAGGAGTTCGCCGACCGAGATACGTTGATCCGCCGTTGGGGCGAGCGTCGTTTCCGGATCGGCTCCGCGCCGGATCGCGCGCTTGGCTTCGCTCAACCAAGGTCCGACAGGCAAACCCAATGCCTCCAGTTGCCGTTTTTGCACATTGACCCGGATCTTTTCCTGAAACGCGAATGCGAGGCATGGAACGCCGTGTTCGAGCATTGCTGCTTCAATTTGGAAATCGGGATCATCGAGCAGGATATTTCCTTCAGCCGGGATCGGCGGCAAGTCCTTCGGAGCGAAGCCTGATTGCGCGCGAAAGAGGCGAGAATGAAGAAATCCGGCCGGCGCCCAGTCGGAGGCGATTATCGTGAAGTCGTGGGAATGATCGTCGAGGAGATTCCAAGTGTATGCGTTGAGCTTGGCTTCAACGGCCGCGGTCAACCCAGGCGGGCCGAAGAAATGCACCGTGCTGTTCCTGTATAAAAATAACCGCAGAAGCCGATCGAAGCCGGCGAAGTGATCCATGTGCATGTGTGATACGAACACGTGGCTGAGGCGTAGGATTTCACGTGGCGAGAGCGGCGACAGATCGCCAATATCGAAGAGCACCGCCCGGCTGCCGAACCGGAAGTCCAGAAGAAGCCCCGCATCCGAGAAGGGTTCGTTTACCAGACGTGGCTGAACCAGCAACGTCATTGAAGCCACCCAATGCTATTTTGGAATTTCGCCACTTGGACGCGACCTGGACCTTCCGTCGATCCCCTCTAACCGCACGCTGCCGATAAGAGTTCCGGCGGATTTCGTCGAAATGACGGAGGAAGTGGCGAGTGAGCCAAGCCAGTCTGAACGCTTCTTCATCCTCTGCGTTCTCTCACAACGCACTTGTGATCGGGAACAACCGCTGGCGGTCTGAGTTGTTTGGGGCAACCGGTGAAGCCAGATTAGATCGCCTTGCGGAGTGACCATGCCAACCACTTACGACAAACGGCAGGATCCGGACGGCCTCTGGGAGGTCTATGACGGCGACAGCGAGGAAGCCGTCATGATTGACGGCTTGCCGCTTTCCGGCCTTGACGAAAGCGAAGCCGACGAAGCCATCGCAAGACTCAATCGGGGTGAACTGACGTCGGATAATGTCCCCCGACAGCCCAATCCGGGTGGCCTCCGTCTACTGATGGACTTTGACGGTCCGATGTCTCCTGATCTCACGTTTCCGTCGGTTTCGAATTCGAGAGCGGATTGATTCAGTGTTGCAAGACCGCGAACCACGTAGGCCGTTGTCCCGAACCGCACTGGTGGCAATTGCAATCATCTGCGCGCTAATTCTTGCAGCTTTTTTTATCGGCTTTGAATATTCGGGACCCAATGAGGGCGCTCTCCTTATTCCGGGCGGATCGCAACAATCGCCCTGATGCCACCCGGACCGCCGATGCAGTCACGAAAGAAGCATCCCAGCTGACCGGGGGCGCCGGAGCGGCCTCCGACCGATGGAAAAGGTCGCGGGTACGTTTTTACCAAAGCTCGTCAGGCCAGCGCGGGTAGGTTGCAGAGGGCATATTGCGGGATGCATTCTTGTGTTCGCCCATGACCAAACAATATCTCGACCACCAACTGGAATACCCTTATTGCCTCACCGTAAGGCTGAGGATTCCCGCCGACGCTGGTCCCGACGACCGGATTGTTTGCGATGACTGCGGCGAATTCCTGGGGACATGGGACGATCTGCTAACCGATTTTGAGAAGCAGGGCGGAGGGGACGGAGTCTTTCACCTCGAAAAGGGCCGCATCAGGCGGATCGATTGAGCCGGTTGCGGGTGGCAAGACCTGCCCGCGATCGATGTTATCACCGAAGAGGGCTCAGATATCATCGAGGAACCATCAGGGTGCTTCTGCGCTCGATTTCGTATTGGTCGCAGCAGCGGAAGCCATCGAGCATTACGAGATCGTCCGGTCCGGCAATCTGATTGCCTAGGCAGAACTGAGAGCGACGTCGTCGCCACATCAAGCAATATGGCGGCTTCTTTGGGTGTTAGGGCCGCTCATTCGGCCCGGTGCACTGCAACCCAAACTAGACGGAAGTCGAAACGCAGCATCCGGTTCGGGTTTATTTCGGCTCGTCATCAGGGTTTGGTGGTGCCATTGTCGGCATCGGAGCCAGCGCCAACGGTTGGATCGGGTGCGACTGGGCCGCGGTCGTCTTCGGACGCCTCTGCCTCGATCTCCTGCACCGCTTGATCCCAATGCTCGCGCGCTCGGCCTTTCGGACGGCCTTCGCGTTCCCAAATTTCATAGGCTCGCTGCCTGATACGTTCTACTCTGTCCATGATGATGCCTCCTGGTGCTCTTAATCCTGGGATCAGCGGTTAGTTCCGTTTTGTGAGAAAGTTGCCGTTCCCTACTTGGGCGGAGCAACGGGCGCTTCTCCTGCTTCGACTATGCCGAAAGCAGCCGGGAACCCGGACCATCACCGGAATGTTTAACAGTCATGCAACAGGAGAGACGCGATGACGGAAAACGAAACCCGTTACGAACATGGCGCGACCAAGTACCCGGCCAAGAAAGATGCGGACGCTTCGGATCAATTCTCTCAAGAGGCGGCGGGCAACAAAAAACCTGCTGGCGGGATGGGCCTGACACGGAAGCTGGGCGAGGTGGAAGACAAAACCCGTCAATCGGAGGGACAAAACCCGCCCAAGCAGGCCGCCCCACGTCCGGAGCGTTCCAAGGATGCAACGGCTTCGAAGAGTGGCCGCCATCCAGGCGCTTACGTGAAGAAGTGACCGCGAAAGCGTTCTCTGCTGGTCTCGGCCAAAACGGCGCCAGCGCCGGTTCCAACGACATAACTTGCGCGGCAAGAGATGTGAGCTTGCCCCGGGGGAACAAACACCTTCAGCCGCTGGGCACCAGGTCGTCACGGCTGCAGACCAGGGCGTGCAACGCCTGCGGTCTGGCTGGCCAGCACTGGCGCCTTACCCTGGTCGTCGCGGTCTCTGGCACCTGCCGCGCGATTGCGGCCTTGTCAGCGCGTCGAGGCGCGATAATTTTCCATTAGGGCATGGGGCACTTCGACCTTTCATAGGAGCCGACCATGAAACACCAAACACTCGACCAACTGCAGACAATTGCGGAAGTTGAGCCCTCGGCGACATACCCGATCATGACTCGAACGCAGCGGATCGAGCGTTGGGCAGAACTTCTCGAACAAAATCCAAGGCGCTGCCTCGGAGCACTTCCAGGCACCGAATATCTGAGCCCTGAGGCCCGTGCTGTAGCGCGTGGCGCGGGGTCGCCAATTACCGTTGCCTATGAGGATCCTGTCTTGCGCGCAATGGGCCTGAAAGACGATACCTACGGCGAGGCAAAGCGCTTCTTCGAACTGAGTGACTGGCAGTTGCACAACATCGTCTGCCATTGCCATGTCGGCGCTACGATGCAAGCGCGCTGGGCTGCCGCCAGAGTTCGTCGGACAATTAGCGGAAACAGATTTCTCGCTTGGCTAAGGGCAAAAATAGTGCATTGACGCGCAGCGCACGGTGACACCAAGGCTTGATCGCTCTCTTTAGCGTTTAGCCGCCAAAGCTCAAGGGCTCACTTGGTGTTTGGCGCTACCGGTCGCGGTGCGGGCTAACTCACGTCGATGATGACCATCAGCCCGCCGCCGCCCTTTTCCTCGACATTGTTGTTCGTCGTGTGATGCGGGATATGGCAGTGGATCAACCATTTGCCGGGGTGCCGCGCCTTCCACATGACATCGTATCGCTGTCCGGGTCCGACATCGATCGTGTCGGCAAGAAAACGGGCGGAGGCCGGGACTGTCTCGCCGTCGCGGGCGACGACTTCGAAAGGTCCGCCATGGATATGCATCGGATGGATGAAGCCGTTGTTGGTGCCGATAAAACGCACCTTCAGGGTTTCGCCAACCGTCATGTGGATCGTCTCGGTCGAGGGATAGGCTCTGCCGTTGATGGTGAAGAAGTTCGGCATGCCGCCTTCCATCGGCATCGAGGGATAGGTCAGACCTTCCCGCACCAGCCATTCCTGAAGCTCGATCACATAGTCATAGTCGGCCGGGACCTCGTCGGCTGGATTGGCGGGATCGATGATCAGAGCGCCATAGAGGCCCAGAGCCTGGGTCCGGTCAGACTTGGCGTGCGGGTGGTAGAAATAGGTGCCGTGCTGCGTTGCCGTGAAATCATAAGAATAGGATTGCCCGGGCTTGATCGGCGCCTGGGTGATCTCCGCCGGCCCATCCATCTGGTTCGGCAGTATCAGGCCATGCCAATGAACCGTCGTTTCCTCCGGCAGGTCGTTGGTGACGTTGATACGGATCCGGTCGCCCTGGCGGATGTGAATGCGTGGGCCGGGAATCTGACCGTTATAGGCATAGGCATCGACCGCAACGTCCGGCAGGATCTGCCAGCGGATTACCGAAGGCCTGAGCTCGAATACCTTCGCTCCGTTTTCCATCCGAAACGGCAATTCCCGGTCGCCCGTGGCCGCGAGATCATAGGAAGCGGTTACGAGGCGCGGATCGGTTGCCGCCATGTCGCGCATGGTATCGGCCGGCGTGTCGCGGTCCATGATCATGCCATGCGGCATGATCACCCCACCGACATCGCGGGCCGATAGGGTCAGGTTCAGCCAGTTCGCCGGCGCGATCATGCCGATGGCGAGCGCAAGCAGGGAGACCATGCTGAGGGCGGCGATCTGCGGTAAGGTCGCGTCTGTTTCCATCTGGTGGCCGCCGCCCTTGCCTTTGTGGGAAGCCATGTCGTGGCCTTGGCTGTGATGGCCTTGGCCAGGGGCGTCGGCCTGCTGCAGTTGCATCTGCGCATGTTGCCTCTCGGCAGGCTGCTCTCGACCGCGCGTCTCAGCGGTTGGCGGGCGCTGTGTCATCAGCCCATGTTTCAAGCCGCGTGCGACCAGCCAGACATTGGCAGGGTAGGCGAGAGCAAAGCCGGCGATGACGCCAAGCGACATCACACCCCAGAACAACAGCTCCGTCGGCTCCATAGCGCGCATGTCACGACCCATCATGAGGAAGCTCATGACCGGGGCCATGCCGGCCATCATGAAGTTCATGGAAATGAATTCGGGCAGGAAGCTTTTGCGGACGTTCTCCCAATAGGTGCCGCCCATCATCGATTTCATGAACAACGACTGGAAGATGAACAGGCCAAAGGCGAAGCCGGCGAGATATTCGACGATCAGGTCGATCCACATCGGCAAGCCGAGCGCCGCAGTGATGGCGGCGGCGAGAATGATGCCGGTGGCATCGCCGGCGACGCAATGGATCGTGGAACCGGCGCCCTGCTTCCACAGCGGCCTTGTGAAATCCTCATGTCCGCCCGGGCGCGGCTCCTTGTCGGCAAGGACGTAGAGCAACAGTCCGAGCGGACCCATATAGAGGGTCACCAGGATAAAACCCCATTTCATCACGACCGGTTCGGGGTTGTTCCGGTATTGATCGAAGCCGACATAGAGCGTCGAGACGGCAGCAACTGCGAACCAGGCGACGAGAAAGTAGTCGATCGGTTGGATGAGCATCGGGTCCTCGTTGAACTGTCGCCGCCTCGATCGCGCGGCTCGTCGACCAAGCCTCGGCAAGTGAACGCGGCCCGCGCTCATATGATCCCATGCCACCCCATGAGCGTCGTTCGCGGAGGAACAACAGCCGGTTGCGGTTGTTGGGATCATCTGATGGAGAAGACGCCGCGGTGAGCGCGCCCGAAGCGTCTATTTTGAAGAGTCTAACCGTGCAAGGAGGAAAGTGATGGCGTTCACCTTGACCAGCCCCGCCTTTCAGAACGGCCAGGCAGAGAAAGGATGGCGACCAGAGCGCCGAGTATCACATGCACGGCCATCGCCGTGGAGCGGATCGATCAGGCGGCCACCGCGTGTGGATTCACTTCCCGCTTGGCCAGTCTGGTCAAAAGAATGTCGGTTTGCTTTTCCTCTTCGAGGCTCCTGTGCAGTATTAGTTGATCGTCGCGCAGATCCAACTGGCCGGCGAGAGCCGCAGCCGTCCCGTATGCCGCGATCTCGTAATGCTCGAGCTTCTGGGCAGAGGCGATAAGGCCTGCATCACGGAGGTCGTTTCCCTCCAGCATGGCAATCATCTTCTCGGTTTCGTGGGCGAGCGCCTGCATTGCCTGATCGGTATGCGCCGTCGGGTCGGCTCCGTGTTTCTGCAGGAGCGAGACAAGACGTCCCTTTTGCACCTCCGTTTGTTCGCGGTGGTGCGCCAGCGTCTCTTTCAAGGCTGGATGCGATGCCGCGTCAGCCATCTGCAGCAATGCTTCCCCGAGCTGCTCTTCGACACTCGCGAGTTCCTGAAGTTCGGCAAGATACATGTCTTTAAAGTTGCTGATCCGCATGGTGGTGCTCCTTTCGCTGGCTCCGACTGTGATCCCTTCCTAACCGGACGATGGGCTGGAGGTTCCAATCAATTTCGGCACAGAGGCGTGAGCACTCGAGGATCGCCCATTCGGGACTCTCCGTGGGGTTGATCGCAGGCTATCGCGAGAGATCGTCTCTTAGGTTTGGGAACGGGAACAACAGGCGGTCAAGGTCGTTGACCGAATGAGCCATCAAAAGAGTTGGCAGGGAAGGAGGATTCAATGAGCGCCACCGGACTCGACGTATTCGACAAGACGCTGCAGAGCACAAACATCTGGCTCGACGAGATCATGGACGAGATGGGACCGGATCGGCAGATCGCATGGCATGTTCTCGGAGCGGTGCTCCACGCGTTTCGGGACCGCTTGCAGCCGGATTTAGCGGCTCACCTCGGCTCGCAGCTGCCGATCCTCGTACGCGGCGCCTACTACGACCACTATCAGCCTTCCAAAGCTCCCGAGAAGCTGCGGTCGCTCGACGAGTTTCTGGCCAAGATCAAGACAGAGCTGGAATCCACCCGTCCGGTCGATTCCAAGGATGCCTTGAGGGTGGTGTCCAAGGTGCTTGCCCATCATGTCGGAGAAGGACAGATGCTCAAGGTTTGGGAATCCTTGCCAAGAGAAATCAGGAGCGTCGCGGAAGCTCAGCAAGCGGCGTGAAACGGCGGCTGACCTCGGCGGTCTCGGCCACAATGCTCCTTGGAGAAAATACAAATGCCACTCACCCTCATCAGCCCCGCATTCCCGGCGGGCGGAAAAATTCCTGAAAGGTATACCCGTGACGGCCAGAACGTCTCGCCGCCGCTGAAGTGGTCCGGTGTTCCGGATGGTACGAAGAGCCTTGTTCTTGTCGTGCAGGATCCGGATGCGCCAAGCGGGACCTTCGGGCACTGGGCGGTGTTCAATATCCCGCCCGATGCCGGTGAGCTTGCCGAGGCGGAAGACGGCAAGCCGGGCCCGTCGGCACTCAGGCAGGGCACGAACGATTTCGGCAATGCCTATTACGACGGTCCGCAGCCGCCTGTGGGGCATGGCGTTCATCACTATCATTTCCTGCTGGCCGCGCTCGACGTGCCTAGCCTCACTATACCGGGACAGGCAGGCGTGCATCTTGTCTGGAAGGAAGCCCAGAAGCACGCGCTTGAGGAGACGGAGTTGGTCGGAACCTACGAACGACCAAGGTGAAGCCGGGCCGCGTCAGTGGCCGCTTTTTTGATGCCTTCGGCGCACATCCAGTCGAACTTCCGCAGAACGTGGTCAACGTCGCGCAGCATCGGTGTTAGAGCCCGAACGGATAGGTATCGGGTACTCCGGCCTTGGCATGTTGCGGTCCGAGCGGGGTCACCGCCGAAGTCTCGTCAAACCAGACGAAGGCGTCGAACTGCTGCGGCAGTGACGCATCGGCATAATGGCTCATCATCTCGGTTTCCGGCTGGTAGATGACGCCGATGAAACGTTCCGGCTTTGGCGCCAGCAGGCGGTAGCGGAGCGCATCGTCGCGCCCGAAGTCGAGCAGGAAGCGCGGCATGCCGGCGTCATGGCAGAGCCTCTCATAGCTGCCACGATGCGAGGGTTGCACGCGCTTGACCTCCATGTTGCCGCCCCAGTCGCTGGCCGCTGCAACCGTCCCTGTATGGGTGCCGAAGCCGATCAGCGCCGCCGCGTCTCCGAACTGCTCGCGGCAGAGCTGGCCGATGTTCAGTTCGTCGCGCGCCGTCCCCATCTCGGTGTAGCGGGCGTCGCCGATATGCGAATTGTGCGCCCAGACGACGGCTTTTGAATCGGGTCCGCGTGCCTCGAGCAGGTGTTCGAGAGTTTCGAACATATGAGTATCACGCAGGTTCCAGGATTCCGCGCCACCGTAGTACATGATGCGGTAGTAGCGCTCGGCCGATGCCACCAAGCGGGCGTTCTGAGCGGCATCGAGAAAGCGCTCCCCATCCTGTGTGGCATATTCGAGCCGACTGGCGAGCAACTCGCGGCATTGCTCGATCACTGCCTGCTCGCACTTCTGATACCCGGCCGTCAGCACAGCGCGGCCATAGGTCGACGGTTCTTTCTGCCATGGCGTGAGGCAGCCGTAACGCTCACGCGCCACCGTTGCCGCTTCCGGGTCGACCTTGTCCAGATAGGCCAGAACGGCGGCAATTGAACCGCTCATATTGTAGATATCGAGGCCATAGAAGCCCGCCCGGCGATCATGGTCCGGAATGGCTTCATTATGCTCGTGCATCCAGTCGGTGAAGATGGCGACGTCGGTGTTGCGCCACATCCAGGTGGGAAAGCGCTGGAACGGTGGTTCGGCCGTCCCAGCCGCAACGGGTCGATGGCGAACATAGCGATCGACCGCCGCCGCATCGGGCCAGTCCGCTTCGACAGCCACGATGGTGAAGCCGTGCTGCTTGATCAGCCGGCGCGTGATCGCGGCACGGGCGCGGTAGAACTCGGAAGTACCGTGGCTCGCTTCGCCTAGCAGCACGACGCGGCGGTCGGCGAAGCGATCGAACAGCCTGCCAAAGGCTGGATCGCTGAAATCGGGAAGCGGTTCGGCACTGGCGGCGATCATTTCCGGCAAGCTGCGGCCGCCTGAGTGCCCGGGCAGATGGTTGCTCGCGGAGCGGCTTCCGTTTTCGGCCCATCCCTGTTCGCCAACCAGCGGCACGAACATGACTTCGCCGAGGTCCTCTTCCTCGAAAGTTGTCCCACCGGTGCGGGTGATCTTGACCAGGCGTTGACTGCGCAATTCCTCACCGAGCGGGATGACGAGCCGGCCGCCGACATCAAGTTGGTCCATCAACGCTTGGGGCGCTCCAGGCGCGCCGGCTGCCACAACTATGGCGTCAAACGGAGCAGCCTCCGGCCAGCCTTTGGTTCCGTCACCAATCCTGAGCTCGATGTTTTCATAGCCGAGCTTTTCGAACCGCTTGCTGGCCGACTGGCCCAGTGTCGCGTGCCTTTCGATCGTGTGGACGCGCGTGGCAATTCGGCTCATTACCGCAGCGGCGTAGCCCGAGCCGGTGCCAACCTCGAGCACCCGGTCGCCAGGCTTGATCTCGGCGGCTTCTGTCATCAGCGCCACGATATAGGGTTGAGAAATGGTCTGACCGACGTCGATCGGCAGCGCACTGTCCTCATAGGCGAATTCCTCGAACCCGGGATCGACGAATTTTTCGCGCGGGACCTCGCGCATCGCGTCGAGCACGTTACGATCGCGAACGCCACGGCCGGCTATATGCACGTCGACCATGCGATTGCGAGCATGCCGCATGTCGAGCATGGCTGCCTCCGTCTGGTCAGTTTGGGCCAGATATCGCGAAACGATCTGGTCAGCAGCGGGTTCCTCGGTCGTCTCACGGTTTCCGGGCGCTGATCTTTCTCGCTAGCGCCCTTGGGACAGCTGAACGCTCCTCCGCTGCTTTGGAGGCGACGCCTGTTCCAACTATCATTGGTAGAAATCGGTCAAGCACGATTGTTGTCTTAACTTCTTGTTAATCACATGCTCGCTGAAAATATCCGATTAACCGTTGAGGCCTATATCGAGGTTATATTTCGTAGCTTGCTGTTCAATATGAGTTGTAGGGATGTGCGGATTCGGGGGCTATTTCGGTTCAATCCGGGACGCGGAAGCTTTGCTTACGCGCATGACAGGTGCGATCGCTCATCGCGGGCCGGATGAGCAAGGGAAATTTGTAGCACCCGACGCTGGGCTCGGGCATGCACGCCTGTCCGTGGTCGGGATCGGTGATGGCCAGCAGCCGATGTCCGACGAGACCGGCAATTTGACGATTGCGTTCAACGGCGAGATTTTCAACTACGTAGAACTGCGCGAAGGGCTGCTGGCCAAAGGCCGACGCTTCCGTACGTCGAGCGACACAGAGGTCATCCTGCACCTTTATGACGAGATGGGCGAAGACTGCCTGTCTCTCCTTAACGGTGATTTCGCCTTCGCGATATGGGACAATCGGCATCGGCGTATGGTGCTTGCACGAGATCGGATGGGTGTCCGGCCGCTGTTCTATACGAGCAAGGACGGGGTGCTTTACTTTGCGTCGGAGATCAAAGCCCTGCTGAAGGTACCCGGCGTCTCAGCCGAAATCGATCCGATTGCACTCGACCAGATCTTTACGCTGTGGGCGCCGATCGCTCCGCGCACGGCTTTCCGCCACATCCACGAGCTGGAGCCGGCAAGCGTGATGATCGCTGCACAGGAGCAGGTCACGGTCAAACGATATTGGCAACTGGACTATCCGCATCGGGATGCGCCACCGAAGATCACGAATGAGGACGACGCGGCCGAGGAACTGCGGGCGCTTTTGACCGATGCGGTGAGGCTTCGCATGCGGGCCGACGTGCCGGTCGGTTCTTATCTTTCGGGCGGGCTCGATTCGTCCCTTGTCTCGGCGCTTGCCGCTGGCATGACGCCGCGGAGGCTGCAGACATTTTCCGTAACGTTCGACAGCGCCGAGCACGACGAAAGCGCCTTCCAGACCAAGATGGCTTCAACGCTAGGCACCTACCATCGAGCCATTGCCTGCCGTGCCGGCGATATCGCCGGTGTTTTTCCCGAAGTCATCCGCTTTGCCGAGCGGCCGATCGTCCGCACAGCCCCGGCCCCCCTTTACAAGTTGTCCGGCCTCGTTCGCCAGGCCGGCCTGAAGGTGGTGCTGACTGGCGAGGGCGCCGATGAGGTCTTCGCGGGGTATGATGTCTTCAAGGAAGCCCGTGTTCGCCGGTTCTGCGGACGGCAGCCTGCATCGCACATGAGGCCACAGCTGTTCCGCAGGCTTTATCCCTATCTGCCGGGTCTGCAACAGCAATCCGTGGAGTACTTGGCTGCATTCTTCGGCGCCGGCAACGCTGCCCTCGACGATCCACTGTTCTCGCATCGGCCACGCTTCAAGACCACGGCGGCGGCGAAGATTTTCTTTTCAGGCGACCTGCGTGCGATGTTGAAGGGCTATGACGCGGCCGAGGAACTAGCCAGCCGGTTGCCCGAGGCATTCTCCCTGTGGCATCCGCTGCATCAGGCGCAATATCTCGAAACCCGCTTCCTCCTGCCGGGTTATATCCTCTCCAGCCAAGGCGATCGCATGGCAATGGCGCATGGCATCGAAGGACGGTTCCCCTTCCTCGACCATCGTTTGGTGGAGTTCGCGACAAGACTTCCGCCGGAAATGAAGCTGAAGGGATTGGTGGAAAAGAACATATTGCGCAAGGTGGCCGAGCACGTGCTTCCGACGGCGATCCGGGAACGCACCAAACAACCTTACCGGGCCCCGGAAGCCCGCTCCTTTGTTGGAGCCGGAGAACTGGACTACGTACGCGACTCCCTGAGTGAAGCGAGCATCGCTGCCGGCGGACTGTTCAACGCCAGGGCCGTGGCGAACCTCCATGAGAAATGCCGCACGCAGCCAGCGTCCGGGTTCCGCGACAACGTGGCCTTCGTGGGCATTTTGTCAACGCAACTGTGGCAGAAGAACTTCACCGGCCAAGAGGTCGGTGCAGCACGAGCGGCCTGAGAATCCAGGAAAGGAAAGGCATGATGGTGACAATCAAGGACAAGGTCAAAACCTTTATCGTTGACAACTTCCTGTTTGGCGACACCTCGTATGAACTTGCAGATACAGCCTCACTCATCGAGAACGACATCATCGACTCGACTGCCGTGCTGGAACTCGTGGCTTTCATAGAGGACAATTTCGGCATAGCGATGGTCGATTCCGACATCGTACCCGCCAATCTGGATTCGCTTGACCGTATTTCGTCCTTCATCAAGGCGAAAGCAGAAACGCTGGCAGCGTAGTTGCCAGCGAGAGGAGCGTCCGTGCGGATCGAACATTTTCTGGCCGCGAAGGCCGCTGCCCATCCCGCTAAAACGGCATTGGTCACCAAGGACAAAAGTCTGTGCTATGAAGAACTGGATGATCTTTCCAGCCGTCTTGCCACCGCCCTTTTCATGAATGGCGTCAGGCGCGGCGACCGGGTCCTGATCTTCATGGACAATTGCTGGGAGGCTGCCGTATCGATTTTCGCAGTGCTCAAGGCAGGGGCGACCTTCAGTCCGGTCAACCCATCCACCAAGGCCGAAAAGCTTGCCTACATCATCGCCGATTGCGACGCCGCGGCGATCCTCACGCAAGCAAAACTAATGCCCGTGGTTGCCGAAGCTTGCGCTTCGCACGGCAATACCGGCATCTTCGTGGCTTCTACCGTTGGAGCCGATAACCAATGCCCGGTAGGGGCTGCATCCCTGGCAGACTGCCTGACGCTCCAAGCCAGGGAGATAGACCACCGCGGCATTGACGTCGATCTTGCGATGTTGATCTACACCTCAGGCTCAACGGGCCGGCCCAAGGGCGTGATGATGACGCACCGCAATTGCGACGCGGCAGCAGACTCCATCACCACCTACCTGCGCAACTCGCCAGATGACATCATTTTGAATGTTCTTCCCCTTGCCTTCGACTATGGCCTCTATCAGTTGCTAATGGCTGTCAGGCTCGGTGCCACACTGGTGCTTGAGAAGTCCTTCGCTTTTCCTCAGGCGGTCTTTGAACGTATCCGCGAGGAAGGCGTCACCGGTCTTCCGCTCGTGCCTACGATGGCAGCGATGATCCTGCAGATGCGTGACCTGGCGCCGGGCTTCCTGCCCAGCCTTCGCTATATTTCCAACACGGCGGCTGCCTTGCCCCCGGCTCACATAGAACGCCTGCGGTCCCTTTTTCCCGGTGTCAGGCTCTATTCGATGTATGGCCTGACGGAATGCAAGCGCTGCACCTATCTGCCGCCCGAGGAGCTCGACCGCCGGCCGGGGTCGGTCGGAATAGCCATTCCGAACACCGAGGCCTTTGTCGTCGACGACCGCGGGCAACGAGTGCCACCGGGCGTAGCGGGTGAGTTGGTCATTCGCGGACCGCATGTCATGCAGGGTTATTGGCGAAACGAAACTGCGACGGAACGAATGCTGCGACCGGGGCCGAACCCTTGGGAAAAGGTTCTCTACACCGGTGATCTGTTCAGGACCGATGAGGACGGCTTTCTTTATTTCGTCGGCCGCAAGGACGACATAATAAAGACGCGGGGAGAGAAGGTGGCCCCGAAGGAAGTGGAAGCCGTGCTTCACGCTCATCCGGGCATCGCGGAAGCCGTGGTCGTCGGCGTGCCGGATCCGGTGCTCGGGCATGCGATCGCAGCACTCGTCGTATCGTCGGACCCGGCGCTTAGCGAAAAGGATGTCATTCGTCACTGTGCACGTCACCTCGAGGACTTCATGGTCCCCAAGATCATCGAATTCCGGATGGAATTGCCGAAGACCGATACCGGCAAGGTCAGCCGTCGGCTTGCAGCAGAGGCGATGGAGGCCGCGCAATGAATGTTCGCCCGACCGGGGACGTGCAGACCTTCCTGACGCAGGCTCTGGCGATCGACCCCGCCGCCGAGACGGACAGGATCGTGACGGCCCTGCGCGGGCAACTGCGCGGGATGCGCAAGCGCGGTCTCGTGCTCGGCCTTTCGGGCGGGATCGATTCAAGCGTTTCGGTCGCGTTGGCCGCGCGAGCCATCGGCCGCCAGAATGTACTCTGCCTCTTCATGCCGGAGAGCGATTCCGATCCCGAAAGTCTGCGGCTCGGCCGCCTCGTCGCCGATACTTTCGGTGTCGAGGCTATTGTAGAGGATATCGGGCCGACCCTACGCGCAATGGGCTGCTATCACCGTCGCGACGCCTTCATCCGCGGATTGGTCCCGGAATACGGCGAAGGCTGGGCCTCGAAGATCGTGATTGCGAACGCCCTCGAGGGCGAGGGCTACAATATCTCATCGCTGGTGGTGCAGGACCCGGAAGGCAAGCAAACGAAACTAAGAATGCCACTTCCGGTCTATCTCGGTATCGTCGCAGCCACCAACATGAAACAGCGCACGCGCAAGCAAATCGAATACTATCATGCCGATCGCCTGAACTTCGCCGTTCTTGGAACGCCGAACCGGCTGGAATATGATCAGGGGTTCTTCGTCAAGAACGGTGACGGCGCAGCGGACGTCAAGCCGATCGCACACCTCTACAAAACACAGGTCTACGCGCTGGCCGCCTATCTCGGCGTTCCGGAGGAAATCCGAAGCCGGCCGCCGACAACCGATACCTACTCGCTGGCGCAGACACAGGAGGAGTTCTACTTCTCGCTCTCTTATGACCGCATGGATCTCTGCCTTTACGGCCTCAACAACGGCGTGGCAGCCGAAGTGGTGGGGCAGGCGGCAGGATTGGCCGCCTCGCAAATTGAACGCGTCTGGGCCGACATTGCCGCCAAGCGCAAGGCGACGCGCTATCTGCACCTGCGTCCGCAACTCGTTGATGAAGTCGAGGAAATAGGCACCTGACCTAGCCTCGATCCGGGCTACGTCCCTGGGGGCGCTTCAGGTGAAGCGGCCACCGATCAGCCGGCTCCACTGCTCGCCCGCAAGCCCGTTCAGGAAAACTTGCGAGTTCTTCATGGCATCCAAAAGCTCGGGGTCGTGTGAATGCACGACGGTCGAGGCAACGGGCACGAAAGCTATGCGTCGTCCAAGCATTGCTTCCAGAAGAGCGGGTTGGATGCGGCCGCGCAGGCCGCAGACGCCGCGTGCGGCGGCATGATCGATCAGACAGTCGATCACGGGGCCCGCCTGGCCGGGGAGGGAGAGGATCTGCAGCACACGACCGATTCTATCTGTTCGCGCGTAGTAGGCGAAAGCGCCAACATTGGTGCCGGTTGGCGATGCCACGGAAACGTAGACAAGCTCGCCCAGATCCGGCTTTTGTGCCGCATGGCTCAGGATATGATCGAGCTGGCCTTCCATCCACTCCGGGCGCAGGGGAAACTGAGCGGTAAAGGGTTCGACGAGTTTGGCAAACGTGTCGCTGCCAATTTCGGACGCCCGAAATGCTCCTTGGCCTGCTCCGTCCGCCGCTACGCCAGTCCAGCGTCGTTCACTGCGCTTCATTCTCTTGCGGTAGAATCGGTCGAAGGTGTGCGCAAACGGATTGAGCATCCGGGCGAGCTCTATGCGATTGGCGAAAAGGCTAAGCATAAAGGTAGACGGCCGCATTACGCGTACCCAGTCAAGGCTGTATTGCGGCAGGACCACGCCGCGAAGCCGGGTCCACAATTTCACGGACGTATCATTGGCCGTCTCGCTGAAGGAGATGTCCTGCGGACCATCCAGGAAAGCTTTCAACAAGCGGGCGCCAGCCATCGGGTCTCGCTCATGATCCTCGACCATGAGCGAGCTACAGATAGCCGCGCGTAGTTGTCGGCCGCTGAACTTCATCGGCAACGCGTGAACGCCGACAAATCCGGAAACGTGACCGGCGTCGTTGACGTGGACAAGCGACCGGAGGTCGCTCCCCCAACCGGGAGCATCCAGGTAGAACCGTTTCATATACTCGACGAGGGCGGCTGGCGCCTCGGTTCGGTCTTTGCGCAGCACGCGTTGAAACATGCCCGCGACTGCCGGAAGGTCGGCGCATTCCAAGGCGCGAATGACGCTCACGCCTGGCTCCCGGCACCGGAGTCCCATCCACCGCGTTTCTGGGCCATGGCGACGCGAGGCTTCCCATCGGCCATCGCGGCGAACGTCAGGTGTTCGTAGGAACTCGTTCTCGACAAAAGGGCGGCTACCTGCCGATCCTGGCCTTCTCCGAACTCGAACAACAGCCATCCGCCCGGTTTGAGGAAGACCGCCGCATCCCGGACCAGCCTTTGGAGAATCGAAATGCCATAAGGACCGCCATCGAAAGCTTCGCGGGGTTCATTCTCCAGCAGATGGACGCTTTCGCTATCGAGACGGGAAGACGAAATGTAGGGGGGATTGCACACGATCGTGTCGACGATGCCTTCGAGATCGTCACCCTCGAATGCGGCAAACAGGTCGCCCTGGCGAATCGCGACCCTGTCTTGCAGGGCGAGGCGCACGACGTTGCGGCGAGCAAGGGCAACCGTGCTGTCGGTCAAGTCGGCCGCCCATGCCCGCACCCGCGGACAACCGTTCACGATCCCTATTGCCAGATTGCCGCAACCGCAGCACATGTCGATCAGGATCGTTTCGCTTGCTCGTTCGCGAAGAATGGCCGCGGCTTTCCAGCCAAGCAGTTCCGTTTCCTCTCTTGGCACGAGAACGTCAGGCGCGAGTTCCAACTCGACCTCCATGAAGCGGTGCAATCTCGACCGATTGCTTTCGTTCAGGTGGCCGACAGGAGAGCTGTAATGCTGCGGCAAGGTTGGTCCTTTGCTTAGCGGATGAAACCCGCGTCATTGTTGTTACCAACCTCGGGTAAACTGACATTAAAGATTGCAAGCCGAGTTTTATCGGCGCGGCTCACACCTTGTTTTGAATATCAAGAATTTCGGTTCTTCGCGTGGGCACAGGAAACACTTTCCTTTTCCCCTGCCGACGGCGGAATTCCTATTGCTACAACAAGGCGGTTCACGCACTAGCAGCGAGCAACGCTTCGTATCGATCCCCGATCTTTTCAACTTCGAAATCCGCCGCTCTGCTTTTCAGGACGGCGGCGGAAGTCGGCCGGTCCAGCATCTCAGCCATCGCCTTTGCCAGGGTCGCGACATCACCAACCGGCACCAAGGCGCCGAAACGGCCTTCATCGAGAATCTCGCGCGGGCCATGCGGCGCATCTGTGGAGACTACGGGAACACCAGCAGCCAAAGCTTCGACCAACACATTGCCAAAGCCCTCGCTCGTGGATGAAAGGACGAACAGGTCGGCTGCGGCATAACAGGCCGCGGGATCGTTGACGTAGCCGGCAAAAAGCACATCCGCGCCGATACCGGATTGTTCAGCATAGCTGCGCAACTCGGCCGCTAGTGGACCTTCGCCGAAGATGACAAGTCGGGCGCGGCGGCCGGTGCGCAGGACAGCGAAGGCCCGGAGTAAAGTCCAATGATCCTTGACCGGCACCAGACGTCCGGCGGTGGCGATGACCGGGCCACCGCCCATCGTCGCAAGCTTTGCCTGCCAAGCGTAGGAATGTTCCTGCGATATCGCAGCCGGCGGCAGCGGGTTATTGATGACGACAACCTTGGATTGTGGAAAGCCGCGGGCCACGATATCGCGACCGACGCCCGCCGAAACGGCGATGGCTTTGGTAGTGCGCGCTGCAACCGGCGCGGAAAGCCAGACCGCCATTCTCGCGCCGAGGCTGCCGGAAGGCAGTGAGGCGGCTGCGTGGAAGCTTGGAAAGAACCTCGCTCGGCTTCGCGCCAATGAAAGCGCCAGCGCCACGATCAGATTGGCGAATTCCGGGGCGCTATAGACCGCATGGGGGCCAAGGCGGTTGAATAAACGTGCGCTTCGCACGATGCCTTTCAGCGTCGCCCACTTGCCGTAACCTTCGCCGCGCAGCGGAAGGCCGAAATCGACTAGATGCACGGCAGTGGAGAGCAGCGCGGCGTTAGGCCCTTCCGCGTTCCAGGTAAAAAGTGTGACATCGTGCCCACGCGATGCCAATTCATTTGCCATGAGGACGAAAACACGCTCGGCGCCGCCGCCCCTGAGACTGGCAATGTGAAAGACGATACGCTTCGCCATGCCTTGGTTCAGGCTCGGCTGGTGGCAATGCCTGATTGGTTCGGCGGCTGGCGCATGTCGCGCAAGATGCCCATGGCAATGGCGAGCAGCATGCCTAGAGCAAAGCCGGCGAAAGCTCCCATGCCTATGACCAGGGCAGTGCGGGGCGGCCATGAGCGCGCCTTTGGCGGCACCGCGGAGGAAATCACCTGCACATTCGTGGAGTCGATCTGCTCGCGCTCAGTGATTTGGCGAGCGCGCGACAGGAAGCTTTCATAGATCGACGTCTTCGAGGCGGCGTCGCGTTCAAGCTCTCGCAGGGCGACCTCGGACTCGCTGTCGGTGAAAACATTGCCCTTCAGATCGTTCATCTTGGCACCGAGAGAAGCCAGCGAGGCTTTGGCCGCATCAAGATTGACCTTTGCTGAGCCGACGGTGCGCGAGAACTCCGCCCTGAGTTGCGAGCTGACGGTTTGGAATTCTGTCTTGAGCCTGACAATCGTCGGGTGGCGTGGTCCAAAGGTCATCGACTGTGAATCGATTTGCTGCCGCAGGCTGTTTGCCTTCTCGCGCAGCGCGGCAAGTGCTTCCGAAGTCGCGGGGCCAGAGTTGGTCCCATTGGCACCGGAGGCACCCAGGGCGTCGTAACTTGCCTGGGCGGCGATGACGCGCGATTGCGCCTCTACAATTTGGCTGTTGAGCTGCGTCATCGTTTGCGAACTGACAAGCTGACCGTTGCTGGAGGACAGGTTGTGGCTGCGCCTGTAAGCCTCGACCTTCTGTTCGGCCGACTGTACGTCGCGCTTGAGCTGGCCAAGCCGTCCGTCAAGAGCAGCTGCGGCACGGCCGGCATCGGCAGCTTCGGCCTTGGCCAGCTCTTCCTGGAAAGTCTTGACTATGGCTTGAGAGATCAGGATCGCCTTGTCTGTGGTTTCGGCCGATACCGACAGGGTTGTGACAAACGAGGTTTCATCTGCGGTGGTACTGACTCGCTCCGCCAGGTTTTTCAGGGCAATAAGCTTCGGATCGGACTTGCTGCCATTCGCTCCACCGCCAGACGTGGAGGCGCTACGGTCCGGGTCGAAGAACTCCGGATCGTTGGCTAGGTCGAGGTCGCTCACCACACGCGAAAGCACGTTGCCCGAGGTCAAGATGCGCTGCTTGCTGCGCGCGTTGAGCAGTTGGCTATCGACCTGGCCCGGCTGCGCATAGAGATCGTTTTCCACAACCTGCAAATTGCCAGGATTGATGAGGATTTCCGTATTGACGGTATAACGCTGTTTGCTCAGCATGGAATAGGCGCCGCCGATGACGCCGCCGACTACTGCTAGCATGCATGCCAAGGCGAGGCCGGCCCGCAGCCAGACAAACAAGCGTCGAAAGTCGAGTTCGAGGAAGTCGCCGATCTTGTCAAGCGTCACCGTCGCGACGGGCTCGGACGCCTGCGGCATGTCAGGTACGGGGCGTGCCATGACTGGAGTACCTTGTTGCAGCATTGCCCTGCGCCGCGCATTGGCGATCCGCTCGAATGCGCTGGTAGCGGATTCCGCCGCAGAGGAGGGGGGTATACCGGAAGCGGCAGACATCGCGCCAACCCTTGTTATTCATTACGCGTGGCCTGCTTTACGGAAACATCGTTAACATCTCATTTTCCATGCTGGCTTATTCTGCCGCTTCACGCGCCAAGCCCGTTCGGCGGAATGGATCTCGTTGGCCAGAATGCCGTTCGAACATCCCCACTTGGATGGACCATGAGCTATCCCACTGCCGGATCAGAACGAATGTTGTCCAGCCAGATGCGCTGTCGGAACGCGCTGTCGCTTCTGTTTTTCCTATGCGCAGCGTTCGCGTTCCTGCTTCGCTTCACGGTGTCACCGCAGTTGATGAACATGGTCGTCGACTATACGACCGAGGGAGGGCCATTCTACGAGAAACTGCATTTCGGCACCTATGCTATCTTCCTGCTACTTCCTGTCGTGCTTTTCAGCCGACCGTTCCTGCTGCAGGGCGACGAAATTGGACTATTCAAAGCGCTGATCCGCTATTCAGTGCTGATTTTCGCGCTAGTGCCCTATCTGTTCATCGCCGGCAGGGCGGGTTCCTCCGGGTTTATCATCGATACGTATCTGGTGGCGGGCGCCGCAGGCTTGTCAATGCTGGCGCTGAGTGCGGATGTGCGGCGATCGTTGGGAGATGTTGTGCTTGGAATGCTGATCCTGAGCGCGGTGATCGGCACGGTCGAAGCTGTGACTAAACATCGGCTTCTGCCCTACGGTCTGCAGGAACTGCAGTTCAGGCCAATCGGGCTGTCGATGCACCCGCTGGCATTGGGTGCGCTCTGCGCCACGGCCATCGGATTCGTGGCGTTGACGCACTGGCGCATTTGGGTGCGGGTGGTATCGATCTTCGTATTGTTCGTCGGCTGTGCCGCGTCGGGCGCCCGTGCTGCCCTGATCCTGGCTGTTTGCGAAATCCTCATTCTGCTGCTGTTCGTTCGCTGGCCGCGCCTGTCGCTCAAGCACGGACGGCAGGCCAAGACTGTCGTGCTGCTGTTCACCCTGGCTGGCGGCGCAATGCTGGTAGCCGTGCTGTTTTCGGGCGGGTTACTAAATCGATTCGGCAAGACGATCTTTGATGAAAATTTCATGGCGCGGGTGACGATCTACCAGGTGTTTGGGCTCGTCAGCTGGAAAGACATCCTGTTTGGCATGAACGTTGACGACCTCCTGGCGATCGTCCGCGCGAAGCTGCATCTGCCCTACATCGAGAGTGCGCCAGTGGTCATCACGCTGCTGTTCGGCTTGCCCTTAGGGCTGCTCTTTACCGCGCTGATATTCTGGTTTGTTTTTCGGCTGCTGCGCGCGGCGCCGCTGCCAGCGTGGATCGCCACTATAACGTACCTGCTTGCTGCGCTGTCGAACAACGCGCTCTCGTCGAAAACGCCGGAGGTTGCGATTATAGTGGTGCTGCTGCTTGCCTATAGAAACCCGCCGGAGAGCACGTCTTTGGCCGCTGCTTCATCCGGGCCGGTAGGCATCGATTCCAGTAAAGCACAGACTGCAAACGCAGTCAGCCGGCACTATCCACAACTTCGACATTGCCTGCGCGATTAAGCGTGTGAATGCCCACGCGGGCCCATGCCGGTCCCGGGCCGATCGGGCGGGGCGGCGCAAAACGGACATCGAGCTCGTCGAGCCGATCCAGCCGCATCAGCCCCAGACCGCCGCCATAGGCTCTCGACCCGTTTTGCACCGGCAACACCAGAGCATCGCGCTGGCGGATAAAGGCGCCGCCAGGTCGAGCGGCCGAATGATTGATGGCGATCGGATTGAGCGCATGCGCAACCCACGGCCCACGCAGCGAAGGCGCGGAATAGACGGCCATCGTATCCGACGCGCTGCCATAACCGAACCGCTCCGTCCCCAACAGCCAGAAGCGCCCATCTGATTCGAGCAGCGTGGCGTCATTGAAATCCCTGCCCGTCAGCAGCACCGTGTCGCGTACCCAGCGATCCGGAAACTGCACAGCGCGGTAGAGCACAAGCTCGTGTGCGGCGGCGCTTTCGGGGATCATGAAAATCTCGCCGGCCTGAGCGAACACCTGCGGGTAAGACAGGTGATGCGGCTCCTCCAGCACCATCCTCGGTATAGCGAACCTGCCATCGTCACCAAGTTCGGCGACAGAAATCACGCCGCGACCGGTAGCGTAGGGAAATTCCTCGACAAATAGATAGTGGCGGCCATCGCGCTCGAAGACGAACGGGTCGGCGTAGAAGCGCTGGCCATCGTCCGCGAGGACGGTGAACGGCGTACCGTTGAGTTGCCCGGTTTCGGCGACACCTGGCCCGTCGATCAGCCGATAGGCAACCTGCCAATAGAAGGGGCGCCGTCCAAGTCTGAGTTTTTGCACTGTGCGGTCGACCAACCCCCTGCAGAAAAACGGCAGATAGTGCCGGACAAAGCCGCCGTTTTTCAGGGTCGGCGGCGAGCAATCGGTAATCGGCACAAGTTGGCCCTGGGAAAAACGGGCGACGCTTTGCGCGACCAGCGAGATGGCCCCGGCGAGCAAGTCGTTGCAGATGCGAGACAGCCAGAGCCGATCGCTGAGCATTGGCCGCCCCCGGGCGACTGCAACGCCGTCGAGGCGAACGGCAAGTTCGGGCAGTCGCCCGCTCGCCAGCATCTCGGCCACACCGGCGGGAAAGGTGCTGTGGCCGCAAAATTCGAGCGTCAGGACCGGTGTGCCTCGTCCTGCGGCAGTGGCAGTGAGATCGACCACAAGGTCGGCGGGACCAGAACCGTCAGACGGCAACGGCTCGCAACGGCTTGCCAATGAGGGACCGAAGCGCTGGCTCTCGATCGCTAGCACGCCATCCAACCCGCGTGCGGTGGGCGTAGGGGCCAGCGCGCGGCAGCTCGAAACCACGTGACCAGCCGCATTCAACCGCACCAGAAGCTCATTTTCCCAGCGCCGAGATCCAGCGGCATGGCTGATGATTAAAATCTTACTCAATCGAATATATTCTTTTCAAGACTGCTGATGCAAGATACTTGCCGGTTAGACCTTTCACAAGGGGAGCAACGTGAGGTCAGTTGTTAATCATATATTAAGATTAAGATTACGAACGCGCTTTCTGCCGTTATCATGATTCTTACGACGAACAGTCAACAGGTCGTGTGGGCTTCTGGCGACCAGGATCAGCAATGAACGTCATTTCGCATCCAAAACTGCCATCCAGGCAAAAACTGTTGATCGTGTTCGGCACGCGGCCAGAGGCGCTCAAATGCTTTCCGGTGGTGCGTGCCGCGCTTGCCCATCCAGGCTTTATTACCGAGACATGCGTCACTGCCCAGCATCGCGAGATGGTCGATCAGGTTATCGAATTGACGGGCCTGCCGGTGCATCACGACCTCAACATCATGCAGCCCGGCCAGACATTGTTCGACGTGACCTCGCGCGTGCTCCTGGGCATGGCCGAAGTGCTGGAGAAGGCGAAACCCGATATCGTCGTCGTGCAGGGCGACACCACCACGGCGATGACCGCGGCTCTGGCTGCCTTCTACAAGCGCATTCCGGTCGCCCATGTCGAGGCAGGGTTGCGCAGCCACGATATCTACTCTCCCTTCCCGGAGGAACTGAACCGCAAGATCGCTGGCAACATCGCTACCTGGCATTTTGCGCCGACCATCCAGGCGCGCGACAATCTCATCGCCGAAGGGAAGGCTGCGAGCACCGTCTTCGTGACCGGCAACACGGTGATCGACACGCTGTTGCATTTTTCCGGGGCGATCGACGCCGACAGACTGATGAGCGCAAAGCTAGCCACCCGTTTCCCCTTCCTCGATCCCGCCAAGAAAATGATCCTCGTCACCGGTCATCGCCGTGAGAATTTCGACGGCGGCATCCACCGTATCTGTACGGCGCTGAAGGGATTGGCAGTGCGCGGGGACGTGCAGATCGTCTACCCGGTCCATCCCAACCCAAATGTGCGGTCGGTGGTCAATGCAGAACTAGGGGACGTGCCGAACGTCCATCTGGTCGACCCGCAGGACTACCTGCCGTTCCTGTACCTGCAGAAGCAGAGCTACCTGGTGCTGACCGATAGCGGCGGCGTGCAGGAAGAAGCGCCCTCGCTCGGCAAGCCGGTGCTGGTGATGCGGGAGAATACCGAACGACCCGAAGGGATCGCTGCGGGTACCGCTCGTCTCGTCGGCACCGATGTCGAAAAAATCTTGTCCAATGCCAATAGCCTGCTCGATGATCAGGCGGCCTATCGCGGCATGGCGGAACGACACAACCCATATGGCGATGGCCGGGCCAGCAACCGGATCGTTGAGGAACTGCTGCATCATGGCTGAAATCAAGACCGTTTCCGTTATCGGCATGGGCTATATCGGCCTGCCGACCTGTGCCATTTTCGCCAGTCGCGGGCTCGACGTCATCGGCGTCGATGTTAACGAGTCGGTGGTCGAGAAGGTCAATCGCGGCGAAATCCACATCGTTGAGCCGGACCTTGATGGTTTGATCCAGAAGGTTGTAGCCAACGGCAAGCTCAGGGCCTTCCGTACGCCGCAGCCGGCGGATGCCTACGTCATCGCCGTGCCAACCCCGATGACCCAGGACCACAAGCCGGACGTGAGCTACGTGCTCGCGGCGGCACGAAGCATCGCCTCCGTGCTGAAACGGGGAGACCTTGTGGTGCTGGAATCGACATCGCCAGTCGGCACGACGCGCATCATGGCGGGGCTGCTTGCCGAGCTGCGGCCCGATCTCAAATTTCCTGTCCTGCATGGCGAAGAGGCCGATGTCCTGGTCGCCTATTCGCCTGAGCGCGTACTGCCGGGAAAGGTCCTGACCGAGCTGATCAACAATGATCGCTCGGTAGGCGGACTATCACGCAAGTCGTCGGAACGAGCCGCAGCACTCTATTCAACCTTCGTTGCCGGCGATCTGTTTATGACCCAGGCCGAAAGCGCGGAACTGGTGAAGCTGACCGAGAATGCGTTCCGCGACGTCAATATCGCGTTCGCCAACGAGCTTGCGGCAGTGTGCCAGGACCTGTCACTCAACGTATGGGAGGTGATCGATCTCGCTAACCGACATCCCCGCGTAAACATCCTGCAGCCGAGCCCCGGCGTTGGCGGCCACTGCATTGCGGTCGATCCATATTTTATCATCGACGCGGCGCCAAATAATACTCGGCTGATAGCTTCGGCACGCCGGATCAATTCCGAGCGTCCCTTGTCGGTCGTCAGGGATATTGAAGCCTTGCTCGACCCTACCCGCAAGCAGACGATTGCTTGTCTTGGCCTCAGCTTCAAACCCAACATCGACGATATGCGCGAGAGCCCGGCTGTCGAGGTGGTGAAACTTTTGTCCGACATCCCCAATCTGAAGATCATTGCGGCTGAACCCAACACAGATAGGCTGCCGCATGAACTCGAGGGCAAGGGCATCGTGTTCACCGATGCACTTTCCGCTATCGACCGGTCAGATATGGTCGTCCTGCTGGTCGACCATCGTCAGTTCAATCTGATCGATCCTGAAGCGCTCAAGGACAAGAAGCTCGTCGACACCCGTGGTCTGTGGACGTGGCGCAAGGCACGCAAGCCAGACGCCCGCATTGAAGGCAAGAAATCAGAGATTCTTGCAAGAACAGAGGAGGCTGCATGAGCGCACACGACTTGGCATGGGCGCAGCACTCTTTGCTGGCGTCGCGGCGCCGGGAGTTCCTCGGCACGCCGATCCATGCACTGACCATGGCCGAGACGCTGGCCATCGCCGATGAGGCGATGAGCCTACGGCGGCCGCTGCATCATGTGGTCGTGAATGTCGCCAAGCTTGTAAACATGCGCAAGAACAACGAGCTGCGCGAGGATGTTGCAACGGCGGATGTGATTAACGTCGACGGCAAGGGCGTGCTTTGGGGGGCACGTCTTTGCGGCATCGCGCTACCGGAGCGGGTAGCGGGTGTCGACATCATGGTCAATCTGCTGCGCCTGTGCGCAAGGCGCGGCTATAGACCCTTCCTGCTGGGCGCCGAACAGCACGTTCTCGATGCGGTCAAAGGGCGACTTGCCAGTGATTATCCGAGCCTCGTCATTGCCGGCATGCGAGATGGTTATTTCAAGCCGGAAGACGAGCCCGCGATCGTCGAGATGATCAACGCCTCGGGCGCCGACTGCCTGCTGGTGGCCATGCCGACGCCGCGCAAGGAGCGCTTTCTCAAGCGCTATCGCGACGAACTCGCTCCGAGTTTCGTCATGGGCGTCGGCGGCAGTTTCGATGTCTATGGCGGTAAGGTTGCGCGGGCGCCGAAACTCGTGCAAGCGGCCGGTCTGGAGTGGCTATTTCGCGTCGCACAGGAGCCGCGACGCTTGTGGCGCCGCTACTACGATACCAACACTGCCTACGCAGCGCTGCTGTGGCGGGAGTTCTGGAACCGCCAGCGCCGAAACGTCGATCTATAAGTACAGTTATCCGGACAACAGCAGCGCCGGCTCTGAAGCTGCTGCATCGGCCCAGGTCAGAATCGCTTTTCCGGAACTACGACATAGCAAGTTCAAAAAGGCTGGTTCTTCGCGCGCGAACACATGCGCGCGCCATCGCGGGTCTATGCGATCCGTAGCCGCGCCCACAGCTTGGACGCGAATTGCATTGCGGCGGCAGGGTGGAACAGCCACGTCAGCCCGAAGAAAACCACTGCGCCAGCGGTGCCGCCCGCGACGAGCGAGAAGATGGCCGGCGTATCGCCCAGTACAGCGCTGGCAAGCCTGGCGGCCAGCCCCGCGCTGAACGAGATGACGACCGAGACGCCGATGTCGCGCCACGGCACCGGCACTGGAGTGAGCCGCTCGCTGATGATGATGCAGGCTACGAGGCCGGCCAGCGATCCACCCGCCAGCGCCAAAGCGGCGCCGACCTCCGCCATCTTAGGGATCAACAGAAGTGACAGTGCGATCGTTGCCACCGAGCCGAAGGAGTTGGCGATGATCAGCAGCCACGGCCGCTTGTGCGCGTGCACCACCGCGCCATAGACGAAGCTCGTGAGGTTGGCACACAGCACGCTGAAGGCAATGATCGGAAAGAGCAGGCCGAAGCGGCCGTGGTATTCCGAGGGCAGCAGGAGTTGCGTGATGTCGTTGCTGAGTGCGACCAGCATCGCTGCAACCGCCAGGCAAAGGCGGATCATCAAGGCCATCAATTGCGACAGCAGCCGGCCCGATGCCGCAGGCCCCGCCTCATCGAACTGGCTGACCACCTCAGGAAAGGCACCCATGTTGATGGCGTTGGCGACCATGTCGATGGGCTGGCGGGCCAGCGCATAGGCTGCGGCGAAGATCGCCACGGCGCCGGCATCGTAATAGATCTTGAGGAACACCCGCTCTGCGCTGTTGAGGCCGAAGCCTACCAGCGCCATGATGATCAGGGGCACTCCGAGGGCAAAGAACTCCTTCTGGGTGAAGCGTGGCGGACCGGCAACGACACGTCGCGATGCCATGATGCCCGCCGCGAGGCCGGCGATGACTACGCCGAGGCTGGAGCCAAGCGATACCGTCAGAAATGAATCCTGAAAGATGGCGATGGCGCCGATCGGCAGCACGAGTTGCAGCAGGGCGCGCAGGGCTTCGAGCATCGAATAGACCGAATGGCGCTGCTGCATCTGCAGCACCGTCAACGCGAAGCGGCCGATCGAGCCGGCGATCAGGTAGCTGCAGACGGCGATTGCGAACTCGACCCAGCGCTCCGGCACGATCACTGCCGAGGCGACCACGGATATGATCAGCGCTAATGCCGTGGTGGCAAGCAACACCTGGCCGGCCAGCGTCAGGCTGCCGCGGCTGATGTCGCCTTTGCCGCCAAGCCTGAGCAAGGCGATGCGCAGCCAGTTGGTGACGGCAATGTCGGTCATTTCGCCTACGGTCACCACCAGGGTCAGCAGGCCATACTCGGTCTGGTCGATCAACCGCGTCACGACGACCAGCAGGAGCAGTGCGGAGATTCGCGTCAGCAGGATCGCCGGAGCATAGATGAGCGTGGAACGGAGCAGCAAAGGTTCGTCCCCGAGAAATTCACCTTCGATTAACCGTCGACCGGCGGAAAATCCAGGGCGATGACGGCAAAGGGTGAACAGATTCAGTTTGAACTAAAAGATTTGTCGTAAACCTTATTTGCAAGCTTTGCTTTGCGGTTACCCGGCATGTGTTATCCGAAACGGAGTCATGTTGCAGCGTCCTGTTCACAACCGAAAAGTGCATGTCCTGGTCGCGACGCCCGCGGGCGTTTCGGGGCAGGGGGGCATCGACCGCATCATGGGGGCGCTAAATCACGAACTCGAACGGCAAGGAGGCACCGATATCGACGCCCGTTTCCTTCCCAGCCGTGGTTCGGGCCCGGTTGCGCTGTCGGCCTTCCACATGACCGGCTTTTGCTTGCGGATGCTTGCAGCGCGCATGGCCGGACACGTTGATGTCGTCCACATCAATGTGTCGAGCTTTGGCAGCACCTACCGCAAGATGGTCATTGCGAAGTGTGCCCAACTGCTCGGTATCCCATATGTGTTGCATTTGCACGGAGCACAGTACCAGACATTCTGGCAAGAAAACCGCAGCTTTATGAGCCACCGCATCCGGCAAATGTTCGAGCATGCCAGTCGAGTCGTGGTTCTGGGCCGTATCTGGCGTGACTTCGTCGCAGCCCGGGCGCCAGGCGCTGCCGGGAACATTGTTATCGTGCCCAATGCCACCGAAGTCCCGTCCCTGGCTCATGTTGGTGGCGGAGACACCGTTCATATCCTGTTCCTGGGTCGTATCGGCGACCGCAAGGGCATACCGCAATTGCTGGATGCGTTGCACCGCATGGAGCCCATCAAGGATTGGCGCGCGACGATCGCCGGCGATGGCGAAGTCGAGGCGACACGGTTGAGATCGGCCGAACTCGGCCTTGCCGAGCGCATCAGTTTTCCAGGCTGGGTCGGACCCACCAAGGTCGCATCACTGATCGCTTCGGCGGACATTCTGGTACTTCCCTCCTTTGCCGAAAATCTGCCGGTCTCGATCATCGAAGGGATGGCCGCCGGCCTTGCGGTGGTGACGACGCCTGTCGGCGCCGTGGAAGACATCATCACCAACGAGCAATCCGGCTTGCTGGTGCCGCCCGGCGACGTTGCGGCATTGACCGAGGCGCTGACCCGCTTGATTGAGGATACCGCACTGAGGGCCAGGCTTGGTGCTGCCGCTATGGCCGTGCATCGGGAACGGCTTGAGCTTTCTTCGTTCGCGGCATCGATTCGGTGTGTGTGGCATGAGGCAGCACGCGGCATGCGGCCCGGAGCAAAATCATGAAATTGCTTGACGTGGCGCGCGGTGCCTATGTGCGAAGCCCCGCCTCGCTCAGGCGGACACTGGCACCCGTGCTGGCGCTGGCGCCGACCCGGATGAAGTTTGGCGCGACCTATCGGTCCTGGCGGGACTATATCGCCAAGGCCGCTGCCGACCCTGCCTATGCCGGGGAATCGCATCTGGCCGCGCTGCGCGCGTTGTTGCAAAAGGCTCATGCGGGCAGTCCGTTCTATCGCGCTTCGATCGACCAGGTCTTCGGCCCTGGCTTTGATCTTTCGATACTGGAACTTGTCGACTTGCGACGCCTGCCGATCCTGTCCAAGGAGATACTGCGGGCGGCTGGGCTTGCGACGTTGGCGGTGCCGATTGCCGAACTGGATGAGGCCTCGACCAACGGCTCCAGCACCGACAAGCCATTTTGCTTTTACCTCGACAGGGACCGGAGTGCCCGCGAGATGGCTTTCGTTTACGACGCCTGGTCGCGGATCGGTTATGATGAATGTACGGCGCGTGTCTGTTTTCGCGGCTTCAGCCTCGACGACAAGGGCAAGCGATGACACGAATGGGAGCCGGCTCTGCGCGAACTACGGCTCTCAGTATTTCCGATGACGGTCGCCGACGCCGAAGTCTATCTCGACCTGATCGATGCGCGGGCCATCAGCTATTTTTATGGCTATCCCTCGGCCATCGAGCTGTTTTGCCGGCATATGCGCACGCTTAACCGCACACCAAAACGGCCTGTTAAAGGCATGATGATGATTTCCGAACCGGTCTATCAGCATCAGCGCGAGATCATCCGGGGCGTTCTCGGCGATGTACCGCTTTCCTGCTTCTATGGACTTAGCGAGAAAGTGCTGTTCGCCGAAGAATTGCCCGGAAGCCCCGGCAGCTATGAGTTCAACCCTCTTTACGGCCTGGCCGAACTGGTCGACGCGGCCGGCGCGCCGGTAACCGAGACGGGCAAGGAAGGGCGGCTGATTGGAACCGGCTTCCTGTCGACCGGCATGCCTTTCATCCGCTACGACACCGGCGACTCCGCCCGGTTGCTGGAATTGCCGAATGAGGCAAACGGCCAACGACTAAAAGTCCAGACCATCATGCCGCGCCGAAACGTCGATTATCTGGTGGCCGCCGACGGCAGCCGGATCGTGACGACGTACTTGGTGCCCGACGATCCCGCTTTTTTCGACGGTATAGAGGAGGTGCAATTCTACCAGGACCGGCCTGGTGAGGTGCTGATCCGCTATATCCTTACAGCCGGCGCGCAATCCGCCAGCGCCAAGCGAGTTGCCGAAACGTTGGTTGACCGCGCATGTGGTCGCATCCAGTTTTATCTGAAGCATGTGGACCGTATTGCCGCGGGACGCGGCGGCAAACGCGCCCTCGTCGACCAGCGGCTCGACATGTCGCGTTATTGAGGCGCCAGACCCAGCGCCTGCATCAATCCGGGATCGGGTGCGGCTGGTCCCTTTGGAAGAATCAGTGTCATGCCGTACGGATTGGCATATTCCCAGACCGACCAGGGAATGCTGAAACGCTCGGCTACCTGCCGTACCGCTGTCATATAGCGCAGACGGTCTGCGTCGAACGCGCCCATGCGGCCGTCCGCAGACATGAGGATGACGCCGAATTCGCCCATGAAGAGCCGCCTGCTCGGAATATCATGAGCCTTGGCCCAGTCGACCGCCTGCCGGAAGCTCGCCTCGAGTTGGCTCTGCCCCCAATTCTGCTCGAAGTAGCGGGCGATTGCTGCACGCGCCGAGACCATGTTCATCACCTGCTCGACCGGGCTCAAGCCGGCGGCGTCCATTTGCGCCTTGAGGGTTTCGGTCACCACTTCGGGCGTACTGTTGTCGGCCGGCCAAGGAAGACCCGAGGCGAAGGTGTGTGTTCCGTCGGCCCGCTGGTGCGTGAAACTGTGCGGCTCATACATATGGAAGCTGTAATAGAGGTTCGGATCGTCAAAGCCGGGGGTTAGATTGACCAGTCCGGCAATGCTGCCGCCACAAGCGCCCGTTGCGACGACGGTGAGCTCGCTGCTGACCGTGCGAATATCGTGGACCGTGCCTGCCATGATCCGCTGCCAGTCATCGGTCCCGCTCGAATCGCAAGGGTAGTATGCCGGCTCGTTGTAGGGTTCGAGGGCTACCTTGTCGGTGCCAACCTTGACCAGCATGGTGGCGACCGCCACAACCATTTCGCGATAGCGGGCAACGCCCTCGCTGTCGGCGCCGCCATAGATCATCTCCATGCTATAGGCCGGAACCTGAGTGACGCCGTGCAGGTCGAATACCACCTTGAGGCCGGTCGACGCGACCCGCCTGACCACGGCAGCAAGTATGTCCAGCGCCTGCTGGCGCTTGGCGCCCTCGCTGGCAAGCAGAGGGCCGGGATCGACACTCAGCCGGACGAAGTCGAAGCCCATCGATCGAATGCGCGCAAACTCCTCGCCGCCTGGCCAGTCGGTGAGCGGCCTATTTCCCGCGAGCCATTCCTTCTCACTGCGGTAAGGCGGCCAACGATAGGCCCCATCTTTCTCTACCGGCGACCAGTTGAGCCATTCATGCACTCCAACGCCACGCTCGAGAGGAATCGGTGCTGCGTTGGCGGCTATCACGATGCCGAACACCCACGCTGCAACACACGCCACTCTTTTCATGGCCAGCCTCCGTGTCATTGTCGAATATTAACTGCAGGAACGGAAAAGAGGATTGCCGCCGCGCGGCTTTTTGACGGCATGGTATATGAGGATCGAACCTTGGCGGAGCGTGTATGAGGATCGGCTGGTACATCAACCGATTGCGCAGCATGGAGCCGGCCGAGGTGTTGCACCGGCTGGGCGAGCAGCGCCGAAGGATCGCTTCGCGCCGCCGCGACAACGGCTGGCAGCGCTATGCCTCGCCCGAATTACACCCGGTGCTGGGTCGGTGGCGCGATGCGGTGCTGGCTGCGACAGCGGCACAACGGCAAGCCATAGCGGCGGCGGCGCAAAACACGCTTGCGGGCCGGTTTTCCGCACTTGGGCGGACATGGCCACAGCGCGACTCCGATCTCTTGTTTCCTCCCGAGCTTTGGTGCCTTGATCCGGTAATCGGCAAGGCTTGGCCAGGTCCCGAGAGCCATACTTTCGATGTCGATTTTCGCCATCGCGGCGACCGTGGCGATGTCAAATACGTCTGGGAGATCAACCGGCTGCAGCAGTTGCCGCCCCTTGCCGCCCACCTGCTTCTCGCCGGCGACGATCGGTCCCGGATCGCCATCGAGGCGGCAATCGACAGTTGGCATTGCGCCAACCCACCGTTTTGGGGGGTCGGCTGGGCCTCCGGCATCGAAGTAGCGCTACGAGCCATCAGCCTGATAGTCACCATGGACCTCATCGGCGAGCGACTTGGCGTGGCGATACGGCAGCAGGTGGGTGAAATACTGGCAGCCAGCGCCTACTGGCTGCCGCGGTTTCCCTCCCGGTTTTCCTCCGCCAACAATCATCTCGTGGCGGAACTGGCTGGCCATTATCTGATCAGCCTGGCGTTCGGAGCCGAATCCGCCGCTGCCCGCAATGACCTTCTGGCCGAGGTGGACAAGCAGATTCTTGCCGACGGCGCCGGTGCCGAGCAGACCCCGACTTATGCAGCCTTCACTGCCGAACTCATTTTGCTGTGCGCCGCTGCGGCGCAACAGGCCGGAACGCCGTTCCCTGCGCCCGTCGAAGCGCGTCTGGCCGCCTTCGCCAATTTCGTGGACTGGCTGCCACCGAAAGCTGCCGGCTTTGGCGACGACGATGAAGGCCGCGTGCTGACACTGGGGGACGAACAGGACTATGTCCGATCCGTTGCAGCCGCCATCCACGGCTTTCTACGGACCCCGGGCAGCGCGGCGGAGCCTGACGATTTTCGTGCGCTTTTCTATGGCGCGCCGCCGGCACCGGCGCCGGTTCCGTACGGGTTGCAAACGTTCACGCAGGGCGGGCTCTCCGTCTGGCGCGGTGAGATGAATGGCCGCAGCATCGATCTGACATTCGACCATGGCCCGCTCGGCTATCTCTCGATAGCGGCTCACGGCCATGCTGACGCGCTGTCGCTCACCCTATGCATCGATGGCGAGCCGGTGCTGGTCGACCCCGGCACCTGGCTCTACGGCTCGGGAGGCGTCTGGCGCGACTGGTTCCGCTCCACGCCGGCGCACAACACCCTGAATATCGAGGGCAAGAGCCAAAGCATCATCGCCGGGACGTTCAACTGGTCGCACAAGGCGGTCGCAGCCTTGGTGGAGAGCGAGCAGGGAGCACACTGGCGGCTGTGTGCCCGGCACGACGGGTATAGAAGCCGCTTCGGCGTCGTGCATCAGCGCACCGTGACGCGCCAGGCCGACGGCATCCTCGTGACCGATCAATTGCTCGGCGGCGGGCGCGTTGCCGAGGTCGTCTTCCAGCTCGCCGCCGGCCTCAGTGCCAACCGGGACGGAAACACGGTCACGGTGTTGCGCGGCGATGAGCCGCTGATGGCCATCCGCTTTCCGGACGCTGCGGTCGATATCCGCGCCGGCGGCGACCTGCCGGGGCAAGGCGGCTGGGTTTCACCGCGTTTTGGCACCAGGCAGCCAGCCGAACGCCTCGCCTGGCGTGGCGAAGTTGGCGTAGATGGAACCAATATCCACCTCGCGGCAATCAGCCGGTCGCAACGATAAGGACAGAGCGGCCATCCGGCGTTCCGGCCGTATTTGGCATTAATTACGTTCGGACATTTAGCGGTTTTGTTACGGTTGATCTGCTAGTCTGGTGCAACCCGGCATGCTTCGCTCGTGCATCCGCAATAGCCATCTGGTTACAGGCAACATGCTGCGGGTTGGCAAATCTGTGCTTTACAATTCGCCGGATCGCCATCTCACGACCCAGGAGCCACTGCACCGATGTTTGAACTTATCAGAATGATTGTGGAAAAGCTTTCGAACATCAATCTGCTGACTCTCGGCCTGCTTTTTCTCACGGCATTCGGAAGCGCGGTGGTCGCTTACTGGCGAACTGTCGAGCATAAATCCTTCAGGGACTTTTTTGATTTCGCCGTTCCGGCGGAAGTCGTCCTGCACCCGTCGGCGCGAGCGGACATTCTGTTCTGGATCACCAAACGGGCGATGATGCCTTTCCTGCTCATTCCTGCCGGCGTCACGTTCGTTGCCGCCGTGGGCTGTGGAACACACGAGGCAATCGGCTGGATATTGCACATCCAGGCACCGCTCGTCGGCGGCCCGGCCGGACCGGTGACGATCGTCGTCTTCACCGCAACCATGCTGGTCGCCTACGATATCTCGTACTACTTCTACCACGTCGCCCAGCACCATTTCCCGTTCCTGTGGGAATTGCACAAAGTGCATCATTCGGCCGAAGTGTTGGTGGGGATCACCAAGGATCGGGTTCATCCGATGGACGATCTGATGAACCGTATCTGGGATGGCGTCATCCCGGGGATCTGCTTCGGTATCTGGAGCCTGATCGCGCTGGATCCGGTAGAGATCGCCGTCTTCGGCATCAACGTCTATGTTATCCGCAACATCCTGATGATGGACTTTGTTCGCCACACCCATTTCAAGATTTCCTTCGGCCCGTTGAACAACATCATCTTGTGTCCGCACTGGCACCAGGTGCATCACAGCATCGACCCTCGCCACTACGACAAGAACTTCGGCCTGCTTTTTTCGTTCTGGGATCGCCTCTTCGGAACGCAGTTTGTCCCGGACCCGGATGAAGATCTCAAATTTGGCCTGATCGATCGCGATGTGCGCGATTATCAATCGCTGTTTGGTCTTTACGTCCTGCCGCTCAAGAAGATGGCGGGGCATGTCATCCGGCTGTTGCAGAGGCGGCCTGATGTAGTCGCGCAGCCACAGGATCGTTCCCCTTCATGAACACCAATGCTTCGATTGACGTTTCGGGCGCAGAGCGTCTGGAAATTGTCCGTTCGGCGGATCGCCTGGCCGCGGTCGAAGCCGATTGGATGCATCTTTGGCGTCGCACCGATGGGCTGATCTTTCAGAGCCATGCCTGGATTTCGGCATGGTGGAGTACGGTATCGGACCGCGACCAGCGCGCACTGCGGATCGGCCTGATCTGGAACGGCGACAGGCTCGTTGCTGTCTTTCCCTTGGCGATCAGCAAGCGCAGGGGCCTGCGGTTTCTTGAATGGGCGGCCAGCAGCTATACCGACTATGGGGATATTCTCGTTGCTCTGGAATGCTCACTGTCGGCCCTGCAGGACCTATGGGCGCAGCTCTGTGACGCCGGTGGTTTCGATATTGCGTTTCTCAATCGTCTGTTGCCGGATGCTGCCGCCCACAAAATTTTCGCTCCGGGAGCTTCCGGCGGCGTCAAGCTTCGCCCCAATCACAGAGAGGAAGTCAGTTACCGCGTCGCCGGACAGTGGGAGAGTGGAGCGGCATGGTTAGAGGACCAGTCAAAAAAAGCACGCCAGAACTATCGGCGCGGCATGAAGACGTTGGAAGAAGCCGGAGAAATGAAATTTCGCCTGCTTGCGCCCGACGAGCCGCTGCAGCCGGTCCTGGACCGGCTCTCGGTGCTTAAACGCAGATGGCTGGAACTGCACACGCGCGAATCCCAACTTTTCGAAGAGGGGGCGCCAGTACTCGCCGCACTTGTCGATGCGCTGGCGCGTGCCGGCGTGCTGCGCATTTTCGTTATTGAATGCGATGGCGCGATGATCGCGGTTTCCATTAACTTCATCCAGCACGGCGTCATGATGGCCTTCGTGACCACCTACGATCCGGATTTCAGCCGAGCGTCGCCGGGGGTGATCCTGATGATGGACTATATACAGTGGTCGATCGACCACGGCTTGGGCATGATCGATTTCCTCTGTGGCGCAGAGTCCTTCAAGCACAAGTTCGCAACGCAGGCTGTTACCCTGCAATCCGTTCTTGGGGCGCGCACGGCGCTAGGCACGCTCGCTTCGCTTGCTGATCGTATCCGTCAGAGGATCCGGCATGTGCGCGAGCGCGGATTGGTATCGTCAAGTTGATTTCGGTTTGACTGGCGCTGACAAGCCTCAGATCAGCAGCAGGCCCTTCATACTGGCGTTGCCGTTCTTGCCGATGATGATGTGGTCGTGGACGGCAATGCCGAGCGGTTTGGCCGTGTCGATGACCTGCTTGGTCATCTCGATGTCGGCGCGTGACGGCGTCGGGTCACCCGACGGATGGTTGTGGACCAATATGATCGCCGAGGCCGAAAGTTCGAGCGCGCGCTTGACCACCTCGCGCGGATAGACCGGCGTGTGGTCGACGGTGCCGACCTGCTGCACCTCATCGGCGATCAGCATGTTCTTCTTGTCAAGGAACAGGATACGGAACTGCTCGCGCTTCTCGAAAGCCATGGCCGAGCGGCAGTATTCGAGGACCGCGTCCAGGACGACAGGAGCTCGCGGCCGCTGATCTCGCCGCGCGCCATGCGCTGTGCCGCCGCGGCAATGACCTTGAGATCGACCGCCACCGCCGGGCCAATGCCCTTCACCTCCTCGAGCAGCGCCGCAGGGGTGCCGAGCACTTCAGCCAGCGTGCCGAAGCGCGCCAGCAGAGCCTTGGCGATCGGTTCGGTGTCGGCGCGTGGGATCAGGCGAAAGAGAGCAAGAGCTCCAGAAGCTCGTAGTCGGGCAGGGCATTGGGGCCGCCGCCGGTGAACCGCTTGCGCAAGCGGTCGCGGTGACCGAGATAATGCGGCTTCTCGATCGCTACGGCCTTCGGAGGCGGCTCGACCCATGCTTCGGAGAAGAATCCCCGCTCGTCGTCGTCGATCTTTCCCTTGAGCCGCCCGTATTCGCCAGACCGGCGCAGACACTAGACCATGATCCCGAAAAGTGGAAACCGGCTTTTGCCGCGCTGACCTTCGGTCCGCTCGCGCGATCTTACCCGAGCTTGGATTGGCCGGACCACGATGCTTGGCATCGATGAGGTGCCGGCAGTGCACGTCACCCGACGGACCGAAAAAAAGTCGCCGAGCACCGATGAGTTTCAGCCGCCGCGCCTGTCTTACGCATGAGGTGGGCATGTGTAACCACCCGAGGACAAATCAAGGAAACCAGAGATGATGCTAAAGAACAAGGTTGCAGTGATCTACGGAGCCGGAGGTGCGATCGGCGGTGCTGTCGCACGCGCCTTTGCGGGCGAGGGGGCCAGGGTTTTTCTAACCGGGCGCCGCCAGGCGCCGGTCGAAGCGGTCGCTAAGGATATCGTTTCCGCTGGCGGATCCGCTGAGGCGGCGGAGGTAGACGCGCTCGACGAGCAGGCCATCGACAAGCATCTGCAGTCCGTGATCGACAAGGCGGGCCGCGTCGATATCTCGTTCAACGCCGCTGGGATCCGGAACACGAAGATTCTGGGCGTCCCTTTGGCCGAACTGGATGTCGAGCAGTTCTCCTTGCCGATCGCGGCCTACACGAGATCATATTTCCTGACCGCACGCCTGGCGGCCCGGCGGATGGTCGCGAACAAATCGGGGGTGATCATGACCGTTACCGCCCTCCTCGCACGGCAGGGCACCACATTGAACGGAGGCTACGGTTCAGCGCAGGCCGCTAAGGAGGCACTCACTCGAGATCTATCCGCCGAGCTCGCACCTCAGGGCATTCGCGTGGTCTGTTTACGGCCACACGGCATGCCGGAGACAATCACGATGAAGGAATTCTCCGCGAAGGGCGCCGGCATGACCCGGGAACAGCTCGAAGGATACCTTGCCAGTACGACCCACCCGCGACGGGTCATGAAGCTTGAGGAGATGGCAAACATGGCGGTCTTCATGGCTTCCGACAAGGCGAGCGGGATGACGGGAACCACTGTCAACCTGACCATGGGCAGCCTGGACGACTAAAACCCTGCGAGGGCTGCGATGAAGGTCTATTATTCCCCGGCTCGCGATCAGGCTCTATGCAGGCAGGCCGGGGCGGTCGAGTTTTTTTGGCGACAGCGTGAAAATCTCGCATCCGGTCTCGGTGACGCCGATCGTATGCTCGTACTGCGCCGACAGCGAGCGGTCGCGTGTCACCGCCGTCCAGCCGTCCGACAGCACCTTCACATGCGGCCGGCCGAGATTGATCATCGGCTCGACGGTGAAGATCATGCCCGGCCGCATTTCGACGCCTTCATTGGCGCTGCCATAGTGCAGGATGTTCGGCGCGTCGTGGAAAAGCTGGCCGACGCCATGGCCGCAGAAATCGCGCACTACCGAGCAGCGCTCGCCTTCGGCATAGGTCTGGATGGCGGCGCCGATCGCACCGGTGCGGGCGCCGGGCTTGATCGCCGCGATGCCGCGCATCAGGCATTCATGGGTGACCTCGAGCAGGCGTTCGGCGGCGCGCTTGATCGTGCCCACCGGATACATGCGCGAGGAATCGCCATGCCAGCCGTCGAGAATATAGGTGACGTCGATGTTGACGATGTCGCCGTCCTTCAACGGCTTGTTGTCGGGAATGCCATGACAGACGACATGGTTGATCGAGGTGCAGGACGACTTCGTGTAGCCGCGATAGTTGAGCGTCGCCGGCAGCGCGCCGTGATCCATGCCGAGCTCGAAGACGAAGCGGTCGATGGCTTCGGTGGTGACGCCCGGCCCGACCATTTGCACCAGTTCATCAAGGCAGCGTGCTGTCAGGTCGCAGGCCTTGCGCATGCCGGCAAAGCCTTCTTCGCCATAGAGGCGGATCTGGCCGGTGTTTCTGAGCGGTGCCGTGGCGGCGTCGAGATAGGTGACCATTTTGTCCGTTTGCCGGCTGGGTGGGCTGTCGATAGGAAGCCCCACGCGAAAAAATCCCCCCAGATTTGGCACCAGAAGGCGCTGGGTTCAAGGACGAACTGCCAGTCAGAGGCGGTATGCCTGATATATTCGTGCCTTGCCGCTGCATCTTGTGACTATTCGGACGATGCTGTGGGAGGGCTGTCCGGTCGCAGAAGTTTTCTTTTTTGACTCCACGAGGGGCGCTTCCGCACGGACCTAGCGACCGCAGTGACGACACATTTCTGAGTGAAAAGCCGGCCTGAGTGAAAAGCCGACCTGAGTAAAAAGCCGGCCTGAGTGAAAAGCTAGCTTGGGCGAAAAGCTGGCCTGCCGAAAAGCCGGCGAGACAACCTTCTTGCAACGATCGGCGTTGCTGCCGTGGGCGTCGGTTCGGGAGAGACTTGGAATGGACAGATTGCAATTCGAGGTGCCGGTGCGGATCACGCCAGCGCCCGGCTTGCCGGTCGAGGAGATTTACAGTGTCGAACAGGCGCTGGACTTCCTGCAGGATTGGCCGGCTCGCCGGCAAGGCAAGGTTTATCAGGCCGCGTTCAACGCCTGCTTCGGTGCCACGGTGGATGTGGTCAAGACCGAAGACGCCTGCCGGGCATTTATGGCGTTCTGCCGGGTGAGCGGGCTGTTGGCCAGGGACATGATGTTCCCCGGCAAGCGCGGTGGCGAGACGAGGGGCTTGAGGGCGTGATGCCAAAGCATCTGTCCGGTCCACCGGCTCTTGGCTGACGTTTCCATCAGTCCTGATTGGCGACGGCGTCAGGCACGACCACCAGCTTGCCGACGAAATCCTTGGCAATGAAGTCCGCCTGCGCGCGGTGGAAATCGGAAAGCTTGTAGACGCCGCCAACCAGCGGCCGGATCTTCTTGTCCTCGATGTAGCGGACGATGCGGCGAAAGTCCTTCCGCGTGCCTTGGCTGGAGCCATGCAGCTGCAGCTGCTTCAGGTACATGGTGCGCAAATCGAGCTGCACCACCGGGCCGGCAATGGCGCCGGCTGTCGTATAGCGGCCCTCGGGCCGAAGGATGCGCAACAGATCGTTGAAGATGGCGCCGCCGACCAGATCGGCAACCACATCGATCGGCTCGCCGCCGGTTGCCTCGTCCACTGCTGCCGGCAGGTCGGCAACACCACGGGTGATCACCGCTTCGGCGCCGATGTCGAGCACGGCCTGTTCTTTGCCCTTGCCGACGACGGCATAGGGGATGGCGCCGCGTGCCCGCGCCAGCTGCACGATGCCGGAGCCGACGCCGCCCGAGGCGCCGGTGACCAGCACGCGCTCGCCGGCTTTCAGGGCGGCGCGTTCCAGCATCTGTTCGCCAGTGAGGTAGGCGCAGCAGAAGGTGGCGAGTTCGACATCGGTCAGGTCGGTGTCGACGACGTGCGCATTCTCGGCCGGCACGGCCTGGTATTCGGCATAGCCGCCGTCGCGACCGTGGCCCATGTAATCGATGTCGGCTAGCGAATCGTCATCGCGGTTGTAGATCGAGAAGTCGACCATCACCCGCTCGCCGATACGATCAGGCGAGACACCGTCGCCGACGGCAGCTATATGGCCGACCGTGTCGGTGCCCTGGATGCGCGGGAAGGTCAGCGTGTTGCCCTGGCGCCGCCATGTCGACACTGCAGCAGGGTCCTCCTCGGTGCCATAGGCCCCCTGACGGACCCAGACATCGGTGTTGTTCATGCCGCAAGCGCTGACCTTGACGAGCACTTCGCCAGGCGCGGGCGAGGGCACTTTCACATTGGTGCGGTAGACGAGCTTTTCCGGCCCGCCATGGCCGGTTAGCAGCACGGCCGCCATAGTCTGAGGAACCAAATCTGTGTCGTTCATTGTTTCTCTTCCAGGGAAAGCAGCTGGCGCACTTGGTTTCAGCGATGCGCCGCTCGGATTTTAATGTCGCTCTAAGGTTGTCGTAGTACGTGACAGCGAGGCAGCTGCACGGAACAGATCGTGGAAGTCATCCTTTTCTATGCCTTACTGATTGGTGGACCCGCCTTGGCCGTCGCAGCCTATCTGGCGTTGTTGATCCTGCCGATCGGGCTGATCGCCCGCAGATTCGGACTGCTTGCGGGCGTGATCTTCGCGATGATTTTGATCGCCGTCCTTTTCACATTCTATCGGCCGCCACCCGGTGCCGTGAAACTGTCCTTCGCGCCGCCGGGTATGCAGGCCAATCTCTTCATCGTCCGAATGGTGGAGCACCCGCCGGTTGCGATGCTCGTGGCGGGAGCAGCGGTGTCGGCGGCTGGCCTCCTCATCCTGTTGATTGCGTCGCTGCTACGCCGCGCCTAGCGCCTTACTACATCGTCGCGAAGACGGACCTGACGGCATCGGTCGTCTTCGACACGACGATGTCGGCCTCTTCGCGAGTCAGGCAGAGCGGCGGCGCGAAGCCTAAAATATCGCCCTGCGGCATGGCACGGCCGATAACGCCGCGCTCGGCAAGCGCCGTCGCGATCTGCGGTCCGATCTTTTGCGAGGGGTCGAAGAACACGCGGTCGTCCTTGTCGGCGACGAACTCGACCGCCGCCAGCATGCCATCGCCACGCACCTCGCCGACATTTTTGTGGCCGCCGACGGCCTTCGTCAGCTCGGCACGGAAATAGGCGCCGGTCTCGCCGGCGTTCTTCACCAGGTCCATCTCGTCGATCAGTTCGAGGTTGGCGACACCTGCGGCGACGCAGATCGGATGCGCCGAATAGGTCCAGCCATGGCCGAGCGAGCCGAGCTTGTCGGAACCCTGCACCAGCACCTGCCAGACCTTGTCCGAGACGATCACTCCCGACAGCGGCGCATAGGCCGAAGTCAGGCCCTTGGCGATGGTAATCAGGTCGGGCTTGATACCGTAATGGTCTGAGCCGAACATGGTGCCCAGCCGGCCGAAACCGGTCACCACCTCGTCGGCAACCAGCAGTACGTCATACTTCTTCAGCACCGCCTGGATCTTTTCCCAGTAGCCGGCCGGTGGCGGCACGATGCCGCCGGTGCCGAGGATCGGCTCGCCGATGAAGGCGGCGACGGTGTCCGGGCCTTCGGCCAGAATCATCTCCTCGAGCTTTTCGGCGCAGTATTGGGAGAACTGCTCTTCGCTCATCGAGCGGTCGGCGCGGCGGAAATAATAGGGCGCCTCGGTGTGCATGATCGGCGCACGCGGCAGGTCGAAGGCGTTGTGAAACAGGTCGAGCCCGGTCAGCGATCCAGTCATGACGCCGGAACCATGATAGCCGCGCCAACGTGAGATAATCTTCTTCTTCTCCGGCCGGCCGAGCACGTTGTTGTAGTACCAGATCAGCTTGATGTTGGTTTCGTTGGCATCGGATCCGGAAAGGCCGAAATAGACCCTCGACATGCCTTGCGGCGCGCGGTCGATGATCATCTTGGCGAGCGTGATCGATGCCTCGGTACCATGGCCGACATAGGCGTGGTAATAGGCGAGGTTCTTCGCCTGGGCGGCGATGGCGTCGGCGATCTTCTGGCGGCCATAGCCGACATTGACGCAATAGAGGCCGGCGAAGGCATCGATGCTCTTGCGCCCGTTGTTATCCCAGACGGTGACGCCTTCGCCGCCGGCCATGATGCGGGCGGGCGATTCGCCACGCGCATGCGTGCCCATGTGGGTCGAGGGATGGAAGAAGTGATCGCGATCCCAGGCAGCGAGTTCGTTGGACTGGTCGAGCATTTTATCTACTCCTTGAAGGAAATTCTGATCTCTAGGCTACGTCGAGGCAGAGATATTTCAGATCGGTAAAGGCTTCGAGCCCGTGGCGCGAGCCCTCGCGGCCAATGCCGGACTGCTTGACGCCGCCGAACGGGATCGGCGCGCCGGTGATCTTCACGCGGTTGATGGCGATCATGCCGTAATCGAGTGCTCGGCCCATGCGCATCTGGCGGGCGCCGTTCTCGGTGACGACATAAGCGACAAGGCCATATTCGGTGGCGTTGGCGCGGGCGACGATTTCCTCTTCGCTGTCGAAGGATGCCACGGCCGCGACCGGACCAAACGTTTCCTCGCGCATGATCAGCGCGTCGTCGGAAACGTCGGCAAGCAGGGTCGGCTGGTAGAACAGCGGTCCTGCCGGATGGCGTTTGCCGCCAGTGAGGCAGCGCGCGCCATGGGCGAGGGCATCGGCGACCTGCTCCTCGACCTTCTTGATGGCGCGCTCGTGCATCAGCGGCCCGATGTCGGTTTGGTCAGTCAGGCCACTGCCGGTCCGCAACGCCTCGACGCGTTTGGCGAAGGCGGTGCAGAAGCGCTCGTAGACCGGGCGCTGCACATAGATGCGGTTGGCGGCCAGGCAGTCCTGGCCGGAGGTGGCGAATTTGGCAGCGACGGCCATCCTCACCGCCTTGTCGATATCGGCATCGGCAAAGACGATGAGCGGCGCATGGCCGCCAAGCTCCATCACCAGCCGCTTCATCGTCGGCGCACTTTGCGCGGCGATCAGCCTGCCGATCTCGGTCGAGCCGGTGAAGCTCATAGCGCGAATGCGCGGGTCTTCGCACATCCGCCCAACGATGGTAGCGGCATTGCCAGTGACGACGTTAAATACACCTGCCGGCAAGCCGGCGCGCTCGCCGAGTTCGGCCAGCGCCAGCGCCGACAGCGGCGTTTCAGAGGAGGGATGCGCAACGATGGTGCAGCCGGCGGCTAGCGCCGCGGCCGCCTTGCGGGTCAGCATGGCCGAAGGGAAATTCCACGGCGTGGCAACGCCGACGACGCCGAGTGGTTCGCGCCACACGATCATCTCGGCGCCCGGCAAATGACTGGAGACGCTTTCGGCATTGAGGCGTTTGGCCTCCTCGGCATACCACTCGATGAAGGAAGCGGCGTAGTCGATTTCGCCCCGCGATTCCTTCAGCGGCTTGCCCTGTTCGAGCGTCATCAGCAGGGCCAGATCCTCCCTGGCGGCAATGATCAGCTCGAACCATTTCCGCAGGGCCCTTGCGCGTTCCTGCGGCAGCGCGGCACGCCAGGCCGGCAAGGCGCGGGACGCGGCATCGATCGCCTGCGTCGTCTGTCCGGCATCGAGCGCGGCGACGAAGGCAACGGTGGCGCCTGTCGCTGGATCGGTCACCTCGAAGCTCCCGGCGGCCTCGCTCGCCGTCCAGTGGCCGTCGACATAGGCGAGTTCGCGCAGCAGCCGGCGGTCGGTGAGGCGATCGAGCGCTTCATGGCGGTGCGAGCGGGCAAAATGTGCGGACATCATCAAGGTCTCCCGGATTGGGGTGATGCGGGAAGACTATTCGTGCGGCGCAGACGGAGAAGCTGTTTGCGAGCCTGCGCGTAGAGAGATTGTCTCTATTGCACTGCTTCGGCAGACGATTTCTCCGGCGCCGCTAGGGTTGCATCGGCAGAAGGTCGGCCACCGGCAGCGCAGTCTCCTCCTTCACCGTCTTGGTGACAATATAGGTGAAGTAGCGGTCAATGCCGATCTCACGTTCGAGCAAGGCATCGACCAGCCGCTGATAGGCGTCGATGTCACGCGCCATCACCTTCAGCATATAGTCGACGCCGCCGCCCACAGACCAGCAAGCGACGATCTCGGGAATGTCGCGGACGACGCGCTCGAAACGATCGAAATCGGCCTGGCGGTGACTGGCCAGCGTCACCTCCATCAGCACGGTGGCGACCGGTGCGATGACGCGCATCGCAATCCTGGCATGATAGCCGGAGACAATGCCGGCCTTTTCCAGTTTCCTGAGCCGCATCCAGCACGGCGTCGGCGACAGGCCGACCTTGTCGGCCAGCGCCAGCTTGGTGATGCGCCCGTCGCGCTGGATGGCGTCGAGGATTTTCAGGTCGATCGGATCGAGTTTCGCTGCGGCCATGATCGTCCACTTTTGTCTGCGACACCATGATGGCGCATTATTTCGATTGTCAATTGCACTGATTTCGATCTCTAATAAGTCATGACATTGTGGCGCCCAGATCCCACGCTCATCCGGCGGCCTGCCTACCAGTCGCTCGCCGACCAGTTCGCGCGCGCCATCCATGACGGGCGGCTCGCCAACGGTGCGCGGCTGCCGACACATCGCCAGTTGGCTGACGACCTGAGGCTGTCGGTGCAGACGGTCAGCCGCGCCTATGAGGAGCTGATCCGCCGAGGCCTGGTTTCCGGCGAGATCGGCCGCGGCAGCTTCGTGCAGACGCAGCGCCGCGAGCCGGAGCCGCCCTATCTGCCCGAGCGCCTGGGCGAGGTCATCGACCTCTCCATCCTGAAGCCGGTCTGCGAGCCGATGCATCTGGAGCGGCTGAAGCAGGCGCTGGGCTGGCTTGCCGAAAACCTGCCATCGAGCTCGGCGCTGTCGTTTCGGCCGAACATGGTTTTCCCGCGTCACCGTGCCGTCGCCGTCGAGTGGCTGCGGCTCTGCGGTCTCGACGTGTCCGCGCAGAACGTTAGCCTGACCAACGGCGCCACGGCCGGCATGACGGTGGCACTGATGAGCGTGGCGCCGCCCGGTTCGACCGTCGCTACGGAGGCGATCGGCCATCACACGCTGATCCCGCTGGCGCGCTATCTCGGCTTCAACCTCGAAGGACTGCCGATCGACGACAATGGCCTGATCCCGGAGGCGCTGGACGAGGCGTGCCGGCTTTCCGATATTCGCGCCGTGTTCGTGCAGCCCTCGGTGATCAATCCGACCGCGACGCTGATGGATGTCACGCGGCGCGAGCAGATAGCAGCGGTGGCGCGCAAGCACGACATCGCCATCATCGAGAACGATGTGCTCGGCCCGCTGGTCGAAGATCGGCCGCCGCCCGTCGCCGCTTTCGCGCCCGAGCGCACGCTCTACGTGACCTCCTTCACCAAGATCGTCGTGCCGGGCCTGCGCATCGGTTATCTCGCAGCGCCTGACCGCTATGTCGCTGCCGTTGCCAACCGGCATCTCGTCTCGAACTGGATGGCGACGCCGATGGTGGCCGAGATCGCGACCAAGTGGGTGGGCGACGGCACGGCGATGGATCTCGTGCGCTGGCAGCGTTTGGCACTGCGGCGGCGGCAGGACATCGCCGCCGAGGTGCTCGCCGGGGTCGATTATCGCGTCCATCGCGACGGATTGCATCTGTGGCTGCAGCTGCCCGGCGACCGAGCCGAGGAAGGTTTCGTCTCACAGGCCCGCCTGCAGGGCGTTGCGATCGCGCCGGGCACGTCCTTCCGCATTTCGCAGGCGCCCTGGCAACCGGCGGTGCGTATCTCGCTCGGCTCGACAACCGAGGGGGAACTGCGCGCCGGGTTGAGCGTTGTCACCAAACTTCTGCTCGGCGATCCGGAGCATCTCCTGCTGGCGATCTAGGCAGAAGCTGCCGCGAAATTGTGCGGAGCCAGAAACATTGTCATGATATTATTTTCCTAATTGACATGATTTGGCGCGTTCCGCATCGTTGAAGGCACAGGCTTCTCCAGAGCGGGGAAATTCATTGACCGCGCCCATCATCAAGATCGACGGCATTTCGAAAAGCTTCGGCACCTTCAAGGTGCTGGACGGCCTGTCGATGCAAGTCATGCCGCGCGAGAAACTGGCGCTGATCGGCCCATCCGGCTCGGGCAAAACGACGATCCTGCGCATCCTGATGACGCTGGAGAGGATCGACAGCGGCCACATCCAGATCGACGGCGAGCAGCTCTACCACATGGAGCGCAACGGCCAGTTGCTGACCGCCGACGAACGGCATCTGGCAAGAATGCGCCAGAAGATCGGCATGGTCTTCCAGCTGTTCAACCTGTTTCCGCACAAAAGCGTCATCGACAACGTCACGCTGGCGCCGATCCTGACCAAGGGCATGCCGCGTGCTGCCGCCGAAAAGCGGGCGATGGAACTGCTCGACATGGTCGGCATGGCCGACAAGGCCAAGAGCATGCCGGCGCAGCTTTCCGGCGGGCAGAAGCAGCGCGTGGCGATTGCCCGAGCTCTGGCGCTGCAGCCGAAGATAATGCTGTTCGACGAAGTGACATCGGCGCTCGATCCGGAGCTGGTCGAGGAGGTGCTGAATGTCTTGTGGCGGCTCTGCTCCGAGACCGACATGACCATGCTGCTTGTCACCCACGAGATGGGTTTTGCCCATGATTTCGCCGACCGGGTGCTGTTCTTCGATCGCGGCAAGATTGTCGAAGAAGGCAAGCCCGACGAGATTTTCCGCCATCCCAAGCAGGAGCGCACGCAAGGCTTCCTGAAGAAGATCATCGCGGCCGGACATCGCGTCTGACCGCCATGTGGGGCAGACGCCCAAATCAACCAAGAAACAAGGAGTTGGGAACAGTGAAGAAACTTGGCATTCTGGCCGGCGTCGCCGGCATTGCATTGACGGCGGTCCTGGCTGCCTCGACCGCGGGTTCGGCCGACGACAGCAAGCTTGAAGAGCTCAAGGCGCAAGGCTTTGCCCGCGTCGCCATCGCCAACGAGCCGCCCTATACGGCGGTCGCCGCCGACGGCAAGGTTTCGGGCGCGGCACCCGACGTGGCACGCGAGATATTCAAGCGACTTGGGGTCAACGACATCGTCGCCTCGATCTCGGAATATGGCGCCATGATCCCCGGTCTGCAGGCAGGCCGCTTCGACGTCGTCACCGCCGGGCTGTTCATGAAACCGGAGCGCTGCGCGGCGGTTGCCTATTCGGAGCCGGTGCTGTGCGACGCCGAGGCGATGCTGGTGAAGAAGGGCAATCCGAAAGGCTTCAAGAGCTATGAGGATGTCGCCAAGGATACGAGCGCGACGATCGGTGCGCCGGGCGGCGGCACCGAGGAGAAGCTGGCGCTCACTGCCGGCGTGCCGCGCGAACGCGTCATCGTGGTGCCGGACGGCCAGAGCGGCCTGAAAATGCTGCAGGACGGCCGCATCGATGCCTATTCGCTACCGGTGCTGTCGATCAATGACCTGGTCAAGAAGTCCAACGATCCGAACCTCGAAGTCATCGCCCCTGTGGTTGGCGCGCCGGTCTATTGCGACGGCGCGGCCTTCAAGAAGGGCGACGAAGCGCTGCGCGACGCCTACGATGTCGAGCTGGCGAAACTGAAGAAGTCCGGCGAGTTCGCCAAGATCATCGAGCCCTACGGCTTCTCGGCGGCGGCGGCGATGTCGACGACGCGCGACAAGCAGTGTTCGGCTAAGTGAGAAAGTTGCCCTCTCCTCGTGAAGTACGGGGAGAGGGCGGCGCCAGCGTTACGGCAAGTTCCTTCTCCCCGTCTCTATACGGGGAGAAGGTGCTGGCAGGCGGGTGAGGGGCAGCTCCGACGCTCTACGATGATCCAATGGGGAAAAACCTAACTCTATGACCCAATGGTCCGGCTATTTCGGCCTGATATTGCAAGGAGCGCTTGTCACCATCGAGCTGACGCTGATGGGGTCGGTGCTGGCCTTGATCATGGCCTTTCTAGCCGGGCTGGGGCGGCTGTCGCGCTTCTTCGTGCTTCGCGCGCTGGCTACTGCCTACATCGAATTCTTTCGCGGCACCTCGATCTTCGTGCAGCTGTTCTGGGCCTATTTCGTGCTGCCCTTCATCGGCATATCGCTGACGCCGCTGCAGGCCGGCGTGCTGGCGCTCGGCCTCAATGTCGGCGCCTATGCGGCGGAAGTGGTACGCGGCGCCATCCAGTCGATAGGCCGCGAACAATATGAGGCCTGCACCGCGCTCAATCTCGGCCGCTGGCACGGCATGCGCCATGTCATCCTGCCGCAAGCGCTGCTGGTCATGCTGCCGACCTTCGGCAACAACGCCATCGAGCTGCTCAAGGCCACTGCCGTCGTTTCGCTGATCTCTCTCGCCGACCTGACCTTCCAGGCGCAGGTGGTGCGCTCGCAGACCGGCAATACGATGGTGCCGTTCGCCACCATCCTCGTCATCTATTTCGCCCTCGCGCTGATCATTTCGTGGGGCGTGCGTTCGCTCGAACGCCGCATGGCGCGGGGCCTCGACGGGGTACGCATCTGATGGATTGGGCCCTGTAATGGACTGGGATTGGAGCTTTGTCCGGGAGATCCTACCGACGCTGATCCAGGGCGTGAGGATCACCATCCTGGCGACGCTGCTTGGCTCGGTGCTGGCCGCGATCCTGGGGCTGGCCATCGCGCTGGCGCGGCGCTCGCCGAACAAGGGCCTGTCGCGCACGATAGGATTCCTTGCCGAGTTCATCCGCGGCACGCCGCTGCTCGTGCAGCTCTATTTCATCTTCTACGTGCTGCCCGACATCGGCATCCTCTTGCCGCCGCTGGTGGCGGGCGTTATCGGGCTCGGGCTGCATTACGGCACCTATACGGCCGAGGTTTATCGTGCCGGCATCGACAACGTGCCGAGCGGCCAGTGGGAAGCAGCCAAGGCCTGCAACCTGAACGCCAGGCAGACATGGACCCACGTCATCCTGCCGCAGGCGATTCCGCCGATGATCCCGGCGCTTGCCAACTATTTCATCGCCATGTTCAAGGAGACGCCGCTGCTCTCGGCAATCACCGTGCTGGAACTGATGAACCAGGCGAAGAGCGTCGCCAACAGCTATTATCGCTATGTCGAACCAATGACCCTGGTCGGTGCGTTCTTCCTTGTCATCAGCCTTTCCTCGGTCGTGCTGCTGCGCTGGCTGGAACGTCGTTACGGTAAGATCGAGAGGTAGTCTTTGATGACACCGCTGCCTGAAATCAGCCTGAGACCGACAAAACCCAGGCTCGACAAGCGTCCGCTGGACAAGCGCGTCGGCCTGATCATCCTTGCCACCGACCATACGACCGAGCCGGATTTTCGCCGCATGGTGGCAAGCAACCGGGTCGGCGTCTATGTCGCCCGCATTCCCTACGCCAATCCGACGACGCCGGAAAACCTGCGCAAGATGCAGCCGGCTCTGACAGCCGGCGCGGCGCTCATCCTGCCCGACGAGCCGCTCGACGCGATCTGCTATTCCTGCACCTCGGCCTCAGTAGTCATCGGCGATGCCGAGGTCGAGGCGGCGGTGCGAGCCGCCAAGCCCGGCGTGCCTGTCGTCACGCCGCCGATGGCGGGGGTACGCGGATTGAGGGCGCTAGGCGCTAATTGGATCAGCATCCTCACCCCTTACACGGTCGAGACAAGCCAGCCGATGGCGGCCTATTTCGCGGCGCACGGCTTCGAGATCGCCAGCTTCACCTGTCTCGGCTTCGAGGACGACCGCGAGATGGCACGGATTGCGCCGGCTTCGCTGGTCGATCTGGCTCGCGAGGCGATGGATCCGCAAGCCGATGCGCTGTTCGTCTCCTGCACGGCGCTGCGGGCAGCACTTGCGGTCGTCGGCATGGAAGAGGCGATCGGCCGTCCTGTCGTCACCAGCAACCAGGCAACGGCCTGGACCTGCCTGCGGCTTTGCGGCGACGACATGTCGCGTCCCGAATTCGGCCGTCTGATGACGTTGCCGCTGAACTGATTGCAAGGCACCGGCCATGACCGCAAGCAGGATCACACTCGCCGACATTCGCGCCGCGCGCGAACGCATTGCCGGCAAGGTTTTGGCGACGCCGACCGTGCTTTCTCCGACCTTGTCGGAGCGGCTGGGCATACCGGTTCACCTCAAGCTGGAACATCGGCAGACCACCGGCAGCTTCAAGCTGCGCGGTGCCTCGAACGCCATCGCTTCGCTGAGCGCGGAGGAAAGAGCGCGCGGCGTCGTTGCGGCGTCAACCGGCAATCACGGCCGGGCGCTCGCCCATGCGGCTAAGCTCGAGAGCATGCGCGCGGTGATCTGCATGTCGCGGCTGGTGCCGCAGAACAAGCTCGACGAAATCCGTCATCTCGGCGCCGAGATCCACATTGTCGGCAACAGCCAGGACGATGCGCAGGAAGAAGTCGAACGGCTCGTTGCTGCAGAGGGACTGGTCATGCTGCCGCCCTTCGACCATCCGGCCATCATCGCCGGGCAGGGGACGCTTGGGCTGGAGATCATCGAGCAGGTTGCTGACGCTGCCCTGGTGCTGGTGCCGCTTTCCGGCGGCGGGCTGGCGTCGGGCGTCGCTGCTGCGGTGAAGGGCGTCAGTCCCGGTGCGGAGGTCGTCGGCATTTCGATGGAGCGGGGTGCTGCGATGAAGGCGAGCCTCGACGCCGGCCGCCCAGTGCAGGTCGAGGAACTGCCGACGCTGGCGGATTCGCTTGGCGGCGGCATTGGTCTCGACAACCGGCTGACTTTCTCGATGTGCCGCGACCTGCTCGACGACGTGATCCTGCTTGGCGAGGACGAGATCGCTGCCGGCATCCGCCACGCCTATGAACAGGAACGCGAGATCGTCGAAGGCGCCGGTGCGGTCGGCATCGCGGCGCTGCTTGCCGGCAAGCTCAGGGCGAACGGACCCGTGGTACTCATTCTGTCCGGCCGCAACATCGACATGACGCTGCACAGGAAGGTCGTCTGCGGCGAAGCAATCACGGAGCGTGACCTATGAGCCGAATGACGATCCTCACTGAAGCCGAATTGCGTACGATCGTGAAGCTCGATCTCGACGCTGTCGCCTGCGTCGAAAATGCCTTCCGTGCGCTTGCCACCTTGCCGGTCGCGATGCCGCCGATCCTGCGGCTCGACATTCCCGAACATCGCGGCGAGGTCGATGTGAAGACCGCCTACGTGCCTGGCATCGACGGCTTCGCCATCAAGATCAGCCCCGGTTTCTTCGACAATCCGAAGCTTGGCCTGCCCAGCGTCAACGGCATGATGGTGCTACTTTCCTCAAAGACAGGGTTGGTCGAGGCACTGCTGCTCGACAACGGCTATTTGACCGACATTCGCACGGCTGCCGCCGGGGCGGTCGCGGCGAAACATCTTTCGCGAGCAGACGCGTCTGTTGCCGCGATTTTCGGTGCCGGCGTTCAGGCCGGACTGCAACTCGAGGCGCTGAGGCTTGTGCGGCCGATCGCCGAGGCCCGCATCTGGGCGCGGGATGCCCTCAAGGCCGAAGCAGCGGCGGCCGAATTGCGCGAACGATTGGGCATCATCGTGCGCGCCGAACCTGACGCAGCAAAAGCGGCGGCCGATGCCGACATCATCGTCACCACCACACCCTCGACCGAGCCGCTGATCAAGGCAGGCTTCATCGTGGCTGGCCAGCACATCACCGCGATGGGCTCGGACGCCGAGCACAAGAACGAGATCGCGCCGGCGATCCTGCGCATGGCCGATCTCTATGTCGCCGATAGCGCCCGCCAGACGCGGCTTCTAGGCGAATTGCACCATGCCATCGCGGCAGGCGTGATGGCGGCCAATGCCGAGGTGACGGAACTCGGCCAGATCATCGCCGGCGAAAAGCACGGCCGCCGGTCGGACAGCGACATCACCATCGCCGACCTCACCGGCACCGGCGTGCAGGATACGGCGATCGCAACGCTCGCCCGCGACCGGGCGCGGGCGGCCAACACCGGAATCATTTTCGAAAGCTGATGCTGGCCGCAAGGCCCAACAAACGAGGACTAAAAAACAATGCAGCCTAACCTGAAATTCTCGCGCGGCGAATATGCGGACCGCCTCGCCAAGACCCGGAAGGCCATGGAGGCCAAGGGCGTCGATCTGCTGATCGTCAGCGATCCGTCCAACATGGCCTGGCTGACCGGCTATGACGGCTGGTCGTTCTATGTACACCAGGCCGTCATCGTGCCGCCGTCGGGCGAGCCGGTGTGGTACGGACGCGGCCAGGACGCCAATGGCGCCAAGCGCACCGCCTATCTCGCGCACGACAACATCGTCGGCTATGCCGACCATTATGTGCAGTCGACCGAACGCCACCCGATGGATTACCTGTCCAGCGTGCTCGGCGATCGCGGCTGGGGCAAGTTCACAATCGGCGTCGAGATGGACAATTACTGGTTCTCGGCGGCCGCCTTCGCATCGCTGCAGAAACATTTGCCCAATGCCCGCTTTGTCGATGCCACGGCACTGGTCAACTGGCAGCGCGCGGTGAAGAGTTCGACCGAGATCGACTACATGCGCAAGGCTGCCCGCATCGTCGAGGCGATGCATGCCCGCATCGTCGACAAGATCGAAGTCGGCATGCGCAAATGCGACCTCGTCGCCGAGATCTACGATGCAGGCACGCGCGGTGTCGACGGTGTTGGCGGCGACTATCCGGCGATCGTGCCGCTGCTGCCGTCCGGCGCCGATGCCTCGGCGCCGCACCTGACCTGGGACGACAGGCCGATGAAGTCGGGCGAGGGCACCTTCTTCGAGATCGCGGGCTGCTACAACCGCTACCACTGCCCGCTGTCGCGCACTGTCTTCCTCGGCAAGCCGACGCAGGAATTCCTCGATGCCGAAAAGGCGACGCTGGAAGGCATGGACGCGGGGCTTGCCGCGGCAAAGCCGGGCAACACCTGCGAGGATATCGCCAATGCGTTCTTCACCGTGCTGAAGAAGTACGGCATCGTCAAGGACAACCGCACCGGCTATCCGATCGGGCTCAGTTATCCGCCGGACTGGGGCGAGCGCACGATGAGCCTGCGCCCCGGCGACCGCACCGAACTGAAACCCGGCATGACTTTCCATTTCATGACCGGCCTATGGCTGGAGACGATGGGGCTGGAGATTACCGAATCGATCCTTATCACCGAGACGGCCGTGGAGTGCCTGGCCAACGTGCCGCGCAAGCTAGTGATCAAGGGCTGAAAACCGATGTCGAATCTTCGTCCATCGCCAATTACGCCGAGCGTCGACTTCGATCGCAACGGCGTCCAGCACGGTTTCCTGCGCCTGCCTTACAGCCGTGACGACTCGGCCTGGGGATCGGTGATGATCCCGGTCTGCGTGATCCGCAACGGCAAGGGCCCGACCGCACTGCTCACCGGCGGCAACCATGGCGACGAGTATGAAGGGCCGCTGGCGCTCTTCGACCTCGCCCGCACGCTCGATCCGAAGGATGTCAGCGGCACGGTCATCATCGTGCCGGCGATGAATTATCCGGCCTTCCGCGCCGGCACGCGCACCTCGCCGATCGACAAGGGCAATTTGAACCGCAGCTTTCCGGGCCGGCCTGACGGTACGGTAACCGAAAAGATCGCCGATTATTTCCAGCGTAAATTGCTGCCTCGTGCCGACATCGTGCTCGATTTCCATTCGGGCGGCAAGACGCTCGACTTCGTGCCGTTCTGTGCTGCCCATGTGCTGGCGGACAAGGAGCAGGAGAAAAAGGCGTTCGCGGCGGTCGAGGCGTTCTCCGCACCGTTTTCCAACCGCATGATCGAGATCGATGCCGTCGGCATGTACGATACGGCAGCGGAGGAGATGGGCAAGGTATTCGTGACCACCGAGCTCGGCGGTGGTGGAACATCAAGGGCCGAAACCGTGCGGATCGCCCGTCGCGGCGTGCTGAATGTGCTGCGGCATGCCGGCGTCGTCGCCGGCGCGGTCGACAAGCATCCGACCCACTGGCTGGACATGCCGTCGGGCGATTGCTTCTGTTTTGCCGAGGAGGACGGGATGATCGAGACGACGGTCGATCTCGGCGAGCCGGTCGAAGAAAACCAGGTTCTGGCGCGCATCCATGCGATCGGCCGCACCGGTTCTGCTGCGCAGGAGATACGGGCCAAAATGTCGGGTCTGCTGGCAGCGCGGCATTTTCCCGGATTGGTCAAGGCCGGCGACTGCGCTGCGGTAGTGGCCAAATTGGTCGATTGACGGCAGGCGAAATCCGGTTTGACGGTCAGGCTCGGGAACGTTCTTCACTGCACCATAGGCTTCGACGCCAGCCGTGGGCCGGTCTTGACGTCGACGATCTCGGGCTTTGCGGAGTCGACCGCGCCGTCCCAGCCGCCGCCGAGCGCCTTGTTGAGCGCGATGTAGTCGGCTGCGATTGAGATGCGGCTTTGCAGGAGGTCGTCCTCGGCCGAATAAAGCGACCGTTCCGCGTCCAGCACGTCAAGAAGGCTTGTCTCCCCGGACTGATAGCGCGAACGCTCGAGACGCGCGGCGTTTCCGTAGGATTTAGCGGACGAGGCAAGCTTTGCATTCCTGATGCGCTCCTGGCGCAGTGAAACGATGGCGTTTTCCACCTCCTCGAGCGCTGTCAGCACGGACGATCTGTAGGCGATGAAGTATTGATCGCGCTGGGCCTTGGCGACTTCGACGGCGGCCTTCAACTGGCCGGCATTGAATATCGGGACGCTGAGCGTCGGCCCAAAAGACCAGCCGATCGTGGAATTCTTGCCGAGATCGCCGACCTTGAAGGCCGACGTGTCAATGTCTCCGGTCAGACTGACGCTCGGATAGCGGGCCGCCTCGGCCTGGCCGATCCTGGCGGTGTACTGCGCATATTGCCGCTCCGCCATGCGCACGTCGGGCCGCGAGAGCAGAACATCGGCTGGGATCCCGGTTGGTATCGGCAGGCGCGGTGCTGGTATCGGCGCGCTACGCTTCAGCCGCTCCGTCAGCGCGGCCGGCGCTCGGCCAGTGAGCACCGAAAGGCGATGGACGGACTGAGCATAGCTCGCTTGCAGCGCCGGAACGTCGGCTTCCGTGCTGCTGGCCTGTCCCATGGCTTTGGCGACATCCGCCGCTGTCGACATGCCGGCTTGCGCCATCGTGCGGGTGAGCGCCGCGGTTTCCTTTTGCGAGGCGGCTGCGCGCTGGGCGAGTTGAATGCGCGCTTGATAGCCGCGTGCCTGGGCATAGTTGGAGGCAACGTCGCCGACCAGGGTCAAAAGGGTCGAACGAAGTTCCTCAGCGGAAGCATCCAGCCCATAGCGGGCGGCCTCGACGCTCCTGCGGTTGGCGCCGAACAGGTCAAGTTCCCAGCTGGCGTCGAAGCCGGCCTGGTACTGGCTGTAGGGATCGCTGGCGGCCCCGCCCGATGTGGACGAGCTGTTCTTGTTGCGCGTGGCGGAAGCGGATCCGTCGACCGACGGCAACAATGTTCCGGCGGTCTCTCGATAATTTGCACGCGCCTCACGGATCTTGGCTTTTGCGGTGGCGACGTCGAGATTGCCGGCAACCGCCTCCTCGACGAGCGCGTTCAATTCGGGATCACGCAGGCGCTGCCACCATCTTGACAGTTGCGGTGGCTTGGCGGGCGTGGCTTTCTTCTGGTCGCTCCAGTTTGCAGGCATCGCCAAAAAGGGCTTCTGATAGTCCAGCCCGACGACGCAGCCCGCCAGCGCAGTTGACGTCAACACCAGGACGGTCAAGCGCATCCAGACCGACCGTCTTGCCGGCGCCCGAGCATTTCCCGTCGAGTGTCGCCCGGTCGTGCGGTTCTGGAAGTCCTGACCTGTCATGCTCTTGCCCTCAATTCGGGTTTATCGTTGCTTGCGGCCTGGCGTCCGTGGCACGCCGGCATTCGTGGAAACCCGATGTGGGGCGACAAAAACAGGACCTTCCGTAATCTGAGTATCGATCACGTGCTTTCGGTCTCGGCGCCCGGCAGAGCCGTCGCCTCGTCAGCGTTGGATTCTTCCACCAGCAGCTTGCGCAGATGGCGGCCGAGGAAGCGCTGGATATCATCCATGAAGGTGTAGACCACCGGCACATAGATCAGGCTGAGAGCGGTCGAGGAGAGCAGCCCGCCGACCACGGCGATGGCCATCGGCGCCCGTGTCTCGGCATCGGCGCCGATGCCGAGCGCGATCGGCAGCATGCCGGCGCCCATGGCGATCGACGTCATGACGATCGGCCGCGCGCGCTTGCGTGCGGCGTCGATCAGCGCCTCGAAGCGGCTCAGGCCGCGCTCCCGTTCGGCGATCAGCGCGTATTCGACGAGCAGGATCGAGTTTTTCGCTGCGATCCCCATCAGCATCAGCAGGCCGATCAGGGGTGTCACGCCGAGCGCCTTGCCGGTGATCAGCAACAGGCCGAGCGCGCCGCCGATCGACAGCGGCAGCGCGACCAGGATCGTTACCGGCTGCACGAAGCTGCGGAAGAGAAGAACCAGCGTGAGGTACATCAGCAAGATGCCGGCGGCGATTGCCATGGCAAAGCCGGCGAACAGCTCCTGCATGCGGGCGGCGTCGCCGCGCGCCAGTTCGTGCACGCCTTTGGGCAAATTCTGCATTGCCGGCAAGGCGCGGATGGCCGTGGTCGCCTCGCCGAGCGTGATGCTGGAAAGATCCGCCTCGACAGTGGCGCTGCGGCTGCGGTCCACCCGCTCGATGCTGTTCGGTCCGGCGTTGAAGCTGATATCGGCGACCGCGCCGAGCGGTACCGTGCCCTTGGTGCCGGTCAGCGGCAGGACGGCCAGTTTCGCAGGGTCGTCGATGGACCCGTCAGGCAATGTCACGACGATCGACACCTGGCGGTCGCCGAGATTGAATTTCGCCAGGCTGGTGTCGGTATCGCCGATGGTGGCGATCTTCACCGTATCGGCGATCTCGGTCGGCGTGATGCCAAGCTGAGCCGCCTTGGCGCTGTCGGGGCGCACGATCAGCTCGGGCTTGGTCGTTGCGGCTGTCGAGGTCGCATTGATAAGGCCGGGCACCGACTTCATCTCGTCGATCAGCGCGTCACTGGTCTTCTGCAGTGCCTCGCCATTGTCGCCGACCAGGGTGATCGACACCTTGGCGCCCGAAAAGCCGTCGGCGCCGAACTGGATGCGCGCGCCCGGAATGTCGTCGAGCTTCGGCGAGGTCTCGGCCTCGAATTCCTGCTGACTAACAGTTCGCTGGTTGCGAGGCTTCAGATTGATGGTGACATTGGCGCTGCGCACCTCGGCCGAGGTCGAGCCGCGATTTGGGCCTCCGCCCGATGCGGCGGCCGTGCCGATTGTGGCAAAGATGCTGTCTACTGCCGGTTCGCCCTCCAGGCGTGTCGTGATTTCCTGCACTACAACCGTCGTTTGCTCGATCGTCGATCCCGGCTGCAGCTCGACGGAGATCATCGAGCGGCCGCGATCCGTCGCCGCCATGAACTCGGTCGGAAGTTTCGTCGCCAGCGCCATCGAGCCGACGAAAAAGGCGATGCCGGCAACAAGCGTGATCCAGCGATAGGTGAGCGCCTTGTGCAGCAGCCACAGATAAGTTGGCACCCAGGCCGGAGTATCCTCCTCGCTGTGGCCGCCGGCGCGCACCAGATAGGCGCCCATCAATGGAGTCAGCATGCGTGCCACAAGCAGCGAGAACAGAACCGACACGCAGACGGCGACGGCGAAGCTGACAAAGAACTTTCCGGGAATGCCGGGCATGAAGGCCACCGGCAGGAAGACGGCAACAATGGTCGCGGTGGTCGCCACCACGGCGAGCCCGATTTCGTCGGCCGCCTCGATCGCCGCCTGATAGGCGCTGCTGCCGGTCTGGCGCATATGGCGCACGATGTTCTCGATCTCGACGATGGCGTCGTCGACGAGAATGCCGACCACCAGCGACAGGGCCAGAAGCGTGATGTTGTTGAGCGAGATGTCGAACGCCGCCATTATCGCAAAGGTCGGGATCAGCGACAGCGGCATGGCGATCGCCGACACCAGCGTTGCCCTGATGTCGCGCAGGAACAGCCAGACGACGCCAACGGCCAGCAGCGCACCAAGCCAAAGCGCCTCTAGTGCCGCCTCATAGCTTTCCTGCACGAAACCGGAAGACGAGGTGACTTCGGTGAACTTCGCGGCTTTCGTCTTGGCGCCCTTTTCGGCTATCGCCGCGCGCGCGGCCTTGACCACGTCGATCTCGCTCGACCCGATGGACCTGTAGATGTTGAAGGCAACAACCTGCTTGCCATCGAGATAGGCGGCCTGCCGCGGCTTTTCCCAGCTGTCGACCACGGTGCCAAGATCGGAGAGCTTGACGTCGCCGGTTCCTGAAAGGGCGATGCGTGTATCGGCCAGCGCCTCGACGGTCGAGGCACTCGCCAAAGTGCGGACCGATTGCTCCTGATCGCCGACGGTGGTGCGACCGCCAGGTTGGTCGACATTGCTGGAAGCGAGCGTCTGGCTGACATCGCCGGCGCTGATGCCGAGCGCAGCAAGGCGGTCGGGATCAAGCTCGACGCGGATGACTCGGTCGACGCCACCGGAACGCGTGATCTTGGAGACACCGTCGACGCCGAGCAGGGCCTTGGCGACGTCGTTGTCGACATACCAGCTCAGCGCATCGGGCGACATGGCAGGCGCTTCGACGACATAGGTCAGCACCGAATTGCCTGTTGCATTGACCTTCGACACGACGGGCGCCGTGGCCGCCGCCGGCAGGCTGGACTGCACGCTCGAAACCGCATTGCGGATGTCGTTGGTGGCCGTCTCCGGGTCCGTGTCGAGCGAGAACTCGATGGTGGTGACGGAGGAGCCTTCGCTGATCGAGGTCGAGACGTCGTCGACGCCTTCCAAGCTCGCCACGGCATTCTCGATCACCTGCGCGACTTGCACCTCCATCTCGCTCGGCGCTGCGCCCGGCTGCGTCACCGTGACGGTGACCGTCGGCAGGTCGATGTCGGGCATGTTGTTGGTGCGCAACTGCATGAAGCTGTAAAGGCCGGCGATTGTCAGCGACAGGAACAGCACGATGGTTGGAACCGGGTTGCGGATCGACCAGGAGGAAATGGCGTTCATCGGGAAATGCCCTTGGCGGTCGCGGCATCGCCGGCATCCGCCTCTTTGGTGGCGATGCGCACCAGATTGCCATCACTCAGAAAACCGGCGCCGGCGACGACGACGCTGTTGCCCTCCGACAGGCCCGATTCGATCGCGACGCGGCCGTTCTGGCGGGCGCCGGTGACGACAGAACGCGCATTGACCTTGCCAGCCTCGTCGACGACGAAGACCGCCGGCTTGCCGTCACGCCAGACGAGGGCGGCTTCCGCGACGCTTAGCTGTTGCGAAGCCGTGGTTGCTATCGATACACGGGCGAACATGCCCGGCTTCAGGCCCGAGTCCACGCCCAAGGAGACGTAGACGGTGGCAAGCCGCGTCGTCGAATTGACCGTTTGGGCGATCGACGAAATCTTGCCTTGGGTGGTGTGGCTCGAGGCGTCGACGACAGTCGCCGCTTGACCAACCGAGATTTTCGGCAGGTCCTTTTCCGGGACGAGAACGCCGACTTCCAGTCTGCCGTCGCGAATGATCTTCATCAGCTCGGTGCCGACCTGGACGATCGAGCCGGCGACCGCCGGCCTGCTGGAGACGACACCGTCGAAGGGCGCACGGACGGTCGCCTGATCGAGTTCGGCCTGCAATCTTTGTGCAGCGGCCTCCGCCTGTTCGACCTGCGCCCGGTCGGTCTTGACGGCCGTGACCTTTTCCTCGGCGGCTTCGGCGCTGACCGCCTTGCTCTCTAGCAGTTTGACGGCGCGCGCGGCAGCAGATTCGGCCCCCTCCAGCGTCGCCCGGGCCTCGATGATTGCAGCTTTCTGCTCGGCCAGCTGCGCTTTCAGCAGCGAAGCATTCAGCCGCGCCACGATCTGGCCGGCCTGCACATGGTCGCCTTCCGCGACCAGAACCTCCGTCAATTGCAACCCGCTGGCTTCCGCGCCAATGGTGCCTTCCTGCCAGGCAGCGACTGTGCCAGTGGCACTGACCGAGGAAGCGATGGCCTCGGAACGAACCTTTTCGACCGAAACCGTCAAGGAGGCCTGTACTGGCGCTGCCGCCTGTACGGCTGGTTCGGCCGTGTTGCGGCCATAGGCCTTGAGTGCCGCGACAGCCGCTAGCACGATCAACGCAGCTGTCAGGATAAGATATCTTTTACGCAATTTTCTGGTCATGATTTTTGTGGTTGTTTGCAGAGACAGAAGGTGGAAGCGACAGGCGATAGGATGCGAAGCTCAGCCGAATCATGCCTTTGAGCGTGTCGGCCGGCAGGGGCAGCTGCGCGACGCGGGTGCCGTGGCCGATCGAGAAGATCGGGCCAACGGACGCGATCAGCCGCAGCATCATCAGGGCTTCCCACATTTGCCTTGCCTTCTTGGTTGATTTGAAAGACGAGCCCGTGCGGACAGGCTCGCCATTCTCAGGAAACGAACCGGCCGGACTGCCGACGGCACGCGGCAGATCCGGCCGGCGCAGCCGGTCAGAGTTGCTCGTCTGTCCGGGGTAGGGCCATTGGGAGCTGTCTGCCGTCAGGCAGACCTCCGGGGCCGGCTGCTTCGTCCGGCGGATTGCCCCATGGAAGACCGGCGGGTGGTCCATGGGGCTGATCCGCCGAAGCGAGGATTTCGAGTTGTTCTGGCGTCAGCTTGGCGCGAAGCGCGACGATCGCGTCCTTCAGCTTAACGGCGGAGGCCGCACGCTTGGTAAGATCGTCGGCCAGCCGTTCCTGGAAGGCGAACGGATCGCGGGTTGTGTGATCGACGCCGGGGCCGGGCTCTCCCGCATTGGGGCGACCATCCGGGCCATGATCGGGCCGTGGCGGCGTCAGCACCACCTGCAGCGCGCTGGTATAGTCGCGCCAGGCGTTGAGCTGTTCGGCCCTGGCACCGATGCGGGTCTCGAGCGCGGAAAGCCGGGCTGCCAGCATCAATTCCGGCGGCGGTCCCATGCGTTGCGGATCGAAGGCTTCCGGTCCGTGCGGCATCGGCCGGCGTGGTCCGGGCCACGGCATTGGGCCCTGGTTTGGGCCGCCCTGTGTAGCTGCGACCAGTGGTTCGCCGCCGCGCGTCGCGCCAGGGTCCGCCTGCTGCGCCAGCGCCGGATGGATGGCCGCGACGGAAAACAGGCCAAGCGCAAAAAACGTGCTTCGCATGATGTAAATCCTTTCCCTTCCCACATGCTTCCGATGGCAGGAGGATAGGAGGCGTTTTTTTCCGCTTTGCTTCGGCAGGTTGCCGAAGGTTTCCAGAAAAGGGAGATTTGTTTCCGAATGTTTCTGCTTCCCGGCCGGAAACATTCGGTTGCAATTTTCCATGCCGCTCACCGCGGGCTCTCCCTATAATCGGCAATGAACAGGCCAAACAGGCACCGGGCGAAGAATGCAGTCACAATCCCACATCCTTGTCGTCGACGACGACCGCGAGATCAGGACGCTTCTCGGGCGCTATCTCGACGGCCAGGGGTTTCGCGTTTCGATGGCCGCGAACCGACGCGAATGCGAGCACAGACTGGCCTCCGGCCAATTCGACCTGATCGTGCTCGACGTCATGCTGCCCGACGGCTCGGGGCTCGATATCTGCCGCGCCCTGCGTGACCGCAGGCCGCACATTCCCGTCATCCTGCTGACGGCGCTGAAGGAAGATGTGGACCGCATCATCGGACTGGAACTTGGCGCCGACGATTATCTCGGCAAGCCGTTCAATCCACGCGAGCTGACCGCCCGCATCCGCGCCGTGCTGCGGCGCTCAGTGCTGGAAGAAGCAGCAGCGCCTCGCGCCCGTGTCTACCACTTCGCCGGCTACAGGCTGGAACCCGACACCCGCAAGGTGACAGATGCGCAAGGCGCGCTCATCGATCTCACCGGTGCCGAATTCGACTTGTTGCAGGTTTTCCTCGACCGTCCCGGCCGACTGTTGTCCCGCGACCAGTTGCTTGATCTCACGCAAGGCCGCGAGCGCGACCCGCTCGACCGCTCCGTCGATGTGCTGATGAGCCGGCTGCGCCGCAAATTCGGCGAAGCTGCAGGGGAGCCATTGTTCAAGACGGTGCGCAACGGCGGCTACCAGCTCACCGCTCGCGTCGAGACGGCGGAGACCGAGGCATGAACTCGCTGCGCAGGCGCCTCATCGTGCTGCTGGTGGTTTCGATCGTCGGCGTTGTCGGCCTCGCGACGGCCGCCGCCATCAGCGTGCTCGGGGAGCCTTCGCCTGAGCTGACCATGGGCCCCGTTGCCCGCCAGGTCCAGCTTACGGTGCAACTCGTCGCGGGCCGTATGCCGGGCGTCAACATTCCGATAGATCTGCGCGATCATCCCGCAGGTGGCGTCGAAGACCGAAAGCACACGCGGGTGCTAAACGACATCCTGCATCGCGACGGCGTCAACGTTTCGGCCGTTGTAAGCCGCATGGAGGGCAAGCCCGGCATGGTCGCTTCTGTCGGTTTGCCTGATAATCGTTGGGTGATCGTGGACGTCCCCGATTTCGGCCCGCCGAGGCGTGGCTGGTTTGTCCTGGCGGGCTGGATCACGCTGATCGTGCTTGGCGCCACGGCGGTCTCGGTCTACTTCACCGCCGTGCTCATCCGGCCGCTCGAGATGATCGAGGCTGCCGTCACCAAGATCGGATCAGACGGCGTTCTGGCGGCGCTGCCGGAGGAGGGGTCGGCGGAAGTCAAAGCAACCGCGCGTGCTCTCAATCAGCTCTCCACCAGGCTTAAGACGGCCATGGAAAGCCGTATGCGGCTGGTTGCCGCCGCCGGCCACGATCTGCGAACCCCGATGACGCGGATGCGGCTGCGCGCCGAATTTCTCGACGACGAGCGCGACAAATGGCTTCACGACCTCGACGAACTCGACCGCATCGCCGACAGCGCCATCCGGTTGGTGCGCGAAGAGGTCGACCAGGACGCCGTCGAACCGGTCGACCTCGAAAAGCTGGTCGGCGACATCGAAGCCGAGATGACATCACTTGGACATGCGGTATCGATCGAGCATCTGGACAAGGTCTCGGTGAGGGCAGGTGCGCTCGGCCTGCGCCGGGCATTGCGTAATTTGATTGTTAACGCCGCCACCCACGGCAAGGGCTGCAGCGTTGCCCTTTCCGCCGCCGAAGGTCATGCCGTCCTCACCATCGTCGACCGCGGTCCCGGCATTCCGCCGGAACTGCTGAACAAGGCATTCGAGCCGTTTTTTCGCGTCGATCCCGGCCGCTGGCAATCCATCCCTGGCGCCGGCCTGGGTCTCGCCATCGCCAGGGAAATCATCGAGCGCTATGGCGGAACCATCACATTGGAAAATCGCGCCGGTGGCGGGTTGTCGCAGAAGGTCGTTTTCGACGCTGTTTCCTGATACACCGGGGATGGGAGACATCGAAGGTCGGTGGGAACGCCCAGCCCAATGGAGTGCTCCTCGGCGCCTCCGTGCGGACCCGGCTCGAATCGGCTATGGCTCCGGCATGCAAGAAACGTCTCTTTACATTCCGGTGAAGCGGTTTCTTGAGAGCCTGGAATTCACCGTCAAAGGCGAAGTCGGCGGCTGCGATGTCGTGGGATTGCGTGACGGCGAGCCTCCCGTCGTCGTCATCTGCGAATTGAAGCTGCAATTCAACCTCGAGCTGGTGCTTCAAGCTGTCGATCGTGCCGCGGCATGCGATGAGGTCTGGCTTGCGGCGAGGATGTCGGCTCGCGGCAAGGGCCGTGAGCATGATCGGCGGTTCCGCGCACTCTGTCGACGGCTCGGTTTCGGCCTTCTGGGAGTTGGCGCCGCCGGCAATGTCGAGCTGTTGCTCAGTCCGGCCGCCCTGCCGCCCCGGCGAGACCCGAGGCGAAGATCGCGACTGATGGACGAGCACCGGCGCCGGCGCGGCGATCCTGTGGTCGGCGGCGGCTCCCGGACGCCGATCATGACCGCCTACCGGCAGGATGCGTTGGCATGTGCCGCCGCAATGGCCGACGGGCCGAAGCGACCGCGCGACCTCAGGGCCATTTCACCTCGCGCCGCAAAGATCCTGCTTCACAACGTCTATGGCTGGTTTGCCAGGGCCGAGCGTGGGGTCTATGCGCTCACCGAGGTCGGCCATGCCGCATTACAGCGCTGGCCCCAACCAGCTCACGACCAAGGACGCTGACTGATTAGCGTTGCGGCTTGGAGCTCTTTGGCAATGTGGGCTGCCGGCCACAACCGGAAACACGACAGTTCAAAAACTCTATCGCAGGGCGCCCCAACGGGCGCAGTATCGAGCTGTTGAAGGCGCCGGAAGTCTATAGCTACGAAGGAGAGCGCGCGCTCTCTGGGCCACGCGATTCTACCCTGGGTTTTTATATCCACTGCGCTATTTCCCCGTTGTGAACCTTGTCTCGCTGGTTAGAAGATTAGGAGGGTTACATGGATCGGCGATTATTCTTGACAGGAATGTTTGGCATTGCAGGGGCAGCAGCCCTTGCGGGCGCAGTTCGGCCTGTCAACGCAGTGGCTGGTGTTCCAGTCGCCAGAAGCGGCATTCTCGATGAGCTCGAAGCGCAGGATACGGAGACCTTCGAAGACTCAGATACTCAAGCAGAATTGCAACCGGTCTACCATCGGCGGTGGCACCGCCCTCGCCGACGGCGGCGGGTTTGGAGAAGGGTCTGTCGCCGTTACTGGCGGTATGGCCGTCGGCGCACCCGGTGCTATCGCAGGCGCGTTTGGGTCTGGTTTCGGTTTTAGCAACTGGTCTTGCCGAAAACCCCGGTGGATGCCGGGGTTTTCGCTTCAGGCGACATTTAAGGAATCCTCGACATTTGCGACGACTTCGCGCTTCGCTGCGAATTCGGGCAGGTTTCAGCCAGGGCCTTTGATTTATCTGGTACGCCCAAGGGGAATCGAACCCCTGTTACCGCCGTGAAAGGGCGGTGTCCTGACCGCTAGACGATGGGCGCGCTCAAGATGTGAGCGGTTTATAGTTGCGTTGCGCCAAACCGGCAACCCGTCTGCCACGCCTGCGACAACTTTTTTCGATAGCCGCAAAAATGCACGTTTTCGACGGGTCGGGGCCTGGTTTCGCGGGTGTCGAACGTTATGCCTCAGTCGGCGTATCTCGCAAACTTGCGTCAGGCGGGACAAAGAAACTAACCGTCGCCGCCACTGCGCCGGCGGCAGCGCCAGTTCCAGTCGCGCTCGGGGCCGACATCGACGTGGATGGATTCGGTGTGGCAGTAGGTGCCGACGCCACCGCGGCCGGGCATGGAGCGGATATAGCTCGCCAGTTCCCATTTCGAGACGCCCGGAACCTGGATGTCGGCTGCCGCGCAATACATGTGCAGTGAATTCTTGGCGCCGTTGGCGCGACGGTTGCGGGCCGGATCGCGATAGCCGGAGGTTACGATCATCTTCTTGCCGTAGTGGCCTTCAATCGTCTTCAGCACGCGGACCAGCGACGGTTTCAGGCAGGCGACGTCGACGCTTTCGGTCTGCTTCAAGAGGCCGTTGGGCGCCAATCGGGCGAGGCCGGCCGCGGACGCAACCTGATAGGCACCGCCTTCGTCCTCATTTAGATCGACGTCGCTCTCGTCGTCGAGGCCGGATTTGCGCTTGATCTCGAACAGCGCCGTCTTGCGCACGCCGGGCAGCGCGTCGCTTGTGTAACCGCTGGTGTCGACGGAAGCGAGTTGCACCGGCTTTTCAGCCGGATTGGCAGAGGCCAGCGTAATGATCGGCTTTGCCGGCGATGGCGTCGGCGTGGGCTGTGCAGCGGCGGACTGGGCGGTCTCGGGCTGCTCGCCCGGTTTTGCGTCGATAAGCGGCGCAGGTGCTGCGGAGGCGGGCGTAGTGCCGAATAGCGACGCGAAGAATCCCTTTTTCTTCGGTGCATAGGCCTGCGGCTGCGGCATCTCGCCGGCGGTGACGTAGACCTGGTTGTTCGTCGCCGGAGCGGCGGCGTTGGCCTCTTGCTTCGTCGTGCCAGCATCGGCGGCGGCAACCTTCTGCGCGGCGGCGTCGGTCTGCTCAGCCGTTTGTGCTGGCTGCTCCAGCGGCTGCGGCGTGTGTCCAGCGATCGTCTCGGCACCAGTTGGGACGGGGAAGCCGGCGTCTGTCCTAGTCCCTGGCTTGGCTATCGGTACATACGAAACCTGCTCGGGAAGGGGGGCATCGCCCTCGGCCGTCATCGTCATCTGCTGGGTCGTCACCTGCGAGGACGAATCGTCTGCGGCCGCCGGCTTGGCGCTGGAGGCCGCACTGATGTCGGACGCCGTGGCGTTATAACCGGGCATGCCGACGGACATGTTCGGGTCGCCAGCCGAAGTACAGGACGCCAGGAGCACGGAGAAAAGCGCTACCACAATGGTGCGGCCTTCCCCCTTCGCGAGACGCGATCCTGCTGATTTCAAAACAAAATTCCCCCTCGGTGTCCGGCCGGTTCGTCATTGGCGCGGCGTCGAAACGTCTCGTCGAAATGACCCTTGTTCCCGAACCGGAAACGAGACCTGTGTCAAATCTGCATGCCTTGAAGTTATTCGGTAGTTGGAGACGCGTTAAGGCAGCTTAATAGTTGACGACACCATTTCGCCCTGTTTTGCCACCCCGTCAACTCACCAGACATTACAGTCCGTTACACACGCACCTTGACATAGGTGCCCGGCGCATCACCCAGGGTTTTCATATGCTTGCCGGGTTTGCGGGCGGGCACGCGGGTGTTGTCCCTGGCCTCGATCCAGTTTTGCCAGTGCGGCCACCAGGAGCCGGGATGATCCTTGGCCCCGGCGATCCATTGGTCGAAGTCGCCGACCGGCTTGCCGCCCGTCCAGTAATGATATTTCTGCGCCGCCGGCGGGTTGACGACGCCGGCGATGTGGCCAGAGCCTGCCATCACGTACTCGACCTCGCCGCCGAAATATTTCGAGCCGAGGAACACCGAAAGCGCCGGTGCGATGTGGTCTTCCTTCGAGGCGAGGTTGTAGACCGGGATGGTGATGTCACCGAGCGAGACCGTGCGGCCGGCCAGTTCCATCATGCCTTGCGAGAGCTTGTTCTCGAGATAGCAGTTGCGCAGATAGAAGGAATGGTTGGCCGCGCCCATGCGGGTAGAATCGGCGTTCCAGTAGAGCAGGTCGAAGGGCAGGGGATCCTTGCCGCGCATGTAGTTGTTGACGACATAGGGCCAGATCAAGTCGCCCGAGCGCAGCATGTTGAAGGCGGTCGCCATCTTGGTGCCTTCGAGGTAGCCTCTTTCGTTCATCGCCTTTTCGACGGCCGCGACCTGCTCCTCGTCGACGAACACTTTCAGGTCGCCGGCATAGGTGAAGTCGACCTGCGTGGTGAAGAAGGTCGCCGATTTGACGCGGTTGTCGCCTTCCTGCGCCATCAGCGCCAAGGCTGCCGCCATCAGTGTGCCGCCGACACAGTAGCCGATGGCGTTGACCTCCTTTTCGCCGGTGGCCTTCTCGATGGTGTCGAGGCCGTATTGCAGGCCCTCGCGAATATAGGCTTCCCAGCTCTTGGTGCCGTGGCGCTCGTCCGGATTGATCCAGGAGATGACGAAGACGGTGTGGCCCTGCTCGACTGCCCAGCGAATGAAAGATTTTTGCGGGTTGAGGTCGAGAATGTAGAACTTGTTGATCCATGGCGGACAAATCAGCAGCGGCCGCTTGAGCACAGTCTCGGTCGCGGGATCGTACTGGATGATCTCGGCGACATCGCTGCGGCCCACCACCTTGCCGGGCGTGGTGGCGAGGTTCTTGCCGATTTCGAAGGGCGAGTAATCGGCCTGCCTGAGCTTCAGGTCGCCCTTGCCGGCGGCGATGTCCTCGGCCAGCATCTTCATGCCGCGCACCAGGTTCTCGCCATTCGAGGCGACGGTCTCGCGAAACAGCTCCGGATTGGTCAGGATGAAATTCGACGGCGAGATGGCGTTAGACACCTGCTTGACGTAGAAGGCGGCCTTGTGACGGGTGTGCTCGTCGAGGCCGTCGGCGTGCTCGACGAGATCTGCCGCCCAGCGCGAGGTGACGAGATAGGCCTGCTTCAGGAAATCGAAGAACGCGTTGCGGCCCCATTCAGGGTCCTGGAAGCGCTTGTCGCCACGCTCGGGCTTGACCGCGTCGTCGGGCGCTTCAGCGCCAGGACTAATGCGCTGGATGGCGTTTGCCCAGACGCTCATATAGCCCCCGAACAGCCGCGTCTGCGCCTCCAGCGCGCGCTGCGGATCGGAAAGCCAGTATTCGCTGAGCTTGGAGAAGGTCTTGACCATGTCGACCACGGGCTCGGCGACATGATCGCGCACGTCGCCTTTTTCGCGCGGCTCGGCCCATGCCGAGGCGGCCTTGCCGGCCTGCTCGATCATGCGCGCCATGTTCAGGGCGAAGCGTTCCGGGTCCTTCACCAGATATTGCTCGACGGTCGAAGGCTCGTCATCTTCCGCTTTGCCCGAATCGGGTGTTTTGGACATGGTTCGCGGGGTTCCTCACGAAGCGTTTTCTTGACATATTACCATGCGACATCTGACCGGGTCCAATGTGCTCTACCCCGGCTGCCAGGGAAACAATATGACGTTTGATATTCGCGAGAATGTTTTTTTGGCAACGGGTCGTTTTTGCCGCAGCGCTGCTGCGATGGTCTTTTTGGCAACGGGGGCTGCCTTGCTGACGACCGGGGGCTGCACGAGCAGCCATATGGACGGCGCTGCACCCGTTGCCGGCCTCGAAGGGCCGAAGGACACCGGCTCCTATCCGAACCTGAACATCCCGCCGCAGGTGGCGGCACAGCAGCTGACGGACGAAGAGAGGAACGCCAAGCTTGCCCAGTTGAAGGCGGACCAGCAAGCGCAGACAGCCAAGGGTGGCGGTGGTGCTCCAGCCGCGAACCCGGCGGCACTGAGCTCGCTGGCGAAAACCCACGGCGATGAAACGCTCAAGCAGATCGAAGCCAAATGTGACGCCGCCCTCGACCCTACCTGCAAATAGGGCTATATCGCGCGCCTAAACTCTTTTGCCAAAGCCACCATTGATCGTCTGGAACTGACATGGAAGAATTTCACAAGGTCCGCCGGCTTCCGCCCTATGTGTTCGAGCAGGTCAACCGGCTGAAGGCCAGCGCCCGTTCACGTGGTGCCGACATCATCGACCTTGGTATGGGCAACCCGGACCTGCCGACACCAAAGGCAATCGTCGACAAATTGTGTGAGGTCGTGCGCGACCCGCGCACGCATCGCTATTCATCGTCGCGTGGTATTCCAGGCCTGCGCCGCGCCCAGGCCAACTACTATGCGCGCCGCTTCGGCGTAAAACTCGACCCGGACACGCAAGTGGTGGCGACGCTGGGCTCGAAGGAAGGTTTTGCCAACATGGCGCAGGCGATCACTGCCCCCGGCGACGTGATCCTGTGCCCCAATCCGACCTATCCGATCCACGCTTTCGGCTTCATCATGTCAGGCGGCGTCATCCGCTCGCTGCAGGTCGAACCGGACGACGGCTTCATTTCGGCGCTGGAGCGCGCCATCCGCCATTCCATCCCCAAGCCGCTGGCGCTGATCCTCAACTACCCATCGAACCCGACGGCGCTGGTCGCCTCGCTCGATTTCTACAAGGACGTGGTGGCCTTCGCCAGGAAGAACGACATCATCATCCTGTCGGACCTTGCCTATTCCGAAATCTATTTCGATGGCAATCCGCCACCGTCGGTGCTGCAGGTGCCCGGCGCGATCGACGTGGCGGTCGAATTCACCTCGATGTCGAAGACCTTTTCGATGCCCGGCTGGCGCATGGGGTTCGCGGTCGGCAACGAGCGGCTGATCTCGGCGCTGACGCGCGTCAAATCCTATCTCGACTATGGTGCCTTCACGCCGATCCAGGTAGCGGCCGCGCATGCTCTCAACGGCGATGGCGCCGACATCGCCGAAGTGCGCGACATCTACCACAAGCGCCGCGATGTCATGGTCGACGCCTTCAGCCGTGCCGGCTGGACCGTCCCGGCGCCGGCGGCCTCGATGTTCGCCTGGGCGCCGATCCCGGAGCCATTCCGTCACCTCGGTTCGCTCGAGTTCTCCAAGCTCCTGATCGAGCACGCCGACGTGGCGGTGGCGCCGGGCGTCGGCTTCGGCGAGCATGGCGACGATCACGTGCGCATCGCGCTGGTCGAAAACGAGCACCGGATCCGGCAGGCGGCGCGCAACATCAAGCGCTTCCTGGCGTCCAGCGCCAAGCAGCCCAACAATGTGGTGCCGTTGGCAGCTCACCGCTGAGTTTTCTGCACATTTTACATCGACTGAATTCTTGAGGGGCGCCGCCTTACATGGCTGAAGCATTGCGTGTTGGAATTGCCGGGCTCGGCACTGTCGGCGCGTCGGTGGCGCGCGTGCTGCGCGACAAGGCGGCCGAACTGACGCGCCAGTGCGGACGCGATATCGTCATCACCGCCGTTTCGGCGCGCGATCCCAAGCGCGACCGTGGTATCGATCTCGGCGCGGCAAAGTGGTTCGACGATGCGATAAAGATGGCGCAGATCGCCGATATCGATGTCTTCGTCGAACTGATCGGCGGCGACGAGGGTGCGGCGCGAGCATCCGTAAAGGCGGCGCTCGAAGCCGGCCGCCACGTCGTCACCGCCAACAAGGCGCTGCTCTCCAAGCATGGCGTGGCGCTGGCGGAGATCGCCGAGAAGAAAGGCGTACTGCTCAACTACGAGGCGGCGGTGGCCGGCGGCATACCGGTCATCAAGACGATGCGCGAGGCGATGGCCGGCAATTCGGTCACCCGCGTCTTCGGCATCCTCAACGGCACCTGCAACTACATCCTGACCCGCATGGAGGCCGAGGGCTTGTCCTTCGACGCCTGCCTGGAGGACGCGCAGCGGCTGGGCTATGCCGAGGCCGATCCGACCTTCGACATCGAGGGCCACGACACCGCGCATAAGCTGTCGATCCTGACCAGTCTTGCCTTCGGCACGCGGATCGCCGCCAACGACATCTACATGGAAGGCATTTCCAACATCAGCCAAGCCGACATCCGCGCCGCCGGCGATCTCGGTTACCGGATCAAGCTGCTTGGTGTTGCCCAGCGCACGGAAAGCGGCATCGAGCAGCGCGTCCACCCGACGATGGTGCCGACCGCATCGGTCATCGCCCAGGTGCATGGCGTCACCAATGCGGTGGCTATCGAGACCGACATCCTCGGCGAACTCCTGCTCTCGGGCCCCGGCGCCGGCGGCAACGCCACCGCATCGGCGGTGGTCGGCGACATCGCCGACATCGCCAAGAGCCGGCCGGGTTTCCAGCACGGTCCGGTGTTCGGCCTGCCCGCGAAGGAATTGAAACCCTACAAGAAGGCGCAGATGCGCAGCCATGCCGGCGGCTATTTCATTCGGCTGACCGTGCACGACCGCATCGGCGTCTTCGCCGCTATCGCCAAACGCATGGCCGACAACGACATTTCGCTGGAATCGATCGTGCAGCACGCCGACGGGCCGGAAACCGCCGCGCAAAAAAAGACGGTGATCCTCGTCACCCACGAGACGACCGAGGCGGCGGTGCGCAGGGCTGTCGACGGCATCACCAAGGACGGCCATTTAACCGACAAGCCGCAGGTCATCCGCATCGAGCGGGCAGGATAGAAAGTCATCTTTCTCCTTCAATCGATTGATATCGCAGCGCTGGCAAAAAAACGCCTTGCGCAAGTCTTGCTGTTGTCATGCAGCTTTGACACAAGGAGCGCGCCTCTGGCGGGAGGCGTGAGACAAACGAGGATCTCCACCGATGAATGTGGCACATAACATTGTCGCCGGCCTCGACCGAATTCTCACCATGGAGCTGGTGCGTGTCACCGAACGCGCCGCAGTCGCGGCCGCCAGATTGCGTGGACGCGGTGATGAAAAGGCCGCCGACCAGGCCGCGGTCGACGCCATGCGGCAGGAACTCAACCGCCTCGCCATCAAGGGCACCGTGGTGATCGGCGAGGGCGAGCGCGACGAGGCACCGATGCTTTATATCGGCGAAGAGGTCGGCAGCGGCAAAGGCCCGGCGGTCGATATCGCACTCGATCCGCTCGAAGGCACGACGATCTGCGCCAAGAACCTGCCCAATGCACTTGCTGTCATCGCCATTGCGGAAAAGGGCAGCCTGCTGTTCGCGCCCGACGTCTATATGGACAAGATCGCCATCGGCCCTGGCTACGCTGACGGCATTATCGATATCGATGCCTCGCCGGCCGAAAACATTGCCAATCTAGCCAAGGCCAAGGGCGTTGAGGTACCTGATATCACCGCCTGCATCCTCGACCGGCCGCGCCATGCCGAGCTGATCGATGCCGTGCGGGCGACGGGTGCCGCGATCCGGCTGATCGGCGACGGCGATGTCGCCGGCGTCATCCACACCACCGATCCGGAAGAGACCGGCATCGACATTTATCTTGGCATCGGTGGTGCACCGGAAGGCGTGCTGGCCGCGGCCGCCTTGCGCTGCATCGGAGGTCAGATGCAGGGCCGGCTGGTTCTCGACACGCCGGAAAAGCTGGCGCGCGCGGCCAAGATGGGCATTTCCGACCCGAAGCAGGTTTACCGGGCGCAAGACATGGCGCGCGGCGACGTGTTGTTTGCGGCAACCGGCGTCACCGACGGCAACATGCTGGCCGGCGTCAAGTTCGGCCGCACCTATATCACCACGCACACGATCGTCCTGCGCTCGTCGTCGCGAACCGTGCGCGAGATCAAGGCCAGACACCAGGATCCGGAAAAGTTTTGATTCCGACTCAGTTAGCCGTCGCATATTGTGAGAAATGACAATCTGCAGACGGCGCGTCACATGACGGGCGAAAGACGCTTCTTCCTCGATGTCAGGCAGTCGGCATCAGGTGTTTCGTGGGAGCACCGGCTGACTGAGCGCCAGGACATGACGGCGCTCGCCATTGCGCAAGGTCATGGCGTGCCGGACATCGTCGCACGGGTGCTTGCCGGGCGCGGCGTGAGTGTCGAGCAGACCGAGCGTTTCCTTGATCCGACAATCCGCGAGTTGCTGCCGGACCCTGCTTCGCTGACCGACATGGACAAGGCCGCCGCGCGCGTCGCCGAGGCAGTCGTTGCCGGGGAAAAGGTGGCGATCTTCGGCGACTACGATGTCGACGGCGCGGCCTCATCGGCACTGCTCAAGCGGTTTTTGGCGCATTTTTCGGTGGCATCCGAGATCTATATTCCGGATCGCATTTTCGAGGGCTACGGCCCCAATCCGGAAGCCATGCGCGAACTCGTCAGCCGGGGCGCGAAATTGATCGTCACCGTCGACTGCGGCACCAACAGCGCGGCTTCCGTAGACGCGGCTAAGGCCGCCGGCGCCGACGTCGTGGTGCTCGACCACCATCAGGTCGGTGGCCAGCTGCCGGCGGCAGGTGCAGTCGTCAATCCCAATCGCGACGATGATCTGTCGGGACAGGGCCATCTTTGCGCCGCCGGCGTCGTCTTCCTCTGCCTGGTGCAGACGGCAAAGATCCTGCGTAGCCGTTTGCCGGCAGCCGCGCCGCCGGATCTGCTTTCCTTGCTCGACCTGGTGGCACTGGCCACCGTTTGCGACGTAGTGCCGCTGACCGGCGTCAACCGCGCTTTCGTGGTCAAGGGGCTGCAGGTGGCGCGCCAGCAGAAGAACGAGGGGCTGGCGGCGCTGGCGCGGGTCTCGCGCATCGGCGAACCGATCAGCACCTTTCACCTCGCCTATCTGATCGGCCCGCGTATCAATGCCGGCGGGCGCATCGGTGACGCAGCCCTTGGCAGCCGCCTGCTTGCCACCGACGATCCGGTCGAAGCCCGCACCATCGCTGAGACGCTCGATCGGCTCAACCAGGAGCGGCAGCAGATGGAACTGGAAATGCTGGCGCAAGCGCGCATCGAGGCCGATGCCGAGCTTGCCGGCGGCAATGGCCCGGCAGTCGTCGTCACGGCCAGCAGCACCTGGCATCCGGGCATCGTCGGCCTGCTTGCCTCGCGGTTGAAGGACCACGCACGCCGGCCTGCCTTCGCCATTGCCTTCAACGCCAACGGCGTCGGCACCGGCTCAGGCCGTTCGGTGTCCGGCTTCGACCTCGGCCGGCTGGTGCGCGAGGCGGCCGACGCCGGGTTGATCGTCAAGGGCGGCGGCCATGGCATGGCGGCGGGTATCACGGTGGAGCGAGCGAGGCTCGGCGAGCTGAGGGCGTTCTTCGAGGAACGCGCGGCAGCCGACGTGTTCCGGCTGCAGGACGAGGAAAGCCTGGCCATCGACGGCGCACTCGCTGCCGAAGGTGCAACGCTCGCGCTGCTCGACGCACTGGAAAAGGCGGGGCCGTTCGGCGCCGGGCATGTCGCGCCGGTCTTCGCGCTGCCGCGCCACCGGCTGGCCGACGCACGGCCGGTCGGCACCAACCACATCCGCGCCGACCTGCAGTCAGAAAGCGGCGGTCGCATCCAGGCGATCGCCTTTCGCGCCGTCGATACTGCGCTTGGCGAATTCCTGTTCAAGAACAGGGGCAAGACCGTGCACGTCGCCGGCTCGCTGTCGGGCAATTACTGGAACGGCAACCGCACGGTGCAGTTCCGCATCACCGACGCGGCACGTGCCTGATCTTGTCCGAACCGGAGGTCAGCGCAGAAAAAACCGGATTCCATTTGTCGCTGACGCGGACCTGCGGGATTACGGTTTAGCCGAGGACAGTCTGCAGCCGGGTCAGTTCGCCGATCTGGGCCATCGTTGTCTGATAGCCGAGGCGGATCGCTTCGTCGGCACGGTGGAATTCGGTCAGGCCGATATGGCTGAGTTTTGGATGCAGCGACATGTCTGGAGGATCGCCTGCAAGCCTGGCGCGTGAAATACGGTCCTGGATGATATTGAAGGCTTCGACCATGACGCCGGTGATGCCGAGCTTGGTCTCACGGGCCTGATGTTCGGTATCGATCAGGCCAGGCTTCGGCGCGTCGTTCTCGATGACCAGTTCGCCGGCGCTGTGCCTGATCACCGCAGCGCGGCCGAACAGATCATAGTGAAGGTTCACCGCGACCACGAGCTGCTGCTCGTAGGCGCGGCAGGCTGAAACCGGCACCGGATTGACCAGCGCACCGTCAACCAGCACACGTCCGTTGCAGGCCACCGGCTCGAACACGCCGGGCAGCGCATAGGAGGCGCGCATGGCGGTGATCAGCGAGCCGCTGTGCAGCCAGATTTCGTGGCCGGTGCGGATTTCAGAGGTGACGCAGACGAACGGCTTCGACAGGTCTTCGAAACGAATGCCGGCAATATGTTCGCGCAGTCGTGCATCGAGCTTCATGCCGCCGAACAGGCCGCTGCCGCGCAGATTGAGGTCGAGAAGGCCAAAGATGCGCCGCCGGGTCAGGCTCCTGGCGAATTCTTCCAGCTCATCCAGTTTGCCGGCAAGATAGCAGCCGCCGACCAACGCGCCGATAGAAGTGCCGGCGATCATCGACACTTCGATGCCGGCCTCGTCGAGCGCGCGCAGCACGCCGATATGAGCCCAGCCGCGAGCACAGCCGCCGCCCAGAGCCAGTGAAATGCCCGGTTTCTTCGGAGGTTTTGTTTCGGACGCGCCGCCGGACGAGGACGGGCCGTTGGCCTCTCGAACGTCTGATCTGTTACGCAATGACGCCCATTCGAGCATCACAATCTCCCCTTGTCCCACGTCCCTTCTATCGGAAGGATGTTTGAGAATAGTGAATATGAGTGGTTTGTGAATATTGAATGGTTCACAAAGGCTTCCGATACGTTGTTTCCGCATCGAACAGCGCTTTGCTACCGTCGCCGGCAAGCGTCCCCTTGCCGTCAATCAGTCCCACCGTCCGATAAAAGCAAGAACGCCGGCCGGTGTGACAAGTTGCGTCGTGGCCCAACACTTTGACGCGCAACCATATCGCGTCCTGGTCACAATCCGTGAGCATCTCGACGACTTGCTGGACATTGCCCGAGGTTTCGCCCTTCTTCCACAGCGCGTCGCGCGAGCGCGACCAAAAGTGGGCGATGCCGGTTTCCAGTGTCAACGCCAGCGCCTCGGCGTTCATATGCGCGACCATCAACAGCATGCCGTCTTTGGCATCGGTGACGACCGCCGTGAGGAGGCCGTGGGCATCGAAGCGCGGCGAAAACACCGCACCTTCCTCCAGCGCTTTCTTGTCTGACGAAGGTTTGGGGAATTCCAGTGCCGACATCGCCGGTCCTTATCTTGTGCAACCGGCGAAGGCGGGTCAGACCCCGCCACCGCGCACCATGGTGACGAAACGGAGCTGCTCTCCGGGCGTGTCCTTGAAGACGCCGGTGAAGGTCGAGGTCAGCGTTGTGGAGCCCTGCTTGCGGATGCCGCGCATGGCCATGCACATATGCTCGGCTTCGAGCATAACGGCGACGCCGCGCGGATTGAGCACGTCCTGGATGACGCCGGCGATCTGCGCGGTCATCGCTTCCTGGGTCTGCAGGCGGTGGGCGAAGATATCGACGACGCGGGCGATCTTGGACAGGCCGACAACCTTGCCGTCCGGCAGGTAGCCGACATGCGCCTTGCCGATGATCGGCACCATGTGGTGCTCGCAATGCGAATGGAACGATATGTCCTTGACGAGGACGAGGTCGTCATAGCCGGCGACTTCCTCGAAGGTACGGCCGAGCTCCTCGACCGGGTTCATGTCGTAGCCGCCGAACATTTCGCGGTAGGCCTTCACCACACGCTTTGGCGTATCGATCAGGCCCTCACGGTCCGGATTGTCTCCGGTCCAGCGCAACAGAGTGCGCACCGCGGCTTCGACTTCAGCTTCGCTTGGCCGATCGGTGACCGGCTTTTCCAGATAAGCGGACGGAGGCATGAATTTCTTGATAACGGCATCCATAAGGGCGTCTCCCGTAGTTCCTCTCTCAGGAGGAACGAGTTGAACGGACCACGACCTTTCGGGTGTTAGAAACTCGCCCGGTTTCCAGCCCGCAAGCGGCGTGAACTGATCTGGGCAGGGACGCGGCCATTGGTTGCCTTGTCCATACCCGACTGCCAGCATTATATATGTTCGTGCCGAGCGAAAGGAAGACCATCAGCGGCAATCACTGTTCGCTCGGCGGCGACGGATTGGAAAAATATGATCGACGACGTCTACAATGCGAAAATTCTGGGATTTGCCGGGAACATCGCGCGGATCGGCCGGCTCGAACATCCCGATGCAACCGCGCGAGCACATTCCAAATTGTGCGGCTCGACCGTAACCGTCGATCTGAAGATGGATGACGGCGTCGTTACCGATTTTGCTCATGACGTGAAGGCCTGCGCGCTCGGCCAGGCGTCGTCCTCGATCATGGCGCAGCATGTCGTCGGCGCCAGCGCGGACGAATTGCGCGCGGTGCGCGAAACGATGCTGAAGATGCTGAAGGAAAACGGCGCGCCGCCGGAAGGCCGTTTTGCCGATCTCAGATATCTCGAGCCGGTGCGCGACTACAAGGCGCGCCATGCCTCGACAATGCTGACTTTCGATGCCGTGGTGGATGCGATCGGCCAGATCGAACGGAAGCGCGCCGGACAGGCGGCCTAGGCCTGAGGCTCAATCTTCCAGAAACGCTGGCCAGGGAATTCCAGGAGACATTGCTTTCCTAAATACTCACATCTGTCGGAGGCATGAGGACGACACCAGGGATTGCGATGAGCGACGAGCACCGACATGCACATGCAGCGTTGGCCGCAAAGCGCGGGCGCAACTGGCCAGGCCCGTGGCGCAAGACGCCGGGCCGCATCCTCGGCACGTCGCTTGTCCGGCTCTACCAGCTGACGCTGTCCGGGTTTGTCGGCAATTCCTGCCGGCATCTGCCGACCTGTTCCGAATACGCGCATGAGGCGATCGCCCGCCACGGGCTTTGGGCCGGCGGCTGGATGGGGCTTTTCCGTGTGCTGCGCTGCGGGCCGTTCGGGACCCATGGCATCGACCGCGTGCCCGAGACACTGGCCGATCGCTATGTCTGGTTCACGCCGTGGCGGTACTGGCAGATCGGCAAGAAGCGCAGTGATATGGAAAACTGATGCCCGGCGCGACCAAGTGTTTACGATTTGGTTAGGTTAACCGCATGTTGCGCATTTGAGACAAAATCGAGACATGACGCCTCGCTAAGCCGCTCCTGACAGCCCTCAGGAGAGATTGCCAGATGCGCCAGATAGATCGCTTTCCATTCGTCTTCGCCCTGGTTCTCTATCTTCTGGCATGGTTTCTGGGTCTTCCGGTGCGCGCCCGGTCCGCGCCGCTAAGGGAGGTCGAATGCGCGTTGGTCCTGCCCGGTAGTCGATACGAAACGATCGGATACGCCGAAGGCATCAAGACGCGGACAACGTTCCTGGAAAACCTGCCGAATCTCATCAAGTGATCCACCATCCGCCTTTACGGCGCGGGAATCTGCCCATAAAAGACTGCCCGCCGCCGGACGCATCCGGCATTTCACCACCCGCGCTCGTTTGCGGGACTGGATAGGAGATATCTATGCTGAATTCCGTTTCCCTGACATTTCCCGATGGCTCCGTCCGCGACTACGACGCGGCGATGACCGGCGCCGACCTGGCAGAATCGATCTCGAAGTCGCTGGCCAAGAAGGCCGTGGCCTACAGCCTCGACGGCGTGATGCGCGATCTTTCCGATCCGCTCGGCAAGTCCGGCAAGGTCGAGATCATCACCCGCGACGACCCACGCGCGCTGGAGCTGATCCGGCACGACGCCGCACATGTGCTGGCCGAAGCCGTGCAGGAATTGTGGCCGGGAACGCAGGTGACCATCGGGCCGGTGATCGAGAACGGGTTCTATTATGATTTCGCCCGCAACGAGCCATTCACGCCCGACGATTTCCCGGTGATCGAGAAGAAGATGCGCGAGATCATTGCGCGCAACAAGCCGTTCACCAAAGAGGTGTGGTCACGCGAAAAGGCGAAGAGGATCTTTGCCGACAAGGGCGAGAGCTACAAGCTGGAGCTGATCGACGCCATTCCCGACGATCAGGACCTCAAGATCTATGCGCAGGGCGACTGGTTCGACCTTTGCCGCGGCCCGCACATGGTCTCGACCGGCCAGATCGGCAACGCCTTCAAGCTGATGAAGGTGGCCGGCGCCTATTGGCGCGGCGATTCCAACAATCCGATGCTGACGCGCATCTACGGCACGGCCTGGGCCGACCAGGCGCAGCTCGATGCCTACCAGACGATGCTCGAGGAAGCCGAAAAGCGCGACCACAGGAAGCTTGGCCGCGAGATGGACCTGTTCCATTTCCAGGAAGAGGGCCCAGGCGTCGTCTTCTGGCACGCCAAGGGCTGGAAGATGTTCCAGAACCTGGTCAACTACATGCGCCGCCGGCTGGACGACCTCAGCTATCAGGAAGTCAACGCTCCGCAAGTGCTCGACAAGTCGCTGTGGGAGACTTCAGGCCACTGGGGCTGGTACCGGGACAATATGTTCAAGGTGACGGTTGCCGGCGACGACACTGATGACGACCGCGTCTTCGCGCTGAAGCCGATGAACTGTCCCGGCCATGTCCAAATCTTCAAGCATGGATTGAAGTCATACCGAGATCTGCCTGTAAGATTGGCTGAATTCGGCGCCGTTCATCGCTATGAGCCGTCCGGCGCGCTGCACGGGCTGATGCGCGTGCGCGGCTTTACCCAGGACGATGCCCACATCTTCTGCACCGAGGAACAACTCGCCGACGAGTGCATCAAGATCAACGACCTGATCCTGTCGACCTACGCCGATTTCGGCTTCGACGAAATCACCGTCAAGCTGGCGACCCGCCCCGAAAAACGGGTCGGCACCGACGCGATGTGGGATCATGCCGAGGGCGTGCTGCAGGACGTGCTCGACAAGATCGCGGCGCGGTCGGGCAACCGGATCAAGACGGGTGTCAATCCGGGCGAGGGCACGTTCTACGGGCCGAAGTTCGAATATGTGCTGCGCGACGCCATCGGCCGCGACTGGCAATGCGGCACCACGCAGGTCGACTTCAACCTGCCGGAACGCTTCGGCGCCTTCTATATCGGCTCGGATTCGGAAAAGAAGCAGCCGGTGATGGTCCACCGCGCCATCTGCGGCTCGATGGAGCGCTTCCTCGGCATCCTGATCGAAAACTATTCCGGCCATTTGCCGCTGTGGTTCGCGCCGCTGCAGGTTGTAGTGGCGACGATCACCTCCGATGCCGACGACTACGCCGTGAAGGTTGTCCAGCAGTTGAAAGCGGCCGGTCTTCTGGCGGAGGCCGATCTGCGCAACGAGAAGATCAACTACAAGGTCCGCGAGCACAGCCTAGCCAAGGTTCCGGTCATCCTCGTCTGCGGCAGGCGAGAGGCAGAGGAAGAGACGGTCAACATCCGCCGCCTGGGTTCGCGTGACCAGGAATCGCTTCGTCTTGGCGAGGCGGTGGCGATGCTTGCGGAAGAGGCAGTGACGCCTGACCGCAGGCGCCGCGCGGCTTGATCCGTCCACTCCCGACGAAATGGCGGTGGAGCGATCCACCGCCATTTTCACATGCCTGTCACGCCGACCATGTAGCGAGCCTTCATGCTGAAGCTGAAAATGCGCGAAAGACCGTTTCCCGAGCTTTCCTATGCCGGTCCGCATCAGCCGGCGTTGACGCGATGGTTCATCCACTCGATCGAAGGCCTGTCCGGGCGCGATCGCTTTGCTGCGCTCTACGATTTCTGGCGCTGTCAGGTGGTGCCGACCGGCGAGCGCGTGTTCAGCCGCATGTTGGAATTGATCGACGTCCGGGTGCGGACCGCCGATCGATGGCCGCCGGCAAAGCTGCCTGACACGCCGCTGGTGATCGTCGCCAACCATCCGTTCGGCATCGGCGACGGCATTGCCGTGCTGTCGCTGGCCGAGCAGTTGGGGCGGCCGTTTCGCGTCATGATTCACAAGGATCTGCTCAAGATCCGCGAAATGGAACCCTATTCGCTGCCGATCGACTTCTCCGAGACCAAGGAGGCGCTGAAGAACAACATGGCGGTGCGCCACGAGGCGGTGCGGCTGCTGAAGGAAGGCGTCACCATCGTCGTGTTCCCGGCCGGCGGCGTCGCCACCGCGCCGAAGGGTTTTGGCCGGGCGCGCGATCTGCCGTGGAAGATGTTTACGGCCCGTCTCGTCCAGGACGCCAGGGCGTCGGTCATCCCGATGCATTTTTCCGGTCAGAACGGCCGGTTGTTCCATCTGGTCAGCGGACCGATGAACATGGCCGAGCGCGACGGGCGTGTGGCGAAGTTCGTCGGCAAGGCTTCGCTGACGTTGCGCATCTCGCTCCTCATCCATGAATTCGCGCGGCTGTCCGGCAAGTCGATCGACGTGCGAGTCGGCGACGTGCTGAGATGGGACGAACTGGAGCCGCTGCGCGACCGCAAGGCTTTGCTCGACCGCCTCTATCGCGGTGTCTTCGACCTGGCGCCCACCGAACCATCACGTGGCCGTGTCCAGTTTCTGCCGAGACGCTTGCGCAAGGCAGCCTAATGCCGCCTAGTCGGCGCCTTCCTCGGGGTCGATGGCCGAAGCTTCCGTGGCCAGAACCTCGATTTCCTGGTTCTGCCCGGCGACGACCTTGAAATCCTTCTGGTAGATGCGGTCGCGGTTCTTGGCGATTATGGTGTAGTCGCCTTCGGCCAGCACCATCGAGGCGAAGGCGCCGACGGTTTCCTTGATGGGATCACCGGATTCGTTGAGCAGCGACCACGCGGTGTCGGCTATCGCCTCGCCGCCGGGCTCGCGCACCAACTTCATTGTCATCTCCGCCGCGCGATGCTCGACGGTGGCTTCTGTCAGCTTGCCGGCCTCGACGCGGATATCGGAACGGATGACCGCATTCACCGAACCATAGGTCGAAACGACATGGTATACGCCGGCGTTCAGCCGCACGACGCTGTTCGGTTCGACATCGGGTATGATCAGGGCACGGTCGCCATGGGTTTCGGCCTGCCCCTCATAGATCGAGAAGCGCAGCTTCTTCGGTGTAATACGCACCCCGCCCGAAAGCACGGCGTCGAGCTTGAGGCCGCCGGCATCGAGCACGAGGCTTTCGCGCTTGGCGTCCTTGCCGACGGTGACGCGCTTGGTGGCGCCGGCCCGTCCGTAGGAGGCATGCACCAGATAGCTGCCGGGCTCGAGTTGGAACACGGCGGTGCCGCCATGGGCGGAGGCGACCATCGGCAGCTTGCCATCGCTGGCCGCTTCAGGCTTGAAGACGCGCCAGACGATGCCGCGTGTGATGTCGGCGCCCTTGTCCGTCAGTTGCGCCGACAGCGTGATCGCGCCGCCGGTGCCCAATGCGAGTGATGTTTCGTTTTTGGGCGACGCGTAGCTCGAAATTCCGGGGAGTTTCAAATTGCTGATGCCGTCTGCGTTCTGCGCGACAGCCGATGAAACCAGCACCATGAACAGTGCGGCGCCGAGCCAAATCAGGAAAAGTCGGATTGTCCCCTCAAACATGCCTTGCGTTGAAGCCCAAGGCGGTGGCAATTTCAAGGCTTAAGAGCCCGATCCGCTTGTGCTAGGGGGCTTTTTCGTCCGGCGCGTTGCGCCAATGCCCAAGCCGCCCGAATTCCCGATGGCGCGCTTCAGCTCAAAATCGAGTGTTTTTAGGAGACTTGCGCCCATGGCGTCGCCGATCATCGAATTCCTGCTGACCCGAAATTCCGCGCCGATCCCGGACCTGAAGGAACCGGCGCCCAGCGATGCGGAGATCGCGACGATGATCACTGCCGCCACGCGGGTGCCGGACCACGGCCGGATGGAGCCCTGGCGTTTTATCCTCTATCGCGGCGAGGCACGCGCCGAGATCGGCAAGAAGCTGGCAGCGCTTGCCGAACAGCGCGAAGGGCCGCTGCCCGAAGGCCGCCGCAACCAGGAACTGGCGCGCTTTTCGCGCGCACCGCTGGTGATCGGTGTCGTGTCGAGCCCAAAGGAAAATCCGAAAATCCCGCAATGGGAAATGTTCCTTTCCGGCGGCATGGCGGCGATGAACCTGATGATCGCCGCCAATGCGCTGGGCTATGGCACCAACATGATCAGCAACTGGTATTCCGACGTGCAGGAGGGCAGGGCGATCCTGGGGCTGGCGTCGCATGAACGTGTCGTCGGCTTCGTCCATATCGGCTCCTATCAGGGGCCGGCGCCTGAGCGGCCGCGGCCTGATGCCGCAAAACTCTATGCCGACTATGCGGGGCCGTGGGCGGGCTGACGCTCAACGCGGACAGGGAATGGTGTCAGGTCGGGATGCCCGCAGCCCTGGCTCGCGCCAGCAGCCGCTCGGCCAGCCGCAGGTGCGGCCGGTCGTACATCTTGCCGTCGATGCCGACGACGCCGGGATTTCCAGCTGCCGCGAATGCCCTAACGACCGCCAAAGAGTGTTTCACCGCCTCGGCCGACGGTGTGAAGGCGGCGTTGATGACCGGAACCTGTGCTGGGTGAATCGCCATCTTGCCGGTGAAGCCGTCGCGCTCGGCCTCGGCGCATTCCTTCTCGAAGGCGGCCATGTTGCGAAAATCCGGGAAAACCGTGTCGATCGCAGCGACCTCCGCCGCGCCTGCCGCAAGGATGGTCATCGTGCGGGCGAAACGGAAGAGATCGGTATAACGGCCTCGTTCATCGCGCGCCGTGCGCGCGCCGATTGCCGCCGACAGGTCCTCCGCGCCCCAGGTGACGCCAGCAAGCCGCGCGCTTGCCTTGGCATAGGTCGCTGCCGCCAGCACGCCAGCGGCGGTTTCGGTGATGATCGGCAGGATTCTTATGGCGCCGTCCGGCAGGCCGTTTTCGGCCTCGTGCACCCTGAGCTTTGCCGAAAGCTGCTGCACATCCTGGCCGCTGTTCGACTTCGGCAGAATGATCCCGTCGGGCTTGGCCGGAACCAGCGCTGCGAGATCGTCGTCGGTCAACCCGGTCGAGAGATCGTTGACCCGCACATAGATCGCGGACTTCGTTCGATGCCTGTGCCCGGCGATGAAGCGTGCCGCGATGTCGCGCGCCGACGGCTTGTTCTCGGCCGCCACGGAATCCTCGAGGTCGACGATGACCACATCGGCGCCCGCGCCAAAGGCTTTTCCCAGCTTCTTTTCGGAATCGCCCGGAACGAACAGCAGCGAGCGCATCCGTCAGGCCGCCTTTTTCATCATCATCGCCTGTCTTGTGCATTTGGCAACGAGCACATCATCCTGGTTATAGGCGCGGTGCTCGAACTCGACGATGCCGCGGTCCAGCTTAGACCTGGAATCGCGCACCGAAATCACAGTGGTCTCGACGCGAATGGTGTCGCCGTGGAAGACCGGATGCGGAAACACCGTCTCCTTCATGCCGAGATTGGCGATGGTGGTGCCGACGGTGATGTCGTTGACCGAAATGCCGATCATCAGGCCCAGCGTAAACAGCGAATTGACCAGCGGCTTGCCCCATTCGCTCTTGGCGGCAAAGTCGAAATCGATGTGCAGCGGCTGCGGGTTCAGCGTCATCACCGAGAACAGCATGTTATCGCTTTCGGTGACGGTTTTGCGCAGCGTGTGCTTGAAGACACGACCGACGACGAACTCTTCCAGATAAAGCCCGGCCATGGTCGATCTCCTCCGCTTCCGGTTGCTTGATAGGCGTTGGCTGCGGCTCCATCAAGCCGGTTAAGGAATATGGTGAACGCTTCGTAAACCATTTCTGCCTACGGTCTACACTGGGGCCAGAAGCGTTCTGGCGAGGGGCGTAAGCAGGCGGCATGGTTGTTTCGCATTTCCTGAAATGGATTTACACGGCCAGGGTTTCCGAGCGCGCCGCGGCAGCAAGCGCGTTGGCCCGCGCCTATATCAGCGCCGACCTGCCGTTCGAAGACCGCTGCGCCGCCGAGGCAGCGCTGACACTGCTGCTCGACGACGCGTCGTCGAAAGTGCGGCTGGCGATTGCAGAGGTGCTGTCGATGAGTCATCACGCGCCGCTCCAGATCATCAGCGCATTGGCCTCCGACCAGCCGGAAGTGGCCGCTCTTGTACTGGCACGTTCGCCGCTGCTCACCGATGCCGACCTGATCGACCGGGTCGCCTGCGGGCAGAAGGCGACACAGAAACTGATCGCCAACCGGCCGGTCGTCTCCATGGCGCTTGCGGCTGCGATCGCCGAAATCGGCGAGCCGGAAGCCTGCGCCACGCTTCTTGCCAACAGCGGCGCCGACATCGCGTCACTCAGCTTTCGCCGCATGGCCGAACGGCAGGGCCACCTGCCCCTGGTGCGCGAAGCGTTGATCGCCGATGCGCGCCTGCCTGCTGACTGCCGGCACATGCTGCTGGTCAAGCTCGGCGAAACGCTCAAAGGGTCGCCTCTGGTGGTGGCACTGATGGGCACCGCCAGGGCCGATCGCGTCATGCGCGACGCCTGCGTCAAGGCTTCCGTGACGTTGATCGAAGGCACGCGCGCGAAAGAACATGCCGCACTCATCGAGCATTTGCGCCTGCGCGGCGACCTGTCGGCAAGCTTCATCATCCGCACCATTGCACATGGCAAGGTCGATTTCTTCGGCTCGACGCTGGTCGCGCTCAGCCAGCAGTCCGAACAGCGGGTGAGGGCGCTGCTGGCCGGCGGACACGACGTCGCCCTGCAGGCATTGTTCCGCAGTGCTGGTCTTGCCGCCGCCACCCACGCCATCATCCTGCGCGCACTGAAGATCTGGCGCGAGGTTGCCAACGGCAAGCGTGTTGCCGGCGTGCAGGAAGTCAGCTGGCTGATGCTGAAGGAACTGGGCGGGCAGTCCGCCCAGGGCGACCTCGTCGGGCTGGTCAAGTCGATCCATGTCGATGCGCTGCGCGAAAACGCGCGTGGGCATGCCCTGGCGATCGCTGCAGCTTAAACGCGATCCTTCGCGAAGAAGTCCGGAAAATCCTCGATCGCGGCGGCGATGAAGCGCGATCAGCCCGGCCGAAACGGTGCGCAGGGCAAAAATCCAGTCCGAGCGTGTCGGTGCGTCAGTCCGGGGAGCCTCGCGACAAAACCCTTGCGCAGCCGGTCCCAGATCACACGCTCATCTCCGCGCCTAGAAGAGCAAGCTAGAACGCTCAGATATCCAGCACGTCCGTTTCGGCGAATTCGGCGCGCTCCTGGATGAAGCGGAAGCGGGCCTCCGGCTTGGTGCCCATCAGCGCATCGACTGCATCCTTGGTCGCGATCTCGGCGTCAATCACGTCGACCCTCAGCAGCGTGCGCTTCTTGGGGTCCATGGTGGTTTCCTTGAGCTGCGCGGCCATCATCTCGCCCAGCCCCTTGAAGCGGCCGATCTCCACCTTGGCGCGCCCGGTGAATTCAGTGCGCAGAAGTTCGTCCTTGTGCGCATCGTCACGAGCGTAGGCGACCTTGCCACCTTGCCGGATCGAGTAGAGCGGTGGCACCGCCAGATAGAGATGACCGCCGCGCACCAGGCTCGGCATCTCCTGATAGAAGAAGGTGATCAGCAGCGAGGCGATGTGGGCGCCGTCGACGTCGGCGTCGGTCATGATGATGACGCGGTCGTAGCGCAGATCCTCGTCGCGATATTTCGACCGCGTCCCGCAGCCCAACGCCTGGATCAGGTCCGAGATCTGCTGGTTGGCGGCCAGCTTGTCGTTACCGGCGCTGGCGACGTTGAGGATCTTGCCGCGCAGCGGCAGCACCGCCTGGCTGGCGCGGTCACGTGCCTGTTTTGCCGAGCCGCCGGCCGAATCGCCCTCGACGATGAAGAGTTCGGCCCCGGCCGCGGCATTCTGCGTGCAGTCGGCGAGCTTGCCAGGCAGACGCAGCTTGCGCACCACGCTCTTGCGCGACACTTCCTTTTCCTGGCGCCGGCGCACCCGCTCGTCGGCGCGCGCGATCACCCATTCGAGCAGCTTCGAGGCTTCCTGCGGATTGTCGGCCAGCCAGTGGTCGAAGGGATCGCGAATGGCGCTCTCGACGATGCGGACCGCCTCGATCGTCGCCAGCCTGTCCTTGGTCTGGCCGACGAATTCCGGCTCGCGGATGAACACCGACAGCATGCCCGCCGCCGAGATCATGACGTCCTCCGAGGTGACGATCGAAGCGCGTTTGTTGCCGACCAGATCGGCATAGGCGCGCAAGCCCCGCGTCAGCACATTGCGGAAACCGGCCTCATGCGTGCCGCCTTCGCCGGTCGGGATGGTGTTGCAATAGGAATTGAGAAAGCCGTCGCCGCCGAACCAGGTCACCGCCCATTCGAGCGAACCGTGGCCGCCTTGCCTGTCGCTCTTGCCGGCGAAGATTTCGCGGGTGACCTGGAATTCGTCGCCGAGCGAGGCCTTCAGATAGTCCTTGAGGCCGCCAGGGAAATGGAACTCGGCCTTGGCCGGGGTCGGGTCCTTTTCCTTGATCAGCGAGGGATCGCAGGTCCAGCGAATCTCGACGCCGCCGAACAGATAGGCCTTCGAACGCGTCATGCGATAGAGCCGCGCCGGTTCGAACGCCGCGCCCTTGCCGAAGATCTGCTCGTCGGGATGAAAACGTATCTTGGTGCCGCGCCGGTTGTGCACCTCGCCGAGCCGCTCCAGGCCGGTCACCGGAACGCCGCGCGAAAAGCGCTGCCGATAAAGTTGCCGTCCTCGCGCGACCTCGACCTCGAGGTGGTCGGATAGCGCATTGACCACGGAGACACCGACGCCGTGCAGGCCGCCGGAAGTCTCATAGACCTTGCTGTCGAATTTGCCGCCGGAATGCAGTGTCGTCATGATGACTTCGAGCGCCGGCTTCTTGAATTTCGGGTGCGGATCGACCGGAATACCGCGGCCATTGTCGGTGACCGAGAGATAGCCGTCGGCGGAAAGCTCGACGTCGATGAACGTCGCATGGCCGGCGACCGCCTCGTCCATCGAATTGTCGATGACCTCGGCAAACAGATGGTGCATCGCCTTGTCGTCGGTGCCGCCGATATACATGCCGGGCCGCCGGCGGACCGGCTCCAGGCCCTCCAGCACCTCGATGTCGGCGGCACTGTAGCTCTCGCTGCCGTCACGCGAGATGGTCGGACGCTTCGCTGCCTGCACCAGCGGATCGACGGGGCGCGCCGGGGCGCGAGCTGGTTGCGGCTGCTTTTCCAGATTGCCGAAAAGATCGTTGTTATCGTCCATGCTTGCCTGGATTCCGATGCTGCGAATCAAATTCGATATTGCCACGCTTTTCTGGTGAGCGCGAACGAGGTTCCTGTTCCGTTCAGGGAATTGTGCGCTTCTAGCTTAGAACCATTCGATAACCAAGCCGGCGGAAATAGGTCGAATGTAGCCAAACAGGATTCCTGAATCTTTAACAATGCCGCCTAACGTAAGCGCCAACGAAGAAAAGACTGCGGCTTCAGGGGTTTCGGTGTGAGGGGCAAAGCCATAACGATGATCGGCATCGCTGCCGTTTTCGGAGCGATCTCGATCTTTGCCGCGGATTTCTGGGTCAAGAGCCAGGCGAAGGCCGATTTCGAAGAGAAAACGGCGGCGATCCCTGCGCCCGAGACCGCCAAGATCGAATTCAAGACCATCGTGGTGGCGAACGCGCCGCTGCGTTACGGCATGGGACTCGACCGGGCGCAACTCAGCGAAATCCCTTGGCCACAGGATTCCTTGCCGCAAGGCGCTTTCACCTCCGCCGATGCACTGCTTGCCGACGGCAGCCGTGTCGTCCTGTCGCCTATCGAGGTCAACGAGCCGGTTCTGCTTACCAAGCTGTCGGGACCGAATGGCCGCGCGACGCTTTCCAACATGCTGTCACCCGGAATGCGGGCGGTGACCATCCGCACCGACGAGATCGCCGGCGTCGGCGGCTTCGTGACGCCGGGCGACCGGGTCGACGTCGTGTTGACGCGCGACGCGGGTGAAATCCAGGAAGTGGCAAAGAACGCGCAAGGTGCGGCCGGTTCGACCATCACCTCCGAGATCGTCGTGGCCGACGCGAAGGTGCTGACCGTCGGCCAGGGCGCCGACGAGCGGCAGACCGCGCCGCAGATCGCCAATTCCGTGACCATCGAGGTGACGACCGAAGGCGCGCAGAAAGTGGCGCTTGCCCGTACCGTCGGCACATTGTCGCTGTCGCTTCGGTCAGCCAGCGAAGACAGCGCCGGCAAGGACGGCCTCACCACCATCTCATCCTTCGGAGGATCGGTCGCATCCAGCGCCCAGGCCGCTGCCGGATCGCTGTTCAATGCTGCGACAAAGGAACCGGAGAAGCCGAAGTTCAAAACGATCATCGTAACGCGCGGCACGCAGGCCGAGGAATACCAGGTTCCTTCGCGGGACCAGAAACAATAGCCGGTGGGGACCGGACGAGGACGGGACAATGTCGGGGCTGGATACATATCGGATGACGAGAGGATTGCGCCTTGTGCGGGCTCTGGCGGTGGCAGCTTCGCTGGCCGCAAGCGGGATACTCGCCCTCGGCGCGCAGGCCAAGGCTGACAACGAGATCGTCTACGTCTCATCGACCAAGAATGCGTCAATCAAGGTGGCCAAGGGCAAGCCGAAGACGATCATGACGAGTGCTGCCTTCTACCAGATCGTCATCGGCGATCCGGAGATCGCCAACGTCAATCCGCTGACCGACAAATCCTTCTACGTGCTCGGCAACAATCTCGGCACCACCGGCATCGCGCTGTTCGACGAGAACAAGCAGCTTGTTGGCACCGTCGACATCGAGGTGACCCTCGACACCGATCAACTGGCGAGCACCATTCGCGCCAGCGTGCCAGACGCCAACATCAGGGTGGGTTCCGCCAACGGCCGCGTCGTGCTGTCGGGCGAGGCGGATGATGCGGTCGCCGCCGAGAAGGCGAACAAGATCGCAACGCGTTTTTCCGGCAACGAGGAGGTGATCAACTCGGTCAATATCTCCTCGTCGCAGCAAGTTCAGCTCAATGTCCGCTTCGTCGAGATCAACCGCCAGGCCGGACAGGAACTCGGCGCAAAATACAGCGCCAATTTCGCCTATGGCATGGGTGGGCGTGACCTCATCCTGGATCCGGGGGAGATACCGGGGGCTGGGACCGGCGAGATTGTCGGCAGGCTGCTGTCCAACGGTCTTTCGATCGATATCGCCATCAAGGCGCTGGAAGAGCGCGGCCTCGCCAGGCGGCTGGCTGAGCCGAACCTGATCGCCCGTTCGGGCGAAACGGCAAGCTTCCTCGCCGGCGGCGAGTTCCCGATCCCGGTTTCGGAGGACAACGGCAAGATCTCGGTCAGCTACAAGAAATACGGCGTCAGCCTCGATTTCAAGCCGACCGTGCTCAAGGACGGGCTGGTCAGCCTGGACATCGCGCCGGAGGTCTCCTCGATCGACGCTTCGGCCTCCTACAATATCGGCGATATCTCAGTGCCGGGCTTCATCGTGCGCCGCGCCAAGACGTCGGTCGACTTGAAGAATGGCCAGAGCTTCATGATCGCCGGTCTGCTGCAATCCCAGAACGACATCACCACGTCGCGCGTTCCCGGTCTCGGCAAATTGCCGGTGCTTGGATCGCTATTTTCTTCGAATGCTTATCAACGGCGCGAAACCGACCTGGTGATCATCGTCACACCCTATCTGGTCAAGCCGGTCGACCCGTCGAAGAAGCTCGCCGAGCCAACCGACGGCACACAGCCGGCCAGCAGTGCCGACTACTTCCTCAACAACACGGAGGAGGTGAAGGCATCCGATGCCAACCGCGCGCTGGCACTGGCCGATGGCGGTGCTGCACAACCGGCCGGGGTCACCACCGTCGGGCATTTCCTCGACCTGCCGAAGGATTGAAGCGATGCGTCTGGTTTCGGGACTATGCATCACGCTGCTGCTCGCCGGCTTTTCGAGCGGCTGCACCAGTGACGACTACGTGCGCAGCGAAGGGGTGACGCCGGCCGCCGGCAACGCGCAGGCTGCCAACACGGTCATGCAGATGGTCGACCCGTGGAAATACGGGGTCCAGAACACCAGGCTTCTGGTTCCGGCACAGCGTTCCAGCGCGGCGCCCAGCGCCGCCGATCCGGCGACCAGCGCAACTTCCGCACAGGCGACCACAACCGATTGATTTTATTGCGACTTACCTGACAGGTTGACAACAATGGCAAGCGGCATCAAGACCAAGAAAATCCTGCTCGTATCTTCCGACGGGACTTTCCTGCAGGACACGCGCACGGCTTTCGCCGCCTCGGAGATCATCCAGCTTTCGACGGTCGAGAAGAATGTCACCGAGCTTCGCGGCGAGACCCAGGAAGCCGACTTTGGTGCTCTCATCGTCGACATGGATGCGGCGAAGCTCGAGGAGATCGAGTCACTGCAACGCGTCATGCGCCGGCTGGAAGGCCGCGTTCCTGTGGTCGTCGTCACCCAGGAATTCAATGCGGCGGCGGTGCGCATCCTGGTTCAGCTCCAAGTCGCCGATTTCCTGGTCAAGCCGATCACAACCGCTGATCTGGTGCGTTCCGTCGTTCGCGCGCTGCAAGGGCCAGGGCGCGAGGAGAATACCGAGTCGCAGATCTACACCTTCATGCCTGCCGCCGGCGGCGTCGGTACCACGACACTGGCACTGCAGACCGCATTCCAACTCCACCATTCGGTAACGCGGGGCGCTTCGACCTGCGTCGTCGACCTCAACTTCCAGCAAGGCGCCTGCGCCGAATATCTCGACCTCGAACCGCGCTTCGACATCACCGAGATCGAGAACCAGCCTGAGCGCCTCGATAGGCAACTGCTCGACGTGATGTTGTCCAAGCATGCGAGCGGGCTCTGCGTGCTCGCGGCACCGACGCACCCTTCGGAGATGCGCTCGTTCAAGACCGATGTCGTGGTGCGCATGCTCGATCTCGTCTCGGCTTATTTCGACAATGTCGTCATCGACATGCCGCGCACCTGGTTTCCGTGGACCGAGACGGTGCTGCTTGGCTCCAACAAGCTCTACATCGTCGCCGAAATGACAGTGCCGTGCCTGCGCCATACGCAGCGGCTCATCCAGGCGGTCTATGAGACAGCCGGCAAGGAAGTGAAGCCGAACGTCATCGTCAACCGCTTCGAGCAGAAGATGTTCGACAACGGCATCAAGCAAGCGGATGTCCAGGAAATCCTCGGCGAGCATTTCGTCGGCGGCATCTCCAACAACTACCGGCTCGTGCGCGAGGCAGTCGATCGCGGCGTGCCGCTGCACGAGATCGAGCCGAACGCCAATGTTATCAACGATCTGAAGAAGATCATCCTGCCGGAGGAAGCGGTCACAGCGCCTGAGAAATCACGGTCGCTGTTCGGCATCGGCAAGGGATTGTTGAAGAGGAAGGCCGGATGACCAGCCGCTTCTCCACCCTGCAGAACCGCGACGCGCGCCCGCAAAGGCCGGCCGAGGCAGCGCCGGCTACACACGCCGTCGTCATTCCGACAACCCGCAAGCCCTTGCCGGCAAAGCCGGAAGCCGCGCCGGCCAAGAACGCCAACAAGGTGCTCGACGCGCGCGTGCGTATCCACCGGTTGCTGCTCGAGGAAATCAACCTTGTGGCGCTGGAACGGCTGCCCAAGGACGAGATGCGGCGCCAGGTGCATGAATTCGTGTCGGAAAAGACCCGGCAAGAGCGGATGGCGATCAACACCGCCGAGCTCGACGCACTGGTCGACGACATCGTCGACGAGATGGTCGGCCTCGGCCCGCTGGAGCCGCTGCTGAAAGATCCGGACATCAACGACATCCTGATCAACGGCCACCAAAACTGCTTCGTCGAAAAGCACGGCAAGCTGCAGCAGGTTCACATCCCGTTCAAGGACGAGGCGCATCTGCTTCGAATCGTAAACAAAATCGTCGCCGCGGTCGGCCGCCGCGTCGACGAATCACAGCCGATGGTCGACGCGCGCATGCTGGACGGCTCGCGTTTCAACGCCGCCATTCGACCCGTTGGCGTCGACGGACCGCTGGTGTCGATCAGAAAATTCTCGAAGAACAAGCTTGGCCTGCACAAACTGGTCGAATTCGGCGCCATCACCCAGAACATGGCCGAAGTGCTGGCCGCGGCCGTGCATGCCCGCAAGACCACCATCATCTCGGGCGGCACCGGCACCGGCAAGACGACGATGCTGAACGCACTCTCGGCTTTCATCCCGGAAGACGAGCGGCTGATCACCATCGAGGATGCGGCCGAGCTTCAGCTTCAGCAGCCGCATGTCGCCCGCATGGAAACGCGCCCGGCCAACATCGAAGGCCATGGCGAGCTGAAGCAGCGCGACCTGGTCAAGAATGCGCTGCGCATGCGCCCCGACCGCGTCATCCTCGGCGAATGCCGCGGCGAGGAAGCGTTCGACATGTTGCAGGCGATGAACACCGGCCATGAAGGGTCGATGGCGACGATCCACGCCAACACGCCGCGCGACGCCATTTCGCGACTGGAACAGATGCTCGGCATGACCGGCATGCCGATGACGGTGCAGTCGATCCGCAGCCAGATCGCCAGCGCGATCGACATCATCGTGCAGTTGACCCGCCTGTCCGACGGCAAGCGCAAGGTGACCAGTGTCGCCGAGGTGACCGGCATGGAAGGCGATGTCATCCAGATGCAGGAGATCTTCCGCTTCGTGCGTACCGGCATGGAGGCAGACGGCAAGATCCTCGGCTATTACGAAGCGACCGGTATCCGTCCGCGCTTCCTCGAGGATCTGCGCGCCATGGGCATCGAGTTTCCCGGAAAATACTTCGAACCTGGCCGGCCGCAGGAGTAGCACGTGTTCGACGGGTTCAGCGCGATCTACGTCGTCTATGCAGCGGCCGCGCTCACCGGCATCATGATTGCCGAGGCGTGCTACCTGCTCTATGCCGGCCGTAGCGACAAGCGCACCGCCATCAACCGGCGCATGAAGTTGCAGGAGAACCAGATCAGCCAGGAACAGGTGCTGATCCAGTTGCGCAAGGAGCGCGGCCTCGAAGCCGGCACGTCACTGTTTTCGCCCGACCGGTTTCGCGCGCTGCGCACACAGTCTGGCATGACGATGCCGCTGTCGAAATTCCTGATAATCACGTCGGGCGTGGCGCTGGCGATGGCTTTGGTCATGCTCTGGTACGGGCTGCCACCACTGATAGGCCTTCTCTTGCTTGCCGTCCTGGTGCCGATGCTTCCGGTTATGGTGATGCGTTTCAAGCGCGGCCGTCGGCTGAAGCGGTTCGGCATGCAGTTGCCGGAAGCGCTTGAATTGATCACGCGCGGCCTGAAGGCAGGCCATCCGGTACCGGTGGCGATTGCCATGGTGGCGCGTGAAATGCCGGACCCGATCGGCACCGAGTTCGGCGTCATCGCCGACGAGGTGACCTATGGCTCCGATCTGGTTTCGGCGTTGAACTCGTTGTTCGACAGGGTCGGCCATGAGGACCTGCCGCTGTTCGTCACCGCGGTATCGATCCAGACCAGCTCGGGTGGCAATTTGCGCGAAATCCTCGACGGGTTGTCGTCAACGATCCGCGAACGCGGCAAACTACGCCGCAAGGTGCGCGCCATTTCGACCGAAGGCCGCATGTCGGCCTACATTCTGACGGCGGTACCGGCGCTGCTGTTTGCCGCCATCATGGCGTTGATGCCGCAGTTCTACCAGGACGTCTGGGGCGAACCCAAGACCTGGTACCTGCTTGGCGGCTCGATCACCTGGCTGATGCTGGGCAATCTCATCATGTTCAAGATGTCGAACTTCAAATTCTGACATGGAACAGATCATCCGGTTCCTCGCGTCGCTAGCGCCCACCTCGCTGATACCGGTGGCGGTGCTGCTGTTGGCATTGGGTGCCGGGGCAGTGGCGTGGCCGCTGGTCGCGGCGAAAGGCGGCCGCAACGAACTCAAGCGCCGGCTCAAGGTCGAGAACAGCAAAGTGGCTGAACGGGCCGAACCGGCGCCCAGGAAGAATTCCAGCGCCGTGCGTGAGAGGGCGGTGAAGCGGGCACAGGAATTTTATGCCAAGAGCGATCCGGAGAACGTCGCCCGGCTGCGCATGAAGCTTATCCAGGCAGGTTACATGGAGCCGCGCGCGGTCGGTATGTTCTTTCTGATCCGTTTTGCCGGCTTTGTCGGTGCCGCGATCGGCACGTTTGCCATCAACCAGTGGATGGCCAGCGCCGATGCGACGATGAGTAGCCGCTGGGCCTTCATCATCATGTCGGGAGCTGCCGGCTATTTCCTGCCCGGCCTGGTGCTGACCCAGAAAGTGCGGGAAAAGATGCGCGAATACCGCAACGGCTTTCCCGACTTCATGGACCTGATGATCGTCTGTTCCGACGCCGGCATGAGCATGGAAGCGGGCATCGAACGCGTTTCTAAGGAACTCGCCAAGACCTACCCGGCGCTCAGCCAGAACCTGCAGCTCGTCTCGCTGGAGCTCAGGGCGGGCCGCGGCCTCGACGATGCGCTGAAGGCGCTCGCCGATCGCCTCAGCCTCGACGAAGTGCGTTCCTTCGCCACGCTTTTGCAGCAGTCGAAGGAACTCGGCACCAGTCTGTCGGGGGCACTGAGGGTCTTCTCAGACGAAATGCGCCACAAGCGCATGTCGCTTGCCGAAGAGAAAGCGCACGCACTGCCGGCCAAGATGTCGGTGCCGGTGACGGTGTGCATCCTGCCGGTGGTGCTGATGCTCGCCATCATCCCCATCATCGTCAAAATGACGGCGGATTAGAATTTTCGTATTAAAGTCTAATGCGACCGTTGTGCGAAACCAAATCTTAGGCTCGTTTCGGCACCGAAGGTTAATTGCTTTCTTGTACAGTGCTTGCTGAAGAACGACCCGGCAAAATCGGGCGATTGGGGCAGGGGCATGCGTCACAGAACTCTCACGGCAACGGCCGCGATGGCGGTCGTCTTGATGATCACCGGTTGCACGACGGGCAACGTCGACACGACCAAGACCACTGCCATCCAGCCAGTGGCAAAGGACGTCAGCGCCTCCGATCTGGTGCAAGGCAAGGCTCAGTTCCGCGAGGCAAATTACGGCCTTGCCGAAAAGCACTTCCGCAAGGCGGTGGAATTGAAGGCCGACAACGCCGAGGCGTGGATGGGCCTGGCCGCCTCCTATGACGAGCTTGGCCGATTCGACTTCGCCGACCGCGCCTACGACCAGCTTTTGAAAGTCGCCGGGCGCAAGCCGCAGATCGTCAACAATATGGGCTATTCACAGCTGCTGCGCGGCAACAGAAAGAAGGCCAGGGCGCTGCTGCTGGAAGCGAAAGCCGGCATGGCCGACGCCACCGTGGTCGATGCCAATTTGGCGCTGCTGAGCAAGGGCTGAGCTCTTCTTGGTCTTCGCACCTTTTCGTGTAGCGATGCCGCAAGATGGGCATCGACGCTTTGTAAACCTTGTCCGAAGGTAGCGTCGGAAGGTCAGCTGAAAACGGTATCTGCTGTCTGCCGTTGACCTAGAATGCAGCGGAACCGACGACCTCAAGAGGCTGCTGTTTACGCATGTTGGATTTCAGTTCGCTTCTACTTGCGGCTGCGCTGTCGGGCACGTGCCTCAGCATAACCATGTTGGCGATCTGGTTCACAGCTCCACAGGCACGCTTTTTGCTGACGGTGGCGTGCGGCATCCTCGTGCTTGTCGCGCATGTCGTTCTGTTCTGGCAGTACACCAAGGATCCCGGCCCCTGGCTTTGCCAATCGGTGCTGGCGCTGCTCAGCCTGGGTTTTCTGATCATCTGCCTGTCGGCCATGCAATATCTGGGCGTGGGCAACTATGGCAACGTTATCCTGCCGACGCTGGTTGCGATGGCCGTCTGCGCGGCCGTGACTTATCTCGGCCTGGACGGCTTTGGCTTCATCATCATCTATATGACGGTAACGGCGTTGCTCGCCGTGATCGGGGTGATGTTCTGGATCAAAGGCGGCGGTCATGATCGCCGGATCCTACTGGTTGTTTCGTTCCTCAGCGGCACCTGTGCGGTGTCCTTCGCACTGTGCGGCGTGATGCTGGCGATCCGTGGACAATGGGTGCTCGGCGTGGCGCCCGACAACTGGGCCGAACGGCTGAATTCCGTCGTCGCGGTCGCCTGCATGACCGGGCTCGGCGCGTTGACGCTATCGCTGCATCATCTGCAGGCGCAGATCGAATTGAAGGCCGAGACCATGACAGACCCGTTGACGGGCCTGATGAACAGGCGGGCGTTGACGGCACATTACGGCGACCGCGCCTTTGGTCCGTTCATGTCCGTCGTCATGTTCGACCTCGATCATTTCAAGATGACGAACGATGTTTTCGGTCATCCGGTCGGCGATAAGGTTCTGTGCCGGTTCGCCGCCGTCATCAGGAAATATGGCAGAACCGGTGTAGATGCCTATCGGCTGGGCGGCGAGGAATTCGCGCTGGTCATGTCCCGGATGACGGAGGAGAAGGCGTACGACATTGCGAGCAAGGTCTGCGTCGCCTTCGGCACCGAAGTCGTGGCCACCCAGCGTGGTCCGCTGCGCAGCACGGTCAGCGGCGGCATCGGCTTTGGCGAGACAGGCGGCAGCAGCCTCGACGATGTCCTGGCCGCAGCCGACGCTGCGCTCTATGCGGCCAAGCGCGCCGGGCGAAATCGCGTCGTCGTCCAGAACAAGGCAAGCAAGGCCGACGAGCCGGCCTTGCGTTCTGCCTGATAGCTATTCTGCAGCCCCCAAATATTCCGAGAGCGGCGGGCAGGAGCAGACGAGGTTGCGGTCGCCGGCGACATTGTCGATACGCGACACCGGCGGCCAGTATTTGGCCGCGATGTCGGCATCGCCGGCGGGGTAGGCCGCTTCCAGGCGCGAATAGGGATGGGTCCACTGGCCGGCCAGCGCCTCGGCCGCGGTATGCGGCGCATTGACCAGCGGATTGTCGGCCAAAGGCCATTCGCCCTTTGCCACCTTGGCTGCCTCGCCGGCTATCGCGATCATCGCCTCGCAGAAGCGGTCGAGTTCGCGCTTGGGCTCGGACTCCGTCGGCTCCACCATCAGCGTGCCGGCCACCGGAAACGACATGGTCGGTGCATGGAAACCATAATCGATCAGCCGCTTGGCGACGTCATCGACACTGATGCCGGCGCTGTCCTTGAGCACGCGGGTGTCGAGGATGCATTCATGCGCGATACGCCCATGCCTGCCTTTGTAGAGCACCGGGAAATGCGCTCCGAGCCGCGTCGCCACGTAGTTGGCGGAAATGATCGCTGTCTCCGTCGCCTGCTTCAGGCCGGAAGCGCCCATCATGCGGATATACATCCAGGTGATCGGCAGGATCGAGGCACTGCCGAACGGTGCTGCAGACACGGCATGGCCTGAGCCCTCGGTGACGTGGCCAGGCAGATACGGCTTCAGATGGGCCTTGACGCCGATCGGGCCGACGCCGGGACCGCCGCCGCCATGCGGGATGCAGAAGGTCTTGTGCAGGTTCATGTGGCAGACATCGGCGCCGATGTCGCCGGGGCGGGCGAGACCGACCAGCGCGTTGAGGTTGGCGCCGTCGAAATAGACCTGGCCGCCGTGGCTGTGGACGAGGGCGCAGAGGTCGCGCGCGCCTTCCTCGAACACGCCGTGCGTCGAGGGATAGGTGAACATCAGCGCCGCGAGATCTTCCGCATGTTCGGCCGCCTTGGCCCTCAGGTCGTCGATGTCGATGTTGCCGTCCTCGGTACAGCGCACGACGACGACGCTCATGCCGGCCATCGCCGCACTCGCCGGATTGGTGCCATGCGCGGAGGACGGGATCAGGCAGACGGTGCGATGGCCCTCGCCGCGTGAGCGATGATAACCGCGGATGGCGAGAAGCCCTGCATACTCGCCCTGGCTGCCGGCATTGGGCTGCATGGTCACCGCGTCGAAACCGGTGATCTCCGACAGCCAGCCTTCCAGCTCGGCGATCATGGCGCGGTAACCGGCCGAATGGCTTACTGACGCAAGGGGGTGCAGATTGGCGATGCTCGGCCAGCTTACCGGCATCATCTCGGCGGCGGCGTTGAGCTTCATGGTGCAGGAGCCGAGCGGGATCATGGCGCGGTCAAGCGCCAGATCCTTATCGGCCAGCCGACGCAGGAAGCGCATCATGTCGGTTTCCGAGCAGTTCTCGTGGAAAACAGGCTGGGTCAGGAACTCCTTGCCACGCGCCGTCCCGGGCATGGTGCTGGCAGCGACGCCGGCCTTGGCGCCGAACAGTCTGGCGATCGCATCCAGATCGGCATCGGTAGAGGTCTCGTCGAAGCTGATGCCGATATGGTCGGCGTCGATGACGCGCAGCAGCCGGCCGGTCTTTTCGGCAGCAGCGGCAATCTCGGAGGCCTTGCCTTTCACTTCCACCGTTACCGTGTCAAAGCGGCTTTCGCCAAGAACCGAAACGCCTGATGCCTTGAGGCCGGCAGCCAGGCGGTTGGCCAGTGTGTGGATTCGGCCGGCTATCGCCTGCAGGCCGGTGGGGCCATGCCAGATCGCATAGGCCGTCGCCATGTTGGCAAGCAGCGCTTGCGCGGTGCAGATGTTGGAGGTCGCCTTGTCGCGGCGGATGTGCTGTTCGCGCGTCTGCAGGGCGAGGCGATAGCCAGGGCGACCCTTGCTGTCCGTCGACTGGCCGACGAGGCGGCCAGGCATCAGACGCGTCAGCCTGTCGGAGACGGCGCAATAGGCCGCATGCGGTCCGCCAAAGCCCATCGGCACGCCGAAGCGCTGCATCGAACCGACGGCGATGTCGGCGCCAAACTTTGCCGGCGCGTCGGTCAGCGTCAGGCCGAGTGGATCGGCGATGAAGACGACGAGGGCGCCGGTGGCGCGGGCCTTTTCGATTGCTGCCTTGTGGTCGCCGTAGACGCCTGATGTATCCGGCCAGGAGACAAGCACAGCGGCGGTGTTGTCGTCGATCGTGTCGCCGTCGACCTCGATGCCAAGCGGCTCGGCGCGGGTGCGCACGACATCCAGCGTCTGTGGATGCGGCGTGCCGGCCAGCGCCACCTTGGTCCGCTTGTCACGATGATGGCGCAAGGCAATGCCGACGGCCTCGGCAACCGCCGTCGCTTCGTCGAGCAGCGAGGCCGACGCCACCGGCAGGCCGGTCAGTTCGGTGACCAGGGTCTGGAAATTGAACAGCATTTCGAGCCGGCCCTGGCTGATCTCGGCCTGGTAGGGCGTGTAGGCCGTATACCAAGCTGGGTTCTCGAACAGATTGCGCTGGATGACCGGCGGCACGTGAACGCCATGATAGCCGGCGCCGATGAAGCTCTTCAGCACCGTATTTTTTGCCATTGTCGCCGAAAGCTCGGCCAGCGCCTGCGCCTCGCTCGCCGGTGCCGGCAAGGCCAGCGGCCGGTCGAGCCGGATCGATTTGGGCACTGCTTGGCTGATCAGGGTTTCGACCGAGGGAACGCCGATCGTGGCCAGCATGGCTCTGACATCATTGAGGCCGGGGCCAATGTGGCGAGCCGAGAAGGAGTAGGGTGCTGCAGTCATTTTCCTGGTCCTGATATCAGCCGATATGGGTTTTGTACGCGGCCTCATCCAGGAGGCCTTCGAGTTGGCTTGCATCGGCCAGCTTCATCTTCCACAGCCAGCCGGCGCCGGTCGCCGCCGAATTGACCAGGGACGGGTCCGACGACAGCGAGGTGTTGGCCTCGATGATTTCGCCGTCGACCGGGGCGTAGACATCTGATGCCGCCTTGACGGATTCGACCACCACCGCCGTATCGCCCTTGGTCAGTTTTTTTCCGAGCTCCGGCAATTCGACGAAAACGAGATCGCCAAGCTGCTCCTGCGCGTAGTCGGTGATGCCGACAGTGGCGATGTCGCCTTCGACGCGGAGCCATTCGTGATCTTCTGTGAAATAGGTCTTTGCCATGAGAGATTCATCCTTTGCGATAGCGATGAGGCGTGAAGGGCAGGGGATTGATATCGATCGGGATTTTCGTCCCGCGAACGTCAGCGAACAGTCTTGTGCCTGATAGGGCCAGCGCTGTCTGGACATAGCCCATGGCGACCGGATGGGCCGCCGAGGGACCGAAGCCGCCAGAGGTAACATGGCCGGCGGGATTGCCGTCGGCGTCGAAAAGGGCGGCGCCGGCGCGCACCGGCTGGCGGCCCTCCGGTTTCAGGCCGACGCGCTTATGCGCCGGGCCGCGCGCGGCAATCGCGCGCAGCGCGTCGGCGCCGATGAACGAGCCGGCCGCCCGGATTTCCTTGGGCACCGCCCACATCAACCCGGCGCTGACCGGGTCAATCTCCGGCGTGATGTCCTGACCGTGCAGGCAGAGCCCGGCCTCCAGCCGCAGGCTGTCGCGGGCGGCGAGGCCGATCCACAGCACACGCTCGTCCTCGAGCAGCTTGGCGACGAGGTTTCGCGCGTCCGCTTCCGGCAGGCCGATCTCGAAGCCGTCTTCGCCGGTGTAGCCCGAGCGGCTCATGAACCAGTTTTCACGGGGTTCGATGCCGTGCATGAACAAGAGCGAGCCGGTCTCGATGCCGGCGCGGAAAAGGGCGGCCCAGGCCTCGGGGCCCTGGATGGCCAGAAAGACGCGGTCGAGGGCATCCACCTTCGCATCGAAATCCGCGGCAAGAGCGCGCAGGTGCTTTTCGTCGGTGGCGGCGTTGCCGGCATTGGCGACCACCATGAAGCGCTCACCGCCGAGCCTGGTGATGATGAGATCGTCGATTATGCCGGCGGCCTCATTCAGGAAAAAGGTATATTTGGACTGGGAAATTGCCAGCGCGCCAGCATCGAGCGGGCAGGCGCGGGTCACAAGCGCTGCGGCGCCCGGGCCGCTGACTTCGAATAGCCTCATATGCGAGATGTCGAACAGGCCGGCATGCTCGCGTGTGTGAAGATGCTCCTTCATCACGCCGGCCGGATAGGTCAGCGGCATCGACCAGCCGGCGAACGCGCCGAAGCGCGCACCGGCGGCGGCGTGTAGGTCTTCGAGGGGAAGGTGTTTGGTGTCGTCGCCCGTCATGTCATCTCCAGAGTCGCACGCAATCGGCCGCGAATGGCGACCAGTCCGTGCCCCTCTGTCTGAAGCCTGAGAGACTCGCGCCCCGTAACTCTGTCGGCAGCGCTTACACCTTCGGCGCGGGGGCAAGCCCCGACTTTCCAGAGTGTCTTTCCCGTCTACGGTTCTTTTGCCTGAGAGATTTCGGGCGATTTCCCCTTCGGCGGCAGCTCTCGCTGCTCTCTCCCGCAAACAGGTAGGACTCAGCATGAGCCCTCGACGCGTCATCCATAGCCCGCGAACGACACCTTGTCACCTGCCAGCGACATTTTACTGACAAGTCTTCGCTAAGCACTGACAAGTCTTCGCTAACCACGCGGTTTGGGGGCTCTCAGGACACCGCCGATGTCCTCACCGAAAGGATGGCCCGGGCACCGCCAGTCGGCACTGGATATCGAGCGTTGCCAGATGGTCTTTCGTTCCGAAGATGAGTAAGACGAGCCGGTCAGCAATCGGCAGCAAGTATTTGAGCCCATCACAGTTTCGCCCAGAGTTCCAATTTCGCCCTGAGAGTCAATTTCGTCCGGAGATTCAGGGGTTGCGCGCAATCGCCGTCTGCCTGGTCGCAATGTTTCACGTCTGGCCGTCCCTGGTTCCGGGCGGTTATGTCGGTGTCGATGTCTTTTTCGTCATTTCAGGTTACCTCATCACCGGCGTTCTGGTGCGCGAGGGTGAGCGAACCGGGCGGGTAGACCTCATCGCCTTCTACGCGCGCCGGGCGCGACGCCTGCTGCCGGCGGCCATGCTGGTGCTCCTGCTTGTCGGGGTGCTGACGCCTTTGTGCCTTCCGGCTTCACAATGGAAAGACAGCGCGATCGAGGTGTTCTTCAGCTGCTTCTACCTGGAGAACTGGCGGCTTGCGACGCAGGCGGTCGATTATCTGGCTGCCGAAAACGCGCCAAGTCCGGTGCAGCATTACTGGTCGCTTTCGATCGAGGAACAATTCTACATTGTCTGGCCTGCGCTGATCATTGCCGGGCTGTCGGCGACACGCGTGCTCGGCATGTCGCCGCGCATTTTGCTACGCGCCATGTTTGCTATCATCACCGCCGCTTCGATCGCCGCGTCGATCTGGCTGACGCTAACCAACCCGGCTTGGGCTTATTTCGTCACCCACACGCGAATTTGGGAACTTGGTCTCGGGGGCCTCCTCGCCCTCGGAGTGCCCGTGATCGGCGAGGGGGTGCGGCGGTTTTTTGGCTTTGCTGGCATAGCGGCGATCCTTGCGGCTGCCTTTCTCTTCTCCACAAAAACGCCTTTCCCGGGTTATGCCGCGCTGCTGCCTACATTGGGAACCGTGTTCGTAATCCTCTCGGGGCAGAGCCGTTCACCGCTGAGCGTGTTCAGCCTGCTGAAATTACGGCCATTCCAATTTCTCGGCGACATCTCCTATTCGCTCTATCTCTGGCACTGGCCACTGGTCGTGTTCTTCTCACACGGAATGGGCGAGGCGATCGATCCCATCGGCGGCGCGGCGATCCTTGCCGCGAGCATCGGTCTCGCCGCTATCTCGAAGGTTCATATCGAGGACCGTTTCCGATCACCGCAACCTTCGCAGCCGCTGCGCAGGCTTGCCGAATTGCTCGCTTCCCTAATCGTGGTGCCAATCGTTGCTTTCAGCACGGTCTACGCCGGTGTTGCGCAAGAAACCGCATCGGTGGCAGCCAATCCGGGCGATTACCCAGGCGCCGCCGCCTTGCTCAGCGGCGCGCCGGTGCCCCATGTGGCGTTCTTTGCGCCACCGCTCGCAACAATAAAAGAGGACACCCCGACCAGCACGGAAGACTGCCGTCTGTCCTTCGACGGTGTCGCGCCTGTTTCCTGCCAATTCGGCAACCGAAACGGCGATTTCAAGGTTTTCCTGATGGGAGATTCGCACGCCGAACAATGGGTTCCTGCGTTTGAGAAGGTGGCGTCGGATCGCGGCTGGAATGCCGCGACCTATACCAAATCTGCCTGTCCGCTTTTTCCAGCCATGTTGCTGCGCAACGGTAGCCCCTACGAGTCATGTCTGGCCTGGGGGCAACGTATGTTGCAGATTATTGAGCAACAGAAGCCGGATGTCGTTATCCTGAGCCACAAGAACGACTTGCAGCTGTATCCCGAGGGAGCTGCGAACATCCATCCGTCGATCGACTCGACGCTGGTGCGACTATGGCGCGATATCGAGGCTTTGGGTCCGAAGGTGGTGGTCATCGCCGATACTCCGGAGTGGGGAGTAAAATCCGACGAATGCCTGGCCAAAGACCCAGCCTGCTTTGTCCCCTACCAGTCGATAGCGCGCACTGACCCACTGGTGGTTGCTCAACGGAGCTACCCGCACGTGGCGCTGATCGATTTCAAGGACGTAGTCTGTCCCAACGAACGTTGCCCTGCGGTCATTGGCAATGTCGTGGTCTGGCGTGACCGCCATCATCTGACGGCAACCTACGCACGCTCGATGGCCGACATCTTCGGCAAGCGGCTGGATGCTGCAATTGCATCGAACTAGAGTTGTCGTTGTGCGTGGTCACGCGAACGAAACTATTGCTTGGCCGACTTGGCGCCGGTGTCGAACCGCGACATCCACTTGAAGCTGTCGAACCAATAGCGGCGCACGCGTACAGCAACAACTGAGCGTTTTGATCAAATGCCGGCATACCAGTCGTAGCCATTGTCCTCCCAATAGCCGCCCTTGCCGCCGCCGAGATTGGCGAAACTGTCGATCAGTTCGATCTTGTAGAGGTATTTCGGCATCTTGTAGCCGAGTTGGCGCTCGACGCGGACGCGCAACGGTGCGCCGTTCTCGACCGGCAACGGCTGGCCGTTGAGCCCATAGGCAAGGATTGTCTGCGGGTGACGGGCATCGATCAGGTCAATCGAGCCGTAATACTTGATATCGCCGGACAGGCTGCGGTCGATGGTGTCGAGGCAATGGAACATGACATAGCGCGCCTGCGGCTTGACCACCGCCTCATCGAGAACCAGTGACAGCGGCGTACCGGTCCATTTGGCGATGCAGCTCCAGCCCTCGACGCAGTCGTGGCGGGTGATCTGCGTGCGGCTAGGTATGTTCATCAGTTGCTCGCGGGTCAGCGACAGCGGCTTTTCGACGAGGCCGGAAACCTCGAGCCGCCAGTCGGCGAAATCGCTGGCGAGCAGGCCCTTGTAGAAATCGTCGTCGGGCGCGGTGACGCCGTTCGGCCGCTGCGGCTGGCGGATGTCGGCCTCGGTGAATTCCGGTGCCAGCGCGCCGCGGCCGGCGAGCAGGCGTTGCGCGCGCCAGGTCAGGTTGTTGGCGCTTTCTAGGAAACTGCGCAGGGCGGCGCCCGTGCCAAGCTGGCTGTCGAAGGCGTCGCAACCCGACAGCACGATGCCGGACACGCCGAGGCTGGCCGTGGTCAGGAACTTTCTGCGGCTGATCTGGAACTTCGCCATCTCAAGCACTCCTCTCGGGTCTTTCATCGCCATGCGCCGGCGGGTCGATGCGGTACCAGCCGGTGATGATGGAGCGCAGCTCGTTGATGGGGCCGGCAGCGATGATCATCAGGATATGGATGATGAAGAAGGCGACGAGTAGCAGCATCACCGCGAAATGGATGGTGCGCGCCGTCTGCCGGCCACCAAGCAGGTCGTTCAGGAACGGCAGCACCGAGTTCATGCTCGGCGACATGGCAAGGCCGGTGATGATCATCAGCGGCAGCAGCACGAACAGCACGCCGCCATAGGCCATCTTCTGCAGCGTGTTGTATTCGCGTGTGTGGTGGAATTTGAGCTTGGCGTGGTCGACGATGTCCCGCGGCAGGCGCCTGAGATCGTCGATGCGCGGGGCAAGATCGCGGCGGAGATGGCCGTTGATCAGGCTGGCGACCAGCCAGACGACAAGGGTCGTGGTCAGCCCCCAGGCGAAGAAGAAATGGACGACGCGGGCGGTGCCGAGGTCATAGTAGGACGGGATCGTCGCCCAGGACGGGAAGGCGCGGGATGTCTCCTGGCCAGGCGGGCCCGACCAGCCGAGCACGCCGGTGGTATCGAAGCGCTTGCCGAAGATTTCAGTATAGCCGCGCGGACCAGTTGCGGTGTTCTCGGCGCCGATGGCGAAAACCGTGTTGTTGTAGCCGAATCCCGACTCCTTGCCGATATAGAGTTGCGGACGGGCGTTGAATATCTGCAGGCCGCTGAGCAGCATGAAGAACAGCGAAATCGCCCACAGCCAGTGCGTCAGCCGCGTCCAGCGCGACTGCCGGTAGATCAGCGTCGCATCCTTAGGCGCGGCAGCATCCGCCCTTGCGGTGGGTTGGCTTCTGGCAACCGATTCCATTCTTTTCCGTCCTCCCGACCGTGCAGTTTCCCTGCAGCGCTTGCGATGATCGTTCTCCTCCCAATACGTCTTCAGCCAAAGCGATGTTTCATCCGATCACGGAATTATTACGGACCCTACGGGCTGCCGAGGCTGACGGCGAGGTTGACCGCGGCGGCGACGATGACGGTGTTGAAGAAGAACGACAGGATCGAATGGACAAGCACGACGCGGCGCATATGCGAGGTCGTTATGCCGGTGTCGGCAGTCTGCGCCGTCATGCCGATCACCGTCGCGAAATAGAGGAAATCCCAACCTTCTGGCCGTTTGTCGCCGGGGAACTGCAGGCCGCCGACGGGTATCTTCTTGTTGGTTTCCGTATCGACCGCATCGCCATCCATCCAGTAGACATGCGCGTAGTGCAGCGCCGCCATGGCGTGGATCGTGAACCAGCCGAGCGGGATCGACAGCAGCGCGAAGGTGAGTTCTATGGGATGCGCGCTCTCCTTCTGATTGATCAGCTGGAACAGCGAGCCGATGGCGACACCAACGACAATCAGCGTCACGGCAAAGATGACCAGCACCGGCTGATCGGTTTCACGCGCTTTCTTGCTCAGATAGCGGCCGGTAAGCAGCGGCATCTGGGCGATGACGAGGATAATATAGGCAGCGAAGAACGCATTGGCGCCGATCGAAAAGGCGATCGGCGCTCGCAAAACCAGCGCCACGACCAGAGCTGCCGCGCCGATGCATGCCGACACCGCGAACTGCATGTGCCGATGCATGGGTTTCTTCATGGGTGTGTCGGCAGCCATGGCCCTGATCTCGGGTGGCGGTCAGTTTCTGCAGCGCCGCGCGTTCTTTTTACGCGCAAAGTACGCTGTAGCACTTTTTGATTGGGCGCATGATCCTTTCCGAAAATCGATCCCGATTTTCGGGGTCATGCGCTGCCCGGTGCGACGGATTTCAGTGCCCGCCGCAAGATGCGGTCGAGCTCGCCGAGGAACCGCGAGCGGTCCTGCGGCGCGAAGCTGGCATTGTAGCCATTGCTTTCGCCGGTCTCGCGCAGATGCTGCCTGAGGTCGCGCATCGCCACCGCCATGCCGATCGTCTCCGGGGTGAAGGGGCGTCCGGTCGGGCCGAGCACATGGGCGCCGAGCGCCACCGTGCGGGCGGCAAGCGGGATGTCGGCCGTCACCACGATGTCGTTGGGTTTGACATTGTCGACGATCCAGTCGTCGGCAGCGTCGGCGTCCTTGGAGACGACGACGTTGCGGATCATCGGATCGCGCGACGGGCGCAGGCCGCCATTGGAAACGAAGGTGACGACGACGCCGTGGCGCTCGGCAACCTTTTCGACCTCGGCTTTCACCGGGCAGGCATCGGCATCGACATAAATAGCGGGTGCGGACATCTTTCGTTCCAACGCGTATGGGGCGGGCGCCTTAGCCGGCCCTATCGATTAGTAAACCACCACACTCCTGATCGACTTGCCCTCATGCATGAGATCAAAACCCTTGTTGATGTCCTCAAGCTTCAGCGTGTGGGTGATCATCGGGTCGATCTCGATCTTGCCGTCCATATACCAGTCGACGATCTTCGGCACGTCGGTGCGGCCGCGCGCGCCGCCGAAGGCGGTACCCATCCAGGTGCGTCCGGTGACCAGTTGGAACGGCCGCGTCGAGATCTCCTGGCCGGCGCCGGCTACGCCGATGACGACCGATTTGCCCCAGCCGCGGTGCGAGGCCTCCAGCGCCTGCCGCATGACTTTGGTGTTGCCGGTGCAGTCGAAGGTGTAGTCGGCGCCGCCGATCTGGTCGGCGCCGCGCTTGGTCATGTTGACAAGGTAGGGCACGACATCGCCATCGATCTCCTTCGGATTGACGAAATGCGTCATGCCGAACCTCTCGCCCCATTCCTTCTTGTCGTTGTTCAAATCGACGCCGATGATCATGTCGGCGCCGGCAAGACGCAGGCCCTGGATGACGTTGAGGCCGATGCCGCCGAGGCCGAAGACGACCGCCGTGGCGCCGATCTCGACCTTGGCGGTGTTGATCACCGCGCCGACGCCGGTGGTGACGCCGCAGCCGATGTAGCAGATCTTGTCGAAGGGGGCGTCGGGATTGACCTTGGCCAGCGCGATCTCGGGCAGCACGGTAAAGTTGGAGAAGGTCGAGCAGCCCATATAGTGGAAGATCTTGTGCTTGCCGATCGAGAAGCGCGACGAGCCGTCCGGCATCAGGCCCTGGCCCTGCGTGGCGCGGATGGCGGTGCACAGATTGGTCTTGCGCGACAGGCAAGACGGGCACTGCCGGCATTCCGGCGTATAGAGCGGGATGACGTGGTCGCCCTTCCTGACCGAGGTGACGCCCTTGCCGATATCGACGACGACGCCGGCACCCTCATGGCCGAGGATGGTTGGAAAGATGCCTTCGGGGTCGGCGCCAGACAGCGTGAACTCGTCGGTGTGGCAGATGCCGGTCGCCTTGATCTCGACCAGCACCTCACCCTCGCGCGGGCCATCGAGGTCGACCTCCATAATCTGCAGCGGCTTTCCGGCGGCTACAGCGACAGCGGCGCGCGTTTTCATCGGGGCATCTCCTCTCAAGGCAAACCTATAATCGAGGCTGTGCCTTAGCTTATCTGCAGGTTCTGGACTATGGGACGAATTGACAGTCGTGGCCGGCGTTTTTGTCGGCGCCGCCGATTGCGGCCGGGACATGCGCCAACTTGCCTTGACCCGCCGCGTGAAGCCCATAAAAGAAAGGCAGCCGGAGGGAACAAAGCCCGTATGTTCACAAAAATCCTGATCGCCAATCGCGGCGAGATCGCGTGCCGCGTCATCAAGACGGCGCGCAAGATGGGCATTGCCACCGTCGCGGTCTATTCCGATGCCGATCGCGACGCCGTGCATGTCGAGATGGCCGACGAGGCCGTGCATATCGGACCTTCGCCCGCCGCGCAGAGCTATCTGGTGTCAGAAAAGATCATTGCTGCCTGCAAGGCGACTGGCGCGCAAGCCGTGCATCCCGGCTACGGTTTCCTGTCGGAGCGTGCCTCCTTCTGCGAGGCGCTGGAGAAAGAAGGCATCATCTTCATCGGCCCGAAGCCCAAGGCGATCAGGGCGATGGGCGACAAGATCGAATCGAAGAAATTCGCCAATGCCGCTGAGGTAAGCACGGTTCCCGGCTGGCTCGGCGTCATCGAGAACGCCGACCACGCGGAAAAGATCGCCGGCGAGATCGGCTATCCGGTGATGATCAAGGCCTCGGCCGGCGGCGGCGGCAAGGGCATGCGCATCGCCTGGAGCAAGGCCGAGGTACGCGACGGCTTCGACCGGGCGCGGTCGGAGGCCAAAAGCTCGTTCGGCGACGACCGCCTCTTCATCGAAAAATTCGTGGTCGATCCGCGCCATATCGAAATCCAGGTTCTGGCCGACGCGCATGGCAACGCGGTCTATCTCGGCGAGCGCGAATGCTCGATCCAGCGCCGCAACCAGAAGGTCGTGGAAGAGGCGCCGTCGGCGTTTCTCGACGCCAAGACCCGGAAAGCCATGGGCGAGCAGTCGGTGGCGCTGGCCAAGGCGGTCGACTACCAGAGCGCTGGCACGGTCGAGTTCATCGTCGATAGCGAAAAAAACTTCTATTTCCTTGAAATGAATACGCGATTGCAGGTCGAGCACCCGGTGACGGAGCTCGTTACCGGCATCGATCTTGTCGAGCAGATGATCCGTGTCGCGGCCGGCGAAAAGCTGGTCATCAAGCAGAACGCGGTGACGCTCAACGGCTGGGCGGTGGAGAGCCGCCTCTACGCCGAAGATCCGTACCGCAATTTCCTGCCGTCGATCGGCCGGCTGACACGATACCGGCCGCCGGAAGAGGGGCAGTTCGGCGATGTCGTGATCCGCAACGATACCGGTGTCACCGAGGGTTCGGAAATTTCGATGTTCTATGACCCTATGGTCGCCAAGCTCTGTACCTGGGCGCCGACGCGGCTGGCAGCCGTCGACGCCATGTCTGAGGCGCTGGACAGTTTTGTCGTCGACGGCATCGAGCACAACATACCGTTCCTGGCGGCGCTGATGCAGCATCCGCGCTGGCGGGAAGGGCGGCTGTCGACCGGCTTCATCGCCGAGGAATACCCGGAAGGATTCGCGCCGATCGTGCCGAACGACGCGGAAAAAGCGGTGCTGGCAGCGATCGCCACTGCGGTCGAGCTGCTGCGCCGCGACCGGCTCGACCGGCTCGGCGGCCGGCTGGCGCCGCATTCGGGCGTCCTCAAGCGGGACTGGGTGGTGAAGATCAGCGAGGACTATCTTTCGGTCTCGATTCTCGAACGCATGATCTCCATCCCCATGGAAATCGACCTGTCGGTCGATGGCGGCAAGGCGCTGACGGTGGCATCCGACTGGCGGCCGGGTGACCTCATCTGGCGCGGCACGGTCGGCGGCCGCAAGATCGCAGCACAGATCAGGCCGGTGCCGAACGGGTTTCGCATAGCCTGGAAGGGCATGTCGGTGACGGCACGACCCATGCTGCCGCGCATTGCCAAACTCGAAAGGCTGATGCCGGAAAAGGTGTTGCCGGACACTTCAAAGATGCTGCTCTGCCCGATGCCCGGCCTTGTCGTTTCGATCGCAGTTGCCGAGGGCCAGGCGGTCAAGGCCGGCGAGACGCTGGCCGTGGTCGAGGCGATGAAGATGGAAAACGTGTTGCGTGCCGAGCGCGACCTCATCGTGGTGAAACTCAACGCGAGGCCGGGCGACAGCCTTGCCGTCGATGCGGTGATCATGGAATTCGCCTGAGGCCGGCTCGAGCATGCTGTTGCTGGTCTCCTCTATTGCTGGACTCGCATCGTCCGGTGCCGGACAATACATCTTCATCGAATTGAGTCCTTTCAAGCGGCGCAAAAACCATGGCGGATGAGAGACTTCCACGCGACCCGTTGCTGCGTGAGGCCTATGCGAGGGCAACGAGGGCGGAGGCCCCGGAGCGGCCGTTCATCCATCTGCGCGTGCATTCGGCCTATTCGCTGCTCGAAGGTGCCTTGCAGATCGGCACGATCGTTGCCCATGCGGTCAAGGACGAAAGTCCGGCGATCGCCGTAACCGACACCAACAATCTGTTCGGCGCGCTCGAATTTGCCCAGAAGGCGGTGAAGGACGGCATTCAGCCGATCATCGGCTGCCAGATCGATCTCGCCTTTTCCGGCGAGGCAAGCGACGCCCAGCGCGACCGCCGCCGCCAGGGGCCGGAGATGCGCGCCGTCGTGCTGATTGCGGCGACCGAGGTTGGCTACAGCAATTTGGTGAAGCTGGTCAGCCGGATCTATCTCGAAACGCCGCCCGGCGAGGCCGTGCATCTGACGACCGCTATGCTGGAGGGCCATTCCAGCGGCCTGATCTGCCTCACCGGCGGGCCGCGCGGCCCGGTCGGCAGCGCCTTGAAGGAGGACCGCCGTGATCTCGCCGAGGCGCGGCTGCTGGCGCTCAAGGCGCTGTTCGGCGACCGGCTCTATGTCGAGCTGGAGCGGGTTTCCGGCTATGACCGTATCGTCGAGAAGTCGTCGGTCGATCTCGCCTACAGCCATGAATTGCCGCTGGTCGCAACCAACGAGGCATTTTTCTCCTCGCGCGACGACTATGATGCGCATGACGCGCTGATCGCCATCGCCGAGGGTTCTGTCGTCGCCGCCGACAATCGCCGCCGCCTGTCGCCCGACAATTTTCTGAGAAGCCAGGCCGACATGGCGAGGCTGTTTGCCGACCTTCCAGAAGCGATCGACAACACCGTCGAGATCGCACTGCGCTGCGCCTATTATCCGAAGACCCGCAACCCGATCCTGCCGCGCTTTGCCGGTGGCGATGTCGCCGACGCCGATGCGGCGGTGCGGGCGGAGGCGCAGGAGCTTGCCAGGCAGGCGCATGAGGGGCTGGAGGCGCGGCTGGCCGCGCACGGCCCGACCCCCGGCTACACGGTCGAACAATATCGCGAAAGGCTAGATTTCGAGCTCGGCGTCATCGAGAAGATGAAATATCCGGGTTATTTCCTGATCGTTGCCGACTTCATCAAATGGGCCAAGGCGCAAGGCATTCCGGTCGGGCCGGGCCGCGGTTCGGGCGCCGGTTCGCTCGTCGCCTATGCTACGACCATCACCGATATCGACCCGTTGCGCTTCTCGCTGCTGTTCGAGCGATTCCTCAATCCCGACCGCGTGTCGATGCCCGACTTCGATATCGACTTCTGCCAGGACCGGCGCGAGGAGGTCATCCGCTACGTCCAGCAGAAATACGGCCGCGACCAGGTCGGCCAGATCATCACCTTCGGTACGCTGCAGGCCCGCGCCGTGCTGCGCGACGTCGGCCGCGTGCTGCAGATGCCCTATGGCCAGGTCGACAAGTTGAGTAAGATGGTGCCGCAGAACCCGGCTAATCCGGTCAAGCTTGCCGACGCCATCGCCAACGAGCCGCGCTTTGCCGAAGAGGCCGAAAAGGAGCCGATCGTCCAGACGCTGCTCGACATGGCGCAGAAGCTTGAAGGGCTCTATCGCCATGCCTCGACGCACGCCGCCGGCATCGTTATCGGCGATCGGCCGCTGTCGGAACTGGTGCCGATGTACCGCGATCCGCGCTCGGACATGCCGGTTACCCAGTTCAACATGAAATATGTCGAGCAGGCCGGGCTGGTGAAGTTCGACTTTCTCGGCCTGAAGACGCTGACGGTGCTGGAGACCGCGGTCAAGCTGATCCGACGTCGCGGCGTCGAGATCGATCTCGCCCACATTCCGCTCGATGATCCCGATACCTACACCATGCTGTCGCGCGGCGAGGTGGTCGGCGTGTTCCAGGTGGAAAGTGCGGGCATGCGCAAGGCGCTGATCGGCATGCGGCCCGACTGCATCGAGGACATCATCGCGCTGGTGGCGCTCTACCGGCCGGGACCGATGGAGAACATCCCGACCTACAATGCCAGAAAGCATGGCGAAGAGGAGATGGCGTCGATCCACCCCAAGATCGACCACCTGGTGAAGGAGACGCAAGGCGTCATCGTCTACCAAGAGCAGGTCATGCAGATCGCGCAGGAGCTTGCCGGCTATTCGCTCGGCGAAGCCGACCTTCTGCGCCGCGCCATGGGCAAGAAGATCCGCGCCGAGATGGACAAGCAGCGCGAGCGCTTCGTCTCGGGCGCGGTCGAGCGCGGCGTCGGCAAACCGCAAGCCGACTTCATTTTCGACTTGCTGGCAAAGTTCGCCGACTATGGTTTCAACAAATCGCACGCCGCCGCCTACGCCGTCGTCTCTTATCAGACAGCCTATCTGAAGGCGCATTACCCGGTCGAATTCCTGGCGGCGTCGATGACGCTCGACATGGGCAACACCGACAAGCTCGCCGATTTCCGCCAGGATGCACTGCGCCTCGGCATTGAGGTCGTGGCGCCATCGGTGATGACAAGTTTTCGCGCCTTCGAGGTCGGCGAGAACAAGATCTTCTATTCGCTGGCGGCGTTGAAGGGGGTGGGCGACGCGGCTGTCGAGCACATTGTCGCCATGCGCGGCGAAAAGCCGTTCAAGAGCCTCGCCGATTTCTGCGAAAGGGTCGATCCGAAGATCGTCGGCAAGCGCGTCTTCGAAAGCCTGATCATGGCCGGCGCGCTGGACTGCTTCGGCCATGACCGCGCCGCTATGATGGCGGGCGTCGAACGGATGATGGGGCTGGCGTCGCTGGCACAGCAGAATGCAATGTCGGGCCAGCACGACATCTTCGGCGCCTCGCTCGGGGCGCAATCGCAGGCGCTCAATCTGCCGGTGACCGAGCCGTGGCTTGCCGCCGACCGCCTGCACCGCGAATTCCAGGTGGTTGGCTTCTATCTCTCCGCCCATCCGCTCGACGAGTACAAGGCGGCGTTGCAGAAGATGCGGGTGCAGAACTGGGCCGAGTTCTCGGCCGCCGTCAAACGCGGTGCTGCCGCCGGGCGGCTTGCCGGTACCGTCACCACCAAGCAGGAGCGCAAGACGCGCACCGGCAACAAGATGGGCGTCGTGCAGTTTTCCGACACGTCGGGCCAGTATGAGGCGGTGCTGTTTTCCGAAGGGCTGGCGCAGTATCGCGACCTGCTGGAGCCCGGCCGCTCGGTGGTGATCACCGTTTCGGCGGAGGACAGGCCCGAAGGCGTCAACCTGCGCATCCAGACCGTGCAGTCGCTGGAGGACGAGGCAAGCCGGATCCAGAAGGCCCTGCGCATCTTTGTCAGAAATGACCGACCCGCATCGGCGATCCAATCGCAGCTTACCCAGCGTGGTGAAAGTCAGGTGAGCATAATCATCATCAAGGATGAAGCACAGGGCGAGGTCGAGATCGAACTGCCCAACCGCTACCGCGTCTCGCCGCAGATCGCGTCGGCCATGCGCGCGGTGCCGGGCGTCGTGGAAGTGGAGCTGGTATAGCCGCCAGCTCGACTTTGCCTGACTACGACGCCGCGATCTCCGCCGGACGCGGCGCTTTCCGCTGCAGATTGAGCAAATTGCCCATCAGGATCAGCAAGGCGCCGCCGGCAGTGAAGGCGTCGATCTGCTCGTTGTAGAGCAGCCAACCGATCAGCGCCGACAGCGGGACGCGCAAGAAATCCATCGGCGAGATGACGGTCGCGTCGGCATAGGCGAGCGCGCGGGCCATGCAGAAATGCGACGACATGCCGGTGAAGGCGATCAGCATGATCCACGGCCACAGTTCGAGGGGTGGGTTGCGCCATTCATACAGCGCCGGGATGAGGCCGAGCACCGACTGGATGATGAGCATCCAGAAGATGATGCGCACGACGCTGTCGGTCCGTGTCAGCGACTTGACCAGGACCACCGAGATGCCGAAGCAGACTGCGGCACCCAGCACCACAACATGGCCTGGATCGACCGAGCCGATACCTGGACGCACGATGATCACCACGCCGATCAACCCCAGCACGATCGCTGCGAGCTTCGGCCGGGAGAGCCTTTCGCCAAGGAAACCGACCGCCAGGATGGCCGTCCAGATCGGCGTCGTGAATTCGATGGAGATCAGCACGGCAAGCGGGATCAGCGTCAGCGCGTAGAGCCACGCCGCCTGGCCGCCATAGTGGACCACGTTGCGGGCGACATGAGCCAGCGGACGCTCGGTACGCATTGCCGCAAAGCCGCCGCTCATCATAACCAGCGGCAGAAGGATAAAAAAGCCGATCACTGAGCGCAGCTCCAGCACCTGGAAGACGTTGAGCTCGGCTGTCGTGGCGCGGCCGGCGACCGACATCGCCAGGAACGACGCGATCGACAGCGCCATCCAGAACGCGGCCTTGGGGATTGAGGGAGCAGGTGCCATGCGCGCTATGTCGCAAGCCGCGACTTCGACCGCAATCGCTAGCCGACGCATTCGACTGGGCCAGCGGCGTTAAAAAACAGTCATGTTGAAGGCGGAACCTGCCGCAGGGGCGGGCGTTGATTCTCGGTATCGCCCGCTTCGTAGAAGCGTTGTGTTTCCGATATCAGCGGGGAGAGTTTCGATGAAATCATTAGCGCGATTTGTGCTCGCCGGCTGCCTGATGGCTGCGGCGGGCGCTCATGCCGACGAGGCCAATTTCCTCAGCTCGTTCCAAGGCAATTTCGCTGGCAAGGGCACTGTCAAGGTAAACACAGATGCACCGGCGGTGAATGTCTCCTGTAACTTCAATTCCGACGCGACCTCGACCTCATTGTCCCTGGACGGCACCTGCCGCGGCCTTATCGTGGTGACGCGTGCTATTAGCGCGGATCTGAAGTCCAGTGGAACGAAGTACACCGGCACCTATGTCGGGTCCCGCACCGGGCCCGCACAACTCGCCGGCCGCCGCTCGGGCAACGCGATCAATCTCGGCATCCGTTGGGCGAAGGAAGTCAACGGCGATCGCAAGGCGCAGATGAGGCTCGAGAAAACCGGCGACAACGGCATGCGGCTCACGGTTACCGACATCGATCCGAAGACCGGCAAGAGCGTGATGACAAGCAGGATCGATTTGCGCCGTAGCTGACGGTGTCGTTTCAGTCTTCGATCGGCTCGGGTGGGTTGGCGTTGCGGCCTTTGCCGAAAGTGTAGCCTGTTTCCACAGCCTTGCGGCCGAACTTGTCGCGCAGCGTGTCGATGGCGCCTTCGGCCATGGCGCGCTTGCGCGACCGGATATCGACGAGATCGGGCGGGTCGGCCTTTTCGTCGTCCGAAAGATCGCTGACGCCGATGCCGAGCAGCCGGAATTTCGTTCCGTCAGCCTCCTTGCGTAGCAGTTCGAGCCCGGTCTGGAAGATGCGGTCGGCCAGCCTGGTCGGGTCGCCGAGTTGGCGGTTGCGCGTGCGGGTCTTGAAGTCCTGGGTCTTCAGCTTCAGCACCACGGTGCGCCCGGCAATCGCGGATTTCTTCAGCCGCGCCGAGACCTTTTCCGACAGCGCCCTGAGCACCGGAACCAACTCGACCATGGCAGCGATATCGACATCGAAGGTGGTCTCCGCCGAGACGCTTTTTGCGTCCTGGTCCGGATGGACACGGCGGTCGTCCTCGCCGCGCGAAAGGTGGTAGAGCCGGTCGCCCATGACGCCGTAACGGCGCATCAGGTCGCCGCGCTCCATGCGTTGCAACTGGCCGACGGTGCGGATGCCGTCACGTTCCAGGGTGGCGGCGAAGACTTTTCCAACGCCCCAGATCAGCGTCACCGGCTGCTCGGCCAGAAAGCCGACCGCCTCGGCCTCGCCGATCACCGAAAAGCCGCGCGGCTTGCGGAAGTCGGACGCCACCTTGGCCAGGAACTTGCAGTAGGAGAGGCCCGCCGAAACGGTGATGCCGATCTCCTTTTCGACGGTCAGCGCAAAGCGCGCCAGCACCACCGCAGGCGGCATGCCATGCAGGCGCTCGGTGCCGGAAAGGTCGAGAAAGGCCTCGTCGATGGAGAGCGGCTCGACCAGCGGCGTAAGTGCCTGCATCAGGGCGCGCACCTCACGGCCGACGCGGACGTATTTTTCCATGTCCGGTGGGATGACCACCGCTTCCGGACAGGCTTCGAGCGCCTTGAACATCGGCATCGCCGAGCGCACGCCGTGGATGCGGGCGATATAGCAGGCGGTGGAGACGACGCCGCGCTTGCCGCCGCCGATGATCACCGGCCGCTCCTTCAGCGCGGGATTGTCGCGCTTTTCGATGGCCGCATAGAACGCATCGCAGTCGATATGGGCAAGGTGCAGCCGGTAGAGTTCCGCATGGCGGGCGAGCCGCGGGCTGCCGCATCGTTCGCAGCGGCGCGCCTCACCGCGCTGGAAGGTCAGGCAGTCGCGACAAAAACCATGATCGGGATTATTGACAGGAGCCGCCATCGCTGCGAACATAAAGAGAACAAATGCAATGGTACGTCAGGACCGATGCCGCGGCAAGGCAGCAGGCCGGGAGAGAGTTCATGAGCACGACCATAGCGCCACTGGCGCCCGAGCTTTGGGCGGATTTCGAAGATCTTTTCGGCAAGCAGGGTGCCTGTTACGGCTGCTGGTGCACACATTTCCGGTTGCCGCCGGCGGTGCGCCGCGAGAACGACCGGCAACGCAACAAGGATCTTATCAAGGCGCGAATCGAGGCTGGACCGCCGCCCGGACTGCTGGCGTTCGAGGACGGCATGGCGGTCGGCTGGATGCAGATCGGCCCGCGCGCCGACATACCCGAGTGGAACAATCAGGGCAGGGGTTCCGCGCCGGCCGATCCGGCTGACGCTACGGACCCCGGCGTCTGGGCGATCTCCTGCTTCTTCATCCGCGTCAAGGCGCGTGGCAGGGGCATCACCCATCGCCTGGTCGAGGGCGGCATCGAGTTTGCGCGGCAGAACCGCGCGCGGCTGGTCGAGGCCTGCCCGATGGACCTGTCGAAAGATTCGCGGTCGATTGGCTTGTTCGTCGGTTCGTCGCGGGTCTTCGAGAAGGCCGGCTTCGAGCGGCTTCTGGAACGCAAGCCAGGCCGGCCGCTGATGCGGCTGGTGCTTTAAACAGTTTCGCCGCTTGGCCTTCATTCGTCTCGCCTTGCGGTTACGGTGGCAATTTCCTGCGAAAAGGCTCAAATTTCGCTTCCCCAAGCTCAAAAGGAGAGTTTAGCGTGAACCGTGTTCTGCCAGCCGTATTTGCTCTCGCGCTCAGCGCGCCTGCCTTTGGCCAGACCGTCGATGGCGAGGGCGCCAAGCAGCTCTCCGAAAATCTGTCCCGCTATGTTGGCAACCAGGCGATCGACAAGGGTGTGCTGAAGGTTTCGGTGGAAGGTGACGCTTACAAGATCGTCGTCGACTTCAAAGCGCTTGCCGCAATGCTGCCGAAGCAGAATTTCCTGAAATTCGATTTTGCGCCCTATGCCTTGATGGCCAAACCTCGCAGTGACGGGAGTTGGGACGTCTCAGCGGATCTGTCGACAAGCGCTTCCTTCGAGGTTGAGGGATCGCAGGGGCCACAGAGCACGCAGTTCTCGATCGCAGGCGGTAAGTTCACCGGTGTCTACGATCCTGAACTGGCGGCTTTCGCCAGTGCTACGAACTCGATGACCGGCATGACCATGACTTCCCGGGATCCCACGCAACGCGTGGAAATGAGCACGGGTGCCGGTGCTGCCGCCTTCAACGCGACCAGGGCCGCGAATGGCGGCGTCGACTTCACCCTGGCCCAGACCATGGCCGATTTTGTCGAAGCGATCGACTTTGACGATCCCAACAGCGGGTTGAAATTCCCGCTCACGGTCAAATCGCCAGAGCTGTCGGTGAATGCGACCGGCAAGGGAATGCGGACAAAGCCGTTTCTCGATCTTCTGGCATTTGCTGTGGCCAATGAAAACGAGGCCAGGCTGAAGTCCAACCAGGCAGAGCTCAAATCGCTGTTGCTCGCTGCGCTGCCGCTGTGGGAGCGGATCGATGGAACCTATGGGTTCAAGGATTTCACTGTCGAAAGCCCGGTCGGGCATTTCGGTGCGGCGGAACTGGGAACCAGCTTCGGAACCACCGGCATCGCCCAGAACGGAACGATCAACTATACGATCAAGGCCACTGGATTGACGATCCCTCAGCAGCTTGTGCCCGCCTGGGGCACGGCGCTGCTGCCAACTGATGTCGATCTGAGTTTCGGCGGTGCCAACATCAACCTCGACAGCACGGCGAAAAAGGCGATCGAAACCTTTGATCTCAATAAGAATCCGGCGCTGCCGGATGACTTCGCCGACACAATCACCGCCGATTTCATGGCCGGTACGCCGAAGGTGGTCATCGGCCACAGCACGGTGAAGAACAGCAATATGGAGATCGCGCTGGAAGGCGAGATGACGTTCCCCGGCATGAAGCCCGAGGCAAATGTGACGGTCGATGTCGCAGGTTACGACAAGATCGTGGAGAGCTTGCAGGCAGCGGCCAAGTCGGACCCGGAAGCCGCGCAGTATTTCCCGGTTGCGCTGGCCGTCAAAGGATTTGGCAAGACGCTGCCGGACGGCCGGTTGGAATGGGCCATCAACGCCAAGGCCGACGGATCGGTCATGGTCAACGGCGCCATGCTGAAGCCGGCCGATCCGGCAGCGAATGACAGCGACGACGAGGACGACAGCGGAGGAGAGACGGACCAGACCCCTTAAGGCCCCAATCCTCTCATCGCCCGGGCTTTACAGTCCGAGCGTCGCCGCGATCTTTGGCGCGGCTTCATGCCAATCCTCGACGACAACGATGTCGTCGGACGCGGGCGGCAGGAATGTGCGCAGCGAATTGTCGGCCATCAGATTGAACAGATGCACGTCGGCAACGGCATTGCGCGCCGATACAAGATTGGACGGCTGGTCGTCGACGAAGGCCACCGGGCGGCCCTTGTTGCCGCGCAGCTTCGCCACCGCCGGGCCTTTGGCCATTTCGGTGGTCAAAAGCGGATAGTTCAGTCCGAGAGCGTCAAGATGGGCGCGGCGGACCGCGCGATGTTTGTGCGGCATAGCTGTCAGCATGACAATCTCGGCGCGATCACCGAGCGCCGCCAGCGCCTCCGCGGCGCCATCGGTGATGCCCTGCCAGTCGGCCTGGGCTTGAAAAAACGCGTCCAAAAGTGCCGTGACCTCCGCCTGTTCGACCAATCGTCCGCTTGCCTGTTCGGCAATGTTGCCGGTGAGGCGAAAGGAGGCCAGCGTCAGGCCGAAGCCGCGTGAGAGAAGAAAGCGCGGGAACGGCCGGATGAATTCGAGCACGACATCGTCGACGTCGAGCACCAGCAGCGGCCGATCGTCGGAGGCAAGCTCCTCTATCTGCCGCGCTGTTTCCGGATCATCGCTCATATCGAATGCTCATGATTGTCGTCGCCGAGCGGAAGCGCTCGCAAGGCCTTGCCGACTGAGGCCGGCGGCGTGCCGGTTTCCTCGGCGAAGCGCAACAAGGTCGGCTCATGGGCGAGAATGAACTGCAGCACGCCGGCCAGGAAACCCGGCTCGCTTGCCGCTCGCCTGACGGAATGCGCTTCGATGCCTGTGATCGCCAGGAAGCGCGGCAGAAGTTCCGGGTCGGCGGCGACGAAGCCCAATGCCTTCACAGCAATGGTTTCGGCCTCCTCGCGCATTGACGCTGCGTTTGCCATCGTTACCTTTTGGTTGCGGATTGAGTCTCTGTTCCGCAAGTAAGCGCAAGCGTCGCTTGCGGCAAGCCATCACCCTCTCAGAGGTGGAATCCGAACAGCTTTTCCGGCCGCCGGTTTCCGTTTCGTCAATCATATTGGCGTAAAGTGGATTTGGGTTGGGTGCGATCCGGCAAGGACGCATGACGGCTGTCTTGAGACAGAAGGCCGTCGGGACGGGAAATCGATGCCTAAGAAGGTCATGATCGTCGAGGACAACGAGCTCAATATGAAGCTCTTTCGGGACCTCATCGAAGCGAGTGGATACGACACGGTACGCACGCGCAACGGCCTGGAAGCGCTGGATCTGGCGCGCCAGCACCGGCCGGATCTTATTTTGATGGATATCCAACTGCCCGAAGTATCGGGCCTGGAAGTGACCAAATGGCTGAAAGAGGACGATGACCTCCACTCCATTCCGGTCATTGCCGTCACCGCCTTCGCCATGAAGGGCGACGAGGAACGCATCCGCCAAGGCGGTTGCGAGGCGTATATTTCCAAGCCGATCTCGGTGCCGCGCTTCATCGAAACCATCAAATCCTACCTGGGCGATGCCTGATGTATACCTCCACCTGCCGAGCCGGAGCCTTGTGAGATGACCGCGCGGATCCTCGTCGTCGACGACATCCCTGCCAATGTGAGGCTGCTCGAGGTCCGGCTGCTCGCCGAATATTTCGAAGTGCTGACCGCCTCGAACGGGCTGGACGCCATCGAGACCTGCGAAAACGGCAAGGTCGATGTCGTGCTGCTCGACGTAATGATGCCCGACATGGACGGGTTCGAGGTTTGCAAGCGACTGAAGAGCGACCCGGCGACGTCACATATCCCGGTCGTCATGATCACCGCGCTCGACCAGGTTTCGGACCGTGTGCGGGGTCTCGAGGCCGGCGCCGACGATTTCCTGACCAAGCCGGTCAATGATCTGCAGCTGATGACGCGCGTCAAAAGCCTGGTCAGGCTGAAGTCGCTGACCGACGAATTGCGCCTACGCGCCTCGACCACCCGCAACATCGGCATAGAGGAGCTTTTGAGCCGCAGCTTCGCTTCCGAAGACGCCATGCCGAAAGTTCTTTTGATCGACGAGCGCAAATCCTCCTTCGAGCGCATCCAGAAGATGCTGCGCGGCGGGGTGGACCTGGACATCGCCGCCGATCCGCATGCTGGGTTCTTCCAGGCCGCCGAGACGCCCTATGAGTGCGTGATGATCTCGACCGCCTTCACCGATTTCGATCCGCTGCGACTCTGCTCGCAGTTGCGCTCGCTCGATCGCACGCGCTTCCTGCCGATCATCCTGCTGGCGGAGGAAGGGGAAGAGGGACGCATCATCCGTGGCCTCGAACTCGGCATCAACGATTATCTGATGCGGCCGATCGACCAACAGGAACTGACGGCGCGGCTGCGCACTCAGGTGCGCCGCAAGCGCTACAACGACCAACTCCGCGCCAGCGTCGCCCAGACCATCGAAATGGCGGTTACCGACGGGCTGACCGGGCTGCACAACCGCCGCTACCTCGACAGCCACCTGCAGACGCTGTTCGATCGCGCCGTGGCGCGGCGGCGGCCGCTCTCGTTGATGATCACTGACCTCGATCGCTTCAAGACCATCAACGACACGCATGGCCATGACGGCGGCGACGACGTCCTGCGCGAATTCGCGCGGCGGCTGCGCAAGAATGTGCGCGGCATCGACCTTGCCTGCCGCTTCGGCGGCGAGGAGTTCGTCGTGGTGATGCCGGATACCGACGGCGCTGTCGCCGAAAAGGTCGCCGAACGCATTCGCGCTGAAATCGCCCAGACGCCTTTTGCCATCGGCCATGAGGGCAAGGCGATCGAAGTCACCGTCAGCGTCGGCGTGTCGTCGGTGCTGAAGGGAGCGGATACGGTGGCAGCGCTGATGAAGCGCGCCGACCTTGCGCTCTACGAAGCCAAGAGCGGCGGCCGCAACCGCGTCGTCGCCAAGGCCGCGTAGCCCCACCGTCAATTGTCCAGTCAACAGGGTTAGGAATTTACCTTAATCCAAGCGATTCGCGAGGCTTGGTTAAGAAACTGTTGATTTTCATAAGCTCTTGCGCAAATGTGCTGCACAGACCAAGACGACACCGGCACGAGGGTAGACTGCCGGATCGATCCGAAAAATACCCCATGATGCTCAGGTCCGCCGCATCTCCTGGGTCCGTGGGGTCGGCCGGCCGGCGCTGGCACATAGTGGCCTCCTCGTACCGCTGCCAAACGCCGACCGGCCCCCAAATTTCCCAAATCAGGATCCCATGCAAAGCACCCGGAAGTTTCGGGTTTTTGAGCCTTGAAAACAAAAACGCCGCCCACAGGGGCGGCGTTTTTGGCAGTGAAGCAGGAAACCGGATTACTTGATCTTGGTTTCCTTGAATTCGACGTGCTTCTTGGCGACCGGATCATATTTGCGGAACGACAGCTTGTCCGTCTTGGTGCGGCTGTTCTTGCTGGTCACGTAGAAGAAACCGGTGTCGGCGGTCGACAGAAGCTTGATCTTGATGTTTGCGGCTTTGGCCATGATATCAGTCCATTAATGTTCGTGGAGTTTTGGCCGCTGGAGCACGGGGAAACACCCGGACGCGGGAAACTTGGCGCGACACATAAAGAACGCGCCCGGAAAGTCAAGCCCAGCAGCTTTTGGTGTCGGCTCATACTCAAAAGCCGCCGCAAGCATCTGAGCCAACTGGCGACCGGATGTTCCCGGTCAGGCTTGTTCCTTGACCGATGGGGCCCTCTTCCAGTCTCCCGTCGTGTTCCACCACCGGTGCGGGTTGGAGCGGTCGTCGAGGCCCTTGGAGCGGCTGGCGAGCAGCGGCTGAATGCGGATCACCGGTTCCTCATAACTATGCGCCTGGTAGATCGCCTCGACGACACGGGCGGCCAGCCCTTGGTCATCGGGCAATTCGAATGACACCTCGACCGTGCCTGGCCGTTGCCGCAACACCGTCTCGGCACCGGCGGCCGCACTTTCGAGCGGCCTGTAACGTTCGACGCCACCAGCCGACTGGAACGCATTGCTGTCATAGTTGCCCATGCCGAGCGGGGTGATGGCAACCACTGCGTCCATGATGCGGTCGACGTCGACGACCGGCGCCTGAAAGCTGACAAGCAGCAGCAATTCCATCCGCACGGACCTGGTTTCAAAGCCGCTATCGATCATGTGACGTCTCCCTGCTGATGGTACGCAAAAATCAAAGTGCTACGGCGTCCTGCGCATCCCAAAGGACACGCGGCGCTGTAGGGAAGGATTATATAGCCGGGTGCTGCTGACACGGTGATGTCAGCAGTGTCATGCCTTGAGGCGTTTGATTCGAACTGCGCTTAGAGGATTTTTCGGACGAGCCTGACGCCGACCAGCGCGATATAAACAGCGAAGAACAGACCGAGCGACCAGCCGAAGCCGGAGGGGCCGAAAACGTCCATGCCGATGCCGATCGCCTGTGGGCCAAGCACCATTCCGACGCCATAGCAGAGCACGAAGGCGGCGTTGGCTGAGGCCAGTTCGTGGCCGGAAAGCTGCGAGCCGAGATGGGCAAGGCCGATCGTATACATGGCTGCCACGACGCCGCCCCATACGAACAGCAGCGCGGCCATCAGGTGCCAGTTCTGCGCGAACAATGGCATGAAAGCCGTGCCGGCAAACCCGACGGTGGCGCAGGCCAGAAGCAGATGGCGGCGGTCACTGACACGATCGCTGATCATGCCGATCGGAATCTGCAAGAGCACATTGCCAAGGCCGATCATGGTGAGCAGAAGCGCTGCATCGGCCTCGGAATAGCCGATGCGGTTGCCATAGACCGGAAACAGCGCGAAGCCGCCGGTCTCGACCGCACCGAACACCAGCACCGCGGCGGTCGCGGTCGGCACCATCCAGATATAGCGCAGGAAATTGCTAGTTTCGCCGTCGGTAATGATCGTCGGGCTCTCGTTGCGCGCTGCCAGAACCGGAATGGCCGCCAGCGTCACCAGCGCTATGGTGACGCCGAAGGGCAGGAAGCCGGTGCTGCCCAAATGCGCAAACAGCCACGGCCCTGCGGCAAAGCCGAGCGACAGCACGGTGGCGTAGATGCCGAGGACCAGGCCGCGCCGATGCGGCGGCGCCGAGGTGCTGATCCAGAATTCCGACAGGATGAACAGAACCGTCAGCGCGATATGCAGCAGGACGCGCAACGGAAACCACATCCAGAAGTCTGGCGCGAAATGGAAGCCGACAAAGGCCAGCGCCCCTGCGACGATCATGGCAAGCATCGTCCAGGCGACGCCGAACCGCATAGCGAGCGGGGTGGCAAGCGGCGCGCCAGCAATCGAGGCTATGCCGGCGACAGCGGTGTTGAGGCCGATCATCGAGGCTGAGTGGCCGCGCGTTTCGAGGATGACGCTGAGCAACGGCATGCCGAGGCCAATGGCGATGCCGACAACGCTGATCGACGAGATCGCGGCGATCATCGGCAGCCAGTGTACGCGTTCGTCGCCCTGTTGCTGGGTATCGACCGTCATGAGATGCCTGAATTACCTATAGAATTTCGCGGACGAAGTGGTTGCGGACAAGCCGATAGAACGGCACGGATCCACCGGGGCGCAGCAGCGGGTCGTCGGCGAGCCGCCTTTCCAGCTCCTCCAGGATAGTTCTGGTGATATCAGGAATATCGGCCTGCCTGGCCTTGGCAAGCGGTAGCCAGACCAGCTCCTCCAACTCGTTGGTCGGGCCGCTCTCCGGCAGTTCCACGGCGACATCGCTGCGCCAGGCACTGAGGAAGCGCGTATCGAAACGGCGCACCCGGTTCGGTGGCGTGATGGCGCGCGCTATGAAGCGCAGCGCTTCCAGCGAGGGCCTTACACCGTACTCGACAAAGCCCTGCCAGCCGTGCCCGGTTGTCGCGAAGGCGCCTTTCTGGCCGATCAGCAGGCCGGCTTCCTCATAGGTCTCGCGGATCGCCGAAAGCGCAATGGCGCGGGCGCGGGCCGGGCTTGTGCGGCCAACGCCTGCTGTCAGATTCGCTTCTTCCTCAGGATGCAGCGCGGCGGCAACGGGAATGCGGCTGTCGGCCGGATCGGTGCGGCCACCGGGAAAGACGAACTTCCCCGGCATGAAAGCGTGACGGGCGTGGCGCCTGCCCATCAAAACGAGGACCTCATCGCCCTTGCGGTCGAGCAGGATGAGTGTCGCGGCGTCACGCGGCCGTATCGGCCGGGCGTGAAGCGGGATCTCGCTCAGCCCAACCTTGTCGACTTCCGCCTTGGTCATCCCGTCCATACGCTCGACCCAGTGCATGTTGCCCAAAAGTGCGTAGCAGTCTTGGGACAACGACATGCATGAAAACAAAGATCTGAAGCGCGCCGCGTGAATCCCGTCATATGCGGCGCGCTTTAGCGGAAACTTCTCTCATGCGAAAGTGGCGGTCAGCCATCGCCGATTGCACCAGCCCCGGTTTCAAGCTTCGGGGTGGTGCTCGATCACGTCCGCTTCGCCACCGAAGCCGTGCATATAGAGCGCCCATTGCAAGCCGATGACAGCGCCCTTGACCGGCTGCAGCAGTACGACCGCCAGCAGGATGGTCAGCGGCACCCAGATGGCAATATGCTGCCAGGTGGAGAGCGTGGAAGTCGCCTCGATGCCCATGAAGGCGCCGAGTACGATGTGGCCGACGATGACCACGACGAGATAGGCGGGCAGGTCGTCGGCGCGGTGGTGAAAAAGCTCTTCGCCGCAGTGATCGCATCTGTCGACGGTCTTGACGAAGGCGCGAAACAGCTTTCCCTCGCCGCAATGCGGGCAGCGGCCGAGCAAGCCGCGCTTCATCGCCGTCCATAGCGGGCGGGCGACCCGGCCCGAGTTATGTTCGCCGCCGAAAACCTGCTGTTCCAATCCCAGTTCCTTCGGCATCATCGTCTCCTGTTGCGTGGCCCCGGTCGCGATTGCGACGCGCGGCCCCGCGACTTCTGGCCCTTGGCCTTGTGAAACGACCGTTTGGAGCCGGGCAGCGGCTTCGGGTCGGTCAGCATCTCGAAACGCATCGCACCAGCCATGGGCGCCACCTCGATGAGGCGCACCTCGACACGGTCGGCAAGCTGATAGCCCTTGCCGGTGCGTTCTCCGAAAAGCGATCGGGCTGTTTCGTCGTATATATAGTAATCGCCGTCCAGGCTTGACACCGGAATGAAACCATCTGCGCCATACTGCGGTAATTGGACAAATAGTCCCGATTTGGTGACGCCCGAGATGCGCGCGTCGAAGCGGTCGTTGACGCGCTCTGCAAGATAGGCTGCGATCAGCCGGTCGACCGTGTCGCGCTCTGCGGCCATGGCGCGGCGCTCGGTGGCTGAGATCAGCGCCGAAACCTCTTCCAGCCGCTCCGCCTCATCCTGCGTCAGCCCGCCTGGACCGAAACCGAGTGCAGCTATCAGCCCGCGATGCACGATCAGGTCGGCATAGCGGCGGATCGGCGAGGTGAAATGCGCGTAGCGCTTCAGATTGAGGCCAAAATGGCCGATGTTGCTGGGTGAATACTCTGCCTGCATCTGCGTGCGCAGTACCACCTCGTTGACCAACCCCTCATTGTCGGCGCCGCGTACGCGATCCAGAATGCCGTTGAACTGGTTCGGCCGCATCTGCGCGCCGCGCGCCAGCGACAGGCCGAGCGTCTGCAGGAACTCGCGCAGCGATTCCTGCTTGGCGAGCGAAGGCGCATCGTGGATACGGTAGACCAGCGCCTGCCGCTTCGCCTCCAGCGTCTCGGCAGCCGCAACATTGGCCTGGATCATGAACTCTTCGATCAGCTTGTGGGCGTCGAGCCGCTCTGGCACGATGACCTTATCGACGGTGCCGTCTTCCTTGAGCAGAATTTTCCGCTCTGGCAGTTCGAGCTCGAGCGGCTGGCGTGCCTCACGGCCGCGCTTCACGACGGCGTATGCATCCCATAGCGGCTTCAGCACCGTATCGAGAATTGGACCGGTCTTGTCGTCCGGCGCGCCGTCGATCGCGGCTTGCGTCTGCGAGTAGGCGAGCTTTGCCGCCGACTTCATCATGATGCGGTGGAACGAATGCCTGAGCTTGCGGCCGTCGGCTGCGAAAATCATGCGGACTGCCAACGCGGGACGGTCCTGGGCTTCGCGCAGCGAACAAAGGTCATTGGAGATGCGCTCCGGCAGCATCGGCACGACGCGATCCGGGAAGTAGACCGAATTGCCGCGCTTCAGCGCCTCGCGGTCGAGCGCGGTGCCATAGCGGACATAAGAGGCGACATCGGCAATCGCCACGGTGACCACCACGCCGCCGGGGTTCTTTTCATCCATGTCAGGTGTGGCGAATACCGCATCGTCATGGTCCTTGGCGTCGGCCGGATCGATGGTGACCAGCGGCAGGTCACGCCAGTCCTCGCGGCCGGCGAGCGTCGCCGGCTTGGCCGCGTCCGCCTCTGCGATGACGTCCGCCGGAAAAATGTGGGGGATATCGTGCGCGTGAATGGCGATCATCGAGACCGCCTTTTCGCTGGTCAGCGACCCCAGCACCGCCAGCACCTTGGCTCTGGGTAGCCCGTAGCGGGAGGCCCGCGCCGGCTCGACCTCGACCAGATCGCCGTTCTTGGCACCGTTCTGGAATTCCTTGTCGACGACCAGTTCAGGCTGGCGCCGTTCTACCGGCTCGATCCGGAACGTGCCGTCCTTCAGCACGCGAAAAACGCCGAGCACGGCTTCGGTGCGCTTCTCGAAGATCTTCATTACCCGTCCGGTGTAGGCGGGGCCCGTAGGGTCGTCGGTCGGGAAGGTCTTGGCCAGCACGCGGTCGCCGATGCCGGGTGTCGGGCCGCCGCCACCACGCGATACGCGAATGGAAACCACGGGCGGCTCGCCGGCGCCGGTGTATTCGGTTGGATGCGCCAGCAGCACGCCATCGCTGTCGCGGCCAAAGATATCGAGCACGGCGACGTGAGGCACCGCGCCGGCACGGGTGAGCCGCTTGCGCTCCTTGGTCAGCAGGCCCTCGTCCTGGAGGTCGCGTAAGATGTCCTTCAGCCAGATTCGATCCTGGCCGCGCAGCGCAAATGCCTTGGCGATGTCGCGTTTTCCGGAGCGATCCGGATTTTCTGCAATGTAACGCAGGATTTCGTCGCGGGACGGCCTGTAGTCGTCCCTGACCTTGGCGCGGGTATCGGCGGTGCGCAAATCGCCGTGGCTTCTTCCGGAAATCCTGCGCGCCACGCCGTCCTATCCCTTTTTCTTGGCCGCCGGTTTTTTGGCAGCAGTGGTTTTTTTGGCAGCTGGGGCCGCCTTGCGGAAGGGTTTTCTGCCGCCATTGCCGCCCTTGGCTTCCTTCTCGGCAATCAGCGCCATCGCGTCCTCGATCGTCACAGACTGCGGGTCCTTGCCCTTCGGCAGCGTTGCATTGATCTTGCCGAAATTCACATAGGGCCCGTATTTGCCGTCGCGCACGACGATCTTGCCGCCGCCGGCGGGATGCTCGCCAAGCTCCTTCAGGGCAGCAGGCGTGCCGCCATTGCGGCCGTTCTTGCCCTTCGCTTGCTTCTCGGCAATCACCGACACGGCGCGATTGAGCCCGATCGAGAACACGTCCTCGATGTTGTCGAGATTGGCATAGGTGCCGTCATGCAGCACGAAAGGACCGTAGCGGCCGAGCCCGGCCGAGATCATCTTGCCGGACTCCGGATGCTTGCCGACGTCGCGCGGCAGTGACAGCAAGGCCAACGCCTTCTCATGATCGATCGAATCGACCGTCCAGCCCTTGGGCAGGCTGGAACGCTTGGCTTCCTTGCCGTCGCCGCGCTGGATATAGGGGCCGAAGCGCCCACTGCGCAACGTGATCTCCTCGGCCGTGTAAGGGTCCTTGCCGAGCACCTTGGTGCCGTCCTCGCCGTTGCCGTTCTCGCCATTGGGATTGGCGGCGTCGCCAAGCTGGCGGGTGAACGAGCATTCGGGATAGTTGGAGCAACCGACAAAGGCGCCGAACTTGCCGAGCTTCAGCGACAGGTTGCCGGTGCCGCATTTCGGGCAGATGCGCGGATTGGAGCCGTCCTCGCGCGTCGGAAAGACCAGCGGCGCCAGTTCCTCATTGAGCGCGTCGAGCACGTCGGTGACGCGCAACTCCTTGATGTCGGCGACCGCGCCGGAAAAATCTTTCCAGAAATCGCGCAGCACATCCTTCCAGGCAAGCTTGCCGTCGGAAATCTCGTCGAGTTTTTCCTCGAGCGAGGCGGTGAAGTCATATTCGACGTAACGTTCGAAGAAGCTTTCAAGGAAGGCCGACAACAGCCGGCCCTTGGCCTGCGGCACCAGCTTGCGCTTGTCGATGGTGACATACTCGCGGTCCTCAAGGGTCTTGAGGATCGCCGTGTAGGTCGACGGCCGGCCGATGCCGAGCTCTTCCAGCTTCTTGATCAGCGTGGCTTCCGAATAGCGCGGCGGCGGTTCGGTGGTGTGCTGGGTGGCGTTGATCGCCTGCCGAGCGAGGTGCTCGCCGGCCAGGATCTCGGGCAGACGGCGGTTCTCTTCGTCTTCCGCATCCTCGTCCTTCTGCTCGGTGTAGGCGGCAATGAAACCGTCGAAGCGAACAACCGAGCCGACGGCGCGCAGCTCCGCGGTGCGGGCACCGTTGACCGCTTCGATCTCGACCGTGGTGCGTTCGATCTCGGCCGGCTGCATCTGGCTGGCTATGGCGCGTTTCCAGATCATCTCGTAGAGCCGCGCCTGGTCGGCGTCGAGATACTGCCTGACCGAAGCCGGCGAGCGCATGAAATCGGTCGGGCGGATCGCTTCGTGGGCCTCCTGGGCGTTCTTGGCCTTGACGGAATAGAGGCGGGGCTTTTCCGGCAGGTATCTGGGGCCGAATTCCTTGCCGATCGCATCGCGCGCGGCAGAGATCGCCTCTGGTGCCATCTGCACGCCGTCGGTTCGCATATAGGTGATAAGGCCGGTAGCCTCGCCTCCGATGTCCATGCCTTCATAGAGCCGCTGCGCCACCTGCATGGTGCGGTTGGCCGAAAAGCCGAGACGCGAGGAGGCGGCCTGCTGCAGCGTCGAGGTGGTGAAGGGCGGGCCGGGATTGCGCTTGGTCGGCTTGGCTTCGACCGACAGCGCCTTGAAGGTCGCCCCTTCGAGCATGGCCTTGATGTCGTCGGCCTGCGCCTTATTGGAAATGTCGAGCTTTTGCAGCTTCTTGCGCTCGAAGGCGGTCAGCCGCGCCTCGAAGCTTTCGTTGCGCGGCGTGCCGAGGATGGCGGCGATCTGCCAGTACTCCTCGCGGATGAAGCGCTCGATCTCCAATTCGCGATCGCTGACGAGACGCAATGCCACGGACTGGACGCGGCCGGCCGAGCGGGCACCCGGCAGCTTGCGCCACAGAACGGGGGAAAGCGTGAAGCCGACCAGATAGTCGAGCGCGCGGCGAGCCAGATAGGCATCGACCAGCGGCGCGTCGATCTGGCGCGGATTGGCCATCGCTTCCAGCACGGACGACTTGGTGATGGCGTTGAAGACAACGCGGCTGACCGGCTTGTCCTTCAGAGCGCGCTTCTGCTTCAGCACTTCCAGGACATGCCAGGAGATCGCTTCGCCCTCGCGGTCCGGATCGGTGGCAAGGATCAGGCCGTCGGCGTCCTTGACCGCCTTGGCGATGTCGGCCAGGCGCTTGCCCGAGGCGGTGTCGACGGCCCAGGACATGGCGAAATCCTCGTCCGGGCGCACCGAGCCGTCCTTGGCCGGCAGATCGCGGACGTGGCCGAACGAGGCCAGAACCTTATAGTTCTTTCCGAGGTACTTGTTGATTGTCTTCGCCTTGGCCGGCGATTCGACGACGACGACGTCCATGAGGTCTCATATCAGCTGTAATGCGGCAGAAGAATTCCGCTGCGCGCGACGAAATCTCGTTCAATGTGTCGCTCACATGGCCGCGCTTTTGCATTCGGTCAAGAGGAGGCGCCCAAAATGCAGCCCGCATCGGGAGCACAACCGGAAGGCGCATCATGTAATATACGCAATCCTGGATAAGGAACGTGGACTGCCCTGGTCGTTGGACAAGCCAACAATGAAATCCTGGAGAACGGGGGCAAACTCTTCCTGGACATAAGAGAAACATTGATCACGCGCCAGCCCCCGGCGACGCTCGCGAAGGGCGGCCGGTGAGCGTTCAGCAAAAGAGGTACTTGGGAGAAAGCTGGCCGCTGGGGTGCCTGGAGCAAGGCCCGGCGACCACCCGATTTCCCGCCGGCCGGGCGGGACCTCGGCTCAAAGGGTCAATCGGCCTTGACGACGTGCCAGACATCGCCAACGCCGTCGCCGGTCATGTCGCCTGCCTTCTTGTCCTTGACGAAGGTGTAGACGGGCTTGCCGTCATAGGCCCACATCCTGGTGCCGTCGGTACGGTCGACGATTGTCCATTCGTCGTCCGCCTTCGCGCCCGCCGCGGCCTTCAATGGCGGCCAGTTGGTGGCGCATTTGTCGTAGCAGTTCGACTTGCCCTTCTCATCCTTGTCATAGCTATAAAGCGTCATGCCGGTGGCGTCGGTGTAGATCCTGGTGCCGCCAACATCAGCTTCCTTCCATGCCTCGGCGGCAAAGGATACGGCGGTGCCGAGCAAAAGCGCGGCGAGGCCAACTGTTATCGATTTCATGGAAACCTCCCTGTGTGATCCGAAGAAGCGCGCGGGAAAATCGCGGCCTCGTTGGATCAAACGCTGTCTGGCGGCCCTTTCATCCCGCCAATCTTTCCAGCAAGGCGACGACTTGCCACGCAATGGTGATTGGCGGACAAGCCTATGCTTCGTTATATCGGCGCCGGAACGTTTTGGAGCACTTGATGGCATTGGATATCGGCTATGTCAGCGCGATCGGGGCAGGGGCGATCTCGTTCCTGTCGCCTTGCGTGCTGCCGCTGGTACCACCCTATCTCTGCTACATGGCCGGCGTGTCGGTGGAGGATTTTCGCGGTGAGGCTGGCGTCACGGCACGCGAAGGCGCGCGCGGCGCGCTGCTCTATGCCTCGCTCGCCTTCGTGCTCGGCTTCTCGACCGTCTTCGTTGCGCTCGGCGCCGGCGCCTCGACCATCGGCCATCTGTTGCGCGTCTGGCAGGAGCCGCTGGCCATGGCAGCCGGCGTGCTCATCATCCTGATGGGTCTGAATTTTCTCGGTATATTGCGCATCCCGTTGCTTTCACGCGAGGCGCGTTTTCAGTCGCAGGGCAAACCGGCCAGCCTGATCGCCGCCTATGTCATGGGTCTCGCCTTCGCTTTCGGCTGGACGCCCTGCATCGGCCCGGTGCTGGGGCCGATCCTGACGCTTGCCGGCGGCCGCGAGACGGTGGGCGAGGGCGCGCTGCTGCTCGCCGCCTATTCGCTCGGCCTCGGCATCCCGTTCCTGATCGCGGCGCTGTTTTCCGGCGCCTTCATGCGCTTCCTCGGAAAATTCCGCGTCCATCTCGGCCGTGTCGAAAAAGCCATCGGCGCGCTGCTGGTCGTTGCCGGCGTCTTTTTCCTCACCGGTGGCGTGCAGGCCGCATCCTACTGGTTGCTGGAAAACTTCCCGGCGCTGGGGCAGCTTGGATAGTTTTTGGGACCGGCGTGGGCCCGACCGGCGCGTCGGATCGGTCTTTTGACCTACTGATTAAAAGTCACTTGCCCCACCATCTCACCGGAATTTAACCGCATTGGTGCAGCATGGCGGCCAATGCTAGACATGCCTTGATTCCCAACCCTTTCATACGGTTGCCATTCCATGAGTCAGAGAAGCTGCCTGTCCGTCATCCTCGCCGCCGGCGAAGGCACGCGCATGAAGAGCGCTATGCCGAAAGTGCTGCACCCGATCGCCGGCCTGCCGATGGTTACCCATGTCGTGAAAGCCGCCGAAGCCGCCGGCAGCGGCGATCTGGCGCTGGTGATCGGCCATGGGGCGGAGGAGATGCGCAAGGCGGCAGCAAAGTTCGCGCCGAAGGCCGCAACTTTCGTCCAGGAAAAGCGCCTCGGCACCGCACACGCCGTGCTGGCGGCACGCGATGCGATATCAAGGGGTTATGACGACATCCTAGTAATGTTCGGCGATACGCCGCTGATCGACCCGGACGCGCTCAGCGTGGCGCGGCGGAAGCTGGCGGAAGGCGCTGCCGTGGTTGTGGTCGGCTTCCGCACGCCCAATCCTTCAGGTTATGGGCGGCTGATCGAGAGGGGCGGTAAGCTCGTCGCCATCCGCGAGGAGAAGGACTGCTCCGAGGAGGAGAAGAAAATCACCTTCTGCAACGGCGGGCTGATGGCGGTTGCCGGCGGGCAGGCGCTGAAGCTGCTCGAAGCGGTCGGCAACAAGAACGCCAAGGGCGAATACTATCTTACCGACATTGTCGAGATCGCCGGCATGCAAGGCCTCGTTGTCGTCGCCACGCAGGCGAGCTTCGAGAACGCGCTCGGCATCAACAACCGTGCCGAACTTGCCGAGGCGGAAGGCATCTGGCAGACGCGCCGTCGGCGCCAGGCCATGCTCGACGGCGTGACGCTGATTGTGCCCGAAACCGTGTTCTTCTCGCACGACACCGAGATCGGCGCCGACACGGTCGTCGAGCCCAATGTGTGGTTCGGGCCGGGCGTGAAGATCGCCACTGGCGCGAAGATCCATGCCTTCAGCCACATCGAGGGCGCCACCATCGCGTCGAACTGCGATATCGGGCCGTTCGCGCGGCTGCGGCCTGGTGCCGACCTGAAGCAGAAGGCCAAGGTCGGCAATTTCTGCGAGGTCAAACAGGCAACGATCGAGGAAGGCGCCAAGGTCAACCACCTAACCTATATCGGCGATGCGCGGGTCGGCGCCGGCGCCAACATCGGCGCCGGTACCATCACCTGCAATTATGACGGCTATTCAAAATTCTTCACCGATATCGGCGAGGGCGCCTTCGTCGGCTCGAATTCGTCGCTGGTGGCGCCTGTTACAATCGGCAAGGGCGGCTATATCGCTTCCGGCAGCGTCATCACCGAAAGCGTGCCCAACGATGCGTTGGCCTTCGGCCGCGCCCGCCAGCGGACGCTGCCAGGCAAGGGCAAGGAGTTGCGCGAACGCTTTGCCTCGGCTGCGGCAGCGAAGAAGAAGTGAAATCCGAAGGATTGCAGTAACCCGATTGCAAGTGCAGTCTGTAATGGTGCATCCGTGCAAGACTGTTCCGGCTGATACGGGACGAAATGCAATGTGACTTTCACGGCAAGCCGGCGATCCCTAAATAGCGCTGGGTTTCTGCTGGGAATGGGGGCAAACGGCCATGTGCGGTATCGTCGGAATTGTCGGCCACTCGCCGGTCGCGCCGCTCATCGTCGATGCGCTGAAAAGGCTCGAATATCGCGGCTACGACTCTGCCGGCGTCGCCACCATCGAGTATGGCCGGCTCGCCCGCCGCCGCGCCGAAGGCAAGCTGGTCAACCTCGAACGCCGGCTGAAGGACGAGCCGCTCGACGGCACGATCGGCATCGGCCATACGCGCTGGGCGACGCATGGCGTGCCGAACGAGACCAACGCGCATCCGCATTTCTCCGATGGCGTCGCCGTCGTCCACAACGGCATCATCGAGAATTTCGCCGAACTGCGCGACGATCTAACCCGCGACGGCTACACATTTTCATCGCAGACCGACACCGAGGTTGTCGCCCATCTGGTGGCGCGCGAACTGGCCAGGGGCCTCAAGCCGGTCGACGCCGCCCACCAGGCTCTGAAGCGGCTGGAAGGTGCCTTCGCCCTGGCCATCATGTTCAACGGCGACGAGGATCTGATTGTCGGCGCCCGCAACGGTCCGCCGCTGGCCGTCGGCCATGGCGACGGCGAGATGTTCCTGGGCTCTGACGCCATCGCGCTTGCCCCGTTCACCAATTCGATCACCTATCTGGAAGACGGCGACTGGGCGGTGGTGCGCCGCAACGAGGTCGCCATCTTCGACATGGACGGCAACAAGGTCGACCGCAAGCGCCAGCAGTCGCTCAGCACCAGCTTCATGGTCGACAAGGGCAACCGGCGCCATTTCATGGAAAAGGAAATCCATGAACAGCCGGAAGTGATCTCGCACACGCTGGCGCATTATGTGGATTTCGTCGGCGGCGTCTCGAAGCCGCTCGACCTGCCGTTCGATTTCGCCAAAATCAACCGGCTGGCGATTTCGGCTTGCGGCACCGCCTATCTGGCCGGGTTGATCAGCAAATACTGGTTCGAGCGCTATGCGCGGCTGCCCGTCGACATCGATGTTGCCTCCGAGTTCCGCTACCGCGAAATGCCGCTGTCGAAGAACGACGCCGCCTTCTTCATCTCGCAATCGGGCGAGACCGCCGACACGCTGGCCTCGCTGCGCTATTGCCGCAAGGCCGGGATGAAGATCGGCGCAGTCGTCAATGTGCGCGAATCGACGATGGCGCGCGAATCCGATGTGGTGCTGCCGACCCTGGCTGGCCCGGAGATCGGCGTCGCCTCGACCAAGGCCTTCACCTGCCAGCTGTCGGTGCTGGCCTCGCTTGCCGTGCGCGCGGGCGTGGCGCGCGGAACGATTTCGCGGGATCAGGAAACGAAACTGGTGCGCGAGCTGTCGGAAGCACCGCGCTATGCCAATCAAGTCCTGAAGCTCGACGGCCAAATCGAAAGGATCGCGCGGGAACTGTCGCGCTACAGCGATGTGCTCTATCTCGGCCGCGACACCAATTTCCCGCTCGCCATGGAAGGCGCGCTGAAGCTCAAGGAGATTTCCTACATCCACGCCGAAGGCTATGCCGGCGGCGAGCTGAAGCATGGGCCGATCGCGCTGATCGACGAAAACATGCCGGTCATCGTCATAGCCCCGCATGACCGTATCTTCGAAAAGACCGTGTCGAACATGCAGGAGGTGGCGGCGCGCGGCGGCAAGATCATCCTGATCACCGACAGCAAGGGCGCGGCGCAAGCAACGGTAAAGACGATGGAGACCATCGTCCTGCCAGATGTGCCGGAAATCATCTCGCCGATCATCTACGCGTTGCCGATCCAGATGCTCGCTTATTTCGCCGCCGTGTTCATGGGCACGGACGTCGACCAGCCGCGCAACCTGGCGAAATCGGTGACGGTGGAATAGGCGTTCTTTTAAAAATTTCGTAATTCCAAAGCGGGTTGCTGTTCACTAGTGTTGCGTTGCAAACAGCGCGCCGCGGTGAACCATGTCCGATGCTCCCAAAACCTCTGGCATGACCCGGCTGAGGAATTATTTCCTGACCGGCTTCGTCGTCTGCGCGCCGCTGGCGATCACCGCCTACATTGCCTGGTCCTTCATCGGCTGGGTCGATTCCTGGGTGAAACCCTATATTCCGGCACACTACAATCCTGACACCTATCTGCCGTTCCCAGTACCGGGTTTTGGGCTGATCGTCGCCTTGATCCTTGTCACCCTCATCGGCTTCATGACGGCCAATATCGTCGGCCGCGCCATCGTCTCCTTCGGTGAGCGCCTGCTCGGCCGGATGCCGCTGGTGCGCGGCATCTATCGTTCGCTGAAGCAGATTTTCGAAACCGTGCTGTCGAACAAGGGCGACATGTTCCGCCAGGTCGGCCTGGTCGAATATCCGCGCAAGGGCGTCTGGTCGCTGGTCTTCGTTGCCAACGAGAAGGAAACCGAGATTAACCAGAAGCTCGACCAGCAAGGCGACCCGCTGATCGCGGTATTCATGCCGTGCACACCGAACCCGACCACCGGGTTCCTGATGTATGTGCGGAAATCCGAGATCGTGCTGCTCGACATGACGATCGAGGACGGCGCCAAGCTGATCGTTTCGGCCGGCTTGGTGGCGCCCGAAGTCAAGCCGATGGTGACATTGAACGGCGAGGCGATCCACGCCTCGCTTGCAAATCCGCCGCTTGGCGCCGGGCCTCAGCCGGCGCGCAGGAGCCGCACGGCTTCGTCGCGGCCGAACAGATAAAGCAGCAGGCGCAGTGCCGTGCCGCGTTCGGACTGCAGTTCCGGATCGCGCGACAGGACCAGCCGTGCGTCGTCACGGGCGGCTTCGAGCAGGTCGGCATGCGCCTCGATGCGCGCCACCTGGAAGCCCGGCGTGCCGGACTGGCGGGTGCCGAGCAGCTCGCCTTCGCCACGCAGCTTGAGGTCCTCCTCGGCGATGCGAAAGCCGTCCTCGGTCTCGCGCATCACCGACAGACGGCGCTTTGCCGTCTCGCCAAGGGGGTCCTTGTAGAGCAGCACGCAGGACGAAGGCTTGTCGCCGCGGCCGACCCGCCCGCGCAACTGGTGCAGTTGGGCGAGGCCAAAGCGTTCGGCGTGCTCGATGACCATGATCGTCGCATCAGGCACATCGACACCGACCTCGATGACCGTGGTGGCGATCAGGATGCGGGTGTCGCCTTGCTTGAAGGCGCGCATGGCCGCGTCCTTTTCGGCGCCCTTCATGCGCCCGTGCACCAGACCGATCCGGTCGCCGAACAGCGGCTTCAGCGAAGCAAAGCGGTCCTCGGCCGACATCAGCTTTATCTCTTCGGATTCCTCGACCAGCGGACAGATCCAGTAGATCTTCTGGCCGTCGGAAACAGCGTCGAGCATGCGGCCAATCAGTTCGCCGAGCCGTTCGAGCGGCAGGGTGACGGTGCGGATCGGTTGGCGGCCAGCGGGTTTTTCGGTCAACTTCGACACGTCCATGTCGCCAAAAGCGGTCAGCACCAGGGTGCGCGGGATCGGCGTCGCCGTCATCACCAGCATGTCGGGCGCATCGCCCTTGGCGGTGATGGCAAGCCGCTGGTGGACGCCGAAACGGTGCTGTTCGTCGACGACGGCAAGGACGAGGTCGTGGAACGCAACCGTTTCCTGGAACAGTGCATGGGTGCCGACGACGATGTCGATGTCGCCATTGGCCAGGCCGGCCAACGTATCGGTGCGCTCACGACCCTTTTCGCGGCCGGTGAGGATGGCAAGGCGCAGGCCGGCTCGTTCCGCCAAAGGCGCAATCGTCGCAAAATGCTGGCGGGCCAGGATTTCGGTGGGCGCCATTAGTGCGGCCTGGCCGCCGGCCTCGACGGCGCGGGCCATGGCAAGCAGCGCGACAACAGTCTTGCCGGAGCCGACATCGCCTTGCAGCAGGCGCAGCATGCGTTCCGGGTCGCCGAGATCGGCATTGATTTCGGCAAGCGCCATTTCCTGTGAGGCTGTCAGCGAATAAGGCAGGGCATCGCGCAGCTTTTCGACGATGCGGCCGTCGCCGACCAGAGGCCGGCCCGACAGGCGGCGGACTTTTGCCCGCACCAGCGCCAGCGAGACCTGCCCCGCCAGCAGTTCGTCATAAGCGAGCCGCCGCCACGCCGCGCCATCGATGGAGAAATCGATCGGGTCGGACGGATTGTGGATGCGGGCCAGCGCGTCGCCAAAGGCCGGGAATGTCCGGCGGCGCATAAACGCGTCGTCCTGCCATTCGGGCAGCGCCGGCAAGCGGGCGAGCGCCTGGCCGATCGCCCGGCGCACTACTTTGCCTGAGAGCCCGGCGGTCAACGGATAGACCGGCTCGACCAGCGGCAGGTTTTCAGCCTCGCTAGCGAGTGCGATATGGTCGGGATGGACCATGGACGGGCGGCCGTTGAACCATTCCATGCGGCCTGAGACCACGACATGCTCGCCCACGGGCATCGCCTTTTCGAGATAGGCGGCATGGGCATGGAAGAAGGTGAGCGCGATCTCGCCGGTATCATCGTGGGCGTAGACCCGGTACGGCACCGACCTGTTGCCGCGCGGCGGCGGCTGGTGGCGGTCGATGCGAACGTCGAGGGTGACGATGGCGCCTTCGGCGGCAAGCGCGACGCCCGGCCGATTGCGGCGATCGATCACCGTATGGGGCAGGATGAACAAAAGATCGCCGGCGCGCGCGGGGCGGTCGCCAAGATCGGCGGCAACAACCTTCTCGATCAGCGCGCCGACCTTCGGCCCGACGCCGGCAAGCGAGGTGATCGGGACAAACAACGGATCGAGGAGGGAAGGACGCATGATGTCAGCTTATGTCGAGACAGCCGCAGCGCAAGGCTGACACCGTGCTCTATCCACGCTATATGCGCCGTTCACGACTTGGGATGCGGCACGATGACTGGAACGAGACGATCAAGCGAGGGGCTCGACGCCCGCCGCCGCAAGCTTCTGTTTCGTTCCTGGCATCGCGGCATGCGCGAGATGGACCTGATCCTCGGCAGCTTCGCCGATGCCGAGATTGGCACCTTGACCGAAGACGAAATCGACCAATATGACAGGCTCCTCGACATTTCCGACACCGAATTCCTGCCAATGGTCACCGGCGAGCGTCCGGTTCCGGCTGACATCGACTGTGCCGTCCTGCAAAGAATCCTGGCGTCGCGCCGGGCGATGACATTCTGACGTGATTTCATGAGCCTCATTCCCTCTATAGGTCTGCCGAAAGGCCGCCCCGGCCAGTTCATCGTCGACGGCGTCGCCGATGGCTATGAGGCGTTCGCGCTGGTGCAGGCAGCGCACGAGATCGCGCCCGACAAGCCGGTGCTGTTCGTGGCGCGCGACGGCCAGCGGCTGCCGGCGATCATCGAGGCGCTGTCATTCGCCGCGCCCGGCCTGCCGGTGCTCGAACTGCCGGCGTGGGACTGCCTGCCTTACGACCGCGTTTCACCTGGCTCGGACGCAGCCGCGCGGCGGCTCGATGCGCTGACGGCAATGATCGCGCTGGCGAAGAAGCCGCACCGCGCCGTCATCCTCACCACCGCCAATGCGCTGCTGCAGCGCATTCCGCCGGCAGGTCTGGTCGAAGCGCAAACCTTTCATGCAAAACCCGGCAACCAGATCGACATGAATGGGCTGGTGTCGCGGCTGGAGACTTCCGGCTTCGAGCGGGTGCCGACGGTGCGCGGCGTCGGCGAGTTCGCGGTGCGCGGCGGCATCCTCGACCTGTTCGCGCCCGGCTGGACGGAAGCGCTGCGCCTTGATTTCTTCGGCGACACGCTGGAATCGATCCGTGTCTTCGATGTCGCGACGCAGCGCACCACTGGCCAGCGCAAGTCGATGTCGCTGCAGGCGATGAGCGAGGTGGCGCTGACGCCGGAAACCATCAGCCGCTTCCGGCGTGCCTATATCGATGCCTTTGGCGCGCCCTCGCGTGACGACGGGCTCTATGCGGCGGTCAGCGAGGGCCGCCGCTTTGCCGGCATGGAGCACTGGCTGCCGCTCTTCTACGAGCGGCTGGAGACCGTGTTCGACTATCTGCCGGACACGCCGGTTGTTTTCGACCATCTGGCGCATGAAGCGCTGGCCGAACGCCATGCGCTGATCCTTGACCATTACCAGGCACGCAGGAAGCAGGCCGACAGCGCGCTCAAGGACGCTGTGCCCTACAAGCCGGTGCCGCCGGACCTGCTCTATCTCTCACCCGAAAACCTGATCGCATCGCTTGTCGACCGCGAAGCGATCGACTTCACGGCCTTCGACGCGCCAGATGCCGGCGCCAAAAAAGTGTTCCACGCCGGCTCGCGCCATGGCCGCAGCTTCGTTGAAGAACGCGCCGATCCCAACATCAATGTCTTCGACATCGTCGTGAAACACATTGCCGACGAGCGCGCCGCCCGCCGCCGCGTCGTCATCGCCGGCTGGACCGAAGGCTCGCTCGACCGGCTCGGCCAGATCCTTGCCGAACACCATCTCGGCAACCTCAAGCCGGTCGCGACGCTGGCCGAGGTGGAAAAGCTCGAAGCGGGGCAGGCGGCACTTGCCGTGCTGCCGCTCGAATCCGGCTTCGAGACCGAAAGACTGGTCGTCGTCGCCGAGCAGGATATTCTCGGCGACCGGCTGATACGGCGCTCGAAACGCAAGAAGCGTGCTTCCGACTTCATCGCCGAGGCGTCCTCCTTGTCGGCTGGCGACATCGTCGTCCATACGGACCACGGCATCGGCCGCTTTATCGGGCTGCGCACCATCGAGGCGGTCGGTGCGCCGCATGACTGCCTCGAAATCCATTATGCCGCTGACGACCGGCTGTTCCTGCCGGTGGAGAATATCGAGCTTCTGTCGCGCTATGGCTCGGATTCGGCCGAAGCGACATTGGACAAGCTCGGTGGCGGCGCCTGGCAATCTCGCAAAGCGCGGCTGAAGCGGCGCCTGCTCGACATGGCCGGGCAGCTGATCCGCATCGCAGCCGAACGGCAGATGCGGGCAGCTCCCGCCCTGATGCCGGCGGACGGCCTATATGGCGAGTTCGCGGCGCGCTTTCCCTACGAGGAAACCGACGACCAGCAGACGGCGATCGATTCGGTCATGGGTGACCTCGGTGCCGGCAAGCCGATGGACCGGCTGATCTGCGGCGATGTCGGCTTCGGCAAGACGGAAGTTGCGCTCCGCGCAGCCTTCATCGCGGCGATGGAAGGCTTTCAGGTGGCAGTTGTGGTGCCGACGACGCTGCTGTCGCGCCAGCATTTCAAGACTTTTTCGCAACGCTTTTCCGGCCTGCCAATCCGCGTCGCCCAGGCTTCGCGGCTGGTCGGCGCCAAGGAGCTGGCCGAAACCAAGAAAGGCATCGCCGAAGGTACGGTCGACATCGTCGTCGGCACCCATGCGCTGCTTGGTGCGTCGATCTCGTTCAAGAATCTCGGCCTGTTGATCATCGACGAGGAACAGCACTTCGGTGTCAAGCACAAGGAGCGGCTGAAGGACCTGAAAAGCGATGTGCACGTGCTGACATTGTCGGCGACACCGATCCCGCGCACGCTGCAACTGGCCTTGACCGGCGTGCGCGAACTGTCGCTGATTGCCACGCCGCCGGTCGACCGCTTGGCAGTGCGCACCTTCATCTCGCCGTTCGATCCACTGGTCATCCGCGAGACGCTGCTCAGGGAGCGCTACCGTGGCGGCCATTCCTTCTATGTCGTCCCGCGCATCAGCGATCTCGCGGAAATCCATGATTTCCTGCGTGAATCCGTTCCGGAGCTGAAGGTGGCTGTCGCCCACGGCCAGATGCCGCCGGGCGAACTCGACGACATCATGAACGCCTTCTATGACGGCCAGTACGACGTGCTTTTGTCGACTACCATCGTCGAATCCGGCCTCGATATTCCGACCGCCAACACGCTGATCGTGCATCGCGCCGACATGTTCGGCCTTTCGCAGCTCTATCAGCTGCGCGGCCGCGTTGGCCGCTCGAAGGTGCGCGCCTATGCGCTGTTCACGCTGTCGGCCAACCGCAAGCTGACCGACACCGCCGAGCGCCGGCTGAAGGTGCTGCAGTCGCTCGACACGCTGGGCGCCGGCTTCCAGCTTGCCAGCCACGATCTCGACATTCGCGGCGCCGGCAATCTTCTTGGCGAAGAGCAGTCCGGCCACATCAAGGAGGTCGGCTTCGAGCTCTACCAGCAGATGCTGGAGGAGGCGGTGGCCGAGGTGAAGGATTCGGGCGAGGTGCAGGATGGCGGCTGGTCGCCGCAGATCGCCGTCGGCACGGCGGTGATGATCCCCGAAAGCTATGTTCCGGATTTGCAGCTGCGGCTGGCGCTCTATCGCCGCCTCGGCGATCTCGAAAACACCGAGGAGATCGACGCCTTCGGCGCCGAGCTGATCGATCGCTTCGGCCCGCTGCCGGAGGAAGTGAAGCACCTGCTGAAGATCGTCTTCATCAAGGCGCTCTGCCGCAAGGCCAATGTCGAGAAGCTCGATGCCGGGCCAAAGGGCGTCGTCGTCCATTTCCGCAAGCGGGAATTTTCCAATCCGGTCGGGCTGGTCAAGTTCATCGGCGAGCAGGGCTCGCTGGCCAGGATCCGGCCCGACCACAGCGTCGTCTTCATCCGCGACTGGCCGAACGCGGAAAAGCGGCTGGCGGGTTCTGCGGTGGTCATGACGCAGCTGGCGCGGCTGGTGGAGAAGGCGGTCTAGAGAGGCTTCGCTCCAGCGTTTTCGGTGTGTCGCGCCATTCGCCACGCAACCAATTCCGGTCTAGAATAGGAAATCGGCTTCGTGTATGGAGCCGCAATCCCCATATGGGGGACGGATGGCGGGCGATGGCGCTCGCGGGAAAGAGCGTTGGGTGCAACGATGACGAAATGGTCGCCGAATTCGTGGAGAGCAAAGCCGATCCAACAGGTTCCTGCCTATCCGGACCTTGCCGCGCTGAAGAACACGGAAGCCCAGCTCGCCAGCTTTCCGCCGCTGGTTTTTGCAGGTGAGGCGCGCAAACTGAAGAAGCAGCTTGCGACAGTCGCTGCCGGTGACGCATTCCTCCTCCAGGGCGGCGATTGCGCCGAGAGCTTCGCCGAACATGGCGCGGACAACATCCGCGACTTCTTCCGCGTCTTCCTGCAGATGGCGGTGGTGCTGACCTTCGCCGGCGCGCAGCCGGTGGTGAAGGTCGGCCGCGTCGCCGGTCAGTTCGCCAAGCCGCGCTCGACCGACAACGAGACCAAGGACGGGGTGACGCTGCCGAGCTATCGCGGTGACATCATCAACGGCATCGAGTTCGACGCCAAGTCGCGCATTCCAGATCCTGCCCGCCAGGAGATGGCGTACCGCCAGTCGGCGGCGACGCTCAACCTTCTGCGCGCTTTCGCGCAGGGCGGCTATGCCAGCCTGGAGAACGTGCATCGCTGGATGCTAGGCTTCGTCGCCGACAGCCCGCAAGCGGAGAAGTACGAGGCGCTTGCCAACCGCATCACCGAGACGATGGACTTCATGAAGGCCGTCGGCATCACGTCGGAGACCAACTTTGCGCTGCGCGAGACCGACTTCTACACCAGCCACGAGGCGCTGCTGCTCGGCTATGAGGAGGCGCTGACCCGCGTCGACTCGACCTCAGGCGACTGGTACGCGACTTCGGGCCACATGATCTGGATCGGCGATCGTACGCGCCAAGCCGACCATGCACATGTCGAATACTGCCGTGGCATCAAGAACCCGCTGGGCTTGAAATGCGGCCCGTCGCTGACACCGGATGGGCTACTGGAACTGATCGACCTGCTCAATCCGGAGAACGAGCCGGGGCGGCTGACGCTGATTGCCCGCTTCGGCGCCGACAAGGTGGGCGAACATCTGCCGAAGCTGATCCGTGCGGTCGAGAGGGAAGGCCGCAAGGTCGTGTGGTCCTGCGATCCGATGCATGGCAACACAATCACGCTGAACAGCTACAAGACGCGACCGTTCGACCGCATCCTGAAGGAGGTGCAGACCTTCTTCGAGGTGCATCAGGGCGAAGGCACGCATCCCGGCGGTATCCATATCGAGATGACCGGCAAGAACGTGACGGAATGCACCGGCGGCGCCCGCGCCATCACCGCCGAAGAGCTGCATGACCGCTACCATACGCATTGCGACCCGCGCCTCAATGCCGACCAGGCGATCGAACTGGCGTTCCTGGTGTCTGACCTGCTCAAGAAAAGCCACCCGGTTCAGCACAAGCAGGCCGTCAACGGCTGAGCTTGTTCGCAGACGGAATTGGTTGAAAAGCGCTGGAGAGATTCGGCGCTTTTTTCAATTCCGACCCGACCCGCGTTCCCAGCGCAGTCCGTTCAGCCTGGGATCGGCGGCAAACGCGGTTCTCGAAAACTCGATCCGCTTTTGCGGAAATTCGCAGATCGCCTGTACGCCGAAGGCGCCCAGCCGGATGCGCCAGGTGTGAGGCTCCAGCGGCTTCGGCTTGGCAAAGCCGCGGCATGTCAGCAGCGCCACATTGGCGCCTTTCGGGTCTCGCGCCGAGCGGTAGCGGATCGCCTCCAGCCCGGCCTCGCGGGCAACATCGGCAATGGCCTGACAGGCCGTATAATCGGTCGGATGCGTCCACGCAGCCTCGTCGCGGTCGAGCGGCGGCCGCGTCAGGTCGACAGCCCGGGTGCTGCGTATCGCTGCGGCCAAGGCGGTGTATTCGGCAGCGTCATGCGGCCAGGGGGTGCCAAGCGATTCAGCAAAGAACAGCAAGCGGTAGAAGGCCATCTCCGCCACCGCCGTCAGCACGGTTTCGGCGGCATAATACACGCCCCTGGTCCTGCCGGCGCGGCGGAAGCGCGAACCATGCGGGTAGATCGAGCCGTAGCGGAAGGGCGTCGCCAGCAGGTAATGCAGATGCCGGCACTCGAGCGGGATCTGCGGCTTGGTCTCCTCGATCAGATCTTCAAGGAGGGCCTGTTCGTCGAGCGTGTCGACGATTTTCAGCGTCGAGACGCGGTGCTGCGCTTCGACCATGCGCCAATACTTGCCATCGAGCCGGACGGCTTCAGACGAGAGCGCGTCGGGAGTCCAGATAGGCGATGACATCGACAAGCCCGGTGATTGTCTGGATTTTTTCGAGTGGGACGCCATCGAGCGCCGTATTGGTATTCTTCAGCCAAGCCCGAGCGACAGTCTCGTCACCGCCGACGATGGCGTCGAGCGAGCGGAATAGCCGGACAAACAATACGGCAAGTTCGAACGGCTTGGTTCCACGCTCCAGCAAGAACTCCTGCCTGCGCATGCGCGAAACCGTGGCTTCGGAGACGCCGATGACGGCGGCCAACATCCTGGCTGTTATATCAAGCAGGTCGGCGGCGCGCAGCGTCGCCTTGGTCAGGACGGTATTTTCGGCCACATTGGCGGCGGCATGAGGTTGCATCGCAGACATTGCCTTTCCCTTTCCATGGAAAATATAGTCCATAGAAATTCATATGGAAAGGCACCGCGACAAAAACAGTTCGGAACGCGGCGAACAAGCCATTCCACGCGAAGGGTCAGTCTTTCTTGTAGAGCAGCCAGCTCTTGCCGGCGCGGCCGGCCATCGCCGAATGCTTGGTCACGCGATTGCGTCCGCTGACCTTGGAGCGATAGAGCGCCCGGTCCGCTTTGGTGTAGAGATCCTCGGGGCTTTCGGCCTCGGATGCCATGCAGATGCCCATGGAGACGGTCACGGTGCCATAGTTGGTGCCGGTCTGGCTGCTGGTGAACGGCGTCTGCTCGATCAGCGCGCGTATGCGCTCGGCGATCTCGTAAGTGGTATCCTCGCTGGCGCCCTCGACGATCAGCGCGAACTCCTCGCCGCCGGTGCGGGCAACGAACATGTCGCCGCGAATGCTGGTCTGGAAAATTTCGGCGATGATCTGGATGATCCTGTCGCCGACCGGATGGCCGTAACGGTCGTTGATGTCCTTGAAGCGGTCGATGTCGGCAAGGATCAGGGCATTGAACAGGATGCCCTTGTTGGAGTTGTAGATCCTGGTGATCTCCTTGTCGAAGGCGCGGCGGTTCCAGATGTGGGTCAACGAATCGGTGTCGGCCAGCCGCTTGTACTCCTCGAGCTTCGACTTGACGCTCTCGAGCTCGGCCGTCTTTTCGCTGAGCGTCGAGGCGACCTGCCTGCCATGATCGATCGTCGAGCTGGTTGCGGAGGACATGGCGTTGACGATCTTCTGCAGCAGGTCCTGCGAAAGCAGGCTGCGGTTGCCAAACCCGCTCGACGTCTCGTCGAGGATCCTGCCGTATTTCTCGATGTGGCTGCGCTCGCTTCTCAGCAGCGCGGCGATATCCTCAAGTTCCTTGGCCAGGACATCCCTGGCATGCTCGACGATGCCGGGGCCGTGATTCTGCGCAAAGAAGGTGCGGCCGATGCGGTCGAGATCGTCCTGCGTCGGCCGGTTGGTCAATGAGATGACGGCAAGGCTGAGTTCGCGATTGGTGCCGTTTAGCGCCTCATAGAAGATCTCGTAGTTGCGCGGCAGGCCGAGGACGCCGAGCTCGCGCATGGTCGCCACAACGGTGCTTGCGATGTCGGTGTTTCGGCCGGTCTGGACGGTTGCCGGTTGCATGTTCTGTTCACTCTACCCTAGGAGCCCATCGCAGACTTGCGAGCGCCGTTGTCGCCGTGCAGGGGAGTGCCGCCCAAAACTCCAGATTTGCGAAGAGACGAGTCCCCAATCACGACCTTCGCTTACAGGGACATTAAATGCGCGCGCGCTAAAGTTTCCTTAATTTGCTGCGATTCAAACACGGGTTCTCTACCTCAGGCTGTAAAAATCCTGTGCGGCCGAGCGACATGGGGTCCTGACATCACCACTGAATGTCGCATTTGCCTGTGCGAGGTCGCCGCGATTCTGAAACCCTGCCGGCGATGCGAAATCAGGAATGGCGATTTCGAACGGAGACCGAGATGGGTGACAATCACAGCGGATCATGCCTGTGCGGGGCGGTGCGCTTCAGGACGCGGGGACCTTTGCGCGGAGTGATCTATTGTCACTGCTCGCAGTGCCGGAAGCAGAGTGGGCATTTCTACGCTGCAACCAATGTTCCCGAAGGAAACATCACTATAGCGGGCTCCGAGAACATCACCTGGTACGAGGCGTCTTCGTTCGCCAGCCGCGGCTTTTGCAAGACGTGCGGCTCGCTGCTGTTCTGGAAGCCACGGCAAGATGCCTATATTTCGGTCTTGGCCGGACTGTTCGACGAGCCGACTGAACTCGAGGGTCAATGTCATATCTATGTCGGCGACAAGGGCGACTACTACACGATCGACGACGGACTACCGCAGTTCGAGAAATCGACGCCGTCAACCAAGGTCGCGGACGACTGATTTTTGGAGAGATCGCCTTATTCCATTGATCCGGCCATTGCGTTATCCCCTGCCGATGATTCGGAAAGGGACTTGGGCATGCAGCGGCTGATCGATGCTTTTTTCAATTCAGTGCGGGCGTTTCGCAAGCTGGCCGGCAGTGAAAAGGCCTTCCAGCAGGAGCTGATACTGCTCGTGCTCGCCTTGCCGCTCGGCTGGTTCGTCTCGGTGTCATGGCGCGGCTACGCGCTGCTGATTGGCGCGGTGCTGCTCATGATCATGGTCGAAGTGCTGAACACCGGCATCGAGGCGGCGTGTGACGCGTTCAGCCGAGAGTTCAACGTCGACATCCAGCTGGCCAAGGATTGCGGCTCGCTGGCGGTGCTGATTTCGGTGGTGATCGTTGCCGGCGTCTGGGGCATCGCCATCATCGAGCGCATCATGGGGCTGCCGATCTAGTGGATTGATCGGATCAAAAGAGTCCGATTTTGGGATTCCGTTTTGCGGTGTGGCGTGCGAGTTTGATGCATGCGCAATGGCATCTCCTTCACCATTTCGGCCAGCGACCGTCAGCGCTTGCAAGCGATCGTCGCGGCCCCTGGAAGCCCGCAGAAGCATGTCTGGCGGGCGCGTATTGTCCTTCTGAGCGGCGATG
>NZ_SADR02000080.1 GCF_004010325.2 Mesorhizobium sp. M00.F.Ca.ET.216.01.1.1
CATCGCCGCTCAGAAGGACAATACGCGCCCGCCAGACATGCTTCTGCGGGCTTCCAGGGGCCGCGACGATCGCTTGCAAGCGCTGACGGTCGCTGGCCGAAATGGTGAAGGAGATGCCATTGCGCATGCATCAAACTCGCACGCCACACCGCAAAACGGAATCCCAAAATCGGACTCTTTTGATCCGATCAATCCACTAGCACTTCACTGCTTTCGAGCGACTTCGGGACGATGAATGAGCCGTTGCGGTCATCACGGCTCGCGGTAACGCGGAAAGCGGACTGGTCTTCGAAGGGTTTTAGTTGGACTGGCATGGTCTATTGCTCCTATGGTTGGCAGCAATTTGACGTATCGTACGGGTATAGTCAAATATTTCTTCATGACGATATCCACAGATGCTGACCAAAGCAAATATTATTGCAAATTTACATTGGAAATTATAGCACACTATTCTTTGACATCATCAGGAATCATCCTTTGTCGGATTCAACCTTGACCATCGCAAACGACCGCAGCGCTAAGCACCGGTTCAACGAACCGGTGCGGGATCGGCCAATTCAGCGGCGAATCGCAACGAATTCAACGCGCTATGCGAAGCTGAAACACGTCGATTAGTGGTGGGGTGCATTGACGGGTATTGGACGACGGCGGTGCGCCCGTTGCGGGCGTTAAATTGGCGCGGACAGCGCGGACAGCTTTTTTGCTATTCTTTTATATGGGCGCAGTACAATAGAGGTTGGCTCTACCCTTCACCTTTTCTCTCTACGTATGGAATAAAAAAGGCTGTCCAAGCTGTCCTAGGGTCAAACCCCATCGTCCTGAACGACCGAGTTCGACCCTTCTCTGCCGTTCCTCTGGAGCAGGTGTGCGGCAAGTTATGACCCGGCTGAGACGTTGCGTGCCTATGCAAAGCATCGGCGTGCGCAGGCCTTCACGGCTTTGAATCCGAGTTAACGGATTGAAGGTTGGAGGATCTGTTCGAGGTATTTGTTGTTTCTTGCAGCGCGCTTTCGGCGCAGCTTGATGCTTCGCTTGTCGTCGATTGATCGCACGAGGTTCAGGGCGAAGTGGCGGAC
>NZ_SADR02000081.1 GCF_004010325.2 Mesorhizobium sp. M00.F.Ca.ET.216.01.1.1
GCAGGGGAATCGCATATGGCGATTTTGGGGTTGAGTTTAGGCTGAGAAAGGATTCTTTGGAGAGGCAGTTGAGCGAAGGAGCGACTGCCATTTCCTGTCTTGAGAGCGACTTTGGCGCGGTGCCTGATCCCCGCGCGCCCAACGCCACGCACCGGCTTGGCGACCTGATCGTGATGATGATCGCGGCAAGCCTGTGCGGCGCCAGCAATGCGACGGAATTTGCCCTGTTTGCGCAAGAGCGCAAGCAGGCGCTGTCGCGGCTGATCGACTATGACGCCGCCCCCAGCCACGACACCTTCTCGCGGCTGCTGCGCCTGCTCGACCCGGAGGCCTTCGGTCGCGCCTTTGCCGCCTTTGCCGCAGCTTTCGCACGAGCCAGCCGCGAGACGCCTGAGGTGGTGTCGCTCGACGGCAAGGCTTTGCGGCGGGCCTACGAGAAGGGCTTGGCAGCCAGTCCACCCTTGACGGTGTCGGCCTTCGCCGCCGAGACCCGGCTGTGCCTGGCGGCAGTCTCGCCGAGCGATGGTGGGAACGAGGTCGAGGCCGCGCTCAAGGTCGTCGAACTCATTGATCTTACGGGCAGATTGGTCACCGCCGACGCGCTCCACTGCCACACCCGCATGGCTGCGGCCATCACCCAAAGGGGTGGCGATTATCTGCTTGCGCTGAAGGGAAACCGCCGGCATTGGCAGCGCAGTGCCAACCTGCAACTGGCCGACGCCACCCCTTCCATTGCCGAGCGGGTCGAGACCAGCCACGGCCGCAACGAGTGGCGGCAGGCCGAGATCGTGGCGGCGGCCGCGCCGCTGATGCCCGGTCACCAGGCCTTCATCCGCATCACCAGCCGGCGCGATCAGGCCAGGCCTTTGATGCGCCTGTTCATGGCCTCCACGCTTATGTCGCCGCAGCAGGCGCTCGACCGCACCAGAGCTCATTGGCAGATCGAGAACGGCCTGCATTGGATGCTCGATGTCCATCTCGATGAGGACCTCAGCCGTGCCCGCAAGGACAATGCTCCCGCCAACACAGCCCTTCTCAATCGCCTCGCCAGAAACATCCTCCA
>NZ_SADR02000082.1 GCF_004010325.2 Mesorhizobium sp. M00.F.Ca.ET.216.01.1.1
TTGCGACGGGCGCGTGTCGACTTCCCAACAATGTCAGACAGGAGACACAACGCTATCGGAGCGATCGCATTGCTTTGTAATGAATTTCCCAGTTGGCACGACAAATGCGGTCCTATGGGCAAAAGCACTGCCGCTCTGGATCGACCGAAAGGAATTTCCCATGATCACGCCTTTCGAACATGCCGTCGCCGCCGCCAACACCGCGGAGACCCGAGCCGACGGAAGCCTCTATCCCTTCTTTCTGAAGGCTGTCCGGACATGAACGCATTTGATGTCCGTCCAACGCTGGATGCTCCCGACGACGATCCCTATCTCTGGCTTGAAGATGTAGAGGGCGAGCGGGCACTTGCCTGGGCCGCCGGCCAGTCGGCAAAGACCCTGAAGCACTTCGGTGGAACGCAGTTCGAGCGCGACCGCGCGGCTCTGAAGGCAGGCCTGTTCCCTAGGCGGCGGCGCATCTCCCCCGGCCGAGTCGCATGGCTTGAATCCGATATCAGGGCTTGGATGGAAACTGGACCTGAGAGCCGCACCGCATGAATGTAGCCTCCGAACCTCTCCCGCTTGTGGCGCACCACGAAGCCGGGCACGCGGTGGCCGCCATCGTTTTGCAGCGTCAGTTGTTCGACGACGACCGTGAATTCCCTGCTTTCTCAAGTGTTAGTATTTACCCCGACGCCGGTGACGGAGATTACTATGGTGTTGTCATATGCAAGGCTTTTTATTTAGCGCAAGGATTCACCTCGAAGCGAAAGCCGATTTTCGAGGACGATATGGATCGATATTTGGAACGCGATGATGCGATCCGGCAGATAGTTACGTGTCTGGCAGGTCCTTTTGCAGAATCCGCATTCGAAGGCTATCTGGACCCGCGCGATATGGCGATGAATGCGTCCGACGCGAATGAGGGGAGCAGCGACTACGCGGATGCCAAGCGAATCTATGGTGAGTTGCGGTTCCTGATGCCGCGCCGCCCCGGTTGGAGGCGGATCGAAGATCGC
>NZ_SADR02000083.1 GCF_004010325.2 Mesorhizobium sp. M00.F.Ca.ET.216.01.1.1
GAACGGCGGGCGTGTAAAGCCATCGGCTGTTGCCGCATGACGGTTCGCTACGAGACCAGCAGGCCGGACGACCGCGAGGTTCGCGAGCCGATGAAGGCGATCGCGCAGGAGCGTCGCCGGTTCGGCTACCGGCGTCTTCTCGTGATGCTGAGGCGGGAGGGCCTGGTCGTGAACCACAAGAAGCTGTTCCGGCTCTATCGGGAGGAGAAGCTCGCCGTTCGCCGCCGTGGCGGCCGCAAGCGGGCGATCGGGACCAGGGCGCCGATGCTGGTGCCGCTGAGGCCCGACGAGCGCTGGTCGCTCGACTTCGTATCGGACCAGCTCACCGACGGGCGCCGCTTCCGCATCCTGGCCGTCGTCGACGACTGCACGAGAGAGTGCCTGTCACTCGTCGTTGATACGTCTCTCTCGGGCATGCGGGTTGCCCGCGAATTGGACCGGCTCATCACCGAGCGCGGCCGGCCCAGGATGATCGTCAGCGACAATGGCAGCGAGTTCACCTCGAACGCCATCCTCGCCTGGGCGGATCAGAACCGCGTCGAATGGCATTACATTGCGCCCGGCAAGCCGATGCAGAATGGCTTCATCGAGAGCTTCAACGGCCGACTGCGCGATGAACTGCTCAACGAGACGCTGTTCACCTCGCTGGCTCAGGCGCGCGTAGCCATCGCCCTGTGGCACGCCGACTACAACACCGCGCGGCCGCACTCCCAAATCGCCTGGCAGACCCCGGCAGAGTTCGCCAGCACCTTCAATCCGCGACGGTCGCTCGCGCTGCGCTATGCCAAAGGCTCCGGGCCAGCGCCCGTCGCTTCACCCGCCCAGCAGGGCACAACCCACGCCGGAAACGAACTCAAAACTGGATAGAAACTGGG
>NZ_SADR02000084.1 GCF_004010325.2 Mesorhizobium sp. M00.F.Ca.ET.216.01.1.1
TGACGTGGACGGCCTTGCCGGCCGGCACTTGCGCGTCGATGGCGTTGAGGAAGCGGATGAACTCCTGATGGCGGTGTCGCTGCATGTTCTTGCCGATCACGGTGCCGTCGAGCACGTTGAGGGCGGCAAACAGTGTGGTCGTGCCGTTGCGCTTATAGTCGTGCGTCATGGTGCCGAGCCTTCCCTTCTTCATGGGCAGGCCGGGCTGGGTGCGGTCGAGCGCCTGGATCTGGCTCTTCTCGTCGACCGACAGCACGATGGCGTGGGCCGGCGGATCGACATAGAGGCCGACGACGTCGCGCAACTTGTCGACGAACTTCGGATCGTTGGAGAGCTTGAACTGCCGCCAGCGGTTTGGCTGCAGCCCGTGCGCCTTCCAGATGCGGCGCACTGCGCTGGCGCTGATGCCAGCAGCCTGCGCCATCATGTCGGCGGTCCAGTGCGTCGTCTCACCGGGAGGATCTGCGCGCGTGAGCGCCATCACGCGCTCGGCGATCTCGGGCCCGAGCGGCGCAATGCGCGAGGGCCGCGTCTTGTCACGCAGTAGCCCCTCGAAGCCTTCAGTGGCGAAGCGCTCCTGCCAGCGCCACACACAGGTCTTGGACTTGCCGGTCCGCCGCATGACTTCGATCGTGCCGGCGCCGTCGGCGCTCAACAGCACGATCTCGGCGCGCCAGACGTGCTTCTGCGGGCTGTTACGGTCTTTGACCAAGGCAACCAAACGCCGATGGTCAGAAGGCGAGACGGTGAGAGATATTCCTGTGCGCATACCCATGACTCGCACGCGGGCAGGCAAA
>NZ_SADR02000085.1 GCF_004010325.2 Mesorhizobium sp. M00.F.Ca.ET.216.01.1.1
CAAGCAGCTAGATACGACAGGTGACCTCAAATGAGGCGTCTTGCATGGCTTCTACACCTGCCTGAATGCCAGAACTGCGTTCGTGCCGCCCATGGCGAAGGCGTTGCTCATGGCGACGCGCACCTTGCGCTCGCGCGGCACATTGGGCGTGATGTCGAGGTCGCAAGCGGGATCTGGCTCGCGATAGTTGGCGGTCGGCGGCACGACGTCCTCTTGGATTGCCATCACGCAGGCGATCATTTCAAGCGCGCTCGCTGCGCCGAGGCAATGCGCGTGCGTGGACTTGGTGGAAGAGATGGACATCGAATAAGCGTGGTTTCCAAACACACGCTTGATCGCCGCCGTTTCAGTCTGATCATTGCTCTTGGTACCGGTGCCGTGCGCGTTGAGGTAGTCGACGTTCTCGGCATTCAGCCCGGCATCGGCAAGGCAGGCGCGCATCGCCGACGCTGGCCCCTCGACAGATGGCGCGGCGATGTGGAAGGCATCGGCGGAAAGGCCGACGCCGGCGATCTCGGCAAGAATTGTGGCACCACGCCTCGTGGCATGCTCGTAGCTTTCCAGCACGGCCATGCCCGCACCCTCGCCCAGCACCAGGCCCTTCCTATCGGCGGAGAAGGGCCGGCAGGTATCGGGTGAAAGCACGCGCATTGCTTCCCATGCTTTCAGCACGCCCCATGCGAAGGGTGCGTCGCTGCCCCCGGAAACCATTACGTCGGCCCGGCCCAGCTTGATCTGATCCACCGCCGAGGCGATCGCATGGTTGGCCGAGGCACATGCGGAG
>NZ_SADR02000086.1 GCF_004010325.2 Mesorhizobium sp. M00.F.Ca.ET.216.01.1.1
AAGTTGCCGCGATGCGTTGGTCTGAACTCAACCTTGAAGCCGGAACATGGGAACTATCGGGTGACCGCACGAAGAACGAAGAGCCTACGCTTATTCCGCTGTCCACACTGGCGGTGTCGGTCCCCCAGTCGGTACCGAAGACCAATGACACGTTTGTTTTCCCTGCGAGGGGCAACGAAAGAAGCCACTTCTCAGGCTACGCGAAGGGCAAGAAGGCTCTAGACGGCAAGGTCAATATTGACGGGGTGGCTTTGGAGAACTGGACCCTTCACGATCTGCGCAGGACGCTCGCGACAAATCTCGGCAGGCGGCAGGTATTGCCACACGTCATCGAGCACATACTGAATCACAAGGCGGCGTCCCTGACAGACATAGGCGAAATCTACAATCTCTATACCTACGTCAAGGAGAAGCGCGAGGTGTTGCAGATGTGGTCAAATCACATCGAATGGCTGATCAAGCAGGCGGCGGAAACGCTCTGGCGGCGTAGCTACTGGCATGGGCGGAAGATGCGGCGCAACAATCGTCAGAGCCTCATCGAATTGGAGATCATGCTTGACCAGCAAATGCGCGGCCAATGCTTTGATGGCCGACCAGTGATCGAGTACTAGCCGGGCCGTGCGATCTTCGATCCGCCTCCAACCGGGGCGGCGCGGCATCAGGAACCGCAACTCACCATAGATTCGCTTGGCATCCGCGTAGTCGCTGCTCCCCTCATTCGCGTCGGACGCATTCATCGCCATATCG
>NZ_SADR02000087.1 GCF_004010325.2 Mesorhizobium sp. M00.F.Ca.ET.216.01.1.1
CTTGTCATCCAGCCGAAGGTCCGCTCGACGACCCAGCGGCGGGGCAGGATCTGGAAGCCCTTCTGGTCGTCGGATCGACGGATGATCTCGACCACGAAGTCGAGATAGGCGGCTTTGTCCATGAGCTTCAGCCTGTCATAGGCGCCGTCGGCGAACAGATGCTTCACCCAGGGCCAACGCTTGCGGATGCCGTCCAGGATCGCCTGAGCACCGGCACTGTCGGAGATATCGGCGGTGGTGAGGTTGATCATCAAGAGCCGCCCATCCGTATCGACGGCAATGTGTCGCTTGCGGCCGACAATCTTCTTGCCGGCGTCGTAACCCCTTGTTTCAGCTTGCGGAGCTTTGACCGACTGGCTGTCGATCACGCCAGCCGTGGGACTGGCCTCGCGCCCGGCTCGCTCGCGATCCAGCATCAGCGCCACGTCGTGGATGGTCTGGAACAGAAAACGCCGCGCCAACTCGCGAAACCAGCCGTAGACCGTCTGCCAGGGCCCGAAATGGATCGGCAGCATTCGCCAACCGCAACCGGAGCGGACCAGGTAGCGCACGGCGTTGACCACCTCCCGGAAATCAACCTCGCGCGGACGGCCGCGACGCCCAGGCTTGGGCATCAGCGGCGCGAACTGCTCCCACTCCTCGTCCGTCAAATCA
>NZ_SADR02000088.1 GCF_004010325.2 Mesorhizobium sp. M00.F.Ca.ET.216.01.1.1
CCATGCTTTCAGCACGCCCCATGCGAAGGGTGCGTCGCTGCCCCCGGAAACCATTACGTCGGCCCGGCCCAGCTTGATCTGATCCACCGCCGAGGCGATCGCATGGTTGGCCGAGGCACATGCGGAGTTCACCCCGAACACCGGCCCGCGCAAGCCGAGGCGCAAGCTCACCTGGCCGGCGGCGGCGCTTGGCATCGTTTTGGGTACAGCGAGGATGCCAACTCGCCTCGCGCCGTCCAAAAGGAGGGCCCGGTAAGTTTCCTCCATTACATCCCAGCCCAAGCCGCCGACGCCCACTGTAGCGCCGAAGCGATGGGCATTCCCTTCGTCGCAGGAAAGTCCGGCCTGCCGCATGGCTTCGCGCGCCGCAAGCACGGCGAGCAAGCTGAAGCGGGCCATGGAGACGAGCTGCTTGCGATCGATGTCGTGCTCGGGCAGCGCCTTGATCTCAGCGCCGGTCATGCCCTCCAGGTCATGAAGCTCGGAATTGGCGAGCGGGCCGATGGCGGAGCGGCCTTCGCGGATCTCTTTCCACATAGAGGCGGCGTCAGTGCCCAGTCCGCACAGGCCGCCCACTCCGGTGATAACGACGCGCCTGTCCATTCAAGCCTCCTTCGCAAGCAAGCCGCGGACGGCGTCCACGACGTCGC
>NZ_SADR02000089.1 GCF_004010325.2 Mesorhizobium sp. M00.F.Ca.ET.216.01.1.1
CCATGCTTTCAGCACGCCCCATGCGAAGGGTGCGTCGCTGCCCCCGGAAACCATTACGTCGGCCCGGCCCAGCTTGATCTGATCCACCGCCGAGGCGATCGCATGGTTGGCCGAGGCACATGCGGAGGTCACCCCGAACACCGGCCCGCGCAAGCCGAGGCGCAAGCTAAGATGGACGGAAGCGGCGCTGGGCATCACCTTTACTCCAGTGAAGAGTTCAGCACGGATTGCGCTACCCAAAAGCAGTGAGCGGTAAGTTTGTTCTGTTGCGTATGAACCGGTAAATCCAACGCCCACTGTCGCGCCGAAGCGATGGGCATTCCCTTCGTCGCAGGAAAGTCCGGCCTGCCGCATGGCTTCGCGCGCTGCAAGCACGGCGAGCAAGCTGAAGCGGTCCATGGAGATGAGATGCCCCCGGTTGATGTCGTGCTCGGGCAGCGCCTTGATCTCAGCGCCGGTCATGCCCTCCAGGTCATGAAGCTCGGAATTGGCGAGCGGGCCGATGGCGGAGCGGCCTTCGCGCATCTCTTTCCACATAGAGGCGGCGTCAGTGCCCAGTCCGCACAGGCCGCCCACTCCGGTGATAACGACGCGCCTGTCCATTCAAGCCTCCTTCGCAAGCAAGCCGCGGACGGCGTCCACGACGTCGC
>NZ_SADR02000008.1 GCF_004010325.2 Mesorhizobium sp. M00.F.Ca.ET.216.01.1.1
TTGGCGGATCGAGCGAGACTATCAGGAACTCAAGCAGGAGCTGGGACTGGGCCACTACGAAGGCCGAGGGTGGCGGGGCTTCCACCACCACGCCAGTCTCTGTATCGCCGCCTATGGCTTCCTGGTCGCTCTGAGGGAGACGATTCCCCCCTCAACTCCAGCTCGCGCCCAGGGCCGCCAAACATCTGGTCTTCCCGACGGTTATCGACCCCGCGGATCCTCCGATCCGACCAGAGCGGCACGTCCCGACCTCAATCCCGACCATCCGGCGACGCCTGACTGTGGCCCTGGCCAACCGTCTGCAACGATGTCCGTGCTGCACAAGAGCCATGGACAGTCCGCGTCAGGTCAGCAATTTATGACGCAGTAAGACTATGACGCGGTCGGAGAAAGGGGCGATCCAGTTCTGGTATCAGCAGGAGGTCCTCAAATGCGGAGCCGTGGCCTCCGGCCGGTGATGGCTGTCGCAGGTTGATATTTTCCACGCTAAAGCGACGTTGGTGGCGTAGCTGCGGATCTCCCCCAGGGGAGATGCCGCTATTTCCTCGCCCGGCGCCCCTTCAGCAAGGCCTCGCTCAGCGTGATTTCGGTGAGCAGCGCCTGCATCGTGTGATCATTGATCTCGCGACGGCGAAACATGGCGCGCACGGCTGTGCGTTCGGCCTCGATGCCGGCAAGCCTCAGCTCGAGCTCAAGCCGTCCGGCCTCCCTTGCTTCGGCGCGTCCTTCATCGGCCTCGTCCGAGGCGGCGATGCGACGCCGGTAGCCGGCGACAATGCTGTCGGCCGCGGCCAGCCGGGCGCCGGGCACCTCGCCGTCCCCCGCATCCGCCCCGGCTATGCTCTCGATGCGGGCGATGGCGGCCTTGGCCGCACCGACACGCGCCAGGCGCTCCTCGGCCGCTCCAGCGTCCTCGCCCGGCTCGACCAGCCCGCGTGCGATCCTGGGCAACGCGAGGCTGGCGATCACCAGCGAGCAGATGATGACGCCCGCGGCCAGGAAGATCACCACATCGCGCGCCGGAAAGGGCGAACCGTCCGGCATGGCGAGCGGCAGCGACAGGATGCCGGCAAGCGTGATCGCGCCGCGCACTCCGGCCACCGAGCCGGCGAGACGGACGCGCAGCCCGAACGGTTCGGCCTTGTGCTTGCGCAATCGCGCCGAGATGCGGGTCGCGATATCGCCGACCCAGATCCACAGGAAGCGCAGCGCGATCAGGCACAGCGTCAGCGCCAGCACCGTCAGGATCGGTTCGATCACCGGCAGCCGGCTGCTGAGTTCAGGCGGCACATTGCGGATGATGTCGGGAAGCTGCACGCCGAGCAGGATGAAGAGCGTGCCGTTGAAAACAAAGGAAAGCGTCGTCCACAGCGACATTATCTGGATGCGGGCGGAGACGCCGAGGAAGCGGAAAATCCCGGAGCCGCCGGTGAGCAGGCCGGCAGTGACCGCCGCCAGGATGCCGGAGGCCCCGACATGCTCGGCGCCGAGATAGGCGACGAAGGGCAGCAGGATCATGACCAGCACCTGTGCCTCCCCCGGCACGCCGCCAATGCGGTTCAGCAATTGCAGCACCTTGGCGGCGACGAACAGCGCCACCGCGCCGGCCAGGATGCCGGCTGCGACCGCGTAGAGGAAACTCAGGGATGCAGCGGCGAACGAAAAGCTGCCGGTCAGCACCGCCGCCACGGCGAAGCGGAACATGACCAGGCCCGACGCATCGTTGAGTAGCGACTCGCCTTCCAGAATATGCATCAGCCGCGCCGGGACCACGTTCCTGTCGACGATCGAGGACACCGCCACCGCGTCGGTCGGCGACAGCACCGCAGCGAGCGCGAAGGCAACGACGAGCGGGATGCTCGGCACCAGCCAGTGCAGGGCGTAGCCGAAGCCGACGATGGTGAAGAAGGCGAGCCCGATGGCAAGATCCAGTATCGGCCCGCGCAGCGCCACCAGTTCGCGCTTCGGCGCACCATAGGCATCGCCGAACAGCAGCGGCGGAATGAACACCAGCAGGAACAGCTCGGGATCGATCTCGACATGCATACCGCGCACCGGCCAGGCGAGCGCCGCGCCCATGGCTATCTGCAGCACCGGCAGCGGCACCCGCACCAGCCGGACCAGCGCGCCGGAAACCGCGACGAAGACGAGCACGACCAGGATGAAGACGGCGACATGCATGGCGCGATTCCGAATCTTTCCCGGACCATGCGCAAAGCCCGCCGATCCGTCCGGCCCGGTATGCAACAACGCGCCGGTTAAAAGCAAAAGGCCGCCTTCTTCGGCGGCCTTTTCAGAAAAAATATCAGTCGCTTATAGCGAAGAGGTGATCTGCAGTTCGTTGGCCCCGTCGAGGCCGTAGATGTCGTCGCGGAACTGCACCACGCCAGTTCCAGTCGACCAGGCGGAGACATAGAGGAAATAGACCGGCACCGGGTTTGTGACCTGTACCGGCGTGTTCTCGCCGGTCTTGATCGCCGCCTCGAAATGCTGGCGGTCCCAGCCAGGCGTGTCGCGCAGGATCCAGGTGACGAGGTCGCGCACGTTCTGGACGCGCACGCAGCCCGAGGAATCGAAGCGCATCATCTTGCCGAACAGGCTCTGCTGCGGCGTGTCATGCATGTAGACACCGTCGGGGCTCGGGAAATTGATCTTGACCGAAGCCATCGCATTGCCGGAGCCCGGATCCTGGCGGAACCGATACTTCGCCGCGTCGTCGGTCGACCAGTCGACCGTCAGCGGATCGACCTCGCTGCCGTCGGGCGCGAACAGGCGGATACGGCTGTCCTTGAGATAGTTGGGATCCTTCCGCATCAACGGAATGATGTCCTTGCGCACGATCGAGACCGGCGCGTTCCAGTAGGGATTGACGATGATCTCATTGATCTTGGAATTGACGATCGGCGTCTGGCGGTCGATCTTGCCGACGATCGCGGTGTGGCGCAGCACGACGCGGTCGTTCTCGACCGCCTCGATCTGGGCGCCCGGGATGTCAACCAGCACATAGCGGTTGCCCAGCGTGCCGGCGCGCTCGCGCAGCCGCTGCAGATTGGTCTGCAACTGACCAAGCCGGATCTGCGCCGAAACATTCATCGCCGCGTAGGTGTACTTGCCCAGGGCGCCGTCGGTAGGCAGGCCATGACGCGCCTGGAAGCGCTTGACCGCTGCATCGACATAGGAATCGAAGGCCGTCGAAATGCCGGCGCTCTGTGCCAGGTCACCGGAAATCATCAAGCGCTTGCGCAGCGGCACCACATCCGGATCGTCGACGCCGAGCTGCAGCTTCTTGGTCGCCGGAACCTGCTCCCAGCCGCCTTGGGCGATGATGTTCTGATACTGCGCGACCGCCTGTTCGGTGTACGCGACAGTCTGCAGGCTGAAGATCGGCAGCGTCGAAGCCACCTTGCCGCCCCCGCTGGCGCGGGCGTCGAACTGGTCGTCCCAATTACCGCGGGCCGAGGATTTCAGGATATCCCCGATCACGTCCTGCGCACTGGCGCTGCCTGCAACCATCGCGGCTGCGAGCGCGGAGGCTCCGGAAAGAAAGAAACGGCGGCTGGTTCTCATGGACGTTCCAACATTATTGCAGCAGTTCGATCACCGGGCGATCTTGCCCGAACTCTAGGGTTGGCATTCTTAACAATTAGCCAACCATGGCCCGCATCACTTCAGCGAGAAAGGGCGCGCGACGCGGAGGATGAGCTCATGGCTTTGCCACAGCACATCATCCGCATCCTCGCTTTCACTGGGAATATGGCGGCAACGTGGCCTTGGCGGTGATTTGGATCGGCCGGCGTGACGAAAAGGAAAGGCCGGTGCTTTTTCGGCACCGGCCTTGAGTTGCTCCCCAGCCGCGCTTCTTCGGCGCGGTCCCCTCTGATGTGTCTGATCTGCCTTACATCCGGTAGGCAATCGTGTCGTTCCAGAAGCGGTCGAGCCGCTGCAGCGCACGGTTCATCTGCTTGAACTCGTCGGTGTTGATGCCGCCGACCTGCTCGATCGAGCCGACATGGCGCTCGTAGAGGCCGGCGACGACGTCCGCCACCTCGTTGCCTTTCGGCGTCAGCGAAACCCGCACCGAACGGCGATCGATGCGCGAGCGCTGGTGGTTGATGAAGCCGAGGTCGACCAGCTTCTTCAGATTGTAGGAGACGTTCGAGCCGAGATAGTAGCCGCGCGAGCGCAGTTCGCCGGCGGTCAGCTCCGAATTGCCGATGTTGAACAGCAGCAGCGCCTGGATGGCGTTGATGTCGGAACGGCCGTTGCGGTCGAATTCGTCCTTGATCACGTCAAGCAGACGGCGGTGCAGACGCTCTACCAGCTGCAGCGATTCCATGTACAGCGAACGGATCGCCTCGCGGCGGTCGTCGGATACGTTGGCGGTCTTCGCCGCCGGACGCGAATTGATCATTGTCTTTGCCTCTCGTTTGACGCCCGGTGATTTTTTGTTTTTCACCTTGATCGCGACACTATCGAATACTCATAAAATTCGACTTAAACGCCAAGGCTAACAAGAGCTTACCGGTAAGAGGTTTCGAAAGAGGCTTAACGAACGGTCACGCGAGCAAGGATAATTAACCTAAAGATTTAGCCAACGATTTTGGGGTGACCTGACGCTGCCCGACCTATCGCCGCGTCTGGCGCTTCTGCAGCCAGATCACCACCCGGAAGACGATATAGAGCAGTGCTGCCGTCGCGTGCGAGGCGACGATCAGCAGCCGGTGGCCGAAAAGCTCGGGAAAGCCGGCATACATGACGGTCTCGGTCACCGCGCAGATGAACCAGATAACCGGCCCCCACGACGCCAGCATCCACAGGCCGGCGGCGGCGAAGGGAAAGAAGACAGCGAGCACCACCGCGGCCACCTGCCAGTGCACCGGCATCAGGTCGAAGCGCCACAGCGGACCGGGGTAGAAGCCGATCAGCCGGATCCAATACAAGATCCCGAACAGCAGGCAGTAGCCTGATATAACGCGCTGGAACCAGGCGAAGATGACTTCAGCCGTAGAAGGCTGGAGCACGACGCGTCTCGACGTGACCTCGCTCACAGTTTGAGCTCCCGTTCGCCGAGCGGTGCGAAATAGGCATCGACGTCGGCAGCGCTGACGGCATCGAGGCTTGCCGGCCGCCATTGCGGCGTCGAGCCCTTGTCGATGATGGCGGCGCGGATGCCTTCATAAAAGTCGTGGCCGGCAAGCATGCGGTTGAGGATGCGGAACTCCATCTTCATGCACTCGTCCATCGACAGCGTCAGCCCGGCGCTGATCTGGCGCCAGGCGACATGCAGGCTGGTCGGCGAGCGGGTGCGGATCGTCGCCAGCGTCTTTGCCGCGAACTCGTCGGCGGCCGCTGCCCGCTCCAGGCTGCTGATGATCTCGGCCAGGGACGGTTGCGCGAAATGGCGGGCGATGGCTTCCAGCGTCGGCCTGTCGGTCTCGCGCCGGGCCGGTATGAAACAGCTGCGCAGCACCGATTCCGGATCGCCGGTCGCGGCCAGCCGGTCGAGGAAGCCGGCTTGGTCCTCGGCCTTGATCGTATGCGAGGCCAGGCCCGACCATAGCGCATCGCCATAGCGTATGCGGTTGCCGGTCAGGGCCAGATACATGCCGAAGCTGCCGCAGAGGTCGGGCAAAAGATGGCTGGCGCCAACGTCCGGAAAAAAGCCGATACCGACTTCCGGCATGGCGAACTGGGCGTTCTCGGTCATCACCCGCTGCGAGCCGTGGAACGAAATGCCGACGCCGCCGCCCATGACGATGCCGTCGATCAGCGCGACATAGGGTTTTTTGAATCGCGCGATGCGGGCGTTGAGCTGGTATTCGTCGGCGAAGAAATCGACAGGCGGGTTCCCTGCGCGGCCGGCCTCGTAGATATGCAAGATGTCGCCACCGGCCGAAAACGCCCTGCTTCCCTCAGCCTTGACGACAACAACATCGACGCCGTCATCCCGCTCCCAGGAACGCAACGCCTTGTCGAGCGCCTTGACCATGCGATGGGTGACGGCATTGAGCGCCTGCGGCCGCGTCAGCGTAACGACGCCGGCCTTGCCCAACCGTTCGAAGCGAATCTCGTCGCCTCCGCCAAAATCCATGGTGACAGAATCCTCGTCCCCGCCTCGCCGGGACTGAAGAGCTAAAGCGTGACGCATGGGCGCGTCAATGGCGGCAGCGCAATCCTGCTGCCTTGGCCGGCACCTGCAGCCGGTGCTAGAAAGTTGGCTGCCAGGCCGGGCAAAAGGCCGGGGCTTGGAGCCGGACGGTGGGTCATGCCTGGATTTTCGCGCCTGTTGCTTGTGGTGATCGGCCTGGTGACCGCTTGTTGGACGGTTTATCCCGCAATCGCGGCAACCGTCGATGAGCTCTACCAGTCGCAGACGATCGTCACCGGCCAGGGTGAGGTGAACCGCCAGACCGGCTTCAAGGCCTGCCTGGACGCGGTCCTGGTCCGCGTCTCCGGCGATCAGCGGCTGCCGAAAAGACCCGAGATGGCGGCGCTGCGCGATAAGGCCGGCAGCTTCGTTGCCGAATTCCGCTACCACGACCGCCTGGAAGGCATTCCGGTCCATGATGAGCAAGGCACCCATGACCGGCCGCACGACCTCACCTGCCTCTACCAGCCTGCGGTGATCGATCCGCTGCTTGCCACGCTCGACAGCCGGCCATGGCTTGCCGAGCGGCCGCGCCTCGCGGTCTTCCTGGTGGCTGAGCAAGGCGCAAGGCATTTCGCGCTGACCGCCGACGAGCAGCGCGGCCAAGCCATGCGCGAATCCTTCGTCAACGCCACCCAACCGCTACTCATGCGCATCACATTCCCGCAGGCCTCGCTGCTCTCCGCCTCCGGGCTGAGTGACAAGGCCCTACGCGACACCGACATAGCGACGCTGGACCAGCTTGCCCGAAAGGCCGGCGCCGACCAGGCGCTCGCCGGCAGCATCGTGTGGAGCGACAAGGAGCTGGGCTGGATCGCCGACTGGCGGCTTGCCGCGGGCGGCAAGACCTACAATTGGCAGGTGCGCGGCGTCAGCTTCGATGAGGCGTTCCGCGTCGCCATGCGGGGTGCGGTGCAGGTGCTGTCCGGCAACGGCCAGCCTTGACAGGTTGTTGCCGGCCCTTCATCCGCCTGCTGGCACCTTCTCCCCGTGAAGAACGGGGAGAGAGTAAGGGTGAGGGGCAGCGCGACCTCGGGCGATTGCCTGGCACAATCGTGTCACATTGGTCAGCGCCAAAAGCTCGTGGTAAAAGCCGCCGATCCGGAGTTTTGGCGATGAACAAATTCACCCCCGCAAAGCCTGCCGGCGCGCGCAGCGTCGATGAGATCACCGGCAGCCGCCGCTTGCGCCGCATGCGCAAGGCCGACTGGTCGCGCCGCCTGGTGCAGGAGAACCGGCTCTCCGTCGACGATTTGATCTGGCCGATCTTCGTCGTCGATGGCGAGAATGTCCGAGAACCGATCGCCGCCATGCCCGGCGTGTTCCGCCTGTCGCTCGACCTTGCGGTGAAGGAAGCGGAGCGTGCGGCAAGGCTCGGCATCCCGGCGATCGCCACATTCCCCAATGTCCAGCTCGCCCTGCGCGACCAGACCGGTTCGCACATTCTCGACCCGGAAAACATCATCAACCGCGCCACCCGCGCCATCAAGCACGCGGTGCCGGAGATCGGCATCATCACCGATGCCGCGCTCGACCCGTTCACCAGCCACGGCCATGACGGCATCCTGCGCGATGGCATCATCGTCAATGACGAGACGGTGGAGCAGGTGACCGCTGCTGCGGTCATCCAGGCGGCGTCGGGCGCCGACATCATTGCGCCCTCCGACATGATGGACGGTCGCATCGGCGCCATCCGCGACGCGCTCGATGCCAACGGCTTCCAGGATGTGGCGATCATGTCTTACGCGACGAAGTTCGCCTCCGCCTTCTACGGCCCTTACCGCGAGGCGGTCGGCACCGCCGGCTTGCTCAAGGGCGACAAGAAGACCTATTACATCGACCACGCCAATTCCGATGAAGCGGTACGCGAAGCCGAGCAGGACCTCGCCGAGGGCGCCGACATGCTGATGGTCAAGCCCGGCCTGCCCTATCTCGACATCATCCGCCGGCTGAAGGACGAGTTGCAGATGCCGACCTTCGCCTACCAGGTGTCGGGCGAATATTCGATGATCAAGGCGGCTGCCGCCAATGGCTGGATCGATGGCGAAAAGGCGATGCTGGAATCACTGCTCGCCTTCAAGCGCGCCGGCTGTGACGGCATCCTGACCTACTTCGCGCCCGAAGTGGCGGCGATGCTGAAGGGGTAGTCACCTTTCGGAGACATACCTTGCCTCAGGTGATAAATCCCCCTGCCGGCGAATGGTCTCGAAATCGCGACGTGGCCGCGACCGCGACGCGATCACCCTGCCCTCACCCTCCTAGTCAAGTTGCCCGGTTGCGTGGGCACGATCCTTTTCGCGAACGGCCGTTCAGGCGACGCTAGTCAATATCGGAAAAAACCGCTTGCAAAACGCAATCAGTTTAGCTAGGAGACAACTGCTTGCATTTCACAACTGATTATGGAGAAGACAGTCATGTCCAAACTTCGTGTCAATGGTTTCAGCCTGTCGATCGATGGCTTCGGCGCTGGTCCCGACCAGGACCTGAAAAACCCGCTGGGAGTCGGCGGAGAAGCCCTGCACAAATGGATGGTCGGCACTCGAACCTTCCGCGACGTGTTTGGCGAAGATGGCGGGACCACGGACACGGACGACGCGTTCGCGGCGCGCAGCTTCGAAAATATCGGGGCGTGGATCCTGGGCCGCAACATGTTCGGCCCCATCCGCGGACCCTGGAAGGACGAAAGCTGGAAAGGCTGGTGGGGAGACAATCCGCCCTACCATGTGCCGGTTTTCGTGCTGACCCATCACAAGCGCGTGCCAATCGACATGGAAGGCGGCACGACTTTTTACTTCGTCACCGATGGCATCCATGCCGCGCTCGAACAAGCCACCGCGGCAGCAGACGGCAAGGATGTTCGGCTCGGCGGTGGTGTCGCTACCGTCCGCCAGTATCTGCAGGAGAGATTGGTGGACGAGATGCACATGGCGATCTCGCCGGTCCTTCTGGGTTCCGGGGAGCATCTTTTCGCGGGCATCGACATGCCCAAACTCGGCTATCAGTGCAGCGAACAGGTGGCCACTCCGCTAGCCACCCATGTCGTCATCAAGCGCGAATAAACAACAGAAATCGTGGCATTTTGTCTGCACCGCTGCTGCGCTCAGAAGTAACGGCATGGATCCCAAGATCTGTGCCGCGACATCAGCCGACGAGCGCAGCGATTCAGGGCGCGCGGCCGCTTGTCGCGTACTGTTCCGCACGCCAGCAGGCCGCGAAGCAACCTCAATACTTCTCCGGCACGTAAAGCTCGCGCGGCAACACCTGGCGCTCGTATTCGGGATTGAAGACGGGCTCCGGCAGCGTGATCTCCTCGTGCGGCACCTCCTCATAGGGCATCTGCTTGAGAAGGTGGTCGATGCAGTTCAGCCGCGCCCGCTTCTTGTCGTTGCCCTCGACGATAAACCACGGGGCTTCGGGAATGTTGGTGCGGGCGAACGTCTCTTCCTTGGCCTTGGTGTACTGCTCCCAGCGCACGCGTGACTGCAGGTCCATCGGCGACAGCTTCCACTGCTTCATCGGATCGTGGATGCGCATCAGGAAGCGCATCTGCTGCTCCTCATCGGTGATCGAGAACCAGTACTTGACCAACGTAATGCCGGAACGCACCAGCATGCGCTCGAAATCGGGCACGTCGCGGAAGAACTCCTCGACCTGATCCGGTTCGGCAAAGCCCATCACCCGCTCGACGCCGGAGCGGTTGTACCAGGAGCGGTCGAACAGCACGATCTCACCGCCGGCCGGCAGATGCGGAACGAGCGCTGGAAATACCATTGCGACTTCTCGCGCTCGGTTGGCGCCGGCAGCGCGACGACGCGGCAGATACGCGGATTGAGCCGCTGGGTGATGCGCTTGATGACGCCGCCCTTGCCGGCTGAATCACGGCCCTCGAAGATCACCACCAGCTTCTTCTTGTGGTAAGCCACCCATGACTGCAGCTTGATCAACTCGGATTGCAAGGCGATCAGGTCGCGAAAATATTGCTGGCGTTCGATCGAAGGCGGATGCGCGTTCTTGTAGATCCTGGCGATCTCCATTGACAGCGCCGGCTCCGAAATTTCCAGCTCGTAGTCCTCATCGAGCGTATCGGCAAGCTCGGCTTCCAGCCAATCCCTGGCCCCGGAGTTCAGTTTGCTGTCGTTCATTGCGCTGCTCCGTGTGCAAGCTTGAGTGACTTGGATACAGGCCGGTAATGACGGTTTTATTGCAGCCAGCCTCAATGGCTGGCGCCGCCTCGCATCCGCGAGATGTGATCGATCCATCCTTGCGGCACCGGCGACAAGCTGCCCAAATTGTCCTACAAAATGAGGGGTTCATTGCTGGCTGCCTTCGAGGCAGCCCCTTTCAACACAATCGCGAGGACCTGACATGGAATACCGCACTCTCGGCCGTTCCGGGCTGAAAGTTTCGACACTGACCATGGGCACCATGACCTTCGGCGGCACCGGCGCATTTGCGGCGGTCGGCAAGACCGACCTCGACGAGGCGCGCCGCATGATCGATCTCTGCATCGATGCCGGCATCAATCTCATCGACACCGCCAACGTCTATTCGAACGGGCTTTCCGAAGAGATCATCGGCGAAGCGCTCGGCGGCAAGCGCAAGGGCGACGTGCTGATCGCCTCCAAGGCGCGCATGCGGATCGGAAAGGGTCCCAACGACGAAGGCCTGTCGCGCTACCATCTGATCCGCGAATGTGAGAAGAGCCTGAAGCGACTCAAGACCGATGTCATCGACATCTATTTCCTGCACGAATGGGACGGCATGACGCCGCTAGAGGAAACCATCGCCGCGCTCGATACGCTGGTCTGCCAGGGCAAGGTTCGCTATGTCGGCTGCTCCAACTATTCCGGCTGGCAGGTGATGAAGGCGCTCGGCATCAGCGAGCGCCAGCACCGGCCGCGCTTCGTTACCCAGCAGATCCACTACACGCTGGAAGCGCGCGAAGCCGAATACGAACTTTTACCGATCTCGGTCGATCAGGGGCTCGGCGTGCTGGTCTGGAGCCCGCTCGCCGGCGGATTGCTGTCCGGCAAGTATCACCGCGACCAGGCAACCGCCCGCCAGCTCAGTGGCTGGTCGGAACCGCCGATCCGTGACGAGGAGCGGCTGTGGCGGATCGTCGACGTGCTTGTCGACATCGGCAAGAGCCACGGCGTGTCGGCGGCGCAGGTGGCGCTTGCCTGGCTGCTCGGTCGGCCTGCGGTCAGTTCGCTGATCGTTGGCGGACGGACCGAAGCGCAGTTCAAGGATAATATCGCCGCTGCGGGCCTGGTGCTGGCCGAAGAGGAGCGCAGCCAGCTTGACGCGGTGAGCAAGCCGCCGGTGCTCTATCCCTACTGGCACCAGCAGTGGACGGCAAAGGACCGCTTCGGTCCGGCCGATCTGGTTCTTGACCGGGACGGCTAGTCGCAAGCAGCCGACCGCATCGAAGCGCATGCTGGCTACTAGCCCGAAATATAGCGCCAGACGTCAGGGTCGGGTTTGATCTGGCCGCTGAGCACGAAATATTTGTACAGCACGAGCAGGCAGATCGCCTGCTCGGCCCGCTCGTCGGCGAATGTGCGGCAATAGGCATTCGCGGCGACAACGATGCGTTCGGCTTCGGCCGGATGTCGTTCGAGGTGCCGTACCCGCTCGGCAAGATCAGCGAAATCCGGCTGCAGCGGCACATAGTGGATATTCGGTTCAAGCTGCCTTTCGGCAAACCAGGTCTCGTAGGTCGGCGGCGGCATCAGGCAGAGCGAATTCGAGCTCATGATCCATTTGAGGTTGGTCGCCACATCATTGCCTTCGAGTGATATGATGTAGCGATAGCGCCGCTGCTGATCGATGCTGAGATAAGGCTTGCGATACTCCGGCGGCGCCTTCGGTTTTGGCGAGCCAACATCGCAGAACGGCAAATCGCGCGCGGCTTCCAGAAGCAGGGTCCGTATCGGATTGTTGAGGTCGCCGCGCCAGACCGCGATTGGAAGCTTGTCCGCGAAGGCAACATCGTCGGCGGGCATGTGGAAGTGACGGAACTTGTTGAGCTTGAACAGGATCGCGTTCCTGTTTTCGCCGGCAATCGGCCGGGACTTGACGATCGACGGCACCTTCGGCACCCTGACGACATCGCCGAATTTCAGGTCGATCCGCAATTCGGGATCGAAGTAGCGGGCAAATTCCTTCAGATCATAATAGTACATGCTCCGGTCCGACGGCAGCCGGCTAATGCGCACAGCATTGGGACTCGGCGCGAAACCGTCCTGCAGGTTGTTGTAATAGTTGAGGCGCTCGCGGACCGACCGGTCGGGAAGCCTGGCCTGGTCGAGCAGCCTGCCCAGCCTGCGGCGGAACAATGCCTGCGGTGCGATATCGCGCATGGCGTTGCGGGCATAATAGAATAGCTTCTGAGCGTTTCTTTGAAGCGTGGCCATTCGGTCGTCTGATTCAAAATCGGTCGGCGGCTCTTGGCAGCTATCCCCGGTCTTTTCTAAACCCAAGTCTTTTCTAAACCCCAGTCTTTTCTAAACCATTGTGTCAGGCATGACGCAAGTCTGGGACTGCGCAGAACCCGGCTGCCAGGCATCCATGGAGCCGATCGCCGCTGACGGTGTTGTGTTTATGACCCAATGCTCTTAGGCAGGGGGCCAAGAAGAATGAAAGGAAAACGATATGGCGCGAGCACCGAACTACGGCCAGGAACGCAAGGAGCGCGACCGGCAGAAGGCGGCCAAGAAGGCGGAAAAGCTGGCAGCCAAGGTCGCAGCCAAGGAACGTTCGAAGCCCGACGACCAGACCAAGTCCGAAAGCGAAGCGGAAACGACGGAGTAGCACGACATCTAATCCGCGAGGCGGACCGGGGTTTCGGACAACAATCCCGCTGGGTTCAGGAATCTCATTGAGTTTCAGGCTGGCGCCTTGTCACTGACGAAGACGTTCACCTCGCGCGCAGCAGCGATGAAGGCGCGCCTGGCGGTCATGGCCGGCTTGTCGCCAGCCAGCGCATCATGACAGGCCTGCAGTGCTTCGCGGTGCTTGGGGCTGCGCTTGCCGGGCCAGCTGTTGAGGAGGTAATCGGAAGTCTCGCGCACCGTGCGCAAGAGCTGATTGCTTCCCGCAGTGCCCTTGACGGTCACGGGTGTTTCAAATCGGTTGTTTTCCATGGCCGCTCTTACGCCATCGCCACCTGCGAAGCGAGGCGAAAGTGCTGGCTTTCGCAAATCAGGCAGCGACGACGGCAAATCCCCTGGCGCGCAGGCCGCGCCGGTCATTGTGCAGCGACATCACCAGCCGGTCGCGGCTGCCGGTGATATGGGCCGAAAGCAGCCGTGCGGCCTTGTCGGCAACGCCTGCCCGCACCGCCGCCAGAATGGCATGATGTTCGGCCCAGGCACGGCCGAGTGCTGCCTCGTCGCGAACCTCCAGCCAACGGGCGCGCGACAGGCGCGTCATCGCATCGCGGACCGCCCGGAACAGGAATTCGTTGCCGGACAGTCGCGCCAGCTCGATATGGAAATCCATGCCGACGCGGTGCCATTCCTCGCGCGGGGTGCTGGCGTCGCATGAGTCTAGCATCGCCTCGACGACATCGACGGCGCTCCTGTCCTCAAGGGCACAGGTCAGCCCGAGTGCCGCAACCTCGACCGCTTCGCGGTAAACGGCGATCTGCTCGAGCTTGGCAAGGTTGATGGGCGAGACCGTCCAGCCGCGCCCGTCGCGGCAGACCAGCCCCTCCGTCTCAAGCCGCAACAACGCCGCCCTGACCGGCGTGCGCGACGCCCCGAAGCGGCTCTCGATCCAGCGTTCCGTCAATCGCTCGCCCGGACCGACCTCCAGGCCGAGGATCATCTCGCGAAGCTGTTTTTCGACATTCTGCATCTGCGACATCGTGGTTCCGTTTGCTGACGATCGAGCTCCGGAGTTTGCCGATCACGTTTGAGGGCGCTGCATTGACAGCGCCTGAGGTAGCGTCCATGACGGATACCAAACTGGTATCCCAAATTGGTATCCGCAGCAAGCCGCCATATGGACTGCACGGACAGGATATGACATGCAGCAAGACCGCACAGCCCAAAGCGCGCACAACATCCATTGGCGGCGCAATCTGTTTGTCTGCTTTGCCGGTTCGTTCAGCACGCTCGTCGCCATGACCTTGCTGTTGCCCTTCCTGCCGCTCTATGTCGAGCAGTTGGGTGCCGAGGGCCATGCGGCGATCGTGCAATGGTCCGGCATCGCCTATGGCGCGACGTTCTTCGCCGCCGCGCTGGTGGCGCCGCTCTGGGGACGGCTCGGCGACCGCTATGGCCGTAAATTGATGCTGGTGCGCGCCAGTTTCGGCATGGCCGTCTGCATGTCGCTGACCGGCATGGTGCAGACGGTCTGGCAACTGGTGCTGCTGCGCCTGCTGATCGGTTTCGCCGGCGGTTATTCTTCGGGCTCGACAATCCTGGTCGCCATGCAGACGCCGAAGGACCGTTCCGGCTGGGCGCTCGGCGTGCTGTCGGCCGGCATCACGGCCGGCGCCCTGGTCGGGCCGCTGCTCGGTGGCGCGCTGCCGCCGCTGATCGGTATTCGCGCCACCTTCCTGCTCGCCGGCGGCGTCATCTTCCTGGCGTTTCTGGCAACCACGTTCCTTATCAACGAGCCCCCTCGCCAGGCGGCCACAAGCGCGGAACACAAAGGCAAGCCGAAGGGCGGCTGGTCGCAAATTCCCGACAAGCGTCCCGTCGTCGCCATGCTGGCGACCGGAATGCTGCTCAGCTTCGCCACCATGTCGATCGAGCCGATCATCACGGTCTATGTCCAGCAGCTCATCAAGGACACGAGCCGGGTCACGCTGATCTCCGGCGTCGTCATGTCGGCGGCGGCACTCGGCGCCATCCTGTCGGCCTCGCGGCTCGGCAAGCTCGCCGACCGCATCGGCCACTGGAACGTCATCGTCGCGGCCCTTGCCGTCTCGGCGCTGCTGCTGATCCCGCAAGCCTTCGCCACGCAGGGCTGGCAGCTCGTCGGCCTGCGGTTCCTGATGGGCTTGGCACTGGGCGGCCTCCTGCCCTGCATCACCAGCGTCATCCGCCACAATGTTCCGGACGGCGTCGGCGGCAATGTTCTCGGCCTGTCGATCTCGGCCCAATATGTCGGACAGGTCGCAGGCCCGTTGCTCGGCGGCTTCGTCGGCGGTCATTTCGGCATGCGTGCGGTGTTTCTCGGCACGTCCGTGCTGATGGCAGGCGGAGCGGCATATAACTGGCTGGTCCAGTCACGCCGCGAACGGGACATGCTGGTGCAGGCCGGCAAATCCTGACAGGTTCCGCAGACTCGTCGGTCAAATCACGGAGAACTGAGCATGAGCACGGCCGAACACCCGGCAGGCACCAGCGGCCGCATCCTTGCCTTCGCCGGCGGCCTCTGCGGCGCGGCGGGCGTGGCGCTGTCTGCCGCGGCGGTGCATCTGGGCGGTTCATTCGTCGGCACGGCCGCGTCCTTCCTGCTCATGCATGCGCCGGTCTTTGTTGCCGTCGGGCTCTGCGGCGGAAATCTGGGCTTGCGAGCCGGCAGCCTCATCCTTCTCGTCGGGCTGCTGCTATTTTCGGGCGACCTCCTCGCCCGGGACTTCCTTGGCTCGCGGCTTTTCCCGATGTCGGCGCCGATCGGCGGCACCTTGCTCATCGCCGGCTGGCTGGTGATCGCAGTTTCTGCCTTGTTCCAGCGGCGCTCCTGAGACGGTATTCCTGCACCAATCGGGGTGGTTTGGCGCTTGCCGCCTCAAGCCGCGCTGGCCTTACAGGTGCTGGTCCTACCGGCGTTCGGGCCGCAGGTCGCGGTTGCGCGCGGCCGGTTTGGTCAAGCGAAGCCGCTCTGGCCGGCGGGAGGCCGGTGAGATGCCCCAATAGTTGCGGTAGATGTCTTCGAACAGATAGCTGACGGGATGCATGGGCTGCCTCCTAATAAGAATTGAATCGATCCAATCGACAGGCACAAAAAATACCTTGCCGATCAGCTCCGCTTGCGCTCGACGAGGAAATGCAGATCGCGAGCCCACGGACCGGTCTTGCCGCGGCGCTTCCAGGTCGCAACGCTCGACGAGATGCTCCAGTCGTTGCGGTAGATGTCTTCAAACAGGTAATTGACGGGATGCATGGCATGCCTCCTTCTTGAACCGATCCAATCAGTTGCTGGCAATGCAGTTGGATCGATTCAAAAATATACCATGGCATACAGATGTCAAGCAAATATTTGAATCGATCCAACGAAAGTGCTAAATGAGAGCCCGGAGGCAAGCAGAATGGCGTCACTCACCGAAGGTAACACAAGACCCGTCAGGCTGGCCGACATCGCCAAGGCTGCCGGTGTTTCACACGGCACCGCCTCCAATGTCTTCAGCCGTCCGGAGATCGTGCGTCAGGAAGTCCGCGAGCGGGTCAAGGCGGTGGCGGAGGCGATGGGTTATGCCGGACCCGATCCCAAGGGCCGGCTGCTGCGCGCCGGCAAGGTCAATGCGATCGGCGTCGCCACCACCGAGCCTCTCTCCTATTTTTTCGACGACCCCTTTGCCCGCGTCATGATGTCCGGCATCTCCGAGGCATGCGACGCCACCGGCGCGGGAATAGCGCTCGTCTCGGCCGGCAACCAGGAGAAGCTTGCCTGGAACATCCAGAGTGCGCTGGTCGACGGCTTCATCCTGTTCTGCATCGAAGGCGGCTCGCGCCTCGTCGAATTGACGCGCGAACGCAAGCTCCCCTTCGTGGCGCTGGAACTCGGCTTCCACGATGAGACCATCTCGGCGATCGGCGTCGACAACGTCGCCGGCGGGCGGCTCGCGGCGCGCCATCTCGCCGAGCTCGGTCATCGCCGTTTCGCCGTGCTGTCGCTGACCCTCGGCGAGGACCGCACTGGCTTTGTGACGCCGGAAGAAGTCCGCTCGGCGATCTACACCGGAACGCGCGACCGTCTTGCCGGCTATTTCGAGGAATTGTCCCGCTTCGGCGTGGATACGACGAAGATCCCGGTCTTCGAGACCGAGAACGAAGCGGCCAGCACCAGGGCTGGCCTCGAGGCGATCTTCGCAGGCGGCGAGCCGCCCACCGCCATCCTGGCGATGTCGGACCGCATGGCGATGATCGCGATCGAATGGCTGACCGCGCGGGGTCTGGCGGTTCCCGGCGATGTCTCCGTCATCGGCTTCGACGGCGTGCCGGACGCAGCCCTTTGCGACCCGCCGCTGACCACGATCGCCCAGCCGATCACCGAGATCGGCCGCCGCGCGGCGCACATGATCCTCGATTTCGACGGCGCGGTGCGGCGCGAGACGCTGGGCGTGGAGCTTCTGGTCAGAGCCTCCACCGGGCCAGCCAAGGCTTGAACCCGACGTTCTGCTTCAGTGATTGGCTCTTGCCGTCACCGGCTGCCCGCTGAAGGCTGCGCGCACCGGCGCCGCCTCGCTGCGGGCCGGCTTCCTGCCGGACCCGCCGATGGTGGACAGCCACTCGAGATAGAAGGCAAGCGCGAACTGCATGGCCATGCCGGCGGCAATCAGCAGGCTGTCATAGGCAAGGCCGCCCGGATTGATCAGCTTCATCACCTGCGCCACCATCGCGATCACCGTGCCGGCGATGAAAACCGGCAGCGAGCGCTTGCCGAGGATCGCCAGCGGGTTATCGCGGCTGGTGCGGAACAGGTTGGAGACGGCCGGAAAGGCGACGATCAGGTAGCTCACCGCCAGGATGTGCAGCAGCCTCGGCAGCGACAGGAACGTCTTGTCGAAGCCGGTCAGCACCACCGGAAGATCCAGCCACGACACGTGGCCCCAGAGCGGGCTGTGCACCCAGACGAGCGCCGTCGCGACATAGGCCGCTGCCGCGCCGACCAGCCAGCGATTGACCGGAATGCTGCCGCCGCGCCTGACATGCAGCGTGGCCGCCAGGCCAATGTTGAACAGGAACTGCCAGGACAGCGGGTTGAGGAACCAGAAGCCCGGCTCGGGGTAGTTCGGCGGAGCGATCTGCCAGATCCCGGCGACAAGCCATAGGGCACCGGACAGGATGAGTGCCGGCAAAGGGCTGTAACTGACGAACAGCAGGAAAGCCGGCGCCATTAGCAGCAGCACCGCATAGACCGGCAGGATATTGTTGTAGCCGAGCTGATGGCCGAGCGTGACGATGCCGACCAGCACTTCCGGCGTGTTCTTCATCAACGGTTCTATGTTGATCAGCTTCAGCAGCTCCGGCCTCCTGGCGAACACCGCCGCCGCGCAGAACATGCCCATCACCGCCATGGTCGTGACGATATGGGCGACATAGAGCACGCCGGCTCGCCGCCACATTTTCAGCGTCGCCAGCAGTCGCCCGCCAGACTGGAATTTCCCGCCATAGGCGAGAGCGACAGCCATGCCGGAGATCAGCACGAAAGCTTCCGCAGCATCCGAAAAGCCGAAATTCTTGTAGGTCAGGTACTCGTAAACGGTGCCCGGGACGTGGTCGACATATATGGTCAGGAGGGCGAAAGCCCGGAACACGTCGATGCGCGTGTCGCGCTCCGGCGAAGCTGGCATGGTCATCGATAAAAGGCCTCAAAGCTGGTTATTCATGCCTTGGCAATACGCCCGCCCGGCGCACTGCTTCTGATTCCTCCCGCAGGAGCATATCGGCGAAGAAACGGACTGAAATGCGCCTGGTTCGATCAACTTTCGCGGAGCTTGAAAATATTACGTTTTGAAGCCGGCAAATGAACAATAATATCGCGAAATCAAAAGGATGCGATCATGGCGGAAGAAAGCTTGGAAGACGGCGCCTTGCGGCGTGATCTGGCATTTTTCTACCGCTTCTACAGGCCCGCCAATTCGACCGGCGAATGCGTTTTCCTGCTTCATGGATCCGGCGTCGACGAGACAACTCTGGTTCCGCTGGGACGGCAAATCGCGCCGCGCGCGGCTCTGGTGGCGGTGCGCGGCCGAATTGCCCAGGAGGACGGCTTCCGCTGGTTTGCGCGGATTACGCCGACGCGCTTCGAACAGACGAGCATCCGCAGCGAGGCAGCCGCTTTCTCCGACTTCATCCCCGAAGTCGCGAAGCGCCACGGCCTCGATCTCTCCCACACGATTTTCCTCGGTTATTCGAATGGCGCCAATCTGGTTTCGAGCGTGATGCTACTGCATCCGGGCGTTGTCGAGCGCGCGGCATTGCTGCGACCGATGCCGGTGCTCGACGATGTGCCGCCGACCGACTTATCCAAGACGCGGGGGCTGATCGTCGCCGGCGCCGCCGACCTGACCTACGCGCCTTTCGCGCCGGCGCTTGTCACACTGCTCAACCGGCAGGGCGCCGAGGTCGACGCGCGGACCATTGCCTCCGGCCATGAAATCGGCGACCGGGACGCTGAGGCCGTCAGGCAATGGCTGGCCGGCCCGACCGCTTCAGTCGCACAAGCGGATCGATAAGGGGTTTTATCCCCGCCCCATCCTGTTCCAGGCATCCAGTCCGGCGATCTTGTAGGCTTCGGCCAGCGTCGGATAGTTGAAGGTGTTGTTGACAAAAAAATCGACGGTGCCGCCGAGATTGATCACCGCCTGGCCGATGTGAATGAGTTCTGTCGCGCCCTCGCCGACGATATGGGCGCCGAGCAGGCGGCGCGTTTCGATCGAGAACAGAAGCTTCAGGAAGCCGGTGTTGACGCCCATGATGTGGCCACGCGACGTCTCGCGGAACCGCGCCACGCCGACCTCGTAGGCGGCGCCGCTCTCGCGCACCTGTTCCTCGGACTGGCCGACGGTGGAGATTTCCGGCACGGCATAGATGCCGTAGGGAAAGGTCTCCGGCGGCGGCGGCAAGGGCACGCCGAAGGCATGGCAGGCGGCCACCCTGCCCTGCTCCATCGAGGTGGAGGCAAGGCTCGGGAAGCCGATGACGTCGCCTGCGGCATAGATGTTCGGCGCGCTGGTCTGGAAGGTTTGCGGGTCGACCTTGATGCGGCCCCTGGAGTCGGCCTCGATGCCGACTGCGTCGAGGCCGAGGCTGCCGACATCGCCGGTGCGGCCGGCGGCATAGAGCACGATCTCGGAGCGTATGGTGCGGCCGTCGGCAAGCGTCACCTCCGCGTAGTCGGGCTTCGAGGCGATCTCCTTGACCGTGCTGCCCAGCCGGATCGTCATGCCGCGGTCGCGCATCTGATGGATGAAATCATCGACGATCTCGCGGTCGACGAAGTCGAGGATGGTGTTGCGCGGTTCGACCAGCGTCACCGGCACGTCGAGTGCCGAAAAGATCGTCGCGTACTCGACGCCGATGACGCCGGCGCCGATCACCGTCAGCGTGCGTGGCAGGCGGTCGAGCTCCAGCATCTCGTCGCTGTCGAAGACGCGGGTCTTGTCGAAAGGTACGTCGCGCGGCCGGTGCGGCCGTGTGCCGACCGCGATCAGCGCATTCGCAAAGCCGACCTCGCTGTAGTCGCCGGTATCGGTGGTCAGGCTGACCTTGTTGGGGCCGAGGAACTTTACCGCGGCGCGTAAACTCTTGACCGTGTTGCGCATGAACTGGTGCTGCAGCACCTCGACCTCGTGGTCGAGCGTCTTGTGCAGGCGCTCGACCAGATCGCCGACAGAAATGTCCTGCTTGACGCGGTAGCCGCGCCCGTAGAAACCACGCTCGCGCCAACCAGAGAGGTTGAGCACCGTCTCGCGCAGTGTCTTCGACGGGATGGTGCCGGTGTGCACGGAGACGCCGCCGAGACGCCGGCCCCTGTCGACCACCAGCACCGATTTGCCGAGCTTGGCCGACTGCACGGCGGCGCGGCGCCCGGATGGCCCGCTGCCGATGACCAGCATGTCGTAGTCCATATCGCCCGCCCCCTGGCGCTCGTTGCTGCGCCGCAGCAAGCTAACGCTATCCGCGCCGCGAATTCAACCGGTTCAGACGGTGCCGGGCACGACTTCATCATCATGCCAGCGAAAGGTCTCGATCTTGATTCCGCCGCAGGCCTCACCATTTCAAAAGCACTGAGCCCGCACCCTACGTCGGGCCCAATTACAAGGACATGACATGAGCGCGCGCGTACTTGATGGCGAAATCATCACCAGCAGGCTCGATGACATGCGCGCCTACCAAGGCGTGCGTACGCGGCGCGTACTGGCCTTCGTCATCGACTATTGCATCGTCGCGCTGCTCACCATTCCGTTTGCGATCCTGGTGTTTTTCCTCGGGCTGTTGACGCTCGGCCTCGGCTGGATGTTGTTTTCCATCCTCGTGCCGGCGGTGGCGATCCTCTACATCTGGAACACGCTTGGCAGTGCCGACCAGGCCACGACAGGCATGAAGATGATGGGCATCCGGCTCGACCGCCTCGACGGTACCCGAATCGACGGGCTGACCGCCGTCGTGCATTCGGTGCTGTTCTGGGCCGGCAACGTCATCCTGACGCCGCTGATTCTCCTGGTGAGCCTGTTTTCCGACCGCAAGCGCACGCTGCATGACCTGCTGCTCGGCACGGTGGTCAGCCGCAGCGATCGGTGAAACAGCTTTTTGCGAGTCGCCGCAGCCGCTTGTGCGCAAATATGAAGGCGTCCGGTCGACAACGCTTACACAATCCTGTTGAATTTTTCGCTGGCCGAGCCAAAGGTAGAGTGATTCACAGGAGTGTTTCCAGGCTTCGATGACGCAGCACCCGACCCAGTCGCCGCAGTTCTTCCTGACCGCGCCGTCGCCGTGCCCGTATCTTGAGGGCCAGTTCGAGCGCAAGGTGTTCACGCACCTGGTCGGCGACAAGGCACCCGAGATGAACGACCTCCTGACGCAAGGCGGTTTCCGGCGTTCGCAGAACATCGCCTACCGGCCAGCATGCGAAACCTGTCGCGCCTGTGTTTCGGTGCGTATCCTGGCCCAAGAATTCAGCGCCAGCCGCAACATGAGACGGGTGGTCCAGCGCAATTCCGACCTCGTCGGCGCCATGCACGACGCGCAGCCGTCGACCGAGCAGTATTCGCTGTTCCGCGCCTATCTCGACGCCCGCCACCGCCGTGGCGGCATGTCCGACATGACGGTGCTCGACTATGCCATGATGGTCGAGGACACCCATGTCGACACCAAGATCATCGAATACCGGCGCCGCGGCCCCGACACCTTCATCACTGGCAAGGGCCAGGGCGAGCTGATCGCGGTAGCGCTCACCGACAAGATGGCCGACGGATTGTCGATGGTCTACTCCTACTTCAATCCCGGTTTCGAGGATCGCTCGCTCGGCACCTTCATGATCCTTGACCACATCGCTCGCGCCAAGGCGATGGGCCTGCCCCATGTCTATCTCGGCTACTGGGTCAACGGCTCGCGCAAGATGAACTATAAGATGCGCTTCATGCCGCAGGAGCATCTCGGCCCGAAAGGCTGGGAACGCTACGACCACGAAGCGGTTTCGCGCTGAATAGTTTCTCCGAAACTGAACCCTGAACTTTTTCAAGGAAGAGGACGCTGGTCTTTCCGCTGTTTTGCGGGAGAGTGCGCGATCGCGCCGGCCTGACGCCTGCTTCCGAATTCATTGCGAGAATTGCCGCATGTCTTCCCACACCGACCACCAGAAGGGCCTTCTCGTCACCGCCATCGGCGGGCTGACGCTGACCGTCGACATTCCATTGATCCGGCTCGCCGACGGCGGCGCATGGACGATCCTGCTGCTGCGCACCGGCACCACCTTCGTCGCGTCACTGATCATCTGGGCCGTTTGGCGTTCGCTGAACAGGAACGCACCGCAGCTCATCCCCGGCTGGTCGGGACTCGTCGTCGCCACCATCTACGGGCTCGGCTCGATCGCTTTCGTCACTGGCGTCTTCAACACCTCGACCGCCAACCTCGTTTTCATCCTGGCCTTCACCACCATGTTTTCGGCCCTGCTGTCGTGGCTGTTCCTGAGGGAGAGGCCGAGGCCGCTTACGCTCGCCGCACTCGCGCTGATGATCGTCGGCGTCGCGATCATCGTCGGCGATTCGGTCGGCACCGGGCATCTGTTCGGCGACCTGATGGCGCTATGCTCGGCGTTGCTGATCGCCTCGGCCATCACCATCTCGCGTGCCAGCGGCAAGGACATGGGTTTCACCGCGCTGGTCGGCGTCATCCTGCCGTTTGCCGTCGCGGCGTTCATGGTCTCAAGGGCCGGGTTCCAGGTGAACGCGCCGTGGTGGATCATCTTCAACGGCGCCATCATCATGCCAATCTCGTTCTTCTGCCTCGCCAACGGGCCGAAATACATTTCCGGACCGGAGGTGGCGATGTTCTACCTGTTGGAAACCGTGCTGGCGCCGGTCTGGGTGTGGATGATCTTCGCCGAAACGCCATCGCGCAACAGCCTGATTGGCGGCGCGATCCTGATCGTCACGCTGGTCGCCCATTCGCTGTGGCAGTTGCATGAGGGGCGCAAGCGCCGCGCCACGCTTGCCGTCAGTCACCCGGCCTGAGACTTCTTGGACGCGCCGCGCTCGGCGACAACTTCGATCTGCGGCGGGCCATCCTCCAGCTCGGGGCCTGCCGCGGGCGCAAGTTCGTCGGCCAGTTCCACCTCGCGCAGCCACTCGCGCCAGATTGCGACCAGCAGCGCCATCAGCACCGGACCAATGAACAGGCCGAGAAAGCCCATGGTCTTGACGCCGCCGATCAGGCCGAAAAAGGTCGGCAGGAAGGGCAGCTTTATCGGCCCGCCGACCAGCTTCGGGCGCAAAGTCTTGTCGACGATGAAGAGTTCCACCGCACCCCAGATGAACAGCGCCAGCCCGGCCATCGGCGAACCGCTGGCGGCGAGGTAGATCGACACCAGCGTAAAAGACAGCGGCGCGCCGCCAGGGATCAGCGCCATCACACCGGTCAACGCGCCGAGCGTCACCGGTGACGGCACGCCAGCCAGCCAGTAGGCAACGCCCAGCACCAGCCCCTCGCCGATGGCGATCACGGTCATGCCGGTCACCGTCGAGGAGATCGTCGCCGGCACCACGCGTGAGATCCGCTCCCACCGTGTCGGCAGGATGCGCTCGCCCAAGCGGTCGACCTGCGCCGCAAAGGCCTCGCCGTCGCGATAGGCGAAGAACAGTGCGATCATCATGAACAGCAGCGTCAGCACAAGGCCGAAGGCGCTGCCGCCGGCGGCCAGCGCGCCGCGATAGATGCTGCCGATATTGGCGCCGCTGACCAGCTGGATCAGTTCGCCGATGCCGCCGGGATGGCCGAGATTGGTCGTCCACTGTTCGTTCAGCCATTCGCCGATCACGGGCATGGTGGCGATCCAGTGCGGCGTCACCGCGCCGTGCCGATTGGTCTCGATCGCCCAGCCGACCCATTCGCGAAGCTCGTTGATGGCGTAGGTCCCGGCGAGTGCGATCGGCACCACCAGGAAGGTAAGGATGAACAGGATCGCCAATGTCGCGGCGATGGTGCGGTTGCCGCCAACGCCGGCGAGCAGCCGCCGATAGAGCGGCCAGCTGGCGAAGGCGATGACGAGCGCGGCCAGCACCGGGAACAGGAAGCCGTGGAAGAAATAGACGCCGGCGGCGACAATCAGCACCAGCAGCCAGCGCGCCGCCGACAGCGGCGGGATGACCGCGGCCCTGAGCGGCGTCGACAGACCGAACAGGCGCTGCTGCCGTTGCGGTTTCTGGATTTCAGCCTGCTTCAAACGTCCATATCTCCCCGGCCCCGGCGATGCCGACGGCGTCGCCCACGTCGCTGTGCACGATCATAGTGCAGCAATCGTGACGGCAAGCCAAATGGTGATGGACAGTGAAGCTGCCAATCTCCCCCCTCGGGGCCCCTCGGGGGGAGATTGGCAGCTTTGCCGCTACCCGAACTTCCCCGTCCTCGGGAATCCCTTCGGCACCATGCGTCCAGCAGACGCGCGGGCGCCGACCCATTCGGCCAGCTCCTCGCGCGATTTGACGAAGGTGCGGTCGGCCGAATCCTGCCAGGACAGGCCGCTTTCGAGCGTGAAGGTCTTGAGGTCAAGGACGCCACCATCCTTGTATTTCTGCAGGCGAACGCCCTTGCCGCGCCCCATCTCCGGGATCTCGGCCAGCGGAAAGACCAGCATCTTGCGGTTCTCGCCGACAATGGCGAGATGGTCGCCGGTGACCGGCACGCAGCGCTGGGCTTCGTCGAGTGCCTTGACGTTCATTACCTGCTTGCCCTTGCGCGTGTTGGCGACGACCTCTTCTTCCGGCACGATAAAGCCGTTGGCGTCGTGCGAAACCAGGAGCAGCTTGCGCTTCGGATCATGGACGAAGGCGGTGACGATGTCCTGGTCGTTGTCCATGTCGACGATGATGCGGATCGGTTCGCCATGGCCGCGCCCGCCGGGCAGCCGGTCAGCGCCGATCGTGTAGAACTTGCCGCCGGTGGTGAAGACCAGCACCTTGTCGGTGGTCTGGGCGTGGAAGGCGAGCTTAAGGCTGTCGCCCTCCTTGAAGGTCAGAGCCGAATGGTCGGTTAGGTGACCCTTCATCGCCCTCAGCCAGCCCTTTTCCGAGACCACCACAGTGACCGGCTCGCGCTCGATCATGGCATGGGCGATGTCGGTCAGGTCATGTTCGGGTGCGTCGGCGAACTGGGTGCGGCGCTTGCCGAGCTCGGTCTCCGGCCCGAATTTCTCACGGATGCTGGAGACTTCCCACTTGATCGTCGACCATTGCCTGGCATTGGACGCGAGCAGCGCCTCGATCTGCGTCTTCTCGGTGGTGAGGCCGTCGAACTCCTTGCGGATCTCGAATTCCTCGAGCTTGCGCAAGGCGCGCAGCCGCATGTTGAGGATGGCTTCGGCCTGGTTGTCGGTGAGCGACCAGCGGGCCATCATCACCTGCTTGGGCTCGTCCTCCTCGCGGATTATCTTGATCACCTCGTCGATGTTGAGGTAGGCGATCAAGTAGCCGGCAAGGATCTCCAGCCGCCGTTCGATCTCGGCGAGGCGATGCCTGGAGCGGCGGACCAGCACGTCGCGGCGGTGCTCCAGCCATTCCTTGAGCACGCCCTTCAGCGACAAGACGTTCGGCACCTTGCCGCGCGACAGGACGTTCATGTTGAGCGGGAAACGGCTTTCGAGCTCGGTCAGCCTGAACAGCGATTCCATCAGGATGCCGGGATCGACTGAACGGCTCTTCGGCACCAGCACGACACGGATGTCCTCGGCGCTTTCGTCGCGGATGTCTTCGAGCAGCGGCAGCTTGCGCGCCATCAAAAGCTCGGCGATCTTTTCGATCAGCCGGGCCTTCTGGACGCCATAGGGGATTTCGGTGACGACGATGCTCCAGGTGCCCCTGCCTTGGTCCTCCTGGCCCCATTTCGCCCTGACGCGAAAACCACCGCGGCCGGTCTCGTAGGCTTCGAGGATCGAGGCGCGGCTGTCGATGATGATGCCGCCGGTCGGAAAATCCGGGCCTTGCACGAAGTCCATCAGCGTCGTCACCGGCGCATCCGGATGCTCGATCAGGTGAAGGGCGGCGTCGCAAAGCTCGGCGGCGTTGTGCGGCGGGATCGAGGTCGCCATGCCGACGGCGATACCGGACGAGCCGTTGGCGAGCAGGTTCGGAAAGGCGCCGGGCAGCACGACCGGTTCCTCATCCTCCTCATTGTAGGTCGGCCGGTAGTCGACGGCATCCTCGGTGATGCCGGAGAGCAACTCGGTCGCCACGTCGGTCATGCGTGCTTCGGTGTAGCGCATGGCGGCGGCGTTATCGCCGTCGATATTGCCGAAATTGCCCTGGCCGTCGACCAGCGGGTAGCGCATCGAGAAATCCTGCGCCAGCCGTACCAGTGCATCGTAGATCGACTGGTCGCCGTGCGGATGGAACTTGCCCATCACCTCGCCGACGATGCGGGCGCATTTGGCAAAGCCCTGGTCAGGGTTGAGCCGCAACAGCCGCATGGCATGCATGATGCGGCGATGGACCGGCTTCAGGCCGTCCCGCACATCCGGCAACGCCCGGTGCATGATGGTCGACAGTGCGTAGGCAAGATAGCGCTCTTCCAGCGCCTTCTTCAGATCGACCGGTTCGATGTTATCGCCACCACCATCCTGAGGCGGCAAAAGCCTTTTTCCCATGCGGCTGGACTAACCGAGCGGGTGATTCGCGGCAAGAGGCGCCGGCCCTCCCCCGCGAAGATGCCGCTCCTTCTGCAACAAGAATTGGAAGCTTTGCCGCATCGGCCAACATCGGCTAGTTACATGCTGCCCCTAAGGCAAAGTACGACGTGCAGAAACCCGATCTTCATGACAAATTCACCGCATGACACAAAGACTTCCGATCGGATTTGCCTTTCGCCGCGATTTTCGACCATTGTTCGGGCAACGCCTTTTTCCCGTCCAGTTCGTCACGGAATGGTGATGGCGCAAAGAATGAAAAACAATTTTCAGGACCTCTCAGGGAACTCGCGATGACAATCCAACGCTCGACTCTCCACAGATTCGCTTTTTCAACCTTTTTGATGACGCTGCCGCTGAACGCGGCCTTTGCACAGGATACGGCAGTTGCCGACCGGCTGAAGGCAGCGCTTGCCGCCCAGGGTGTCGAAATCTCCTGGACCGGAGTGACCGGCGACAACTCGAGCATGGTGCTGCAGGGTGTGGCCGTCAAACCCGCTGCCGAAAAGGAAACGCTGCCGATTGGCGACGTCAAACTCGAAGGCGTGACCGAGGCCAATGGCGGCTATCAGATCGCAACAGTGACGACCTCGGCGTTCGAACGCAGCCAGGATGGCGTCACACTCGATCTCAGCCCCTTCGTCATCCATGACATGACGGTTCCGGCCGAAGGCGCCACCGGCCCGGTCGGTTCGCTGATGATGTACAAGTCGGCCGAACTCTCCAACATGACTGTCAAGGTCGCCGACAAGACGGCATTCTCGATGGACGGGCTTGCCATCGAAATCACCCCGCCGGCAGAGGGCAAGGCGATGGAGTTTTCCGGCACCACGGAAAAATTCAATGCCGACCTGGCGCTGGTCGACGACCCCAAGTCCAAGGAGGTCATCGACGCGCTCGGCTACCAGAACATATCCGGCAATTTCGCGTTGGCCGGTACCTGGCAGCCCAGCGACGGCAAGATGGAACTGTCGAAATACGACATCTCCGTCGATAATGCCGGCACCTTCGGCATGACCTTCGATCTCGGCGGCTACACGCTGGATTTCATCAAGTCGCTGCAGGAGATGCAGAAGAAGCTGGGCGCGCAGCCCGAAGGCGCCGACAACTCGGCGCAAGGCATGGCCATGCTCGGCCTGATGCAGCAGCTTTCGTTCAGCGGCGCCTCGATCCGCTTCGACGACGATTCGCTGACCAACAAGGTGCTGGATTATGTCGGCAAACAGCAAGGCATGTCCGGCAAGGACATCGCCAACCAGGCCAAGGCGATCGTGCCGTTCGGCATGGCGCAGCTCAACAATCCCGAACTGACGGCCGAAGTGACGGCTGCAGTCAGCAAATATCTCGACGATCCGCAAAGCCTCGAGATCTCGGCCGAGCCGCCAGCAGCGGTGCCGTTCGCACTAATCATGGCCGGCGCGATGGCGAACCCGCTCGACCTGCCGAAGACGCTCGGCGTGACGGTCAAGGCGAACGAAGACTGATCGAAGCGGCGTCAAGACATGAAAAAGCCCGGCAGCGATGCCGGGCTTTTTCGTCAATCGATAGAATCGCTTGCGCGAGGTTTTTAAACCTCTTTCTTGGCCACCGCGACGCGCAGCGACAGTTCGCGAAGCTGCTGCGGGGTGGCCTCCGACGGTGCGTTCATCAACAGGTCGTAGGCCTGCTGGTTCATCGGGAACATCGTCACCTCGCGTAAGTTCCTGGCGCCGACGAGGAGCATGACGACGCGGTCGATGCCGGCCGCCATGCCGCCATGCGGCGGCGCGCCATACTGGAAGGCGCGGTAGAGGCCACCGAACCGCGCCTCGATCGTTTCACGATCCAGACCGACGAGCTCGAACGCCTTGACCATGGTTTCGGGCAGATGGTTGCGGATGCCGCCTGAGGCGATCTCGAAACCGTTGCAGACCAGATCGTACTGGAAGGCCTTGATGCCGAGCGGATCCTCGCTGTTCAAGGCGTCGATGCCGCCCTGCGGCATCGAGAACGGGTTGTGGCCGAAATCGATGCGCTTCTCGTCCTCGTTCCACTCGTAGAACGGGAAGTCGATGATCCAGCACAGGTCGAAACGATCGCGATCGACGAGGTTCAGCTCCTCGCCGGCGCGAGTGCGCGCGGCGCCCGCGAAGGAGACGAACTTCTTCGGGTCGCCGGCGACGAAGAAGGCGGCGTCGCCATCGGCAAGGCCGAGCTGAAGGCGGATCGCCTCGGTGCGCTCCTCGCCGATGTTCTTGGCCAACGGCCCGGCGCCTTCGAGCTTTTCGCCCTCCTTGCGCCAGAAGATGTAGCCGAGGCCAGGCTGGCCCTCGCCCTGCGCCCACGAATTCATGCGGTCGCAGAAAGCACGTGAACCGCCGGTCCTGGCCGGGATTGCCCAGACCTCGGCCTTCGGATCGTTGGCGAGGATGTTGGCGAACACCTTGAAACCGGAATCGCGGAAATGATCGGAGACGGCCTGCATCTCGATCGGGTTGCGCAGGTCCGGCTTGTCGGTGCCATATTTGCGCATGGCGACATCATAGGCGATGCGCGGAAACTCCTGCGTCACCGGCTTGCCGGCGGCAAAGGTCTCGAACACGCCGCGCATCACCGGTTCCATGGTCGACAGCACATCGTCCTGCTCGACGAAGCTCATTTCCACATCGAGCTGGTAGAATTCGCCGGGCAGGCGGTCGGCGCGCGGATCCTCGTCGCGGAAACACGGCGCGATCTGGAAGTAGCGGTCGAAGCCCGAAACCATGATCAGCTGCTTGTATATCTGCGGCGCCTGCGGCAGAGCGTAGAAATTGCCGGGATGGATGCGCGACGGCACCAGGAAGTCGCGTGCCCCTTCCGGCGACGAAGCGGTCAGGATCGGCGTCGAGAATTCGGTGAACCCGACTTCGCCCATGCGCCTGCGCATTTCGGCGATGATCCTGGTGCGCGCCACGATGTTCTTGTGCAGCGTGTCGCGGCGCAGGTCGAGGAAGCGGTATTTGAGACGGATGTCCTCCGGATAGTCCGGCTCGCCGAACACCGGCAGCGGCAACTCCTTCGCCGCCGACAGCACCTCGATCTCGCGCGCGAAAATCTCGATCTCGCCGGTCGGCAGGTTCGGGTTGACCGTCTCCGGCAGGCGCGCCTTGACCTCGCCATCGACGCGGATGACCCACTCACCGCGCACGGTCTCGGCGATCTTGAAGGCCGGAGAATCCGGATCGGCGACGATCTGGGTCAGGCCGTAGTGGTCGCGCATGTCGATGAACAGCAGGCCGCCATGGTCGCGCACGCGATGGACCCAGCCCGACAGGCGAACGGAAGCGCTGACGTCGCTCTTTCTCAACTGGGCACAGGTATGGCTGCGGTAACGATGCATTGTCATTCGTAAAGTCCGGATTTTGGGTTGCGGCCGAAGCATGTCGGCCCGGCTCGAAAATTTGCGCGAAAAGCGCATGAGAGGCCGGCTTTGTCAAGGCAAGCGGCCCGTGACGCGCATCTCAGTTAGTACTTCGACCGCGCAACGGATGGCGGCTACCCGCCAACAGCGTTAGGCTTGCGGCAAACGAGATATGTGTATGGAAAACCTTCAGCGGAAGCTGCATATGACGCCCCAAGAGTGCAGCCGCATCGTCAAGCTGCTTGAGGCAGCTCGCATCAACGACTGGGATCGCTTCAAAGCACTTTCAGACGGTGATTTTGCGAACGACCAATCGATGCGGGAGCAGTTCGATGGCTCGCGGCTGATAATCGACTACGACCGGATAAACCTGGAGCAACAATTTGGCTTTGGTGTAAATTCCGACGGTTTTCGCCTCATCACCGGCCGGTTGGTCCCGCGCGATGATCAACGGCAACATGTAATCCTGACCATCTATAGCAAGAATCTAAACGACGGTACCTTTATAAGTGTATGGACTTTCCACGAGGATCTGGACGTATCCTCCATATAATTTGCCGGGAATTGCCGCTGGCATTGGCGAAGGCGATGGTTCAATAAGGACCTACGAAAAGCGATTGCCTTCTTCATGTCCTCCATCCGCCCGCTAATCCCGCTCCTTATCGCCGCCGGCATCCTGCTTGGCGGCAACGGCCTGCAGAGCACGCTGATCGCGCTGCGCGGCGCCCAGGAGGGATTTTCCGCCTCGATCATCGGCCTGATGGGCACGTTCTATTTTGCCGGCTTCCTGCTCGGCTGCCTCGCCGTCACCCACATCATGAAGGCCGTCGGCCATGTGCGCGCCTTTTCGGCGCTGGCGGCGATTGCCGCCGCCGGCACACTGCTTCTGGTGCTGGTCATCGATCCGGTGATGTGGTGCGCGATCCGCTTTGCCGGCGGGTTCTGCTTCGCCGGCCTGTTCACGATCATGGAAAGCTGGCTCAATTCCGGGGTCACCAACACCGACCGCGCGCGGGTGCTAGCCATCTACCGCATGGTCGACATCGGTTCGGTGACAGGCGCGCAGTTCCTGATCCCGATCTTCGGCGCCGGCGGTTTCACCATCTTCGCCATCATGTCGATGATGATCACCGTGTCCCTGGTGCCGGTTTCGCTCGGCGACCGCTCCAACCCGACGCCGCCGGAAGACGTCAAGCTCGACCTGGCGCGGGTCTGGCGGATCTCGCCACTCGGCTGCTTCGGCTGCATCGCCGTCGGCGTCACCAACAGCGCCTTCCGCACGCTGTCGCCGGTCTATGCCGAGCAGATCGGCATGTCTGTCGCTGACGTCGTTACCTTCGTCAGCGTCGGCATCTTCGGCGGCGCCATCATCCAGTACCCGCTCGGCTACCTCTCCGACCGCTGGGACCGGCGCTCCGTGCTGCTGATGACGACGTGCTGCGCGATGCTGGCCGCGCTGGCGCTGGTGTTCCTCGCGGGCGGCGACCCGTTCCTCAACTTCGTCACCGTCTTCATCTTCGGCTGCTTCGCCATGCCGCTCTACTCGCTATCGGCGGCGCATTCCAACGACCGCGCCGACAAGGGCGAGTTCGTCCTGATCAACGCGGCCCTGATGCTGTTCTATTCCTTCGGCGCCATCGGCGGCCCGTTCGCCGCCTCGACGGCGATGCAATATTTCGGGCCAGGCGCGCTGTTCGTGTTCAGCGCCATGGTCTACGCGATCTTTATCGTCGTCATCCTCTACCGGATGCAGGTGCGCTCCGGTGTGCCGGCGGGCAAGCGCAGCCGTTTTATCGCGCTTTTGCGCACGTCGACGATTTTCGCGCGGCTGGCCAGGCGCAGCGGTGATGCCGAGGTGCCCGTGGAGGTACCGATCAAGGCACAGCGGCTTGACGAAAGCCCGCGCGGCTGAAATTGAAAGAGAGAACCTTACCCGTTGCCAAAAGCGATTTGATGCACGTCATCACCACCCAGAATGAACTCGAGACCGTTGTCGCTGCGTTCGAAAAGTCGGACTTCGTCACCGTCGATACCGAATTCATCCGCGAAACGACCTTCTGGCCGATTCTCTGCCTGATTCAGATGGCGGCGCCCGGCGTGACGGCGCTGATCGATCCGCTGTCGCCCGATATCGACCTGAAGCCGTTCTTCAGGCTGATGGCCAACGAGGCGATCGTCAAAGTCTTCCATGCGGCGCGCCAGGACATCGAAATCATCATGCATCTCGGCGACCTGGTGCCGCATCCGGTGTTCGACACCCAGGTGGCAGCGATGGTCTGCGGCTTCGGCGATAGCGTCTCCTACGACCAGCTGGTGCAGCGCATCACCGGCGCGCGGCTCGATAAATCCTCGCGTTTCACCGACTGGCGCCACCGGCCGCTCTCCGACAAGCAGCTCGACTACGCGCTTGCCGACGTCACCCATCTGATCGAGGTCTACCAGCACCTCAGCGCCGAGTTGGTGCGGGAAAACCGCGCCCACTGGCTGAACGAGGAAATGGAGGTGCTGACTTCGCGCGACACCTACGATCCGCATCCCGAGGATGCCTGGAAGCGGCTGAAGATGCGGCTGCGCAAGCCGCAGGAGCTGGCGATCGTGCAAGCCGTTGCCGCCTGGCGCGAACGCGAGGCACGCGAGCGCGACGTGCCGCGCGGCCGGGTACTCAAGGACGATGCCATCTACGAGATCGCGCAGCAGGCGCCGCGCGACGTGATGACGCTGGGCAGGCTGCGCACCACGCCGAAAGGCTGGGAGCGATCGTCGACGGCAACAGCACTGCTTGGCGCGGTGAATGCCGCCCTTGCCTTGCCAAGGGAAGAGATGCCGAAGCTGCCGAAGAGCTTCCAGCCGCCGGAGGGCGCCAGCGCCGCTGCGGAATTGCTGAAGGTGCTTTTGCGGATTGTCGCCGAAAAAGAAGGCGTCGCCTCGAAGGTGCTTGCCTCCAGCGACGACATCGACCGCATCGCGGCGGAGGGCGAGGCCGCCGACGTGCCGGCACTGCAAGGCTGGCGGCGCGTGGTATTCGGCGAAGCCGCGCTCAAGCTGGTGCGCGGCGAGATCGGGATCAAGTTCGACAAGCGCAAGATCGCGTTGTTCGACCTGTAGTCTCAGACTATCTCGAGCAGGTGCAGCGCCAGCCAGATCCAGCCAAGCCCGAGCACCACAAGGCCGAGCACAAACGAGCGGTTGCGCAGCAACAGCCGGTTGCTGGTCAGGTGGATCCAGGCATGGACGTAGCGCGAAACGACAAAGATCCACATCAAGGCAATGGTCAGATAGTTGACGCTGCTGGCGGCGTGCAGCGCCAGGCACAGCGCATAGAAAAGCACCGGCAGCTCGAACTGGTTGCTCAGATTGTTGGCGACGGTGACGCTGGAGGCCGGCTCGGTCGAACGCGTTTTGAACTGGCCGACCTTGGCTTCGCCCGATTTGACCGCGGCGAACCGGCGCCGGCCCATAACGACGTAGACGATATAGACCAGAAGCACCTGCGCCAGCATGGGCCAGAAGATCGCGGTCTGGTTCATGGATGCCCCGCTACTTCTACACGCGACGCCGCTGACCTGCCAGATGGAAAGCCGCAATAACGGTCACGGGTATCGCCAGCAGCGCGAATTTGGTGACGGTCAGCGCCGAGGCGAAGGCCAGCGAATCCGGATTGGCCGTCAGAAAATCGGACAACAGCCGCGCCACCGCGAAATTCTGCGCATAGTCGGCAAGCGTGTAGGGCAGCACCAGCGCCAGCGCGAAGGCGGACTGGACCTGCGCCGACATTGCCCGGAAATTCCTCAGCCGCCGCCCGGTGGCAATGATCAGGCTGACCATGGTCACCGACAGCAGCGCCGGGAACACGAGGTCGAAGGTCAGATAATGCCAGACCAGGATGATCTCGCTGCCGCGCCGCCCAAGCGCCGTCAGCCAGGCCATACCCTCGTCCGGGGTGAAGCCGGCAAAGCGCCAGTCGAGCGACGACAGTCCGCCGCTCAACTGGCGGAAATAGATGAACTCCAGCACCGTCATGACGATGAACACCGTCAGGGTTGCAGTGCAGAGCGCGGCAGCGTGGCGCGACAGCCGCAGGATCATTGCAGTCAGATTTCGCCCGAAGGCATGCTGATCAAATTCCGCCAGGATAATTCGGGCTTTCGCGGGTAATCGTGACGTCATGGGCGTGGCTTTCACGAAGTCCGGCGTTTGATATGCGCACAAAGGTGGCGCGCTCACGGAAGTCGGCAAGGTCGCGACCGCCGACATAACCCATAGCGGCTTTCAGGCCGCCTGCAAGCTGGTGCAGCACGCCGGACACAGGTCCTTTGTAGGGAACCTGCCCTTCGATGCCTTCCGGGACCAGTTTCAGCGTGTCGCGCACCTCGGCCTGGAAGTAGCGGTCGGCGGAGCCGCGGGCCATGGCACCGACCGAACCCATGCCGCGATAGGCCTTGAAGGAGCGGCCCTGGTGCAGATAGACCTCGCCGGGGCTCTCATCGGTTCCGGCCAGCAGCGAGCCGATCATGGCGGCGCTGGCGCCGGCGGCGAGCGCCTTGGCGAGGTCGCCCGAATATTTGATGCCGCCATCGGCAATGACCGAGACACCCGACTTCTGCGCCGTCTCGACCGCCGACATGATCGCCGAGAGCTGCGGCACGCCGACGCCAGCAACGATGCGGGTGGTGCAGATGGAACCTGGGCCGATGCCGACCTTGACGGCGTCGGCGCCGGCATCGATCAGCGCCTGCGCGCCTTCGGCGGTGGCGACGTTGCCGGCCAGGATGCGCACCGAGTTGGAGAGTTTCTTGGCTCGCCTCACCGCGTCGAGCACGCGTTGCGAGTGGCCATGCGCGGTGTCGACCACCAGAAGGTCGACGCCGGCATCGATGAGGCGCTCGGCGCGCTCGAAGCCGTCATCGCCGACACTGGTGGCGGCGGCGGCGCGCAGGCGTCCCTGCGCATCCTTGGTGGCGTGCGGATTGAGCTGCGCTTTCTCGATGTCCTTGACAGTGATCAGCCCGACGCAATTGCCCGATTTGTCGACCACCAACAGCTTTTCGATGCGATGCTGGTGCAGCAGCCGCTTGGCCTCCTCCTGGTCGACGTTCTCCTTGACCGTGATCAGGCTCTCGCGGGTCATCAGTTCGTAGACCTTCTGCGCCGGATCGGAGGCGAAACGCACGTCACGATTGGTCAGGATGCCGACCAACCGTCCGACCGTATGCCCGCCGCTGCCGCCGTTTTCGACCACCGGAATGCCCGAGATGCTGTAGGTGCGCATCAGCGCCAGCGCGTCGGCGAGCGTGGCGTCGGGGCCGATGGTGACGGGGTTCACCACCATGCCGGATTCGAACTTCTTCACCTGCCGCACCTGCTCGGCCTGTTCGGCCGGCGAAAAATTGCGATGGATGACGCCGATGCCGCCAGCCTGGGCCATGGCGATGGCGAGCCTGGCTTCGGTGACGGTATCCATGGCGGCGGAGAGGATCGGCACGTTGAGGTCGATGTCGCCGGCGATGCGGGTGCGGATGTCGGTCTCGCCAGGCATGACCTCGGAGTGACCGGGCTGAAGCAGCACGTCGTCAAAGGTCAGCGCCAGCGCGCCGGTGGACGTTTCGATGATCTTTGCCATTGCCAGCCCTCGGAATGCAGGAAAGGCGCTGGCCTGGATGGACAGCGCCGACTCGTATCTTCCCTTTCAGGATTGGCGCTGGCTCGTAACACGTCCCGCCGCAGATGAAAAGCCGATGATTGCACGCGACGGATAAGGCGACGTTTCGCCCGAAAAGACGCTACCAATGGTTGCGGTCGCAGAAATGTGACAGCGAGTTAATGCGACATCCGGGCCAAAGCGTGGTAACCGCCGTGCCTGTCGGCTTGCCCCCGGTCGGCGGTGAACATTCGAATTCCCGGACGCCCATCGTGAACCGCACCATTCCGCTTATCCTGGCGGTCGCACTTTTCATGGAAAACATGGATTCGACCGTCATCGCGACATCGCTGCCGGCGATCGCCGTCGACATCCATACCAGCCCTATCGCGCTCAAGCTGGCGCTGACCGCTTATCTGGTGTCGCTGGCGATCTTCATTCCGATCAGCGGCTGGATGGCCGACCGCTTCGGCGCCAAGAATATCTTTCGCGCCGCGATCGCTGTTTTCATCGCCGGTTCGGTCGCTTGCGCCGTTTCCGATTCGCTGCCGGCTTTCGTCGTTTCACGCTTCCTGCAAGGCATAGGCGGTGCCATGATGACGCCGGTGGGACGCCTGGTGCTGGTGCGCGCCACACCCAAGAACGAGCTTGTCGCCGCCATGTCCTGGCTGACGGTTCCGGCCCTGGTCGGTCCGCTCGTCGGCCCGCCGGTCGGCGGTTTCATCACCACCTATTTCACCTGGCACTGGATCTTCCTGATCAATGTGCCGATCGGGCTGATCGGTATTTGGCTGGCCACACGCTTCCTGCCGGAGACAGAATCGGCCGAGATGCCGCCGCTCGATTTCATCGGCTTCGTGCTGAGTGGCCTGGCGGCGTCCGGCATCGTGTTCGGCCTGTCTGTGGTGAGCCTGCCGGCGCTGCCACCGATTGCCGGTTTCATCACCGTGGCCGTGGGGCTGGTGGCAGCCGTGCTTTACCTCTTGCACGCGCGCCGTGCTAAAAATCCGCTGCTGGCGCTCGAGCTGTTCCGCAACCGGGTGTTCCGGTCCTCCGTGCTCGGCGGCGGCCTGTTCCGCATCGGCATCGGCGCGGTGCCCTTCCTGTTGCCGCTGATGTTCCAGATCGGCTTCGGGCTGACACCGTTCCAGTCCGGCATGATCACCTTCGTCTCGGCGGTCGGCGCCATCGGCATGAAATTCGTCACCGCGCTGATCTTCCGGATCGTCGGGTTTCGCCGCGTACTGATCTTCGGCTCACTGGTCGCGGCAGCGACGATAGCCGTCAACGGCTTGTTCACGCCAGAGACGCCCTATGCGCTGATCCTCGCCATGCTCTTGGCCGGCGGCTTCATCCGCTCGATGTTCTTCACCGGCATCAACGCGCTTGCCTATGCCGAGGTTTCGGCCGCCGACACCAGCAAAGCGACGCCGATCACAGCGGTGTTCCAGCAATTGGCGATCGCGCTTGGCGTGGCGCTGGCCGGCGGCATTCTGGAGGTGTCGACGAAGATCCATGGCGGTCCGCTGACGCTGAGCGATTTCCATATTGCGTTCTTCATCGTGGCAGCGGTGTCGGCGGCGGCATCGCTGTCGTTCATGCGGTTGGCGCCCGATGCCGGCAACGCCGTGTCAGGACACGGCAGGCTGACAACGCCGAAAACGCTTGAGTCGGTTGGTCCGCAAGGGGGTTGAGGGCTCTCTCCTTCTCCCCTTGTGGGAGAAGGTGGATCGGCGCGGAGCGCCGAGACGGTTGAGGGGTGTTGGAAGGAATGAGGCGTTGGTGTTCCCTGGGACACCCCTCATCCGGCCGCTTCGCGGCCACCTTCTCCCACAAGGGGCTAGCGTGCGCACACATTTGCGTCTTGGGGCTGTCAAGCGGGAAGGTGGGCGGCTGCGAAAAGGGGTTGAAGGGGTAGAATCGTATGTGATTGTGTAGCTGCCGTTGTTGATTCTGGAGGTTTCGACGATGGCTTTGCTGCTTGGATACTTCGGCGACCTGCGCCTGCAAAAAAGGGGAGCATGGTTCTGGAGCGCATGGTTGCGCGCGTCAGCGCGGGGATGCGCCGGCTGGCCGACACCCGCGCTGAAATGGTTGCGTTCACGCGCCTGTTTCGCAATCGCCCCGTGAGCAAGCAAGAGATCATCCGCACGGCGGCGGCCCGAACGGCCGAAGCGGCGGCCGGCCGCCATGTCTTGCTGATCGAGGACAGCAGCGAGATCAACCACGCGGCCAAGAGCTTGCGCAAGCGGGGTCTCGGCCGCGTCGGCAATGGCAAGGATGTCGGGCTGTTCGTGCATCGGCGCTGGCCGTGGATGCCGCGGACGGCTCGGTTCTGGGCCTTGCGGCCGCCACGATCTGGCGGCGCGAGGCAAAGAAGGCGGACGACTACCAGGCGCTGCCGATCGAGGACAAGGAAAGCTATAAATGGATTGCCGCGGCCAAGGCGGCGTGCCAAGCGCTGACCGACACACCGCTGGCCACCGTGATCGGCGACCGCGAGGCCGACATCTACGAAGTGTTTGCAAGGCTGCCCGACGAGCGCACCCATGTGCTCATCCGCGCCGTACGGGACAGGGCCTTGGGCACGCAGGGCCGCCTGTTCAGCGCGATCGCCAACACGCCGGAAGCCGGCTGCATCGCCTTCGAGCTGCAGGGCCCGTCCCGGCCGGCCGGCACGCACTGTCGAGCTGGCCGTTCGCTTCGCCGCGGTGAGCTTGCGCCAGCCGCGCCTTGGCGCCGATCGCCGCGATCCTGGCGAACTTACGCTCAACATGGTGGAAGTGCGCGAGATCGAGCCACCTTCGCCGAAGGAAGCGGTGATCTGGCGGCTGTTGACCACCCACACCGTCGAAACATGCGCCGATGCCTGCCGCATCGTCGATCTCTATCGCTCGCGCTGGAGGGTCGAACAGCTGTTTAGAACCATGAAGTCGCAAGCCATCGATCTGGAGGAAAGTCTCATCGCCGATGGCGACGCGCTCGAGCGCCTGGCCGCCGCCGCCTTGATCGTCGCCACCAGGGTTATGCAACTCGTGCACGGACGCGGCGCGGCCGGCCAGGCCTTCACGGCCGCACGCCTCTTCAGCCCCACCGAGATCAGTGTTCTGGAAGCGCTCATCACCAGGCTCGAAGGCAAGACCCAAAAGCAGAAGAACCCGCACCCCGTGCACACGCTCGCCCGGGCCGCCTGGTGCATTGCCCGGCTGGGAGGATGGAACGGCTACGCCAAGGAGCGGCCGCCAGGCCCGGTCACCTTCAGCAACGGCCTCAAACGCTTCCACGCCATCGCCGAGGGCTTCGCTCTTGCATCTAATCCACACGAAGCAAATGTGTGCGCACGCTAGCCCACAAGGGGAGAAGGGAGGCGCTACCCCTTAAAATCCTTCGCCAGCAGGTAAAGCTCCACCGACTCATCCCGCGAGGCCGGCGGCTTGACGTGGTGAACCGAGCGGAAATTCTGCTTGAGCCTGGCGAGCAACTCGTTTTCGGCGCCGCCCTGAAAAGTCTTGGCGAGGAAATGACCGCCCGGCTTCAGCACCGACAGCGCGAAATCGGCCGCCACCTCGCACAGATACATGGTGCGGATGTGATCGGTCCTCTTGTGGCCAGTGGTCGGCGCCGCCATGTCGGAGAGCACGATATCGGGCTGGCCGCCCAGTGTCTCGGCGAGCTTTTCCGGCGCCTGCGGGTCGAGGAAATCCATCAGCAGCACCGGCGCGCCGGGCACCGCATCCATCTCCAGATAGTCGATGCCGACGACATGCGGGTGTTCGGCCGTCGACTTCGTGCGCGCTGCCGCGACCTGGCACCAGCCGCCGGGCGCCGCGCCGAGGTCGATGACCTTCATGCCAGGCTTGAGCAGATGGTGCTTGTCGTCGATCTCGATCAGCTTGTAGGCCGCGCGGGACCTATAGCCTTCGGCCTTGGAGCGCTGGACATAGGGGTCGTTGATGTGGCGCTGCAGCCAGCGGCGCGAGGATTCCTTCAGACCGCTTTTCTTCTTCACCCGCGTCTTCAGGACGCGAATGCCGGCGGTACCCGGCTTTTGCGGTCTCTTGGTCATTGCCGGCCACGCGCATCATTGTGCCAGACGCCGGCATCGGCCATCAGTTCGCTCAAAATGCCCTCGCGCAGGCCACGGTCGGCGACACGCAGCCGCTCGGATGGCCAGACCCCCCGGATCGCTTCCAGGATGGCGCAGCCGGCCAGCACCAGGTCGGCGCGGTCGGCGCCGATGCATGGATTGGCGACGCGCTGCTGGAAATCCCAGCCGACCAGCTTCTCGACCATGCGGTCAACGCTGTTGCGGTTCATCCACAGTCCGTCGACCCGGCGGCGGTCGTAGCGTTCCAGGTCAAGGTGAACGCCGGCCAGCGTCGTCACCGTGCCCGAGGTGCCTAGCAGATGGAATTTCGGGCTGGAGAGCACGTGGCTTAGACGGTCGCGACCGTCGAAGGCGTGCAGGCGCGCGGCAACGTCCTCGACCATGGCGGCAAAGATCTCGCGCGTCACCGTGCGGCCGCCAAAACGCTCGGCCAGCGAGACGACGCCGACCGGCAGCGACGTCCAGGAGACGATGTGGTTGGCGAGCCGTGGCGAGCGCCGGCCGGTAAGATCGATCAGCGCGATTTCGGACGAGCCGCCGCCGATGTCGAACAGGACGACACCTTGCGTATCGCGCTCGACCAGCGAGCCGCAACCCGACACAGCCAGCCGCGCCTCGGTCTGGCGGTCGATGATCTCGAGCTTGAGACCCGCCTCGCGCTCGACGCGCTCAAGGAATTCGACGCCGTTGGCGGCGGTGCGGCAGGCCTCGGTGGCGATCAGCCTGGCCTTCCTGACCTTGCGGTTGCGCAGTTTGTCGCCACAGATCTTCAGTGCCTCGACTGCGCGGTCCATCGCCGCCTGGCCAAGCCGGCCATTGGCGGTGAGCCCCTCGCCCAGCCTGACGATGCGCGAAAACGCATCGATGACGCGGAACTGGCCATGACGCGTCGGCACCGCGACCAGCAGCCGGCAATTGTTGGTGCCGAGATCGAGTGCGGCAAACACCGGCAGTTCCTGCATCGGCGGCCGGTAATAAGCGCCTGGCTCCGGCTTTGCCTGCAGGGGCGAAGGCCCGGCCGAGATCATCGCATCGGACCGACGGACGGCTGGAGCGACAGCAATGGTAGCGGCGGGCGTCGAGGGGACAGCTACCACGGCATGATTGTCATCGCGTACGAAAACCTTGCGCCCGCGCCGGCGCTTGCGCCGCTTCCGGGACTTGCCCTTCTGATGCTGGGCGTCACCTGCCTGTCCGTTCCCGGACCGGGGCTCCGCATGGCGGTCGTGATGCCGCCCGGCGGATGGGCCTGCCTGGCCTGGCGGCGTCGGCGAAGCCCTGGACACACCCACTTCCGGCGCGCTGGCGCCGGTGTCGTGGTCTTCCACTATCGTTCCTTCCGGCGCCGCGCGAACCGGAGACCGGACGCAGCAGGCGCTTTTATGTTTCAAGTTGCCGCCAGACTAGCAGCGCCGCGCCGGATCACCAAGAGTACATGGAGCGAATTTTGCCGGCAGCATGAAGCGGCATTGCCTTCGCAGTTGAATAGCCGGCTTCAATCAGGCATTTCTGAAATGGAGCGGTGGATAAGGCAGAACCGCGGGCGGTTCCGCCCGAATCCAAACAAATGGGCGGCAGCGCATGACGACTACGCCATGAACTGGAGGCGCTATCTCTGGCCGGCCATCGGGCTTGCGGCGGTGGTGTTCTCGCTGTGGCTGCTCTGGCACGAGTTGCGCGGCATCTCGCTCGACGACGTCTGGGACGGCATCGTCGCCATTCCCACCCGCGGCTGGGTGCTCGCCGCGCTGAGCTCGGTCGTCGCCTATGCCTCGCTCGCCGGCTACGACCACATCGCGCTGCTGCATATCGGCAAGAAGGTGTCATGGCTGTTCGTCACCTTCAGCTCCTTCACCACCTATGCGCTGTCGCACAATATCGGCGGCTCGGTGTTTTCGGGCGCCGTGATTCGCTACCGTGCCTACGGCACCAAGGGCCTGACCGGCCAGGATGTCGGCATTCTGGTGGCAATCTGCTGGATCACCTTCGTGCTGTCGACGCTGTTCGTGTCGGGCATCGTGCTGGTGCTCGAACCGGAGATCATCGACCGCTTTTCCGGCGCCCCGCATCATGGGCTGGCGATAGCCGCCGGGCTCGCCATGCTGATCCTGGTGGCGGCCTATGCCTTCGGCAGCTGGCTGCACCTCAAGCCACTGAGGATCGGCAGCTTCCAACTGCATTATCCGGCGCTGCCCATCGTCGTGCGGCAATTACTGATCGGCCCCATCGAGCTTCTGGCGGCAACGGCGATCATCTTCTTCGCCCTGCCCGTATCAGGCAATCCCGGCTATTTCGTCGTGCTCGGCGTCTTCCTGGTGTCGTTCTCGATCGCGCAGATCTCGCATGCGCCTGGCGGGCTCGGCGTGTTCGAGGTGGTGTTCCTGGCCGGGCTTTCGCATATGGACCCGGTCGGCGTGCTGGCAGCCTTGCTGGTGTTCCGGCTGTTCTACCTGATCATCCCGCTGCTGATCGCGCTCTGTGTCGTGCTGTTCTTCGAGCACTCGCAATACAGCCGCAGCCAGAATTAGACGCCGGGCCTCCAGACGACGCTCTGGGTTTGTACGCCCACCTTCGAAGCATGACGTCCGAACCGGGCTGACGAAACCAGTCGAATTGAAGTGCTGGGCAGGCTTGACTATTTTCCGGCGGCGGCTACAAGGCACGCGCGGCCGCTTGGCGGCCCACCCTGCGCGACCGCGCCTGCTGGGGAATAGGTTAACGGTAGACCCACGGACTCTGACTCCGTTAGTCCTGGTTCGAATCCAGGTTCCCCAGCCAGCACAACCACCTGAAATCGCTGATAAAATCGGTCTGGTCTTAGAAAGGCGGGAAGACGGCCCTAGCCTAAATAGGCCCAGAATAGAATTGGTGCGATTTCCGCGCTTTGCTCGACGCCAGCGATCCGATGATTGCCGAACTCGAATCGCATGGGCTGTCGCGCTTCGAGATTGCCGCGCAGGCGCAAGTCAGCCGCGCGACGGTCCTGGCGGCTGGCGAATGGCGCCAACAAGGATCACCTGAGCGAGATGGCGGCGCGCGTCGAGCGCCTGCATGAGCGCATCGTCGGCGAGCCCGGAATGTTTAACGGGAGCGTGGGCGATAGCGGAGTATGCTTTGCCATGGCGGCGAATCGCTGCTGACAAAAAGGCGAAGCACATGCTTTTCGATGTTCGCGCGGTTGAGGCGCAGCACCGGCCACTGATCCAGAACGGCAACCTTGGCGATGCCTTCCGCGCCGGCACATTCGGGTGCGTCAGGTTGATCGAGGATGTTGTTCACGGCGGAAGCTGGAAAGACGAGCGCGCCACTTTCGCTGTCGTCGATCTCGGCGTGCGGATCATCAACGATTGCGGGGCTGCAGGCCATTTGGCCTTGTCCGGTTTCTGGTCGGCAGCCAGCCATCAAGTTCGCGATCTGGTGGAATGCCACCAGCTGATCGAATATTTTCGCCATCGGCCATCTGATGCGCAGGAGTGGTTCGAAAGCGACGGCAAGGAACGCTACAAGAAATACGGCTTTGGCAAGGTCTTTGACAATCTTGCAAAGGACCGGGGGGCAGCGAAGTTTGATCTCAAGCAGAGCTTCGATTTCTTTTCGAATGCAGGGAGCCATCCCAGCACCGCCGGCCTTGCGTGGCAAATGACCGACGTTGGCCAGAAGCTCATCGGGCCGGTTCCGCACCCGGATCGCTTCCGCCTTTTCGTCGGCGATTTGTGGGCACATGCGACGAGGGCGACGCTGCAATTTGTCGACACCATGGATGCGCTCAATCGCGACCACGAGCCGATCCGCGATCAGTTTCGTTTCAGCCACGCCGTTGTGGCCGGCGCACAGCAATTGCTTTCCGAGATCACCGCCGAACAGGTGCGCGAGTTCTGGAAATAGCCGGCCTACAGGCGCACGTTGCTTGCTGGCCGCTGCGCTGCCCGGCGATGCGGCCCGTGTGCGCTGGCGGCGCTGGCAGGCGGGCTATCAGGGCTTTGCGAACGGCGACTTCCAGTTGCAATTGCTTTTTCGCTGGTGGTCTTCGTTAGTCGGGAACGGGCGGCGGTCCGGCTAGCGCGCGTTCCGGCTGGCCGCTGTGCTTCTCGGCTGTGCGCACCGTGGCGCGATGGCGGCGGTTGGGATGCGGACCAGCGGTTAAATTTACTGAAATGGACCACAGCGTATTAAGCTACAGCATAGGGTAATATACGCTGATTCGTCGGAGCGGCGCATGATTGCCCGTCTACATGGGAAACCAAAGTTCATCACTCCGCAGTTCTCACCTAGGGAACTGCGCACCGAAAGTGATGTCGAGCAAAAACTCCTCTTCCCGTTCCTGACAAACGCCAGCTATCTCAACATCAGGACGGAGTGGGTGCGAACCAAGGAGTACATGACCCCCACTGAAGTCGACAAGGCGGCGGGCAAGCGGTTCGGCTACTTTCCGGATTACTCCATCTGGATTGCCGGCCGTCCCTTGGCGATCGTGGAGGCGAAGGGGCCGGACATCGCCATTGAGGTGGGTCTGCGCGAGGCGCGTCTATATGCCGGAGAAATCAACAAGCGTTACCCTCCCGAAGTCAACCCCATCGGTTACGTCCTAGCGAGCAACGGCGAGCAGATCGCCCTGTCGGAGTGGGATAGCGAAACCAATGTCCTTATCGCCAAATCCATCAACGCGGGTCCCGGTACGGCTGTCTTCGACGCCATCGTGGGCGCGATTGGCCGCAACGCTCTCGAAGAGCGTTCGAAAAAGCTCGACCCGCATTTCCAAGCCCGTAAGTTCTGGCCCGTTGCCGCCTCCATTGGAACTCCTTCCAAACTTACCCGGCAACTCGGCGTCAACGAGTTTGCCGAACCCCTTTTTCCGGTGCTGACCAAATATTTCGAGAATACCGACGACACGTCCGACGATGTGATCGATCATGCCTACGTGACCTCGGATGAGTTGAACACTTACGAAGGCATCCTAGAGACTTATCTTAAAGACCGGACGAGCAAGATCGCTGGCAATCAGTTAAAGGCGATCGAGACCAGCCGGACCACTGCGCCGGGCCTTACGACAGAGGTCCAGAGGTTCGCCGGCAACCCTGCTTACTATAGCCGGGTGCAGCTCATCGTCGGGGCAGTCGGCTCCGGCAAGAGCACCTTCATGCGCCGGTACTACCGTCGTCTGATGACCAAGGAAGTAAGGGATAAGACACTCTGGTCGTTTGTGAATTTCAACGCCACCGGGCCGGAGCTCGAGGGCGTCACGAAATTCATAGCAGAGCAGTTTTTGCAGTCGTTCGGCCGTGAGAACCAAATCGATATCTATGACTTGGAAACGGTCCAGCGCATCTTCTCGGCCGAACTGAACAGATTCGAGCGCGGGCCGGCAAAAATGCTTGTTTCCGCCGATCGGGCGGAATACGTCCGCAAGCGCACGGCGTTGCTCGAAAGTCTGATGGCCGATCCGATCAAGTTCACAGAGGCCATCGCGCGCCACTACTCCGGCGAGAGGCACCTCGGCCTGGTGGTGTTATTCGACAATGTGGACAAGCGCACCCGCGAACAGCAGCTTAAGGTTTTCGAAGCGGCGCAATGGTTCAAGGACATCACCAAGGGCCTGATCCTGGTCAATCTTCGGGATTCAACCTTCGAGGCCCACAAGGATGAGCCGCCGCTAGACGCGTTCATCAATGCCATCAACTTCTACATCAAGCCGCCTCGGTTCGCGCCTGTCATCAGGAAGCGCCTCGAGCTCGTGTTGGAAAATTTGACCGACGAGATCGGGAAGAAGCTGGAGTATAGCCTGACCGGCGGCCAGCGCATCACCTATCCGGCGTCTCGTCTGGGCGAGTTCTTGATGAGCGTCTACGCATCGCTCTTCGACAACAGGGAGACCCAGATCGCATCGTCGCTAGAGGCGTTGGTAGCGAAGGATGTGCGCCGTGCCCTAGGCATGTTCAGCGACATCATCATCTCACCCCATATTCAGACGAACCAGATCACCGGCGCGGCTATCGTGGGAAAGGAATATAAGATACCCGAGCGCCACATCCTCCGCGCCCTTATGCGGGGCCGCTACGCGTTGTACGCGAACGGCCACTCGTCTTACATTCATGACATTCTCGGCGCTGACGAATCCCACGTCCGGCCTAGCAATTTCATTTTTTGCGACATCCTCGAATACCTGATCCGGAAACGAAAAGACAAGATCGACTTCTTCCAAGAAGGGTATGCAACGATTGGTACGCTCATCCAGGAAATGAGCCGGTTGGGGTACGACGAAGGCGACACATACAAAGCCGTCATGTCGCTAGTGACCCGTGGCTTGGTGGAGCCCGAGGGTCATATCATGACGGACCTTTTGCCGGAGGATGCGGTCCGGGTGCACGCCTCCGGGTTCGTCCACGATCGCATGCTCCTTCGTCGGGAAGAGTATGTGACCGGGATCACGTCCGGCATGAAATTCGCAGCCCGTGATGTCGCGGATGACATCGCGCGGCAATGGGTAAACGCGGATGGACGCCCGGAAATGTCCGTCGCTGCGAAATTCAAGATTTTGGAAAAAATGAGGGAGTACTTCAGGTTTGAGTACGCCCGCCGTTGCCGCCGACACCCCTTCTACGAGGAGGCCGGTTTCGGAGGGCGACATATCGTCAAATGTATCGAGCATGACTACGAGTTCGTCCAAGATCTCTTAACGAAAATTCGCCCGGTGCTTCGGCGACCGGGTTATACCCAAACAACCCAAACCGTCGGAACCCGCCGCTAGCGGTCATGGATGCGCCCCGCTGCCATTGCGCTTGCGCCGCGCCGCGAGCTCGACCGCCTTGTCGATGTTTTCCTCGCGCATTTCTTTGACGGCCCGCCGGTAGCTGCGCAGCATGGCGTTTTCGATTTCATTGAGCCGGCGGTCGGTGGCTTGCTCGGCCTCGGCCATTCTCTGGTCGATGCTGGCGCGCATTTTCCTGACCTCCTCGGCGAACGAGCGCGCCACGTGGTCAACCAGCACTTTGGTCCGCTCGTCCATCTCAGCCTGCCTCCTCGATGCGCTCGATGGAGAAAGATCCGTCGCCGCTCCGCAGATCGATACTGAGCAGCAGCCTTGGCCCGAGGGATGCGATCTCTTTGGGCGACAGCACCGCCTTCATTGCCTCGGCGATGGCAATCATGGCGCTCGGGATGTCGACGCCATCCGGATCGATGTCCCACCGAAATCCCCGGCTGTCTGGCCGATAGGGCAAGCGCGGGAGGCTCTCGGGACCGGGCGGTTGCTTGGGGCGGAATTCCATGGCCGCCTCCTACCAGCCGATGCCATCGACCACGGCGACACGGCCTGGACGGGCCATGATCCACGACACGTCGAGCAGCAGCCGCAAGCCGATCAGATCGCTTTGCCAGAGCGATACCTGAGGCGAGGCGACGACGCCGGCAGCGTCAACAAGCGGCAGCGGATTCGTATCCTCGGCATGAATGGTCGATTCCGTGGAGACACTGATTCCCGGCAAATCGCCCTCGGCTGAGGCGAAATCGGCGGCATCGACCAAGATCAGGCGGTCGCCAGGCACGCTTGGGCTGGCAATGACCGGCAGGGCGACGCCGGGCGCGAGCAGGCCCATAACAAGTGCGGTTTCGGTCGAGGCGAGGAAAATCGGATCGATCAGCGGCCCGGTGGTGATGGCGGCCAGCAATGCTCGAATGTCGGCCACCAACCCGGCAAGGCCGGTCTCCGTCGACGCGGCGGTTGCTGCCACGCCATCGAGTAGGCCAGCGGGGCGGATGCTGGTCGCCGGATTGGCATCGAGGAGGACCGAATCGATTTCAATGGTGGTGTCTTCGGCCATCGCCGAACGCAGGACGCTTTCGATGGCCGGGGTGCTTTTCTCGCTAAGCTGGCGCGAAAAAAACGAAATGACGCCGGCCATTTTGGGCCGGATCGGCAAGCCGGCGAAATTTGCGCGGCTGACCTTGATCGCCTCGCCCGGGCCGACGAAGGCACCGCCGATGCTTGGTGTCGGATCGCGGCGCGGCAGGACCGCCGAGCCCTTGCCTGCGAGCGAGACGCGCGGGCCGCGCGCGGCAAGCTGCGCATAGACGGATTGCCCGTCCGTGAGCGCGGCGATGACGCCGCCGCTGCCGACGCCGCCGGCCAGTTCGGCGGCCCATGTCGGCACGGTGGTTTGCGCCGGGTCGCTGACGGCCCGCGCGAGTACGTTGTCGATGTCGAGGAAGCCGGCGGCGGCGCTGGTGAGCCTGTCCCCGGGATAGTGCCGGGCGGCGGCGTCGCGCAGCGAGATTTTCCGGGCGGCGCTGACCAAATTGGCCACGGCGACGCGGACGACGAGATCGGCCAGCGGCGTCGGGAATGACGACGCGTCGGCGAAAGCCGAGGGGCGGATGATATGCATGATGGAGGGTTCCGCGATGAGCGGAGAAAGCAGCCGGGCCAGCAATGAAAAACGCGGGGGCGTTTCTCCGAAGCGGTGGGTTCTGGCGGACTTGCCGAGTTTTCGCGACGCCTTTCGGCGACGGCGCGCTCAGCGGTTTCCGGGCCTTAGTGCCGGGCTTGGCAAACCCGGTCCCCGCTTCTTACGCGACCCCCGCAATATGGGCCAAATTGGCCAGAAAATCAATCGGCGGCATCTGTCAGTCGTGCCTTCAGTTTAAATGTCTGCTCGCGACCCGTTGCTGACCCTCGCCAGCCGGCCATCAACGAGATGCAACGGCTCCGAAGCGAACATTGAAGAGAGCGAGGGAAAATTGTTCACCTTTCCCAAGGGTCGCCCCCTTCATCAGTCTTCGCCTTCGCGCGATAGAAACGCGTTCAGCCGTTCCAGAACGAGATGCGGGGCTTCGAGCTGAGGCAAGTGGCCGACACCGGGCAGTGTTTCGAACACTGCCTGGGGGATCAGCGCATGAAGCGTTTTGCCTCGCTCCAGCGGGATCCATGGATCGTCCTCGCCCCAGATTATTTTTACCGGACATCGAATATCCCCGAACATCGGCTCGACCTCGGCGGTATATTTTTCATCGGCTTGCGCGAATTGCCGATAGAAGCTTCCTCGTCCCTCCTCGGAAAGCCAAGGCTCGACAAGCTTCTCGAAATCTCCAGGATCGATGTCGTTTACGATCGCCCCTTTGATGTAGGCCTCCACGAGCGCTCTATGGATATGCGGCGGCAGGCCCAAAAAGGCGTCCACATGGCGACCGACATGATCGAAGAACTCCGATCCCCAAGGGCGCATCGCGACGACATTCATCAGAACATACCGCTCGAAGTCGCAGCCATGCAACAAATGCGCCCGTAGCGTCGTCGCTCCACCGAAATCATGGGCAACGACCATAGGCTGCTCGAGTTCCCAATGCGCAAGTATCTCGGCGAATACCTGACCTTGCACATCGAGCGACGTGCGCTGCTCCGCGGCTTTGTCGGATCGTCCGTATCCGGGCATATCGTACCAATGCACACGATACCGCCTTGCAAGCTCCGGAATAATCCGATGCCATGAGAACGAAGACCACGGCCAGCCGTGGGCCAGCACGAGGGCAGGCCCACTACCAAGACGACCCGTTGCAACAGCGCCCGCAGATGTTTCCACGGTCTCATCGAGTTTCCACGACATCAAATATTCACCTCCGTTTTCGGGACAGCGCCGTTCATACGAATTGGTTCATAAAGCTCGAGACCGCTGGCCTCAAAACTCGGACGCTGCCCGCTCCAGCAGCGGATCAGGCACCTGGGTCGCTCAACGACCGCTTCATGGCACTCCTTGCACGTTCCGTTGGGCGAGCCAAACGGCCGCCTTCCACCCGTAGCCGAAATTCAAACTGAGACACGGCCCATCTGTCAAAAGGACAGCGTGCCAATCGGCGGTTAGCTGCGTTCAAGATGCGGTGAATTTCGGAGAAGGAGGGCATGTGCGAATTTTGCGGAAAGTGAAACCGAATTGCCCGCGCGCGGCGGGGGCGAGGCCGGGTAGTTCGGACATGCCCCCTCCGTCAATGCCCCGGTTGGCGCGCCCGGGCCGGTGATGCCGTCAACAATCCCCTAGTTCATAGTGGATCAGCAGCAGCGCGTGTTCGATGTCGCTAGCCTTCAGGTCGGCGCGGATGTCGCGCAGCAAGCTGGGCCAGTCGGTGTCGTCGTCTTGGTCATAAGGATCATCGATCACAAGCTCGTAGGCTAGATCGCGCACGATCTCGCGCATGACTTGATCGTGCACGTCATCGGGCCATTGCTCGATGACAGCAACCAACGCCGCTGTTGCGGTGTCCAAGGCGTTGACCCTGGCCGACTGTGCGGCATCGGGCTTGCTGAAGACTTGCTCGGTATCTGTGCTCATGATGCCGGCTTTCTCAGAGGCAGAAGCTTGGTGATGCACAAATAGGCCACGTCCGAGTTGTTGAGGCCGTTTGTGAGCATTTCTCCGATCTGGACCGGGTCGGTGACAGTGCGCTCTTCGTTTTTGGTTTTGCTGCCCGGTCGATGATAGGTTACGGCAACTCTCCACCGTTTCATTTTTTCAGTCCTCCTGTGGTTGTCCGCGCCGGGATTGACGCGCCGGGTCTTGCCGGCCCGATGCCGCGAGCACCGGGCCGGCGATGCGGTCATCGCGCCATCAATCGGGCGACTTCCTGTTCCCTGTCGAATTCCGGGTTTCTTCGATTGAGCGTGATCGTGATCTTTTCGATCAGGTTCCAGTCCGGGCCGCGCTCGACGTGTTCTTGAAGCTCCTCAAGCTCCTCGACGTACCAGACGGCCGGGCTAGTGCCGCCAAAGTCGGTCTCGACGCGCCAGCGCCTTTCGTGCATCGGGATTTCCTGTTCGATGGTTGCCGCTTCGGTTTCCATGCTCATTTCCTCCTTGCTGCCGACGCCACCATTGACGCCGGGATTGCTCATCGCTTGCCGCCCCGGATCAGCCGCAAGCGCGGCTGCCGCAGCCGGCGTTCGGCCTCGTCAAAGGCGGCGAGCATGCGTTTGAATGGGTGCTGCTGCTGATATTCAGTGACCTCTCGCCGCAACTGGGCGCGCACGTTGGCCGGGGCCTTGGTCAGGCATCGGACAAATTCCTCATCACCCTCATCCTTTGTCACGAACGGTCCGGGTTTCTTTTCAAGGAAGCGGTCGACCAGTTCGCGATTGATCTCGATCATCTCGCGGCAGCGGGCCATCACCGAGCGCAATTGCGCCTCGGTCGGTCGGCCATCACCGCGCAAAAATTGGCGACAAATCGACCGAAGCTGACTGTCGGAATAATGATGCGGGCGTTTCATGGCTCCTGCTCCTTGGTCTTGGCCGCCAGCAATCGCGCCTGCTTTCTGTCCCACGGCGACAAATGCGGCTCAGCCTGGCGCTGTCGGGCGGCGGATTTGGGTGGGGGTGCCGGCGGGCCTTTCGAAGGAAGTTTTCCATTCGATTTCTCGATCTGAAAACCCGGAGGGGTCGCGGCAGCGAACCCCAGTGTTAGATTCAATGTGTTCTCTTTATTGTGTTGGGGTTCCACTTTTGGGACGATCCTCGTTCCACTTTTGGGACCACCTTGGGTGTCAGTTTTGGGACCAGTCTGCCGATCCGAAACGGTACCAGTTTTGGTACCATTTTTGCGCTTGCGTGGGATCGGTTTTCGGGTCGCCTCGAATGCCGTCACGATGGCGCGCAATTTGACGAAATTCACCTGATAGGCTGTCCGGTTCGTATCGCTATCGATGCGACGGAACAGGCCGGCTTTGATGAGTTCTTCGAGGCCGCGCAGAACCGAGCTTTTGGAAATGCCCAAGCGGCGAACAATGGTGCGCAGCGACGGATCGCAGCGGCGGGTTTTCTCATTCCGGTGATCAAGCAGCAAGCCGCCGACGCGCTTGGCACCGCTCGAAAGTTTGGCGATACACAAGGCCTTGTAGGCGAAAAATTGCGCCGTCTGTTCGCTCGCCAATGTGGTGCGTCCTCCCTTTTCGAGGGAGCCGCGCTTGACGGGAGTGGCGGGTGGCGGGTAGGAATAATTTCCGGGAGCCCTATCCCGAAGTGCCCTTAATTATTCGAGCCGCCGCGTGCCAAGCGTGGCGGCTTCTCTGCTATCCGGTTGCGATAAGGTTCTGCCGGCGCTCCTCGGCCTCACGCACAGCCGCCTCACTCGCGAGCAGCGTCTTGCCGAACCTGAACATTTTCAGTCCCCATCGCTTGCGATTGGCAAGGATCGTCTTCGACGAGCAATGCCAGCGCGTGGCAAGGTCGTCGACGGTTGAAAATCGCTCCTGCGGCTCCGCATGGTTGGAGACTTGCACCAGCTTGGACATCGGGGTTCTCCGCTGACTGAAAGGATCTCAGCGGCAATATTCTAGCTTAACGCGGCTCATCGCAAGAATAAAATGAACTGACCATCAATAAAAGTGCAGCATGCTAAGTTAAACTTAACTAAATGGCCATTTCACTGGAATTTACCGCCTTCTTGCTAAGCAGCGCTTTCATTCATTTCATCCTTGAGGCTCGCCTTTGGCGAGAGGACGCTCGAAACTTTGCCCAAGGCGGCCCTCGCTGCCTCATCTTCGAGATGCGCATAGCGCTGTGTCGTCGTCGCCTGCCTATGACCGAGCAGCTTGCCGACGACATAAAGCGAAACGCCGTTGTTGATTGCGGCGCTGGCGAATGAATGCCGCAAATCGTGAATGCGAAAGCGACGCACGCCGGCCTTGGCGACGACCTCCTCCCATGCCCCCTGCACCGTGGTCAGATGGCCGCGCTTGGACTCGGAGGGGAAAACCCATTTATTGATGCGCGGCAGGCCTTGGAGGATTTTGACGGCCTCTTCGTCGAGATAAACGTCGCGGCCATCATCCGAGGTCTTATCCCTTTCGAGGATCAGCTTGGCGTTGCGCAGATCGGCATCCTGCCAGCGGAGGGAGAAGATTTCCCCCGCCCTCGCCCCTGTCCGCAAGATCAACCGCAAGGCCGAGAAGACGGCAAGGCGGCTCGGCTGCTCGGCGGCAAGATCGGCGGCTGCTTGGTCGAGCGCGATCAGGTCCTCGGGCGCATAGAAATTCTGCATCTTTTTCGTCTTGCCCGGCTTGAGCTTGATCCTCTGCGGCTCGGCGATTTTGCGTTGGTCGGCAAACGAGAGGATCGATTTGACCAACACAAGGCAATGATCGCGCTGGCCACGCTTGGTGATCGTGTCGAGCCAGTTCTGGACGGTGGCCTCGGAAATATCGCCAATGCGCCGCTTGCCGATAGTCTTTTCGACATAGCGCTTCCAGCGGTCGCTATCGCTGGCTAACGTCGAGGGCCGCTTGTTGCCATCGCCGCGCACTTTTGGATAGCCGAGCTCCTCATACTTGGCCCATGCGTCGTTGAGCGTCACTTTGTCCTTGGGCGATTTCTTCCGCCCGATGGCCTCGTCGGTATTCTTGCCGAGGCGGGCAGCGGCAAGCGCGGCCTTGGCCATATTGAGTGCGCCGGGATCATCGGCGGGTCCCTCGAAATGAAGGATGCCGACTATGCCGAGGACTCGGCGCGGCGTCCGGCTCGGCTCGACGAAATAGGAGCGCCTGCCGCTTTCATAGGCAATGACGCCAAAGCCGCGCACCTCGGAGCAGCGTTCGATATTCGGCCTTTCGCCCTTCTTCGGTAGCGTCACTTTCATGGCGCGTGGCTCAGTCATTCTTGGCATTTTCTTGGTGGCCTTTCTTCAGGAATAACGGAGTCGCCGTTAACTGATTTTGAATAGGCCCAGAATAGGATTTCTGCAAGGAATGAAAGGCATTAACTGGAATTGACGGGAATCGTAATTCCAGAAAACATAATTAAACTGGCATGTTAGGCAGTTGCGGGAAGGCGGCAATGCCGCACTCTGACTCCGTTAGTCCTGGTTCGAATCCAGGTTCCCCAGCCAAGCCGGATGCCCCGTCGATGACTTGGCTCTACAAGCATTGCTGCAGCTGCCGCCGTTTGCGGCGGGTCGAGGGTCGTGCATGTGCCGGGGCCAACCGGAGACTAGGAATGGCCAAAGTCGCGTTCGCCGCTATATTTCCGGCAGGATGCTGCCATGTCGAGAACCCTGATCATCGTTGGTCTCATCATAGTTGCCATAGGCTTATTGTGGCCGTGGTTGTCGCGGATCGGTCTCGGCAGATTGCCTGGCGACATCGTGATCGAGCGTGAGAACTTCACGTTTTATGCTCCGATTGCCACCGGGATTCTGATCAGCATCGTGCTCTCGCTTATTCTGTGGCTGGTCAACCGGTAGCGGGATGCTCGCTGCCGCCCCGCTCTTACCGATTGGGCAGCGTATTCACTCCGCCGCCTGCACCCTGCCCGCCTGGATGATTGCCCGGATCTCGGCGCGGCAGGAGCCGCAATTGGTGCCGGCTTTCAGCGCGCTGCCGATTGCCTCGACGGTCGTGCAGCCGGCCGCTACCGCCGCCGCGATCTGGTTGGCGCCGACGCTGAAGCAGGAGCAGACTGTGGCGCCGGCATCGGGCCGCTCGGCGCCCGCCCGGCCGGCGACGATGCGGAAGCGCTCGCGCTGGCCGGCGTGGGTTCCGTCAAGCTGCTCCGCCGCCCAGCTGCGCGATACGGCGACCGGGCCGGGTGCGACGAACAGCGCCCCCGACAAGCGGTCGTCGGCAAAGGCGGCGATGCGATGCTGGCCGGCGTCGCGATCGTGATAAGCGAGCATGTCGGCGTCCGGCGGCGTGCCGAACAATGATCTTGCGAAACTCGCCCAGTCGATGTCGGCATCGGCAAAGGCAAGCTCGACGCGCCAGCCGCCCCGGCACCTGGCCACGGCCCAATAGGCTGCTGCAGCCGGCGCCGGACGCTGGCGCACCACCGCAAAGCCGAAGGCTTTCGCCGCAAATTTCTCGACGCGAACCGCGACATGCTTCAGCGCCGGCTGGCCCGAGATCGGGTCGGTCAGCGGCGCCGTCAGCGCATCGAGCCGGCCCCTGGCGGCAAACTGATCGGTCCAGTGCATCGGCGCAAAGACGCTGCCCTGGCGCTGGCGCGCGGTGACCAGCGCGCGGACCAGCACCTCGCCGCGTAGGCTGGAGACGCGCACGATGTCGGCATCGCCGATGCCGTAGCGCTGCGCATCCGCCGGGTGGATCTCGACGAATGGCTCGGCGATGTGCTGGGACAGGCGCGGGCTCTTTCCCGTCCGTGTCATGGTGTGCCAGTGGTCGCGGATGCGCCCGGTGTTGAGGATCAGCGGATAGGCCGGGCTGGTGCGGGTGTCGGTTGCGGGGCGGATGGCAATGAAGCGCGCCTTGCGGTCGGGAGTGTAGAAGTTGCCGTTGGCGAAGAAACGGGTGGTGGTTGGGGCATGTCCAGCCGGAGCCCCCTTCTCTGGCTGACGTCCAGCTTGAGCATCCCCCTCTGGCGGACGTCCAGCCTGAACACCCCCCTCTGGCCTGCCGGCCATCTCCCCCTCAAGGGAGATTGGCAGTTCCGCTGACGGCGCTTGTTCTGCGACGTTGACAACTGGCGAAGGCGGTCGTGACGACTGATCTCCCCCCTTGAGGGGGAGATGGCCGGCAGGCCAGAGGGGGGTGCCTGGGCTCGGCGCCGGCCATTGGAACGGAGCCAGCGCCGCATAGCCCTCCCCGTCGACACCGGCATAGGCGCCGATGTCGAAATCTCGAGCGCCGTCGTTCTCGAAAGCCGACAGCGCGGCGTGCTCGACGAAGATCTCCGACGGCGACTCATGCGAAAATGCCTCGGCAAAACCCATGCGCTTGCCGACCTCGGCAACAATCCACCAGTCCGGCCTGGCTTCGCCGGGCGGCGGCAGAAACGCGCGCTGGCGCGAGATGCGGCGCTCCGAATTGGTGACGGTGCCGTCCTTCTCGCCCCATGCGGCCGCAGGCAGCCGGACATCGGCATGACGGACCGTATCGGTCTCGGCTAGCACGTCCGACACCACGACGAAGGGGCAGGCCTTGATCGCCGCCTCGACGGCATCGGCATCCGGCATCGAATCGACCGGGTTGGTGGCCATGATCCACAGCGCCTTGATGCGGCCATCGGCAACGGCCTCGAACATCTCGACTGCCTTCAGGCCGGGTTTTTCGGCGATGGCCGGCGCGCTCCAGAAGCGCTGCACACGCTGACGATGCTCGGGGTTTTCGATCTCCATATGGGCGGCGAGCATGTTTGCCATGCCGCCGACCTCGCGGCCGCCCATGGCGTTGGGCTGGCCGGTCACCGAAAACGGCCCTGCGCCGGGCTTGCCGATGCGGCCGGTGGCAAGATGGCAGTTGATGATGGCGTTGACCTTGTCGGTGCCCGAGGACGACTGGTTCACGCCCTGGCTGTAGACGGTCACGGTCTTCGCGGTTGCGGCAAACAGGCTATAGAAGCGGGAAAGCTCGTCCTCACCCAGGCCCGTGGCCGCGGCGATGCCGGCAAGGTCAAGCTTAGAGGCGGCGAAAAGGGCCTGCCCAAAGCCGGTCGTGTGCGCCGCGATATAGGCGCGGTCCAGCGCGTTATGCTGGCCGAGATAAGCGAGCAGGCCGGTGAACAACGCGACATCACCGTCGGGCGCGATGGCCAGATGCATGTCGGCGATATCGGCGGTCATCGTGCGGCGTGGATCGACCAGCACGATCTTCATCTCGGGCCGTTTTTCCCGGGCCGCGGCAATGCGCTGGTAAAGCACTGGGTGACACCAGGCGAGATTGGAGCCGACCAGCACGATGAGGTCGGCAAGCTCCAGATCCTCGTAGCTGCCCGGCACGGTATCGGAACCGAAGGCGCGGCGGTGGCCAGCGACCGACGAGGCCATGCACAGGCGCGAGTTGGTGTCGATATTGGCCGAGCCGATGAAGCCCTTCATCAGCTTGTTGGCGACATAATAATCCTCGGTCAGCAACTGGCCGGAGACATAGAAGGCAACCGCGTCCGGGCCGTGCCCGGCGACGGTGCGCGAGAAGGTCGAGGCGACGAGGCCGAGCGCCTCGTCCCAGCCGGCGCGGCGGCCGCCGATTTCGGGATGGAGCAGCCTGCCATCGAGGTCGATGGTCTCGGCCAGCGCCGAACCCTTGGAGCAGAGCCGGCCGAAATTCGCCGGGTGGTCGGGGTCGCCGCGAACGGTCACTTCACCGTCCGCGGCGACCTTCGCCAGCACGCCGCAACCCACCCCGCAATAGGGGCAGGTGGTCCTCACCTCGCGCGCTTCTTCGATCTCCATGTTTCAGGCCGCGCGGCTGGCCAGCGCTTCGAGCGCGATGAAAAGCCGCTCGCCTTCGACCCGCACCGGGATGGTGCGCACCGCACCCTCATCGGCGCCTTGCGCCTTGCCGGTCTCCAGCGAGATCACCCAGTTGTGCAAAGGACAGGTCACCGCCGCGCCATGCACGATCCCCTGGCTGAGCGGCCCGCCCTTGTGCGGACAATGGTCGTCAATGGCGAAGACCTGGTCCTCTGCCGTGCGGAACACGGCGATCTTGCCCTGGGGCGTGGCGACGCAGCGCGCACCGCGGCGCGGAATGTCCGAGATGGTGCCGATGGCGATCCAGTTCATATGCCGAAGCTCCTGTAGAAGGTCGGTACGGCCGATAGGCGCCCCTCTGGGAGGGGGGCGGATGGCGAAAACACCTCCATCACTCCGCCGCCTGTGCAAATCCGACCGACGCCATCGGCCGGAATTCGTGCTTGTCCTTGCCGGACACGCGCTCCGACCACGGGTCGACCTGGGCGAATTTCTGCGAAAACACGAAGCGGTCGAAATAGGCCTTGCGCTTCTCGCCATCGTCCATGATCTGCCGCTTGATCTCGGCGATGCCGACGCGCTTGGCCCATTTATAGATGCGCTCGAGATAGCGCGCCTGCTCGCGATACATCTGCGTCAGCGCCACGATGTGCTCCAGCGCCTCATCCTCGGTTTTGACCAGGCCGAGCACCTCGGTGCCCTTGATGTCGAGGCCGGCGGCGCCGGCAAAGTGGATCTCGTAGCCGCTATCGACGCAGATCACACCGACATCCTTGCAGGTCGCCTCGGCGCAGTTCCTCGGACAGCCCGACACCGCCATCTTGACCTTGGCCGGGGTCCACGACCCCCACATGAACTTTTCGATGCGGATACCCAGGCCCGTCGAATCCTGCGTGCCGAAGCGGCACCAGTCGGAACCGACGCAGGTCTTCACGGTGCGTAAGCCTTTGGCATAGGCATGGCCGGAGACGAAGCCGGCTTGGCCGAGATCGGCCCATACCGCCGGCAGGTCTTCCTTGCGGATGCCAAGCATGTCGATGCGCTGGCCGCCGGTGACCTTGACCATCGGGATCTCGAACTTGTCGACGACATCGGCGATGGCGCGCAGTTCCGCGGCATTGGTGACGCCGCCCCACATGCGCGGCACCACCGAATAGGTGCCATCCTTCTGGATGTTGGCGTGGACACGCTCGTTGATGAAGCGCGACTGGTAGTCGTCGGCGTATTCGTCCGGCCAGTCGCAGACCAGATAGTAGTTGAGTGCCGGCCGGCATTTGGCGCAGCCGCAGGAGGTCTTCCATTCCAGCTCCTGCATGACGGCCGGAATGGTCTTCAGGCGCTTGGCCTTGATAAGCCGGCGGACCTCGTCATGGCCGAGCGTCGTGCAGCCACACATCGGCTGCACCGCCGCCGGGTTGTATTTGACGCCGATGGTCAGCACCATCAGCTTCTCGACCAGCCCGGTGCAGGAGCCGCAGGAGGCCGAGGCCTTGGTGTGGGCGCGCACATCGTCCAGCGACGTCAGACCCTTGGCCGTGATCGCACCAGTGATCTTTCCCTTGCAAACGCCGTTGCAGCCGCAGATTTCCGCATCATCCGGCAAGGCTGCAACGGCCGCCATAGGGTCCAGCGGGGCACCCCCCTGGTAGGACTGGCCGAAAATGAGCGTATCGCGCATCTCGGATATGTCGGTCTGCTTCTTCTTGAGGTCGTTGAACCAGGCGCCGTCCGCCGTCTCGCCGTAGAGCACGGTGCCGATGATGCGGTCGTCCTTGAGCACCAGGCGCTTGTAGACGCCGGCAGCCGCGTCGCGCAGCACGATCTCCTGGCGGTCCTCGCCCTCAGCGAAGTCGCCGAGCGAGAACAGGTCGATGCCGGTAACCTTGAGCTTCGTCGGCGTGTCCATATGGACGAAGGCCGCCGCCTCGTTGCCGTCCAGTTGGCTGGCGGCGACACGCGCCATTTCGTAAAGCGGAGCGACCAGCCCGTAGACCTGGCCGTTGACCTCGGCGCACTCGCCGAGCGCGTAGATGTCCGGATCGTTGCTGCGCATGCCGGCGTCGACGACGATGCCGCGATTAACGGCGATGCCGGCTTCTCTCGCCAGCGCCGCATTCGGCCTGATGCCGACAGCCATGACGACCAGCGTCGCCGGAATGACGGTCCCGTCGGCGAGTTCCACCCGTTCGACCTTGCCATTGCCTGTAATCGCCTGGGTGTTGGCCCTGGTGATGACCTTGATGCCGCGCTGCTCGACGGCGCGCTGCAGGAGATAGCCGGCGGCGGGATCGAGCTGGCGCTCCATCAGCGTCGGCATGACATGCAGCACGGTGACGTCCATCCCTTGCGAATTCAATCCTGCAGCGGCCTCCAGCCCGAGCAGGCCGCCGCCGATGACCACTGCCTTGGCCCGCGACTGGGCGGCAAGCAGCATGGCCTGGACGTCGTCGAGGTCGCGATAGGTGAGCACGCCGGGCAGATCATGGCCCGGCACCGGGATGATGAACGGCACCGAGCCGGTGGCGATGACCAGCTTGTCGTAAGGCTCGGTGACGCCATGATCGGAGGTGACGGTCTTCACAGCCCGGTCGATGGCGACGATCTTGTGGCCCTTGTAGAGAGTAATGCCGTTGGCGATGTACCAGCCGTCGCCGTGGATGATGATTTCCTCATAGGCCTTTTCGCCTGACAGCACCGGCGACAGCATGATGCGGTCGTAATTGACCCGCGGCTCGGCGTTGAAGATGGTGACCTGATAGCGGCCCGGCGCCTGCTCCAGCAGGTACTCCAGCATCCGCCCGGGGGCCATGCCGTTGCCGATTATGACGAGTTTTTCGGTCATGCTGCTGTTACTCCGCGGCTTCGACGAAGCGGTGGCGTTCGTAGAGGAACTTCAGCACCGCCTCGCGGCAACGCAGGAAGGTCCGATCGGAGGCGAGCTCTATGCGCCGGCGCGGCCGGTCCAGCGGCACGGCAAGCACCTCGCCGATGGTCGCCGCCGGGCCGTTGGTCATCATGACGATGCGGTCGGACAACAGCACCGCCTCGTCGACGTCGTGGGTGATCATGATCGTCGTCGAGCCGAGCCTGGAATGGATGTCCATCACCGCGTCCTGCAGATGGGCGCGCGTCAGCGCGTCGAGCGCGCCGAACGGCTCGTCGAGCAGCAGGATCTTCGGCTCCATGGCCAGCGCCCGGGCGATGCCGACGCGCTGCTTCATGCCGCCCGATATCTCGGCCGGACGCTTGTCCCTGGCATGCGCCATCTGCACGAGGTCGAGATTGCGCATGATCCAGTCATGCCGCTCGGCTTTGCTTTTCGTACGGCCGAAGACCTTCGACACCGCCAGCTTGATGTTTTCATAGACAGTCAGCCACGGCAGCAGGCTGTGGTTCTGGAACACCACGGCGCGTTCCGGACCGGGGCTGTCGACCTCCTTGTCTTCGAGCAACACGGCGCCGGCGGAGACCTTGGTCAACCCGGCGATCAGATTGAGCAAGGTCGACTTGCCGCAACCGGAATGGCCGATGATGGAGACGAATTCGCCCTTGTCGATGGTCAGCCGGATGTCCTTCAGCACCTCGCTGACCTGGCCGCCGCGGGCGAAGGATTTGTCGATATGGTCGAGTTTCAGATAGGCCATCATCGCCCCTCTCCTCACTTTGCCGTTGTGCCGCGGGTGACGAACGCGCCGACCGCCGCGACCAGGCGGTCGAGGCAAAAACCGGTGACGCCGATATAAGCGAGCGCGACGATGATGTCGGGCAGCCGCGACGAGTTCCATGCGTCCCAGATGAAGAAGCCGATGCCGACGCCGCCGGTCAGCATTTCGGCGGCGACGATGGCGAGCCAGGACAGGCCGATGCCGATCCTGAGACCGGTAAAGATGTAGGGCGCAGCAGCCGGCACCATGATCTTCACGAAGAACTCGAACTGATTGAGCCTGAGGATGCGGGCGACGTTGCGGTAGTCCTCGGGGATGTTGCGAACGCCGACGGCGGTGTTGATGATCACCGGCCAGATCGAGGTGATGAAGATGACGAAGATCGCCGACGGGCTGGAATCGCGGAACGCGGCGAGCGACAGCGGCAGCCAGGCCAGCGGCGGCACCGTGCGCAGGATCTGGAACACCGGGTCCAGCCCGCGCATCGCCCATACCGACTGGCCGACCAGCGCGCCGAGCGCGACGCCGACGACTGCCGCCAGACCGAAGCCGATGGCGACGCGCTGCAACGAGATCAGCACTCGCCAGGCCAGCCCGATATCCTGCGGACCATTGTCGAAGAACGGGTGCGCGATCAGGTCGTAAGCCTCATTCCACACCTGACCCGGTGGCGGCAGGCTGGCATTGGGCGACGAGCAGGCGATCTGCCAGACGACCAGCATGATGGCGATGACGACAACCGGCGGCACCAGCGCGCTGGCCAGCTTGCTGGCGATGGAGGCTGGGTCGAAGCGGCGCCGCGTCCTGGCGGTGAAGGCGACGATTTCGGCCGGCTTGGCAGGCGCGGGGAACGCCTTCACCTTGCTGTCCTTGATGGCTTGGATGGACATTATCGCAAAAAGCTCCTTGGGCGGTCTTTCGGGCGACAACGGCGCGAATGCGCCGTTGCGCTTCGGCGACAAGCGGCGCCGGGACGCCGCTTGCGCCGGTCAGGCCGATGCCTTGATCTTAAGGCTGTCGAGATAGGCGGACGGATTGGCCGGATCGAAGGTCTTGCCGTCGAAGAAGGTCTCAACGCCGCGCGACGGGGATGTCGGAATGTCGGCCGCGGCGACGCCGAGGTCCTTCGCCGCCTCGCGCCACAGATCCTCGCGGTTGACCTGATCGACCAGCGCCTTGATGTCGGTGGTCGCGGCGAATTTGCCCCAACGGATGTTTTCGGCCAGGAACCACGCGTCGTGGCTCTTGAACGGATAGGACACGCCGTCCTTCCAGAACTTCATGTAGAGGTCGGTGCCGGTCGCGACGCGGCCGTTGCCGTAGTTGATGTCGCCCTTGAGGCGGCCGATGATGTCGGCGACAGGCACGTTCATCCACTGCCGCTTGCCGATGATGGCGGCCATTTCGTCCTTGTTCTCCTTGGCGTCGCACCATTGCTGGGCTTCCATGACGGCCATCAGGATCGCCTTGGTGGCGTTCGGGTATTTCTCGATGAAGGCGGCGCGCAGGCCAAGTGCCTTTTCCGGATGACCCTTCCACAACTCGCCGGTCGTGGCAGCGGTGAAGCCGACGCCCTGGTGGACGAGCTGCTCGTTCCACGGCTCGCCGACGCAGAACACGTCCATGTTGCCGACCTTCATGTTGGCCACCATCTGCGGCGGCGGCACGACGATGGTCGAGACGTCCTTGTCGGGATCGATGCCGCCGGCGGCCAGCCAGTAGCGCAGCCAGAGGTCGTGCGTGCCGCCCGGGAAGGTCATGGCGGCCTTAACCTCGTTGCCCGCGGCCTTCTTGGCGGCGAAGGCCTCCTTCAGCTTGGAGGCATCGAGGCCGACACCGGTGGCGGCATATTCCTGAGCGACGGAAATGCCCTGGCAGTCGTAGTTCAGCCGCGCCACGATCGCCATCGGCAGCGGCTGGTTGTTCTGCGTCACCTTGCCGGTATGCATGAGGTAAGGCATCGGCGTCAGTATATGAGCGCCGTCGATGCCGTTGGCTTCGCCGCCGAGCACCAGATTGTCACGCGTCGCGCCCCAGGAGGCCTGCTTGAGCACCTCGACATCGGGCATCCCGAATTTCTCGAACAGGCCCTTCTCCTTGGCGATCATCAGCGGCGCCGCATCGGTCAGCGCGATGAAGCCGAGCTTGGCGCCGGTCACTTCGGGAGCGGCCGCCGCGGCATGGGCGCCGGACGGCAGCAGCGCGCGGGCTGCTGCGAGCGTTGCGGCAGCGGCTGCGCTCGCCATCAGGAAATTACGGCGGGTGATGCCTTCGGGGGAGGCTTGCGTCTTGATGCGTTTCGTCATCGTCATCTCCGGTTGGGCGCGGCTTGGGATCTGCGCCATCGACTGCGTGTTTCAACCAAAACAAAAAAGCCGCCGGCCAGGTCTTCGCGTCCGGGTGAGCGGGATCGCGTGGTGACCTGAGCGGCAGCTTTGCCTGTGGCGCCCGCCATTGGACGCCTGTTCCGTGACCCAAGAAGGGCCTGGTTATTTCAAAGCAGGAACCGTGCCAGTTTCGGAAGGCAGAGAAATCACCAATGAAATCAATGGTGCGTTCCAATCGTTGGCTTATCCGGCCGCGGGCCGGTGAGGTCAAAGATTGGTCAGCCGCCTATGCAATGCGCATAATTTTTGTGCAACGCACAAGAATGACGCAAGAATGATCAGGCCCGTGATCCGGGACTGATCACCCCGCCTTCTGGCCCGCAATATAGGCGTCGATCTTGTCTGGGTCGAAGATCTGGCCGTCGAAGAAACCATCGGGGCCGAGCATCAGGCCGGCGCCCGTCGCGCCGACCGCAGTCGCCTTGGCGAGCGCGCCCTCGACCTTCGAATTGGCGCCGGGAAGCGCCACGCCAAGCGGCTTCAGCGCCGAGCGGTAGAGGTCAGGGCGGTAGCAGTCGCGGGCGATGGCCAGATTCTCAGGCGAGTGCGCCACATGCCCCCAGCGCACCATCTGTGTGTAGAACCACAGCGCATGGCTCTTCCACGGAAAGTTCGCCGCCTTGTCGAAGGTCAGGAAGAAGTCGTCGACGGCAAGTTCCGCTCCGCCACCGAGCTTGAGATGCCCGGTCAGGATCGGCATCTGGATTTTGGACGGCAGCTCAAGGAACCCGGCCTGCGCCATCACAGCGGCCAGTTCGCCGTGGTTTGCCGGATCCTGACACCAGCGGGCCGAATGATGCAGGGCGCGCAGCAGCGCCGACAATGCGTCCGGATTCTCTTCTGCCCAGGCTTTGCGCACGCCGATCACCTTCTCCGGGCTGTTCCTCCACAGCCGTGCCTTGACGGTGACGATGCGGCCGGTGCCGGCAGCGACCGCGGTGCTGTTCCACGGTTCGCCGACACAAAAGCCGTCGATGCGGCCCGCGGCCAGCGCATCGGCCATGAACGGCGGCGGCACGATGACGATCTCGATCTGGCGCGACGGATCGATGCCGCAGGCGGCGAGCCAGTAGCGCAGTTCGTAATTGTGCCCGGAATGCGGATGCACGACGGCGAAGCGCAACGGCTCGCGGCCGGCGGCCGCCCGCTCGCCGATGAGTGCGCCGAGTGCCGCGCCGGCGCGCGCCGGATCGAGATCGGGCTCAGCACCGTGCGCCGTCATGCCGGCCCAGATGGCGTTGGAGACGGTGATGCAATTGCCGCCGAGCCCGAGCGAGAACGGCACGATCGTCTCCGAGGCGAGCGGCGTCAGCCCGAGATTGCAGGCGAGCGGCATCGGCCCGAGCATATGCGCGAGGTGGAAATGGCCGATGGCGATACGGTCGCGGATGTTGGCCCAGGAGGTCTCACGGTGCAGCGTCAGTTCGACGCCTTCGCGGGCGGCGAACCCCATCTCGCCGGCCGCGACCAGCACGGCGCTGTCGAACAGCGGCATGAAGCCGGCGGTGATCTGGTGCCCCATGCTCATTCGTCCTCCGCCGGTCCCAGCAGCCCGGCGGCGGTCACCAGGCTCTGGGCAATATCGCTGATCTTGCGGTTCTGGTTCATCGCCGTCTTGCGCAACAGCGTGTAGGCCGCCTCTTCGCTCAGGCCACGCGACTTCATCAAGATGCCCTTGGCGCGGTCGATGACCTTGCGGCTCTCGAGCTCGCTGCGGGCTTCCTCAAGCTCACGCGCCATGCGCGAAAAGGCGTTGAAGCGGCTGACCGCCATATCGAGGATCGGCTTGACGCGCTCCTGCCGCAAGCCGTCGACGACATAGGCCGAAACGCCGGCATCGACCGCCGCCTCGATCGAGGCCTGGTCGGAGCGGTCGACGAACATGGCGATCGGCCGCTTCACCGCGCGCGAAAGCTGGAACATGTTTTCGAGCATGTCGCGGTTCGGGTTTTCGAGATCGATGACGATGACGTCGGGCTCGATCTCGGCGATCCGCCGCGCAATGCCGGCAACGTCATGGATGACGGTGACCCGCTCATGGCCTGCCTCGCGCAGCCCCGCCTCGATGATTGCGGCGCGGATGCGGTTTTCGTCGATCACCAGAACGGCGAGTGAGGTTCGGACCATGCCTGCATTTTGTCCAAGCGGAGAAATTGTGCAATGCGGCAGGGCCGCATCCCCGGCGCCAACCTTGCCGTGGCGAGGCGTATAGTGGCGGACGCTGGAAATGGATAGCCGTCGTCGTGGCCTATTCGTCCCACGAACTCGCCGCGACATAGATCGCGGCAAGCTGCTCGACGCCGGCCTGGTCCTCCTTGTCGAACCGGCCGGGCAGCGGACTGTCGAGGTCGAGGACACCGAAGACGCCGTCATTGTCCCTGAGCGGCACGACCAGCTCCGAGCGCGAATCGGCGTCGCAGGCGATGTGGCCGGGAAAATCGTGCACGTCCTTGACCAGCATCGACATGCCCAAATCGACCGCGGTTCCGCACACACCTTTTCCGACCGCGATGCGCACGCAGGCCGGCTTGCCTTGGAAGGGCCCGAGCACCAGCTCGTCGTCGGACTGCAGGAAATAGAAGCCGGCCCAGTTGAGATCGGGCATCATCTCAAAGATCAGCGCGGCAGTGTTGGCGGCGTTGGCGATCGAGTCCCTCTCATCGTCCAGCAGCGCCTTCAACTGGATGGCCAACTCGCGATGGAATGCCGCTTTGTCGGTATTGCCGATGGCCTTTGTCGCAAACATCGTGTCGTTTTCTCCGAAATGGACAGTCACCTATTCCCGGGGAGGGCATGTCAAGCAACTGATTTTTCGCCGGCGCCTGTCATTGATCGGCTTTATCACCGTCAGCGCCATTCGCTTCGCCTTGCCTGATTGTGCTGCCGGTCTGCGGCGAGCCAGCGCACTCGATTATCTTTGCCGACAACCAATCCAGGCCAATGTCTGATGCCGATCTTACATGCCGCACGAGGCTGAACGTGAACGGATCGACGGCAAGCGGCGGTTCAAGCACCGCAAGCCCGAATTGATTGGCGTATTTGGCGGCGAGTCTGGCCGGAACTGTTGACGAGAGATCGCTATTCGCGACAACGCCCATGGCGGTCATGAACATTGGAACGCTCGCGACGACCCGCCGCCGGAGCCGGCGCTTTTTCAAAGCCTGATCGACCATGCCATGAAAGCCGCCTCTGAATGAGACAAGCACGTGATCGAATGCCAGGTAGTGGTCGAGCGATATCGGGCCGTGCGCAACGGGATGGTCTTTCCTGACCACGACGACAAAGTCCTCCTCGAAGATCGGCATCGCCTGGAACTCATCCGGCAAATCCCAGACGCGCCCGATCGCCATCTCCATTTCGTTCGTGCGCAGGGCGTTCAGGCTTTCGGCTCCGACAGCGAATTGAAACGCGACCCGGCATCTAGGTGCTTCGGCACGCAGCATCCCTATCAGCGGAGGGGCAATCACGGCGCCGACCAGGTCGTTGCCCCCGAGCCTGAAGGTGCGCGATGATGTTTCAGGTTCGAAATGCGTGGGAACGTCGAGCGCCTCGTGGGCAAGCCGAAGAATGATTTCAATCTGCGGAAGAAGCTGTGAGGCGCGAGGGGTCGGCTCCAGCCCGTTCGGGCGCCTGATGAACAGGGGATCGTCGAACAGCTCCCGCAGCCGCGCGAGCGCATGGCTGACGGCGGACTGGCTGACGCCCAGCGTTGCCGCGACACGCGTGGTTTTCTGCAGTCGTACAAGATCGCGGAAGATTGCCAGCATGGTGAAGTCTAGCCGGCGCAGCTTCAGCTGATCGGTATTGGCTTTGCGCATCAACTGCATCTCCTCCTCGCCACGCGATCACTGTTTCAGCGATCAACGATATCAAATTCATTCATATCGCATATCTGGAGATTTCAGTTGATCGAATAATGGCGCATCCTATGATCGACGGCTAGAGGCTGGTCGTGGCATGGCCTGTGGAGCTTGGAGGGAATTGCTGAACATGATGCACACCCCACTGGCGACAAAGCCCGGATCACTGGATCGAAGGCAGTTCCTGGGCATGGCCGGCGCGCTGGTCTTGTCGGCGAACTTGACCATGAAAGCGCAGGCCGTATCCCCGGACAAATTTCTGAATGCCTGGCTGCGCATCGATCCGGACGATCAAGTGACGATAGTGCTGTCCCAGTCGGAAATGGGACAGGGCATCCAAACCACCCTTCCCCTGGCGCTCGCGGACGAGCTCGGCGCCGATTGGTCGCGGGTCAGGCTGGAATGGTCCGATTTCGATCCCGCATACCGGCATCCGCAATATCAGTGGATGTTCACCGGCAACAGCGAATCGATCTCGACCTTCTTCCCGATCATGCGGACCGTCGGCGCGGCCGCGCGCGAGATGCTCGTGGAGGCAGCCGCGGCGCGTCTGAGTGTTGCGGCCGCCAGCCTTCGCGTCGACAAGGGCCGCATCCATCACGATCCGACAGGCCGGATGCTGACCTTTGGCTCGGTTGCCGCGGACGCGGCGAGGCTCGAGGTCCCGAAAGAACCCCAGATCAAGCCGGCAAGCAGCTCAGACCTGATCGGCAAGCCGCAGCCGCGCGTCGACATACCCTCGAAGGTCGATGGATCAGCCATCTTCGGCATCGATGTGAAGGTACCTGGCATGGCGGTGGCCACCATCCGCCGGGCCCCTTCACAAGGAGGATCGCTCGCGGCATTCGATGCAACGGCGATCAAGGCCGAACGTGGCGTGCTTGCGGTCGTCGAGATTCCATCCGGCCTCGCCGTCGTTGCCAATGACTACTGGACGGCGAAGCAGGCTCTCGATCGGGCCAAGCTTTCATTCACGCCGGGTCCGCTCGCCGGATATTCAACCGATGGCCAGAAGGCCGAATATGTCGCGCTGCTGAAATCCGCCCCGTTCGACACAATGGTCAAGGCGGGTGATGCCGCTGCCGCTCTTGCGGCTGCGAACGACGTGCTGGAGGCCACTTTCGAAATTCCCGCCCAGGCGCATGCGACAATGGAGCCGATGAACTGCACGGCCCATGTGACGCAGGACCGGTGCGAGCTATGGATTCCGACACAGGGCGTCGAGATCACCCATGCCGTCGCCAGGCAGGTGACGGGCCTCGCGGACGACCAGATCATTATTCACAGGACGTTGCTTGGTGGCGGCTTCGGCCGGCGGCTGCTCGCGGATTTCGCCAAGATCGCTATCATCGTCGCAAAGGCCGCTGGCCGCCCTGTCAAGGTCATCTGGAGCCGGGAAGAAGATTTTCGCTACGACGCCTACCGCCCGCCAATGCTTCATGCGGTGAAGGCGTTTCTCGGCAATGACGGCCTGCCGGTGGCGATGACGCATCGTGTCGTCTCGCCTTCCCACATGCTCTACATATTCCCGCGCGGCGCCATCAAGGCAGAGGGCGACTGGGCGCGGCCGATAATGCCGCCGGCAGCCTATGATGGCATGGCGGTCGAAGGTCTGACAAAGACGCCTTACGCCATTCAAAACTACGCGGTCGAGCAGCATCGCGTCGACACGCCGCTTGCCGTTTCCGTTTGGCGCACAACCGGCCACGGGCCGAACAACTTTGTCCTGGAAAGTATTGTCGACGAATTGACGCACCGCGCCAAGGACGACCCGCTTTCCTATCGGCTGAAGCTTGCCGCTTCCGACCATCGTGCGGTCGCGGTGCTGAAAGCTGTCGGCACCTTGTGCGGCTGGTCGAATGCTCTGCCGGCTGGACGGTTCCGCGGCCTGGCGCTCGCCAAGGCGTTCGGCGGCTATATCGCGCAAGTCGTCGAAATCTCCGTCAAGGACAAGGACATCAAGTGTCACCATGTCTGGAGCGCCGTCGATATCAGCCAGACACTCGACCCGGGCATTGCCACGTCCAACATCGAAGGCGGCGTGGTCTGGGGCCTTTCCGGACTGCGCACGGAGGTCACCTTCGCGGACGGTGAGATCGAGCAGACGAACTTCGATCAATTCGATCCGCTGCACCTGTCCGAAACCCCTGTCATCACGACACAATTCGTGGAGAGCGGCGGCAAGCCGACCGGTGTCGGCGAGATTGGTCCGGTGCCGACGCAGGCCGCTTTCTGCAATGCCGTGTTCGCCGCGACTGGCGAGCGCATCCGGACCCTGCCGATTTCGCGCAGCGGCTATCAGTTGGTCTGACGGGAGCCATACAATGACGAGATTTTCTGTCAATGGGAGCGCGGTCACGGTCGACGCCGATCCGGACATGCCGCTGCTATGGGCGTTGCGCGACCACCTCGGGCTGACCGGCACCAAATTCGGCTGCGGCATCGCTGCCTGCGGCGCCTGTACAGTGCACGTCGACGGCCAGTCGGTACGCTCCTGTTCCTTTTCGCTCGCCGACGCGGAAGACAAGCAGGTCACGACGATTGAGGGGCTTTCGGACGACCGCTCGCATCCCTTGCAGCAGGCCTGGATTGCGGAACAGGTTCCACAATGCGGCTATTGTCAATCCGGCATGATCATGGCCGCCGCCGCGCTGCTTAAAGACAAGCCGCATCCAACCGATGACGACATCGATGCGGCAATCACCAATCTGTGCCGCTGCGGCACCTATGCCCGCATCCGCGCCGCGGTGCATCGCGCCGTGCGCGGTGCGTGATGATTGGCCGTCCGCTTCAGGTGAGAGCACTCGCCGGCGCGACGCTCGGCGTGATAGCAGCCCTGGCCTTCGTGCCGCCACTGTGGTCGCAAACCAAGGGCGACAGTACGTCCTCGGCCGACGCCTTCGACACGATTGCCCGCGTCATGGCCAGCCCTCGCTGTCAGAATTGCCACACCCTGACGGACTTTCCGCGCCAGGGCGACGACCGGCATCGACACATGTTCCATGTGAAGCGTGGACCCGCGGATGATGGTGCGGCCGGCCTGCCCTGTTCCACCTGTCACGGACGATCGAACAACGCAGCCAGCGGCGTCCCCGGCGCCAACGACGAGTGCAGCTCGCGCCCCTCACCATGGGTTGGGACGGCCTTTCCCAACATGAGCTTTGCGAACACCTGAAGGATCCACAACACAACGGAAACCGCAATGGCGGTCAGGTCATCGATCATCTCAGATCGGCCCTCGTCAGATGGGCCTGGTCGCCAGGCGTCGACCGGACCGGGAAGACACGAACGACCCCGCCCGTCCCCTATGAGGAATTCACGAAGGATGCCGAAAGCTGGATGAGGAGCGGAGCCGCATGTCCGAAATAGTCGAAGCTCAGGACTTGTCGGATCGCGGCGCACCGAGCAAAGGCGGCGCTGATCGAGGCCGCCGCCACTTCCTGCAATGTGTGGCCGCAGCGACGGTCGCGCAGGCCGGGTTTTGCGGCTGCGGACTTCATCCGGCGCTCGCGGCCGGCGGCACCATCGCGGCGTCCGGCACGGGCCCTCTGGTCGATCCCGGCAAGGGCTACCTCGTCCAGCAGATTGGCGACGGGCTCTATTGGGTTACGGACGGTGCGTACAGCACAATGTTCATGGTCTCGTCGGCCGGGGTGGTTGCCTGCGATGCGCCACCCACGCTTGGGGAGAACTACTTCAAGGCCATCGCTGAAGTCACAGACAAGCCGGTGACGCATCTGGTCTACAGTCACGAACATGTCGACCATATTGCCGGCGCGCATCTGTTCGCAAAGGACGTCACGATCGTCGCCCACGCCCGGACGGCCGAACTGCTTGCTTCGCGGAAAGACCCGCGACGTCCGGCCCCAACCGTAACCTTCGACACGACCTACACGCTCGAACAGGGAAATCAGCGCCTCGAACTAGCGTATAAGGGCATCAACCATTCGATCGACAACATCTTCATCTTCGCGCCTCGCCAAGGGACCCTCATGTTTATCGACGTCGTCTATCCTGGCTGGATGCCCTATAAGAATCTCGGCGTTGCCATCGACATTCCGGGCTTTGTCGGGGCGCATCGCAAGGTTCTTGCCTACGATTTCGAGACGCTTGTCGCCGGCCACGTCAGCCGCCCCGGCAACCGCCAGGATGTCGAGACGCAGGCCGAACTGGTAAAGGACCTCGTCAACGCGGCGGAACAGGCCTATGCGAGCCTATCTTTCCCCGCCTTCCTAAGGCAGCATCCGCCGAGGCTCGCCGGTACAACGGCCTGGGACCTCCATCAGGATTATGAGCAGACCCTGGTCTCCCAGATGCATGATGGGCTTCTGCCGAAATGGCGCGACAGGCTCGCCGGGACCGAAACCTACCTGCGCGACAACTGTTGGGCGATGCTCGAAACTTTCGTCGTCCAGGGAAAGCCTGATATCTCGGGGCTGTAGCGCATTACCGCTCATGGGCTCGATATCCGCGCATCGACGTCTTTGCCTTCGCTATGAACCTTGCTGATCAGCACCGAGAGCCAGTTGACCTGACACGGTGTGTGGGAGAATTGTGCTTCGCGCAAATTGCCGACGAGCACCGCTGCCATGAACCCGCATGATCCATCGAAACCCAGCGAAGCCCCCCTCACCTTTGCCGTGCTGGTCTTTCCCGGCTTTCCGATGATGGCGTTCAGCTCGGTGATTGAGCCGCTGCGTGCGGCCAACGTGCTGGCGAAGAGAGGATGCTACCGCTGGGTGATCGTCGGCGCTGGCAAGGGTCCGGTCGAGGCCTCGAATGGCGTCGTCATTCAGCCCGGCTTTTCGGTGGACGAGGCGCCGAAGGTCGATCGCATCGTCGTCTGCTCGGGCGGCAATGCCGACCAAATCGTGGCCGGCGACGCGGTGAGCTGGATCCGCAAGAGCCTGCGCAACGGCGCCCATATCGGCGCGGTCGCGGATGCCGCCTTCTTCCTGGCGCGAGCCGGCCTGCTCGACGGCCATGCCTGTACCCTGCACTGGACAAGCCAGGCGGCGTTCACCGAGGCTTTCCCGGACATCGAGCTCAGGCGCGATCTCTACGTCATCGACCGCAAGCGTTTCACCTCGGCCGGCGGCGTCGGCAGCCTCGACATGATGCTGGAGATAATCACCAACGACTATGGCGCCGAGCTGGCGGCCGGCGTCGCTGAGTGGTTCGTGCACAGCCCGCTGCGCTCGAGCGTCGACCGCAAGCTGATGCCGCTCAGGCTGCGCACCGGCGTGCAGAACGAGCTGGTGCTGTCGGCCATCGCCATCATGGAGGATGCGGTGGAGGAGCGGCTCGGCATGACCGAACTGGCGGAAAAACTCGGCGTCTCCTCCGACAAGCTCGAACGCAATTTTCGCTCCGAGCTCAGCATCTCGCCCAACGGCTACTACCGGCGCCTGCGGCTGAAGCGCGCCGCCGACCTCTTGGCGCATTCGACGCTGATGGTGCGCGACGTGGCGCTGGCCTGCGGCTTCGCCTCGATGTCGAGCTTTGCCCGCGCCTTCCGCGAGGAGCACGGCCACGCGCCGAAGCTGATGAGGCGGCATTAGCTTCGCGGCGTGGTTGCGATGCAAAACCTTCGATGCCGGCGCGAAGGATCGCTGCAGAACCGCTTTCCAGCGGTATCCGGCACGACATTTGCGGGATTCGGAACAGACTTCTTGACATGCTTGGCTCATCTTCCGGGCTTGTTTTTATGCATGTCGTTATCCCAAAACCGCTGCGCACTTTTGGGCGACGTGCTTCAGGAGGCACCCCATGAGCATTGTTGTTTTTGACCCCGACAGCACCGAGGACGTCGACTTCAGGGATCGCATGCGCCACCCGGCCGCAGCAGATCCGGCCGGCGGCATGTGGCTGTCGGATACCGAGCCGTCCTTCATCGACGCGGATGCGCTGCGCAAAGGCCGGCTGGCCAAGCTGCGCGCCTGGATGCGCGAAGCCGGCTATGGCGGCGTGGTTTTGTTCGACCCCTACAACCAGCGCTACGCCACCGGCTCGCGCAACATGTTCGGCTATTTCCTGCGCAACTCGACCCGCTATTTCTTCATCCCGACATCGGGGCCGATCGTGCTGTTCGAATATCCGCAGAGCTACCACGTCTCGATGGTGCTCGACACGATCGACGAGGCGCGTCCGTCCAAGCTGGTCTGGTCCTCGGTATCTGGTCGCGACGACGAAACCGCGGGTCCCTTCGCCGACGAGATCGCCGAGCTGCTCAAGACGCATGGCGGCGGCTCGATGAAGCTCGGCCTCGACCGCTGCGGCCATTTGCAAGCGCTGGCGCTGGAAAAGCGCGGCTGCGAGGTCCGGGATTGCCAGGGCGAGATCCTGGCGGTGCGGGCAGTCAAGACGCCCGAAGAAGTAAAGTGCCTGCAGGTGTCGATGGCCGGCGCGGAAGCCGCCGTCTCGGCGGTGCGCGAGGCGATCAAGCCCGGCGTATCCGAAAACGACCTGTTCGCCATCATGTACCACGAGGTGATCCGGCAAGGCGGCGAGTTCATCGAAACCCGGCTGCTCACCTCTGGCCAGCGCACCAACCCGTGGTTCAACGAGGCTAGCGGCCGCAAGATCAGGCCGGGCGAGCTTTTGGCGCTCGATACCGATACGATCGGTTGCTACGGCTATTATTCTGACTTCTCGCGCACCTTCCGCTGCGGGCCGGGCAGGCCGACCGACTATCAGAAGTCGCTCTACCGCATGGCGCACGACCAGGTTCAGCACAACATCTCGATCGTGAAGCCGGGCATGGCGTTTCGCGAAATCGCCGAAAAGGCCTGGAAGATCCCAGACCGCTTCGTCGACCAGCGCTACACCTCGGTGATGCACGGCGTCGGCATGCACGGCGAGACGCCGTTCATCGCGCACGCCATGGATTACGAGACCTATGGCCGCGACGGTGTCATCGTGCCCGGCATGGTGGTGAGCGTCGAGAGCTACATCGGCGAGAAAGGCGGGCGCGAAGGCGTCAAGCTGGAGGACGAGATCCTGATCACCGAGACCGGGACGGAGCTTCTGTCGCGTTTTCCCTATGAGGACGATTTTCTTGACAAGCAGATTTGAATATTGACAGGCAGATTTGAACTTTTTCGACAGGCGGATTTGAATGAAGAGCCCGATCTCGATCACGCGCGGCAAGGTGGCGGCGGCATTCATCGATCTCCAGGAGGAGCATCGCCAGGACAAGCGCTATCTCGTCGAGGGTTTTGGCGACATCCTCGCCAACGTCCAGCGCCTGCAGGCCGCGGCGCGCCGCAACTACGTGCCGCTCTACCATTGGGCCTATATCGTCGATCTTGCCAAGGCGCGGCCGTTCCATCCGGTCGAGGCCGACGGCAAGTCGGCTTTCTCCGACAAGGACGATCCACTGACGGCGATCTGTGCGGAAGTGGCGCCGGGGCCGGGCGAGACGATGCTGGTCAAGACCGCAGCCAGCGCCTTCAGTGCAAGCCCTGCCGTCGACCGGCTCAAGGCTGACGGCATCGAGTGGCTGGTCATTGCCGGCGTGTGGACCGAGGCCTGTATCGATGCCAGCGTCAAGGATGCGGTGGCGCTCGGCTTTCGCGTCCTGCTGGTCAAGGATGCCTGCGGCAGCGCCAGCACGGCGATGCACCAGACCGGCATCCTCAATCTTGCCAACCGGCTCTATGGCGGCGCCGTCACCAATACCCTCGACGCCTGCCGGCTGATATCAGGCGATACGGTCACCGTCTGGCAGGTCGAAGGCTCGGTGCCTTTGCGCTTCACCTTTGAAAACGCGGCCCAGCTTTATAGCGAGCTGTAACGCCAGGATCGGATTGCGATGGGCACGATCCGCCAAATTATACAGCGGGGAAAATACGCGACGCTGCTCGATCCGGCGCTGCGGGACTACATCGACCGCGTCAACGACTGGTATCCCTCTGAAATCATCGACCTGCCGATCGACAAACAGCGGGCGGTCTACGACGCGATGTGCCGGGCTTTCCATGAGGGCCATCCGGCCGGCGTCGAGGCCAGCGACAGCACGATTGCCGCCGGCGGCCATGCAATCCCGATCCGACGCTATCAGCTGGCGGGCAAGGCGCCGCAAGCGATCGTCGTCTATTATCATGGCGGCGGCTTCGTCCTCGGCGGGCTCGACAGCCATGACGACATCTGCGCCGAGATCTGCGCCGGCACCGGCTTTGCACTACTGTCCGCCGACTACCGGCTGGCGCCGGAATATCCGCACCCTGCAGCGTTCGATGACGCGCTGGCCGTGTTCGAATGGGCGGCGCAGACAAGCGATCTGCCGATCGTGCTCTGCGGCGAGAGCGCTGGTGGCAACCTTGCCGCCGCCGTTGCGCAAGCGACGCGTCACCACCCTCGCCGCGCCGTCGGCCAGGTGCTGATCTATCCCGACCTCGGCGGCGACGGCGGTTCCCACATGGAGCACGCCGAAGCGCCTTTGCTGACGCAGCGAGATGTCGAATTCTATCGCAAAATCAGGTCGGGCCCGGCGCAATCGCATGACGACCCGACGTTTTCGCCGCTCGGCGACACCGATTTCTCCGGCCTGCCGCCGACATTCATCATCACCGCCGAGTGCGATCCGCTGTCGTCGGACGGCGAGGCCTATCGCGACCGCATCATCGCCGCCGGTGGTCATGCCCGGTGGCACGAGGAGCCGCGCCTGGTGCACAGTTTCCTGCGTGCCCGCAAAACCGTGGCGCGCGCCGGCGAGGCTTTTGTGCGCATCCTGACTGCGATCGCCTCGGTCGTCACGCTCGGCAAGGATGAGCGCGTCGATTGAAGGTGCTTGGCCGTTCTCTGGGCGTCGCGCCAGCCGCACCCGCGCTGCGGAGCAGCGCACAAGAACTGCGGAAACACGAACATTTCGCCGGGAAGGCCGGCACTATCATCCGGTGTGGCCAAGAGTGCCCCGGCGAAACGCGTCCGCCCCCACGACGCGATCGGCCGGCGCCCGCAAGGAGAGATCGACGATGAAGTTCATGCTGACCAAGAGAGAATTGCATCCGCAGGCCGAGCCCGTCGCCATCGGGTTCAAGAAGGGCCAGATGAACCGGCGCGAATATCTCGCCACCATGGCCGCGCTCGGCGTCAGTGCCGCCGGCGCGCTGGCGCTCGGCGGCCTTGCGCCCTCCCCGGCCAGAGCCGACGAACCCAAGCGCGGCGGCGTCTTGCGCGTCGCCATGAACGTCAAGGGCTGGAAGGATCCGCGCACCTTCGACGGCGTCGAAATGTCCAACGTGGCGCGCCAGTGCAACGAATATCTGGTTCGCTGGAACCGCGATTTCACCTTCGAGCCATGGCTGCTCGAAAGCTGGGAGACCAGCGACGACGCCCGCGTGCTGACGCTGCATGTCCGCAAGGGCATCACCTGGTCGAACGGCGACACCTTCAACGCCGACGACGTCATCCACAATCTGACGCGCTGGTGCGACGCCGGCGTTGCCGGCAATTCGGTCGCCGCGCGCATGGGCGCGCTGATCAATGCCGACACCAAGAAACCGGTCGACGGCGGCATCGAGCGTGTCGACGATTTCACCGTGCGGCTCAATTTGCCGAAGCCCGACATTTCGCTGATTGCCGGCATGGCCGACTACCCGGCGCTGATCATGCATCGCAGCTATGATGGCGACGGCGACCCGATGAAGGCTCTGGCGATCACCACCGGACCATGCGAGCTGGTCAAATGGGACGCCGAAGTCGGCGCCGAGGTGCGCCGCAAGGACAAGCCGTGGTGGAAGGGCGACTTCTACCTCGACGGCATCAAATGGGTCGACTACGGCTCCGATCCCAACGCGATGCTGTCGGCTTTTGAATCGGGCGAGATCGACACCGATCACGAAACCGCCGCCGACACGGTTTCGGAAACGGACGCGATGGGCCTCGGCAATTCCGAGATTGCCACCGGCTCGACGATCGTGGCGCGTTTCAACATCGGCAATCCGCCCTATGACGACATCAAGGTGCGGCGCGCGGCGCAACTCGCCGTCGACAACGCTGCTGTGCTGAAGATCGGCATGGACAACCGCGGCAAGCCTGCCGAGAACCACCATGTCGGCCCGATGCATCCCGAATATGCCGATATCGGCCCGGCCGTCCGCAAGGTCGACGAAGCCAAGGCGCTGCTTGCCGAAGCTGGAAAGGCCGACCACGAATACGATCTGATTTCCGTCGACGTCGACTGGCAGAAGAGCACCGCCGACGCAATTGCCGCGCAGATGCGCGAGGCCGGGCTGAAGATCAAGCGCACCGTGCTGCCGGCGGCGACGTTCTGGAACGACTGGAGCAAATACCCGTTCTCCTGCACCGAATGGCTCGGCCGGCCGCTGGGCGTGCAGGTGCTGGCGCTCGCCTATAAATCAGGCGCGGCGTGGAACGAGAGCGCCTACGCCAATCCGGAGTTCGACAGTCTGCTCGACAAAGCGCTGGCGACGCCGGACGCCGGCGCCCGCAAGGAGATCATGGCCAAGATCGAGCAGAATTTGCGCGATGCCGGCATCATCATCCAGCCTTACTGGCGTTCGGTCTACCGGACATACCGCAAAGGCGTGCATGGCTGCGAGCAGCACCAGGCGCTGGAGCAGCATTTCGAGAAGGTCTGGCTGGAAGCCTGAGCCTGCCTACTACGCCGCGGGTGCCGTGGCCGGCATTGCTGCACGAAGCGGCATGCCGAACAGGTCGCGGCTCGTCGGGGTCGGCCTGACGGAAGATGGCCGCGACCGCTCGCTGGACCACAAGCTGACGCCGATCCATATTGCGCCTAGCCGGCCGGAAGGCCTGCCGGTGCCGTCGCTGGCGCGGGTCGGCGACGAGATTATGCTGCAGAAGACGTCGTCGGGCGTGTTCAACTCGACCAACATCGACTATGTGCTGAAGAACCTCGGCGTGCGTTATCTTGTCGTTGCCGGCATCATGACCGACCAGTGCGTCGACATGGCGGTGAGTGACGCCGCCGATCGCGGCTATCTGGTGACCTGCGTGTCGGACGCCTGCGCCGCCGCCACGCAGGAGCGTCATGACGGCGCGCTCAAGACCTTTGGCGGCTATTGCTGGCTTGCCGACACAGCCACCGTCGCCGCCCGCTTCGACATTCTGGGAAATGCCTGATGACATCGACAGTGGAACCGCTCGTTGCCGTCGTCACCACCGATCTCTCCGCCATCACGCGCGGCCGATCGGTGGTCGAAAGCAAGCTGCAGAAGATCGCCGCCACCGGCGTAGGCTGGCTGCAGGCCAATCTGGCGCTGACGCCGTTCAACTCCGTCATCGATCCCAATCCCTGGGGTTCGTCCGGCGATCTCAGGCTGGTGCCCGACCTCAACGCGCGGTTCCGGACGGCTTTGACCGGATCGGCGACGCCGTTCGACATGGTCGCCGGCAACATCGTCGAACTCGACGGCAGCCCATGGCTCGGCTGCACGCGGACCATGCTTCGGGACGCGCTGGCGGAGCTGAAGGCTGCAACCGGCGTTTCCGTCATCGCCGCCTTCGAGCATGAATTCAACATCGCCGACGCCAACCTGGCGCCAGGTCATTCGCTGTCCTTCGCCGCGCTGCGCCGCGCCGACCCCTTCGCCCCCAATTTGATGGCGGCGCTGGAGGAAGCCGGCGTCGCGCCCGAAGTGGTGATCGCCGAGTTCGGCAACGAGCAGTTCGAGGTGACACACGAGCCTGCCGATGCGCTTGTAGCAGCCGACCGCGCCGTCGCCATCCGCGAGATCACGCGCGAAGTCGCACGCAACGCCGGCTGGCGGGCCAGCTTCGCGCCCAAACCTGCTCCCGATGCGATCGGCAACGGAGTCCACATCCATTTCAGCTTTGTCGACGAAGCCGGCAAGCCAGCGACCTACGACCCGGCACGTCCGGGCGGCCTTTCCAACTGGGCCGGCGCCTTCTGTGCCGGCGTGCTGCGCCATCTGCCGGCGATTACCGCCATGACGGCGGCGAGCGTATCGTCCTACTACCGCCTGAAGCCGCACAGCTGGAGCTCGTCCTATACCTGGCTCGCCGACCGTGACCGCGAGGCCAGCCTGCGCATCTGCCCGACGGTGACGATCGCCGGACGCGATCCGGCGCGACAGTACAATGTCGAGTACCGGGCCGCCGACGCAACCGGCAATCCCTATCTGTCGCTGGCGGCCATCGTGCGCGCCGGACTGGAAGGGCTGAAGGCCAAGCTGCCGACGCCGCCCCTGGTCAGCGGCGACCCAACGCTGATGAGCGAGGCGGAGCGGGCAAAGCTCGGTCTGGTGCGATTGCCAGAAACCCTGCCAGCGGCGCTCGATGCGCTCACCGCCGACCGCACCGTCACCGGATGGTTCGCGCCGATCTTCGTCGAGACCTTTGTCGGCCTCAAGCGGCATGAAACCGAGCGTCTTGCCGGCCTCGATCCGGCTTCGGTCTGCAACCTCTACCGAACGCTCTATTGATGGCCTTCCAACGTGAAGACGTGATGCGGCAGGCGTGCGTTGGCTGCCGGAATGGCAGCTCAGCCGCAACCAGACAGCCGGCCTACCCCACCCACTTCTCGTAGTCGGACACCAGCAGGTATAACGGCGCGACGTCCTCGTCGATATTGGAGAAGCGGCCGATCGGCTCGCGGAAGACGTTGTCGGTGAGATCGTCATTGACGGTCGAAACCTCGCCGATCAGCACATCCTTGCCCTCGGCCCAGAAGGCATGCCAGACGCCCGGCAGCAGCGTGACGCTCTCGCCCGGATCGAGCTTCAGCAGTCCGCCCGCCGGTAGTTTGCGGATGGTGCCGTCGACCGGTACCGACACTTCGGCCTTCGGATCGACGCCGCCATCGGCATCTGGCATGAACAGTTCCAGCACCAGCTTGCCGCCGCCGCGGTTAATGATGTCCTCGGCCTTGATGTTGTGACGGTGCATCGGCGACAGCTGTTCCTTGCGCGAGATCATGATCTTCTCTGCATAGAGCATGCCCTTGCCCTTCTTCATGTCCTCGTAGCGGCCGTTGCGGACGGTGAACAGGAAGAGGCCGAGCTCGTCGAACTTCTCCTGGCCGTAGTCGGTGATGTCCCAGCCGAGCCGCGCGGAAAAAATGCCCGACGAGCTTTGCCGGCGCGCCTTCATCTCCTCCGGGCTCCAGTAGGCGAAGGGCGGCATGATATAGCCGAACGAGCGGATGAAGGCGTCGGCGTCGCGGATGATGTCGTTGATGGCGGAGCGTTTCATGGTCGTGGTTCCTTCCCGTCGCTTTCTGCAGCGAGGACCGCATAGCCGAACGCCGCTCCGGTGTCGACGTAAACTGCAGTACTGGCCTCATGACATCCGGTACGATCAGCGCCATAAGTTCAAGCGAATTCGCAGGGCGATACTCCATGCCGAGCATAGACGATCTTGATACACCGGCGATCCTGATCGACGTCGGCCGCGCCGAAGCCAACATCGCGCGGGCGCAGGCCCATGCCGACCGCCACGGGTTGAAGCTCAGGCCGCACATCAAGACCCACAAGCTGCCCTACTGGGCAAAGAAGCAGGTAGCGGCCGGCGCCGTCGGTATCACCTGCCAGAAGATCGGCGAGGCCGAGGTGATGGCCGATGCCGGGCTTGCCGATATTTTTCTTCCTTACAACATCCTTGGCAAGGCCAAGCTGGAGCGCCTCAAGGCACTGCACCGGCGCGTGACGCTGTCGGTGACATCAGACAGCATGGCAACGCTCGATGGACTTGCCGCCACCTTCACCGATCCCGGCCACCGCTTGCCGGTGCTGGTGGAATGCGACACCGGCGCGGGCCGTTGCGGCGTCCAGTCCACCAGCGAGGCGATTGCGCTGGCCAAAGAGATCGACAAGGCCAGGGGGATCGTCTTCGGCGGGCTGATGACCTATCCGGCGGCGGGCCGCGCCGGCGAAGCCGAGGCGTGGCTCGCAGATGCGCGCCAGGCACTTGCCGCGTCCGGTCTTGCCTGCGAACGCATCTCCAGCGGCGGCACGCCGGATATGTGGCGCTCGGGCGAAGATTCCGTCGTCACCGAATACCGCCCCGGCACCTACATCTATCTCGACCGCTACCAGGTCGCCAAAGGCGTCGGCAGCCTTGACGATTGCGCGCTGACGGTGCTGTCGACGGTGGTCAGCCACCCGACGCCGACGCGGGCCATCCTCGACGCCGGCAGCAAGGCCTTGTCCAGCGACACGCTGGGGCTCGCCGATTTCGGCGAATTGCTGGGCGTTTTGGGCGCCAGGGTGACAGGCCTCAGCGAGGAACACGGCAACGTGACGCTTTCGGGCGACGCCAGGCTGCGTATTGGCGAGCGGGTGCGCGTCGTGCCCGACCATGCCTGCGTCGTCAGCAACCTGTTCGACGAGGTGCACCTGATCGACGGCGAAAAGGTGCTGGAGACGCTGCCCGTGGCGGCGCGCGGCCGCATGGGCTGAATCTTGTTGCTGACTACCGTTCGACTTGCCTCGCCGCGACGCGGCGCATGGAAATGACGCGGCGGCGCCGGATCTCCGTGCGCATCGCCATCAGGTGCAGGGCGAAGAACAGCACGGTGAAGCCAAGAGCCATCACCAGCAACGGCCACAGCAGGCTTGGGTCGATGGTCGGCCCGCCAAGCCGGAACACCGAAGCCGGCTGATGCAGCGTGTTCCACCAGTCGACCGAGAATTTGATGATCGGGATGTTGATGAAGCCGACCAGCGTGATGATTGCGGCGGCCCAGGCGGCACGCCCGGCATCATCGAGCGCCCGGGTCAGCGCGATGATGCCGAGATACATCAGGAACAGGATGAAGACCGAGGTCAGCCGCGCGTCCCACACCCACCAGGTACCCCACATCGGCTTGCCCCAGATCGAGCCGGTGACCAGCGCAAGCGCGGTGAAGACCGCGCCGATGGGTGCGGCCGACTTCAGCGCCACGTCGGCCAGCGGGTGACGCCAGACCAGTGTGCCCAGCGCCGAAACCGCCATCAGCGTGTAGCACATCATGGCGAGCCAGGCGAAAGGCACGTGAATGTACATGATGCGCACGGTGATGCCTTGCTGGAAGTCCTCCGGCGCCGTGAAGCTCATATAGAGCCCGATTGCCAGGACGATGGCGGCGATGGCGGCCAGCCAAGGGACAACCTTGTCGGCCAGTCCGACAAACCGGGTCGGGTTGGCCAGATCCATCCAGCCGCTGAGGCGTGAAGTCGTGTCACTCATGCGGCCTTACATAAACCGGCGGTGCGTTTGGAGCAATCGAGTGGTGGTGTCGCGGACCGGGTCTTTCCCTTCTCCCCTTGTGGGAGAAGGAAGAGGCGCCGCTGCTTAGGCAGCTTCGTTCACCGGACGGCTGAGGCGGCGAACCTCCTCGTCGTTGAGCAGGCCGCCGGCGCGCAGCAGGCTGGCAAAGCGGCCATTGCGCAGTGACAACTCGACGAAACCACCCATTTCGACCACCTTGCCCTTGTCCATGAACACGACCAGGTCGGCGTCGCGAACGGTGGTCAGGCGGTGGGCGATGATGAAGGTGGTGCGGTCGCGCCGCAATTCGTCGATCGCTTCCTTGACGCGGTCCTCGGTCTCGACATCGAGCGCGCTGGTCGCCTCGTCGAGCACCAGGATGGGCGCATCCTTCAGCACGGCGCGGGCGATGGCGATACGTTGGCGCTCGCCGCCCGAAAGCTGTCCGCCACGCTCGCCGACGACCGTGTCGTAGCCTTCGCTCTTCGACAGGATGAAATCCTGCGCGGCTGCGGCATTGGCTGCGGCATGGACCTCGTCATAGGTCGCTTCGGCACGGCCGACGCGGATGTTGTCCTCGATCGAACGGTTGAGCAGGCCTGCATCCTGGAAGACGGTGGCGATCGAGTGGCGCAGCGACTTGCGGGTCACCGTGCGGGTGTCGATGCCGTCGATCAGGATGCGGCCGTTGGACGGCGTGAAGACGCGCTGCAACAAATTGATGAGCGTGGTCTTGCCTGCGCCCGTCGGGCCGACGATGGCCACGGTCTGGCCGGCCTGGACCTCGAACGACACGTCGTCGATGCCCTGCCCCGAATTGGCGAATTCGAAGCTGACGTTCTCGAAACGCACATGACCGGTGACGTTGACGAGGTCGCGCAGCCCGTCAGGCTCGACGGCATCGGCCGCGGAATCCTCGAGGTGGTAGAATTCCTCGAGCTTGGCCCGCGCCTCGGAAATCTGGTTGGCGAAAGCCGACATCTGGTCGAGCCGGGCGATCAGCAATGTGGCAAAGCCGGTAAAGGCGACGACGTCACCGACACGGAGCTGGCCGTGCATAACCAGATAGGAGCCGATCAGGAGCACGACCATCATCGAGATGGTCGACGACAGGCGATGCAGCGCGTTGGCAAGAGCCCACCAGTCGAGCACCGGATTCTGCGCGTCGAGCAGGTTCTTGACGTAGCGCTTCAAGGTGTCGGTCTCGTGGCCGATGCGGTTGTAGCTCTGCAGCACGGCGACGTTGCTGACCGAGTCGGTCACATGAGCGAACACCTGGTGGTAGTGCCGCTCCACAGCCGCCTGTCCTTCCTTGGTACGGCGCATTACCAGCCGCCCGATGCCGACATAGAGACCGCCCAACCCGAGCAGGACCATCGACATGCGGATATCCATGCTGAGCGCCGTCGGCACCAGCAGGACGAGTGCGACCGCCGTGGACAGATGCTGCCTCATGAACTCGAGCCAGAGGCTGAACAAGGTCTCGACCGCACGCAGAAGCGTATGCAGGGAATTGGACGTGCCGCGCTGATGGTGCCAGGCAAGCGGCATGGTGATCACGCGCTCGAACGACTGGCAAAGAACCTCACTGCGCCGCGCATGGGCAAAGCGGTCGGCGCCGCGCGCCACCAGAACAAAGGCGATGATGTTGAAGGCGCCAATAGCGGCCCACATCGCGAGCGTCGAAAACACCGAGCCGCGGTCCGAAATAGCATCAATCACTCGTCCGAACATGATCGGCTCGAGGATGGCGATAATTGCGAGCGTGACGTTTGCCCCGCAGATAAACGCAACGCGTTTCCTGTCGGCTGCGAGATAACCGAGCGCTCTCCAGTAGATTTGCAGAAGGGACACTTCAGCTACTCCGCCAAATATTTATTGTGCAGTGCATCATTTTTCTGACTCGTATCGTTTGACGCGTCGCAAAACAATGCCCGTCTATCTCTTCCGTTCCCTTTTCGCGAACAAAAGATGACGACGCTGCGAAATTTGCCGTGATCACCTAACGTTTTGAGAAAAAAGGTGAAATGTCAGCCTTGCGGCAAAATCATGGCAGCAGGGAAGTACTGCCACAATTTTAATCAGCAAGGGTCTTGCGCACGATGCCGATAGCCGGATGTCGGCTCTCGGAACGGGTCATGGGCAAATAAAGTGGTCGAGCGCCTTGCCGCGCCACACCTCACCCGGATGTGCGACGGGCGCTTCAAGCAGCTGAATCTACGTCGGTATCCTGACCACCACCTCGGCCTTGTCGCCGGCCTTGGGCTCGAAAGACGAGGCTTTTGTCTTCGTACCATTCACCTCAAGCGAGACGGCTTTGGCCTTCTTGTCGCGGACGACGCGAACCTTGATCTCGGCCCCGAGCATCTTGAGCGTTGCCGAGTAGCCATCCCAATGGCTGGGGAGTTTCGGCCTGAACTGGATGCGCTGTCCGCGGCGTTCTATGCCAAGGATGCTTTCGACCGCGGCGCGGTAAAGCCAGCCGGCCGAGCCGGTGTACCAGGTCCAGCCGCCGCGACCGCCCTTGCCCTCGCCCGCGTAGATATCGGCGGCAACGATGTAGGGCTCGACCCGATACTGCTCGGCCGCAGCCTTATCAAGAGCGTGATTAACCGGGTTGAGCATCGAGAGGCAGCGGTAGGCTTCGTCGGTGCGCCCCATTTCGGCGAGCGCAATGACGAACCATGTCGCCGCATGGGTATACTGGCCGCCGTTTTCGCGTACACCCGGCGGATAGCTCTTGATGTAGCCCGGATCCTTTTCCGTCCTGGAGAAAGGCGGCGTGAACAGCTTGACGATCTTGAGCTCGTCGTCGACGAGCAGCTTCGTCGCCTGCTGCATCGCCGTGGTCGAGCGCGCCGGATCGCCCTCGCCCGACAGCACGCTCCACGACTGGGCGATCGAGTCGATCTTGCACTCTTCCGAGCTGCGCGATCCCAGCGGCGTGCCGTCGTCGAAGCTGCCGCGGCGATACCATTGCCCGTCCCAGGCGGTGTTTTCCAGCGCCCGCTTGAGCACGTCGGCGTGCCTTGTCCAGGCTTGCGCCCGCTTGGTGTCGCCTTGCGCCTTGGCGACGGCGGCAAAGTCGCCCAGCGTCTTCAGCAGGAACCAGCCCAGCCAGACGCTCTCGCCCTTGCCCTGCTCGCCGACACGGTTCATGCCGTCGTTCCAGTCGCCGCCGAGGATCAGCGGCAGGCCGGCGGAGCTGCTGCGCTTGACGGCAAGGTCGAGCGCCCGCGCGCAATGGTCGTAGAGCGAGGCAGTGGCCTTGGAGACTTCCGGAATGAAGAAGGCATCGTGCTCGCCTTCGCCGAGCTCCTGCCCGTCGATGAACGGCAGTTGCTCCGCGAGGATCGCGGTGTCGCCTGTCACCTGCAGGTAGTGTGCGGTGGCATGGGCGAGCCAGACCACGTCATCCGAGATCATGGTGCGCACACCTGCATCGGTGCGCGGCAGCCACCAGTGCTGCACGTCGCCTTCGGGGAACTGCCGCCGCGCGGCATTAAGGATCTGGTCGCGCGCCAGTTTCGGGTCATGCGCAAGCAGGGCCAGCGTGTCTTGCAACTGGTCGCGGAAGCCGAAGGCGCCGCTTGCCTGATAGAAGGCGGAGCGGGCGCGGATGCGGCAGGCAAGGCTCTGATAAGGCAGCCAGTGGTTGACCATGGCGTCGAGCGCCTTATCCGGCGTCTCCACCTGAACGGTGTCGAGAAAGCCTCGCCAGGCGCGTTCGTTGTCGGCCAGCCGCTGATCGAAATCCTTGCCGCGATGCTGCTGCACCAAGGCACTCGCCTCCTTTGACGAGGCCGCGTCGCCGAGCAGCCAGAGCAGCGTTACGTCGCCGCCAGCAGGGATGTCGATGTCGCTGGCGATGGCAGCGCAAGGGTCATCGCCGGCCTCGACCCGGCCCGACAGGCCGGCGCCGCTGAGCACGGCGTGCGGAAACTCGCTGGTGCCATGCCTGCCGATGAACTCGCCACGGTCGGCCGTCACCGAATGCACAGTGCCGGCGGCGGCCAGGAAAGCCACCCGCTCGCCGAAGTCGAGCCCGTAGGGATTTTGCGCCAGCAGCGCTCCCGCCGCGGCGTCCCTCGACGGGATGATGGTCGACGCCGTGTGCGACCGATGTCCGCCAAGCACCCATTCGGCATAGGCATAGACGCGCAGCCGCGCCGGCACCGAACCCGCATTCTGGATGCGCAGCCGAGTGATCTTCACCGGATCGACGGGATCCACCACATGGGTCAGATCCATTGACAGCGGCCCGCGCTTCGAGCGGAAGGTCGAAAAGCCCTGGCCGTGCCACGTTTCGTAAGTCGTCGCAGGATCGCGCACCACGGCGGCCAGCGGCGAAAACGCCTTGCCGCTGGCATGATCGTAAATGTAGATGCCCTCGCCCGGCCGGTTGGTGACCGGATCGTTCGACCACGGTGTCAACTGATAGTCGCGGCTGTTGCGGCTCCAGGTGAAGGCAGCGCCTTCCGCCGAAACATGGAACCCGAACGAGGCGTTGGAGATGACGTTGATCCAGGGCTGTGGCGTCGTGCGCCGGCCGGCGAGACGCACGACATAGTGACGGCCGTCGCTATCGAAGCCGCCAAAACCGTTCCAGTTGCTGAGCCCACTGCCGTCGGCGCTGGCGTCGACCAATGCGGGTACGGCAGATGCCGGCGGCGTCGGAGCCGGCAAGGACGGCTCGCGAAGAGCCGCCGCGCCCGCCGGCAGCAAAGCGTCGCGTGCCTGAAGCGCTGCGGCCTCGGCGCGCTCGAGCTGGTCGAAGATGGTGCCGTTGCGCGTATGCAGCACGACGCGTGCGGCGGCGAGCAGGGTCTTGTAGGTCGCCTCGTCCATCAGGTCGCGGCGCACGGCGAAGATGTGCTGGCGCGGCCCGAGTTCCTTGCCGCGCAGGCGGCTGTTTTCGCATAGCGTCTCGAGCGCCCGCTGCAGGTCCTGCACATAGGATGACGCCTGCTCGTTGACGACGACAAAGTCGATCATCATGCCGCGGGCGCGCATGTATTCCTGGAAGCGCAGCGCCTGGGCGACGATCTCCAGGTCGGCGACGTCGCCGATCCGGACCAGGAAGATCGGGAAGTCACCGGATATGCTGGTCGGCCACAGGCTGGACTGCTTGCCGAGCCCGGACGCGATGGATCCCGCCGGAAGACGCAGGAACGGATCGGGATAGATCAGGTAGCGCGCCAGTTTCTGCACATTGGCGGCATCGGTCAGGCTGAGGCCGAGGTGACGGGTCTGCACCTGCGAACGGGTCCAGGCGAGCATCGCCTGGCGGGCAAAGCTTTCCGGATGATCGAGCCGCGCGATGGCTTCGTCCAGTTCGGCACGGTTGGCGCCGACGATGGTCCAGAAGGTCAGCGAGATCTTCTTGTTGGCCGGCACGCGCACTTGCCGGCGAAGTGCTCCGACCGGGTCCAGCGTAAAGCCGGAGTGGCCGCCGAGCCTGGCACCGGGATCGAACGCGGCGGCATCTGAGATGGTGCGGCCACGACCGATGAAGGCACGGCGGTCGGTCTCCGCCTCGGCGTCGCGCGCCGGTCCTGACGGATCGGTGACGAAATGCACCATGGTGACGTCGGGCTCGTGCTTCTCCCGCTTGCTCCTTGTGGCGAAGATCGCGCCGTTGTTCGCGGCGATTTCCGTTTCCACGAACATCTTCGAGAAGGCCGGATGTGCGTAGTCCGACGCTTCGGAGCCCAGCACCAGCTCGGCAAAGGAGGTCACTTCGATGTGCCGGTCGGTGGCGCCGTCATTGTAGAGCGTCACCCGCCGGCCTTCGCCGTTGCCTTCCGAGATGACGATGCATTCGACCTCCGAACGCAACAATCCCACCGATTTGACGAAGCTCGCCTTGTCGTCGGAGAACAGCGTCTGCACGCGCTCGTCCGTTGCGCGCTTCGGCTCGGCCGTGGCTGACCACCAGTCGCCGGTGCTCGCGTCGCGCAGGAAGATATAGGAGCCGAGCCGGTCCTCTGTCGGGTCCGGCTGCCAGCGCGTGACGGCAAGCTCGCCCCAACGGCTGTAGCCCGAGCCGGTCGCGGTGACCATGACCGAGTAACGGCCGTTGGACATGACGCTGGTCGAACGCAGCGCCCTGATCGGATCGAGCACGACGCGCATGTCCGGGCTCTCGATCTCGGTTTCGTCCTTCGAGCGTTCGTCGGCCTCGGTCCTGACGGTCGCGGTCGGGATGTCGCGCGGCGCCCTTTCCTGCAGCAGCAGCTCGGCCGATTCGATCACCGGATCGCTGTGGAAGCGATCCCGCAGCCGGCCCTCGAAGATGGCGTCGGCAACGGCGGCGATCGACATGCCCGAATGGTGGGCCATGTAGTTCAGCACGACGGCGTGGTCGGTGCCTTCAGGCACGCGCTGCGGCGTGAAATCGACCGCATCGTAAAAGCCGTGTCGGCCGAGCGCGCCGATCGCCCTCAGCCTGGCCAGGTTCTGGACGGATTCGCGCGGCGTGAACTGCGCCGCCAGCACCGTCGCGTAAGGCGCGATCACCGTGTTCTGGCCTAGACCGCGCTTGAGGCCGAGCCCGGGCACGCCGAAATTGGTGTACTGGTAGGTCAGCTCGCGGTCGCGGGCGTTGTAGGCCGCTTCCGAAATCCCCCATGGCACGCTCTTCGAGCGGGCGTACTGGATCTGGCGCTTGATGATCAGCTTGCTGGTCTGGTTGAGGAGGCTGCCATGCGGCTCCTTCATCACCAGCGGCGGCATCAGGTACTCGAACATCGAGCCCGACCAGGACATCAGCGCGCCTTGGAAACCGATCTCGACGATCGGCCGGCCGAGCCGGAACCAGTGTTCGGTCGGCAGGTCGCCCTTGGCGATGGCGAACAGGCTGGTCAGCCGCGCCTCGGAGGCCAGGAGATCGTAGCAGCTTTCGTCGAGCTGGTGTTCCTCGACCCTGTAGCCGATCGACAGCAGCTTGCGCTCCTGCCGCATCAGGAAGGAGAAATCCATCTCGAAGGCGAAGCGACGCGCACGCTCGCGCAAGGTCAGCAGCTTGGCGCGCAAAGCCTCGACGGCGTTGTCGTCGCTATGCGCATCGTGGACATGCGCTTCGCAGGTGGCCTCCAACCTTGCTGCCCAGTCGGCGATGACATCGCTGCGCGGCGACGCGGCCTCGGTGTGGATTGCGGCGGCGAGCTTGCGGATCTCACCGGCCAGCACGGCCAGGTTGATGGTGCGGATGGACGCCATCTCGGGCTGTGCTTTGATCGACAGGACCGCGCGCCGCATGCCGTCGAGGCGATCGGCCAGCCGCTGGCGTAGCGGCCGCAACTGACGGCGGTCGTCGGGCAGTTCCTCGAGGCTTTCGTCGAGGATCGTCACCGTGTCGAGGATGCCTTCGAAATCTCCCTGGAGGTGGACGGAAGGCGCTTCCGCCCATTCGGTACAGGCCGCGGCCACCGCCACCAGATGGCCGGCAAGGTTGCCGCTGTCGACGGCCGAGATATAGAGCGGATAGAGCGGCTTCAGCGTCGTCGTGTCGTACCAGTTGAAGAGATGGCCGCGGCTGCGCGGCATGCTCTCGATCGTCGTCATCGTCGCGTCGATGCGGGTGATGGCGTCGGACAGGCTGATCCAGCCGAAATCGCGCGCTGAAATCACGGACAGGAGATAAACGCCGATGTTGGTCGGCGAGGTGCGCGGCGCCACCACCGGCGCCGGGCTTTCCTGGAAATTGTCGGGCGGCAGGTTGTGGTGCTCGGCCGTCACGAAGGTCTCGAAATAATGCCAGGTGCGCCGGGCGATGGTGCGCAGCGCGTGGATGTCGGCCGCCGATATGCGCAGACGGTCTTCGGTTTCGGCCGAACGGCTGATCCAGCAGGCGATGGCCGGCGAGCCGATCCAGAACAGCGCGAAGAAGAAGGCGACGAAGGCGCCGGTGGAATCGGCCAGCACCGGAATGGCAAGGCCGACGACACCGATGACCACCGCGCCATACATCAAGCCGTAATAGGCGGCGAGATCGTGATCGCCGTTCCTGTGCGCCTGCGAGGCGGTGCGCCATTCGAGCAGGTTCTGGCGGCTGACGAACAGGCGGTAGAACGTGCGGATAACGGCATCGCCCATCATCCAGGCAAGATGGGCCATCAGCACGATCTTCAGTGCCACCAGGGCAGTGCCAAAGACAACGTCGCGCGTCAACGCCGAGAAATGCCCGCGCGGCGTCTGGTCGCCGCTCTTCGGCAGGATGGCGTTGACGATATCGAAGGTCGGCGCCATGAACAGCGTCAGGATCAGCAGTGCTTGCCATTGCGCCGCTTGCGTGAAGGGCAGCAGCGTCCAGCCGGCGATCGCCGCCATCACCCAGAGGATCGGCGTCAGCGAGCGGCGCAAATTGTCGACCATCTTCCAGCGCGACAGCGCCGGCACGCCTGAGCGCGGATCGAGGATGAAGCCGAGAAGCTGCCAGTCGCCGCGCGCCCAGCGATGGTGGCGCGACGCGTCGACGGAATAGCGGGTCGGGTAGTCCTCGACGAGCTCGACGTCGGTGACCAGCGCCGCGCGTGCCAGCGCGCCTTCGAGCAGGTCGTGGCTGAGGATGGTGTTTTCCTCGATACGATCCTTCAGCGCCGCCTCGAAGGCGTCGACGTGATAGAGGCCCTTGCCGGTGAAGGAGCCGTCGCCGAAGACGTCCTGATAAAGGTCCGACACGGCAAAGACGTAGGGATCGAGGCCGCGATTGGCGGAAAAGACCCGCTGGAAGAACGATGCCTCGTCGCCGCTGGTCAGCGACGCGGTAATGCGCGGCTGCAAGATGGTGTAGCCTGCTGTGACCAGGCGCTTGGCCGCATCGAAATGCGGACGGTTGAGCGGGTGGCAAAGCTTGCCGACCAGTGTGGCAACGGCGTCGCGGGTGGTGCGCGTATCGGCATCGAGCGTCATCACATGGACGACATTTTCGGGCAGCGGCATCTCGAGCGGCAGGAAGGTGGTATCACTGTCGCCACGCAACAGAAGGTTCAGCTCGTGCAGCTTGCCACGCTTGCGTTCCCAGCCCATCCAGCAGCCTTGGGCGGAATTGAAGAGCCGCCGCCGGTGCAGGACATAGAAGCGCGGCGCGCCTTCCGACGGATAACGGGCGTTCAGCCGGGCGATCTCGTCGCGGGCAAATTGCAGGATCTCGATATCCGCGGCATCGATTTCGGTCTTGCTGTCCGGCCAGTCCGAAAGCAGCGCGAAATGGATTGGGTCGGCCGTGTTGGCCAGGTGATGCACTTCGATGTTGCGGATGTTCTCCTCGACGTCGTCGCGCGAACCGATCAGCGACGGCACCACGACCAGCGTGCGCGCCTCGGCCGGCATGCCATGCTTGTAGTCATAGCCGATGAGCAGCGTCGGCTTCAGGAACTGCGATACGACGGTGTTGAAGAAGGCCAGCGCGCCTTCGCTGGCCGGCACGGCAAACAGCGCCAGCATCAGTACGATCGACGGCACGGACAGGCCAAGACTGGCAAGCGCGTTGCCGGAGAGGACCAGGAGCAGTACCGTCAGCGCGAATACCGGCACGACGATGCCCAGCCAGCCGGTCTTGCGGAACGCCCGCTTGGTCGCGACGCTGACGGTCGGCCGATAGCCGATCGCCTGTTCCAGCTCCAGCCGGCGCGGGCCGACCAAAAAAAAGCCGACGTCGGTGTGCACCGGCGGATCGGTATCGGCGACGGGGACCTCGGCTCCGGAAGCGTCGACGATCGAGGCATGGCCGGCGAGCTCGATCGCCTTTTCGGCGACGCGAAATTCGGAAAGTTCGGAGCGGCGCGCCAGTTGCTCGATGGCGGTCCGGTACTGGTCGCGCGAGAAGAAATCGAGCGAAGCGAAATCGGTGCGCTCACGCAGAAGGGTATCGATGCGGCTGACGCCTTCGAACCAGACCGTCCAGTCGACGTCGTTGATGAGCCTGAGACCGCGGATGATGTTGCCGGTCGTCACATTGCCGCCGGACAGCGTGCGATGCTCGCTGATGATGATTTCCTCGGCGTCGGAGCCGATCCTCTCAAGCTCACCTTCCAGCCATTCCAGCGCCCTGCCGGCATTCTGCGATCCGTCGCGCAGCCGGTAGAGCAGTTGGGTGGCAAAGGTGGTGTCCTGGGCATGGGGGCCATAATGCGACAGGATCGCCTGCCGGTCGGCGCTGTCGTCGGTCGCCAGCACGCGGTCGGCAACCTCGTTTGCGATCTGGCGCAAATGGCGGGTGCGATTGACGCGCACCGCGATGCGGCGAAGATTTTCGATCAGAACGAAGCGCAACAGTGACGGCAGCGCCCACAGCTCACCGATCTTGAGCGGTTCGACGGACTGAAAGCCCTCGACGATCGCCTTGAACATCGTCGCCGAGACGGAACTGTCGGAATGGGCGACATAGGTCCAGGCCAGCGCCAGCGCGCGCGGCATGCTGGTTCCGTCGGACAGTTTCAGGATCGGCAACTGCCGGTAGAAGCGGCGCGGCAGGTCGCGTTTGACCTGGAAAATGGTTTCCTCTACCAGATAATTGTTGTCGAGCAGCCATTGCGCCGCCGGCGTGATCGTTTCCCCCCTCGCCTGGGCGGCGTTAGTCGAGCGGTAGACGTCGAGAATCTTCCGGGCGCTGTCGCGGACGCGTGCCTGGAAGTCGAACGGCGTCAGGCCGAACAAATCCTTCACGTCGCCGCTGGCAAGGCTTTCACCCAGTGCGCGCAGGCGGTCTTCCGGCAGGAAATTGGAGCGTATCGGCTCGTCCGTGACAGCCGGGAAGCTCGTGCTCGCCTTGTTGATCTGTGCGGGATTCGTCTGGATATTCATTGAAAATTCCGTAAGGGGGCACCTCTGCGGCGTCACCGCCACGGCAATGTCCCTAAAACCGATTCAAATGCAATTGGTTGCATCGCGAACACTTGGCCGAAAGTTTGTCTCCGCACCACGACAGGGCGTCATCTTTCGACAACTGGAGGACGAGCGCCTCACGCTCCCGTCCGGGTTTGATCGACGGAAGGAATCGGGCTTTTTCGTGATGCAGGCAACAGCTTACGCGATATTTTGCCAGCGTCGCGATCATGTTTCGAAACAAGCGTTAATCGTTGCCGGCAACACGATGGATGCGAACGACGAACAGCGTCGCGTCCTCAGCCGGCTCCAGGCGCAGTTTTGGCGCCCCCTGCCCGAGCAGGAGCGCATCGAGTGGCCCGATACGGACAGATTCGTCGCCGGTCACGGTGATGCCGCCGCCGAGGGACAGGATAAGGGTTGTGTCGGCCACTGGCTGGACGTCCGTGGGAGCCGAAATGACAAGACGCTCCACCACATGGATCATCCGTCCGCGCTGAGTCATGACGTTGAGATCGGTGATCGGACCGGCTATCAGCGCAGCCCCGGTCGGCACGTCGGCCGAAAAGGAAAACGGGGCGGAGGCGCCCGTCAGCTCCGTCGGTGAATGGCCGGCGACATCAAGCACGATCCCCTGTCCTGCCAGCACGGCGAGCGTGCGGTCGACACCGGCAAAGCTGGAGAACGGTCCGCTACATTCGACCCTCGCCATGGAGACGCGCCAGTCGAAATCGTCGAGCCCTGCGCCATCAGGCGAGATGGCGATTTCCGTCGTCACGCCGCCGCCGTTCTTCCACGGCATCGAGCGGTATTCGGCGGCCCGAAGGATGCGCAAGGCGCGGCTCAGCCGAGGATGCCCGGCAGATTGAGCTGGTGCTCCCTGGCGCAGGCGATCGCGATGTCGTAGCCGGCATCGGCGTGACGCATGACGCCGGTCGCCGGGTCGTTCCACAAGACCCGCTTCAGGCGTTTTGCCGCTTCGCGCGTACCGTCGGCGACGATGACCATGCCGGCATGCTGGGAAAAACCCATGCCGACACCGCCGCCATGATGCAGCGACACCCAGGTGGCGCCGGAGGCAGTGTTGAGCAGCGCGTTGAGCAACGGCCAGTCGGACACGGCATCGGAGCCGTCCTTCATCGATTCGGTCTCGCGGTTCGGCGAGGCGACCGAGCCGGAATCGAGGTGGTCGCGACCAATGACCACCGGTGCCTTCAGTTCGCCCTTCGCCACCATCTCGTTGAAGGCGAGGCCGAGCCGGTGGCGGTCGCCGAGGCCGACCCAGCAGATGCGCGCCGGCAGGCCCTGGAAAGCGATGCGCTCGCGTGCCATGTCGAGCCAGTTGTGCAGATGGGTGTTGCCGGGTGTCAGCTCGCGCACTTTGGCGTCGGTCTTGTAGATGTCCTCGGGATCGCCGGAGAGCGCCGCCCAGCGGAACGGGCCGATGCCGCGGCAAAACAGCGGGCGGATATAGGCCGGCACGAATCCCGGAAAGGCAAAGGCGTTCTCGAACCCTTCCTCCTTCGCCACCTGGCGAATGTTGTTGCCGTAGTCGAGCGTCGGAACGCCGGCGTTCCAGAACGCCACCATCGCCTCAACATGCTCGCGCATCGATGACCGCGCTGCCTTTTCGACCGCTTTCGGATCGGATGTCCGCTTCTCGCGCCATTCGGCAAGCGACCAACCCTTGGGCAGGTAGCCGTTCAACGGGTCATGTGCCGAGGTCTGGTCGGTGACCAGGTCGGGCCGCACGCCGCGCCGCACCAGTTCCGGCACGAGCTCGGCGGCGTTGCCGACCAGGCCGACCGACTTCGCCTCGCCGGCCCGGGTCCAGCGCTCGATCTTTTCCAGCGCCTCGTCCAGCGTATCTGCGCGCTCGTCGACATAGCGGGTGCGCAACCGGAAATCGATGCGGTCGGGATCGCATTCGATGGCAAGGCAGCAGGCGCCAGCCATCACCGCGGCGAGCGGCTGGGCGCCGCCCATGCCGCCAAGGCCGCCGGTCAGGATCCACTTGCCCTTGAGATCGCCGCCATAATGCTGGCGGCCGGCCTCGACGAAGGTCTCGTAGGTGCCCTGCACAATGCCTTGCGTGCCGATGTAGATCCACGAGCCGGCCGTCATCTGGCCGTACATCATCAGGCCCCTTCTATCGAGCTCGTTGAATTTTTCCCACGTCGCCCAGTGCGGCACGAGGTTGGAATTGGCGATCAGCACGCGCGGCGCATCGGCGTGGGTGCGAAACACGCCGACGGGCTTGCCGGACTGCACCAGCAACGTCTCGTCGTCTCCAAGCGTCTTCAGCGAGGCGACGATGCGGTCGAAATCGTTCCAGGTGCGCGCCGCCCGGCCGATGCCGCCATAGACGACCAACTCGTTGGGGTTTTCGGCGACGTCCGGATCGAGGTTGTTCATCAGCATGCGCAACGGCGCTTCCGTCAGCCAAGTGCGGGCGTTGAGCTCGCTGCCGCGCGGGCTGCGGACTTCGCGGATGTTGTGGCGAGGATCGGTCATGGCGTCATTGTCCTTTTCGAATGAGGTGCACGGCGGCGCGTCAGCGCTCAGCCCAGTCGATCGCGCTTTCCAAAATATTTTTCAGCGTGACGCGGATCGGCAGGGCGAAGTCGGCATCGTAAGGCACCGGCCAATTGACGGGCTCGCCCTTCCCCTCGGGCTCGCGCATATAGCCGCGGTTGGAGAGTTCCATCTGCAGGGCATGGACGCCATTTTGCGGCTGGCCGAAATGGCGCGTGATCCAGCCGCCCTTGAAGCGGCCGTTGATCACAAAAGTCTCGCCGGTCTCGGCCAGGATCTGGCCGACCATTGCCTGCAGGGCCGGATCGGCGCTCTTGCCGTCATTGGTGCCGAGATTGAAGACCGGCAACGTGCCCTCGAACAGGCGCGGCAGCACCGAGCGGATCGAATGGCAGTCGTAGACGACGATCCTCTCGTGCAAGACGCGCAGCCGGTCAATCTCGGCCTGCAAGGCGGCATGATAGGGCGCGAAGTATTTTTCGCGGCGCTCGTCGATCTCCGACGCATCAGGCTCTTCGCCTTCGCGATAGAGCGGATCTCCGTCGAAGGTTTCGGTCGGGCAGAGACCGGTCGTCGCCTGGCCGGGATAGAGCGAGGCGCCAGACGGGTCGCGATTGACGTCGATGACGGTGCGCGAGATCGCCGTGTGCACCACCGTCGCGCCGAGGTCTTCGGCGAAATCATAGAGCTTGTCGATCCACCAGTCGGCATCGCGGCGGCCGAGCCAGGGCGAGACCAGGCGGTTCTCGAGGCCAACGAGGTCGATGCCGGTGTGCGGAATCGAGACCAGCAGGGGCGCCGCGCCTTGGCTGACGGTGAGCCAGGAGGGTAAAGTCATGAGAGATCTCCCTGCCTTGGAACGCGACCTGTGACGGTGTACAGTCTCATGACGTAATTCCCGGCAACTTCACTGCGCCTACCGCTTCCACCGCCGCGCCGCTGCGCACCATGGCAATGGACTTTTCCATGTCGGGGTGAAAGTGCCGGTCGTTGTCGAGATGCGGAACTTCCGTCCTGACCAGCCTGCGTACCGCTTCAAGTGCTGCACTCGACACCAGCGGTGCGTGGAAATCGCAGCCTTGCGCTGCCGCCAGCAATTCGATGCCGATCACGGCGGTCGCATTCTCGACCATGCCGATGAGGCGGCGCGCACCATGCGCGGCCATCGAGACGTGGTCCTCCTGGTTGGCCGAGGTCGGGATCGAATCGACGCTGGCCGGATGGGCCTTCTGCTTGTTTTCCGAAACGAGCGCTGCCGCCGTCACCTGCGGGATCATAAAGCCGGAATTCAGCCCCGGCTTTGGCGTCAGGAACGCCGGCATGCCGGACAGCGCCGGATCGACCAGCATAGCGATGCGCCGCTCCGACAGCGAGCCGATCTCGCAGACGGCGAGCGCGATCATGTCGGCGGCGAAAGCCACCGGCTCGGCGTGGAAATTGCCGCCTGACAAAGCTGTGTCGTCGTCGGCGAAGATCAGCGGATTGTCGGTGACGCCGTTGGCCTCGGTGGCGAGCGTATCGGCGGCCTTGCGCAGCACGTCGAGCGCGGCGCCCATCACCTGTGGCTGGCAGCGCAGGCAGTACGGATCCTGTACGCGCTCGTCGCCAACCCGGTGCGATTCACGGATAGCGCTGCCGGCCATCAGGTTGCGCAACGCCTCGGCGGTCTCGATCTGGCAGCGATGTTTTCGTAGCAGATGGATGCGCGGATCGAAAGGGGCGTCGGAGCCCCTGGCGGCATCGGTCGACAGCGCGCCGGCGACCAGCGCCGATTGGTAGAGCACTTCGGCGTCGAACAGGGCGGCCAACGCATAGGCGGTCGAGAACTGCGTGCCGTTGAGCAGCGCCAGGCCTTCCTTGGCGCCCAAGGTCACCGGTTCCAGCCCATGCGAGACAAAGGCGACCTTGGCCGGAAAACGGCCATGCGGAGTGAAGCATTCGCCGACGCCGATCATCACCGCCGTCATATGCGACAGCGGCGCGAGATCGCCGGAAGCGCCGACGGAGCCTTGCGCCGGCACCACCGGAATGACGTCGTTGGCCAGCATCGCTTCAAGCAGTTCGACTGTCCCCGGCTGCACGCCGGACGCGCCCTGCGCCAAGCTAGCCAGCTTCAGCGCCATCATCAGCCGGGCGACCGCGACCGGCATCGGCTCGCCGACACCGGCGGCATGCGACAACACGATGTTTCGCTGCAATGTTTCGAGGTCGGCGGCGGGGATGCGGACACTGGCCAGCTTACCGAAACCGGTGTTGATGCCATAGACCGGCTCACCCTTGGCGACGATCCTGGCCACCGCCTCGGCACTGGCCCTGATCTTCGGCCGGCAGGCAGCGTCCAGCTTCGGCACGGCGCCGCGATAGATGGCGCGCCAGTCGGCCAGCGTCGCATTGCCGGGCTTGAGCTTGAGTTCGGTCATTGTCCCCTCCAGATGCGGGTATGCAGCGGGTTGAAGCCCATGCGGTAGACGAGTTCGGCCAGGCGCTCGATGTCCCAGATCGCCAGGTCGGCCGATTTTCCAGCCTCCAGCGTACCGGTCTGTCCGAGCAGCCCGACCGCGCGGGCAGCCTCGCGGGTGACGCCGGCCAAGCATTCGTCGACCGTCAGGCCGAACAAGGTCGCCGCCATGTTCATGGTCAGCAGCAGCGAAGTCAGCGGCGAGGTGCCTGGATTGCAGTCGGTGGCGACCGCCATCCTGACGCCATGCTGGCGGAACATTGCGACCGGCGGCTTCTTGGTCTCGCGGATGAAGTAATAGGCGCCGGGCAGGATCGTTGCCACGGTTCCGGCCGCGGCCATCGTTGCCGCGCCGGCCTCGTCGGTATATTCGAGGTGGTCGGCCGACAGCGCGCCATAGCGCGCGGCGAGTTCGGCGCCATGCAGGTTGGACAGCTGGTCGGCGTGGAGCTTGACTGGCAGGCCCGCTGCCTTCGCTGCGTCGAACACACGGGAAATCTGCGCGGGTGAAAAGGCGATGCCCTCGCAAAAGCCGTCGACGGCGTCGGCCAGTCCATCGGCCGCAACTGCCGGCAGGATTGTCCCGGCGACGAGATCGACAAAAGCGTCCTTGTCGCCTTTGGCTTCGGGCGGCAGCGCGTGAGCGCCGAGGAAACTCGTCCTGACCGTTACCGGGCGCCTTTCGCCCAGCCGCCGTGCGGCGCGCAGCGACTTCTTCTCGTTTTCGAGGTCGAGACCGTAGCCAGACTTGATCTCGACGGTGGTGACGCCTTCGGCGATCAGCGCATCGAGGCGCGGCAGCGATTGCGTGACCAGTTCGCCTTCGCTGGCGGTGCGCAGCGCCCTGACCGAGGAGACGATGCCGCCGCCGGCTTTGGCGACCTCTTCATAGGTGGCGCCGGCCAGCCGCATTTCGAATTCGTTGGCGCGGTTGCCAGCATGGACCAGATGAGTGTGGCAGTCGATCAGGCCCGGCGTGATCCAACGGCCTTCGCAGTCGAACGTGTCTACGTCTTTGCCCAGTGCTGTGGGGCCGAGCGCTGCGGGCATGTCGGCTTCCGGACCGGCATAGATGATCCGGCCATCCCGTGCGACGATCGAGCCCTGCTCAACGATGCCAAGCCCAGCCGCGCCTTCGGCCATGGTCGCCAGGCGTGCGTTGCGCCATATGCGGACCGCCCCTGTCCGGCTTTTGCTCTCTCCATCCATCATTTTTTCCGTTTCAATCGCCGACGATTATGTATATACATATAGAAAGGCCATGCAAGTGCTATCATCATATGGCAACCTGGATTCGGAGAAAGATGTGACGGCGATCTTTGCGGAACAGGCGCTTCTGCCCGACAGCTGGCATGCCAATACGCGTATCGTCATCGCCGGCGGCCGCATCGCGACGGTCGAGCCGGACTCATCACCGCAAACCGGAGACGAGCGCCACGCCATCCTCGTGCCCGGCATGCCGAACCTGCACAGCCACGCCTTCCAGCGCGGCATGGCCGGCCTTGCCGAATTGCGCGGCCCTTCGGCAGACAGTTTCTGGAGCTGGCGCGAGGTGATGTACCGCTTCGCCCTGTCGATGACGCCGGACCAGGTCGAGGCGGTTGCCGCCCAGCTCTATGTCGAGATGCTGGAGGCCGGATTCTCGCGCGTCGGCGAGTTTCATTATCTCCACCACGACCGCGACGGCCAGCCCTATGCCAATGTCGCAGAGATGGCGGAGCGCATCGCTGCGGCCGCCGCCGATACCGGCATCGGCCTGACGCTGCTGCCGGTGTTCTATGCGCATTCCGCTTTTGGCGGCGCTGCCCCGAATGAGGGCCAGCGGCGATTCATCAACGATGTGAATCGGTTCGCGCGGCTTGTTGAGAAATGCCGCGAATCCGTTCGGGCTCTGAATCAAGGCGTCGTCGGCGTCGCCCCGCACAGCCTGCGCGCGGTGACGCCGCACGAACTGGAGCACATCGCCACGATGGCGCCGGACGGACCGATCCACATCCACGTTGCCGAGCAGGTCAAGGAGGTCGAGGACTGCCTTGCCTGGTCCGGGGCGCGGCCGGTCGAATGGGTGCTTGCCAACGCCACAGTCGACCGGCGCTGGTGCCTGATCCACGCCACTCACATGACCGAGACCGAGACCATTGCCATGGCGAAAAGCGGCGCCGTCGCCGGCCTCTGCCCGATTACCGAGGCCAATCTCGGCGACGGCACCTTTGCCGCACCTTTGTTCCTGCATCATGGCGGCCGCTTCGGCGTCGGCTCGGACTCCAACGTACTGATCGGGCTGCCCGACGAATTGCGGCAGCTCGAATATTCGCAGCGCCTCGCCCACCGCGCCCGCAATGTGCTGGCGGTGGCCGACGGCTCGACCGGCCGTGCACTGTTCGATGCCGCACTCGACGGCGGCAGTGCCGCCCTTGCCGCCGGCCCGCCGCGGATTGCCGCTGGCGGCTCAGCCGATTTCGTCTCGCTCGGCGGCAATCATCCTTCGCTTGCCGCCAAGACGGGCGATGCGGTGCTTGACGCCTGGATCTTCGCCAACGGCACCAAGGTCGATTGCGTTTGGGTGCACGGCAAAAAATTGGTCAGCGACGGCGGGCATGTGAGGCGCGACGCCATTGCCGGGCGCTTTCGCAAGGTGATGACAGAACTTTCGGCCGGCTGAGCCGGACGCAATTCAACACAGGCGAACCGCCGCATGAGCACGATCGGAACAGTGGATGCGGACGGCGGCGAAGGTGTCTCGCTGCACCAGCGCATCCTCTCCGACATCAGCGAGCGAATCCTGTCCGGCGCCTGGGCGCCGGGCCACCGCATCCCGTTCGAGCACGAACTGACGGCGCAATACAAGTGTTCGCGCATGACGGTGAACAAGGCGCTGTCGCAACTTGCCAAGGCCGGGCTGATAGAGCGCCGGCGCCGGTCCGGCAGCTTTGTTCGCCGGCCGCAATCGCAGGCCGCGGTTCTGGAAATCCACGACATCAGGATCGAGGTCGAGGCGCTCGGCCTGCCCTATCGCTACGAGCGCGTGGCGCGGCAGAAGCGGCGCAGCAGCGCCGAGGATCGCGCCTTGCTGGAACTCGGCCCTGCCGGACCTGTGCTGGCGCTGGAATGCCGGCATTTCGCCGGCATTCGGCCGTTCGCCCATGAGCAGCGGCTGATCAATCTGACCGCCGTGGCCGAGGCCGCCGACGAGGCTTTTCTCGGCACCGCGCCCGGCCCATGGCTGATCGGCCGCGTGCCATGGAGTGCTGCCGAGCATCGCATCCGGGCCGTCGCCGCGGAGAAGCACATTGCGGCAGCACTCGATATCGAAGCCGGCGCACCATGCCTGGTGGTCGAGCGCCGGACGTGGAGCGCCGAGCACCCCGTCACCCATGTCCGTTTCACCTATGCCGCAGAGAGCCACACACTGGTGGCGCGCTTCACGCCCTCGCGGACTTAGGATTTAGATAGCGATTCAGATTGCCGCGGTGATGATGATCTCGACCAGATATTCGGGGCCGGCGAGCTTGGCCTCGCCGGTGGCGCGGGCCGGGGTGTGGCCTTGCGGCACCCACTTGTCCCATTCAGCGTTCATCTCGGCAAAGGTGCTCATATCGGCCAGCCAGATGATCGCCTGCAGGATCTTTGTCTTGTCGGTGCCGGCCTTGGCCAGCAATTCGTCGATGGCAGCCAGGATCTGCTTGGTCTGGGCGCCGACGTTTCCGCCCGGCTCGCCGACCTGACCGGCCAGATAAACTGTGTTGCCATGGATGACGATCTGGCTCATACGCGGGCCAACATCGATGCGACGAATGCTCATTGGGCTTTTCCTTCCTTTGCCGGTTGCGCCTGTTTAGAGTTGCGGTCGGTTTCGGGCAAGGCCGCCCGAGCAAATCCTCTTGAGCCAGCAGGCGCGAGCCAAAAAGCCACACGGCCAATCGCCCCAGTCGCCGCAATTCCGCCCGATTGGCTTGTTGACTAATGTAATAACATCACATATCCAATCGGCCGCAGTTCGCAGCCCGAATCCAACGGATCGTCACATGACAAAAACCTGCCTGACCTTCCGCGACCTGACGCTTGGCTATAACAGTCACCCGGCGATCCATCATCTCGACGGCACGATCCGCAAGGGATCGCTGACCGCCGTCGTCGGTGCCAATGGCTCGGGAAAGTCGACGTTGATGAAGGGCATCGTCGGCGTGTTGAAGCCGATGGCCGGCGCAGTGATCCGCATGCCCGGCGTACGTGCCGCCTATCTGCCGCAGCAATCGGAGCTGGACCGCTCATTCCCCGCCCGGGTCGTCGATCTGGTTTCGCTCGGCCTGTGGCCGCGGCGCGGACTGCTTGGCCGTTATACCAGGGAAGATCGAGATTCGGTCAGCCAGGCGCTGATGGCCGTCGGCCTCGGCGGCTTCGAGAAGCGCCCGATCGACACGCTGTCGGGTGGTCAATTGCAGCGCACGCTGTTTGCCCGTGTGCTGTTGCAGGATGCCGACCTCATCCTGCTCGACGAGCCGTTCAACGCCGTCGACAGCAAGACCGTCGGCGACCTGATCGCGCTGATCAAGCGCTGGCATGGCGAGGAGCGCACCATCATGGTCGTCGTCCATGACCTCGACCTGGTGCGCCAGAATTTCCCCGAGACGCTGCTGCTCGCCCGCCAGCCGATCGCTTGGGGCGAGACGAAGGAGACGCTGCGGCCGGAAAACCTTCTGCGCGCGCGCCGCTTCCACGAAGCCTGGGAGGAGAACGCGCCCTGGTGTGAGCCCGATGATCACGAGCATGATCATGCGCACAGCCATGGGCATGATCACGTCCATGACCACGATCGTCATCAGGGTTCCGGCCCGAGGGCTGCATGATGGACATGCTCTACGGCCTTTTCATCGCGCCCTTCGCCGATTTCGCCTTCATGCAGCGGGCGCTCGTCGGGTCGCTGATGCTGTCGCTCGGCGCCTGCCCGGTCGGCGTGTTCCTGATGCTCAGGCGCATGAGCCTTTCCGGCGACGCCATGGCGCACGCCATCCTGCCGGGTGCCGCCGCCGGCTTCCTGTTCTATGGGCTGGAAATCCTGCCGATGACAGTCGGCGGCTTGATCGCCGGCATCATCGTCGCGCTCGGCGCCGGCGCCGTCTCGCGCTTCACCATCCAGCGCGAGGATGCCTCGATGGCTGCCTTCTATCTGATCTCGCTGGCCATCGGCGTGCTGATGGTGTCGATCCGCGGCTCCAGCGTCGATCTCATGCATGTGCTGTTCGGCACGGTGCTGGCGCTCAACAATGAAGCGCTAACGCTGATCGGCGGCATCGTCCTGGTGACGCTGGTCAGCCTCGCCATCTTCTGGCGGGCTCTGGTCGCCGAATGCCTCGACCCGCTGTTCCTGCGTTCGGTCAGCCGGATGGGCAGTCCGGTGCATTTCATCTTTCTTGGCCTCGTCGTGCTCAACCTCGTCAGCGGCTTCCAGGCGCTCGGCACCTTGCTGTCGGTCGGGCTGATGATGCTGCCGGCCGCGGCTGCCCGCTTCTGGACCGCGCGCGTCGAGCCGATGTGCGTGCTGGCGGTGCTGATCGGCTTCGCGTCCTGCGCTGCCGGGCTGCTTCTGTCCTATCACGCATCACTGCCTTCCGGCCCGGCCATCATCCTGTCTGCGGGCGGAGTCTATTTCGCCTCGATCCTGTTCGGCACGCGCGGCATCCTGCGCGCCCGCATCGTCCATCACCGCCACAGAACAGCCTAATCCCAACCAAGGAGACTTGCCCATGCTGAAATCGATCCGCGCCGCTTTGGCGATGAGCGTTATAACATTAAGCGCCTTTGGCGCTTCGTCGGCCTTCGCAGCGCCCCTGAAAGTGGTTGCCAGCTTCACCATCATCGCCGATTTCGCCAAGAATGTCGGCGGCGACCGGGTCAATGTGACCACCATCGTCGGGCCGGATGGCGACACCCATGTCTACGAGCCGAGCCCGGCCGACGCGGTGGCCATGGCCGGGGCTGACGTGGTGCTGGTCAATGGCCTGCACTTCGAGGGCTTCCTTCAGCGCCTGATCGACGCCAGCGCCACCAAGGCGACGATTTCCGTCCTCACCAAGGGCGTGACGCCGATCAGCTTCAAACCCGAATTCGCCGAGGCTGACGCCGCCGAAGGCGCGGATACAGGTGGTGGAAAGACGGCGACCGACCCGCACGCCTTTCAGTCGATCGCCAACGCCAAGATCTATGTGAAGAACGTTGCCGACGCTTTTTGCGCCACCGATAAGGAGGGCTGCGACAGCTACAAGGCCAATGCAGCCTCCTACACTCAGAAGCTCGATGCGCTTGAGAGCGACGTGCAGACGGCAATCCAGTCGATCCCGGAAAACAAGCGCGTCGTCATCACCTCGCACGACGCCTTCGGCTATTTCGAGCAGGCCTACGGCCTCACCTTCCTGGCGCCCGAAGGCGTGTCGACCGAGTCGGAGCCGTCGGCGGCCGACGTCGCCAAGCTGGTCAGCCAGGTGAAGCAGGACAAGGCGGCGGCGATTTTCATCGAGAACATCACCAACCCGCGGCTGATCGAGCAGATCGCCAGCGAAACCGGCATCAAGGTGGGCGGCACGCTTTATTCGGATGCGCTGTCGCAGCCGGACGGCCCGGCCGCGACCTACATCGACATGATGCACAACAACATCGCCCAGATCAAAGGTGCGATCCTCGGCAGCTGACCAGTCGACGCCGTCCATCCGGCCGGGCGCGAAGCCCGGCTGGATTTTTCGCCGGAAATGTCTATCTGCGCAGTGGGATTTCTTTCGGCGCGGATTGCCGGCCACGTCTGGGAGTGGCAAGACTCCGGCCAACCAGATTGCGAGGACACCGCCATGGAATACCGTCAGATCAGCGAGGACTATTCAGTCTCGGGCCAGATCCAGCCCGACGATGTCGCCGCCATCAAGGGCGCCGGTTTCAAGAGCCTCATCTGCAACCGGCCGGACGACGAACAGCCCGGCCAGCCTTCGGCGGACGCGGTCAAAGCGGCGGCTGAAGCCGCCGGGCTCGCCTTCCGCTACATCCCTGTCATCAGCGGCCAGATCACGGCCGAGAATGTCGAGGACCAGGCCGAGGCGCTGGACGAACTCGAAGGACCGGTCTTCGCCTATTGCCGTTCCGGCGCGCGCTGCACCAACCTCTATGGGCTGATCCAGCAGTCGAAGGGTTAGATCGGCAGCGCGCCGGTCTCCTTCAGCGTTTCGAGCACGATTGCCGTCTTCACATGCTGCACGGATTCGTGCGGCAGAAGCACGCCGTTGACGAATTCCGACAGCGATTTCAGGTCGGGCGTCACCACTTTCAAAATGTAGTCCATCTCGCCGGTCAGCGCGTGCGCCTCCTGCACTTCGGGCAGCCGCGCCACCAATTCGCCGAAGCGCTGCGCGTTGTCGCGGTTGTGGGTGGCGAGCGTCACCGAGATGACGTTGACCAGCGAAAAGCCGAGCCTGTCGCGGTCGAGCACCGCCCGGTAGCCCTTGATATAGCCGTCTTCCTCGAGCCTCTGCCGGCGGCGCGAACATTGCGACGCCGAGAGGTTCACCCGTTCCGACAGATCGTTGTTGGTCAGCCGCCCGTCGCCCTGTAGCAGCGCCAGTATCTTGCGGTCAAACTGGTCAATGCGCGCATCATCCATGGATTATCCTCTATATGTGCACAATCCGCGCATGATCTGATCATTTAAAGCGTTTGAATGCAAGCACCATGCGCCCGGCCGGCGCTATAATGCCGCTCAAATGGCCTTCTTCGGCCAATCAGCTTTGGAGGACAATGCCATGGGCCCCTTCCCGCACGACGCACCTCCCGCCAAGATCAGCAAGGCCAACCCGGCCGGCACCGACGGCTTCGAATTCGTCGAGTTCGCACATCCCGAGCCGGAAAAGCTCGCCGAGCTTTTCACCCGCATGGGCTACGCGGCGGTAGCCAAGCACCGCACCAGGAACATCACGGTCTGGCGGCAGGGCGACATCAACTATGTCGTCAATGCCGAGCCCGGCTCGCATGCGATGAAATTCGCCGACAAGCACGGCCCCTGCGCGTCCTCGATGGCGTGGCGGGTCGTCGACGCCAAACATGCCTTCGACCATGCAGCCGCCAAGGGTGCGACGCCCTATGAAGGCAGCGACAAGACGCTCGACGCGCCGGCGATTGTCGGCATTGGCGGCTCGCTGCTCTACTTCATTGATATCTACGGAGAGAAGGGCTCGGCCTACGGCGCCGAGTTCGACTGGCTGGGCGCACAAGACCCGAAACCGGAAGGCGTCGGCTTCTATTATCTCGACCACCTCACTCATAATGTCTATCGCGGCAACATGGACAAATGGTGGGATTTCTACCGCGACCTGTTCGGCTTCAAGCAGATCCACTTCTTCGACATCGACGGCAAGATCACCGGGCTGGTCAGCCGCGCCATCACCTCGCCCTGCGGCAAGATCCGCATCCCTCTCAACGAGTCCAAGGACGAGACCAGCCAGATCGCCGAATATCTGAAGAAGTACAAGGGAGAAGGTATCCAGCACATCGCTGTAGGCACGGATGACATCTATGGCGCCACCGACAGGCTGGCTGTCAACGGACTGAAGTTCATGCCGGGCCCGCCGGACACCTATTACGAGATGTCCTATGCCCGCGTGAACGGCCATAACGAGCCGGTCGACCGGATGAAGAAGCACGGCATTCTGATCGACGGCGAAGGCGTGGTCGACGGCGGCACGACCAAGATCCTGCTGCAGATCTTCTCGAAAACCGTGATCGGCCCGATCTTCTTCGAGTTCATCCAGAGGAAGGGTGACGAAGGTTTTGGCGAGGGCAATTTCCGCGCCCTGTTCGAATCGATCGAGCAGGACCAGATCAGGCGCGGCGTGCTGAAGGTGCAGGCGGCGGAATAGGCTGGACATTTGAGCGGCTCAGAGGCCGAGCCGCTCAGGCTTCTTGCGGATCGATCAATTATTGCCCAAAGTTCCGGGAATAAAGGACCGGTCCCATGAATATCCCTATCGCCGAGGCCAAGGCCAAAGTGTCGGAACTTGTCAGCCGCGCGGCAGCCGGCGAAGAGATCGCGCTTACCCGCCATGGCAAGGTCGCGGCCCGCCTCGTGCCGCCGGCAACCACCGAACGCCTGCCTCGCATCGGCGCCTTGAAGAGCAAGATCCGCATCGCTGACGACTTTGACGAACTCGGTCCTGAATGGAGCGAGTGTGCCAAATGATGGCCGGGTTACCTCTCAGCCGTTACGATGTCGCGCTGGCCTGATTGATCAGTTTCAGCCGCTCGACCTCTTCTCTCCTCAACTTCAGATCGTAGTCGAGGAAGAACTCGTCGAGCTGCGGCGGCTTCACCGACGTACCGGAAAGCATCGCGTGCACCTGCCCGCGATGATGGATATCGTGAATGAACAGGTGGGCGAGCAAATCACCGATGCGCTCCGGTATTCTTCCATCCTCGCGGCGGTCGGTGACGACGCGGCGGTCGAGATCGTTCGCCGAAAGTCGGTTGCAAAAGGCGATCAGTCGCCGGTCGGACGCGACCTGCGCGGCAAACAGCGGTTGGGGTTCATCGAACGGCATGAAGTCGTCATAGGCCGCGGCACCAACGCCGCCCTCTTCGAGAAAATCGAGATAGAGATGATCGACCGCCAGGATGTGGTTGAGCGTCGCCTTGATCGACGGAAAGAAGCTGGTTCGTTCGGCCTCGAATTCGCCCGGCTCAAGCTGCAGTACGGCGCGATGAAGCCGGTCGTTCGACCAGAGATTGTTGCCGGCCATGCGGCTGAAGTGATCCAGTAGATTCATCGTTTCGGACTCCTCCCCTGGCGCATCCTTATCTGACGTATTTCTCGACTTTCTGCTCGATGGCACCGAAGATCGAATGTCCGGTCTTGTCCTTCATCTCGATGCGCACGGTGTCGCCAAAGCGCAGGAACGGTGTTTTTGGTTCACCGGCCTCGATGGTCTCGATCATGCGCAGTTCGGCGATGCAGGAATAGCCGGAGCCGCCCGCCGAAACCGGCCTGCCCGGCCCGCCGTCGAGCTTGTTGGAGACGGTGCCCGAACCGATGATGGTGCCGGCGGCCAGCGGTCGTGTCTTCGCGGCATGGACGATCAGCGCCGGAAAATCGAAGGTCATGTCGATGCCGGCATTGGCGCGGCCGAACGGCTTGCCGTTGAGGTCGACCAGCAGCAGCAGGCTGACCTTGCCGCCGTCCCAGGCGTCGCCCAGTTCGTCCGGTGTCACCGCCACCGGCGAAAAGGCCGAGGCCGGTTTCGACTGGAAGAAACCGAACCCCTTGGCGAGCTCGGATGCGGTCAGCCCGCGCAACGTCACGTCGTTGACCAGCATGACCAGCCGGATCGCCGCCCGCGCCTCATCGAGGCTTGCCGCCATCGGCACGTCGTCGACGATGACGGCGACCTCCGCCTCCATGTCGATTCCAAAGGCTTCGTCTACCATGCGGATGGGGTCGCGCGGCGCGATGAAGCTGTCCGAGCCGCCCTGGTAGATCAGCGGGTCGGTCCAGAAACTTGCCGGCATTTCGGCGCCGCGCGCCTTCCGCACCAACTCGACATGGTTCACATAGGCCGAACCGTCGGCCCACTGATAGGCACGCGGTAGCGGCGAATGGGCATCATGCTCGTGAAAGCGGGCCGAAGGCACTGCGTTGTTCTCAAGCGATTCGGCCATGGCGGCGAGATGCGGCGCTATCCGCCGCCAGTCGTCGAGTGCTGCCTGCAACGTCCTCACCAGGAACGAGGCGTCGGTGAAGCGCGTCAGGTCACGCGAGACGACGACGAGTTTCCCGTCGCGCGTCCCGTCCTTCAATGTGGCAAGCTTCATGCGGTTTCCTCTCCTGGTGCGGCTTGGCTGCCGCTTAGCCCCACAACAAGGCCGTCGCGGGCAATCGTCAAGTCGCCGTCCCATGTTTTCTTGACAGCTGCGATCCAGTCGGCCTCGCCGATCTCCGGATCGTCGGCGGGAATGAGATGGTTGAGAACCAGTCTCCTGACCCCGGCATCGCTGGCGATGTGGCCGGCCTCCTCGGCAAGACTGTGGCTGGCGAGCAGATGTTCCCTCAGCCGCGCGCCATTGCCGGTTTTCGCGACCAGCCGCTCGATACCTTGTTCCAGCATCGCCTCGTGGACGAGGATGTCGGCGCCCTCGGCAAAATCGGCCAATGGCGGAAAGAACGCTGTATCGGACGAAAATACCACGCTGCGGCCGGCATGCTCGAAACGCAGCGCAAAGCAGTCGCTCACCGGCGGATGGTCGACGCGCAGCGCCGAAACCTTGAGGCCGGGTTCCTCAAAAATCTTGCCTTCGCCGAATTCGACGATCGAAACCAAATCGAGGATATCAGGCCGGCCTTCGTCCCCGATGCGGATCTCGATGTCGAATTCCATCGCCTCACAGAACCGCCGCCAGTAGTGGCCGGTGCCGGGCGGGCCGAATACGGTGACCGGGCTCGCCAGCCCCGCCGTCCAGGCGGTGTGGATCAGCGGTCCCAATTCCAGCACATGGTCGGAATGCAGATGCGTGATGAAGATCAGGTCGAGCGCCTTTAGGCTGACGCCGGCTTCGGCCAAGCCGCGCGTCACGCCAAGCCCGCAATCGACGACGATGGTGCGGCCGCCGAATTCCAGCAGCGACGAACTCGGCCATGGCCCGCCCGGCCGGAGCGCCGGGCCGCCCTTCGAACCCAGAAGCACCAGACGATCCTTCATTCGACGGCTCTCAAGACCAGTCGCCCTCGGGCGTGCCGTTGAAGCGCTTCTTCAGATCCGCCCAGCAATCGATGTAATTGTCCTGCCGGGTTTCGAGCTCGGCGCCGTAGCGGGTCACCATCTGCGGAAAGCGGGTTTCGAACATGAATGCCATGGTGTTGTCGAGCTTGACCGGTTTCAGCTCGGTGCGCGAGGCTTTTTCGAAGCCAGATGCGTCAGGTCCGTGGGCCAACATCAGATTGTGCAGGCTGATACCACCGGGGACGAACCCCTCTTCCTTGGCATCGTACTGGCCGTGGATCAGGCCCATGAACTCGCTCATGATGTTGCGGTGGTACCAGGGCGGGCGGAACGTGTTTTCCGCCACCAGCCAGCGCGGCGGGAAGATGACGAAGTCGATGTTGGCGGTGCCCTCCTCGCCGCTCGGCGCGGTCAGCACGGTGAAGATCGACGGATCGGGATGGTCGAACAGGATCGCACCGACCGGCGAAAAAGTTGCAAGATCATATTTGTAGGGCGAATAATTGCCGTGCCACGCCACCACGTCCAGCGGCGAATGATCGAGTTCGGTGATATGGAACTGGCCGCACCATTTCACGATCAGTCGGCACGGCGTCTCCTTATCCTCGAACCAGGCGCAAGGCGTCTTGAAATCGCGCGGATTGGCCAGGCAATTGGCGCCGATCGGACCGCGATCGGGCAGCGTCAGCTTGGCGCCGTAATTCTCGCAGACATAGCCGCGCACCGTTTCGTCGACCAGTTCGACCTTGAACACCAGCCCGCGCGGCAGCACTGCGATCTCGCCCGGCCGCAATTCGATGACGCCCATTTCGGTTACCAAGCGCAGCGCGCCGACCTGCGGCACGACCAGCAACTCGCCGTCGGCGTTGAAGAAATGGTCGTCGACCATCGAGCGATTGGCGACATAGACATGCGCCGCCATGCCGGTCTGCCCCAGCACATCGCCGGCTGTGGTGATGCTGCGCATGCCGGCGATGAAATCGGTTGGCTCACTCGGCATCGGCACCGGGCTCCAGCGGTATTGGCCGAGCGCCAGTTGATGATCGCCGACATTCGGTGCGCTCTTCCACAGTGGATAGTTCGCCGGCTTGAAGCGGCCGGTGTGCCTGACGCTCGGCCGGATACGATAAAGCCAGGAGCGCTCGTTGGTGCCGCGCGGCGCGGTGAAAGGCGAACCGGACAATTGCTCGGCATAGAGTCCGTAGGCCGGCCGCTGCGGCGAATTCCGTCCCTGCGGCAGCGAGCCAGGCAAGGTTTCGGTTTCGAAGTCGTTGCCGAACCCCGGCATGTAGGAATAGGCCATCGCTTCCTCCCGGATTCACACTGCCAGAGCGCCCTTGCGCGTCCTGCGGCACATGGGCTCTGGGATTGACCAAACTGGTTTCATTTGTAACCATCTAAAATGTAACTATCAATCCTCTGATGCCCTGCCGGATGCGGAACCATGGAACCGGAAATCCTCGAGCTGGAGAACTTCCTGCCCTACCGGCTCTATCGTCTTGCCGATGCCGTCAGCCGGGAATTCTCGGGGATATACAAGGACCGTCACGGCCTCACGCGTCCCGAATGGCGCACGCTGGCCGGGCTCGGACAGCACGGCACCATGACGGCGACGGCACTCGGCGAACAGTCGGCCATGCACAAAACCAAGGTTTCGCGCGCCGTGGCCGAGCTCGAACGGCGTCGCTGGCTAATTCGAACCGCGGATGAGAAAGACCGACGCATCGAGCATCTGACTCTGACCGCAGCAGGCCATGCCGCCTATCGCGAGATGGTGCCGCTGGCCAAAGCTTTCGAACGGGAATTGCTGGCAAGGCTGAGTGCCGATGAGCACGCAGCGGTCACCAGCGGACTGGCTGCGCTGGAGACCAGCCTGCCTCAAGCAAGGCTTAGGGTCAAAAGCCAAACACTCTGAACGACGGAGCTCGAGCGAGACTGCGTGAAAACTTCCCGCCACTCAACCGAACAGAGCATACTATGTTCATTCGCATCCTTGACGCTGAAACCGGGAGACCTGTTTCGGAGAGTTTTACCGATCTTCGCATGGGTGCGAACTACGCGTGGCCCCGCTCCGTGAAATGGCTGATGACAAACAGAATTCTGCGGCAGGGCGGACAGCCACTGCCAAAGCCCGCTGCGATAGCGCTGCCAGCGCAGTCGCACACATTCAGAGCCAGCTTTCACCAGGCGACACACTTTGTGCCTGTATCCGAGCGGATCGGGCAGTCTCATCCCTCTGTACGGCGTCGGTGGAAGTTTTGAGCCCAGGGGCCGGCATCTACCAGTCCATCACCACCTTGCCCGAATTGCCGCTCTTCATCACCTCGAAGCCGGAAATATAGTCGTCGATGCCGATGCGGTGCGTGATCAGGCCTCTGACATCGAGCGGGCCCTGCACCAGTGCGATCATCTTGTACCAGGTCTCAAACATCTCGCGGCCATAGATGCCCTTGAGATGCAGCATCTTGAAGATGACCTTGTTCCAGTCGATCTCGAAGCCGGTCGGGGCGATACCCAAAATGGCGATCTTGCCGCCATTGTTCATGGTATCGATCATGTCGCGGAAGGCGGGCGCTGCGCCCGACATTTCGAGACCGACATCGAAACCTTCGGTCATGCCGAGCGCCGGCATGATATCGCGCAGCTTTTCCTTCGACGCGTCGACCACATGCTGGACGCCGAGCTTTTTCGCCAGTGCCAGCCGCACCGGGTTGATGTCGGTGATGACCACCTTTCGCGCGCCGACGCACTGTGCCACCAGCGCGCCCATGATGCCGATCGGCCCGGCGCCGGTGACCAGCACGTCCTCACCGACAAGATCGAAGGACAGTGCCGTATGCACCGCATTGCCGAGTGGATCGAAGATTGCGGCGACCTCGTCCGGCACGTCGTCGGGGATCGGCACGACATTGTGCTGCGGAATCGCCAGATACTCACCGAAGGCACCCGGCCGATTGACGCCGACGCCGAGCGTATTGCGGCAGAGATGCCCCCTGCCCGCCCGGCAGTTGCGGCAGTGGCCGCAGACGATATGGCCTTCACCGGACACCCGCTGGCCGACCTTGTATTCGGTCACCGCGGCACCGAAATCGGCGACCGTGCCGACGAATTCGTGGCCGGTCACCATCGGCACCGGCACGGTCTTTTGCGCCCACTGGTCCCAATTGTAAATGTGGACGTCGGTGCCGCAGATCGCCGTCTTTTTGATCTTGATCAGCACGTCGTTGGGGCCGATTTCCGGCACCGGCACCTCTTCCATCCAGATGCCCGGCTCGGCCTTGGCCTTGACCAGCGCCTTCATCATGTTCGACATCAGGGTCTCCCGACACTTTGAGAGATTGAGTTCCTTCGCGCCCCCCTCTGTCCTGCCGGACATCTCCCCCACGAGGAGCGAGATTGGCTGTCCCGACGCCGCGCCCTTTTTCCCACGTGGGCGATTGGCGAAAGCGAAGATGGAAGCCGATCTCCCCCCGTGTGGGGGAGATGTCCGGCAGGACAGAGGGGGGCGCCGTAGAGCAAAAGCATCCGCGATTATCCAATCACACCCAGTTCGCGCCCAACTTCTGCGAACGCCGCCACCGCGCGGTCAATATCGGCGCCTGAGTGAGCCGCCGACATCTGTGTGCGGATACGCGCCTGGCCCTTCGGCACCACCGGAAACGCGAAGCCGATCACATAGATACCGCACTTCAGCATGCGCGCCGCCATCTCCTGCGCCAGCGTCGCGTCGCCCAGCATCACCGGGATGATCGGATGATCGGCGCCGGCCAACGTGAAGCCGAGCTTGCCCATCTGCGACCGGAACCGCGCCGCATTGGCATAGAGGCGCTGGCGCAGCGCATCGCCATTGCGGATCAATTCGAACACCCGGATCGAGGCGCCGGCGATCGCCGGCATCAGCGTGTTGGAGAAGAGATAGGGCCGCGAACGCTGGCGCAGCCAGTCGACCACCTGTTTCCTGCCCGACGTATAGCCGCCGGAAGCGCCACCCAATGCCTTGCCGAGTGTGCCGGTGATGATGTCCACCCTACCCTCGACGCCGCAATGCTCGGCCGAGCCGCGGCCGTTCCTGCCGACAAAGCCCACCGCATGGCTGTCGTCCACCATCACCATGGCGTCGTATTTGTCGGCGAGATCGCAGACGCCCTTCAGATTGGCGATGATGCCGTCCATGGAAAACACGCCATCGGTGGCGATCAGCCGGAAGCGGCAATCCCTTGCCTCCTTCAGCCGCGCTTCCAGATCGGCCATGTCGTTGTTGGCGTAGCGGAAACGCTTGGCCTTCGACAGCCGCACGCCGTCGATGATCGAGGCGTGGTTGAGCGCATCGGAGATGACCGCATCCTCCTCGCCGAGCAGCGTCTCGAATAGGCCGCCATTGGCGTCAAAGCATGAGCCGTAGAGGATGGTGTCGTCCATGCCAAGGAAAGAGGAAATCGTGGCCTCGAGCTGCTTGTGCTCTTCCTGCGTGCCGCAGATGAAGCGCACCGAGGCCATGCCATAGCCGTAGCGGTCGAGTGCCTGCTTGGCCGCCTCGCGCAGTTCTGCGCTGTCGGCGAGGCCGAGATAGTTATTGGCGCAGAAGTTCAGCACCTTGTCGCCGCCGACCTCGATCTCGGCCGATTGCGTCGAGGTGATCACCCGCTCGGATTTGTAGAGCCCCGCCGATTTCAGGCCTTGAAGCTCGCTGTCGATATGAGAGAGGAATGCCGAGGTCATGATCCGATCCTGTTTGGATTGACGAGGACTGTCGCCCCGCGCGGACGAAAAATCCATCGCAAAAGCGACCGCTTCGGTGGCGCGGCAGAGATCAGCAGCAAAGCAATACAACCGTTCGGCGACATGCATGACGGGTGCCGCTGCCGGCGGATGCTCAAATGCGGGCTCGCAGCGAAAGACCGCGATAACCATCTCGCCAGCTTTCCTTGGCTGCCGGCGTGGCCGCTCCCCCGGCTTCCAAACCTGTTAACTCTTTCAAGTCAATGGTCTTCTCGCCAGGAGTCCATGGCAGGAATCCGTTGACCGGAGGGGTCACCCAGAAATGTCGCAGCAGCCGGTGCAAAGCGTTTCGCGCAAGCTCATAATGCTGATCAAGAGCGGCTACTGGCTGGCACTGCTGATCATCGCGGCCATGGTGATAGCCTCCTTCATCCTGCTGCAGCAGATGATGGCCGCCCAACAGCACAACGATACGCTGCTCAATATCGTCAGCACGCAAAAGGCGCTGTCGCAACGCATCGTCTTCCTCGCGGGTGCAACCGGTGCTACCTCGCGCGACAAGCAGCCGGCGCTGGTTGCCGCACTCAAGCAGGCAACCGCGGAGTTCGAGACGAATTACGATCTGCTGCTCAAGCAGACGGGGGCCGATCCGATGTCGCCGGCACGGTCCGATCCGAGATCGATCGAGAGCGTGCTTTTCGCCAAGCCGTTCCACCTTGATTATTTTTCGGAAGGGCTCATTGCCAACGGCGAACGCCTGGTCTCGTCGTTCGAGTCCCGGCTCAACATGACAGCCGTTGGCGGTTACAAGGGTGGGGAGGAGCGCGTCAACCTCGACGCCTCCGTCGCCAATGCAACACTGTCGGGCTATGCAGCACTTGGCCAGCGCATCAGCGCCTTTGCCAACGAGCGGTCGGAGAAACTACTCGATCTCCACCGCACACTGTTCTACGCCACCATCGGCGTCATCGTGCTGGTGGCGCTTTTCATCTTCCGGCCGATGTCGAACGCCATCCTGCGCAAGACGCACGAACTGATCGATGCCCGCAACTCCATGGCCTTCATCGCCGTGCATGACGGGCTGACCGGCCTGCACAACCGCACCTTCCTGACCGATCATTTCGACACGCTGATCAAGGGGGCGCACCGTCGGCGCGAGCGCCTGGCGGTGATCCAGCTTGACCTCGACCGGTTCAAGCAGATCAACGACACGCTCGGCCACGCCGCCGGCGACTATGTGCTGGTCATCACCGCGCAGCGCATGCGCGATTCCTGCCGGGCCTCGGATCTGTGCGCGCGGCTCGGCGGCGACGAATTCGTGATGATCCTCAACGGCGCCGGTGGCACCGAAGACATCCATATGCTTGCCCGGCGCATCCTGGAGCAGATCAACGAGCCGATCCTCTTCCAGGGCACGACTATTCTTCCGGGCGCCAGCGCCGGCATTGCCGTCTATCCGGTCGACGCCGACAATGCGCAGGACCTGCTCGTCCACGCAGATCTGGCGCTCTACTCGGCCAAGAAGCTGGGCGGCGGCAGCTTCTCGTTCTTCTCCGAAGAGCTCAGGCGCGAACTCGACTACCGCAAGCAGCTCGAGCACGACATCCGCGTCGCCATTTCGGGAAAGGCGTTCGAGGTCTATTTCCAGCCGCAGGTTTCGCTGACCAACGGCACGATCAGCGGCATCGAGGCGCTGGTGCGCTGGAGACATGCCGAGCGCGGCATGATCTCGCCGGGCGAATTCATCCCGGTTGCCGAAAAATGCGGCTTCATGCCCGACATCGGCCGTATCGTCATCGCCAAGGCGATCAACGAAGCAGCCGAGTGGGATCGCGCCGGCATCGCCTTCGGGCGGCTTGCCGTCAACGTCTCCGGCACTGAACTGCGCGAGCCAGATTTCGACAAATTCCTGTTCGAGACGCTGGAGAAGGCCGGCCTTGCGCCACAGAAACTGTCGCTGGAAATCGTCGAATCTGTCATTCTCGACGACGAAAAGACCGGGATCGCGGCCAAACTGCGGCACATCCGCGCCGCCGGCGTGCATCTCGAGCTCGACGATTTCGGCACCGGCTATGCCTCGCTCAGCCACGTTAACCCGAACGAAATCGACCGGCTGAAGATCGACCGCCGCTTTGTCCAGAACATCAACGAGAACGGCGACAACAGCAAGATCGTGCGCGCCATCACCGAGCTTGCCCGCGGCCTTGGGATCTCGATCGTCGCCGAGGGGGCCGAGACCGAGGCCGAGCTCGATTCGCTGATGGCGATCGGCTGCGATCAGGTGCAGGGCTATTCCATCGCCTTCCCGATGCCGCAGGACAAGGCACGCGAATGGCTGATGGCGCGGAGCCCGAAGAAGGCCAGGCTGAAGGTGCTGCAGGGAAGCCTGGCCTAGAGCGAGATGGGGCCGATTTGCCGTGACTATCGCAATGTCGGCAAGTGCTTCAGCGGATTGAGCATTGGTATCCCAAGTGGCGCAAAATGACGCTCGTGGTCAGTCAGTATCGTCAAACCGTGGACCTCGGCCGTAGCGGCGATCGCTATGTCTTCGAACCCCGGCCGATGGGCTCTTGCCCGATCGAGGATGAACCCGGCGGCATGTGCGGCGCGCAAATCGAAGGGAAGAATCCTTTCTCCATAAAGATGCTCGACTGCTTGCCACCAGTCGCGCAGCAAAGCCGCCTTGGTCGTCGCGCCGTCGCGCTCGGCCTTCGCTATCCCGGCGGCAACTTCAGACGCGGTCACAACGGACAGGAACAGGTATTCGCTCGCTTTATCGAGCCATATCGCCAGCGCCGCCCGATCAACCTTCCTGGCCGGAGCGATTGCGGAGATGATGTTCGTGTCCAGCAGAAACATCAGGGCTGATCGACCGCTTTACAACGCAACCTTGCGAACAGGTTTGCGGGAACGAGGCGGAATATCGCCTTTGTCACCGGGAAATGCCGCCAGCAATTGTCCGAAACTCGGTACCCGCGACAGCCGTTGATAGTCTTCGAACGACAGGATCACGGCCTGCTTGCGGCCGTGACGTGTGATGATGGCAGGTTCTCCCGCGACCGCCTGATCGACCACCGCTGAAAGCGTGGCCTTGGCATCCTTCAATTGAATTTCGCGCATGCTGCGTCCTAACTTATGACCATTGTGGTCATATAGCATTGCGGACCCTGTAGAACAAGACGCTTGATCAGCCTTCAACATTGGCCCGCAGCGCCGCCAGCACCTCCGCGAACTCCGCCAGCCGGTCGTCGGATAATCCCTTTCGCAGCCGCTTGTCGAAGGCGAACGCGGCGGTACGCAATTTCAGGAACAGCGCCTCTCCGGCTTCGGTCAGCTCCACCTGGTGGACCCGGCGATTCTCGGGATCGCGGCGCCGCGTCAGCAGGCCTTGCGTCTCCATGGCGTTGAGATGGTGGGTCAGCGTTGCGCCCCGAATGCCGATCATGCCGGCGAGCTCGCGCTGGTTGGCGAGTTCCCGCGACTTGACCGACAGCAGAGTGACCCAGACCGGCAGCGTGCCGCCGGCCTCGACGAGGGCAGCGTCGAAGGCCTGAGCCACCAGCTTGGCGGTGCGGGCGAGATTCATCCCGATTGGCGGGCGGTCAAAGAGCGTCATGATCCGACACTAGAACAAGGCCAAGGCCTATGGAACTGGTTCGAGCTTATACATTGACATCTAATCATTTGATATCTATCTATATAGCTAGCGGTGGGCAAGAGAGGAAATGCGGTCATGCAATATGTCTACATCATCGTCCTCGGCCTTCACGTCATGGCGGGTGTGTTCTGGGCCGGCACGACCATCGCGGTTGCCCGCGAACCGGAGATTCGGGCGGAACGTTTCTTCCGGCCGCAAATGGGCGCGGCCGGCCTGGTTTTCCTCACCGGTTTGCTGCTCTGGTATTTCTTCCACAACGGCTCTTTCGGCTCGATGGAGCAGGTCCTGGCGCTGGGCATCTTGACAGCCTTGATCGCCGCCGGGGTTCAGGGCGCGCTGGTCGGCTCCGCCAGCCGGCAGCTTGCCGGCGCTGATGCGGCGACGCAAACCCAGTTGCGCGCGAAGATGACAAGAGGCGAACGCATCGCCGGCGGGCTGCTGGTCATCACTGTGCTCTGCATGGCCACCGCCAGGATGTTTTGAGCGGCCTGCCACAATCGCAATTGACAGATCGTACGGTGTCCGGCCGCAGGCCGGCGGCGTGCGCGGCGCGCAGACCGGACTGAGGTGCCTGGTGGCTCTCCGCACCGAGGTTCGACTGCGCGCCACCAATCGAGCGGTGACGATCGTCAGATCCGCAAGCCAAACCTGATGCCGTCATAGATGGCGGCGTGGATGTTGCGCGAGGCCACCGCGTCGCCGATGCGCAAGAGCACGAAACCGCCTTGCGGATTGCGCTCGGGGAAGATGTCGCCGCCGCTGACCAGCCGTTCGTAATCGACCGCGCCGCCGTTCTTCGACAGCGGCTTCAGCGCCAGATAGAGGTCGTCGAGCGGCAGCGTGCCGTGCTCGACCACCACCTGGTCGACCCGCCGCTCGCCGCGCCAGCCGTCGGCGAAGTCGGAAGCAAGCTCGGCGACCAATTGATTGCCCTCGTGCCGCACCGACCGCAGCCGTGTGTTGATGGTGATGGTGACGCCCTTCTCCTGGAAGGCGCGCATATAAGGCACGTGATTCATGCCTCCCATCTCGGGGGCGAAGAAGCGCTCCGGCGAAACCAGTTCCAGCCTTGCCCCGCTGTTTGCGATGAGCTCGGCGGCACCCATGCCCTGATGGCCACCATTGTCGTCATAGAGCAGCACGTTTTCGGCCGGCTTGACGCTGCCTGCTATGATGTCCCAGCTCGAGGTGACGAGATTGTCGCCCGTCGCCAGCGGCGGATTTTGCGGCAGGCCGCCGGTGGCGACCACCACCACGTCCGGCGACAGCGCCAGCACGTCGTCCTTCTCAGCCCAGGTGTCGTAACGGATCTCGACGCCGAGCCGGTCGAGCTCGGCCAACCGCCAGTCGATGATGCCGATCAGCTCCTTGCGGCGCGGATTCTGCGTCGCCAGCCGCACCTGGCCGCCGGCCTGGCTCGATGCTTCCAGCACCGTCACCTGGTGTCCGCGCTCGGCGGCGACGCGCGCCGCCTCCAGCCCGCCGGCACCGGCGCCGACCACGACCACCTTCCGCTTCGGCCCTTCGGTCCTCGGGATGATATGCGGGATATCAGCCTCGCGACCGGTCGCCGCATTGTGGATGCACAGCGCCTCGCCGCCTTCATAAATACGGTCGAGGCAATAGGTGGCGCCGACGCACGGTCGGATCTCGTGTTCGCGGCCCTCCATCACCTTCCTGACGATGTGCGGATCGGCGATGTGGGCGCGGGTCATGCCGACCATGTCAAGCTTGCCGGTGGCGATGGCATGGCGTGCGGTGGCAACGTCGGAGATCCGCGCTGCGTGGAAGGTTGGGAATTTCGTCGCCGCCCTCACCTCGCCGGCAAAGTCGAGATGCGGCGACGAACGCATTCCGGTCACCGGGATGACCCTGGTTAGCGCCGCATCGGTCTCGATCGAGCCGCGGATGATGTTGAGGAAATCGACCTTGCCGGAACCCGCCAGCCGCTTGGCGATCTCGACGCCCTCCTCTTTCGACAGGCCTTTCTCGAAATCCTCGTCGGCGACCATGCGGATGCCGACGACGAATTTCTGGCCGACCGCCGCCCTCACCGCATCGAGCACCAAGCCGGTGAAGCGCAAGCGGTTGTCGAGCGAGCCGCCGAAATCGTCGTCGCGTTGGTTGGTGGCCGGCGACCAGAAGCCGTCCATTAGGTGACCGTAGGCCTCGAACTCGATGCCGTCGAGGCCGGCGGCCTGGCAGCGCTGGGCGGCTGCGGCGTAGTCGGCGACGATGCGCTCGATGTCCCAGTCCTCGATGGTCTTGGGAAAGGCGCGATGCGCCGGCTCGCGCACCGGCGAGGCCGACAGCACCGGCAGCCAGTCGGCCTTGTTCCAGCCGGTGCGGCGGCCGAGATGGGTGATCTGGATCATCACCTTGCAGTCATGCTCGTGGCAGGCGTCAGTCAGCTCGGCAAGCCATGGCACGATCCTGTCGTCATAGACATGCAGGTTACCGAAGGCAGCCGGGCTGTCGCGCGAGACGATAGCCGAGCCGGCGGTCATGGTCAGCGCCATGCCGCCTTTGGCCTTTTCGGCATGATAGAGCCGGTAGCGCTGCTTCGGCATGCCGTCCTCGGAATAGGCCGGCTCGTGACTGGTCGACATGACCCGGTTCTTCAGCGTCAAATGTTTGAGCTGATAGGGCTGGAGAAGCGGATCGTTGGTGGTCATCGTCTTCCTGCTGTTTCAAATTGTGCTAATGAGCGACAAAAATTCAAGGATCCCGCTCATGACCGAAACCAAAAACCTTACCCAGCTCGGCACCAAGGTCGAGACGCCGCAGAGCCCCGATGCAGCAGTCCTGGAGACCGTGCCGTTCGAGCGCGGCGACGGCCCGCCAGCGATCGTCCGCTTCACCTGCCCGGAATTCACCTCGCTCTGCCCAGTCACTGGCCAGCCGGACTTCGCCCATATCGTCATCGACTATGCGCCCGACGCCGCGCTGGTGGAATCGAAGTCGCTCAAGCTGTTCATGACCTCGTTTCGCAACCATGGCGCCTTCCACGAAGAGTGCACCATCATGATCGGCCGTCGCATTGTCGCCGCGACCAAGCCGCTGTGGTTGCGCGTCGGCGGCTATTGGTATCCGCGCGGCGGCATTCCGATCGACGTGTTCTGGCAGACCGGCGCGCCACCGGAAGGCGCCTGGCTGCCTGACACAGGGGTCGCACCCTATCGCGGGCGCGGGTGAACAAGGACGTCCAAACACTTGATTTTGCATCAGTTGAGCGGCAGCCGCCGGTAACGGCCGGGATTGTTCGGGTCATTGAAATGGCCCATCGGCCCGTGCTCGGCAAAGTGCCCGGCCCAGCGCTTCATCGCAGCGGGGTCGAGTTCGACGCCCAGTCCGTTGCCCTCCGGCACGCGCACCGTGTTGCCGGTCTGCCGGAACGGACCGTCCTTGATGACATCGCCGATCTGCCATCTAAACAGCGACTGCGACGCTTCGGTGATCCACGGCGTCGCCGCCACGACGTGCAGATAAGCCGCAGTCATGATGCCGAGATCGTTCGAATAGCACCAGAACCCCTTGCCCATCGCCTCGCAGGCGGCAATGAATTTCAGGGTTTTCGACAGGCCGCCGAGTGCCGCGAAATTGCAGACGAAATAATCCGGGGCGCCGAGCGCGACTGCTCGTCTGAGGTCGGGAATGTGGGTTGAAAACGGAATGCGCGAATGCTGGCGCAGCGCCGCCATCTCCTCGAAGGTCGCGACCGGATCCTCGTAGTTGCGGATGTTGAATGGCTCGATCTCGCGCAGCACCCAGCGCGCCGTGGTCAGCGACCACTGCATGTTGGAATCGAGCTTGATCTCAGCCTTTTCGCCCAGCGTTTCGCGCAGCATCCGGACTGTCCTGATTTCGAGTTCGGGATCGCCCATGATCAGCTTGCCCTCGAAGATCGTCGAGCCGTGCTGCTCGCGCATCTTCAGGCAGTAGTCGACGATCGCTTCGGGCGTCATCTCGCCACCCGCCCCGCCCTGCGCGGGACGAAAGGCGAAATATTCCGAAAACGGAATGTCCTTGCGCACCGCACCGCCAAGCAGCTTGTAGAGCGGCATGCCGAACACCTTGCCTCTGATATCCCACAGCGCCAGCTCGACGGCGCCGAACGCCACGGAGGCTGCATTCTCGCCAGTGTTGGCAGTGATCTGCCAGGGCGGCACACAGCGCGCCTCGCAATCGGCGATGTCGAGTGGATCGGCGCCGATCAGCGCCGGCGCGATCTCGGCCTTGATCACCTCGCCGAAATGCCACCATGGCGCCTCGCCCAGGCCGACCACGCCTTCGTCGGTCTCGACCTCGATGATCGACTTCGAGGCGCCGCCATAGAGGCCGGCCGTCCACCAGAACGGGGCATCGAACGGGACATTGACATGGGTGACGCGGATATTGGTGATCTTCATCGCTTGCCTATTCGCACTGATATTGGCTGAGCGCCCATTCGCCGGTCACCGACAGAAGGTCCATGATCTTCCAGTCGCCGTCGACCTTCTTGAACTTCCACTCCAGGCGGTGCGGATTGCCGGCGGCGACGAAGGCGACGACGACCTTGGCCTCGTCGCCCTTGACCGCTTCAATCGTCTTCAGGCTGTTGTCGATCTCAGCCTTCTCGTACTCCGCATTGTCGAGCGCCATGTTGGGATCGAGGCATTCGCCCTGCCCCGATTTCCGCAGCGCATCGCTCTTGTCGAGCACCGACTTCGCCGGATCGACGAAATGGCTGCGCTGAGCCGGATCGAGCTCAAGCCCGGCATGTTCGTAGAACGGCTTCACCATCGCCGTCGGCGAACCCGGCTGCACCGGTGCGGCCGGCGCGCTTTCTGCCGGCGGCAAAGCAGCCGGCGGGTTTGCGGGCGCAGCACTCTCAGCCGGTGCGTTTGCAGGTGGCGCGCCGAACAAGCCCTGGGCGGCGGCGCCGCCCGCTGTCAGCAGGCACACGACCGAGAGCGCCACGAGGCGGGGGCGGGCCATCGCATCACTCCGGGGCCTGACCGGCCAGGCATTCGAGCGCACTCAGCGTCCAGCCGCTGGTCTTCGAGGTGATGTCGGCGATCTTCCACTTGCCGTCGACTCTCTTCAGCGACCAGACCATTTCGCGTTTGGAATCATCGCCTTCCGGGAAAAGGCTGAACGTCGCCGTCACCTCGGCGCTGTCGCCGTCGACGGCCTCGGCGAGCTTCAGCGTTTTCGCCACCGTCTTCTGGTCGAAGTCCTGCGCGTCGAGACCCGGAGCGAAATCGATGCAGGGCACTTCGTCGGGCTTCGCCTTCTGCACCTGGTCGTTGAGATCGAACAGTTTCGTTACCGGTTCGGTGAAACGGTCGCGGTATTTGGCGTCGGCCTCGAATTTGACCGCCGGAACGTAGAAGAATTTCACGGCGTTGGAGGCCGGGCCGGCCAAGGCGGCCGCGGGCGCTGCGATCGAGAGGGCGGCGGCAAGCACAGTCAGTCTCATCCGTTAATCTCCAGGCTTTCGTGGTGGGAACCGTTCAATACCACGAATCCTGTAACCCGGCTTTTTTGCGGCCCATAAATCCCCGAGCGCTGGCACAGATCACCGCCCCGGCAGCTCACTCACGCGTCCAGCCAGACATTCTGGAGATCCATCTCGAAGGTCTGGTGGATACTGTAGTTCTTCACCTTCTTGTTCATGTGGCAGTACAGTTTCTGCCAGAACGGCTGAATGATGACGCCCGAATCCTGCAGGATCTGCTCGACGTCCTTCATGACCTCGCGCCGCTTCTCCACGTCAACGAGCGAGAGAGCCTGCTTGAGCTTGGCGTCGAACTCAGGATTCGAGAACGCCGTTTCATTCCAGGCCTCGCCCGTGCGATAGCCAAGCGCCAGCACCTGAACGCCAAGCGGGCGCATGTACCAGATCGTCAGGGAATAGGGATATTTCGTCCAGTCGTTCCAGAAGGTCGAACCCGGCAGCACCGTGCGCTTCACCTTGATCCCGGCATCGCGCAGCTGGCCGGCAATGGCGTCGCCGGTGTTCTTCTGCCAATCGTCCTCGACAGTGATCAGCTCATGCTCGAAGTCAGCCTGCCCGGCGTCCGCCATCAGCTTCTTGGCACCAGCGGCGTCGCGCGTTTTCTTGGGCAGCGGGTAGTATTCCGGATGAATCGGGCTGACATGGTGGTTCTCACCGACGGTCCCTCGCCCGGCATAGCCAAGTTCAAGCACCGCATTGTTGTCGACGGCCATCTGCAGGGCGTTGCGCGCCCGCTTGTCGTCATAGGGTTTGTGGGTGATGTTGGTGCGGGCAACGAGCGTCGTCGCCGTCGCGACCTCCGATTTCACCAGATCCATCTTGTCGAGAATGTCGATGAAGTCGGCGGGCGTCTCGGCGTTGAGGTCGATTTCGCCGGAGTCGAATGCATTCACCGAGGCGTTGAAGTCGGTTCCGTAGTCGATGAATTCCACGCCGTCGAGCGGGGCTTCACCGCCCCACCACTTGCCATTTTCACGACGCTTGACGACCGCTTTCTGGCCAACCGAATAAGACACCAGCTCGAATGGCCCGGTGCCAATCGGCTTGGCGATCGGATCAGCGCCGTCGGCATCGAATTTGCGGTGGACGACGAGCGCCGGATAGTCGGTGAAGTTCGGGATCAGCGAGATGTCCGGTTCGTTCAGCTTAAGCTTGACCGTGTTGTCGTCGACCTTGGTGATCGCGCCATCCCTGGCCTTGCCGGTCTTTGCGTCGATCAGCGCGCCGACGCGTGCGGCCATGGAATTGCCGGAAACAGCTTTCTCGCACCAGCGCGTCAAATTGTAGACCACGTCATCGGCGTTGAAAGCATCGCCGTTGTTCCAGGTGACGCCCTTGCGCACATGCAAGACGTATTCGGTAGCGTCGTCATTGATTTCCCAGCTTTCGAGCAGAACCGGCTCGAATGTGAATTGGTGCGTGTAGCGGACAAGCGGCTCCAGCCAGGTGCGGGTGATGTTTGCCATCTCCACCCAGTCGTAAGTGCGCGGATCCTTCTGTCCCTTCACCGACATCGATACGCGCAGCGTTCCGCCTTTCTTCGGCTCTTCGGCCAAAGCCCGTTCCGGCACAGCAAGACCGATCATACCGTAGGCAAGGGCCGTCGATGCCCCGAAGGCGCTTGCCAGCGCCAGAAACTCGCGTCGATCCACTCGGCCTGCGCGCGCGTCGCTAGCCATCGTCTCGATGGCGCTCGGTACGCGATCACCGTTGCTTCTGAAGAGTGTCATTTTTTCCTCCCTTTTGTTCCCCTCACGTCTTCAACTAACGCTGTCTGGCAGCTTTTCCTCGCGTAGCGCGATCAAATCTTTGAGACCATCGGCGATACCCTCATCGAGCTTCGGCTCCTCATAATCCGCGAGCATGTTGCGCGCTTTCTCGCGACCGCGCGTGTCGTGGTCCTTGGCCCCTTCAGCCTTCCACTGTTCGAACGAATTGAAGTCCATCATGCTGGGCATGAAGAAGGCCGACTCGAAATGTTCGAGCGTGTGCTGGGTGCCAAGGAAATGGCCGGCGGGGCCTACCTCGCGGATTGCCGCCATAGCCTCCTTGAAATCGTCGAACGGGAGTCCGCCCGCATATTTGTACCAGCCAACAAGCTGTTCGCAGTCCGTCGCGAATTTTGAATAGCCGCAGGTCAGGCCGGCCTCGAGCCATCCGGCGGAGTGCCAGATGTAGTTGGCGCCGGCAAGGATGGCGGCATGCATCAGCATGTTCGCCTCGTAGCCCGCCTGGGCGTCGTTCAGCTTCGACCCGACATGGAAGCCCGACGTGCGCCACGGCAGCTGGTATTTCCGCGCCAGTGCTCCCATCAGATACATCATCTGGGCGGCCTCCGGCGTGCCGCCCATGGGAGCGCCGGTCTTCATGTCGACCGTAACCATGAACTGTCCATAGATCTGCGGCGAACCCGGACGCAGGAGCTGTGTGAACGCGACGCCCGCCAGCGCTTCCGCATTGACTTGCGCGACCGCACCGACGGCAGAGGCCGAAGTCGAGGCGCCGCAGAGCGCGAAGGGCGCAAGGATCAGCGGCTGGTTGTGGCGCGCATAGACCTTCATCGCGTCCAGCATGGTGGCATCCCACACGAGCGGCGAATTGCAGTTGGTGATCGCCACCAGCACCGAATTGTCCCGGACGAAGTCCTCACCGAACACGATGCCTGCCATTGCCATCGTGTCTTCCGCCCGTTCCTTGGACGTCACGATGCCCATGAACGGCTTGTCTGAGTGCTTCAGCGCTGAATGGATGATGTGGAGGTGACGCTTCGGCACCGGGATTTCCATCGGCTCGCAGATGATCGAACTCGACGAGTGCAACGCTGGCGCCATGTAAGCGAGCTTATGGAAATTCTGAAGGTCGGCGAGCGTGCCATAACGCCTGACGTTGTCGAGGTCGCGCACATACGGCGCTCCGTACATGGGTACGAATATTGAGTTGTTACCGCCGACGCGCACCGAACGCTGGGGATTCCTCGCGTTGAGCGTGAACTCCGACGGGACCTTCGATACGAGTTCCATCAGGAGGGCGCGGTCGATCCGGACTCTTGTCTGCGAGACATCCGCTCCGGCGGCCTTCCACATTGCAATGGCTTCGTCGTCGCGGAACTCGCAGCCTACTTCTTCGAGGATGCTGAGCGACTCCTGGTGGATGAGCTCCACCGCCTCATCCGGGACCATCTGATACACCGGAATCTTACGGACTAGGGTCGGAAACGACGCCATGGGAGTTCCCCGCAGCGCCTTGCGTCCCAAGCGGCCACCCGCTCGACGGTTGGCGTGTTCGGTCACCTCAGCGGCCTGTGCGTTCATGGCAACTCCATTCCTCTCATAGCGACCAATCTACCCAGACAAAATGCAAGTGTGACGCTGGAAAATTCTGATCTTTTGTATAAGTTCAGCTTATGCGAAACCTGCGCCAGCTGCTGCCCTCGGCCGGCAGCCTGATCGTCTTCGAGGCGGCCGGGCGGCTGTCGAGCTTTACCGCCGCTGGGCGCGAGCTCGGCATGACGCAGGCCGCCGTCTCCTATGCGGTGCGCGCGCTGGAAGAACAGCTCGGTGCCAAGCTGTTCCAGCGCCGCCACCGGCAGGTCAGCCTGACCGAGGCTGGCGAGCGCTTCCACGCCGACGTCTCGCTCGGGCTCTCGCACATCCGCAAGTCGGCCGAGGATCTGCGCCTGCAGACGACCGGCGGCCATGTGACGCTTGCCGCGTCGACTGCTTTCGGTTCCTTCTGGATGATGCCGCGCCTGCAGCAGTTCCGCGACGAACTGCCGGGTATTGATCTGCGAATCCAGACCGCCGACCGTGACCTCGACATCATTGCCGAAGGTATCCCGCTCGGCGTACGCGGTGGCGAGCCGAAGGAATGGGCAGACTATCATGCGCTGCCCCTCGCCGACGAGGAAATCTTCCCGGTCGTTGGCACAAGCTATGTGGCGAAGTTCGGGAAGCCGGAGACCGTCGAGGAACTGGCGACGCACCGCCTCATCCATCTCGAGGAGCCGTTCCGCGAGGCGGCAAGCTGGGACGAATGGTTCGCTTCGGCCGGCGCCAGCCTGAGCGGCGATGCCGGGCGCGGCCTGCGCATCAATGACTACGCGCTGGTGATCCAGGCGGTCATGGAAGGCCAGGGCATCGCGCTCGGCTGGCGCCACCTTGCCGAGCGGCTGCTGGCTTCGGGGCTGCTGGTGCGCGCAACGGATCACGTCATGACCACCGGCAAGGCGTTCTACGTCATCTGGCCGAAGAACCGCGAGCTCAGCGACAACGCCCGCAAGGTGCGGGACTGGCTGGCCGCGCAGGCGTGAGGTGCAAAGGTGTGCGCAGCGGAGCAATCCGCAATTCTGCCCCTCTCGCACGGGCCACGAATCCGCCTATAGTGGCTTCATGCCGATACGCCAGCTTTCTGAAACGATGATCAACCAGATCGCCGCCGGCGAAGTCATCGAGCGTCCGGCGAGCGTGGTCAAGGAACTGGTCGAGAATGCGCTCGATGCCGGCGCTGCCAGAGTCGAGATCGTCACCGCCGGTGGTGGGCTGAACCTGATCCGCGTCACCGACGACGGCTTAGGCATACCGGAAAAAGAACTGGCGCTGGCGATCGCCCGCCACTGCACCTCGAAGCTTGCCGACAACATTCACGACATCCGCTCGCTCGGCTTTCGCGGCGAGGCGCTGCCCTCGATCGGCTCGGTGGCGCGGCTGTCGATTCGCTCGCGCACGGCGTCGGGCGACAGTGCAGCCGAGATCAGCATCGAGGGCGGCCGCGTCTCCGCCGTCAAGCCGGCGGCGGCCAATCGCGGCACCACGGTCGAGGTGCGCGACCTGTTCTTCGCCACGCCGGCGCGGCTCAAATTCATGAAGGGTGAGCGCGCCGAAAGCTCGGCCACCAGCGACGTGGTCAAGCGCATCGCCATCGCCTTTCCCGCCGTGCGCTTCACGCTGGCCGGCTCCGACCGCTCGACGCTGGAACTGCCGGCGACCGACGACAGCCCGGAAGGGCGGCTGCGCCGGATTGCACAGGTGATGGGCGCCGACTTTCCGGACAATGCCATTGCCATCGATGCCGAGCGCGAGGGCGTGCGGCTGACCGGGCATGTCTCGATCCCCTCCTTCACGCGCGCCAACGCGCTGCAGCAATATGCCTATGTCAATGGCCGGCCGGTGCGCGACAGACTGATCGCCGGCGCCATTCGCGGCGCCTTCGCCGACGTGCTGCCGCGCGACCGTTATGCGGTGACGGTACTGTTCCTGACGCTCGACCCGGCCATCGTCGACGTCAATGTCCACCCGGCCAAGGCCGACGTGCGCTTCCGCGATCCGGGACTGGTGCGCGGGCTGATCGTCGGCGCCGTCCGCGAGGCGCTGGCCAATGCCGGCATCCGCGCCGCCACCACCGGCGCTGCCGGCATGATGGCGGCCTTCCGGCCGGGCGCGGCATCCTATGCGCATCCCGGCCCGGCCAATGGCCACCGCAGCTACGAGGCAGCCTACCGTGCCTCCGGCTTCGCCGGTTTCGACCCGGCACGCTCGCCGCAGCGACCGCTCGATATGGGCTTTGAAGATACCGGTTTAGCAAATGGTGGGTTCGGCGAAGACGATCAGGCGGCATTCGATGCCGGCCCGCTTCACAGCGCCGACACGCGCGCCGGATTAAGTGAAGCTGCGGAAACGCTGCTTGGCACGGCGCTGGGTGCTGCACGGGCGCAGGTGCATGAGAACTACATCGTCGCGCAGACCAGGGATTCGCTTGTTATCGTCGACCAGCATGCGGCGCATGAGCGGCTGGTCTATGAAGCACTGAAGAACGCGCTGCATTCGCGCGCCGTGCCGTCGCAGATGCTGCTGTTGCCCGAGATCGTCGACCTGCCGGAAGAGGACGCCGAACGGCTTGCTCTGCATTCGGAAACACTGGCCCGTTTCGGCCTCGGCATCGAGCGCTTCGGCCCGGGCGCCGTCGCCGTGCGCGAAACACCGTCGATGCTCGGCGAGACTGATGTTCAGCAGCTGGTGCGCGACCTCGCCGACGAGATCGCCGACAACGACACGGTCGAGACGCTGAAGGAGCGGCTGGACAGGATCGCCGCGACCATGGCCTGCCACGGCTCGGTGCGCTCCGGCCGCCTGCTCAAGCCTGAGGAGATGAACGCGCTGCTGCGCCAGATGGAGGCGACGCCGGGCTCCGGCACCTGCAATCACGGCCGCCCGACCTATATCGAGCTGAAGCTGACCGATATTGAGAGGCTGTTCGGAAGGCGGTGAAGGGCTCGCATGGGGCGGCCCTCACCCGGACCTTCGGTCCGACCTCCCCACAAGGGGTAGGTGGGAGCCTTGCCCTTGCCCTTGCCCTTGCCCTTGCCCTTGCCCTTCCCCTTGTGGGGAGGGTGCTGCGAAGCAGCGGGGTGGGTACGAAAAGAGCCGCCTCACGGCGGCTCTTTTCGAGTCAGGAAATAGCGCCAACCTCTGATTCACCTCTTCAAATTGACCACGATGACGCCACCGAGCGCCAGCGCGCCGCCAAGGATGCCGAGCAGCGTCGGCACCTCACCCAGCCAGAAGAAGCCGATCAGCGTCGCCACGGGCGAAACGAGATAGAGGAAGTTCGAAGCACGCGCCGCCGGCAGGCGCGACAGCGCGGTCGCCCAGGCGGCGTAGGCGATGAGGCTGGGCACGATGCCGAGAAAGATGACGGCGCCGAGCCCGGCCGTGTCTGCAACCGCCGCCTGCGCCAGGCCGCTCGGCAGGAACGGCGACAGGCAGAGCGCGCCGAGCACCATGTTGGAGGCCGAGATGGTCAGCGGGTGGTGGCGGGCAAACAGCGGCTTCTGGACGATGGTGTTAACGGCCGAGCATAGCGCCGAACCGAGCACAAGCAGCGCGCCATTGTCGAAGCGCAGACCCTGCCCTTCGCCCATGGCAATGATGCCGATGCCGGCGAAGGACAGGAACGTGCCGGCCCAGGCGAGGGCCGAAAAGCGTTCGCCAAGCAGCGCCATCGCCATGATGGCGGTGAAGATCGGGCTGACATTAATGATGAAGCCGGCGGCACCGGCCGAAACGGTCTGTTCGCCGAAATTGAGCATAGCGGTATAGAGCGCGACGAAGACGGCGCCGCCGACGGCGAAGCGCCACAACTCGGCGAGCTTAGGCAGCGCCGGGCGCTTGACGGCGAGGAAGATCGCCGCCGGCACCGCGGCAATGGCAAAGCGTAGCGCACCGAGCTCCAGCGGCCCGAAGGCAGCGAGGCCGGCGCGGATCGCGGGAAAAGCTGAGGCCCAGCCGACCACTGTCAGCGCTACCGCAACGGCCGCGGTGGTGTCCATGCGCTGTGTCGGATTCAACGTGCCGGTGTAGGCGCTCATCGCAATGTCCTCGTTCTTCAATGGCATAAAGAGACTAGACGCCATAGCGGCCCGGTTGACAAACGACCAAATCGAGAATCACCTGTGAGCATGGATCACAGCTCAGAGCCGATGCTTCCGCTTGAAACCTTGCGCGCTTTCGACGCCGCGGCGCGCACCGGCAGCTTTTCGGCGGCGGCAGAAAAGCTCAACATCACCCATGGCGCCGTCAGCCGGCAGATCGCCAAGCTCGAGGACTGGCTCGGGCTAAAGGTGTTCGACCGCGGCGCACGCGGCGTCTCGCTGACGATCGAAGGCAACCGCCTGCACCTGCGCACCAGCGAGGCTTTTGCGCTGATATCAAGCAATTCGGACCGCTGGGTCGAGCCGCGCGGCACCGCCGTGGTGCGGCTGACTTCGATCCCGTCGGTCAGCGGGTTGTGGCTGATGCCGCGCATGGCGGCGCTGGAAAACAACCCGTCCAAGCTGCGCATAGTGCTCGACGTCGACATCCGCCAGGCGGACCTTGCCGACGAGGGCATCGATCTGTCGATCCGCTGCGGGCGCGGCCGCATTCCCGGTCGCATCTCGGTGCAGCTTTTCGAGGAATATGTGTTCCCGGTCGCGTCGCCGGAGCTCGCCAAGGAGATCGGCCGCGGCGACCCTGCCCGGCTGCTCAAATTTCCGCTGATCAACGATTCCGATGCCTCGGCCTGGCGCGCCTGGTTTGCGGCGCAGGGCATGGACTACCGTCCGCGCACGCACGACCGCCGCTTCGAGGATTACAATCTGGTGCTCGACGCCGCCGCCTACGGGCTGGGCATCGCGCTGGCGCGCCCGCCCTTGACCGAGCATCAGCTGAAATCAGGCCGCATCGTCGCTGTCGACGACCGCATCGCGCTCAATCCGGTGTCCTACTGGCTCGACCGGCCGCTGGGTCGGCCGCGCGCCGCCGCTGCCGAACTGGCCCGGCGCATCGCAACCCAGGCGGGACTGGCGATGGAGAAGATGGAGGCGTTCCTCGAGGCCGAAGAATAGGGCCGAGCGATCCCGACTTCAGTGCAGCGACACAAAACCGGCCGGAGCGGCCATCATCATTGCGTCAAGCTTGACCTTGCCGGCAATTTATGGCGATGACATCGTCATGAACCTTGGCGTCATCCCATCATGAACCGCTTCGAAGGCCCTGGCGGCAGGGAAGCCCGGATCCGCTATCTCGACGGCGACTTCCAGGTCACCAGCCCCGGCGCATTCGTGCGCTGCGCGGTCACCGGCGAGAGCATCCCTCTGGACGAGCTAAAATACTGGAGCGTCGCCAGGCAGGAGCCTTACGTCAACGCCGCCGCCTCGCTGCGCCGCGAGATCGAAACACATCCGGAACTGCGCAGCAGGCGGTAGTCCGGCGCAGAACGAAAGCCGTTTTGTAGCGATCCTTCGCGCCCCCGTCCTGCCGGCGTCAAACAGCTCTCCACCGTCGCGGGTGCTCGAAAGTCTTTGTATCACCCTCTCAGCCTGCGCTGGCGCCAGGCATCCAGCGTCTCATTGATGATGCGCTCCGGCACGTGGTCGAGCTCGAACACGGTGTCGATCGCCAGCACGTCGAGCCGGCCGAGGAAATCGGGGGATGCTCCCTGGCGCAGACGGGCAGCGTCCTTGGCGGTGGTGACGAGGCCAAGCCCGGCGCGGCTCGCGGTCGCTGCCAGTTCGGCAAGTTCGTCGTCGGCATAGAAATGATGGTCCGGAAACGGCCGAGCCAGCGCGACCTCGCCGCCAGCTTCGCGCACTGTGTCGAAGAATTTTTCAGGATGGCCGATGCCGGCAAAGGCCAGAAAGCGCTTGCCGGCAAAGCGTTGCTTGGCGCTTGGGCATGTATGCGCCTCGAAGATCGGCCGGCCGGCGCGCGCCGCCTGGCGCACGACCGCATCGGCCGCTGTGCCCTCGCCCATCTTTAGGAGCCCGTCAGTGAAGACCAGTTGGTCGACGATGTTTGCCCTGAGCGGCCCCCCCGGAATGACGCGGCCGTTGCCGATGCCGTAGCGCGCGTCGACGACGACCAGCGCATAGTCGATGTGGATGCGTGCGCTCTGGAAGCCGTCGTCCATAATCAGGAAATCGCAGCCGTGTTTTTCCAGGAGAAGCCTGGCGCCGGCAGCGCGGTTCGGCGTCACCGCGACCGGCGCGTGCTCGGCCAGCAGCAGCGGCTCGTCGCCGACATGTTTGGCGGCATCGTGATGTGGATCGACGACATGCGGCTGCGCAAACGAGCCGCCATGGCCGCGCGACAGGAAGCCCGGTTGGAGCTGCATGCGCCTGGCCTGTTTGGCCAGCGCGATCGCCACCGGCGTCTTGCCGGTGCCGCCGACGGTGAAATTGCCGACGCACAGCACCGGCGCCTCGACCTTTTCGCGGACCGCCTTCCGCATGCGGCGGCCGGCGATGAGCGCATAGATCGCCGACAGCGGTGACAGCGCCAGCACACGCCAGTCCGGCTCTTCCCACCAGAAGGGCGGTGCTTCCGAAGTCACCCTAGCGCCCGTTGGCGCCTTTCAGGCGCGACTTGACGACCAGCGGCTGGATGTAGGGCTCGAGCGACTTCAGCGTGCGCGCCAGCGCACCTCGCATCTCGTCGACGGTCGCCGTGCCCGCCGCCATCATCTCGTGACGGGCCGCCTCGTTGGTCAAAAGGAAATTGACGGCGCCAGCCAGCATGTCGCGGTCGCGCACCAGCTTGGCGCCGCCTCTGTCGAGCAAGCGCTGATAGGCCTCGCGAAAATTCTGGACATTGCGGCCGGCCAGCACCGCCGTCTCGAGCATGGCCGGCTCCAGTGGGTTCTGGCCGCCCTCGGAGGTGAGCGAGCGGCCAACGAAGGCTATCTCCGTCAACCTGAGATAAAGCCCCATCTCGCCGATCGTATCGCCGAGCAGGATATCGGTGTCGGCCGTGATCCTGTCGCCCGTGCTGCGCCGTGCGAGCTTCAGTCCCATGCCGGAAATCTGCGCAGCCAGGGCTTCGGCACGGTCGGGATGGCGCGGCACGACAATCGTCAAAAGGCCGTGGTGTCGTTTGTACAGCATGGCGTGGACCTCGGCGGCCACCACCTCCTCGCCGTCATGGGTCGAGATCGCCGCCCAGGTCGGGCGGGCGCCGATCTGGCGCTTCAACAAAGAGAGCGCCCTTTCATCGGCCGGCGGCGGCAAGGTGTCGACCTTGAGATTGCCCGACACGGTGACCGGGCGGGCACCGAGCGAGCGGAAGCGCTCGCCGTCGACGTCCGACTGGGCGACGACATGGGCAAGGTTCTCGAACAGCGCTTCGGCGATGTTTGCGCGCTTCTTCCAGGATTTGAACGAGCGGTCGGACAGCCTGCCGTTGACCAGCACCTGCGGCACGCGGCGGGCTCCAAGTTCCAGGATGGTCATCGGCCATATCTCCGATTCGGCGATGATCGCCAGATCCGGCTGCCAGTGATCGAGGAAGCGGCTGACCGCCGGCTTGAGGTCGAGCGGCACATATTGGTGGATGATGCGGGCGCCGAGCCGTTCGTCGGCAACCTGCGCGGAGGTGACCGTGCCGGTTGTCAGCACGATGTTGACGCCATAGTCGAGGATGCTCTCGACCAGCGGCACGACGGCGATGGTCTCGCCGACGCTCGCCGCATGGATCCAGATCAACGGCCCTTCGGGACGCGGACGGCCGGCGACGCCATAGCGCTCGCGACGGCGAACGCGGTCTTCCTTGCCCTTGGAGGTACGCCAGGCGACATAGGGTCCGATCAGCGGATAGGCAATTGCCCCTGCGAACCGGTACGCCGTCAGGAAGGTGCGCGCCCAGCGCTCGCTCATTTCAGGCCATCCACGAGGCGGTAGGCCTCGGCAGTCGCTGCGTTGAGCGAGGCCGTGAGCTCCTGACGCTTACGCTCCATTTCGGCGTCGTCGGCATTGGCCGGCACGAACACCGGCGTTCCGACGACGATCGAAGAGCGGCCGAAAGGCAGGTTGATGGTGGTCTTGTCCCAGCTCTTCTCCAGCACCTTGCGGCGGCTGGTGGCGATGGCGGCAGGCAGGATCGGCCGGCCCGAAAGACGCGCCAGAAGAACGACGCCAAGCCCAGCGTCGCGCGGCGTGCCGTGAGGAATGTCTGCGATCATGGCGACGTTCTTGCCAGCGCCGAGCGACTTTTTCAGGGCAATGAGCGCCTTGGCGCCGCCCTTGTCGAGATGCTTCGAGCTTTCGCGCCCGCCGGAGCCGCGCACCGCCTCGATGCCGAATTTCTCGATCATCAGCGCGTTGAGCTCGGCATCGGCGCTGCGCGACACCATGGCGACCAGCGGCCGACCTGCGGGATAGTAGGCCGGGGTCAGGAGATGCTGGCCGTGCCAGAGCGCAATGATGCCGGGTTCGAGATGTGCATAGGCGCCGCCCGAAAACCGCGCCGATCCGTCGACCAGGCGATTGGTCAGGCGCACCAGGCGGACGAACTGCGCGAACAGGCTGGCGATGGCGTTCTTGACGAATCGCGACTGCGCCAGCGGTTCGCGAATCCTGCGCCAGAACGTCCGGGTCGTGCCGCCGCGTTTGCTTCTGACGGCGGACCTCGTGGCCGGCCCTTTCACCGCTTCATGCTCCATCGGTATCAACCGGCAACCTTGTTTTCGGGGTCGAGCAGGCGGTGCAGGTGAACGACGAAATAGCGCATATGTGCATTGTCCACGCTGGCTTGCGCCTTGGCTTTCCACGCCGCGTGCGCGGATTTGTAATCGGGGTAGATGCCGACGATGTCGAGCGCGTCGAGATCGCGGAATTCGGTGCCGCCCAGCTTCTTGAGTTCGCCGCCGAACACCAGGTGCAAAAGCTGTTTCTTTCCGTCGTCAGCGGCCATGTCGATCCTTCATAAATCGTGAATTTGCGACAGGTCTAGACCAAAGCCGCCGACTTTGGAACCATTGATGATGTGTTCAACCATCTAGCCCGGCAATGACGCCGGCGAGGACGGCGAGGAGTTCGCCGCTGCCGGCGGCCAGCGCGCCGTGATGGATCACTTCGCCGGCATAGCGGGGCGCACGGCCGTGCCGGTCGAGCAGGGCACCGCCGGCCTCGCGCAGGATGAGGTCGGCGGCTGCGATGTCCCAGTCATGCGCATTGGCCTTGACGAAGGTCGCGTCGAGTACGCCGCCGGCGATCATCGCCAGCCGGTAGGCAAGCGAGGGAAGGTAGGGCACGCGGTTGAGCCGGCTCTGCCATTCCTCCGGCATCAGATCGATCAACGGCTTCGGTCCGGCGACTTCGGCCCTGTCTGCCAGGGGCCGCACGGCAATGCGCTGACCGTTCAGGAACGCGCCCTCGCCGGGCAGCGCCCAATAGGTCTCATTCACAGCTGGGCATTCGAGCACGCCGGCAAGCGTGCGGCCGTCCTCGACCACGGCGACGCTGACGCACCATGAGCGATGGCCTTGGAGGAAGCCGCGCGTGCCATCGATGGGGTCGACGACGAAGGTGCGGCGCGCCGAAAGCCTTGCCTGGTCGTCAACCGTCTCCTCCGACAGCCAACCATAATCCGGCCGCGCCGCGAGCAAAGTCTGGCGCAGATAGGCGTCGGCGGCATGATCGGCCTCGCTGACCGGCGAGGTGCCGCCCTTCATCCAAACCTGCGGGTCCTTGCCGAAATAGCGCATGGCGATGACGCCCGCCTCGCGGGCCGCGTCGCGAAGCAGCGACAGATCCTCGCCCGCCGCAGCGGATATGGTCGTATCAATCTCCGGCAAGGGTCATGCCTTCGATCAGCAGAGTGGGCGCCGCGGTGCCGAAATTTCGGTCGAGGTCGCTTGCCGGAACCATTTTCAGGAACATGGTCTTCAGGTTTGAGGCGATGGTAACCTCGGCAACCGGATAGGCGAGCTCACCATTCTCGATCCAGAAGCCGGACGCGCCGCGGCTGTATTCGCCGGTCACCATATCGACGCCCTGGCCGAACACTTCGGTGACGTAGAAGCCGCGCTTCAGTGATTTTATCAGGTCTTCCGGCGTCCTTTCGCCCGGCTCGATGGCGAGATTGGTCGACGATGGCGAGACGGAGGAGCCATGGCGCGAGCCGCGTCCGTTGGTGACGAGACCAAGCTCGCGCGCGGCCGAGGTCGACAGGAACCAGTGGTTCAAAACGCCTTTTTCGACCATCAGCAGCTTTTCGCCCTCGACGCCTTCGCCGTCAAACGGACGCGACGCCTGGCCGCGGCGCCGGAGGGGCTCGTCGGTAACGGTGATCTCGGACGAGGCGACTTGTTTGCCCATCATGTCGCGCAGAAAGCTGGTCTTGCGCGCCACAGCGGCGCCGTTGATGGCGCCGGCAAGATGGCCGGCGATGCCGCGGGCGACGCGCGGATCGAACACCACGTCGACCGGGCCAGTGGCCGCCTTGCGGGCGCCGATACGCCGCGCGGCGCGTTCACCGGCCTTGCGGCCGATATCCTCCGGCGCGTCGAGATCGGCAAAATGCTGGCGTGAGGAAAACTCATAGTCGCGCTCCATGCCGGTGCCTTCGCCGGCAATGACACTGGTCGAACGCGAAAAGCGCGACGCGACATACTGGCCGAGGAAACCATGCGAGGTGGCAAGGACCAGCCCGCCAAGCCCGGCACTGGCGTTGCTTCCAGCCGAATTGGTGACGCCCTTGACGGCAAGCGCTGCCGCTTCCGCGGCAAGGGCAGCCTCCTTCAGCTCATCGGCCGAAACCTCGGTGGCGTCGAACAGGTCGAGATCGCGCGGCTTGCCGACCAGCAGGGCCGGATCGGCGAGCCCCTGATAGGGGTCCTCGGGCGACACTTTGGCCATGGCAACGGCGCGCTCGGCCAGCATCTTCGGGTCCGATGCTGCGGTAGCAGAAACGCTCGCCACCCGGTTGCCGACGAAGACGCGCAACGAGACATCCTCGCTCTCGGAAGCCTCGGTGGCCTCGACCTTGCCGAGCCGCACCGAAACGCTGGTCGAACGGCCGCGCACCGCAACCGCGTCGGCGGCGTCGGCACCGGCTTTTTTTGCAGCCTCGACCAGGGCCGCGACGCGATCGGTCAATTTCGCTGCGTCGAGCGTGTCGGTCATGCGTGTGATCCTGTTTTTTTGTCAGCTGCGCGATCGGCCGCTGGTGCACCATCTATTGTTCCACTGCGGCTTGTGCAATGGGAGAAGCGGCAATCAAGATGCATCGGGCTAAAATGTGCCGGCCCGATTCTGCCCAGTCGGACCGGCACGACCGATCGAAGCCTCGCAGACTTTTCGGAGCACCAGCCATGACGCCTTTCCACCTCGCCTTTCCGGTTCGTGATCTCGATGAAACCCGTGCTTTCTATGGCGATGTGCTTGGCTGCGCCATCGGACGCTCGTCGGCGACCTGGGTCGATTTCGATCTCTACGGCCATCAGATGTCGGCGCATTTGCGGCCTGAGGCGACCCAGGCCGCCAGCGACGGCAAGGTCGACGGCATCCTGGTGCCGATCCCGCATTTTGGCGCGGTGCTGCTGATGGACGAATGGCAGCGGCTCGCCGCGCGGCTGGAGGCGCGTTCCGACATCGACTGGCTAGAACGGCCGATGGTGCGCTTCAAGGGCGAGCCCGGCGAACAGGCGACGCTGTTCATCCGCGATCCTTTCGGCAACGCCCTGGAATTCAAGGGCTTTCGCTCGCTGGAGCAGGTTTTCGCGCATTGAGGCGGGAGGGCGCGGCCTTCGGGTTCAGTTTCGGCTCACATCCTTCACGGCGCGGCAACCGGTGTCCAGATTACGTCCTCGATCCTGGTCGCTCCCGTTGCCAGCATCACTAGCCGGTCGAAGCCAAGCGCGGCGCCGCTCGCCTGCGGCATGATGGCCAGCGCGTCCAGGAAATCCTCGTCAATCGGATAGCGCTCGCCGTAGACGCGCTCTTTCTCGTCCATCTCGGCGGCAAAGCGCCGGCGCTGCTCAGCCGGATTTGTCAGCTCGCCGAAGGCGTTGGCGAGCTCGACACCGCAGCAATAAAGCTCGAAGCGCTCGGCAACGCGCGGATCATCGGCGCTCGGCCGGGCAAGGGCGGCCTCCGAGATTGGATAGCCGTAGAGGATGGTGGCGCGCCCCCGCCCCAGCGCCGGCTCGATCTTTTCCACCATGACCCGGCTGAACAGATCGGCCCAATTGTCGTCCGGCGCCGTGCGCAGCCCCGCCTTGATCAAGGCATTGTCGAGTGCCGCACGGTCGGTACTGCCATCCGCGGCCACCGTGGCCAAAAGGTCGATGCCGGCATGGCGCATGAACGCCTCGGCGACGCTCAGCCGTTCCGGCTCGGCGAATGGGTCGGCCTCGCGGCCGCGAAAGCCGAAGCGTTTTGCGCCCGCCCGCTCGGCCGCGAGCGCCAGCAGCCCGGCACAATCGCGCATCAGGCTCTCATAAGTCTCGCCGACCCGATACCATTCGAGCATAGTGAATTCCGGATGGTGCAAGGCGCCGCGCTCGCGGTTGCGCCAGACCGGACCAAAGCTGAAGATGTGCTGCTCGCCGGCGGCCAAAAGCTTCTTGCAGGCGAATTCCGGCGAGGTGTGCAGGTAGAGCTGATGGCGCGACCCGTCCAGACCGATCGCCTCGGTGGCGAAGGCCGACAGATGTGCCTCGTTGCCGGGCGACACCTGCAGGGCCGATGTCTCCACCTCGATGAAGTCGCGGCGGGCGAACCAGCCGCGCACCGCGGCGGCGATAGCATTGCGCAGCATCAGCCGCGGCCGGCGGTCGGCATGGACATGCGGCGTCCACCAGGGCGAAGTGTTGTTGGTCATGGCCGATGGAATCGCGCGCAGGACTGGCGGTTGCGGCCAAGATGCGCTAGGGCGCACGGCACGGCTGCTGCAGCCGATTTGCGCCGATCAACTGTTTCAGGATTTAAGCCCGTGGTGAAAGTCATCGCCAGTTCCCTACGCAAAGGCAACGTCGTCGATAAGGACGGCAAGCTCTATGTGGTCCTCTTTGCCGAAAACATCCATCCTGGCAAGGGCACGCCGGTCACCCAGTTGGACATGCGCCGCATCTCCGACGGGGTGAAGGTTTCGGAGCGCTATCGCACCACCGAGCAGGTGGAGCGCGCCTATGTCGAGGAGCGCGAGCACACCTTCCTCTATAGCGACGGCGAAGGTTTTCATTTCATGAACCCGGAAAGCTACGACCAGGTCGCGGTGCCAGAAAGCGTGATCGGCGAGATGGCGCCCTATCTCATCGAAGGCATGGCGGTGCAGGTGTCGCAGCACAACGGCGTGCCGATCTCGCTGGTGCTGCCGCAGCGCGCGACCTTCGAGGTGGTCGAGACCGAGCCGGTGACCAAGGGCCAGACCGCGTCCTCCTCCTATAAGCCCGCGACGCTGTCCAACGGCGTGCGCACGCTGGTGCCGCCGCACATCAGCGCCGGCACCCGCGTGGTGGTGATGACGGCGGACGGAGCCTATGTCGAGCGCGCGAAGGATTAGGAGGGCGTTGCTCGGGCTTCGGCTTGGCAGTCGACCTAATGCAGATGCCTCAGCTTGTCAGGGTTCCGCACCACATAGATTGCTGTGACCTTTCCGTCCTCGATTTCGAGCGCCGTCGTCTGAAGTTCGCCATCGGCTTCCAGCGTGATGAAACCGGGCAATCCGTTGACAAAACCGGTACGAACAAGTTTCGAACCATTTTCGTGGAACCGAGCCGCCAGTTGTTCGTGAACTTCCATGACGGCATCGAAGCCGACGATCGGCTCTATGGCTGCCGGACGCTTGCCCCCACCATCAGCATGAACACTGACATCGGCCGCCAGCATTGCACCAAGCGCTTTCATATCGCCGCCGCGTGAGGCGGTGAAGAAAGCCCTTGCAAGCTCGAGGCCATGTTGTTTCTCCACCTGGAAGCGCGGTCTCGCCTCGCGCACATGAGTGCGCGCCCGGGCAGCGAGCTGGCGGCAGGCAGCCGGGTCACGCCCGATGGTGGCTGCGACTTCCTCGAATTGCAGTCCGAACACATCGTGCAGCAGGAAGGCCGCCCGCTCGAGCGGAGAAAGACGCTCCAGCGCAAGCATCAGCGGCAAGGTGACATCCTCCTCTTCCTCCTCTTCGAGCACAGGATCGGGAAGCCAGGGGCCGACATAGGTCTCGCGCTGGCGTCGCGCTGACTTGAGCTGATCGAGACAGAGGCGCGTGACCGTGCGGCGCAGGAACGCTTCTGGTTCGCGCACCTCGCTGCGGTCGGCCCCCATCCAGCGGATGAAGGCCTCTTGCACCATATCCTCGGCGTCGGCCACAGAGCCGAGCATGCGGTAAGCAACCCGCATGAGCTTTGGACGCAGCGGATCGAAACTGGCCGCTGCATTCTCGTGCGTGACGCCTGCCATCAGGCCGCCGCCTTGACGGCGGACTTTGCGTCCGCCGGATCAATAAACATGCCGAAGCCGACCGCGATGCGGTTCCACCCATTGATGACATTGATCATCAATGTGAGCTTGACTTGCTCCTCCTCGGTGAACTGCGCCTTCAGGGCTTCGTAGGCGCTCTCGTGCGCATGCCCTTCGGAGAGCCGCGTCAGCGCGTCGGTCCAGCCGAGCGCGGCGCGTTCGCGGTCGGTGTAGCAAGGGGCCTCGCGCCAGGCCGACAGCAGGTAGATGCGCTGCTCGGTCTCTCCCCTCGCGCGCGCATCCGCTGTATGCATATTGAGGCAGTTGGCGCAGCCGTTGATCTGGGAGGCGCGGATTTCCACGAGCCCGACGAGGGTCGGTTCAAGGCTCGAAGCGACGGCGGCCGAAGTGGCGTACCACTTCTTCATGAGTTCGGGGGCCGCGGCAAAGAGATCGTTGGCAGTCATGGTTCGTTTCCTTCTGTTGGTTACGACATCATGACGAGGCAGGACCTGCCAGTGTGACATACGCGCCAACATTTTTAGTGCATGTCGCCAACCACTCGGCCGCCGATGCGCTTGGTTCTCCTATGTTTATCGGCTACCCCGCGCTTCTGATCCACACCAGCATCTCGCCGGGGTCGCGGTTGTCCCAGGCGAAATAGGGAACGGCCTTGACCTTCGCCTCTTCCACCGCCGGCGGCTCGGCGCGGTAGAGCCCGTCTTCCCAGTTTTCGAAAGCCTCCTTTTTGGCGACGGCCGAAAGGGTCACGACGCCGCCCAGAAGGTTCGGCTCCTCATGCGCCTCGATCCTTGCCGCCTGCGGCAAGGCGATGCGATGCAGCTGACCTGCATTGTCGGTCTCCTCGACGCAGTAGATCAGCGGGCCGCGCGACAGCGCGACGCGGCCGATATCCTGCCGCACCTCCGGATTGGCAAAGAGGCGGTCGACGACCATTTCGAGATCGAGATCGACCCGGTCACCCATGCGCCACTCGCGCCGGATTGCGGCATAGCCGTCGCTGGTGATGCTGTTCAGGTCGAGCGCCGCGCCGTTCACCCTGAGCGTCGCCTTGCGGCACCAGGCCGGCAGGCGCAGGTGCAAGGTGAACTCGGTCGGCGCCTCTGGCTCGACGCTGATCGACACCGTGCCATCCCATGGATAGCGGCTGGTCTGGGTCAGGCCTACCGGCCGGCCTGATATCTCAAAGCGGGCGGTGCTGTCGCCATAGAGGTGGACGGCCAGTGCGTCGTCCGACAGGCTGTAGAAATAGCTGCCGATCGAGGCGACCATGCGCCCGATATTGGGCGGGCAGCACGGGCAGCGATGCCATTTCCAGCGGTTGTGGGCGCCGCGGCTCTCCAGCGGATTTTCGTAGAAGAACAGCGAGCCATCGAGCGACAGGCCCGAGATCGAGCCGTTGTAGAGCGCCCGCTCCATCATGTCGGCGTAGCGCGCATTGGGACCCATGCCGAGCATGCGGCTGGCCCAGAACACCAGGCCGACGGAGGCACAGGTCTCGGCATAGGCGGTTTCGTTGGGAAGGTCGTAGTCGGCGGTAAAACCTTCATTGTGCGACGACGGCCCGAGCCCGCCGGTGATGTAGAGGTTCTTGGTCGTGAGATCGTCCCACAGCCGGTCGAGCGCCACCCGCAGCGTGTCGTCGCCATATTCGGTCGCGACATCGGCCATGCCGGAATAGAGATACATCGCCCTCACGGCATGGCCGACGACCTTGTCCTGTTCGCGCACAGGCTTGTGCGACTGGCTGTATTCGTAGGTCTTGAAATGATAAGCCTTGGGGTCGGCGCCGCGGGCACGCGCCTCCTCGTCGAAGTAATGCGGCTGCTGGCCGCGCTGGTCGATGAAGTATTTTGCGAGGTCCATGTACTTCTGCTGGCCTGTCGCCCGCGCCAGCTTGACCAGCGCCAGTTCGATCTCCTCATGGCCGCAATAGCCCTTCTTCTTGCCCGGCTCGGGGCCGAATGTCTCGGCGATATGGTCGGCGTAGCGGCACATGATGTCGAGCAGTTTGCGCTTGCCTGTGGCCTGGTAGTAGGCGACCGCGCCTTCGATCAGATGGCCGGCGCAATAAAGCTCGTGGCAATCGCGCAAATTGGTCCAGCGCAGGCCGGGCTGGATGCGCTGGTACCAGCTCGACAAATAGCCGTCGGGCTGCTGCAGCTTCCCGTACATGTCGATGACGGCGTCGATCTTCTTCTCCAGCTCGTCATTGCGGCGCCGGTAGAGCGAGTAGGCCGCGGTCTCGATCGTCTTGCCCCAATCGGAGTCCCAGAACATCTGGGTCGTCACCGTCGATCCGGTGAACTCGTTGCCGGCGGTGGATGCCTCGTCGGGCGACGGCGAATGGAACGGAATGACGACGCCCGGCGACGGCCGGTCCGGGTCGATCTGCTCGAGCATACGCGCCTGGACGCAGCGGTCATACAGGATGCCGGCGGTCCTGGTGGCGACGGCGTCGACGCGGTCGCCCCAGAAGCCGCGCACATCGACCTGCGGCACGGGGAGCGGACGGAAGGCGAGCTTCGGCTTGCCCGACTTGCCGGTTTGGCTCGACGTGATGCCCTGATTGGCGGATTGCGATGCAGTCATCAACTTACTCCGTTCAATTCGATTTGGTCACTTCACGGCCCCTGCCATCAGGCCGCGGATGTAGAAGCGCTGCAGCAGCAGGAAGAGCACCAGGCACGGCACCATCATCACGGTGACGCCCGCCTGCACCGCGCCCCAGTCGATGGCGCCGAAGCGGCCCGACTGCAGCGCCGTCATCATGATCGGCAGCGTGAATTTGGACTGGTCCGTCATCAGCACCAGTGCGGCCAGGAACTCGTTCCAGGCGCCGAGGAAGGCGAACAGCGCAATGGTGACGATGCCCGGCCAGACCAGCGGCAGCATCACCCTCAGCAGCATGGTGACGTTATTGGCCCCGTCCATGCGGGCGGCTTCCTCGATCTCGCGCGGAACCGCGTCGAAGGCGTTGCGCATCATGAAGATTGAGAACGGCAGCTGCAGCGTGACATAGACGCAGACCAGCCCGGTCAGCGTGTTGTGCAGGCCGATCTTGGTCAGCACCAGGAAGATCGGCGTCAGGATCGACTGGAACGGGATCATGATCGTCGACAGGATGACGACGAACAGCAGGTTCTTCAGCGGAAAGCGGAAGCGCGAGAAGCCATAGCCGGCCAGCACGCTGACGATGACCGACAGCAGCACCGTCATCGCAGAGACATAGATGCTGTTTCGCGCCGGCAGCCACAGGCCGTCACCGAAGGTGTTGAGCGTGGCGTAGTTCTCGATGGAAAAGCCTGATGTCGGCCAGGGCGGCAGCGGCGGCTGGCGTGCCTCCTGCGCCGGCTTGAAGGCCGAAAGCACGGTCCAGACGATCGGCGCCAGGAACAGTATGGACGCGATGATGCCCGTCGAGTGCTCGGCGATCTGCATGCCGATGCGGCTTTTGCGGCCCATTGCCTGCGCCATCAGTCGATCCCCTCGGGTTGGCGCAGCAGCCGCAGCTGGATCAGGCTGAGCGCGACCAGGATGACGAGCAGGATCATCGAAAGTGCCGCGCCGTAGCCGAGCTTGAACGACACGAACGACTGGTTGAAGATCCAGTAGACGGCGGTCAGCGTCTGGTTGCGCGGCCCGCCGCGCAGGATGATGTAGAACTGGTCGAAGGCCAGGATCGAGCCGGCAACCGACAGGATCAGCGCCAGCGCCAGCGTGCGGCGCATCAGCGGCAAGGTGATGGCCCGGAACCGTGCAAACGGCCCTGCCCCGTCGATCATCGCCGCCTCCTGCAGCTCCGACGGAATGGACTGCAGGCCGGTCATCAGGATGATCATGGTGAAGCCCGCCACCTTCCAGACGACCATGGCGATGATCGACCAGAAGGCCGGCTGGAAGGTGGCAAGCAGGTTGAACTTCTTTGCGGTCAGGCCGAGGTCGAAGGCGGCCGGGCTGAACAGGCCGGAATCGACGTTGAGCAGCCACGACCAGAGCAGGCTGGCCGAGGCGAAGCCGATGACCGCCGGCATGAAGAAGGATGTCCGGTAAAAGCCGGTCAGCTGCCTGGGCCTTTCGATGAAAAGCGCCAACGGAAAGGCGACGGCGAAGATCGCGATCGTCACCACCACGGTGTAATAGCCGGTGAAGCGCAGCGCGTTCCAGAACCTGGTATCGCGCAGGATCGCCCAGTAATTGTCGAGGCCGATGAAGGAGTGCGCGCCCATCAGCGGCCAGTTGTGCAGCGACATCCACGCCGTCATGCCGAGCGGTATGATGAAGAAGACGACGACCAGGGCGACTGCCGGCGCGACATAAAGCAGGCCGATCCACTGCCGGCGGCCGGTGCCGACGAGTTTTCTGGCGCGGGCGGGTGCCGAGGTTGCTGCTGCGATTGAGGTCATGCGTGCTCTTCCGTTGGTGCGCCGTCCCTCTCCCCCTTGAGGGGAGGGTCCGGCCGAAGGCCGGGGGTGGGGTCCTCCCCGACGCGCGCCGACAGAAAAACGTCGAGCACTTCCGAGATGACCCCACCCGGACCTGCAGTCCGACCTCCCCTCGAGGGGAGGTATGGCCGGCGCCAGCCTACTTCTGCGGCGCCTGATCGATGATCGACTGCATGGTCTCCTGCGCGTTGGCGATGGCGCCGTCGACGTCGTCGCCGAAGAAGACCTCGTTGACCATCTGCGTCCACGGGCCGTTGGCGGAGTTGATCAGGTCGTTGAACACCACGGTATAGGGCGTGCGGCCCTTGGCCATGGCCTCGGCCGCGATCTGATAGCGCGGATCGAGATCCTTCAGCGCCTCCTTGGCGATATCGCCGCGCACGGGAAGGCTGCCATATTTCGCCAGGATGGTCTGGCCTTCGAGCGAATAGGCGAAATCAAGGAACTCCTTCACCACCGCGATCTTCGTGGTGCCCTTGGTGACGACGAAGTTGTCGCCGCCGGCAAAAGACGACCAGCCGCCATCCTTGCCCGGCAGGAAGGTGACGCCATAGTCGATATCTGGATACTGCGTGTTCAGCGCGCCGATGGCGAAGGCGCCGGACGGCGAGATGCCGATATTGCCGGTGGCAAAGGCGGCAAAGAAATTGGAGCCGGTGTCGGTCTGCGCGCCTGCCGGCACCAGATCCTTCTTGATCATCGAGCGGTAAAGGTCGATGGCGCCGCGCAGCTGCGGGCTGTCCAGCGTCGCCTTCGAGCCATCCTCGGTGAGGATATCGCCGCCCGATGCCCAGATCAGCGGCGTGAAGGTGAAGATGTTGCAGCCGCCGCAATTGCCTGAGAAGTAGAAGCCCTTGATGTCGCCGCCGAGCGCGTTGACCTTTTCGGCGTCGGTTTCGATTTCGGCCCAGTTGGTCGGGCCTTTCTCAGGGTCGAGGCCGGCCTGCTTGAACAGCTTCTTGTTCCAGACCAGCACCGAACTGTCGGCCGAGAACGGCAGCCCGTAGATGCGGCCCTTGTAGGTGCCGGTCTTGACGTGCGCCGGCGACAGGCTGGCGAAGTAAGGCAGGGATTTCGCCCAGTCGGTGATGTCTTCGAGCTGGCCTGCGGCCGCGAAGGACGGCGTGTAGATGAGGTCGAGCGACAGCGCATCCGGCGCGGTGCCGCCGGCGGCAGCGGCGCCGTATTTCGGAATGATCTCGGCGTTGGGGATGATGTCCAGCTTGATCTGGTTCTCATGGCCCTTGTTGAACGCGTCGACGACGCGCGGCATGAAGTTCGAGCCGTCGGCGCGAACCCAGATGTTGGCGGTTTCGGCGGCCGCGGCAGGCCACACTGTTGCCGGTATGCACAGAATGCTCGCGGCAAAAGCGAGCCCGGTAATGATGGTCCTCATGGTTCTCCTCCTTCTTCGGCCGCGCTCCCCGAGGATTGGGTTGGGCGGCACGTTTGGTTTCAGCCGTTGGTTTCAGCCGCCCAGTGGACGGCCGCATGACTGACGTACCACCAGCCGGCACGGCAGTTTTCGGAGGCCCGGCTCGGCGGGTTGGCCGCCGACGAGCGAAAGCAATGTGAGGCCGGCCTCGCGTCCGAGTGCGGCCAGGTTCATGTCGACGGAGGTCAGCGGCGGGCGCGTCGCCTCGGCCACGATCTCCCAATTGTCGAAACCGATGACACCGACCTCGTCCGGCACATCAATGCCGCGTTCGCGCAGCGCGTCGATGACGCCGCGCGCGATCTGGTCGTTGCCGCAGAACACCGCATCGGGCGCCTCGCGCTTACCATCGAAGAGCGTCCCGACCGCCTCGTGGCCCCACGCTTCCGACCACGAGCCCAGCAGGGGCTCGGCGGCCGGCAAGCCGTTCTCGGCCAGCACGTCACGATAGGCCTGCGCCCGCGCATGCACCACGGCAAAACTCGCTGGTCCCGTGACATGGGCGATGCGGCGGCGCCCGAGCCGGCAGAAATGCTCGACCGCCAGGCGCGCGCCGCCGGCGTCATCCGAGACGAAGGCGATGGCGCCGGGATCAGGCTGGGTAAAGGCGTAGATCGCCGGAATGCCGAGATTGGACAGGTCGACCGGCAGATGGCGGTCGATGCGCTTGCCGGTGGCGATGATGCCGTCGACGCGCTTGTCGAGCATGGCATCGACATGCAGCTGGCCGAGGCGCGGGTCGTCCTCGACATTGCAGAGAAACACCGAGACGCCGGCGTCGACCAGCGCATCGGAAACACCGGCCATGAGCGGCAGCGAAAAGCGGCCATAGGTATCGTTGGTCAACAGGCCGACGGTAAAACTGCGCCGGCGCAAAAGGCTCTGCGCCAGGCTGTTCGGGCGAAAGCCGAGGCGCTGCGCCGTCTCGCGAATGCGCTCGCGCGTCTCGGCAGTCATCCGCCCCTGCCCGTTGAGCGCCTTCGACGCCGTCGCCACGCTGACGCCAGCCGTGGCCGCCACCTCACGCAAGGTGACTGGCTTGGCAAAAACAGGCGTTGGCTGCGCGTCGGACGCCATGATTCGGTTTTTGATCCTCCCATTTGGGAAAAGCTTTTCTCTTACAGGCCGGTAGCGTGTCGATCGGGGTGGCGGACGAACGCTGCAAAGCTTGGGAAAAGGTTTTCTCAAAGGAGAGACTATGACGAAGATTCGGGTATGGCAAGTGGGTTGGCATGCTCATGCCAAGGGCCTGTTCACCACTCCAGAACGAAAGAACATCGAGCCACGGACGGGGGCGGCACTGCCTACGGCATGGGTCCCTGCGCTTCCGCGATCGAGCCCCTCTGCTCGGCGGCAATGAGCATTTCGACGAAACTGCTCACCTTGGGCGGACGGAAGCGCGCGGCGGGGTAGACCGTATAGATGCCTCCGGAAGGCAGCCGCCACTCGGGCAGGACGTGGATGAGCCGCCCCGCGGTCAGATCGTCCCTCACCAGGAAATCCGGCAGGACCGACAGCCCGGCGCCGGTGCGGACGGCCGCCAACACTGCCGGCGTCGCATCGATCGAGATCGTTGCATGCATCTGCACGGCCCGACGCTCGAGGTCGCCGCGCGAAAATTGCCACAGCAGCGGTTCGCGCAGCGCCATGTTGGCGATGAAGGGCAGCCTGGCAAGGTCTTCCGGTTCAGTAGCGGTGATCCGCCCGGCGAAGTCCGCGCCGCCCACCATTAACTGCCGGAAAGTGCCGATGCGTCGCGCCTGCAGGCTTGAATCGGTCAGCCAGCCGACGCGAATCGCCACGTCCATCCTGCCGGAAACGAGGTCGATGCTCTCGTCGCCCAGCGTCAGTTCCACCCGGCAGGCGGGATAGCGCGCGCTGAAGGCAGTGACTACCTGCACGACCGCCGACGTGCCGTAGTCGTTAGGCGCGGCGATGCGCAGGGTGCCGGTCGGCTCGGCGGCAGCCTGCGCGAGTTCGTCAAAGGCATCCTCCGCCTCCCGCAGGATCAGCAGGCAGCGAGCATGGAATATCCGGCCCGCCTCGGTCGGCTGCACCCGCCGTGTGGTGCGGATCAGCAGCGTCGTTCCGACGTCCTGCTCCAGCCGTGCAACCTGCTGGCTGACAACCGCCTTAGTGATACCCAACCGCTCGGCCGCCCGCGTGAACGAGCCGGCATCGACTACCGCCGCGAAGTAGGCCAGTCGGTTGAGGTTCATGCGTCAACCATCGGTGATCGGCTCTCCACCCATTGTCAGTCAATGGCACACATTACGTCTTTTTTGTTGGTCTTCAATATGCATTCCGGCTTTGCCATCTTCCGTGCAATCGCAGCGCGAGCGCAAAGATGCGTCGCCCGGCTCACCCGAAGTCCCCAGGAGATATTCATGTTCACACGGAGAACCATCATGAAAACCACCCTCGCCGCCGGCGCAGCTGCCGTCTTCGCTCCCGCCGGGCTTGGCCATGCGGCCGCCTGGCTTTCCTGGAAGCACTTCCCGGCCGGGGAAAACGGCTTCTTTCGCGCCCCCGTGCTCATCACCGGCGCTTCCGAGGTTCTGCTGATCGACGGCGGGTTCACCTATACCGACGGCCGCGCCGTGGCCGACGCGATCAAGGCGACGGGCAAGACGCTCACTGCCATCTATGTCAGCCAGTCCGACCCGGACTATTATTTCGGCCTCAAGCCGATCAATGAGGCTTTTCCCGACGCACGGGTGATCGCCGCGTCCGAGACGGTGACCGCCATCAACGCCAATGTGGAAAAGAAACTCGCCGCCTGGGGGCCGCAGCTCAAGGAGAATGGTCCGCAGACGCTCGCCGATATCGTCATTCCCGAGATCTTCGACGGCAAGACGCTCACCGTTGATGGCGAGACGATCGAGATCGTCGACGCAGAAGGCCTCGCCAACAGGCGCTATCTCTTCGTGCCGTCACTGAATGCAGTGTTCGGCGGAGTGATCATTTTTTCCGGCGTGCATGTCTGGACGGCCGACACGCCGAGCAAGGAGCAGCGCGCCGCCTGGCTCGCCAATCTCGAAAAGATCGCTGCCGCCAAGCCGGCCATCGTCGTGCCCGGCCACATGACGCCGCAGGCCGCCACCGACCTCTCCGGCGTCGAGCACACCAGGGTCTATCTCACTGCCTTCGAGGAGGAATTGCCCAAGGCCAAGGACGCGGCCGCGCTCAAAGGCGCCATGGAAGCCCGCTTCCCCGGCCTCGGCATGGGGGTTGCGCTCGACATCGGCTCCAAGGTTGCCACCGGCGAGATGAAGTGGGGCTGAGATGAGCGCCAATCTCGATCTGATCCGGGCCACCTGCGAAGGATCATCATCGGAGGAGAACGGCCGCAAATTGTCGACGTCGCGCCGCCCCTCATCCGCCTGCCGGCACCTTCTCCCCGTATAGTGACGGGAGAAGGACGCCCTCGTCGAAGATTTCGCCAATCGCCAACATCGCAGGACGAGCGCTGAGGTTGCGGCAGTACCCCTTCTCCCCGTCACTATACGGGGAGAAGGGGTACTGCCCGGCAGGGCGATGAGGGGCGGCGCAAACCTGGAGTGATCGCCCTTCGCGGTCGCCTCAAACGCCAAGCGCCCTCACTCTCTTTCCACTTCTGGCGGCATGCTCGGCACGGCAATTCACAAAATCAGCCCGCGTCGCCCTCACCCAATATTCTGAATCCGCCCCAGGTGCTCTTGGTTCCCCAGATGCCGGAGCGCAGCGCCTCGAGTTGCACGATCTGGCTGTGGTCGACGAACAGATTGACCTCATTGCCGTAGTTCTTGATGTACCATTCGAAGACCACCGGGTCGGCGGCTTCGAACATCACCGCCTCCAGCCCGAGCTCGTTGATGATGCGGGCCACCACGTCGGTGCGCCAGGACGTCACGTTTTCGGTGATCCCTTCACTCTCGATCATGATGATGTCGGCACCGGCATCGAGGGCACGCCGGCCTGCGCGACCAACCAGCCGACATCCTTGGTGCCTTCGGCTTCGAGCTCCTTGGCCGACGTGTCACCGCTGGCGCCGAACTGGATGCCGAGTTCCGGCTTCGGGGGCACCCGAAGGTCCTGCGGAGACAGAAAATGTCACCGTCGACTTGCGAGTGCCGATTTTCGCGGGCTCCGGCGGCAATCGTGATGGAGGGCTGAATTTCGGATAAGCGCGATGACGCCGGATTTCGGTCGAATCCTAATGCGCGTGTGCGGCGCGCGCGAAGCCCACCATACACGAACGACTACTTGACCGTGAAGATCGTCCACATCCCGGACGTGAAGTGACCTGGAATGTTGCAGAAGAGAAGGTACGTGCCCGGCTTTAGATCAAGCCGCAGGGCGGCAGTCTTATTCGGATCGAGCTCGGAGACTTCGCCTAGAATATCCGGCATTTTATCCTCGTCGACCCTACTCTCGCTGCTGTTGTATGGAAACAGCCTCGACAAATCCCTGAGCCGCGTGATGATCATCTCGTGGATTGTGTCCTTCGATGAGTTGAGAACCTCGAACGTTATCTCGCCAGCTTTGACGGTCTCCACGCTCAGTGCAATGCCCATCGTCACCTTCGACATATCCTTGCCGGCCGCGGGAAACCCGAGGTCGGTCGCCATAGCCGTTTCTACTCCCTTGTCCCAAAGCGATGCGTTTACCACCGTCCCTGCGGCTTGGGATGGACTCGCCGTCGCCACTCCGATGGCCAAAGCCGCGATCGGCAGAAATGCGCGGATAGGAAGTGGCCTTAAGATCGCGTTACGTTTGAACATGATCGAATCTTCTATCTGACCGTCGGTAGAATAAGTGTCCGAATCTTGAAACGCATTGATCCGAATCAATGAATGACCAGGCGACCGGACGCTCCCTGAATCACCGCCGCCGGCCACCTCGATATGCGCGTCCTTGATGTCAGCCGTCTCGCTCATCGATCTTCATGAAATCGAGCATGCGGTATTTCGACACCGCCGGGCGGATGAAGACGTCGGGCTGGTTCAGCTTGTTGGCGATGATCGACTGCATCATCAGGCGCCGAGCATCAGGTCACCGGAAGTCGGCTGCTTGCGCTCAACTTCGCCCGGTGCGCCGATTGGCGGCGATGACGATGTCGGCGGCTACCCGACGCGGCAATTCATAACATCGGCCCGACCGCCCCTCACGCGATATTCTGAATCCGCCCCCAGGTGCTCTTGGTTCCCCAGATGCCGGAGCGCAGCGCCTCGAGCTGCACGATCTGGCTGTGGTCGACGAACAGATTGACCTCATTGCCGTAGTTCTTGACGTACCATTCGAAGACCACCGGGTCCGCGGCTTCGAACATCACCGCCTCCAGCCCGAGCTCGTTGATGATGCGGGCCACCACGTCGGTGCGCCAGGACGTCACGTTTTCGGTGATCCCTTCACTCTCGATCATGATGATATCGGCGCCTGCATCGAGGGCACGCCTGGCCTGCGCGACCAGCCAGCCGACATCCTTGGTGCCTTCGGCTTCGAGCTCCTTGGCCGACGTGTCACCACCGGCGCCGAACTGGATGCCGAGCTCGGGCTTGGCCTTGAGCCCTGCCCTTTTCACGGTTTCGACCAGGCGCAGCAGCGCCTCGGTGGGCAGGCTGATGAAGCCGGTGGAGATCTCGATCACATCGAACCCCAGCGCCTTGGCTTCCTCGATGTAGCGGTCAACGGCGTCCGGGCCGAAACGCAGGACATTTTCGATCCAGCCGCCCGTCGAAACATAGGCATCATGATCGTGCGCCAGCTTGTTGATCGATTTCACCGCTTCGGGCGGCATCAGAGCGAACGACCCGCCGGCAAACTTGATGCCGTCGATCCAGTGGCCCATGGTTTCCAAGAGGTCGGCCAGATGGCGCGGCCCATAGGCGCTGTAGTAGGGCCCGCGAATCTCGGTCAGGCCGTCTTAAGCGGCTTGGCTGAGCGCGCGGCGCGCGGGATGAAGGAAAAGGCCGTGTCGGTCATTGTGGGCCTCGGCGGTCGGTTCTCCTGCGTTAGCGACTTCTTCCTGCCTCAACGATTTGGCGCGCGATCTGATCCATGCACAAATTGGGGCTGGAACCCTCGGCGTCACAGGGTGTTGGCACGGAGGAGTTCCAGGACCGATGCCGCAGCTCGCGAACAATGCCGCCGCAGGGCGGCCCGTCCGAAGCAGCGCAAAGCTGTTCCTGTGCGGCGATGTCATGCTCGGGCGCGGGATCGACCAGATCCTCGCCAATCCGGGCGATCCGCACCTCTACGAGCGCTATGTCAAATCCGCGACGACCTATGTCGAGCTTGCCGAACGCATCCATGGGCCGATCCCGAGAAAGGCCGACGATCAATATGTCTGGGGCGATGCGCTTGCCGAATTGGACCGCGAAGCTCCCGATTTGCGGATCATCAATCTCGAGACCAGCATTACCACCAGCCGTTCCTTGGCGCCCAAGGGGATCAATTACAAGATGAACCCGGCAAACATCGGCTGCCTGGCGGCGGCGCGGGTGAGCTGCTGCGTGCTCGCCAACAACCACGTGCTCGATTGGGATGAGCCTGGGCTCGTCGAAACCCTCGATACGCTCCGGCATGCCGGCCTCGCCTATACCGGGGCCGGGCGTGACGCGGATGAGGCAGCGGCGCCTGCCGTCATCGAACTGGCCGGCGGAGGCCGCGTGCTCGTCTTCGGGTTCGCGCTCAAGACCAGCGGCGTTCCGCCTTCATGGGCAGCCGGAGCTCACAAGCCAGGGGTCAATCTGTTGGCGGATGCCTCGGCGCGGTCGCTCGAGCGTATCGCCCGATCCGTGGAGGCCATGAGAGAGCCTGGCGATCTCGCGGTGGCCTCGGTCCACTGGGGCGGCAACTGGGGCTACCAAGTCAGCGCGGAAGAACGCGCGCTTGCCCACGCCCTCATCGACGTCGCAGGTTTCGACCTCGTGCATGGGCACTCCTCCCACCATCCCAAGCCGATCGAAATCCATGACGGCCGGCTGATCCTCTATGGATGCGGCGACTTCCTCACCGACTATGAAGGAATCACGGGGCACGAACTCTTTCGCGGTGAGCTTGCGCTGATGTATCTGCCACGGCTCACCATGCCGGAGGGCAGGCTTGTCTCGCTTGAGCTCGTGCCGTTCCAGCTCCGCAAGTTCCGGCTAAACCGCGCCTCGCCCGAAGATGCCGCCTGGCTCGCGGCCATGCTCGAGCGCGAGAGCTCGCCTTTCGGCACTCATATCGCGCTCGGGAACGATAGCCGTCTCGCTGTCCATTGGTGAAGCCGCCAGTTCAACAACCTGCAGCAAGTCCTTGTTTTTATGCATGTCGTTATCCCGGCGCTGCGCACTTTTGGGCGCATGCATTAACGCTCAAGCCTCCCAGGCCGGCCCCGGCCAAGCGCACCGTCGGCGCGGGCCTGCAGGTAGGCGTAGATGTCATCGATGTAAGGAGCGACGTTGGGATCGTCGGCGAAGCCCTGCATGACTGAAGCGCCGCTGCGCTGGCCGCCGAGAACGGTGAGCCGGAACAGCTCTATGCTGGGCAATCGGTCGACAAGCGCCGAGGCGAATGTCGAGCCGACGCCGTCGGGGCCGTGGCAGTGGCTGCAGCCGCCGTGGTAGCGGCGAAAGCCGTTATAGGTTCGCGCATCGACCTTGCCGTTGACGACCTTGTAGAACTTGCCCGTGGTCAGGTCATCTTGCGAAGACGCGCCGAATCCGGAGGCGAGGGTAAAGACGACGACAGACGGCAGGATGAGTTGCAGCCAGGGAGACATCGTCTGTCGCCCACGCTGCAGGCTCATCCAGCGCCGCCACAACGTGCATGCCCTTGGATCACTCGACGGCTGCCGCCGGAGAAGCAACTATGATTCCGTCTATATCTGGATTCGAGCTGACGACCAGCTTGCCGCCGACACGCGATATCTCGACGATCTGGTCAGACTCTCCCAGCTTGCCTGGCACGGAAACTGCGACCGTCTGGTTTTCGGTCAGTATCGCCACGAAACGCACGGGCAAGCCAGCCTCGCCTTGCGCGATTGTAGTGACCACCCGATAACCGTCCTCCTCGGGCGTGTAATAGACGACACCCAGGAAGCCGCCGAGATCGATGCTTTCAGCCTTCATGGCTCCAAGCTCGCCGGCATGCGCGGGGATCGCCGCTATGCAAAGTGCTACAAGAGTAATGTACCTACGCATTATGCTGCTCCCTCTCGGATTGTCCGGGGTCGAGCCCGGCTTAGGATTTCACCAATAGACAATCGCGCGCCGAAACAATCGGCGCACACAGGAAGAATTCAGGATAAGCCCCCCGGCTTCTTCACATCGGCGAAAGCCCGCGAGCCGGGAACGCGCTGAGCCCCACCGGTCGTCACAACCAAGCGCGACCCTTTTCTTCTAGAGCGAGCATTTCACCGCCCGGGTGCTTGCGCATCCCCTGTTTGGGGGAGATACTCGAAAATTGAGCGATCGCTAATGTTGGAGGGCTGGTTATGGTGCAGGTCCGCTGCGTCGCTGGTCGACTGTCCGCGCGTAATCTGCCGAAGCGAGAGCACCTCTGGGAGCGCACAACTTTCCGCACCACACGCGCTGCTGACATGCGGGGGTCCATTCATGGCCGAGGCATTGTCGCGACATAGACTGTCGAAGCTGATCGGCTCGATCTACGATTGCGCACTCGACCCGGAGCGGTGGGAGGACGCGCTTGCCGGGATCAGGGATGCGCTCAATGCCCAGACAGCCGTGCTGCACCTGGACGACCTCAGTCACGATCGGCTGCTAATCTACAGGACCGTGGGAATAGAGCCGTACTGGCTGGAACAGCAGGCGAAACATATCCCCGAGATCCATGCCCGGCTGATCGAGGATCTGGCGGCTTGGCCATCGCTCGAAGTGCCGCATGTGGTCTCACGCCACATACCTCCAGGCTATCTGGAAACCTCCCGATATTTTCAGGAGTGCCTGAAGCCGCAGGGCCTGGTCGATGTCATGTCGTTTTTCCTCATCCACACTCCTACCCGCCTTGCCGGCTTCGCCGTTGCCCGACACGAGCGGCAAGGCATTATCACCGAGCGCGAAATCGAGCTTGGCCGACTGTTGCTGCCGCATGTGCGCCGTTCGGTGATGATCAGCAACATGCTCGACATCAGCACGATCGAACGCGCACGGATGGCCGAGGCGCTCGATGCACTCACATGCGCCGTGGTCCTCACAAACGACCGTGGCGCCATCCTGCACGCCAACCGCTCGGCCACGCACATGCTGCAGAGCGGCGGCCCGATCCAGGATGTGCATGACATTCTGCAGGCGACAATTCCGTCGGCTTCCAAGGAGCTTCACAGCGCCATCATGCTTGCGGCTCAGGATGAGGCAAGCATCGGCAAGACAGGGCTTGCCGTCCGCCTCACCGAACCCAACCTGCCGCCGGTCTTCGCCCGCGTGCTGCCGATGGCCGGCGGCGAGTTGCGCGCCGGCATGGAACCCGCGGCGGTTGCCGCAGTGTTCATCGGCAATGCGCCGGATGAGCACGACGCCGCCGACATGCTGGCGACTGCCTTCGGGCTTACCTTGGCCGAAACCCGCGTGCTCGCCAGCCTCCTCGCCGGGCACACCCTGGCCGAGACCGCCGCCAGCCTCCACATCGCCACCACAACGACGAAGACGCACCTCGACAATATCTTCCAGAAGACCGGCGTCTCCCGCCAGGCCGATCTGATGCGCCTCGTCATGCAGATCGTTCCGCCCGCAGGACAGCCTTCTCCCTGAGCGCTTTCCCGGCATTGGCGACCTCGATGCGTTCGGCATTTATTGCCGGCTAGGTCATCGCCTCAGCCCGGCCATGAACGTCTTTACCCGCGCGGGGTCGACCTGGTTCCACCAGACGCCGTCATGCTTCAGCGCGCTGGCGATGATGACGCCATCGACGATGCCAAGGATGTCGTTGGCGTTGTCGGGGGTGACACCGCTGCCGACCAGCGTCGGCAGGCCGGCGGCCTCCTTGATCATGCGGATGTAGCTCAGATCCGCGGCGTGGCCGGTGCGCTGACCCGTCGCGATGATGGCGTCAGCGTCGAAGAAGACCAGATCCTTGACCAGTTCCTCCACCGGGCGGTCGGCAACGATGGCGTGCGCGCCATGCTTGACATGCGCATCGGCGAAAACGCGGATGCCATTGGCGCGCAGTCTGGCGCGGTAGCGTGCTGCGCGGCCCGCCTCGCCCTCGACAAAGCCCTCATTGGCGACATAGGCATTCGCCCATTGATTGACGCGCACGAACCCCGCGCCAGCGGCACTGGCGATCGCAAGCGCCGGAATCGCGGCGTTTGCGAGCACGTTGATGCCGATCGGCTTGCCGAACTCGCGGCGAATACGGTCGGAGACAACCGCCATGTAGGCCGCAGTCTCCGGTCCGACGTCGTCTGGTTTGGCGAAGGGGATGTCGCCGTGGTTCTCGACGATCACGCCGTCGCATCCGCCGTCGAGATAGGCCCTCGCATCGTCGAGCCCGCGCTGATAGATCGCCTCTATTGCCTCGCCGCCATAGCGCGGCGCGCCAGGAAGCGGTGCAAGGTGCACGACGCCGATCACTACCTTGGTGCGGCCGAAAAGCTGGACGAGTGCGTCGCCGCCTGATTGACCGATCGAGGGCTGGGTCATGAGAGCTCCGTTTGATCGATGAGCGCCGCCATTTCAGGCGCGGAAGGACAGGATGCCAATGTGCCCGGCCGTGTCACCGCCATTGCTGCGGCCGCCAGCGCGAGCTTCAGCGCCGATGTAACCGGCATTCCCCTGGCGAGCCCGCCGGCCAGACAGCCGCAGAACACGTCGCCGGCGCCGCTGGTGTCGAGCGCCTCGACATGTGGCGCCGGCAAACGAAGTGTTCCTGCCCGGTCCGGGCCAAGCACGAGACACCCCTCGGCGCCGAGCGTGATCACGACCGTTGCGGTGCCTTTAACCGCGAGTGCGCCGGCCGCAGCCGCCATATCGTCCAGGCCGGTCAATGCTTTCGCCTCGGATTGATTCACCACCAACACCTCCGCCAGACCGAAGTCAGGCAAAGCCGCCGCATCGATAGGGCTGGCGTTCAGAACGGTGCGCGCGCCATTTTCCCGTGCTGCCCGCAAGCAAGCATTTGTCACGGCGCCTCGCAGGTTTCCTTGGCAGACAAGGATGTCGCCCGGCGCAATCCGGCGCGCAAGCGCGGTTTGCGCAATCGGATCGAATGCATCGCTGCAAGCGACGCCGCTGACGATGAAGTTCTCGCCGCCAGCATCGATGACGATGGTCGAGCGATCGCTCGGCAGGTCGAATTCGTTCGCTTGGACGTCGGACAACTCCATGTCGAGGCGGCTCCTGATCCATGCGCCTGCGGCGTCTTTGCCGAGCGCCGTCCATAGCGTCACCGCCGCGCCCGTGCGAGCGGCCGCGACGGCCTGGTTTGCACCCTTGCCACCGAGGCCGTCAGCATAGGTCGTAGCGTTCAAAGTCTCGCCTACGGCAGGGAAGCGGGCAAGGCGAAACGTCGTGTCGACACAGGCATTGCCGACGACGTGGACGTGCATCGCTCAGTTCTCACCGGTGGCCCAGCCAAGCATCTGCTCGAACAGAGTCTTGTAACCTTTCCAGGCGATGAACTCCGGTGGCAGCCAATGCGGCCCGACGTCGGATGTCCAGGCCACGGTGCGGCCCTTGCCGTAGTGGCCGGTGACGAGCAGCGGCAGTGATCCGTATTCCGACGACACGGTGGCCAGAACTTCCGACCCCTCTTTCAGGGTCACCTCGTTGAAGCCAAGCAGGATCGGCCAGTCCGACCCGAGACCCTTCAGGATGGGATGGCTGGACGAGCCTTTCAGCACCGGCGCAAAGCCTTCCGGAACCTCGATGCGGTCGTCGACCGCAAGGCAGTTCACCGGCAGCACCTCCTCGACCGGCGTCTTGCGGTAGCGCGCGCCGCCATTGATGCCTTGAAAGCTGTAATAGCCGCCGAACATCAAAAGCCCGCCGCCGGCGCTCACATAGTCGCGCAGCAGGCGCAAGCGATTCGGCGTTCTCTTCGAGTGAACCCAGGTGTCGGGATGCAGAAGCAGCGTGTTGGCGCCGATGTCGGAGAGCACTACCGCGTCATATGCCGAAAGGGCCTCAATCGTTTGCGGAAAGGTGCGCTGCGCCTCATGCGCCGGCATGAAGGTAACGTCGAACTCGGTCGCCTTCAGCGCGTTCAGCAATTCGTCCGCACCGGTGTGGTAAGTGACCGTCGGAAACTGGTCGAAACCCTTGATATGGGTCGCGGTCGACACCCAGGATTCACCGGCCAGCAGGATCTTTTTCTTAGACATTTGAACTCCGTCGTAGGTCTAGGCCGCAGCAAGTCTGGGCTGCTCATGTCTGCCGCGAGAACACGGCCTTCGGATTGGCGATCAGCATGCTGTCGATGGCCGGCTGGTCGACGCCATGCCGTTTCAGACGCGGTACGAAATGCTTCAGGATATAGCCGTAGCCGAAGCCGCCGAAGCGGGTCAGCATGATCTTGAGGAAGACATCCTGCGAGAGCAGCAAGCAGTCGCCGAAGCCCGCTTCGACAAGTGCCGCGATTGCTCGCGCATTCTCTTCATCGGAGGGTGATTGCGCGTCCTGATCGGCATAATAATAGTCCATGCCGATCATGTCGTATTCGAGGAACGCGCCGCGCCGGGCGAGGCTTGTCTGATAGTCGGGATCGTTATGGCTGGGATTCATGTGGCAGAGCACGGTGTGCCGGAGATCGGCGCCCTCGGCCTCCACGACATCGAGCACCTCGTGCGCCAGGCGCTCCCAGCCTGGCAGATGGATCGACAGCGGCACACCGGTGATGCGTGAGGCTCGCGCGGAAGCTTTCAGTGACTTTCGCTCCTCGGGAGTGAAGTCCCTACTGATGCCAACCTCGCCGATCAGGCCGGCCAGGATCGGCGGCTGCGTCTCGCCACCGCCGACATCGTTGACGATGAACTCGGTCACCGCATCGACATCCATCGCCTTCAGCCATTCGGGATGGGTGTGCTCGAGATAGAAGCCGGTGCCCATGACGATCTTCAGGCCGGACATGCGGCTGATGCGGGCGAGCTTTTCCGGCTCGCGGCCGATACCGATATTGGTCGCGTCGACGACGGTGTGGCCACCCAGAGCGCGATAGCGTTGCAGCTCCGACAGCGCCAGGTCAGTGTCGTCGAGCGAAACGTTGTCGCGATTCACGTAAGGGTTCATGCGCAGTTCGCCGATGATCTCGATGTTCACCGGCTGTTCGGCGAGCGCCATATCGTCCGGATGACAGGGACATTTCCAGGTGCGCGCGCCGTCGAGCAAGATGTGCTCGTGCATCAGGGTAATTCCCATTTCCTCGACCGGAACGGGGCCGAGCACGGTCATCACATGGCCGGTTTCAACCCCGATCTCCAGCCGCTGCCTGGGAGGCGTGTCATCAAAGAGGTTGCTCATGGGCTCAACGGCTCCGCACGGCGCCGCGGAACAGGCGGAAGTTCAGCCAGATGGCAATCAGGATGATCGTTCCGGTCACGATCGGCGTCAGGAAAGGCGACAGATGCGCCAGGATCAGGCCGTTGCCGATGACGGCCACGGTAAGCGCGCCGAGCGCCGTGCCGATGATTGTTCCGCGGCCGCCGAAGAGGCTGGTGCCGCCAAGCACCACGGCAGCGATCACTTCAAGCTCGAAGCCTTGCCCTGCATTCGAGGAGCCGGACCCGAGCCGGGCAGCAATGATAATCCCCGCAAGCGCCGCCGCGGTGGCGGAAATCACATAAACGAAAAGTGTCATCAGCCGCGTGTTCACGCCGGCGCGTCTGACCGCCTCGGCGTTGGCGCCGATGCCGGTCACATAGCGGCCGAACGGCGTCCCATTGAAGGCCAGATAAGCGATCGCCAGGATCGCCAGCGCGATCAGCGCCGGCACCGGCACGCCAAGGAACCAGGCGCGGCCTATCACCGTGAAAGGGCTTCCCGGCTCGACGGGGATGGAGTAGCCGCCGGTGATCAGCAGCGCCACGCCACGGATCACCGAAAGCCCGGCAAGCGTGACGATGAAGGCCGGGATGCCCTCATAGGCTACGAAATAGCCTTGGACCGCGCCGAGCAGGGCACCCAGCGCGAGCATGGCGAGGAGGACCGCTGGCCACGGCAGGCCGAGCTGCAGCAGTGTCGCCGACAGCGTTGCCACCAGCGCCAGCACGGACCCGACCGAAAGATCGATGCCGCCTGTGGTGATGACGAACGTCATCGCCGCGGCGACAATCAGCAGCGGCGCCGACTGCCGCAGGATGTTCAAGAGATTGGGCGATGTCAGAAAGGCGTTCGTCGCCACCGAAAAGACGATGCAAACGACAAGAAAGAACAGCGCAATAGACACGACGCTGCCATTGGCGAGCATCGCATCGCGCCATGTGCCTTTCCGCACCTTTCGCGACTGAGCCGAGTGGTTTGAAGTCGCTTCGCTCATGACAGCGCTCCATCGCGATATCGACTAGCGGCGGAACGAGCGCTGAACTTGCGGCCCACGATCAGGTTGACTACGTCCTCGATATTGGTTTCGCCGATCAGCCGCTCGGCGACGTTGCGTCCTTCATACATGACCTGAATACGGTCGCATACGAGGAACAGATCCTGGAGGCGGTGGGTGATCAGAATGACGCTGACGCCGCGCGCGCTCACGGTGCGGATCAGGTCCAGCACAGCCTCGACCTCGGTGACGGCAAGCGCTGCTGTCGGCTCATCCATAATCAGCACCGACGGCTCGAAAGAGGCGGCGCGGCCGATCGCGATCGACTGTCGCTGCCCGCCGGACAGGTTTTCGACCTTGAGCCGCGTGTCGGCGATAACGATGCCGAGGCGGTCGAGCATCTGGCGCGTTTGCTCGTGCATACGCTTCTTGTCGAGAAAGGAGATGCCGGCGATGTGCCGGCGCGGCTCGCGGCCGAGAAAGAGATTGCCGGCGACATCGATCGTGTCGCAGAGCGACAGGTCCTGATAGACCATCTCGATGCGCGCTGCACGCGAGTCTGCCGGCGAGCTGAAGGTCACCGGCGTTCCGTCAATCTCGATTGTGCCGGCGTCTGGGATTACCGCTCCCGACAGCACCTTGCTCAACGTCGACTTTCCCGCACCATTGTCGCCGACCAGCCCCAGGACCTCGCCAGGCTTCAGCGTCAGGGACACGTCATCGAGCGACTGGATGGCGTTGTAGTGCTTCGAGATGCCGCTCATCCGCACCCGATAGGTCTCGCCACTGCTCATCATTGGATCCCACGGGGTGTGCAAAGCGTCCGCGGCACGGCCTCGAGCGGCGCCGCGGATCGGTCATCGGCGCAGTTTACTTGAACATCGCGCGGTATTGGTCGACATTCTCCTTGGTCACGATCGTCACCGGAATGTTGATGATCGGCTCGACCTTTTCGCCCTTCTTGAGCTTGGCCAGCGCTTCGACCGCGGCCTTGCCCTCGCCGGCCGGATCCTGCTGGACGACCGCCACCACCCAACCATCGTCGATGCCCTGAATCGCCTGCTTGGTCAGGTCCCAGCCGAACACCTTGACGTCGCCGGTGCGGCCTTGGCTGGTTACAGCCGAAACAGCGCCGAGCAATGCCGGCTCGCCAGTCGCATACAGCGTCGTCATGTCCGGATTGGCGGTCATCAAATTCTCCGAAGCGCTCAACGCGGTCTCCTGAACATTCTGGCCGTCGACCGTATCGAGGAAAGTGATCGCCTGGCCGCTGTCAGTGACCGCCTTCTTGAAGCCGTCGAGCCGCTGGTTCTGGATGAACGAATTGAGCGCGCCGACGATGCCGATCTTGGCAGTGCCGCCCATCTCGGATTTCACATAGTCGGCGTAGAATTTGCCAATATCCTCGCCGGCCTTGGTGTTGTCGACACCGATGAACGCAACGTTGTCGCCGTCGGGAATCTGCGCGTCGATGGCGATGACGGGAATGCCGGCCGCCTTGGCGGCGGTGATTGCAGGCTTGACGCCGTTCACATCAATAGCGACCAAAATGATGCCGTCGACTTTCTGGGTGATGTAGTTCTCGATCGCGTCATTTTGCGCGCTCGGCACGTTGTTGGCATTGAAGATGACCAGCTTGGCGCCGGCGGCATCGGCCGCCTTCTGCGCGCCCTCGTTGATCTGGTTGAAGAAAAGGGCCTGCTGGTTGATGTTGACGAGAGCGAACGTATCGGCGAGCGCTGACCCCAGGGCTGTCGAGCACATGGCAACGACAGCGGCGCAACCGACGAGAAGTTTGAACAGACGCATTTCGGTTCCCCTTGCTTGCGGGCCAAACCTCGTTCGGCTGGTCCCATTGGTGCTACAGGCACGAGGCACAATTCAAGACACTTGAATATTTGTCAATGCGTTTGAAAACAGAACATCGATCAGAAAGTCGCCGGCGTATTGACCCAGAAAATGCTGGCTCGTTCCTTGCCGATGTTGCGGTAATGATGCGGCAGTTCCGACCTGAACACAAACGCATCGCCAGTGGCGAGATCATGGCTCTTCCCGTCGACAATCAACTCGATCCGGCCAGCCAGCACATAGCCGACCTCCTCGCCGACATGCTGGATGGGACCTTCACTTTCGCCGTCTGTCTCGATATGGTGGATATTGCACTGCAGCAGGTGGCCAGGCGAATACGGAATAACGCGCTCGAGCGAAATACCCTCGCCGCGCCTCAACGCGTCGAGCGTGATCAACGGCCGCTCGCCGGCGCGAAACACGATCGCCTCGTCGTCGTCGACCTCCTCGAACATCCAGCCAATATTGGTATTCAGAACCTCGACCAGACGGTGCAGCGTAGGCAACGACGGTGAAGCCTTGCCGTTCTCGATCTTGGACAAAAGGCTTTCAGAGCAGTTCGCAGCAGTGGCCAGCATCTTCAGCGTCATGCCACGTGTCTGGCGGGCAAGGCGCAAGCGCGTTCCAAGCCGGGCGGCATTTACGGTGGCGTCCATTTCGGACTCTGGCCGTCGCCGATCGATTTTGTTCATCCGTTCGCCAACCGTTGAAAGTCAGGGACAACTGTCGCGCGAGCAAAAGACAGCAGCGGCCAATTTGCAAGCGGTGATCTGTCAATTCGACGCTTCAGCCGCGTCTGGACTGTTTGACAACGCAGATAACGCAACCTCAGTCTTCAGCGCACCAGCGGAAATCCAACCACCCTCACCCACTCAACTGCTTGCTTCGTTTGGCTTTGGCGGCGCCGATATACGCCTCGATCGCCCTGTCGATCTCCCGCTTCAGCTCGTCCTTGATGTCGGCCGTTTCGGCCAGCAAGGCGTCGATCTTCATGAAGTCGAGCACGCGGTATTTCGATACCGCTGGACGGATCAGGATGTCGGGCTGGCACTGGTTCAGCTTGTTGGCGATGATCGACTGCATCATCAGCTGCGTGGCGCCGAACATCAGGTCGACGGAGGTCGGGTGCTTGCGCTCGGCCTCGGTCGGCGCGCCGACCACATCGACGGCAATGATGATGTCGGCGTCCGTCTCGATCAGGTCGAAGGGCACCGGGTTGTAGATGCCACCGTCGATCAGCAGCCTGCCGTCGCGCATCACCGGGCGGAACACCGCCGGGATCGCCGCCGAGGCGGCCAGCGCCGAATGCAGGTCGCCGTCGGCGAACACGGCGAGCTTGTGGCCGAAGAAATCCGTCGCCGTCACCTTCAGCGGTATCTTCAATTCGGCGAAGCTTTCGGGGATGGCATCGGGCAGGAACGCCCTGAGGATGCGCTCGACATTGAACTGGCTGACCCTCAGCCCGCCCTGCAGCGCCTCGGTGAAGGTGCCGGGCCGCGCCCGCCACATGCGCGTCGCCACTTCGGCGGGGCGGCCAAGGATCGAGCGGGCATAGGCGTGGATGTTCTTGCCGGTCATGCCCGACGCCATGCCGGCGCCCATGATGGCGCCGATCGACGAACCGGCAATGGCGACGGGCTTGATGCCCAGCTCGTCCAGCGCCTCGATGGCATGGATATGCGCCAGCCCGCGGGCACCGCCGCCGCCAAAGGCGATACCGAAGGTCGGGCTCATCCCTTGCCTCCCGCCGCCGGCCCTACGACCATGACGGCCGGCTCGACGGAGAGCAGCTTTTTCGCAGCCGCCTTGACCTGGTCCAGCGTCACGCCGTTGATGAGGGCGGCGCGGCGCTGCATGTAGTCGATGCCGAGCCTGTCGAGCTGCAGCTCGACCAGCGTCGCTGCAATCGCGCCCGAGGAATTCAGATTGTTGATGGCGTAGGCGCCGATCATGTATCTCTTTGTCGCCGCCAGTTCGGCTTCGGTGGGTCCCTCCTCGGCCATCTGCTTCACCACCTGGCGTACCAGGGCCAGCGTCTCGGCGGCCCGATCAGAGCGTGTCGCCGTGGTGACGACGAGAGCGTCGGCGTGCTGGTGGTCGACCAGATCGGAACTGACCCCGTAGGCCAGGCCGCGCTTTTCGCGCACTTCGTCATAGAGGCGCGAGGTGAAGGTGCTGCCGCCGAGGATCTCGTTCATCAGCACCGCGGCGAAGAAATCCGGCGCGCTGCGCTTGACGCCGGGATAGGCGAGCTGCAGCGAGGTTTGCGGCAGGTCGTAATTGACCTCGAGCTGCTGGCCCAGTTTCGGCTCGACATCGGCGACCGGGATGAGCGCCTGCTTTTCAGGCAGGCCGCCGAAGACCGCGTCAAGCTTCTGTTTCAAAGTTTCGGCATCGATAGCGCCGACCACCGCCACATGCAGGCCGTCGCGGGCGAAGTTCGCCTTGTGGAAGGCGCTGAGATCGGCCGGCGTGATCGTTGCGATGCTCTGCCTGGTGCCCTGGTCGGGCCTGGAATAGGGGTGCGTGCCATAGATCGCTCGCAGCCATTTGCGCTGGGCGACGGTGTTGGGGTCGCGCTCGTTGGAGATGATGCCGGACAGCACCTGGGCACGGATGCGATCGATCGGTGCTTGGTCGAAGCGCGGATGCGTGACCGCCAGCCGCAACAGGTCGAACGCCGCGTCCTTCTGCTCGGCCAGCATGCGCATCGAACCGTAGGTGCCGTCGCGCGCCGCATCGAAGCTCATCTCGGCGCCGGCGTCGTCGAGCTTGATCTGGAAGGCCTCGCTGTCGAAATCGCCGGCGCCTTCGTCGAACAGGCCGGTCATCAGGTTGGCAAGCCCTTCCTTGCCGGGCGGGTCCTGCGTCGTGCCGCCGTCGAAGACGAAGCGGATGGCAATGACCGGCACCGAATAATCCTCCACCAGCCAGGCGGTGATGCCCTTTGGCGAGGTCACCTCCTGGATGTTCATCGCCGCGCGGGCGGAAAGCGCCGGCAGGATCAGGAAGAGGATGGAGAGGAACAGGATCATCAGCAGGGAGCCTGGCGCGGCTCTCCCTTCTCCCCCCGTGGGAGAAGGCAAGATCGGGCGGCGCATGAAGCTCGTCATCATCAATTCTCCGCCTGGGTTTGCGGCAGCAAATAGCCAGTCGTCGAATGGTCGAGATCGAGATAGCGCGCGGCGACGTCCCTGACCTCGTCGACGGTGACCTTGCGGATGCGGTCCGGCCATTCCAGGACATCTTGCACGCTGCCGCCGGTGGCCAGCGTCGAGCCGTACATGTTGGCCATGTCGTCCTGCTTGTCGCGGGCGAAGATCACCGAGCGGACGTAACGGTCCTTGGCCTTCTCCAACTCGTCGCTGGTGACGCCGTCCTTAGCTATACGGGCGACCTCGGCATCGACCGCCGCCTCGACATCGGCCAGCCTGGCCTCGCCGCGCGGCGCGGCATAGACGGTAAAGTTGGTTGCGTCGAGCATGGTTCCCTGGAAGACGGCGCCGGCCTCGGCGGCAATGCCCTGCTTGACCACAAGCTCCTGGTAGAGCCGGCTGCGGTTGCCACCGCCGAGGATCTCGGCCAGCAGGTCCAACGCCTCGGCCTCGCCCGGCTTTGCCGTGTGATAGGACGGAACCACCCACTGCGTCGAAAAACCCGGCACGCTGACGCGGGCATCGGTGAGCGTCACCGTGCGCCTGGTGTTCTGCTCCGGCTCGACCGGGCGGATGCGCGGCGGCAGGTCCGGACCACGAGCGACCTTGCCATAGGTTTTCTCGGCCAGCGCCTTCACCGTCTCCGGCTCGACGTCGCCGGCAACCACCAGCACGGCGTTGTTGGGCGTGTAATATTTGTCGTAGAAGGCCTTGGCGTCGGTGCGGTTCAGTTTCTCCATCTCCTGCATCCAGCCGATCACCGGAATGCGGTAGGGCTGGTTCTGCCAGAGCGTGGCGTCGACCTCCTCGTCGAGCACTGCCTGCGGATCGCTGTCGATGCGCGAGCGGCGCTCCTCGAGGATCACGTCGCGCTCGGTTTTGATGACATCGTCGTTGAGAATGAGATTGCGCATGCGATCGGCCTCGAAGCCCATCATCTCTCCGAGCGCCGACGGCACCACCGTTTCGTGGAAGGCAGTGTAGTCATAGGAGGTGAAGGCGTTGTTGGAGCCGCCGATGGCGGAGACGGCGCGGTCGAACTCGCCGGCCGCATGGTTGGTGGTCGCCTTGAACATCAGATGTTCGAAGAAATGGGCAATGCCGGACTTTCCGGGCGGCTCGTCGGCGTTGCCGATCTTGTACCACACCATATGGGTGACGATCGGGGCACGGTGATCGGGGATGACGACGACCTCCATGCCGTTGTCAAGCAGGAAATCCGCCACATGGCCGTCGTCCGTGGCGGCCAGAACCGGAGCCGTTGTCACCAGGGCCAGCGCAATCGCAGCAAGTGTCCCGCGCAGCCAGTCAGACTGAAGTTTCATCGATGGCTCCGGTTGTCATGGCTGGACGATAGGCAAGGTTCTTGGTCGAGGCAAAGTGATTTGTTGGTCATTCTGGGCGATCGTTTCGGACAAATGATGGCGCTGGCCTAACCTGGAGAGGCGAAATCGCCGCAGCCGCTTTTTCCTCGCCCCCGCGAAGTGGGGAGAGAGGTGGCCGCGAAGCGCGCCGGAATCGCAAAATCAGAACTCAGGCAACCTCGATAAACCGGATGACCGTCTCGCCATAGCCGCGCTCGTCGACGACCGAAAAGCCAGGCCCTGCGTCGAAAGGCGCCACTGCTGCTTCCTCGATAACGCAGAGCGCACCGGGCGAGAGCCAGCCGCCGGCGCTGGCCGAGCGCAGAGCGCGTTCGCCCAGGCCCTTGCCGTAAGGCGGATCGGCAAAGACCAGGCCGAAGGCGGCGAGCGTGCCGGCGTCGCCGAGCTGGGTCGCGTCGCGGCGGAATATCTTGGTGCGTCCGGTCAGGCCGAAGGCCTCGACATTGGTGCGGATCAGGCCGCGCCCTTCCGCCGATTCCTCGATGAAGACGCCATAGGATGCACCGCGCGACAGTGCTTCGAGGCCGAGCGCGCCGGTGCCGGCGAACAGGTCGAGTACGCGCGCGCCTTCGAGGTTTTTCGGAAAGCGATGCGCCAGCACGTTGAAGACGGCCTCGCGGGTGCGGTCGGTGGTCGGGCGGATGGCATTGCTGCGCGGCGTCGCCAGCGGACGCCCGCGAAACTCACCGCCGACGATCCGCATTGCTTCCCCTTGGACCCTTCGGGCCGCCGCGCGGCCGCTCGCCGCCCTTGCCGTCGCTGTTGACGGAATTTGGACGATCATTACGCGGCTTGCCGAACGGCTTTGCACCTGATTTGCCGTGGGGTTTGAACGAGGCCTTGCGCGCCTTGGTTTCAGCTGCCTTGGCGGCATCGGCTTCCGCCCTGCCCTTGCCGATCGGCCGCGCGCCCGGCGCCATCCAGACATTGGCCTTGCGCTGGCCCGGCGGCTCGATCGCCCGCTGCTCGCGTTCGGATTTCTTCCCGCCCGGTTTGCCGCCGAAGCCACCCGGCCTCGGCCCGCGATCGCCGAAGCCGCCGCGCTCCGGCTTGGGGCCGCGATCGCCGAAGCTCTTTTCCGGCCCAAAGCTTCTGTCGGGCCTTGTCGACAGCTTGCCCAGCGCCTCGTCGCGTGTGCCCTCGCGGCGCTTGCGATTCTTGATCAGGCCGCCCTCGCCGATCGGCCGACGCTCTCCGTCGCGGGTGAATTTCGGCCGCTCGGTTTCCTCCGGGCGCGGTTCCGTCCGCCGCACCGGCTTGTTGGAAAACGGCTTGGTGATCTCGGCGTCGAAATTGGCGCCGGACTCCTCGACCAGACGCTCGCCGAGCTGGTCGCGCAGCACGCGGCCCTTGATCTCCAGCACATGGCCCTCGGGCAAGTCGTCGAGCTGGAACGGCCCGTAGGAAATGCGGATCAGCCGCGTCACGTCGAGGCCGAGGGCGCCGAGGATGTTCTTGACCTCACGGTTCTTGCCCTCGCGCAGGCCGATCGTCAGCCAGGCGTTCGAGCCCTGCTCGCGGTCAAGCGTAGCCTCGATGGCGCCATAGAAGACGCCGTCGACGGCGATGCCTTCGCGCAGGCCGGCGAGCGCGCTCTCCTCGACCTTGCCGTGGACGCGCACACGGTAGCGCCTGAGCCAACCGGTGGCCGGCAATTCGAGCACCCGCGACAGACCGCCATCATTGGTCAGCAGCAGCAGGCCTTCAGTGTTGATGTCGAGCCGGCCGATGGTCATCAGCCGCGGCAGGTCGGCCGGCAGCACGTCGAACACTGTCTTTCGGCCTTCCGGATCGCGATTGGTGGTGACCACGCCGGCCGGCTTGTGGAACAGGAACAGCCGAGTGCGCTCGATCGGGGGGATTTCCATGCCATCGAGATGAATGATGTCGCCAGGCATCACGTTGAAGGCCGGCGAGGACAAGACCCGGCCATTGACCTTGACGCGGCCGGCCGCGATCAACTCCTCGGCGTCGCGGCGCGAGGCAAGGCCGGCACGGGCCAGCCGCTTGGCGATGCGCTCGCCGGCCTCTTCCGTCGCCTCGGCAAGACGCGGGCGCGGCTTGAAGCCGCCGCCTGATGCCCCCTGTGCCCTCTGGGGCCGATCGCCGCCGAAATCGCGCTTCGGCCGGTCACTGAAGTCCCGCTTGGGACGGTCGCTGAAATCGCGCTTGGGGCGGTCACTGAAATCGCGCTTGGGGCCGTCGAAGCGCCTTTCGCCGTGGTCGCCTTCGGCAGCAGCCGGCCGGTCGCCGCGTGGCGCGTAAGGCTTGCGCGGCCCTTCACGCTTCTCATACGGCTTGCCTTCGCCACCTTCACCCGCCTCGCGCGGCTTGTACTCGCGCTTCGGTCGCTCGCCCTCGGCTGCCATCGGTCTGTCGCCGCGCGGCGCGTAAGGCTTGCGCGGCCCTTCACGCTTCTCATAAGGCTTGCCTTCGGGGCGCGGCCCCTTGCTGAATGGCCGTTCGCCGCCCTTGAAATCACGCTTCGGCCGCTCGCCCTCGGCCGCCATCGGTCTGTCGCCGCGCGGCGCGTAAGGCTTGCGCGGCCCTTCACGCTTCTCATAAGGCTTGCCTTCGGGGCGCGGCCCCTTGCTGAATGGCCGGTCGCCGCCCTTGAAATCACGCTTCGGCCGCTCGCCCTCGGCCGCCATCGGACGTTCGCCGCGCGGTGCATAGGGTTTTTTCGCACCGAAGGATGGCTTGCCGCCCTTGCCGGCGGCGCCGTCGCGGCCGCGTGGTCCCGCCGCTTTCGGGCCACTCTTGCCCGATGCGTTCTTGCTCGGGCTTTTTTTGCCCGAAAATTTCTTGTCGTTGTCGTCCATGTGGCCTTTGCTCATCTGCACCGTTACAGCGCGGCGTCCTTTCGGACGCGCAACGGACGCTGTAGCACTTTGATTTGGCGCATGATCTTTTCTGAAAACCGATTCCGGTTTTCTGGGTCACGCGCTAGATAACAGGATCGCCGTCGAGTGGCGAGGAGATAATCGGAATGGAAACCGCTTGAAGCGCCCGGATTTCATGGCGCTGGCGCTTAGAGAAGCCGCAGCCGCCGCCCAGCGTGGCGAAGTGCCGGTCGGCGCTGTCATCGCCCACGGTGGAACGGTCGTTGCCAGTGCCGGCAACCGCACCCGCGAGCTTGCCGATCCTACCGCCCATGCCGAGATGCTGGCGATCCGCGAGGCTTGCCGCAAGCTTTCCAGCGAGCGGCTCACCGGCCACGACCTCTATGTGACGCTGGAGCCTTGCGCCATGTGCGCCGGCGCCATTTCATTCGCCAGGTTGCGCCGGCTCTATTTCGGCGCCGCCGACGAGAAGGGCGGCGCGGTGGTCAACGGCGTGCACTTCTTCGCCTCACCAACCTGCCACCATACGCCCGATATCTATGCGGGCATGGCCGAGAACGACGCGGCCCTGCTTCTCAAGGATTTTTTCCGGGAGCGACGCGAGTTGTAGAGCCGTCAGATTACCAGGGCAGCCAGTCGAACATGCCGCCGCTCTTGCTCTTGGCGGCTGCCTCCTTCTTGAGGCGGCGTTCCTTCTTGTATTCGTCCTCGCCGAGATCGCCCTGCGGCGCGGTGCCGGCGGCAACGCGATAGTCGAGAGGTGGTTCGCTGAGATATTTGCGGGTGTTGGGATCGCCCTGCTTGCTTTCGGCAAGGCGGCGCTTGATTTCGTCGGCGCGGCCCTTGTCCGAATCCGCCGGCGTCCAGCGCGGTGGATGGCTCGAGCCGGAATCCGCCATCGCCTTCTTCACCGAGGTAGGATCGGTCTGCACATCATCGACGATCTGCGCCTGGTAGGCCGGATCGTCTTGGTGCAGCGTGGCGTCGGCGCGCAGGCGGGCGCGGCGCTGCTCAGGCGATTCGGGCCAATCGGCGCTCGCCGTCTCGATGCTTTCCTGCGGCGGCGGCAATTGTTCCTTCTGCCCCGGTGCCGGCTTCACCAGTTCGGGGCGCGGCTTATAGTCGATCTTTTCCTTGCGTTTCGGCGCGAACGTAAAGGCGTTGGTGAGATCGTCTGCAAGCTGGGTGGCAGCCGGCTTGTCGGTGCCATAGGTGGGCGAGCCCATGCAGCCGGACAGAGCGAGGCTTGACACGACAAGCGGCGCCAGCAGCGCAACGCGCGCGTAAGTTCTCTCGGTCATGCCAAAAAGTTCCACTCTAGACAGCCTCTCGAAAAGCCACCGGCCAAAGGTCCGGTCCCCATCGTCCATGCTCTTCCGACGGAAATCCGGCGACAATTTGTCGTCCGGAGTTTCGCGTGTTTACCTCAACCACTCATTAACGGCAACGCGCGGGGGCCGATCGGCCGCCCGGCGTGGCATTTGTGCACCGATATGGTGATCTGGCTGCGCATGTCATTATCCCAAAACCGCTACACACTTTTGGGCGACATGCATTGCCGTGCATGTCGTTATCCCAAAACCGCTAAACACTTTTGGGCGACATGCATTAAAGCCGGCCAAGCGCCTTCAGCTCGTGCAGGACTGCGGCATCCCGCGCCGAAACGTCGGGGAATTCCGGGTCCTGCCCGACATCGGCCGTGTAGCGCCAGGAGCGCGCGCATTTCACCAGGCCCCGGTCCTCGGCCTTCTCAACCACCACGGCGACGCCCCTGACGTCGTCCAGCGTGAAGGCGCCCGCGGGCGCCGTGCCATGGACGATGACGAGATCGCTGGTGATTGCCATCTCGGCCATGTCGACATCGGCGATTGCGGCTTCGAGAGCTGCATCGTCGAGGGTGACGAGCGGCACCGCTTCCAGCGACGAACCGATGACCTTCCGGGCGCGGGCGATTTCAAGCGCGCCCGTGACGACACGGCGGACCTGTCGTACCTTGCGCCACTTTTCCGCCAGCGCCTCGTTCTTCCAATCTGCCGGGACTTGCGGGAACTGGTCGAGATGCACCGACACGGTGTCGGGGTGACGGTCGAGCCAGGCCTCCTCCATGGTGAAGGGCAGCATCGGCGCCAGCCATTTCACCAGGCAATCGAACAGATGGCGAACCACCTGCACGGAGGCCTTGCGCTTCACGCTGGACGGCGCCTCGCAATAGAGCGCGTCCTTGCGGATATCGAAATAGAAAGCCGACAACTCGACCACCATGAAATCGAGCAGCGTGCGGGTGATGCGCTTGAAGTCGAAGGCGTCGTAGCCCGAGCGCACGACATCGTCGAGTTCGGAAAGCCGGTGCAGCATCAGCCGCTCCAGTTCCGGCATCTTTTCCAGCGGCACCGTCTCGCCAACGTCGTGGGCGAGCGTGCCCAGCATCCAGCGGATGGTGTTGCGCAGCTTCCGGTAGGCGTCGATGTTGGTCTGTAGCACGTTCTTGCCGAGCCGCTGGTCTTCCCAGTAGTCGGTTGTCACCACCCACAGCCGCAGGATGTCGGCGCCCGATTGCTTGATCACATCCTGCGGCACGACGGTGTTGCCGAGCGACTTCGACATTTTCCGCCCCTCCTCATCCATGGTGAAGCCATGGGTGACGACGGTGTCGTAGGGCGCCCGGCCCCTGGTGCCGCAGCTTTCGAGCAGCGAGGAGTGGAACCAGCCACGATGCTGGTCGGAGCCTTCGAGATAGACGTCGGCCGGCCATTTCAGGTCGGGCCGGTCCTCCAGGGTAAAGACATGGGTCGAGCCGGAATCGAACCAGACGTCGAGGATGTCCGTCACCTGCTGCCATTTCGAGGCGTCGTGATTGCCGAGGAAACGATCCTTGGCGCCGGCCGCGAACCAGGCGTCGGCTCCCTCCTTTTCGAAAGCGTCCATGATGCGCTGGTTGACCGCCTCGTCCCTGAGCACGTTGCCTTCGGTATCGGCGAAGACGGCGATCGGCACGCCCCAGGCGCGCTGGCGCGACAGCACCCAGTCGGGACGTTCCTCGATCATGGCGCGGATGCGGTTCTGGCCGGCGGCTGGCACGAAGCGCGTATCGTCGATGGCCTTCAGCGCGCGGCTGCGCAGCGTCGTGCCGTCGCCGAGATCCTTGTCCATATAGACGAACCATTGCGGCGTGTTGCGGAAGATGATCGGCTTCTTCGAGCGCCAGGAATGCGGATAGGAATGTTTCAGCCGGCCGCGTGCGAACAGCGCATTGCGCTTGATCAGCTCCTCGATGACCGCCTGGTTGGCGTTGCCCTTCTTGCCGTTGTCGTCGATGACGCGCGCGGCACCGCCCTCGCGGTCCGGGCCGAAGCCCGGCGCGTCCTTGGTGAAGAAGCCGGCATCGTCGACAGGGAACGGGATCGCGGTGTCGACACCGCGCTTGAGTAGGTCGGCCACCGCATCCATCCAGGCGTCGAAGTCCTCGCGGCCGTGGCTGGGTGCGGTGTGCACGAAACCGGTGCCGGCATCGTCGGTGACATGCTCGCCGGCGATCATCGGCACCGGGAATTGATAGCCATCGGCGAAGCCCCTGAAGGGATGCGAAAGCGTAAGGGTTGCAAGCTGTTCGGCCGAAACGCTGTGAAGCCGATTCAACGTCACCTTGGCCTTTCCCGCGGCGTCCTCGGCCAGCGCGTCGGCAAAGATCAGCTTCTCGCCGGGCTGAGGGCCGAAAGCGTTCTCGGCCGCCGTCACCTCATAGAGGCCATAGGCGACGCGCGGCGAATAGCTGACGGCGCGGTTGCCAGGCAGCGTCCAGGGCGTCGTCGTCCAGATGACGACATGGGCCTCAAGGAGGTCGAGCGAGGCTTCGGTCAGTGTTGCATCCAGGGTTACCGGCTGCCCGGACTCGACGTTTGCCACCGGCCGGACCAGGCTGGCGACAGGGAACTTCGCCCAGATCATATCCGACTCATAATCCTGGTACTCGACCTCGGCCTCGGCCAGCGCAGTGCGCTCGACCACGCTCCACATCACCGGCTTTGAACCGCGGTAGAGTTGGCCCGACATGGCGAATTTCAACAGTTCGCCAGCGATGCGCGCCTCGGCATGGAAGGCCATCGTCGTATAAGGATTTTCGAAGTCGCCGACGACACCCAGCCGCTGGAACTCGCCGCCCTGCACCTTGATCCAGTGCGCGGCGAACTCACGGCATTCCTTGCGAAACTCGTTGACCGGCACCTCGTCCTTGTTCTTGCCCTTGGCGCGGTACTGCTCCTCGATCTTCCATTCGATCGGCAGGCCGTGGCAGTCCCAGCCCGGCACGTAGTTGGAATCGTAGCCGCGCATCTGGAACGAGCGGTTGATGACATCCTTGAGGATCTTGTTCAGTGCGTGGCCGATATGGATGTTGCCGTTGGCGTAGGGCGGGCCGTCATGCAGCACGTATTTTTCGCGGCCGGCGGCGTCCTGGCGCAGCTTTCGGTAAAGGTCCATGTCCTGCCAGCGCTTGACCAGCAGCGGCTCCTTTTCGGGCAAGCCGGCGCGCATCGGGAAATCCGTCTGCGGCAGATAAAGCGTCCTGGAATAGTCGATGGTTTCAACAGTGTCGGTCATTGGTCTGCCATGTGCATTGCCCGGCGGCAAAAGAGCCCGGGCGTTGAACTATCATGATCTGGAAAAAGCGCGAGAGGCCGCGCGCAAGATTCCCGGCGGCTCCGGCGGCGGTCACGCCGCCCGGAACACCGGGCCTGTAATTCGTATCGTCGGCGCGACAAGGCACAAAGAACTCGTCATGGCTGGGCTTTTAACCGAGACAGGCGATATTGAAAAGCCCGAACTCTCCTTGCAGCATGTGCCAATTGCGCCTATGTTGCGGGGCAGATGGCAGCCTGCAGACGAAGGAGATGCCTGTGACAGTCCCGGCAAAGGCAATTCGCGCTACACACGACTTTTCCGTCCCTACGGACAAGCTCGATCATCTGCGCAGTCTTGGTTTCAGCAGCGATGAACTCTACCGCATAGTTGCGCCACGCCGCACGCTGGCTCGCCGCAAAGAGCATGCCGAGCCGCTTTCGCCTGCTGAGTCCGATCGCGCCCTGCGCCTGGAACGTATAGCCGAACACGCGGACCGGGTATTCGGCAGTCATGAGAAGGCCCAGCGTTGGCTGCGCAGTGAGATCATTGCATTGGACGGCGCAAGGCCGATCGATCTTCTCGAGACGGAAACCGGCGCCCACGTCGTCTTCGAGGAGCTTATCCGCATCGACTACGGTATGTTTGCCTGACGATGCGCATCTGGCGCATCTCCAATTTCGCGGATCTTTCAGGTCGCGGCGGAATGCTTATCGATGGAAGGTGGCACAGGCACGGGACGCCGATCGTCTATTGCACCGATCACCCTTCGACAGCACTTCTGGAGATACTGGTGCATGCGACGCGGCAAACCGTTCCGGATACTTACCAGCTTATTGAAATCGACGTTCCGGAGGGCATCGAAACTATCGAGCCAGTCATCGATGACGGCTGGGACAAAGATGTGGAATCAACCCGACAGCAGGGCACGGACTTTCTTTCGGCCAATCGTCATGCGCTCATGAAAATTCCATCGGCCATAATGCCGAAAGCGAGCAACTATCTGCTCAACCCAAACCATGGCGACGCGCCGCGCATCACCATTGCTAGCCTATACCGCTACCCGTTCGACAGTCGGCTGATCAAATGAAGCGGGTCGGGCGGTTGTGCCCTCACATCGAGAAATCGAAGCGGTAGGTGGTCGACACGCCGACCGTGAACTGGTTGCGGTCGCCACGCTCCCTGACCAGGCTGGAATCGGCCGCCGGACCCATCAGGCGGGAATATTCGCCGAACAGGCTGGCGGTCATCGGTTCAGTTACCTTCCAGGTTACCGCACCGCCCACGCCGGTCGACTTCACGCCGCCGCCCGGATGGTATTCGCTCAGGCCCGAAGCGACGGCCTCCTGCGCATTGACGCCGTAATAGGCATCGAAATATCCTGATGAGGCGAACGAGACGCGCGGCCCACCGGAAATCCTGACATTCGGCGTCACGTCGTAGAAGGCGTCGGCGGCGATGTCGGCGACAAAGCCGTTATGGGCGCGAATCCCGTGCCGCAGCTCGGCGCGGGCGCGCAGCCAGTCCAAGGGATAAAATTCGAAGAAGCCGCCCGCCTCGCCGCCCCAGCGCACCGGGTCGAGACCCTTCAGTTCATCGTCGCTGTCCCGGAAGAACAGGAACTTGCCGGTCAGGCCGGCGCGGACGCTGCCGTCGTCGATCAGCGCCAGCGAGATGTTGTCGTTGCGCGAGGTGAAACGGGCCGCGGGACCAGCCTTGCCGAGCAAGATGATCGGCTGGGCGCCGAGCAGGTATTTCTTGCCGCCCTCGAAATTCGGCGCGACCATGCCGGTGGCGCCGACCGTCAGGTACCAGTCGCCAGACAGCCAGCCGAGAGCGCCCTCGCCGGCAAGGGCTACGGGTGTGCCCAGCATGAAAATAGCCAAAACCAGCGGAATCGCCCTGACAGAACGCATTTTCACTCCATACGCGAAACATGCCGGTAGAACATCCGGCTTTCCGAGAGCCATGGCGCCAGTTCGGTAAAGTTTGATTTAAATTTGAAACGGCTGCTTGCTTTTTGGCGTGCACCTGGTGCCAGCTGCTCGCTGGACGGGCAAGGCCTTCGGCGCTACCCTCCAACTTGGCAATAAGCCAAGCCCGGCGGAGATGACGGCAATGACCCTGCGCAGCGATGCCCTGGATGATGCGATCGAGCGGACGCGGGCAAAATGGGGATGGTTCGTCGGGCTCGGCGTGCTGCTGCTCATCCTCGGCGGCATCGCCTTCGGCAATCTGTTCATCGCCACCGTCGCCTCGGTCTATGTCGTCGGCTGGCTGATGCTGATGGCTGGCGTCATCGAGATCGTGCATGCCTTCGGCGTGAAGACATGGGGCCGTTTCTTCTACTGGCTGCTCAGCGGCCTTCTCTATGCTGTCGCCGGGTTCTTCGCTTTCGACAATCCGATCCTTGCCTCGACGGTGCTGACTTTTCTGCTGGCGGTCGCCCTCGTCGCTTCCGGCGTGCTCAGGGCCTGGGTGGGCTACAACCACCGGCCGGAACGCGGCTGGGGCTGGATCGTGGCGGCCGGCGTCATCAGCGTGCTGGCGGGCCTGGTCATCGCCATGGGTTGGCCGGTCAACAGCGTGTGGGTGCTCGGGCTTTTCCTGGCGATCGACCTGATCTTCCAGGGCTGGACATTTATTGCCGTTGGCCTGGCGTTGAAGAGATAGTCTCAGCTTCGTCATTCCAGGGCGGGGCGAAGAAGTAGTTACACCAGATTGAGCAGCGTCACCGAAACCGGCGCCAGCGCGATACCGAGATATTGCGTGGTGTCGATTTTCATCGACGATCGTTGGACGCTTTGGCCACGGCCTTCGATCAGTTGCTTCACAGTCGCGCGCTTTTCGGCGGCGCTTTCCGGAAACGTCAGAAGGCGATAGCGCGGTCCAGGTCCGATAACGGCCTGACCCCGGCGAGCAGCGCCCTCGCCTCGGTCTCGTCGCGCTTCATCTGCACGACCAGCGCGTCCAGCCCGTCGAACTTCACCTCCGAACGCAGGAAGCCGAACAAGGACACCGCGCAAATCTCGCCGTAGAGATCGCCGGAAAAGTCGAAGACGAAGGTTTCCAGCAGCGGCGCACCATTGTCGTCGACGGTCGGGCGGCGGCCGAAGCTGGCGACACCGTCATAAAGCGTGCCTTCGGCGCGGCGGAAGCGGACGGCATAAATCCCTTCCTTAAGAGTCGCTTCCGGCGAAAGCCTCATGTTGGCGGTCGGAAAGCCGAGCGTGCGGCCCAGCTTCTGACCGCCGATCACCTCGCTCTCGACGGTGAAGCGGTAGCCGAGCAGGCCGGCGGCGTCCGCCACGGCGCCTTCGCCGAGCAGTTCGCGGATGCGGCTCGACGACACCACCTCGGCGCCCTCGTCGCGGAAGGCATCCACCAGCGTGACGCCGAAACCGTGGCGCTCGCCGGCTGCCATCAGAAAGGCAGGGCCGCCTTGCCGGTCCTTGCCGAAATGGAAATCGAAACCAGTGACGGAGTGCGTTATGCCGAGGTTCTTTTCCAGCACATCGGTCACGAAAGCCTCCGCCGACAGGGAGGCGAAGTCGCGCGTAAACGGCTGTTCGACCAGCGCGGCAAAGCCCAGATGCGACAGCAGCCGCGCCTTCATCGGCGGCGGGGTCAGCACGAACAACGGAATGTCGGGCCTGAACACTTTTCGCGGGTGCGGCTCGAAGGTCAGCACCAGGGCCGGCACGCCGCGCCGCGTCGCTTCTGCAAGCGCGCGTTCGAGCACCGCCTGGTGGCCGCGATGAACGCCGTCGAAATTGCCGATCGCCACCACGCCGCCGCGCAAATGCGCAGGCAGCGGGGTAGTTGCGGAAATGCGTTCGAAGGTTGCCGTCATGGTCTAAACCTATTGCAGTCTCGGAATGACGGCGACCGGCCGGTAGCCATGCTTCTCCAGGAAGGCCGCCAGCCTGGCGGGATCGGGTTGCAGCGCCTCGCCATAGTCGCGGGCATGGATGCCGCCCGACACGTAGAGCACATCGAAGCCGTTGTCGGCCGCACCCTTGATATCGGTCATCATGCCGTCGCCGATAGCCAGCACTTGCGAGCGCTCCACCGGGCGGCCGAGAAGATGGGCAACCTCTTTCATCGCGACCTCATAGACCGGCGCATAAGGCTTTCCGGCGATCAGCGTGCGCCCGCCGAGTTGCGCATAGTCGCGGGCCAGCGCCCCTGCGCACCAGATCATCCGCTCGCCGCGCTCCACCACGATGTCGGGATTGGCACAAATGAAGGGCAGGTTCCTGGCACGCAGCCGCTGCAGAAGATCGGCGTAGTCTTCCGGCCTTTCCACCTCGTCGTCGAACAGGCCGGTGCAGACCACGCCGGTTGCCTCGAATTCCTCGACGAGATCGACGTCGAGGCCGTCATAGAGCGTGAAATCGCGGTCGGGGCCGATGTGGAAGATCTTTCGTGGACCCTCGGCGATCAGGTCGCGGGTCACGTCACCGGAGGTGACCACGTGGTCATAGGCAGCCGCCGGAACGCCGATCGCATCCATCTGCGCCACAACGTCAGCGCTGCGGCGCGGCGAATTGGTGATCAGCACGACAGGCAGCTTCGCCGCGCGCGCGGCGGCCAATGCCAGAGCCGCCGCCGGAAAATGTCGTTCGCCATTATGCACCACGCCCCAGACATCGCACAGTATGGCCGAATAGGCTCCCGACAGATCCGCGAGCGAGCCGATGATGTCGGGCAAATGCGCCATGCCGTTTTCCCAAGTCATGATCATTGCAAGAGCCGCAGCCGACGGTCCGCCGCAGCCGGTCCGCATTAGCCGAAGCGCTTCACCCTGTCACCAGCTTTCGGCATCTCCGAAGGCTGCCGCCAGGCGATCGGAGAAAGGCCGCGGTGAACGAGAACACTATTCCGAAGGCGACCCAATCGAAGTCACATTGCCACGAAAGGTCGCCTGGTTAACGGGCTTTGAAAGGGCGGCGTGATCTTGGACGTATTCCGGCAACCTGAAATTTAAATATTTCTGGGCATGGTCGCGCCGACAATTGGATCCTGGCAGGGGTGCTGTAGGCAATGATCCGCACATTCGCGCGCGACAGGCGCGGCAATTATGCCTTGATGACCGTTATTGCCATGGTGCCGCTCATGGGCGCCGTTGCGATTGCGGTCGACTATACGGAACTGCTGCGCCAAAAACACGAAACGCTGAACGCGCTGGATGCTGCCGGCCTCGCCACGGCCCAGCAGATCGTCTCCGGCGCAAGCGATGACAGCGCCAAGGCCTATGCCAAGGATTTCTTCGAAGCCAATCTGAGGCATGTCAAGCCGGCGAATACGACGCTGACCGTCACGCTGCCCAACAGCAACGCAGGCGGCGGCACGCTGAAACTGCAAGCCGCCCTGAAGTATCAACCGTATTTCCTGCCGGCAGCGGCCATGCTGATCGGCAAGTCCGCCAGCGCCACCGAAGTCGGCTTCACCGCTACTTCCGAGGTCCGGCTCAAGAACACGCTGGAAGTCGCCCTCGTGCTCGATAATTCCGGCTCGATGAATTATCTCGGCTCCGGCACTGGCGAAAAGCGCATAGATCTCTTGAAGGACGCCGCAAAGCAGCTTGTCGATACGCTTGCGTTGCAGGCCCAGCAGATGAAACAGGTCTCCAAACCGGTGCAGTTCTCGCTGGTGCCATTTGCCGCCTCGGTCAATGTCGGCCCCACCCATGACCAGGACACTTGGATGGACCAGGACGGCATCTCCCCGGTACAGCACGAGAATTTCGACTGGACGAAGATGACTGAGGCGAATGATTCGAACAAATATGCCGAGAAGGTCTACGGCGTCTGGTACAAGCGCGGAGCCGGCTGGGGTGACAGTAAGGACCAGCCGCTGACCCGCTTCAGCCTCTATGCCGACATGACCGTCGAGTCGGGTCGCGAGGAGGTGCCCAATACGAAGCAGTACATCTGCGACACCTACAAGAAAAACGGCACCTGCGATAAAGGCCATTGGACTACCCCGGAATACATCTACACGACGAGCCGCTATGCAAGTTGGCAGGGGTGCGTGGAGGCAAGGCCGTACCCCTATAACGATGACGACACGACGCCGGATACCGCCGACCCGGCCACACTGTTTGTTCCGATGTTCGCGCCGGACGAAGCTGGTACCCTCTGGCGAGACTTCAACCGTGACGGCACCAACGACATCGTCAGCGCCAACTACGGGTACGGCAACAACTGGTGGGCCGACTGGCCCTATGATCCAATCGACCCGACTGCTTCACAGCGGCAGTCGGACATGCGCAAATATTTTCTGGTCAAGCCTTACGGCTCCGCATCTGCCGCCTCCGGGGATGGTCCGAATGCGTCCTGCACGACCAACCCGATCACGACATTGAAAGACGTGAGCCAGGATGCGCAAAAGCAAGTGATCAAAGACGCTATCGACGCGATGGCGCCGAACGGCAATACCAACGCGCCCGAGGGGCTCGCCTGGGGCTGGCGGACGGTGTCGAGCAACGAACCCTTCACCGAAGGCCGGCCGAACAGCGAAAGAGGCAACGACAAGGTGGTCATTGTGCTGACCGACGGCGCCAACACCTATTCTGCCCTCAGCGACAGCCTCTATGCCAACAACCGGTCGACCTACGCCGCTTACGGTTACACCGGCCCGAAGGCGTCGCAAAGTGTGACCCGCATGTTCATGAACACAAGCGTTCCGAAGACCACCTACACCGCCACCAACTACACCGCCGCGCTGGACGAGCAGATGAAGACGCTTTGCGCCAATGCGAAGAATTCGAACATTATCGTCATGACCGTCTCGCTCGACCTCGTCGATACCAACGCAGACGAGAAAAAAGCGATGGCCGCGCTCAAGAGCTGCGCTTCGGACTCGCGCTTTCGCAAGGACCCGACCGATCCGAGCAAGCCTGCGAAGCTCTACTGGAACGCGACCGGCGCGACGCTGTCGGACGATTTCAAGGAGATCGGCAACGAGTTGTCGAACCTGCGCATCGTCGGCTGATCGGCACATTGCCGATGCGAAACGCCCCGCCCGACGGCGGGGCGTGTTTTTGTTCAGCAGCTGCCGGCACCTGTTTGGTTAGCGCTTGATGAAATACCGAACGCGCAATCGACCGGTTTCCCAAACCCGCCCTTCAGCGTTTTGTGAAACTGTGGCCGCATTGAAGCAGGCGGGGCCGCTTACAGACATGCGTGAATTCTGGCGTGAATTCTGCCGCGACAGGCGCGGCAACTATGCTCTCATGACCGTGCTGGCCATGGTGCCACTGATGGGCGGCCTGGCGATGGCCGTCGACTATACGGGACTGACCAGCGAGAAGCAGATGGTGGTGAATGCGCTTGACGCCGCCAACTTCGCCACCGCTCGCCGGCTGGTCGAAGGCGCCACCGACGACCAGCTGAAAGCCTACGCGCTCGACTTCTTCAATGCCAACCTCGACAACGTCGATCCCACCAATACGACGCTCAACGTCACGCTGCCGGCCACCACCACCGGCGGCGGCATACTGAAACTCTGCGCCGACCTGGTCTATCACCCCTATTTCCTGCCGGCGGCGGCGGCGCTGATCGGCAGGTCCTCTTCCGCGCTCAATTATTCCGTATGCTCGGAAGTCCGGCTGAAGAACACGCTGGAAGTCGCCATGGTGCTCGACAATTCCGGATCGATGTCGAACACCGGTACCGGTTCCGGACAAAAACGCATCGATCTTCTCAAGCAAGCCGCCAAGCAGCTTGTCGACACGCTGGCCACGCAGGCGGCAATGATCAAGCAGATCGACAAGCCGGTCCAGTTCAGCCTCGTGCCCTTCGCCGCCTCGGTCAATGTCGGCACCAGCAACGACAACGCACCATGGATCGACATCTATGGCCTGTCGCCGGTGCATAACGAGAATTTCGACTGGTCGACGCTGAATGCCGCCGACAAATATGCCCAGAAAATCAACGGCATCTGGTACAAGAAGGGCACTGGCTGGGGTGACGAGGAGGGCCAGATGCTGACCCGCTTCTCGCTCTATCGCGACATGAAGGTCGTCACCAGCCATGAGCAAATCGTCGGCAGCAAGCGCGTCGTCTGTGACGAATACCGCTCAGACAACACCTGCAAGCGCAGCCACGACGAATACGACTATACCGACACCTATGGTCCGTTCGCCAGTTGGCAGGGCTGCGTCGAGGTCCGGCCCTACCCCTACAACGTCAACGACGCACCCGCTTCCGGCGGACCTAACAACACCGGCACGAGCGTTGGGGACCCGGCAACGATGTTCGTGCCGATGTTCGCACCGGACGAACCCGGCAACCACTGGTATCTGACCCAGGATCCCGACGAGCCGAAGCCCGTAACCTACGGCGCCGCGAACAGCTGGTGGAACGATGACCCGACCAGCGCCACCGGCAAGACGCGGCAGTCCAACATGGCCAAGTATTTCCAGCCGCGGCCGATCAATGCGCCGGTGCTGGGCAAAGGCGCCGGCCCCAACTACAGCTGCACCACCACCCCGATCACACCGCTGACCGACGTTACCAACACCGACGGCCTCGCCGCGATCAAGGCGGCGATCGACCTTATGACGCCCAACGGCAACACCAACGTGCCGGAAGGCATGGCCTGGGGCTGGCGCACGGTGTCGAGCAGCGAGCCGTTTACCGAAGGGCGGCCGGAGACGGAGCGCGGCAACGACAAGGTCGTCATCGTGCTCACCGACGGCGAGAATACCTATTCGGCCCTAAGCAGCGACCCGGCCGGCAACAAATCGACCTACGCCGCCTACGGCTATACCGGCCTCGGCTATAATGGCACCTCGGTCACCCGCCTGTTCGGCGGCACGTCGAGCGACATCGGCCAGTTCAACTATTCGTCGAGCAACTACACCGCCGCGCTCAACGAGCAGATGAAAACGCTCTGCAGCAACGCCAAGGCGGCCAACATCATGGTGATGACCGTCGCGCTCGACATGTCGACGGCCGATGCGGGCGACCAGAAAGCGATGGACGCGCTGAAGACGTGCTCCTCGGACTCGCGCTTCCGCAAGGATCCAACCGATCCGAGCAAGCCGGCCAAGCTGTTCTGGAACGCGACCGGAGCGACGCTGTCGGACAATTTCAAGGAAATCGCCAACGAATTGTCCAACCTGCGCGTCGTCAGCTGAAGGCGACTTCACCGAAGCTGCGATCTCGCCCGTTACGGGGGAGATTGGCAGTCATCGCCACTTCGCCAATCGTCAACACTGGCGCAATGGCTCAGGTGGTCATGCCCTTGCGCGTTGCCGCCGGCGCAGGCACATGGTGAGCGTTCGCACGACCGGCGCATTGGATGAATATCGGGAAGCGGACGATCTTTGCCGCCATCCGGAGACGCCTCAATGCCCGAAGCCGCCAACCATCTCGCCTTCGCGCTGGTCTGCCTCGGCATGGTGCTGACGCCAGGCCCGAACATGATCTATCTGATCTCGCGCTCGCTGTCGCAAGGGCCGAAAGCCGGCCTGATCTCGCTCGGCGGCGTGGCGCTCGGCTTTCTCTTTTATGTGCTGTCGGCGGCGTTCGGCATCACCGCGCTGCTGCTCGCGGTGCCCTTCGCTTACGACGCGTTGCGCTTTGCCGGCGCGCTCTACCTTTTGTGGCTCGCCTGGCAAGCGGTGCGGCCCGGCGGGCGCTCGCCGTTCCAGGTACGGGAACTGCCGAAGGACAGGCCGCGCAAGCTGTTCGCCATGGGCCTGATGACGAACCTGCTCAATCCGAAGGTGGCGGTGCTTTATCTGTCGCTGCTGCCGCAATTCATCAATCCCGGCAAGGGCCATGTGCTGGCGCAGCTGCTGGTGCTCGGCTCCACCCAGATCGCGATCAGCCTCACCGTCAACGCAATCATCGCAGTGACGGCCGGTTCGATCGCCGCCTTCCTCGCCGGGCGGCCGCTATGGCTGGTCATCCAGCGCTGGATGATGGGCACGGTGCTGACTGCCCTGGCCCTGAAGATGGCGACCGACGCCCAGCGCTGAGCGTCTTACCTGCAATGCGGGCCGGCAGGGCGCCCTACATCGGCCGCCTCACCTGCTGTGCCCGCTCCGGCTCGACCGTTCTGCGATAGAGGTGCCACGTCGCATGGCCAAGGATGGGCATGACGACGGCGAGCCCGGCAAACAGCGGGATCGAGCCGATGACCAGCAGCACCGCGACCGTCAGGCCCCACAGCGCCATCTGCAGCGGATTCTTTATCACCGCCCGCGCCGAGGTCTCGATCGCCGACACCGCGCCGACATCGCGGTCGAGCAGCAGCGGAAAGGCGACCACCGTCGTCGCCAACACGATGACGGCGAAAACGAAGCCTGCCGCGTTGCCGAGCAGGATCAGCATCCAGCCCCTGCTCGTTGTCAGCACTTCGCGCAGGAAGCCGCCGACCGAGGCCGGCGATTGGCTGCCGAACAGGCCGGTGTAGATCGCCTGCGCGGTGTATATCCACAACAGGAACAGCACCAGCAACATGAAACCGATCGCCGCGATCGAGAACAGCGCCGGCGAGTGGCGTATGTCGAGCGCACGCCGCCAGGATGTGTTCATGCCGAGCTCGCGCCGGCGGCTGATCTCATAGAGGCCGAGCGCGGCAAACGGGCCGACCAGGGCGAAGCCAGACATCAGCGGGTAGACGAGCTGGATGGCGTTGGAGCCGGATGACCACCGCGTCAGGATCAGCCCGACGATCGGATAGATCAGGCACAGGAACACGTAGTGCGAGGGCTTTGCCCAGAAATCCTCTACGCCGAGCCGCAACGCATCCTTCAAATCGGCCGTGGTGATGCGGCGCACTTTTGGCTGCACGTGCATGCCACGCGCGTCCGACATGACATGAAAGCTGGCCATTACCTTTCTCCCGTATGTCGGGGCGGTCACCGCCGGGATGGCCGCCCCGTAGCTGCCACTTCTAGAACTATGGCATGATAGCTGATTTGCCAGAGATTGTCGCCGCGCAGATGGCGTCCAGCCCGTCACCTCGCATTTTTCATCGCCTGCCCGGCAAAAGCCATGATTCCTGGTATCTCAGGCGGGCATGACGCTCACCGACATCGCCAACCATCCATCCTCGGGTCCTCACTCGGCCGAAATGCGCCCGGCACCAAACCGGCGAATGCTGCTCAGGGCTGCCGGCCTCGCCGCATTGGCGGGGCTCGCCGCCTGCGCCACCGCGCTGCCGACCGGCGAAGGCGCCGGTGCCTCTTCCTCCGCTGCCGGCACGCTTGCCGATCTCCGTACCTCAGCTGGGTTGGGACCACTCGTCCCCGATCCGCAGCTCGAAAAGGCGGCGTTGCAGCAGGCCGGCTACATGGCGCGTGGTGGCCGCATGACCCACACCACCGGCTGGGGCAAGGATTTTGGATCGCGCGTCAGGGATAACGGCATTGCCGGTGCCGCCGCCGAAAACATCGCCGAGGGCCGCTTCGACCTGCAAAAGCTGTTCGACATCTGGATGCATTCGGACGGCCACCGCCGCAACATGCTCGACCCGCGCTTCACCCGCTTTGGCCTCGCCTATGTCCGCGACGACCGCGACGGCTCGCTGCGCTACTGGAGCCTTGTGCTCGGGAAATGAGGCTCTACCTGGTCGTCGCCCTGAACTTGGCCATGAGATATAGGCCGGACCGCACCGGCTCGTATTTCGGCGCCTCGCCGCTTGCGAGGCATACGTCCAGCACCTTGATCTCGGCATTCCAGTTCGGCTGGTGAAAGAAGGCCATCGACTGGCGCCTGTCCCTGCCGCCCGCTTCCGCCGGCGGCCCCTCTTTTACAGTCGGATTGACCACGCGGTGCATGGTGGAGACCCAGCGATCGTTGGTCCAACGGGCCATCAGGTCGCCGATATTGATGACGAACGCACCCGCCGTCGACTTCGGCGCCAAGCGCCTTTTCTCCAACGCGCCAGACTTTCGAACCGCCCCAGATCGAACACAGGAAACCTGTCGGACACCGAGAAGGTCGGGGTTTGCATCATCATCATCATCATCATCTCCAGCCTCGGCATTGCTCAGCAATATTTCTTGAGCCAGACCGAATTGGCTAGGGGCTTGCGTTGGAAGCATATGCCAGGGTGTCCCGAGTATCGGCGCACCCTGCGATATTTAATCCATATGCGCGGCCGGCGCCCCACCGGCGGTCGGACCAGCCTTTGGCTTGCGCAGCACGAAAACAAACGGGATGGCAAGCAGCGTCATCATCATCAGCAGCTTGAAGTCGTTGACGTAAGAAATCATCATTGCCTGGATATTGACCATGCCATCCATCTGCGAAAGCGTCGTTGGATCGCCGCCCGCAGCCGCCGGCGAGGCCGCCCATAGATTCGGGTTGAACGGGTTGATGAAGGCCGACAGCTCGGCGTGATTGATCTGCGTGTTGCGGACCAGCAGAACCGTGACGACCGATACGCCGATCGACGAGCCGAGATTGCGTACCAGGCTGAACAGCGCCGTGGCATCGGTGCGGTAGCGCGCGTCGAGCGTGGCGAAGGCGACGGTCGACAGCGGCACGAACACCATTCCCATCCCCAGGCCCTGGATGACGCCGGAGCTGAGGATCAGCCAGTTATCCATCTGAGGCGTGAAGCCAGCCATCGTATAGAGTGACTGCGCGGTCAGGAGAAAGCCGATGACGACGAGGATTCTGGCATCGATCCTGTGCATGATCCGCCCGACGACGAGCATCGCAATCATCGTGCCGACACCGCGTGGCCCCAAGACGATGCCGATGGTGAGGGTCGGATAGCCGAAGATGGTCGACAGCATTGGCGGTAGCAGCGACATGCTCGCCAAAATGAGCACGCCCATGACAAAGATGAACGCCAGTCCGGTCACGAAATTGCGGTCGAGGAAGATCTTCGGGTCAATGAAGGGGTGCTCCGCCGTCAAGGTGTGAATGATGAACACCCAGAAGCCGGTGATGGAAAGACCAAGCTCGATCCATATCTCGACCGAGGAAAACCAGTCTACCTCGCCGCCGCGATCGAGCATCAGCTGCAGCGCGCCAACGCCGAGCGAGAGCATGGCGAAGCCGAAGAAATCGAAGCTCCGTACCCGCCGGGCAATATTGGGAAGGTATGCGGCCATGCCGAGGAAGGCGATGATGCCGACCGGCAGGTTGATGAAGAACACCCAGCGCCAGTTGAAATTTTCGGTCAACCAGCCACCCAGGGTCGGGCCAAGGATTGGTCCCAGCATGATGCCGGCGCCCCAGATTGCCATCGCCTGGCCATGACGTTCCCTGGGATTGATGTCGAGCAGGAAGGTCTGCGACAGCGGCACGATGGCCGCGCCGAACACGCCTTGCATCAGCCGGAAGAAAACGATGGTCTCCAGGCTCCAGGCGATACCGCACAGCATGGAGAAGACGGTGAAGCCGACAACCGCCGTCAGGAACAGTTCCTTGCGGCCGAAGCGGTCGGCCAGCCAGCCGGTCACCGGCGTCATGATTGCGGCGGCAACGATGTAGGAGGTCAGCACCCAGTTGATGTTGTCCGGGGAGGCGCCGAGATCGCCGGTCATGGTCGGCAGCGCGACGTTAGCGATCGTCGTGTCGAGCGCCTGCATGATCGTCGCCAACATGAGCGCAACAGTGATCAGGCCGCGGTGCGGCACTTCGCGAAAAGGTTCTGGCGTGCTCATGATGCGGAACTTCCGGCAGGTAACAAAAACGTGTACACAAGGTTTCCGGGCGGCGAGGCCTTCCGTGTGGAGAGACCCTCATCGCGGTGCGACGCGATTATCGATGTGGGGGTTACATCGACCGAGCGTCTCGATAAAACGGGCGCCTGCCGCCCGGAAACTTCAGGACCGAAGGGTCCTGCGTCGAACGATTCAGGCTTCGGTCAGGCCGCAACGCAGCCAGGTCCGACCCCTCAACCCTTCCCGCACCTCCCATCGGACCAATCCTGTCATCTCCATCCAAACTCGCCGTATGGCGACCGTTTCGTCTACTTAACCTCGCCGGCCGTGGCGTGGCCGAAGATGCCCGGCAGCCCGCGGGAAACACCGGTGTCAACAGTGACGGCAGCACTCATGCCGGTGCGCAGCGCCATCTTGCCGTCAGGGTCGGTCAACTGCAGGCGCACCGGAATGCGCTGGGTGACCTTGACCCAATTGCCGGTAGCATTCTGGGCAGGCAGCAGCGAGAACTCGGCCCCCGTGCCGGCGCCGATCGCCTTGACGGTGGCTTCGAACGTCTTGCCCGGATAGGTATCGACCACGATTTCGGCCTTCTGGCCGGGCTTCATGTTGGTGAGCTGGGTTTCCTTGAAGTTGGCGTCGATCCAGGTGTCGCCGGTCTCGACCAGCGAAAACAGCGGCGTGCCGGCGCCGACATACTGGCCGACCTTGAACGAGGCGGCCTGGCTGACGATGCCGTCGGCCGGCGCCCTGACCGTGGTTTGCGCCAGGTCGTAGGCAGCCTTGTCGCGCGCTGCGAGTGCGGCCATCACGGTCGGATGCTTGTCGGTCTCGATGTCGGGATTGCCGCCGAGTGCCGCCTTGGCGCTGGCGATGCCCTGCTGGGCCACGGCCAGCTGCTGCTTGGCCTTGTCGAGATCGTTCCTGGCTTCGTCCAGCGCCGACTTGGCATTGATGCCCTTCTGCGCAAGGTCGGCGGCGCGGTCGTATTGCGACTGCGCATACTCGACTTCGCTGCTGTCGGACTTTTCCTGCGCCATCGCCTGGCTGTAGGCAGCGCGCAACTGCTCGACGTTGAGCCGTGCGCCGGCCACCGCCGCGTCGGCCTGCGCCAATGCGATCCGGTATGGCTCGGGATCGATGGCGAACAGCAGGTCGCCCTGCTTGACCAGCTGGTTGTCGGCGATATCGACCCGAACGATGCGTCCCGCCGTATCCGCGGCGATCGACACCTTGGCCTGCTGCAGGTTGGCGTTGTCGGTCTCCTGGTAGCGGCCGCCGGTCACCCAGACGTAGCTGCCACCGGCGATCAGTGCCACAGGCAGCGCAAACATCAAAAGGAAACGGCCGACGCGACGCTTCTTCGGCGGCACTGGCGCCGGTTGTTCCGGAGGAGCCACCGTCACCGGAGTTGCAGCCGGCTTTTCGGGAGCCTCCATCTCCAGCTTGGTCACATTCTCGTCTATCTTGGCTACCGCGTTCATGCTGCTGCGCCTTCCGTATTCTTCACTTTTCCAAGGACGACGTTTCGTCGTCCGCAAGATTCTGCACGATCGCCTCCAGCGCCTTGATCAGGATGCGGCGATCTTCCGGCGAAACGCCGACAAGCGATTCCTCATAGACTTCGCCGGCAAGGCTCTTGACCTTTGCGTAAGCCTCGCTCGCCTTGGCGGTCGGGAAAATCATGCGCACGCGGCGGTCGGCGGCATCGGACCGGCGCTCGATCCAGCCGCCCTCCTCCATGCGGTCCACCAGGCGCGATACGCTGATCGGCTCGATTTCGAGAAGCTCGGCAAGCCGGGCCTGCGCGACGCCCTCCTCCTTGGCGACACGGACCAGAAGTCGCCATTGCGCCGAGGAAAGGCCGAAGCCGCTGGCGCGCGCCTCGAAGCGCTTGCGCATCAGGCGCTGCACGTCGTGGATCAAGAAGCCCAATCTGTCGATGCCGTCGGAAACCATGAGCGGCATATATAATAAGCGTGCTTACTATTCAAGCCGACGCATTGCGCCAGAGACCGGCAAGTTTGTATGGCAGCCATGCAAAAGCGGTCATGGTTAGCGATTCATGGATGGCAGAAGAAATCCGCGTTCCGGTCGACCTGCGCCCACACCGGACCCACATATCGAGCCCGATGGTCAACGCTTACACCACCGATTTCATCCAGGCAGAAAAGGCCTCGATGTGCGGCTGCAGGGGGTGACCGGGTACGGATACGAGATAGAACCCGTAGCCCGGGAGACACAGATCGTATGCCTTGACCAGCGCTCCATTTTTGAGCTCGCGGCCGACAACCACGTCGCTGCAGATAGCGATACCCTGGCCCGCCGCGACCGCATCAATCGCGTGCAGTTCTTCGCGAAAGCTCAGGTCGCAAGCCTTGTTGGTATCCGGGAAGCCGGGATCGACGGAGCGTGCCGCTGCCAACCAACACGACCAGGTCGGTGCTTCGCGATCACGGTTCATCCAATCAAAATGGATGAGCGGATATTGCAATACATCGGCGGCCCGCTCGATCTGCCGGGCGCCCTTGGCGAGCAATTCCGGACTGCATACCGGAAAGAACCGGTCCCGAAAAATTTCTTGGGCGGCAAGGTCGGGAGGCATTGTGCGGGCATAGCGGATCGCGACATCGGCATTGCCGGCGCGCAAGTCCAACACCGAGTCGGTGCCGATGATCTCCAAAGAAATCTCAGGGTGCTCTTCCCGCCACTTTGGCAGGCGCGGCACCAGCCACCGACTGGCGAATGCATTCGGGCTCGTCACACGCAGCGGACGTTGGCCGACGCCGGCCGAGGCTGATGCAATTGCGGTGGCGAAAGCGTCGAAGCCGTTCCGAATTGCTGGGAAAAGCCGCTCACCCGCACTCGTGAGCAAAAGTGGCCGAGGCCGCCGTCGGAACAACGGTTGTCCGCAGATGCCCTCGAGCAACCGAATTTGGTGGCTGATGGCCGTGGGCGTCACGCCGAGCTCAATCGCGGCCGCCCTGAAACTCATGCGCCTGGCAGCCGCTTCGAAGGCGCGGAGGGATCCAAGCGGCGGAAGTTTTCTCATTCGTGGAATCTAGATGAATTTGGCTCATCTGGCGACTGAGATATTCGACTTTGCGGCGGGTGAAGGCCCATGAGATCATCGCATCCAGCCTGTCTGGATCACGAAGGGAATCCCTTGATGAGCACGCTCGAGCTGATGGACGATCCCAGGACAGGGCCAGCCCTGCACGCTTCGGACGTTGCGCGGCTCAGGCAGGCAATTCGCGGGGATTTGGTCCTCCCGGACGATTCCGGCTATGACCGGGCACGCAGAGTTTGGAATGGAATGGTCGACAAGCGACCAGCAGCGATCATCTACTGCACCGAATCCCACGATGTCGTCACGGCCGTCAGCTTTGCCAGATCGCAAAACTTTCTCGTCGCCGTTCGCGGCGGTGGTCACAACGTCGCCGGCACTTCGGTATGCGACGGCGGCGTCGTAATCGACGTGTCACGCATGAAGCGGATTGAGGTCGATCCAGTTCGCCGTATTGCGCGCGCAGAGGCCGGCTTGAACCTGGGAGAGTTCGATGAAGCCACGCAGGCTCATGGCCTCGCGACGACCATGGGTGTCAACGCCGATACCGGCATAGCTGGACTGACACTCGGCGGCGGGTTTGGCAAGCTTGGCCGCAAACATGGTCTGAGCTGCGACAATCTTGTAGCCGTAGAAATCGTGACGGCGGACGGCCGGTTGCTCAAGGCAAGCGCGGCCGAAAACACGGATCTCTTCTGGGGCATTCGGGGCGGCGGCGGCAACTTCGGTGTTGTTACAGCCTTCGAATACAAGCTTCATCCCGTGGGTCCCCTGCTCATCGCGGGGTCCGTGCTATACCGCTACGATCATGCGCGCGAAGCAATGCGGTTCTACCGCACGTTTTCGAGCAACGCTCCCGATGAGCTGAGCCTGGACGCGGCGCTTGTAACTGCGCCCTCAGGCGAACGCTTCTTCAGCATCTCGGCCTGTTACATCGGCCCGCTCGCTGAGGGCGAGCAAATCGTCCAACCGTTGAGAGAATACGGTACGCCGGTTGAAGATCGGATTGCTGCTGTCCCGTATCTTCAAATCCAGTCAGCCGGAGACAGCATCTTTCCGCGCGGGCGGCGCTACTACTGGAAGGCGCAGTTCATGCGCGAAATCACTGACCTGGCGATCGACACAATGCTCGCAGCTTACGCGACCGCACCCAGCGAGTCGCTTCTTGTCCTGCAGCAGGTTGGCGGCGCAATCTCGCGTGTACCGACGCCCGAAACTCCCTACGCCAATAGAGATGCGCTTTACGATTGCTTCCCGATATCGATCTGGGACAATCCGACCAATGACGAAACGCACATCCGATGGGCGCGTGACCTATGGGATGCAATGAGACCGTTCTCGACCGGCGGCGTCTATGCCAACAATCTCGGCGAAGAGGGCACAGACCGGGTCCTGGCAGCTTACGGCGAGAACTACCCGATGTTGGCTGCACTAAAAAACAAATATGATCCCACCAATTTCTTCCGCTTGAATCAGAACATCAGGCCAACGATCTGAGCGATTTCCGCCGCGGCTTCGGGTCCGAAAGCGGACCTAACACGTCGATTGGTAGCCTGATTGACAAGGCGATACGCCCTGGATTGGCAACACGCCCGGCGGCATCGACTACAACTTCAATTCAATATGGGCATGAGCGCCGGCGCTGACGATCATCATCGTTTCAATTTTGCGCGGGGCACAACTTCGATCAAACTGATCATGCAAGGAAGCGGCACCATGGCCGCGCCAATTGCGGACGAGGAGACTCATGAACCCGACCGAGAAAGCGCTGTGGTTCGTCGAGAGCCATCTGCCGGAAGCGATTTCGCTCGACGATGTCGCCAAGAGCAGCGGCGTGTCGCGCTTTCATGTCACACGGGCCTTTGGCGCCGCCACCGGCCGTTCGGTGATGGGCTACATGCGCTCGCGCCGGCTGAGCGAAGCGGCGCGCAAGCTCGCTGCCGGCGCACCCGACATCCTCTCGGTGGCGCTCGATGCCGGCTAGGCCTCGCATGAGGCCTTCACCCGCGCCTTTCGCGTCCAGTTCGGCACCACGCCGGAACTGGTGCGCGCGCAAGGCAGCCTCAAAAAACTCGATCTCGTGGAGCCAATCCTGATGGACCAGTCCTTCCTGACCAATCTCGAACCGCCATGCTTCGAAACCAGCCGGCCTTTCCTCATCGCCGGCCTGGGTGAGCGCTACAGCTGTGAAACCAGCGCCGGCATTCCTATGCAGTGGCAGCGGTTCGGCCCCTATATCGGCAACATTCCGGGCGAGGTCGGCGACATCGCCTATGGCGTCTGCGTCAACGGCGACGATGCCGGCAATTTCGACTACATCGCCGGCGTCGAGGTGTCGGATTTTTCCGACCTGCCGAAGGAATTTTTCCGCGTGCGGGTACCAGCGCAGAAATATGCGGTATTCGCCCATCGCGAACACATCTCGACCATCCGTCGCACGGTCAACACGATCTGGAACAAATGGCTGCCGGCCTCCGGGCACGAGATCGCCGATGCGCCCGAATTCGAGCGCTACGGCCCCGAGTTCGATCCGCGAAACGGCAATGGCGGGCTGGAAATCTGGATTCCTGTCAAGGCCTGAAGCGCCGCTGCGCACTTTTGGGCGAAGTGCCCTAGAGCTCCAGGTTCCAGTTCTGGCCGACCAGGTCCTTGCCGAAGGCGTGATGGCGCTCCTCGTCGGCGAGCTTGAAGCCTGATGCCTCGTAGATACGGCGGGCGGAGGTGAGGACGTCGTTGGTCCATAGCGTCAAGGTTTTGTACCCTTTGGCGCGGGCAAAGTTGATGCACTCATCGACCAGCCGCTTGCCGATGCCGAGGCCGCGCGCCGAAGGCTCGACATAGAGCAGCCGAAGCTTCGCCACCTCGTCCGACTTGCGCACGACGAAGACCGAGCCGACGATCTCGCCTTCCCGCTCGGCGATGCAGCCGCGCTCCCATTTCGGGTCGAAGGATTTGACGAAGGCGCCGAGGATCTCGGCGACCAGCGCCTCATAGGTCTCGTCCCAGCCGTATTCCTGCGCGTAGAGAAGGCCCTGGCGATTGATGATCCAGCCGATGTCGCCGACCCTCGGAGGCCGCAGCATGTAAGGGACTTTCGGCTCGGCATCCTCGCCGAGCAGGCGCTGCACCGTCTGCATGGCCTTGACCAGCCTGTCTTGTTCGGGAACTGAAAGCCGGTCGAGCAAGGCCGCGACCTGGTCATGCGAGCCCTGGTTCAGCGGGGCAAAGGCCTGCCGTCCGGCCGGGGTCAGCGCGATCGACGAGCGCCGCGCGTCGGCCTCGGTCGCGGCGCGCTCGACCAGGCCGCGTTGCTCGAACTTCTTCAGAAGCCGGCTGAGATAGCCGGGATCGAGGCCGAGATCGCGCGCAAGGTCGGTGGCGGTCAGGCCATCACGATGCGCCAGCTCGTAGAGCACCCGCGCCTCGGTCAGCGAGAAGGCGCTTTTCAGCCACCCTTCGTCGAGCAGGCCGATCTGGCGGGTATAGAAGCGGTTGAAAGCCCGCACGGCGTCTATCCGCTCCTTGCCGGGCTGATGATGAATCGTCATGGCATGCTCCTGCCGGACCATGATCAATCAATTAGTTGACTTAGTCAAGTATCGCAGCGACGGACCTTATCTGGCACGGCGGATGAGGCCCTCGAAGCCGGCGGCGAGATTGGCGGTGCCGGCGGCGATGATCTTCGACAGGTTTCTGGCGCGGCCGCTCACGCCATCGGCAGTGCTGGCCAGCGGTCGACGATGCTGCCGCCGGAGAGGACGGTGATCGATCCGAAATGCTGCAGCACGGCCTCGCTCTGCGTCGGGCGCAGGAAAGCGTAGTCACCGGGCTTGACGCTCGCATCGCTAGGCAGGCCCATGAATTGCTGGTTGGAGGACAGGCCGAGCAGGCGGTTCGGCTTCATGCCGACGGGAAATTCCGGTTCGGCCATCCACTTGCCGCCATAGAGATAGCAACCCTTGCGCGGAAACAGGCCGATCGTCTGCAACGCCCGGGAAACAGCTGCCGGGCCCGGCAGCATCGGCTCGACCACTTTCAGGATCGGCGTCGCAATGAAGGCAGCCGGCTGAAAGCCATCGAGGCCGGGCGTGTCGAAATCACTGGGCAGCATGAAGGCGGAACCGATCGACACTTCATTGGCCACGCCGCCCCGGTGGAGCAGCGCGGTCTTGCTGCCGCCGATGTTGAGGATGCGGCGCTGGTCCGCGCTAAGGCAGGCGGCGAATGCCACGGCTGATACTGACGCCTGTTCCAGGGCCCTCGCCGGTCCGCCGAACAGGCCGGGAATATGCGGCGCATGCGCCTCGTAGGCCATGATGCCTTCGCAACGCAGCCGCTCTTGGGTAGGCAATGCCTTCAGGGCCTGCGGGCTGGTGAAGCCGCCGCGATGCAGCCCCACATCGATCTCGAAAGCGATGCGCAACTCGATATCGAGTTCGCTCGCCAGCGCGCCATATTCCGCCAGCCTTTCCTCGGTGTCGATCAGCCAGCACACGCGCGACCAGTCGGCGGCGCCGTTCGCCAGCACTGCCCTTGCCGCGCCAACCGGCATCGGCTTGCCGAACAGCATGTCGGCGTCGGGAAACGCCTTCAGCACCGCTTCGGCGACCGGCGGATGGAAGGTCATGAAGCGATTGGTCCCGAGCGCCTTGCCGATATACGAAAGCAGCGGCAGGCAAGCGAGCGACTTGTCGACCAGCCGCAGGGCAAGGCCCGGCGCCAAGCGTTCCCTGACCAAAGCGATGTTGTGGTCCAGGATGTCGAGGTCGAGCAGCAGGCAGGGTTGAAAGATGCCGGCGGCCTTCAGCGCATCTGACAATGCGGCGAAATAGGTGCTCATGCTTCGATGCCGAAAAGGCCGGCCATGTAAGGCGACACGAAGCGGTTCTCGGGATCGATGTCGCGGCGCACCGCCATGGCGTCATCCCAGCGCGGATAGAGTTTTTTCAGGTCCGCCGCCTTCAGGCTGTGCATCTTGCCCCAATGCGGCCTGCCGCCATATCTGCGGAAGATCGGCTCGGCCGCCCGCATGAACCGTTGCGGATCGCTGGCCGCATCATGGTGGATGGCGATCGAACAGGTGAGCCTGTTGTAGAACGGCGACAACCAGAATTCGTCGGGCGCGACCGTGCGCACCTCCATCGGGAAATAGACTTCCGCAAACCGCTTTTCGGTCAGTTCGATGATTTCGGCCAGCGCCTTCGGCCCTTCCTCGAACGGCAGATGATATTCCATCTCGTTGAACTTCGTCTGCCGGTCGCTGGCATAGACGTTGAGCCAGTCCTGCACATAGTCCTCGGCCGGCAATTTGGCGATCGCGCCCAGGATCAGCCGGCGGCGCAGCGACGGCAGCCAGGCAAGCGCGGTACGCAGCCGGCGCAGCGTCGCCAGCCCCGCTTCGTCGTCCTCGGTCGGCCGCGTCGTTGTAGCCGCATCGCTCAGATCGCTGGCGATGAACTGTGCGTAGCCCGAAAACGGGATGTAGTAGAATTCGGCCGAACGGTGTGCGGCCATCATTGTCTCGAAATCGCGGAGCATGTCGGCAATCGGCAGCACCGATTTGCGGCGGCGCAGCCGATAGGTCGGCACATTGTTCATTGTCACTTCGGTCAGGATGCCGAAGGCGCCGAGCGCGACACCCATGGCATGGACCATGTCCAGATCGCCGGCCCGGTTGAAGTCGTGCAATCTGCCTGCCCGTCGACGATCTGCACTGTCTCCAGTTGCGTGTGATAGGCGCCGAGCGTCGGTCCGGAGCCGTGGGTGGCGGTGCCAAGAGCGCCGCCGATCGCCTGGCGGTCGATATCGCCCATGTTCGGCAGGCCTTGGCCGATGCCTTGCAGAATATGCATCAGCGGCCCGAGCCGTGTCCCTGCACGCACCCGCGCCTGATGCCGCTCGCTGTCGTGCGACACCAGCCCCTCGAACCTCTCCATCGACAGGATCGTGCCTTCGGATTTTACCAGCGGCGTGAAGGAATGCCCGGCGCCGGCGACCCGCACCGGGCCAGGCGCGGTGCGTACGAGATCGCTGAGTTCATCTGCGTCGGCAGGGCTGGCGATCAGCTGCGGTTCGGCGCGTACATGGCCGGACTAGTTGCTCCAGGTCTGCGTGGTGGCGTTCGACATGGCGCCGATTTAAGCTATTGCGCGGCGACGCCGCGATACCAGAATGAACAGGCCGAGCAGCACGACGCTGGCGAGGGCGCAGGCGGCGGCGAATTCCGGCACCGGCCGGAAATCCGTGCCGTCGATGAGCAGGGATGCCGCAATCGGTCCTATCGCCAGACCAAGGATCTGGGCGGCCGGCACCAGAAGCACGGCAGTGCGCGTCTCGTCGGCGGTGATTGCCAGACGGATCTGGTAGGGGACGATGAACAAGAGGATGAAGCCCATGACCAGGGCGACCGCCCAGAAAGTCGTGAGGCCCGGCCCACTGGCGAGCAGAGCGGAGCTGGCAACGGCGATGGCGCCGACCACCGCAATGGTGATGCGGTGGTCGATGCGCGCCTCGAGAACTGTCGCCGTCATTGCGCCCAGAACCTGGGCAGCGAGGCTGGCCGACACCATCAGGCCGACAGTCCACGAATAAATCCCGAATTGCGCACCAAGCGGCTCCAGGAAGGCCCAGACCGCACCGAAGAACATGAAATAGCAGAAGATGCACAGCAGCGCGGTGATCGAGGGTAAAGTGAGCACATTGCCGAAATGCTCTTCCCTGGGCAGGTCGGCATAGTCGGCCGGCACCTTCCAGGCGACCGCCAGAGAGGCGACGCACACGACGGCAAGGACAATGAAGCCGCCAGCCGACCCGGCAGCCGGAATCACGTAGAGCGCCAGCAGCAAAGCCAGGGCACTTTGCGCCAGGGTCTGGATGGTGACGAAATAGCCGCCGATGCACTCGGCCCGCCGCGAACGGGCGATCAGCTCGGTGGCGACCGCCACAACGCCACCCTCGGCGAGCCCGGCCACGGTGCGAGCTGAGATCAGCATGTGGGGGGTCGCGACGTGCGCAGTCCACCAATTCGCCAGCGCCAGAATGATCAGCAGGATGGCGCTTTTCCAGCGCATGTTGCGGGCCGACAACAGCATCGCCACGATTGCCGAGCCGATGGCAATCGCGATCATCTCCGCCGTGGCGACCAGGGCCAGCTCATCGCCGCTGACATGCCCCTCGGTATAAAGCGCGCCGAGCAGCACGGGTTGTAGCCCGAGGATGAGCAAGCCGACCGAACCGATCCAAAGTGCTGAGGCAAGCTGTCCACTAGTCGGATTGCCGACCAGCCAGTCGCCATTGTCCGTATGCCCGGCATTTGTCGAAGTCACAGGCGCCCTCCCCGATGTCCTTGCCGCATGGCGAGAAATCTGACAACCTGTCAGCTTTCCAGAAACTGATACTTGATCATATTTCCTGTCAACCGAAATTTGGGCCTGCCGCGAGAGATCTGTGCATGAAAGAAGCAAGGCGAACGGCGACCGAGCCCAGGCGCAAGCCCAAGCAGGAGCGCAGCCGCGAGCGCATCGATGCCATCCTGTCGACGACCATGCGGCTGATCGGCGAGAAGGGCATCGACGCCGTCACGATGAAGGAAGTCGGCACGTTGGCGGGTGGGCCGATCGCCACCGTCTATCATTATTTTCCTAGCAAATCGGCGATCCTGGCGATGCTCTACGAACGGTTCTCCGAGGTCAGCCGCGCGCGGCTGACCGCGATCATCGCCGACATCCATGGACTGGACGACGTGATGGCGGCGGCCGACCGCCTGCTCGACGATTATTATGAGCGTGTCGCCGGCGACCCCGCCATCCAGGACCTGCAGAACGCGATCCAGGCCGACAAGGCGCTGCAGAATCTCGACATCGCCGAAACCCGGCATCAAGCCAAGCTATTCTGCGACCATGTCGCCCCCTTTCTCGAGCCGGAGAGACGCGAGCAATTCGGACGCGTGGTTTTCCTGATCTTCCAGCTTGCCGGTGGCGTCGTGCGCCTGGCGCTTACCCAGGACGAAACCGAAAGCCGGCGGACTATCGAGGATTACAGGTCGATCATCCACGCCCAGTTGCGGCTGTTCCTCTAACGCGGTCACGATCAGGGAACGCAAATTTCGCGCATTTCGATGACGTGCCGCGGCTTGACTCTCACGAGCCGCGGGCCTATTTCAGCGCCACGTTAGCACTCGCCATTGGTGAGTGCTAACTCATATGTCCGGCGCTGCCGGACGGAGGGACTATTCTCACCATTCTCATCGAGGAATCAAATATGGCAAAGTCGAAGTTCCGACCGCTTCATGACCGCGTGGTCGTTCGCCGGGTCGAATCCGAATCCAAGACCGCGGGCGGCATCATCATCCCCGATACGGCAAAGGAAAAGCCGCAGGAAGGCGAGATCATCGCCGTCGGTTCCGGCGCCCGCGACGAAGCCGGCAAGCTCGTCCCGCTGGACGTCAAGGCCGGCGACCGCATCCTGTTCGGCAAGTGGTCGGGCACCGAAGTCAAGCTCAATGGCGAGGACCTTCTGATCATGAAGGAATCCGACATCATGGGCATCATCGGCTGAATATCGGCCTCACCGTCAACTTGAATCTTCGGGCTCAATCCAAGCCCCTGCCAGGAGCTAAAAATGGCTGCCAAAGACGTAAAATTCTCCCGTGATGCCCGCGAGCGCATGCTGCGCGGCGTCAACATCCTCGCCGACGCCGTGAAGGTCACGCTCGGCCCCAAGGGCCGCAACGTCGTCATCGACAAGTCGTTCGGCGCCCCGCGCATCACCAAGGACGGCGTCACCGTCGCCAAGGAAATCGAGCTTGAGGACAAGTTCGAGAACATGGGCGCGCAGATGGTCCGCGAAGTTGCTTCGAAGACCAACGACATCGCCGGCGACGGCACCACGACCGCGACCGTTCTGGCGCAGTCGATCGTCCAGGAAGGCCACAAGGCGGTTGCCGCCGGCATGAACCCGATGGACCTGAAGCGCGGCATCGACCTCGCCGTGACCGAAGTCGTCGTGGCCCTCGGCAAAGCTGCCAAGAAGATCAAGACCTCAGAGGAAGTCGCCCAGGTCGGCACGATCTCGGCCAATGGCGACGAGTCGGTCGGCAAGATGATCGCGGAAGCGATGCAGAAGGTCGGCAACGAAGGCGTCATCACGGTCGAGGAAGCCAAGACCGCCGAGACCGAGCTCGAAGTCGTCGAGGGCATGCAGTTCGACCGCGGCTATCTCTCGCCCTACTTCGTCACCAACGCCGACAAGATGGTTGCGGATCTGGAAGACGCCTACATCCTTCTCCACGAGAAGAAGCTCTCCAACCTGCAGGCCATGCTGCCGGTTCTCGAAGCCGTCGTGCAGACCTCGAAGCCGCTGCTCATCATCTCGGAAGACGTCGAAGGCGAGGCTCTGGCCACGCTGGTCGTCAACAAGCTGCGCGGTGGCCTGAAGATCGCCGCCGTCAAGGCGCCGGGCTTCGGTGATCGCCGTAAGGCCATGCTGGAAGACATCGCCATCCTCACCGGTGGCCAGGTCATTTCCGAAGACCTCGGCATCAAGCTCGAGAATGTCGGCCTCAACATGCTCGGCCGCGCCAAGAAGGTGTCGATCTCCAAGGAGAACACCACCATCGTCGACGGCGCCGGCAAGAAGGCCGAGATCCAGGGCCGCGTCGCCCAGATCAAGCAGCAGATCGAGGAGACCACCTCGGACTACGACAAGGAGAAGCTGCAGGAGCGTCTCGCCAAGCTGGCGGGCGGCGTTGCGGTGATCCGCGTCGGCGGTGCGACCGAAGTGGAAGTCAAGGAAAAGAAGGACCGCGTCGATGACGCCCTCAACGCGACCCGCGCGGCCGTGGAAGAAGGCATTGTCGCCGGCGGCGGCGTCGCCCTGCTGCGCGCTTCGGCCAACCTCAAGGCCACCGGCGTCAACTCCGACCAGGCTGCCGGCATCAACATCGTGCGTCGCGCGCTGCAGGCTCCGGCCCGCCAGATCGCGGCCAACGCCGGTGCGGAAGCTTCGATCGTTGCCGGTAAGATCCTCGACAACAAGGGCGCGACCTTCGGTTACAACGCCCAGACCGGCGAATACGGCGATATGATCGCCATGGGTATCGTCGATCCGGTCAAGGTCGTGCGCACGGCTCTCCAGGACGCGGCCTCGGTCGCCGGCCTGCTGGTCACCACCGAAGCCATGATCGCCGAGGCTCCGAAGAAGGAGTCTGCTGGCGGCGGCATGCCTGGCGGCATGGGCGGCGGCGGCATGGGCGGCATGGGCGGCATGGACTTCTAAAGAAGTCCATAGAGCACGCCCATGAACTGACAATTGCTCAAGCCCGCAAGCGGGCTTGAGTGGCGGCATGGACTTCTAATCCAGCCAATCTCGCTAAGCTTACGGAAAGGGCGGCAGCAATGCCGCCCTTTCTGTTTGCTATCGGGTGATCATTTCGCCTGAGACTGCCTCGGCTCAGGCGACGGCTCAATGTGCCGCAGCCACCTCCTGGGCCAGCATCGCACCTTCGATCAGCGCGGCGACTTCATCTGCTACCGCCAGCACCGGGGCGCGGTCGCGGGTGGCGCGCGCGATCACCATCAGCCCTTCCAGCGATGATTCGACAAGCAGCGCCAGGGCGTGGGCGCGGCGCTCGCGTATCCCTGCCCTGACGAAGGCCGCCCGCAGCAAGCCTATCCACTGCTCGAAGGCCGACCGGCACAACTCGGCCAGCTCCGGCACGTCGGTCGGCGAGTCCAGCACCACGGGCGCGATCGGACATCCAAGCGTGAACTGGTTCTCCTCCAACATGCGCGCGACCGACTGGTAGATATGGTGGACGGCCACCGCCGGGTCCGTCTCGGCGGCGAGCGCGGCCTCCAGCCTTTGCGTCACCTCGTCGACGCTGTTGCGCGTCACCTCGAGGACCAGCTGGTCCTTACCGCCCGGAAAATGGAAGTAGAGCGAGCCTCTCGGCGCCCCGCTGGCGCTCAAAATGTCGTTCAGCGAGGTGCCGTGATAGCCGCGCTGCCTAAGCAGCAGCGCCGTCGCCTCGAGCATGCGGATGCGGGTGTCGTTCGCCATGTCAACCTCTGTCAGGAGCAATCATTATAGGCCTTGCTCAGAATATGACAATCGGTCTACATAATATGTAGATCAGTCTACATATATGGGGGTCGAATGCGCAACTTTCGTCTTGAAGGGTCCGGTGGGACTGACTGCCTGGTGATGCATGACGAGGCTGAGCCGACGCCGAAACCGCACGATATCGTGGTTCGCGTTCGCGCCACCTCGCTCAACCGGCGCGACACGATGATCCTCAACGGCACCTATCCGCTGACGCCGCGCCAAGGCGTCATTCCGCTGAGCGACGGCGCCGGCGAAGTCGTTGCCGTCGGCAACGCCGTCACCCGCTTTGCCGTCGACGACCGCGTCACCGGCAGCTATTTTACGCGCTGGATCGACGGCCGCATCAATGCCAAGCTCATCGACCAATTCGGCTGCACGCTGGACGGCATGCTGGCCGAATATGCGCTGCTTGACGAACAGTGGGCCGTGCGGCTTCCCGAACATCTCGACTGGCATGAAGCGGCGACGCTGACCTGCGCCGGTCTGACGGCCTGGAATTCGCTGACGGGTGCGGAGATTCCGAAGCCCGGCCAATGGGTTCTGGTCATCGGCTCGGGTGGCGTCGCGCTGTTTGCGCTGCAGTTCGCCAAGCTGCTCGGCTGTCAGGTCGTGGCGGTCACCTCGCGCAGCGAGAAGGCGGACAAGCTGCGCGCACTGGGCGCCGACATCGTCGTCTCCACTGCGGACACGCCGGAATGGGGTGCGATGGTGCGCGACCAGACCGGCGGCATCGACCTCGTCGTCGAGACCGGCGGCCCGCCGACCTTCGCGCAGTCGATGATCGCCAGCACGCTTTACGGGCGCATTGTGCTGCTCACCGTACAGGATGCGAAAGGCGGCGCGGTGCAGATTCCCGGCGCGGTTTACCAGCGCAGCCTCGTCACCATCAGCCGCGTCTTCGTCGGTAGCCGCACCGGCCTTGAAACCATGCTGCGCGCCATCTCGGCGCATCGCCTGAAGCCCGTCGTCGACAAGGTCTTCCCCTTCGCCGAAGTCCGCGATGCCTACCGCTACTTCGAGCAGGGCAACGTCTTCGGAAAGGTGATCATCGAAGGCGCCTGAAGGGATTCGATCATTGAAAGGAGAAAGACGAATGACCATCCGTGAAGCAGAGGGCCAATGGCAGGGATCGTTGAAACAAGGCTCGGGCCGGCTGCGGCTCGGCAGCGGCGTCTTCGAAGGCGCCTATTCCTTCCCGTCGCGTTTCGAGGACGGTCCGGGCACGAACCCCGAGGAATTGATCGCGGCGGCGCATGCCGGCTGCTTTTCGATGGCGCTGAGCGCCATAGCAGGCCGCGGCGGCCATGTTCCCGTGCGCATCAGCACCGTCGCCAGGGTGCATCTTGGCACGAGCACGTCCGGGCCGACGATCACCCGCATCGACCTCGAAACCGAAGCCGAGATTGCGGGCCTGGCGCCGGAAGAATTCCAGCGCCTGGCTGAGTCCGCGAAAGCGACTTGCCTGGTCTCGCGCGCCCTGGCCGGCGTGGCCGATATCACGCTCAAGGCGGAACTGATCGCGACCACCGCCCCGGATGAAATCAGGAGGACATGAGATGAAACAGGATAGCACTATGCACATCCATCCGGACGACCAATCCAGACAGACAGCCGAGATCATGCGGCGCTTCAACGACGTGTTCCAAAATCATGATCCGTCGGCGCTTCCCGGTCTGGTCGCAGAGGACTGTGTCATCGAAAACACTGTGCCGGCACCAGATGGCGCCCGCAATGTCGGCCGGGAGGCGTGCGTCGGCCTTTGGTCGGCGATCGCCAGCGAAGCCGGGACGCGCTTCGACCTCGAGGGAACATTCGTCGCCGGCGAGCGGGCCACGATCCGCTGGCGCTACTGGCGGGCCGACGGCGGTTCCATCCGTGGGGTCAATCTGATGCGGGTGCGCGACGGGCTGATCGTCGAAGCGATGGGCTACGTGAGGGGATAGCGGAGCGGAAAGAGCGGCGACGCCTCCCTACCGATCGGCCAGCGCCAGCTTGGCGCCGAGCATGACGAAGGCGCCGGCGAAGGTGCGGCGCATCCAGGTCAGCACCTTTGGCCGCGACACGACATGGCTGCGGATCGAGGCGGCGAAAATGCCGTAGCCGACAAAGACGATGAAAGTCAGAAGCATGAAGACGCTGCTGAGCTCAAGCATTTTCGACAGCGCATGCGGTTCGGTGGTGCTGACGAATTGCGGCAGGAAGGCAAAGAAGAAGATCGACAGCTTCGGGTTGAGGATATTGATGAGGATGCCGGAAGTGATCACCTTGCCGGCCGAGCGCGGCGCGACATTTTCCTCGACGCTCAGTCCGCCCTTCTCCTTCAGCGTGTTCCAGGCCATGTAGAGCAGGTAGGCGACGCCCAGATATTTCAGCGTCTCGAAGGCGACCGCGCTGGTGTGCAGCAACGCCGCCAGGCCGGTGATGGCCGCCGCCATATGCGGGATGATGCCGAGCGTGCAGCCGAAAGCGGCGATGATGCTGGCACGCGCGCCGCGCGAAAGGCCGGCGCTCAGCGTATAGAGAACGCCAGTGCCGGGCGAAGCCACGACGATCAGCGACGTCAACAGGAATTCGATGCTCACGATGGTTCCTCCGGTGACCTGCCCGCCGGCAAGTTAGCCAGCAAGATCAGCGCGCACAAGTGTCGACCAAGGGGCCGGGTGAAGGGCATGCCAGCAAGGCGGGATCAGAGGTCGGCAGCCCGTGGGCGCGTCGTGCCAGCAGGCAATCGTCACCGCCCGGCATGCAGGAGCGGCAGACATCCGGGCGGAGGTCGTAGATGCCGCAAGCGGTCGACTTGCCGACCTCGCCCGAAAGCGCCGAGCAGCGCACGCCGTCACAGCGCATGCCGGATTCGTCGGCGGCCACATATTTTTGCGGGATCCGGTCGAGCTGCACGTCATCTTCGGTCGAGAAGCGCGGCCATTCGGATGAATAGGAACAGCAGGCGCCGCAGCTCTGGCAGTCGAAGGTCGCGCCCGGGCCGGCGCCCTCCTCCGTCGACGAAAAGCCGCCGGCGAGCGCCAAGGCAAGCAGCCCTGGCGCAACAGGATCGCGATCGGCGTCTTGTTGCGGCAAGGCGCTATTTCTTCTTCCTGGTCTTGCGCGATGGTGCTTCTGCCGGCGACTTGAACAGGTCGGTGGCCGCCGGCTCATCGGCTTTCGGCGCGGCAGCCGGCTTGGCCGGTTTTGCCGTGGCGGCAGACGTCGGCTGGTCCTTGGCGGAAAACTTTATAGCCATGTCAATCCTCGTCGGCGAAACGCGATGATGGCGCGCGCGGATTGCGCAGGCGGCCGATCAGCGCCGAAACCGCCGTGATGTTCATTTCCTCGGGCGACCAGTTCCTGGCTTCCTCGATATGCCGGGGCGCCAGCTCGCGATGCGTGCTGCCGCTATAGGCGGCATCTTGATGGGTGACGCGCTCATTGGTCCTGGCGTTTTCGCGGACGTATTCGATCAGGTAGTTAGGACATTCGGCGCGGCCGCGCACGCCAAGACGCACCTGGGCATCGCCATGGGCGCGCTTGCAGCGCTCGAGCTTTTCGAGCACGCGCCGGACATATTCAATCGGCTTGTCGAGGCCTTCCACAACATCGGCAATGGTCGAATCGCCGGCAATCGCCTTTTGCGGCACACGCTTGGTGGCCATCAGCGTTTGCCTGCGCGCTTCGGCAAGGCAGCGAGCACGGCGGCTGCCGCCATGTCGTCGGCTTCCTTTTCCAGGCGCAGTTCGCGCAGCCGCGCGGTCTTGGCCTCCCGGGCCTGGCTGACGGCATCCTGTTCGGAAATGATGCGGTTGAGCGACATCGACTGGGTCTTGGTCTTGCTGAAAAGGGATTCGGCCTGGTCGTGGGGTTTGTTCGAAGCGGCGGTCAAGGTCTTTCTCCCGGTTCGGAGCGTGCTGCCGAAAGTGGCGAGACCGGTCTTTCGGCCAGGTCCACGCACAAAGCAATACGGCAGTCGGATTTCAGTTGCTGGAGCGTCCATAGCACGTTCAAGCGGTCGTGCGGCGCTCTTTCGGACTTTTAAAGCGTCCCAAATGCAAAAAGGCCAGGGCGTTGCCTGACCTTCCGCTGGAGCGTCGCGTCCAGATGAACGCGCCAACACTTTCCAATCTGCGCATGATCCTTTCCGGAAACCGATGTTTCCGAGGTCATGCGCTGGAATTCGCTATCACCGGTGCCAGTACATCCGTGGTCACCGGCGAGGCTGAATTCCGTTTTAGGCCGCCTTCAACTGATCGGCGGACATCTTGCCCGACTTGTTGTCGCGGACCATCTCGTAGCCGAGCTTCTGGCCCTCGACGATATCACGCATTCCGGCGCGCTCGACGGCGGAGATGTGGACAAAAACGTCTGCCGAGCCATCGTCAGGCTGAATAAAACCAAAACCCTTGGTGGCGTTGAACCATTTAACTGTGCCTGTGCTCATAACGAACCCTTTCCATGGCAAATATTCGTTGGTTGCCATGCGACTGCACAACAACGTTTGTCTCGATTTTGATGGGGGAAGTTCGTCAAAGGCGCGCCTGGGCGCACGGATAACAAAAGTCGGTCAAACAAATATCGACAATTACTTTTACGCTGCTTTTGGCGCCCTGTCAATTTTTTGGTTTGGACCTGCAGCGGAAGCGTGCCGCAGGCTGCTGGCAAAGGCACGTTACGGCCACTCTGTTGGCGGATCGGGCGCAAAACCGCCAGTCACGAAAATTTCCAGAAAAAATCATCAAAAGTCGGGAACCGTTTTGGCATCGTTGCATTTTCCAAATGTCGTCAAGAGTTCCGGAGAGCAATCTGTGGAAAGGCTGACGACAATGGACGCCTCCCGCGCGACTACCGCGCGAGAGGCGTTCCTATACGGCGGCGCGCCCTCTTCACATCACCGCGGTCATCATCGGCAGGATTTCGTAGCGAAAGCCGCGCCCCGAACGGGCGTTCTGAAAACCCGCCTTCTAATCAGGCTCACTCGTCCGGGCCGGGCTCCGGCCATTTCTCCTTCGCCGCTTCAGCATACCAGTGGCGCATGGCCGGTGTTGAAAGCATGGCGTCGACATAGGCTCTGATATCCGGCGCCAACGTGCCGCCATAGGTGTCGAAGCGGGTGACGATAGGCGCATACATGGCATCGGCCGCAGTGAAGTGACCGAACAGGAACGGGCCGCCCTTGCCATATTTTTCCCGGCACTCGCGCCACAGCGCCTCGATGCGAGCCCTTTGCGCCTCGCCTTCGGCGTCGAGCGGCTTGTGGCCCTTCGGCCGGCGCAAATTCATAGGCCAGCCATAGCGCACCTCGCGAAAACCGGAATGCATCTCGGTCGCCGCCGAGCGCGCCAGCGCGCGGGCGCCGATATCGGCCGGCCACAGCTTCTTCTCCGGAAACAGGTCGGCAAGATATTCAAGGATGGCAAGGGTTTCCCAGACGACCCTGCCTCCACCATTCAACGGCTTGTGATTCAGCACCGGCACCAGCCCGGTTGGCGACACTTTGTCCAGATTGGCAGCGGTCTCCGGCGTGCGCAGGCGCACAAAACTTTCGTCGAACGGGATCTCCAGATGCTTCATCGCCACCCATGGCCTCAGCGACCAGGACGAAAAGCATTTGTTGCCGATGTAGAGCGTGAATTCAGTCAAGACGGTTCCCCCGGATTTTTCGCCAGACTACGGCCGCGCCTTTTTAGACGCGCACAGAACGCTGCACGATCTTGTGCACGATCCCTGCCGAAAATCGATTCCGATTTTTCGGATGCACCGATCCCCGACCTCCGCTTCCGTACGACCTGCGCCTTTGCACCTTTGGACCTGCCCAGGAACGCTAAGCTTTTCCGGCAGCGAGTTCCTTGATATAGGCACGCAGCGTCCGTGGCTCCCGACCCAGAATGGCGCGCAACGTCAGCGGGCTTCCGAGCAGACCGCGATGCTCATAATGTTCGAACATCGTCCTCATCGGCTTCGGAATATCGCCGAGAGCGGCTGGATCACTCGTCTCGGCCCTGATCTCGCGATCCAGCACCTCGCCGATCAACGCCGCGACCTCCTTGCGGTTCAAATTGCCCGCCGAGCAGAGCTCAAACGTGCCGTAGAGCAGCCGATCCTCGGTCAATGCGATCGCCGCGGCTTCCGCGACATCACGATAGTCGACCCGTGTGAAACGGGTGTCGGCCGACCATGGTTCTGCCAGCACTCCCGCTTTGATGATCGTGGACCAGAGCCCGGCGTAATTCTGGAAATAGAGGGTCGGATGGAGGAACGTATACTCCAGTGTCGAGTTGAGCACCGCCTCCTCGACGACAGCCTTGGCGGCGTGGTTGACGAGCCCGCTGAGCACGGGGTGGATCACCGACGAAAACACGAACCGGCGCACGCCTGCCCTGATCGCAGCGTCGACCACGCCCTTTCCCACCTCGGCTTCGCCAGGAAGGAACGCCGGTGCGATATAGATATAGAAGACGGCGTCGATGTCCCGGAACACTTGATCGAGGCTCGTCCGGTCGCGAAGATCGCCAACAGTGACTTCCGCCGCGCCACAACCGCGCACCTGATCGACCTGCTCCGGCTTGCGGACCAGGCCACGCACCCGCGCGCCGCGTTCTGCCAGGGCGGGAACGACAAGGCCGGCGACTGCGCCGGCGGCACCGATGGCGAGAATTGTCATGGCGTTCTCCCTGTGCGCCATTTGTGGGGCATCGCCGAGATCGGACATTCGGCGAATGTCGCAGCGAGTGGAGAGCTGCTGCGCAGTGTACTTATCCGGAAGAGGAATTCCATCGCCGAACGCAAAAATCTGCGATCCCCACCATCGGGAGGACGATGGGACGCGCTACTTGAGCCGTCCTCGCGATAGCGTGCCATTCTGCGCGGATATGTCAGGTGGCCGCGATGGCGACAACCGATGCGGACGGCAAATACCGGCCTCGGAACCGAGGCCGCGCCTGCCCGTTTTCTCGATATTCGCTTTTGGGTGGAACTCCCAGGAGGTGCGGACAATGGTGAACAAGGACCAGGTTGCAGGCGTGGCCAAACAGGTCAAAGGGTCGGTGAAGAAGGCCGCCGGCAAGGCCACCGGCAACAGGCGTGTCGAGGCTGAAGGCTCGGTCGACAAGATCGCCGGTAAATTGCAGAAGGCCTATGGCGACGTGAAGGACAAGGTGAAGAAGGCGCTTTGAGCCGCGCCGTCTTCCCAGCAGTGAAAAATGGCAAGTCCGGCCGCTATTTACCGGGGCCGCTATTTACTGGCCAAAAACTCCAGGCTCTTGGAGAAAGCGTTGGTGAAAGCGACCCCGCCATGGTCGTTGGTGGCTTCGCCGAGCACGACGTCCATGCTGTTGCTGGTGACACGCGCAAGCGCGAAGCCGCCCATGAAGGCGGCCTTTGGCTTGAACACGTCGAGCCCGTCGCGATTGTAGATCATCGGCCTCGCGTGCTGATGGCCATGGAAGATGCCGATGACATTATAGCCCTTCAGCGCCGCCAGCAGCGCCCGCCTGTCCGCCTCGCTCCACCAATGCGGCCGGCCGGCGCCGTCATCGTCGAATAGTTTTTTGGCGGTGTCCCATCTTTCGATCGAAAAGCCATCCCAGCCATAGTGCTGGAACAGGATGACCGGGCGGCCGTCGCCGGCGTAGGTCGCCAGATCCTGTTTCAACCATGGCAGGCTGTTATCGGCGCCATGACCGGTGTCGCCGGCGAAGCGGTGCGTCTGGATGAGATGCAGGCCGCCCCAGTCCCATGAATAGCAATCGGTGTCGACATCGTAGTCGGTCGCCGGCACCGGCGGCTTGAAGAACACGCCGGCGCGATGGTTGACCTCGACATAGTCGCGCATTTCGCGCCGGTACCAATCGACATTCCGCCGCGGCCCGTTCTGGTCGAGGTCGTGGTTGCCGAGCCCGACATAGACCGGCACATGCACGCGATCGGGGCCGACACCCTGCTGGTAGCGCTGGCTGAACTGGAGAAGCTGTGTGCCCTCGCGAGGCTGGGTGATCTGACCGCCGCCGTCGTCGGTGATGTCGCCACCGACAACGATGCCCAGCGGCGTGCCGATGCTGCCCGCCGAACGCAGGCCGGTCGCAACGCCGTCGATTTCGTGCGGCCATTGCCTGTCGCCGATGCCGTTGAGGGCGGCAACATTGCGCAGCAAGGCGGCGTCGGTCTTGCCCTCCTGCTCGCAATGGGGACTAAGCCCATTGGCCATGCGGCAGGCATGGACATCGGCGATGAACAGGAAGGTGGCGTCGATCGGCGAAATGCGCTGCCCGGTCTGGCCGAAGGCCTGGCGCGCAAGGGTGCCCGCCACGGCAAACCCTGCCAGCTGCGCCAGGACGCTGCGCCGGGAAACCGATCTTGCCGAGCGGCGGTTCATCATGCGTCGGAATTCAGCACGGCCAGTGCTCGTCCGTCCAGTTCTCCTGCATGGCTCTCTCATGCGCCATGCATCGACACATTGCCGTCGGTCTGTCATTTTTCCGGTGCCGGGTGTCGGGCTTGCGCGACTAGAGAGAGGAAGTGCCATGAGAGTTGCGCCTATCGGCATGACACTGATCATGCTGGCGAGCGCCGCAAATGGTGCCGAGTGCATCAACGCCAAATCCGCCAAGGTCGGCTTCGTCCTCGAAAAGCCAGGCATCCACAGCGAATTTCGCCCCGCGGCCGGCGGCATGGTTTCCGTCGCCAACAAATACCAGTCCGAATCGCCACAGACGCAGTTCCTGTTCGGCGGCCTGATCGAGGTGTTTCGCGACAGCAGCACAGGACAGCTGGCAATGATCCCGCTTTCGGATCTCAGAAAATTGTTTCCGCTGAAGGCCGGTGCCAAGAGCAAGACGCTGTTTGTCCGTCTCACACCCAGCAAGCAGCCGAAGGGCACCGAGACGCTGGAACTCGCCGTCAAGGGCAAGGAGAGCTTTAGCCTGGGCGACTGCAAATACAATGTGCTTGCCGTCAAGCAGACGATCAGGAGCGAGGACGGCGAGAAGCTGGATGAATTCACCGCGCTTTACGCACCCGATTTGCAGGCGGTTCTCGCCAGGCGCTATGACGAGGGCACAAAAGCCGAAAGCGTGGTCGGCTACGAGACCATCAAGCCCCTGTCCAAATAGGTTTGATGTCCAAATAGGATTTTGTGTCCAGGCAGGCCGTTTTTCAGGCTGCGGTCCGCTCCAGTTCCGCCAGGCAGTCGCGCAGCAGGCTGGCGTCCTGCGCCGTCTTGGCCATCGACATGGCGCCCGAATAGGCGGCAACCGCGAGTGCCGCAAAGCGCTGTGGATCCGTGCCCTGCTCCCTGCCCGCTTGCTGGTCGGCCCTGACCTTGTCGACGATCGCCTGGCGCCATGCCGAAAAGATACCGGCAAGGGCGGCGCGGAAATCCGGATCGGCGAGCGACAATTCATGCGCCAGATTGTTGAGCGGGCAGCCGCGCACGAAACCCTGCTGTTCCAGTTCCGCCGCCACGGCCTCGAATACGCTGTGCACGCCCTCGCGCGCCGAGCCTGCCGCCAGCACCGGCGCGATCCAGGTTTCCTCGACGGCGGCGGCGACCCGCTCCTCGATTACCGCCAGCGCCAGCGCCTTCTTGGTCGGAAAATGGTGATGCAGCGCGCCGCCGGTGACGCCCGCAGCCGCCATCAGGTCGCCAAGGCTGGAGACATGGTAGCCGCGCTCCTGAAATGACGCTTCGGCGATATCGAGCACCCTCTTGCGCATGCCTGCGGGGTCGTTGGTGCGTTTTTTGACGAGCGGTGCCATCGCGATCTCCCCTTTCTCCCCTGGGAGAAGGAAAGGGAGAAATACCATATTGACAAAACAGGACAACCGGTCTGTTTAAGAACAGGACGACCACCCTGTTTTAAGGCCGAGCCATGATCCCTCCCTTGAGCGCCGCGAAGAAATCCGATTGCCTTGCTTCGCCGATCGTCGAACTCCGGCAATACACATTGAAGCCCGGCCGGCGCGAGACGCTGATCGGCATCTTCGACGCCCACCTGATCGAAGGCCAGGAAGAGGCAGGCATGACCATCATCGGTCAGTTCCGCGACCTCGACCGACCGGACATGTTCGTCTGGATGCGCGGCTTCGACGGCATGGAAGCGCGGAAAGATGCGCTGACCGCCTTCTATGACGGGTCGGTATGGGCCGCCTGGCGCGACGCCGCCAACGCCACGATGATTGATTCCGACGATGTGCTGCTGCTGAAACCGGCATGGCGGGACGCCGGCTTCGACCTGTCCGGGCTGTGGCGGCCAGCTCCGGTCGACGGCAAAAAACCGAGCGATGCGAGCTTGTTGGCGAGCTTTTATGCCATCCAGATTCATCATTTGCGGCCCGGCACCGAGGTCAACTTCGCCGGAAACTTCGAGGCCCAAGCCCTGCCCGTGTTCGAGGCGTTTGGCGTAAGGCCGCTCGCCGCCTTCGTCAGCGAGCACGCCGAGAACAGCTTTCCTCGCCTGCCGGTGCGGGTTGGCGAAAACGTCTTCGTCAGCGTCACAGGTTTCGACAGCGCCGACGCCTATGCACGCCACGAAGCCGCGCTTACCGCTTCACCCGAGTGGCAAGCATGCCGGCAGACGTTGCAAGCGGCATCTGCGAAGCCGGCGCAGACGTTGCGGCTATCGCCCACCGCACGATCGCTGCTGCGATAAGCCTGCTGCTCAGACCCATGCCCCGAATTTCCCGGCCGTGGCAGCCTGGATCAAGAGAATGTCGGCGGCAGAAGGCGCCCCGCTGAAGTTCATACTGTGCGATAGGCCGGCGGCTTGACCGCCTCACTGATCGGCGCTGCTCTCTTGATCAGGCAGAATAGAGATAGCGCGGGAGCGTTCGATGAGACTTCACGGCAAACGGGCACTGGTGACTGGCGGTTCGGACGGGATCGGCCTGGCGATATCGGAGGCCTTTTCGCGTGAAGGCGCCGATGTGCTGATCGTCGGCCGCGACGCCGGGAAGCTCGAAGCGGCCCGCGTAAAACTCGCCGCTTCGAACAAAGGCGGCGCCAGCGCCAAGACCCTGTCGGCCGATCTTTCGACCAATACCGGCATCGACGCTGTGGTCGCGCACGTAAGGCGCGGCCCTCCGCTCGACATCATCGTCAACAATGCCGGCATCGCCTTCCTGGTGCCGTTCGAAACCGTCAGCGAAGAGCAGTTCCAGCAATCCTTCGCGCTCAATGTGACGGCAGTGTTCTTCCTCACCCAGCGGCTGCTGCCGCATCTCGTGCCAAGCGGCGCCTCAGTCATCAACGTCTCGTCCTATTTCGCCGACAAGATGATCCCGAAGCGGCCGTCGAGCCTTTATTCGCTGTCCAAGGGCGCGCTCAATTCGCTGACCAAGTCGCTGGCATTCGAGCTTGGCCCGCGCGGCATAAGAGTCAACGCTATCGCGCCGGGCACGGTCGATACCGCCATGCGACGGAAATCGATCGAAAACTTGCCGCCGGCCGCACAGGCCGAGCTCAAGGCCTATGTCGAGCGCAGCTATCCGCTCGGCCGCATCGGCCAGACCAGCGATCTTGCCGGCATCGCCGTCTATCTCGCCAGCGACGAGGCCGCCTGGACCAGCGGCGGCATCTTCGCCATCGACGGCGGGTATACGGCGGGGTGAAGAAGTGCCTCCCTTCAACCGATTTGCATCCTCGCCGCCTGCAAATCTCCGCTTGAAGGCCGTTGTGCAACGCGATACGCCGGTGCCGAATTTCGACAGACCGGAGAGACATGTGAGCGCGCCAGAGACCAGAACCGAAACCGACACGTTCGGTGCCATCGAGGTCGCCGCAGACCGCTACTGGGGCGCGCAGGCGCAGCGTTCGCTCGGCAATTTCAAGATAGGCTGGGAAAAGCAGCCGGCCTCGATCGTGCGCGCGCTCGGCATCGTCAAGCGGGCGGCGGCCGAAGCCAATATGGAGCTAAAGCGACTGGATCCAACGATCGGCAAGGCGATCATCGAGGCCGCGCAAGAGGTGATCGACGGCAAGCTCAACGACCATTTCCCGCTGGTCGTCTGGCAGACCGGCTCGGGCACGCAATCCAACATGAACACCAACGAGGTGATCTCCAACCGGGCGATCGAGTTGCTCGGCGGCGTCATGGGGTCGAAGAAGCCGGTGCACCCCAACGACCACGTCAATATGAGCCAGTCGTCGAACGACACCTATCCGACGGCCATGCACATCGCCTGCGCCGAGCGCATCGTGCATGATTTGTTGCCGGCGTTGAGGCATCTCCATGCGGCGCTCGAAGCCAAGACCAGGGCTTTCGCCCACATCATCAAGATCGGCCGCACCCATACGCAGGATGCGACGCCGCTGACGCTGGGCCAGGAATTCTCGGGCTATGCCGCGCAGGTCGCCTCCTCGATCAATCGCATCGAGATGACGCTGCCCGGCCTGCAGGAACTGGCACAAGGCGGCACCGCCGTCGGGACCGGCCTCAACGCGCCGGTCGGCTTTGCCGAAAAGGTGGCGGCACGCATTGCTGATATCACCGGCATCGGCTTCGTCACCGCGCCGAACAAGTTCGAGGCACTTGCCGCGCATGACTCCATGGTGTTCTCGCACGGCGCCATTAACGCTTGCGCTGCCGCCCTGTTCAAGATTGCCAATGACATCCGCTTCCTCGGCTCCGGGCCTCGCTCCGGCCTCGGCGAATTGTCGCTGCCGGAAAACGAACCGGGTTCCTCGATCATGCCCGGCAAGGTCAATCCGACACAGTGCGAGGCGTTGACGCAAGTCTGCGTGCAGGTGTTCGGCAATCATGCGGCATTGACCTTCGCCGGCAGCCAGGGCCATTTCGAGCTCAACGTCTACAATCCGCTGATGGCCTATAATTTCTTGCAGTCGGTACAGCTTCTGGCCGACGCCTCCATCTCCTTCACCGACAATTGCGTCGTCGGGATCGAAGCCCGCGAGGACAACATCAAGGCGGCGCTAGACCGCTCGCTAATGTTGGTGACAGCATTGGCGCCTACCATCGGCTACGACAACGCCGCCAAGATCGCCAAGACTGCGCATAAAAAGGGCACCACGCTGCGCGAGGAAGCGCTTGCCACCGGATTGGTCAGCGAGGCCGACTACGACCGGCTGGTGCGGCCGGAGGACATGACACATCCGGGATAGGTCGTCGACTCACAATCTGGTCGCAAAAACGTTACTGCGGTGAACGAACTGTCACCAGATCTGCGTCTTTGGTGAACAGTCAGCCTGTTCTATCTGGTCGGTATCGCAAAAAAACCTTCCGGAGAGAATCACCATGTCCACCAACACTTCCGTTGCCGGTTCCGGCACAGTTTCCAATGCCTCGGCCACGATCCTGCTTGGCCGCATCCTGCTCTCAGTCATCTTCCTGCTTTCCGGTTTCGGCAAGCTCACGGCAATTGCCGGAACAGCTGGTTATTTCGGCAGCCTGGGCCTGCCGATGCCAACCGCAACGGCCATCGTCGTTGGCCTGATCGAGCTGGTCGGCGGCCTCGCCGTCCTCGTCGGCTTCCAGACCCGGATTGCCGGCTGGGTGCTTGCGGTCTTCACCGTCGCCACGGCGCTGGTCGCCCACACCGGCTGGGCCGACCAGATGCAGATGATCAACTTCATGAAGAACCTGGCGATTGCCGGCGGCTTCATCGCGCTGGCCTCGGCCGGCGCCGGCGCCTATTCGATCGACGCCAAGCGAGGCTGAGCCTCGGCTGGAAATACCTGGCCAAAAGCGGCGCGGAATTTTCCGCGCCGCTTTTTCGTTGTCTATGCATGCGTTCCAACTGGCAATTCCTGCTAGGATCGAGGCGTCGGTGACGAATAGGGTCGACCAGCCCCACCGACATCGGAGGTGACCATGCCCCGCAACGCGCTGCTTCTGCTTTCCCGACTGCTGCTCGCCGCCTTGTTCGTTCCATCCGGTTTCCATGCGCTTGCCGACATTGCCGGAACATCAGGCTATTTTGCCGGCCTCGGCCTGCCGCTGCCGACGCTGGCGGCCTGGGCAACCGGCCTGTTCGAGCTGATTGCAGGACTGCTCATCCTCGTGGGCCTCAGGACGCCGATTGCGGCACTGCTGCTCGCCGCCTTCTGCATCGCCGCCGGCTTCATCGGCCACTACGGCCAGGGCGGCGACGATCCGACACTGACCCTCCTGCACTCGCAGATGCTGATGAAGGACATCGCCATATCAGGCGGTTTCCTGGCGCTGGCGATGGCCGGCGCCGGCGCCTATTCGATCGACGGCTGGGCTCTTGGCATCGGCCCTGAGACGACCTGACCAAAGCCAGTTGACGGAGACAGGTTACTTAACTGGAACAGGTCACTTGACCGACACGCTGGGGCCGCCCTCGACCGCCAGCACCAAGCGCCGGTTGGTGACCTTGGCCAGCTGCGCCAGCCGGCCGGCCGGCCGTTCGCCGTAAAGGTCGGACAGCGAAGCAGGCAGCACCAGCGCCAGCATGCCGTTGCCGCGGTTCTCCCATTTCAGCCGTGGCATGACGCCCGGCATCGCCGCCGTCAGCAGGTAGACGACGCGCATCATCGCTGCCAGCGCGCGGGCGCGCTCGAGGTAACGCGGCGTCGCCAGGCTGCGGATTTCCGGAGCGGCTTCGGTGAACACGCCCTCGTGGCGAAACAGGCCGACAAGCGCCAGGAAGGCGCGGCCCGGGTGGTCGACGCCGATGAACGAGGCATGGGCGATGATGTTGAGCGACTGCTTGCCGCGATATTCGGGATGGGCGCGCCAGCCGATGTCGGCGAGTAGGCAGGCGGCCTGGCGATAGCGCGCCTCGTCCTCGGTCTCGTCGATGCCGAAGGCGGCGAATGCCTTGCCCGTCCATTCGACAAGCTCGCGCGCATGGGTGACCGAGCGCGAGCGCAGTTGGGCCAGTTCCTCCGTTGCCGAGATCAGCGGATCGGCCTTCTGCTCGGCCGCGTCGAGCAGCGAATAGAGAAAGCCCTCGCGCACGCCCAGCGCCGAGACGATGATCTTCGACGGCTGCATCGCCGCCATGATCTCTTGCAGCACGATGGCGCCATAGGGCAGGAGCGAACGGCGGTTCTTCGAGACGCCCTCGATACCTTTGATCTTCTCGATCTCGGCTTTCGCCACCTGCTTGAGGAAGCTCGCGGCACTGTCGGCGCTGATCTCGTAGTGGTGCATGACGCCGAGCGGATAATTGGTCATTTCCATATGCAGCCGGGCGAGGTTTCGCCAGGTGCCGCCGACCGTATAGAAGGGCCTGCCCTGCCCGCCTTTCAGCAACTTTGCCCGCGCCAGTTCCTGGCGCGCGATCCTTGCCGCCTGGGCAAGCGAGTTCTTGGCCATGTCCTGCAGGCGCAGGCCGCCCAGCGGCAGCGTGATACCGTCGCCGATCGCCTCACCGTTGATGTCGATCAGTTCGAGGCTGCCGCCGCCGAGGTCGCCGGCAATGCCGTTGGCGGGATGGAAGCCGGAAATGACGCCGAGCGCCGAATAATGGGCCTCCTGGCGGCCGCTCAGCACCTCAATCTCGGTCCTGAGCACGTCCTCGGCGCGGTGGATGAAGTCTGGACCGTTGATCGCCTCGCGGGCGGCGGCGGTGGCCAGCACATACATGTGTGAGGCACCAGCCTGTTCGGAAAGCGCACGGAAGCGGCGGAATTCCTCCATCGAGCGCGTCACCGCCCCGGGGTCGAGCTTTCCGGTCGAAACGATGCCGCGGCCGAGGCCGGCCAGCATCTTCTCGTTGAACAGCAAGGTCGGCGAGCGCGCCAGCCCCTCATAGATGACAAGACGGATCGAGTTCGACCCGATGTCGATGATGGATAGCGGTCGGCGGTCCTGGAGCCGGCCCTGGGATGTTGAAATCATCAGCCAGTCGCTGCGTTCAGCTTCTTGCGGCGCTTGAACTGCGCGATGCGCTTGGGCGCATGCGATTTCAGCGCATCGCCCCGTCCCGACAGGCTCGGATTGGTCATGAAATATTCCTGCGCGTTGAACGGTTCCTCGCCCTCCTCCAGCACGACGCGCCGGGAGGTTCCGTCAGCCAATACGTCGAAACTTTGCTGGTTGTCCATGATGTTGCCCAGCATGATCTGGCCAAGAACCTGTTCATGCACAGTTGGATTGGTGATCGGTACCAGGGTCTCGACGCGGCGGTCGAGATTGCGCGGCATCAAATCTGCCGAGGAGATATAGACGACCGCTTCATCCGAAGGCAGGCCATAGCCGTTGCCGAAGCAGTAGATGCGGCTGTGTTCGAGGAAACGGCCAACGATCGATTTCACCCTTATGTTCTCCGACAGGCCCGGCACCTGCGGCCTCAGGCAACAGATGCCGCGCACGACGAGGTCGATCTCGACGCCGGCACCGCTGGCGTCGTAAAGCGCGTCGATGACGGTCGGATCGACGAGCGCGTTCATCTTCATCCAGATGCGGGCAGGCCGGCCCTCCAGCGCGTGGCTCACTTCTTCTGAGATGTGCCTCAGGATGCGGTCGCGCAGTGTAAACGGCGATATCGCCAGCCGCATTTGCTCGGCCGGCTCGGCATAGCCGGTGATGAAATTGAAGAGCTGGGCGACATCGCGCGCAATCGTCGGATCGGTGGTGAAGAAGGACAGGTCGGTATAGATGCGCGCGGTGACCGGATGGTAGTTGCCGGTGCCGAGATGCACGTAGTTGCGCAGCTTGCTGTCCTCGCGCCGCACCACCAGCGACATCTTGGCGTGGGTCTTCAGCTCGAGGAAGCCGAATACGACCTGGACGCCGGCGCGCTCGAGGTCGCGCGCCCAGCGGATGTTGGCTTCCTCGTCAAAGCGCGCCTTGAGCTCGACCAGCGCCGTCACCGACTTGCCGGCCTCCGCCGCATCGACCAGCGCCCGCACGATCGGGCTGTCGTTGGAGGTGCGGTAGAGCGTTTGCTTGATTGCCACCACTTCGGGATCGGCCATCGCCTGGCGCAGGAACTGCACCACAACGTCGAAGGATTCGTAAGGGTGGTGAACGATGATGTCCTTCTCGCGGATGGCGGCAAAACAATCGCCGCCATGCTCGCGGATGCGTTCGGGAAAACGCGGATTGTAGGGCGTGAATTTGAGGTCGTCGCGAGCGACGGCGACGATCTCGGAAATCTGGCTGAGCGCCAGCGGACCGGTGAGCACGCTGATGCGGCTTGCTGCAACGCCGAGCTCACCGGCGACGAAGTCGCGTAGTGCGGCCGGCATCAGCATGTCGAACTCAATGCGTATGACCGAACCGCGGCGGCGGCGCTTCAGCGCCGTCTCGAACAGGCGCACGAGATCCTCGGACTCCTCCTCAACCTCGATATCACTGTCGCGGATGATGCGGAACGTGCCGGAGCCCTTGACCTCGTAGCCGGGGAAAAGCTTGCCGATATAGAGGCCGACTGCCTCTTCGAGCGGAATGAAGCGGACATGGTTCTTGCGGTCCGGCAGGCGGATGAAGCGCTTCAGCGCCACCGGCAGGCGCAGCAGGGCGCTCATCTCCTCACCGTTCTTGCGGTGGCGAAGCTGCAGCGCCATCGAGAAGCCGAGATTGGGAATAAACGGGAACGGGTGCGCCGGGTCGATGGACAGCGGCGTGAGCACGGGAAAAACCTGTTCCTGGAAGTGCTCTTCCAGCCAGGTCTTTTCGTCCCTGGTCAGCGCGTCGCGGGTGATGCTCTCGATGCCTTCCTTGTTGAGCAGCAGCATCAGCGCCGAAAGGCTCTTCTGCTGGTCCTCCTGCAGGCGTTCGACCTCGCGCAGCAACTGTTCCAGCTGCTGCTCCGGCGTGCGGCCGTCCGGGCTTTTCAGCACGATGCCCTCGCGCACCTGGCCGGCGAGACCGGCGACGCGGACCATGAAGAACTCGTCGAGATTGGCGGCCGAGATCGACAGGAAGCGGACTCGTTCGAGCAGCGGGTGGCTGACATTCAGCGACTCCTCCAGAACGCGCCGGTTGAACTGCAGCCAGGAAAACTCGCGGTTGACAAAGCGGTCGGGGTTGCCGCCTTCGGGGCTCACCACCTCGGCATTGATGAATTCGTTCTGCACCGGTTTCAATTCGGTCATGGTTCTTGCTCTTCCCGCACTCATTTCCCTGCTGGAGCGCCACGCGTCCTTCCGGGCGCAAGGGACCCTCTATTACTCTGAAGCGACGCATGAGCCTTTCCGAGTTCGGTCTCGGGGTCATGCATTAACCGGCTTAACTTATCCTCTGACAGGCTTTTGCGACAGTTTCATTTCATCGATCTTGCAAACAGACGGGTTATGATCCAGATGCAATTCTACGAAATTGAGGAGACGACGACGATGGCAGGTGGTTCCATTCCCCATTTCCAGAACGATGCGGGCTACCCGGCGATCGACATCGGCGTCAAGGAATTCATGTGCACCGGCGCCAACCCGCCTTTCGACCATCCGCACGTGTTCCTCGACATGGGCGACGACAATGAGCAGGTCTGCCCGTATTGCTCGACGCTCTATCGCTATTCGCCCAAGCTGAAGGCGACGGAAACGCAGCCGCCTGGCTGTCTCTTCATCGACCAGGCCGCCTGATTCTTTCGCGACAATCCTGATGGACGACACGCGGTCCCGGCAGGTCGTCATAGCCGGGGCCGGCATCGCTGGGCTGACCGCTGCGTTGGCCTTTGCCGAACGCAACTATCCGGTAAAGCTATTCGAACAGGCGCCGCACCTCGAGGCTGCTGGCGCCGGCCTCCAGCTTTCGCCCAATGCGACGCGCATCCTTGGCCGGCTCGGCGTGCTCGGCAAGCTGCTGCCGGCTGCGGTGCGACCGCAAGCGGTCGTGCTCAGGGATGCCGCGAAACTGCGCGAGCTGACGCGCGTGCCGCTCGGCCAGGCGGCCGAAAGGCGCTGGGGAGCCCCTTATCTCGTTGCGCATCGTGCCGACCTGCAAGCTGCACTGATGGCGCGCATCGCCGAAATGCCGAACGTTGAGCTTGAAACCGGGGCACGTGTCAGCAACATCGCCGCCGGGCCACGGGGCATCACCGCAATGGCCGAGATTGCGGCCAAGTCCGTCATAGCCGAGGGCTTCCTGGCGATCGGCGCCGACGGCGTCTGGTCGGCGACCCGCAAGCTCGGGGTTTCGGCCAGAGGTGGAGCGTCAGCCAAAAGCCGGTTCTCGGGCGAGCTCGCCTGGCGCACCACCATCCACGCCGACAGTGCTGCGGGAAAAGCCTTCGCTATGGTCGGAGCAGCCGACTGCGTAACCACCTTCCTGCATCCCGGCTTCCACCTTGTTGCCTATCCGGTGCGTGCCGGAAAGGCATTCAACCTGGTCGCCTTCACCGAGGGCGAGAGTATCGCCGAAGACTGGTCGGGTCATGCCGATGCCAAGATCCTCGCCGAAGCCATGCTCGGTACGGCGCCGGCACTCGCCCGGCTCGCCGAGGATGCCGGCCCGTGGACGGCCTGGCCGATCCATACGGTCGACCAGCGCCAGCCGTGGACGACGCCGGACGGCATCGCGCTGATCGGCGACGCGGCGCATGCGATGACGCCGTTTGCAGCACAAGGCGCGGCGATGGCGATCGAGGATGCTGCCACCCTAGCCGGCTTCATCGCCGCTTCGCCTGTCGATCCTAAGGGCGCGCTTGCCGCCTGGGAGCAAGCGCGGCGGCCGCGCGTCGCCCGGGTCGCCCGCCGCGGCGCGCTCAACCGCCTCGCCTGGCATGCATCGGGGCCGGTGGCGATCGCCCGCAACCTGTTGCTGAAGACGCGGTCCCCGGAGGAGCTCGCCGCCGACCTCGACTGGCTCTATGGCTGGAGAGCGAGCGAGGCGGTCGATCAAGGATAAAATGGTCGACAGGCCGGCGGACCGCGCGCCCCTCTCTGTCCTGCCGGACATCTCCCCCACTTGGGGGGAGATCGGACGTCATCCTGGCTTTCGCCAATCTCCAACGTTGCAAATGAAGCGAAGCGCTACCGCTGCCACGAGCATGCCAAGAAAACGTCCGAGCCTTTTCATGCGGGGCGGGTTACCGGTCGACTTGCGGCATAATGCAAGTTGATACGCAAAAAACCCGGCCGGGTTTCGGCCGGGCTCGCTTGCTTCGCATTGAAGTTGTCAGTGCAGGATCTGCGACAGGAACAGTTTTGTCCGCTCATGGCGTGGATTGTCGAAGAACTCGGCCGGCGTGTTCTGTTCGACGATCTGGCCCTGGTCCATGAAGATCACCCGGTTGGCGACCTTGCGCGCAAAGCCCATCTCGTGGGTGACACAGAGCATGGTCATGCCTTCCTCGGCCAACCCAACCATCGTCTCCAGCACTTCCTTGATCATTTCCGGGTCGAGCGCCGACGTCGGCTCATCGAACAGCATGATGCGCGGGTTCATGCACAGCGAGCGGGCGATGGCGACGCGCTGCTGCTGGCCGCCGGAAAGCTGGCCGGGATATTTGTTGGCCTGTTCGGGGATCTTGACGCGCGTGAGGAAATGCATGGCGATTTCCTCGGCCTGCTTCTTCGGCGTCTTGCGCACCCAGATCGGCGCCAGCGTGCAGTTCTCCAGGATGGTCAGATGCGGAAACAGGTTGAAGTGCTGGAACACCATGCCGACCTCGCGGCGTACTTCGTCGATCTTCTTCAGGTCGTTGGTCAATTCCTTGCCGTCGACGATGATCTTGCCCTTCTGGTGTTCTTCCAGCCGGTTGATGCAGCGGATCATCGTCGATTTGCCCGAGCCCGAAGGGCCGCAGATGACGATGCGCTCGCCGCGCATCACCTTCAAATTGATGTCCTTCAGCACATGGAATTCGCCGTACCATTTGTGCATGCCGATGATGTCGATGGCGACATCAGTGGTCGAAATGTGCATCTTGGCGGCATTGACCTTGATCTCTTCCGCGCTGACTGCATTTTCCGTTGCCATGGCAGATCCCCTTATTTTCTTAGCGTTTGTGGCCGGTGTCGAGCCGACGTTCCGTGTACATTGAATAGCGCGACATGCCGAAGCAGAACAGCCAGAAGATGAAGGCAGCGAACACCAGGCCGGACCTGGCGGTCTGCGCCGTCGCCCAGTTGGCGTCGGAGAAGTTCTGCTTGACGATGCCGAGCAGGTCGAACATCGAGATGATGATGACCAGGCTGGTGTCCTTGAACATGCCGATGAAGGTGTTGACGATGCCGGGAATGACCAGCTTCAGCGCCTGCGGCAGCACGATCAGTCCCATCTTCTGCCAGTAGCCGAGGCCGAGCGAATCGGCGCCTTCATACTGGCCCTTGGGGATCGCCTGCAGGCCGCCGCGCACCACTTCGGCCATGTAGGCGGCGGCAAACAGCGACACGCCGATCAGCGCGCGCAGGAACTTGTCGAAGGTGACGCCGGCCGGCAGGAACAGCGGCAGCATGACGCTGGCAAAAAACAGCACGGTGATCAGCGGGATGCCGCGCACCGTTTCGATGAAGACCACGCACAGCGTTTTGATGATCGGCATCTTCGAGCGCCGGCCGAGCGCCAGCATGATGCCGACCGGCAGCGACACGGCAATGCCGACGAACGACAGGCTGAGCGTCACCAGCAGGCCGCCCCACAGCGAGGTTTCGACATGCGGCAGGCCGAACACATTGCCGACCAGCAGGATGAAGGCGACGACCGGCAGCACCAGGAAGAGAAGAATGGCATTCAGACCCTTGCGCGGCACCTTCGGGATGAGCAGCGGCACCAGCAGCACGACGAACAGGACGGCGACAAGGATCGGCCGCCAGCGCTCCTCCAAGGGATAACGGCCGAGCATGAACTGGCCGAACTTGGCGTTGACGAACGCCCAGCAGGCGCCGGACCAGCCGTCCGGCTGGATGCCGCCTTGCGCCACCGTGGCGCAGACCGTGCGGTCCGGTCCCGTCCACTGGGCGTTGATGAAGGCCCAGTTGATCACTTGCGGCAGGATCATGACCACCAGCGCGATGCCGATGATGGTCAGAATGGTGTCGCCGGCCGAGGCGATCAGATTCTTGCGAACCCAGGCGACGAGACCGCGCTCGCTTAATGGCGCCGGCTCTGCCAGCGCCATTTCGGCGCGGACGAAGGAAAGATCGTGTTCTTGCATGACCCTACCTCTCCACCAGCGCCATCCTGGCGTTGACCACGTTCATGATCGCCGATGTGATCAGGCTGAGCGCGAGATAGACGGCCATCATGATCACGACGCCCTCGACCGCCTGGCCGGTCTGGTTCAAAACCGTGCCGGCGGTTGCCGTCAGGTCCGGATAGCCGATGGCGATGGCGAGCGAGGAATTCTTGGTCAGGTTGAGATACTGGCTGGTCAGCGGCGGAATGACGATGCGCATGGCCTGCGGAATGACGACAAGCCGCAGGATCGATCGTGGCCGCAGCCCGAGCGCGCCGGCAGCCTCGGTCTGGCCTTTGCTGACGCCCCTGATGCCCGCCCGCACGATCTCGGCGATGAAGGCGGCCGTGTAGCAGGACAGCGCCAGATAGAGCGATAGGAACTCCGGCCTGACCTGAAAGCCGCCGGTCAGGTTGAAGGTCGATTGCTTTGGAAAATCAAAGCTCAAGGGGAAGCCGCTCAGCGCGTAGGCAAGCAGCGGCAGTCCGACGATCAGCGCCACCGATGTCCAGAATACCGGGAATTGCTGGCCGGTCGCCATCTGCCGCTGATACGCCTTGCGGGCAACGAACCACGCCATGGCGATGCCGAGAAGGAGAGCAACCAGGATCAGCCAGGAGCCGTCGCCCCACACGGCGCGCGGAAAGTAGAAGCCGCGCTGGTTGAGGAAGGAGCCGAAGGGCAAATTGATGCTCTCGCGCGGCGGCGGCAACACGGCAAGCACGCCGGAATACCAGAAGAAGATGACCAGCAGTGGCGGGATGTTGCGGAAGACCTCGACATAGACCGTGCAGATCTTCCTGATCAGCCAGTTGTGTGAAAGCCGGCCGATGCCGATGACGAAGCCGATTATGGTGGCGGTGATGATGCCGACGACGGCAACGATCACGGTGTTGAGGAAGCCGACCAGAATGGCGCGGCCATAGGTCGAATCCGACGAATAGGCTATTGCGCTCTCGCTGATGTCGAAGCCGGCGCGGCCCCTGAGGAAGCCGAAGCCGGAAGCGATGTGCAGGCGCGTCAGATTGGCAATGACGTTGTTGGCAATCCACCAGACCAACGCCACCAGCACGACGACGACGACCGCCTGGAAGAATATGCCGCGGACTTTCGGATCGTTGATGAAGGAACCGCGGCTTGGCTCCTCGCGAAGAATTTCCTGCGATGCCATTCTACCGTCCCCTGGATAGAGAAACCGGAAGGCAGACGATCTGCCTTCCGGATTATATCTCAATCAGCGGATCGGGGGAGCATATTGTAGGCCGCCCTTGGTCCACAGCGCGTTGATGCCGCGCGCGATCTTCAGCGGGCTGCCCGAACCGACATTGCGTTCGAACATTTCGCCGTAATTGCCGACGGCCTTGATGATGTTGACGACCCAGTCGTTGGAGACGCCAAGATCGGTGCCGATCTTGGTATCAGCTTCCTGGCCGAGCACGCGCTTGATCTCGGGATTGTCCGAGTTCTTCATCTCGTCGACATTGGCCTTGGTGATGCCGAGCTCCTCGGCGTCGAGTAGCGCGAAATAAGTCCATTTGACGATGTGGTACCACTGGTCGTCGCCCTGGCGCACGGCCGGTCCGAGCGGCTCCTTGGAGATGATCTCCGGCAACACGACATGGTCGGCCGGCGAGCCCAGCGTCAGGCGAATGCCGTAGAGGCCCGACTGGTCGGTGGTGTAGACGTCGCAGCGGCCGGCGTCATAGGCGGCGTTGACCTCTTCCAGCTTCTCGAAGACGACCGGGTTGTACTCCATCTTGTTCGACTTGAAGTAGTCGGCAAGGTTGAGCTCGGTCGTGGTGCCGCTCTGCACGCAGACCGCAGCGCCTGAAAGCTGCAGCGCCGAGTTCACGCCCGGCAGCTTCTTGGCATTGATCATGAAGCCTTGGCCGTCATAATAGGTGGTGCCGACGAAGTTCAGGCCAAGTGCCGTGTCGCGGTTGATGGTCCAGGTGGTGTTGCGCGACAGGATGTCGACCTCGCCCGACTGCAGCGCGGTGAAGCGTTCCTTGGCGCTGAGCGGCGTGAACTTGACCTTGGAGCCGTCACCGAAGACGGCGGCCGCGACAGCGCGGCAGAAATCCGCATCGATGCCCTGCCAGTCACCCTTGTCGTCCGGCGCCGAGAAGCCGGCAAGACCAGTCGAGACGCCGCACTGGATGAAGCCCTTGGCCTTTACGTCGCTGAGCGTGCTCGCCGACGCGGCCGACGCCATCAATCCAAGCGCGGCGGCCCCAAGAAAGCCGATTGCAATGTGTTTCATAACCCACAGACCCTTTTCTGTTTTCAGGCAAACCTGATCTTTTTTCCCGTGTGAACGCAGCTCCCATCCCGGCCCATTTCCGGAATCCCGCATCGTAACCGACGCGCTGCCTCCCATTCACGAACTGCATCGAAGGCGATTATTCCAGTGAGGTCAAGGGAAATGACCGAATCCGAAAGACTTTGAAATCCGATTGCCGCAAATGCCTGAATTGCAGACAACCGCGCCCGCAAATTAGTCAGCAGCGCAAATAAAGCCGGCAAAGTCCGATCAACGCAAATCCGGGCTGTGCCTGCGAAATCCGTATCTGGGACCTACTGCGCATTACTAACTTCTGGTGAGATGAATTGGCATACCCAAAGACCTTCGCCTGGCGGGTGGCGGGCGGTTGCGCGGCCAATGCCGCCGCACTATGGCTAGCGCTTCATCAGAGGCAAAGTGCAATGGCAAAAGACGGCAGCGAAATGGGCATCAACACGCGGCTTGCCCATTCAGGCAACAATCCGCGCGACTATTTCGGCTTCGTCAATCCACCGGTCGTGCATGCCTCGACGGTGCTTTATCCCGACGCGGCGACGATGGCGGCGCGCAGCCAGAAATACACCTACGGCACGCGCGGCACGCCGACCACGGACGCGCTGGCCCTCGCCATCGACGCGCTGGAGGGCTCGGCCGGCACCATCGTGGTGCCATCTGGCCTGGCAGCGGTGACGGTGCCGCTGCTCGCCTTCCTGTCGGCGGGCGATCATCTGCTGATAGTTGATTCCGTCTATCACCCGACCCGCAATTTCGCCGACACGATGCTGAAGCGGCTGGGCATCGAGGTCGAGTATTACGATCCTCATGTCGGCGCCGGCATCGCCGCTCTGATCAAGTCCAACACCAAGGTGGTGTTCACCGAATCGCCGGCCTCCAATACTTTCGAGGTGCAGGACATACCGGCCATCGCCAAGGTTGCGCATGCCGCCGGGGCTGTCGTCATGATGGACAACACCTGGGCGACGCCGCTCTACTTCCGCCCGCTCGACCATGGCGTCGACATCTCGATCCATGCGGCAACGAAATACCCGGCAGGCCATTCCGACGTGCTGCTCGGCACTGTGTCGGCCACCGCGGCCTGCTGGAAGCAGCTTTGCGAGACCTTCTACACGATGGGCTGCTGCGCCGGGCCCGACGACGTCTACCAAGTGCTGCGCGGCCTGCGCACCATGGGCGTGCGGCTGGAGCACCATCAGAAGAGCGCGCTTGCCATCGCCGGCTGGTTGGAGGGTCAGCCTGGCGTAGCGCGCGTGCTGCATCCGGCCCTGCCCAGCCATCCCGACCACGATCTGTGGAAGCGCGACTTTTGCGGCTCGAGCGGCATCTTTTCGATTGTGCTCAAGGGCGGCGGCCAGAAGCAGCAGCACGCCTTCCTCGACGCGCTCGGGATATTCGGCCTCGGCTATTCCTGGGGCGGCTATGAGAGCCTTGCGGTGCCGGTGTTCCTCGGCGACCGCGTCGTGGCCAAGGGCCCTTATGACGGGCCGCTGGTCCGCCTGCAGATCGGGCTCGAGGATGTCGAGGATTTGAAGGCCGACCTTGCGCGCGGCCTGGCGGCGGCAGCAGCTGTCTGAAAGCACGGCTGCAAGCGGCCTGCCAAGCTGATTCGACAAACCGGCGTAACTCATTGAAAAGGCGCACTGCGAAAGGCGCAACGGCCTCTTGGCGGAGGCGGTCCGGTAGCCGATGCCGGGCTTGACGGAGATGCTTGGGAACCTTTTCCCAACACGGCCATCTTATATTTCGATCGGAGGACCTGCTTCGGTCAGGAGATTGGCTCGCGATGAGGAAAACGGTAACGTCTGCTGTCTTGACCGCCGCCGCCGCACCCGGCGACATGCAGCTTGTGCGCCGAGCGCTGGCACGCGATGGCGATGCCTTCCGCACCATCATCAAGACGCACAACCAGAGGCTCTACCGCATCGCCCGTGGCGTGGTGCGCAACGACAGCGAAGCCGAGGACATCGTCCAGGAGGCCTATGTCAGGGCCTTTGCTCATCTCGATACCTTTCGCGGCGAGTCCTCGCTCGCCACCTGGCTATCGCGCATCGTCCTCAATGAGGCGCTTGGCCGCCTGCGCAAAAGGCGGCGGACGGTGGCGATGCCTGAAAATCCGCAAGCCGAAATCATCAAGTTCCCTCTCAATCCCAGCGACGATCCGGAGCGGACGATGGCGCAGCGGCAGATCCTCGAGCTTGTCGAACGGGCGACCGACAGCCTTCCCGATGTCTATCGGACGGTATTCGTGGCGCGGGTCATCGAAGGTCTCAGCATCGAGGAGACCGCTGAAATGCTTAGCGTGCGGCCCGAAACCGTCAAGACCCGGCTGCACCGTGCACGCGCTCTGGTGCGCAAGGCGCTGGACGACCAGATCGGCTCGGTGCTGCTCGATGCCTTCCCCTTCGCCGGCCGGCGCTGCGACAGGCTGACCGAAGCCGTGATGACGCGGCTCGGCTTCTAGAGCATGATCCCGAACCGAAGGTCCGCGTCAGCGAAAAGCGGGAACCGGTTTTTGCTTCGCTGACACCTCGGTTCGGACAGATCATGCTCAAGCAAGAACAGCTGATCTTTTCGTCGATTTTCGGGAACGTTTGCCACCGCCCAGCATCCAATCAGCGTCAACCGAAAAAGAAGTCCGATGCGTTCGCGCCCCGGGCGAAGGAGATGCCATGCTTAACCGACACACCGCCGCTCTGGCCGCGCTGCTCCTCATTGGCGCAGCCCCGCTCGCGCAGGCCGCCGACAAGCCGACCGACCCACAGATCGCCCACATCGCCTACACCGCGGGCACGATCGACATCGAGGCGGCCAAGCAGGCGATCAAGAAATCGAAGAACAAGGAGGTCGTGGATTTCGCCAAGGACATGGAGCGCGACCATGAGGCGGTCAACAAGCAGGCGCTCGACCTGGTCAAGAAGCTGAAGGTGAAGCCGGAGGACAACGCCACCAGCCAGGCGCTGAGCAAGGCAGCGAAAGAGGAACGCGCCAAGCTCGCCAAGCTCAAAGGGGCGGCTTTCGACAAGGCCTATATCGAAAACGAGGTGGCCTATCACAAGCAGGTCAACGGCGCGCTTGAGACATTACTGATCCCGTCGGCCAGCAATGCCGAGCTGAAGAGCCTGCTGGAGACCGGGCTGAAGATCTTCCAGGGCCATGAGCAGCGTGCCGAACATGCGGCCGGCATGCCGAAATGAGAAGAGCACTGACGGTGCCGAAACGGCATCTGTGGATTGCGCTGGCGCTGATCATCAGTGTCACGCCAGCCAACGCCGAAACGATTGAGGTGACGATCGAGAAGCTTGTATTTTCGCCCGCAAACGTCGAGGCGAAGGTCGGCGACACGATAGAATGGGTGAACAAGGACGTATTCGCCCACACGGCTACGGTGAAGGGTGGCTGGGAGGTGACGATCCCGCCCAAATCATCGGCCAAGCTCACCCTCAAGAAGGTGGAATCGGTCGACTATTTCTGCCGCTTCCATCCCAACATGAAAGGCCATGTGACGGTGACGTCGCCCTAGCCCTTAATCAGTCCCCTTAATCCGAGCAGACTCGAGCTTTTCTCTGTGGTCGCATGCCTCGAATGGGCGGCCGCTTAGAACCCAAACGCCAGCCATGCCGTGCCGGCAAAAAGCGTGACCAGCGTCAACGGCAGCCCGACCCTGAAGAAGGCGCCAAAGCCGAGCAGCTTGCCGGCAGCACGCGCCTGCTCCGCGACGATCAGATTGGCGACCGAGCCAAGCAGCGTGAAATTGCCAGCCAGCGTCGAGCTCATGGCGACCACCAGCCAGGCGCGTTCGGGGTTTTCCAGGCCGGGTACGAACGGTTTCAGCGCCAGCACGGCCGGAACATTGCTCATGATGTTGGAGAGCACCGCGGTGAAGCCGGAGAGCCGCCACACATCGTCCAGCCCGAGGACCCCGGCCGAGGCGACCATCTCGGGAGTGAGCAATGTTTTCTCCGCACCGGCAACGACAATGAACAGGCCTGCGAACATGAACAGCAGCGGCCCGTCGATCTCGCGGTAGATCCGCGACGGCTTGATGGCGCGGGTCACGAGAAGAATGGCGCCGCCGATGAGCGCCGCCTTGGCGACCGGAACGCCGGCGAAGAAGGCGATCGCCAGCCCGACGCAGACAATAACCGCCTTCAGCACCTGGCCTGGCAGCATGCGCCCGCGATAGACTTCGGGGCTGAGCTCGGTCTTGCGTGCAAATTCGGCCCGGTAGACGATGCGGACGATGATGATGACGGCGACGAGGCCGAACAGCGCAACCGGGGCCAGCGCGGCCGAAAAGGCCGGATAGGAAATCCCCGACAGCGCGCCGATGACCATGTTCTGCGGGTTGCCGGTGATGGTTGCGACGCTGCCGCAATTGGACGCCGTAGCGGTGGCGATCAGATAGGGGATCGGGTTGCGGTTGATGACACGGGTGACGTGGACGACAATCGGCGCCATGACCAGGCAGATCGCATCGTTGACCAGGAATGCGGACAGGACGCCGGTCAGGAGCGTCACCATCACCAGCAGCATGAAGGGCGCATGCGCATGCTCGATGGCGACGGCGCCAAGCGCCCGGAAGGCACCCGATACTTTCAGATGCGCCACCACGATCATCATGCCGAGCAGAAGCGTGATGGTGTCGAAATTGATGGCGCGGTAGGCATCCTCCATGCTGACCGCGCCAATGGCGATCATGGCGGCACCGCCGAGCAGTGCGATCCCCGCCCTGTCGAGGCGCAGGCCGGGGATCCTGCCGATGGCGACACCGGCATAGGTCAGGATGAGGATCAGCAACGCCGCCGCGCCCATCAACGTCATTGGAACATCCTGTTTCAGATCGGCCCGCGCCGGATGCGGTTCCGCCGGCCATTGTCCGCCCAGCTTTAGCAAGACCCCTGCAAAGCGAAAGCGCCCGAGGGCAATCCGGCTGTGAAAAATCCGTGAGGCAAATCGTCCGCATCCTTACGGTATGATCGCCACCAGCCGCTCTCCGACCCTCGCAAAGTGGTCAAGGATGTCTCTCCGGTCGAAATTTCATTATTTATAAATTCTGGCCGTTCGGATTTTTAAGATGGGCCACAGCGTTGAGACGGGGTATCAGGTTTCGAAGGGGGAGGAACGAATGCATCCGACGGAATGCCGGCGTTACCATGGCGCCAGCAAGGTTTTCATATGCGCGCGATGGGCGCGTTCGAACGGCCATTGCTGCCCGGCGGTTCACACCAGCTCAGCTGCCTGGGCCGTACTGTTGCCTGCCCGGAATGCTCCGGACGGCGGGCGCTGAGCGGATTCGGGGCTGCATTCGGGGCGCGCCGCTTTGCCGCGCCCTCTAACCGCGGTCGGCGAAATTTGGCCGGAACCTTCGCCAGTCCGAGTGGTTTTTCTCTAAGTCGCAACGCGACGAGTTTCGTAAAAGATGGAGAAAAACCATGCTCATGAAAATCCTCGCAGCCTCGGCCCTCACTATCGGCCTTGCGACCTCGGCGCTGGCGCAGAACGCCAGTACGGGTAATGCAGGTGATGGCGCCGGGGCGGCTTCGGACGTCACCCAGGGCAGCGGACAGACAGTCGTTGTGCCTGATAACGTTGATCCGAACCCCACTTATAGCATTGGCGGTGGGCTGGATCCAAATGCGATGAGTTCGAATGCGGATCGAAATTGCCCAGCGAGCCCGCAGGGTGCAATGCCGGATGCCAGCCAGAAGTCGCCTGGCACGGTGTCGCCGACGGTGAACGACAACCACTGCGGTAAATAAGAAGCAGGTATCTCCCCAACAGCGCTGTCAGAGGCCGCAGAGCTTGGCTCTGCGGCAATGCGATGGTTCGCAAAAAAATGGAGACAAACCATGCTCATGAAAATCCTCGCAGCTTCCGCCCTTGCCATCGGCCTTGCGACCTCTGCGCTGGCCCAGAATGCCGGCGCCGGTGCTGGTAACGCAAGCGATGGCGCTGGGTCGGGCGCCGCCGCCACCGCCCAAGGCAGCGGAAAGACGGTCATTGTCCCCGAGAACGTCGATCCGAACGCTACCTACAGCATTGGTGGAGGTGTACTGAACCCGAATGCGATGAATTCGTATGCGGATCAAAATTGCCCGGCGGGCCCACAGGGCGCAGAGCCCAGTATGCCCCATGCCGGCGGCAAGCCGCCCGGTTCGGCGGCGCCGACAGTGAACGGCCACCATTGCGGCCAGTAACAGGTATTGGCCACAGCAACGGCTGACGGAGGCCGCAGAGCCAAGCTCTGCGGCCCCCGTCGTTTCCGGGGCTTCCACTAGACCGGAACGCCTAGTCACACGTCGCGGGCAACACGTTGCGGTTGTCCGAGAGGAACCAAACACGCTGCCGCAACGTTTGCTGCCGCGTACTTCATCTATTTTGAAACGGCAGCTAGCGGAGTGAGGGCTATGGCTTCATCGGCGCTTATCGGCATCCTGATCACCTTCCTGGTTATCATCCTCGTGCTCTATCTCATCCAGCGCCTGCCGCTCGATGGCCGCGCAAGGCAGATCGCCCAGATTGTCGTGATCATCATCGGCATCATTTCGCTGCTGAAGTACCTGGCGGTTTTCTAGAAGCTTTATCAAGAGTGGTTGGCCATGAACGTCGCGAACCTGCAAATCGAAGGCCTGCACTTGGTCGTCGCCGAGATCAACAACGCGCTTGTGCACAAGAGCCTGCTGTCGATCGACGAGATCGACCTGGCGCTTCGAAAGGCCGAAGCCTCGATGACCGGCGAACAACGGTTCTACGAAGAGATGTCGCCGTCAAATCGCGATGCCGTCTGCTTTCCGATCCGGTTTCTGCAGGCGGCCAACAGTACCCAATCCGGAACCGATGTTTCGCCGTTTTCCGAACTTGCCAAGATGGTCGGGCAGACCAAGGAGCCATATAACGATCAGATGCGAGGCCAACTATGACCGACGACAAAGCAAAGACCAAACAGGATCGGAAGCAGGAATCCGCCGAAGAACCGTACGAGGTCGACGCGTTCGCGAGAAAATACGGCATACCGCCGAGCGAGGCCAAGACGATCATCAAGCGCTACGGGCCGTCGAGGAGGAAGCTCGATGCCTATATGGCTGCGCGGAAATAACTGCCCGGGGACCCTGCCATGCCAGCGCGCCGGATCATTTGGACTGCCGCAATGACGCTGTTCGCCGCCACTGCCGCGGCCTACGCCCGGCCGGACACGCGCACGATGAGCTGCGAACAGGTGCAAGCCTTGATCCAGAGCCATCGAGCGGCGGTGTTGACAACCGGCCGGAACACTTACGATCGGTATGTCCGCCGGTTCGGCAATGAGTGCGACTGGCCCGAAGTACCGATCACTGCCTTCGTCCCGACGCACGACGGTCAGTGTCCCGTCCATCGATGCCAGGAGCCTGTCTTCGATTTTCCGGATTGATGGGATTTCCCGGATTGACGGTCGGATTTTGCGGCCTGCCAGGCGCTCTCCACGTCGACGATGCTTCGAGGCGTGGAACCGTTGCGCTCCGTGCGAATTGATTCTGCTTCCCGGGAAGCGTCGCGCCAAGTGGGCGCGATGCCGCGCCCGGCAAAGCCAGAGCCTGAAAGCACGGAGAAACAGCCATGTCCAACGACATCCGCCGGAGTGGCAGCTGCTTGTGCGGCGGCGTCCAGTTCTCGGTTACAGGAGAGCCATTGCGGGTTGGCCTTTGCCATTGCAAGGACTGCCGCAAGATCAGTGGGTCGGCCTATTCGGCTTTCGCGATATGGCCGCTCGAAGCGTTCGAAACGACCGGTATCGTCAACACTTACGGTGGCAGGAGCTTTTGTCCGACCTGCGGCAGCCGCGTTACTTCAGTCGGTGAGAACGAGGTTGAAGTGATGATCGGCAGCCTTGATGTGGCACCGACCGAAGGGCTGGAGCCGGGCTACGAACTGTGGATCGGCCGTCGCGAGCAGTGGCTGCAGCCCTTGCCCGGCACCCGTCAGTTCGAGCACGACCGGATAGACGGCAACCAGACAGGCGACCAGCCAAGTGAGGATGACCGGGCAAGTGAGCCGGAACCTGGCGGCATCGCTGCACCATCTGGCAACACGCCGCAGCGCAGGTCGGCCTGATCAGGTTCACCTTCGCGATGCGACGCTATCGTTGGTGGCCCTTGCAGGATCCGGCCGCCAGCCGACAAACGCTTTCCTGTCGCGGCGCCACCGAACGAACCTGACGCGCCGACATGCCGGCCGGGTACGGTAGCGCGACGAGTGGCCGGATTCGCTCCTGCCAAACCCAGCAGACCCGCCAGCATTTTGCAACCAGTGGTCGGTTTGCCGGGATGGCAACGGTCAGCTAAATTCATCTTGCGGTGGACCTCGGGAAGCCGCTCTGGCCGACGCGGTTCAGGCAACATTCCTAACACTACCGCGTCGGCCTCGCAGAGGCGAAGAATCTCCGGCCCTGTGCTTGCCGGAAAATCTTGCAACCTTTGATATTATTTTCCGACACAGACTTAGTCTTACTGCGTCATAAATTGCTGACCTGACGCGGACTGTCCATGGCTCTTGTGCCACGGACATCGTTGCAGACGGTTGGCCAGGGCCACAGTCAGGCGTCGCCGGATGGTCGGGATCGAGGTCGGGACGTGCCGCTCTGGTCGGATCGGAGGATCCGCGGGGTCGATAACCGTCGGGAAGACCAGGTGTTTGGCGGCCCTGGGCGCGAGCTGGAGCCGAGGGGGGAATCGTCTCCCTCAGAGAGACCAGGAAGCCATAGGCGGCGATACAGAGACTGGCGTGGTGGTGGAAGCCCCGCCACCCTCGGCCTTCGTAGTGGCCCAGTCCCAGCTCCTGCTTGAGTTCCTGATAGTCTCGCTCGATCCGCCAACGCAGCTTGGCGGCGTCGACCAGCTGGGTGATCGTAGCGTCGGCCGGCAAGGTGGAGAGCCAGTACTTGCTCGGCTCGACCTCGCCTTCAGGCCACTCGATCAGGAGCCACTCTTCGGCGTGAGCCTCGGGCCGATTGTAGTCCCTGGATGCCGGCCGCAAGCGCACGGCGGCGAAGCGGGAATTGAGCTCGGTGTTGGTTCCTTCACGCCAGGCGATCGTGCGCCAGGTCTCGGCGTCGAACTCCTCGGCCAGGGCCTTGGCCGAGATCGGCTTGTGTTTGTCGGTTCGGCCGACCCGAGACGGCGGCCGGCCTCTTCCGCTCCAAGGCTTGGGCGGCAGCGGACTCTCGCCTGGACGCCAGACGCTGAGGGTGGGCTGAACGCCGACCACATAGCTCAGATCGAGCTCGGACAGGCCGGCGCGGAAACTACCGTCGGCGCCATATCCGGCGTCGGCTAGAACAACGCCGGGCGCGACGCCCTCGGCCTTGGCCGTCTTGATCTGCGCAAGCGCGATCTGCGGCTTGGTCTGGAACGTGATCTGTGCGGGAATCTTGGCCTTCTTGCGTTGTTCCGGATCCTCCGCCCAGCTGTGCGGGAGATACAATTGGTAGGCGATCGGAAGCGAGGCTGCGTCATTGGCGATCGACAGGCTGACCGCAATCTGACAGTTGTCCTGCTTGCCCAACTGGCCGCAATACTGACGCGCTACGCCCACCGAGTGCTTGCCCTTCTTGGGAAAGCCCGTGTCGTCGACGATCCACGCCCGGATCGGTCCATGCTGCTCGATCCGTGGAAGGACCCAGTCGCGAACCCGCGCCAGCAAGGCCGCGTCCGACCACGGCGCCTGTCCCACGAAATGCAGCAGAGACTGATGCTTGGCCGACACCCGCGACGGCGCCGCGACGGCCGCCAACGGTTCCACGCTCTTGCGCTCCAGCGGCATCAGAAGTCCGAGGCAATAATCCTTCAGCGGCTCAGCTCGGTCGGCGTGGCCGATCACCCCGATCAAAGCATCGACATAGGCGTCAAACGCCGCTTCACTCTCCGCGGTCCAGTTGGTCATGGCGCGCTTCCCTGATCACGAATCAGCACGCTAACAAATCCGAAACCAGCGCGAATCCCCCCGCACCCGCGACTTTCTGACTCAGTAAGATTAGTGGTTATCCCTTGAAGTACCAAGCCTTGGTTGTGCTGCCGGACCACGCGTTCTTTTGATGAAAGCGCGGGCTGGAGGCGATATATTTCTGGCTGCGTCAACTGTCCTGTCCAAGTATGTGACGAAAACGCAAACAGCGATCTTTTTCGGCTCTGTACAAAAGGCTAGCTTGTTTCTGGAACAGCCGAGCAAAATGGAAAACCTGCAGTTCGCGCAAGGCATACTGCGAGAGCTGCGCCAGAGAGCCGAAGCCGATGGCGAGAAGCTTCTGACCTATCTGATCGACATGGCTTACCTTGAGGCCAGCGATCGCATCCGGGCGAGTTGGGTCGGGGACCATGAGCCCGAAAGCCGCAGGGCCAAAGGGTGGAGCCGACGACGCCGACGTCTGGAAGGCTCGCAGCGCGGGGCGATCCCGAAGTCCGCAAAGGGGCCTTGAAAACGCAAAAGTCCCGCCGCACCTTTCGGCACGGCGGGCAGACTTTTCGGCGAACGCGATCAACAGGGTTCAGGCCGGTCAATACACGAGAAAGCCCGCGCCTCTCGCAGGGGACGCGGGCCGATCGGGGTGCCGGCCCCGATCAGGCAGCAATACCGTTGCGCGCTGCCACAGCATCAACCGTTAGCGCCGACTAATGTTCCGGTACCGGCACAAAAATCGCCGCACGCGTGATGATGAACCCCAGGATTTCGATCGCTCTTCGGCAGGCGGGGTTCGCCTTGAGCCGAAACCGGCTGAAAGCGCGCTGCTCCCGACAGATGGCCTCGCTATGAAACGGCTTTTTCGCGGACTGGCAGCTTCCAGCCCGGCCTGACAAAATGGCAGGTGTAGCCGTTGGGATATTTCTCCAGATAGTCCTGATGCTCGGGCTCCGCCTCCCAGAAGGCGCCTGCGGGAGCGACCGCGGTGACGACCTTGCCCGGCCAGAGTCCCGAGGCGTCGACATCGGCAATGGTGTCTTCGGCAACCCGCTTCTGTTCGTCGCTGGTGTAGAAGATCGCCGAGCGATAGCTCATCCCGACATCGTTGCCCTGGCGGTTGCGCGTCGTCGGATCATGTATCTGGAAGAAGAATTCAAGCAGCGTGCGATAGCTGATCCTGGCGGGATCAAAAATGATCTCGATGGCTTCGGCATGGGTGCCGTGATTGCGGTAAGTGGCATTGGGCACCTCGCCGCCGCTATAGCCGACACGAGTCGAGATCACTCCGGGGTAGCGCCGTATCAAATCCTGCATGCCCCAGAAGCAGCCGCCGGCAAGGACTGCGCGTTCGGTGGAAGTCGCCATATCACGTCTCCTTCGGATTTCTCCTAAGGTGGGCATCTTTGCGGCTTTCGTCCAGTCGCGCATGTCGAAGCGCCTATCCACGCGCCTGGATGCCCGAACACAGCGTGGTCACTCCTCCCTCGCCGGCCTGAACTTCCGCGTGATCGCCTCGAACAGAATGTCGGATATCCACATCGCCGACACGCCGATCAGGAAAGCAGCGGCAAGCGTTGTCGTGTCGTCAGCCGGATTGGGGATCGGCAGGGCCGTTGCCTTGAAGTAGGACACGACGGGCGGCGTCAGATAGGCAGCCGCCAGCGCACCGCAGATCGGCGAGGCGATCATTTCGCGCAGCTTGTACCGGTGCCGCGACAAGGCTCTGAGGACGCCCCCAGCGAGGCCGGCAGCCACCACCGGGCTTTTGATGCCGAGCACGTCAAAAAAATCATGCATGGCTAAGGCCTCCACCCGCACAGTTTCTCACCCTTGCGGTTGTGTGCCAGCAGCGCCCTCGCCTCGGCATCCGACAGCGCGTCGATGGCTGTGGCGGACAGGCGGGGTGGGCTCGAGACGGCGCAGAAGCTGCCGCCGGCTGCGGTGCAGCCGGCGAGGGTCACGGCAAGCGCCATGACCGGCACGATGGCCGGGATCAGTCCCTTGCCCATGATTTCAGCTCCTTTCGGGCAGCGCCCGCAGGCAGCGCGCCGATATCGTTCTGGATCTGGTCAGCAACTTTCGCGCACTGATGCTTCGGCGACCGCTTGCCTGGCGCGCTCGGCCACCCGCTCCGCCCTGGCGCCGGCGAGCCGCTGGTGAATGCCCCAGCCAAGTGCGGCGATGATGGACGCCAGCACGCCGAGGATCGCCGGATTGCCGGCGAAGAAGGACAGCAGCGCCGTCATAGCAGCCACCACACACCGAACGCGCCGGCGATGAGCAGTGCGCCGGTCGCCCAGGGTAGCGCCTGTCGGATGATTTCGGTGAATATCTCAACCATCGCGGCGTCTCCCCTCATCTCGACCAGCGGCGGGCAAGCGCATACCAGCCCTCGGTTGCGATGCTGATCGCAAGGCCAACGCCGGCCTCCAACGCCATCTGGATGTCCGGGTCGCTGGACAGGGTTGCAGCATCGCCAGCGCCGAGCAGGCCGCGCGCGACGAGGACGCCGGCGCCATAGCGCAGCGCGATGCGGATGATGATGGCGATCATGCTGGCTTCCTTCCGAAGATGGCTTTGAGAATCGCAAACAGCGCCCGCCACAATGGATGGCGCACGACCGGCGTGACCGGCACGGCGGGTGGCGCTGCCGCCGGTGCAGCGCCGGGCGCGGCAGGCGATGCCAGCAGCGGCGGATCCTGCGACGGCGCGGTCTCAGGTCGCACGGGCGACATCAGCAGCGCCTGGGAACGGACCGAGCTGACCCGGTCGAACCAGCCCCTGCCGAAGGCAGGCCAGCTCGGCAGTCGCTTCAGGAATGCCAGGCGGGCGTCGCAGAGTTCGTCGATGACCGTTCCCGGCGGCCTGGCGCTAATAGCCTTGAGCGTCGCCGGGCCGATCCTGCCGTCCTGCGCCGCGCCGACGACTGCCTGAAGGTATTTCGCCGCCCTGCCCGGCCCGCTGTTCACGGCGAAGTCGAACACGGCATAGTCGATGCCGTCGGGAAGCTCGGCGCCGGCAACCGCGTTCCAATAGAAGCGGCGGTAGATCGTCGCCAGCTCGGCGTCGCTGATCTTCTTCAGATCGGCCTTGGTGGCGCCGGCTTTGACGTAGCGGCGGAAATTGGCCAGCGTGACGCCTCTCATGGTGGCGCCGCCCGGATCGGCCGGATTGTCCGACCAGCCACCTTCGGATTTCAAAACGAGCGCAAGCGCCCGCGCAAAGTTGCGGTCCATGATTTAACTCCGGGATTTCGTGTTATGTTCGGGTGGGTAACGCGTCCGTCAGACGCAGAAAATGAGGGGTAACAACGCGACTGCTTGAGGTGGCTCTCCCGAGCCAAATAAAATGCTGCTCTCGCTCGAGAAGAACTTCATTTTCATTCATGTGCCGAAAACGGCCGGGACTTCGATTGTCAGCGCGTTAATGCCGTGGTGTCAAAATCCGCAGCGGACGCAATGGCGAAGACTGCTGTCGCACCTGCCGGTACCCGAAGCACCGGAAAAGGCATTATTGAGAGAGCACAACAAAGCGGCCTGGCTCAGACGAAAGATACCTGGCCACCTCTATGACGGAGCCTACAAATTTGCGGTGGTGCGAAACCCCTACGCACTCGCCGTCTCCACCTATTACCAGCGTCGCGACTACCTCTCCCGCCGCCACTGGCACAGGTCAGGCGTCGCGGACTTCAGCACCTTCCTGCATTATCTCGAGCGTAAGAACCGGCTTGCGCGCGTGGACCAGACAAGCTGGGTTTCGGACCGGCACGGGAACCTCATCATCGACGAGGTCCTGCGTTTTGAAACGCTGGCCGATGAATTCAAGGCCCTGGTCGAACGGCTCGGCCTTCCCGGTGAAGTCAGGCTTCCCCGGGCAAACGTCAACGCTCCTTACGACTATCGCGCCGTCTACGACGATGAGACGAAAAGCATGGTCCGACGGCTCTATGCCCGCGATTTCGACCGCTTCGGCTACGCGTTCTGATTTCGTCTCACGGCGCCACCCGATCGGCTAGCCTGAATATCTCAAAGTGAGGGGTGCATCGGCCCCGAGAATCTGAGAAACTGCTTTTGCAACAAAGAGTTATCAGATCCAAGGACGGGGTCCGATGCAAACACACTGTATCTCTGACCAGCTCGAATTTGAAGGCTTCGACGCCCGCAAAGTTGTCGCCGGTTTCGACGGTGGGGCGATCACCTCGGATGCCGGCGCCTTACTGCTTCGCCACGCCGACGGGGCTATCGGCCTTTTCGACCGGGTGGCCGCTTGCTTCATCGACCACCGCGATCCGGATTGCACGGTGCACAGTGTCCAGACGCTGGTCGGACAGCGCATCGCGGCAATCGCGCTTGGTCAGGCCAGCGCGTCGGTGACCGGCACCTGCATTGCGCTGAGGGAGAAGACGGTGCGGTAGGAGCCGCCCTGCCCGGTCGTCTTAGCGGAAAGTCCCGCCTTTGGCGGGGCAAGTCCGGCCTCAAGGGCAGCGGCGAGCGAAAGCGTCCGCGGAAGACCTCGGGTCATCTGGTGTTCTCCATTCTTGGAGGGAATTTTCTCGAGAGGAATGTCTCGATCGTGCGCTCAGTGCGCGTGGGGCGGCGCAGCCGCCTCGCAACCTGATTCAAGCCGTGGCGCTATCATCCTGTTCGCGCGGTGTTTCCGGTTTGGAGACCATGATCTTCAAGACCGAAGAAACCATGTCTTACTTCGTGAGCAACGGTGCCCATGTTCCGCCGCAATGCGACCGCACTTGGCGATCATCCGCCCCCTTTCAGTCTCTGGGGCGCTTCAAAGGAGGTTCTCCAGATGATCATCAAGAAAGCCATTGTTGCCGCGCTCATGACTGTCGTGCTGGCAGGGTGCGAGACGCAGACCGAGGGGCAGCAGAGAGCCACCACCGGCGCGCTGGTCGGCGGGGCCGGCGGCGCGCTTGTCGGCCAGGCCATCGGCGGCAACACCAAGAGCACCGTTATCGGCGCGGCCAGCGGCGCCCTGCTGGGCGCAGTGGTGGGCAGCGCGACCACGCCGCAACGGCGCGGCGAACAGCTTTGCCGCTACCAGGACCGCTACGGCCGCATCTACACCGCGCCTTGCGACGACCGGTATTACAACGGCGATTATTGATTTAGGCGCAGCGCCGGTGACGGTCGATCTCCCCCTCGTGGGGGAGATGTCCGGCAGGACAGAGGGGGCGCCGTAGAGCGCCAGCCCCGGCAGCCACTGAGCATTGACGATGCCTCACACGCCATTGCCTCCAAGACATCGCGCAAACGCCAAATCGATGCGCAAGGTGATGACCGGCGCTGAACTGAAGCTTTGGAACGAGCTTCGCGCGCATCGGCTGATGGGGCTTGGCTTCCGCCGACAATTTCCCGTGGCCGGCTACATCGCCGACTTCGCCTGCCAAAGAAACTCGTCGTCGAGGTCGGCGGCTCGCAGCATGCAGAAACCGATGCCGTCGCGAGCGACGAAGCAACGGCGAAGCGTCTAGAGCAGGACGGCTGGACCATCCTGCGCTTCTGGAACAACGACGTCCTCCGCGACATCAACAATGTGTGCCAACATATTGTAATTGCGGCCGGGCTCGGCGAAACTCCCTGAATTAATTGGCTGGAGTGGGTCGAAATAACCACGGCAAGGCCGCGGGACAGCGCCCCCCTCTGTCCTGCCGGACATCTCCCCCACAAGCAGGGGAATCGCATATGGCGATTTTGGGGTTGAGTTTAGGCTGAGAAAGGATTCTTTGGAGAGGCAGTTGAGCGAAGGAGCGACTGCCATTTCCTGTCTTGAGAGCGACTTTGGCGCGGTGCCTGA
>NZ_SADR02000090.1 GCF_004010325.2 Mesorhizobium sp. M00.F.Ca.ET.216.01.1.1
GCAGGCTGATCCGGTCGAGCGGACTCATCACGGTGTGGATCGTCTTGGTGGCGACATGGGCTGAGACGCGCGGTCGTGTTGAGCCGGGCATGGCCGAGCAGGACCTGGATGACGCGAATGTCGACGTCCTGCTCCAAAAGATGGGTGGCGAAGGAATGCCTCAGCGTGTGCGGCGTTACCCGCTTCTTGATCTCGGCGGCTTCCGCCGCGGCATGAACGGCGCGGTTCATCTGCCGCGTGGAGAGTGGCGTGATCGGGTTGCGGCCCGGGAACAGCCAGCCCCGCGGCAGCATCACGCCGCGGCGTTTGCCCTCGCGCCACCAGGCGCGCAGAAGGTTGAGCAGTTGCGGCGACAGCATGGCGTGGCGGTCCTTGCGCCCCTTGCCCTGCTCGACCCGGATCAGCATGCGCGTCGAATCGATGTCGCTCACCTTGAGCGCCACGATCTCCGACACCCGCAACCCGGCGCCGTAGGCCGTGCCCAGCGCCGCCTTGTACTTCGGACCCGGTGCGGCTTCGAGCAGCCGCGCCACCTCCTCGACGCTCAGCACCAGCGGCAGCTTGCGCGGCTGGCGGATGACGGTGAGACGGCGCGAGAGATCGGGCCGGTCGAGCGTCACGGTGAAGAAGAAGC
>NZ_SADR02000091.1 GCF_004010325.2 Mesorhizobium sp. M00.F.Ca.ET.216.01.1.1
CGGTGATCCTCAACATCCTGGCCCGCAGCCGCGATCCGGCGCCGGGCACGATCCTTTCCATTCCCCAGGCCCTGACGCTGGCTCACGAGCCGGTCGCCGACTGCGCCCGCTATGACAGTCTCAGGAGGACAAACAGCCATGGAACGCGCCGAGGTACTGGAACTGATGGGAGCGCTGAAGCTCTACGGAATGCGCAGCGCCTATGACGAGATCATGGGCGCGTCGCCATCAAGCGACAGCACGAGCCGCCCAGGATTGTCGGTGATCTCTTGCAGGCCGAGATATCGGAGAAGCAGGCCCGCTCCATCAAATACCAGCTCGCCGTCGCCAAGTTGCCGCTGGCCAAGGACATCGACGACTTCGACTTCGCCGACACGCCGGTCACCGAACCCCTGATGCGCGATCTCGCCCGGCGGCGCCTTCGTCGCCGATCAGCGCAACATCGTCCTGGTCGGCCGCCTTCACGGGTCACCCAACTCGCGCGGAAGGTCGACCGCATTGCGACGGGCGCGTGTCGACTTCCCAACAATGTCAGACAGGAGACACAACGCTATCGGAGCGATCGCATTGCTTTGTAATGAATTTCCCAGTTGGCACGACAAATGCGGTCCTATGGGCAAAAGCA
>NZ_SADR02000092.1 GCF_004010325.2 Mesorhizobium sp. M00.F.Ca.ET.216.01.1.1
TCAAAGTGAGGGGTGCATCGGCCCCGAGAATCTGAGAAACTGCTTTTGCAACAAAGAGTTATCAGATCCAAGGACGGGGTCCGATGCAAACACACTGTATCTCTGACCAGCTCGAATTTGAAGGCTTCGACGCCCGCAAAGTTGTCGCCGGTTTCGACGGTGGGGCGATCACCTCGGATGCCGGCGCCTTGCTGCTTCGCCACGCCGACGGGGCTATCGGCCTTTTCGACCGGGTGGCCGCTTGCTTCATCGACCATCGCGATCCGGATTGCACGGTGCACAGTGTCCAGACGCTGGTCGGACAGCGCATCGCAGCAATCGCGCTCGGTTACGAGGACGTCGACGATCACGATACGCTTCGCCACGACCCGGTGCTGGCGCTCTTGTCGGAAAGCCTGACGCCGAAGCGCTCCGATTGCGGCGTCCTTGCCGGCAAGTCGACGCTGAACCGGCTGGAGCACGGCCGCGCCGGGGAGCCGACGCGCTATCACAAGATCCGTTACGACAAGGAGGCGATGGAAGCCCTGTTCGTGGGTCTGTTCCTGGAAGCCCATGATAAGCCGCCAGGCGAGATCGTGCTCGATCTCGACGCCACCGATGATCCGCTGCACGGCCAGCAGGAAG
>NZ_SADR02000093.1 GCF_004010325.2 Mesorhizobium sp. M00.F.Ca.ET.216.01.1.1
TTGCGACGGGCGCGTGTCGACTTCCCAACAATGTCAGACAGGAGACACAACGCTATCGGAGCGATCGCATTGCTTTGTAATGAATTTCCCAGTTGGCACGACAAATGCGGTCCTATGGGCAAAAGCAAACTAGACCTGAGAGCCGCACCGCATGAATGTAGCCTCCGAACCTCTCCCGCTTGTGGCGCACCACGAAGCCGGGCACGCGGTGGCCGCCATCGTTTTGAAGCGTCAGATGTTCGACGACGACCGTGAATTCCCTGCTTTCTCAAGTGTTAGTATTTACCCCGACGCCGGTGACGGAGATTACTATGTTGTTGTCATGGGCAAGGCTTTTTATTCAGCGCAAGGATTCACCTCGAAGCGAAAGCCGATTTTCGAAGACGATATGGATCGATATTTGGAACGCGATGATGCGATCCGGGAGATAGTTACGTGTCTGGCAGGTCCTTTTGCAGGATCCGCATTCGAAGGCTATCTGGACCCGTTCGATATGGCGATGAATGCGTCCGACGCGAATGAGGGGAGCAGCGACTACGCGGATGCCAAGCGAATCTATGGTGAGTTGCGGTTCCTGATGCCGCGCCGCCCCGGTTGGAGGCGGATCGAAGATCGC
>NZ_SADR02000094.1 GCF_004010325.2 Mesorhizobium sp. M00.F.Ca.ET.216.01.1.1
GCGGTGATGCCGATGCGGGCGCCGAGGTGCTTTGGATCGGCGGCGATGGTGAGCAGTGCCTCGGAGGCGGCGCGGAACAACAGGTCGTAGATCACCGCCTTGTTGGGATAGGCGATGGCGGCGATCTCGGCCGGCAGGGTGAAGACGACGTGGAAGTAGCCGACCGGCAAGAGATCGGCCTGGCGTGCGGCGAGCCACGCCTTAGCCGCCGCGCCTTGGCACTTTGGGCAATGCCTGTCGCGACAGCTGTTATACGCAATGCGACTGTGGCCGCAGTCCTCGCACGCCTCGACGTGACCGCCAAGCGCCGCGGTGCGGCAGGTCTCGATCGCCGCCATCACCTTCAGCTGGCCGAGGCTCAGATGGCCGGCATGGGCCGCGCGCCAGGCGGCGCCATGGCGATGGAAGATGTCGGCGACCTCCAGGGACGGGCGGCGCACCGCCGTCGCGTCATCTGTCCGCTCGTATCTCGCCCTCTGTGAGCAGGCTGATCCGGTCGAGCGGACTCATCACGGTGTGGATCGTCTTGGTGGCGACATGGGCTGAGACGCGCGGTCGTGTTGAGCCGGGCATGGCCGAGCAGGACCTGGATGACGCGAATGTCGACGT
>NZ_SADR02000095.1 GCF_004010325.2 Mesorhizobium sp. M00.F.Ca.ET.216.01.1.1
CGGAGCGGCAATCAGAAAACCACGATGGCCTTGCCAGCGACAATCAGCATGATAATTTGCCCGTGACCGCGCCCTGAGAGTCTCATCCAGATTGTCGCGCAGGTCTCTCCCAGATCGCCGCGCTATAGCTGACTCCTGCATCACGGTCAGGTCACCTTGCGGTTCCCTCAGTTCCGAAGTCGGAACATGACGCAGGCCTCCCCAGGTAAGTTCAATCGCCTTCCCCGCGCACCTGCCGGATCTACAGCCCTGCCCCTTGATGGATATGGACTTCGTGGCTCGTTGCCCGCTCGTCCGACCAGGGATGCCTCATATCCGGTTTCTGTTCGTCAGGTCGCGGTTTTGCTCCACGCTTCCTTCAGACATCACCTCGCGATGATGCCCTTGCGCTTCACTAAGCCTTCACCTCCATCAGGTTGGCTAGGGGACTTTCACCCCCAAGCGGTTGAACATGCTGGGCACACAACGAACCCGCTCGCGCGGGAGGGCGCGGGGTTCGAGCTTGCAGTTTGTGTCAGCAGCGCTGGTGAGGTTGTGATCGATCAGGGGTGACGGACGGCCATCGGCCTCCGAGCATGAAGTGTCAACCTT
>NZ_SADR02000096.1 GCF_004010325.2 Mesorhizobium sp. M00.F.Ca.ET.216.01.1.1
AAACGGGGTCCACAAGAATTACTGGGCACGCTTGATGCGCACCGCTGTTGTCGGTCCGGCGAGCGCTGCGCAACAGCGTATCGCCGACACGATCATCCGCATCCAAGACGAGGCGATCGCATTGATGCGGCCGGGCACACCGGCCAGCGTGGTCGACCGAGCTTGCCGCGAGCCGCTTCTGGCATCTGGACTGCGCGAAACCTATACGAATCGTGCCGGCTATTCGCTTGGTCTTAATCATCGCCCGTCGGCCGGCGAATTTATCCGCGAATTCGTGCCTGGCGTCGAATGGGTCTTAGAGCCGGGAATGGTGTTTCATATGCTGATGATGGCAGCGGGGATGGGCTTCAGCGAGACGGTGCTGGTGACGGAAAAAGGCCCGGAACGCCTGACCACCATGGAGCGCAAGCTCTTCTCGCGTATATAAGCACTCCATTCAAGATGGCAAAGCACATGCGACCAGTCGTAGGCATCGTCAGCTACTTTTCGATGAAAGCCGGCGGATTTCCCATGAACCGCGCCGCGTGCGGGGCGCTCCAACTTTTGAGAAGCAGGAGCCAAT
>NZ_SADR02000097.1 GCF_004010325.2 Mesorhizobium sp. M00.F.Ca.ET.216.01.1.1
CGAGGAGGCACCCCTGCCGGTTGCGTCCTCCTTCGATTGGACGGGTGCTTGCATCGGCGTGAATGCCGGCGGCGGCTTCAGCAACTTCAAGCATCCGCTCGATAGTGGCGGCGTCACCTCCGATTTTGCTGATATCAGTGCAAGCGGCTTTCTGGGCGGCGTTCAGGCCGGCTACAATTGGCAGTCGGGCCAGATGGTCTATGGCATCGAAGCCGACTTCCAGGCTTCCGATGTCAAAGCGACTTCCAGCATCTTTTTTGGACCCCCGCTTGAGACCAAGGTTGAGTGGTTCGGCACGGTGCGTGCTCGCATCGGCTACACGCCTGTCGATCGCTTCATGGTTTATGGCACCGGCGGCCTGGCCTATGGTAAGGTCAAGACCGAACTCCAATTTGCCGGGATCGACTCGTCCAAGACCAAAGCCGGCTGGACCGTCGGAGGAGGCGCCGAGTACGCCATCAATTCAAACTGGTCGTTGAAGTCCGAATATCTCTACACCGATCTCGGCAAATCGACTGTGTTTTCTCAACCCGGTGTTACCC
>NZ_SADR02000098.1 GCF_004010325.2 Mesorhizobium sp. M00.F.Ca.ET.216.01.1.1
CTGCAAACGGTTCGTCGAGCAGCATGTAGGCCGGGCGCGTCGCCAATGCGCGCGCGATTTCCAGGCGGCGTCTTTCGCCGCCGGAGAGCGACAGCGAAGGCGCCTTGCGCAAATGGCTGATATGGAATTCCTCGAGCAGTTCGTCGAGCGAGCGCTCGCGCTCCTTGCGGCTCTTCTCGACCACTTCCAGCACGGCGCGGATGTTTTGCTCGACGCTGAGGCCGCGGAAGATCGAGGCTTCCTGCGGCAGATAGCCGATGTTCAGATTGGGCATCGGCGTCGCTTCGCCTTCGATGTCCTTGTCCACCCCCGCCATGATGCGGATCAGCGTGGACTTGCCCGAGCCGGATACGCCCGTCACACAGACGAGCCGCTGCAGCGGAATTTCCACCGTGACGTCGCGCAAGTTGTGCTCGGTCGCGCCTTCCAGCACGATGCGCGGCGTGTTTGCATCCACCGGGCGCCGCGACCAGTGCGCGGCGTCCGCGACATGGCGGCGCCCGCCGAGGTATTCGCCCGTGAGCGTGCCCGACGAGCGAAT
>NZ_SADR02000009.1 GCF_004010325.2 Mesorhizobium sp. M00.F.Ca.ET.216.01.1.1
AGATCGCCGCCATCGCCTATCCCAACAAGGCGGTGATCTACGACCTGTTGTTCCGCGCCGCCTCGGAAGCCATGCTCACCATCGCCGCCGATCCAAAACATCTCGGCGCCCGCATCGGCATCACCGCCGTCCTCCATACGTGGGGCTCGGCGATGACCCATCATCCGCATGTCCACATGATCGTGCCGGGTGGCGGCATCGCGCTCGATGGTGAGCGTTGGGTGTCCTGCCGGCCCGGCTTCTTCCTGCCCGTGCGCGTGCCGTCGAAGTTGTTCCGACGGCTCTTGCTGTCGAAGCTCACTGAGGCCCATGCTGCCGGGCAGCTGCAGTTCTTCGGCGATCATGCGGGCTTAAGCGAGCCTCGCGCCTTCGCTAAATTCCTGGCACCGCTCAAGAAGAAGAACTGGTTCGTCTATGCCAAGCCGCCCTTCGCCGGACCCGAGGCGGTGCTGGCCTACCTGTCGCGCTATACCCACCGCGTCGCCATCTCCAACAGCCGGCTGATCGCGCTCAACGAGGCGGGCGTCACATTCCGCGTCAAGGATTATCGTCGCAACGGGGAGGAGCGCTACCGGACCATGACGCTCGAGCCGGCCGAGTTCATCCGCCGCTCCATGTCCTGCCCAAGGGCTTCCACCGCATCCGCCACTATGGGCTGCTTGCCAGCGCGCACGCCAAGACCAACATCGCGCGCGCTCGCGAGCTTCTCGCCGCGCCCCAGCCCAAGGCCGAATCCGGCGGATCCGATAGCGCCGATGCGCCCGCTCCAACCGACTGGCGGCCGCCGTGTCCATGCTGCGGCGGGCGCATGATCATCATCGAGATCTTCGAGCGCGGCAACGACCCCCGAGCACCGCCATCTTCGGGCTCTTCAAGCGGAGCCCCAACGCCATGACGACCCACCATCACCGCGCATCATCCCTGCCGAGAGACCTCATCGTCGCCGGATGGGCGGCTTCGTGCGCCGGCGCCCGCCAACACGAACCTCACAGCTCGCCACGCCGAAATCGCCCGTCCGGCAACCACAACGCCCCGGCATGCGCCGCATCCGCAAGGCTGGATCCGTCGTCAACAGCGTCATTCCCTTCCGCCAGCCGCATCACTTCGACCACAACACACCAAGCACAAACGCTAAATCCCCATAGTGCCGGAACCGAGCCTCCATCCCGCGGGTTCCTTCCCTGGAGGCTTTCGGGCGCCGGCCCCGGCGCCAGGCCAACACGTGGATGGCCGGCATCCGAAACCCATCACAATTTGCGAAGTAACTAAGCGGCGCTGTCGCGTCCGCTTTGACGCAGACTCCGGAAGTGTCGTTCCAGCTCCCCCAAAAAAATCGGAGCACGATCATGCGATATGAACTCAGCACCTACGAATGGAGCGTCATCAGACCGATGCTCCCGAACAAGCCACGCAGCGTTCCCCGCGTCGACGACCGCCGTATCCTCAACGGCATCTTCTGGGTCTTGCGATCAGGTGCGCCGTGGCGCGATCTGCCGGAGAGCTTCGGTCCTCATACCACCTGCTACAATCGCTTCGTTCGTTGGCGCCGGGCTGGCGTGAAGCGGTATCACGCTGAATTACAGTAAGAAAATGCATTCCGAGAAAAGTTTCTGGATGCGAAGCCAACGACAATCTTCAACTTGGTGCGTATAGAATCGCGCATTGTGAATGCGTAGTTGAGGAGCCCCCCGAAATGAACGCAAAGCTCAAAAGCGAAGCCCGACGCAAGATAATCCTTGATGGATACGTTAATAACGAACCGCTGAAAGATATTGCTGCCAAGATCGGATGCTCACTGGCGAGTTTAAAAGTCAGCGCCAGTAAACTTGGTTGCACTCGAAGCCCGAAGGAGGCGGCGGAATTTCGGCGTGGTTTTCATATCCCGGAACACAAACGGGAAGATTACCACCGATTGATGATCGCTGGCCAGTATAAAGCTCGCGAGTGCGCGCAAATTTTGGGACTCTTAACAGTGCAATCATCAGGCGCCGAGTAAACTGATTACAATACACTCCGGACGATATTGTCACTTAAGCATTCCATTCGCCTCAGTGGTTCATCAGTAAAAAGCCCGCCGCAAAGCACGGGCAGCGGGCCCTGAAAGGTTCGCACAGATGCTGCGTCGGCGTTTCAATCGCACCTGCCTCAGTCCTCACGATCTGGATATTTGCGAACGCGTGTTCGATCAGGTCTGCGCGGATGAACAGCTCGACCCTTTGGATCCGGACACCGAAATTTTGGCGGTGATGGTTGTGGCCATTTTTCGAAATGCTCACACCAGCGAGCGCGAACTGCTGGAGGCGGTCAGGTCTCGTCGGCAAAAGGTCGCGGGAACCGCGCATTAGTGCATGTCGCTCGAAAGTGCGCAGCGGTTTTGGGACAACGACATACATAAAAGCAATAACCTAAAGCGCGTCGCATGAATCCGTTCAGTCGCGACGCGCTTTAGCTAAGGCCTCGGTCTTGAAAACCGGCGTGGGCGCAACGCTGGCGGTGACGAGGATGTCGCGGTCGTGGGCAGGGTAGTCCACATCCGGCAGCCCCTCATAGGCTCTTGAAGATAGCGTACAGACAGCGGCCAGTATTCATGGCGAGTGCCTCGTGCGGCCTTTCGGTATTGAATTCGCTTGCGAAAGTGTCAAGGCGGGTCTGCTGCTGCAGGCCATTCATGCCGGGCGGTCGGGTCGTTTCCCTCTCGAGCGTCAGATGCATGCGCTTGTGGCGGCCGTTCTGCTGAGGATAGCCTGGCTTGATGTGGCTGCGCGCTTATGAGCCCATAAGGAATCAGGCATCAAGCCGCTTCCGCTCCGAGATCGCCTTATGCAAATGCACCATCATGGCGGCGGCAAACAGCGGCGTCAGCAGGTTGAGCAGCGGTACGGCGAGGAAGGCGGCAATAACCAGCCCGGCGAGAAACACAGTGACAGAATGGTCCTTGCGCAACGCCTTGGCTTCGGCCTCCGGGCGAAAGCGCATGGCGGCGAATTCGAAGAACTCGCGCCCGAGCAAGTAGCCGTTGACGATGAAGAAGGCGGCGATGTTGATGCCCGGCACTAGCAGAAGCAGCAAGGCGACGATGTTGCCGAGGATGACGACGCCGAAGAATCTTGTCGCCAGCACCAGCGAGCGCAGCGCCGGCACGGCGCGGCCGGGCGGGTCGCCGGGAAAGTCGGTGCGCTCGACCGCCTCGGCGACATCGTCGAGGAACAGGCCGGCGACGATCGCCGTCACCGGCGCGACAAACAGTGCCAGTCCCAGCGCAAGACCTACACTGGCGACGATTGCGCCGAGCCACCCGGCCCAGAACGGCAGGCCAGGCAGCAGCGCATCGATCGACGGCAAGGCCAGCCATTCGAACAGGCTGCGGATCGCGAACCAGAGCGCCGCCAATGCGAGCAGGGTCAGCCCAAGCGTCTTCAGGAACACCGAGCGGAATTCGGGCGAGAACAGCCGGCTTGCGGCGGCGCGGGCGGCGTCGAGTATCACGGCGTTTCCAAACCCTAAGCGTGAGACATCTCCGAAATAGGCGGAGACAGGATTGGCCACAAGCGCGACCTACCTCGCAAGCGTCACCTGGCGGGCGGGAATGGTCATCGCCGCCACGCCGGCAACGACAAGGGCCATTCCCCACCACGCCGTCGGACCAAGACTTTCGCCAAGGAATACGGCGCCGATGCCGACGCCGATCGGCACGCGCAGATAGGCCTGCGAGGTGGTGCCGACCGAACCCAGCGTATGGATGAGACGGAAATAGATGCAAAAAGCCAGAGCGGTCGAAAAAACCGAAAGCCCAAGCAGGGCAAGGATCGAACTTGTCGATGGCGCCAGCGTCCAGGGCCGGTTGAACGCGAGGCTGAGCGGCACCAGCATCGCTGCGCCGCAAAGCATCGAACCGGCGGCCGGGATCATCGGATCGAGGCCCTTGAAGCCGCGACCGAAAATGGCCGCGCCTGCATAGCAGATCGTCGCCGCGACGACGGCAAGCTGCGCCAGCAATTGGTGACCAAGACCGCCAAGCGCCTGGGTGCCGATGATGAGGCATATTCCTGACATGCCCGCGCCGACGCCGAACAGTTTGCGCAGGGTCACCGGCTCGTGGCGTGTGATGAGCGCGGCCAGCAGGAAGGTGAAGATCGGCGAGGTGGCATTCAGGATCGTCGCCAGGCCGGCATCCAGCGAGCGCTCGGCCGAGGCGATCAGCGTGAACGGAACAACGCTGTTGAGGCATGCCTGGAACGCGAAACGGCGCCAGTTGGCAGCATCGATCGGCAGGGCCAGGCCACGCCAGCGAATGAGGGCGAAAAGAATTCCGCCCGCAATCAAGGTTCGGGCGGCGATCAGCGTTACCGGCGGGATCGTCTCGACGCCGATCTTGATGAAGGTGTAGGAAGCGCCCCAGAGCAGCGCCAGCGCAACGAGGAGCACCAGCTCGGTCTTCATGTCGGTTCTTGTGGGCATGGCCGGCTGGCACCTTCGGGGACATTGATCGGCTACCACCTTTGTAGGTAAGCCACGCAAGATATGTTTCGATCGCGACCTAATGGTATCTGACAGAATGTCGTGCGGTATGCGCCAGGCTGTTGTGCGGTGTGCGCCAGACCTGTTTTGCTGATCCCGCTCTAGGCAAAGCCGCTCCAAATCGCTAGACCGGCGCCCGGCCGGCATGGCAGAAAGCCGGCACGGTTTTGAGGCGGAGACATTGATGCCGGATTATGACGTGCTTTGCATCGGCAATGCCATTGTCGACATCATCGCCCAGTGCGACGAGGGGTTTCTCCAGACCAACGGCATCATCAAGGGCGCGATGAACCTCATCGACACAAGGCGCGCCGAGCTGCTCTACAGCCGCATGGGGCCGGCGATCGAGGCTTCGGGCGGCAGCGCCGGCAACACCGCGGCGGGCGTCGCCAGCTTCGGCGGACGCGCCGCCTTCTTCGGCAAGGTCTCGAACGACCCGCTAGGCGCAATCTACACCCATGACATCCACGCCCAGGGCGTTGCCTTCGACTCCAAGCCGCTGCAGGGCGAGCCGCCGACGGCGCGCTCGATGATCTTTGTCACCCCGGACGGCGAGCGCTCGATGAACACCTATCTCGGCGCCTGCATCGAGCTCGGTCCGGAGGACGTCGAGGCAGACAAGGCCTCCGGCGCCGCGGTCACCTATTTCGAGGGCTATCTGTGGGACCCGCCGCGCGCCAAGGAAGCAATCCGGCAGACGGCCAGGCTCGCGCACGCCGCCGGGCGCGAAGTGTCGATGACCCTGTCGGACTCGTTCTGCGTCGACCGCTATCGCGACGAGTTCCTCGACCTGATGCGTTCGGGCACCGTCGACATCGTCTTTGCCAACACCCACGAGATCAAGTCGCTCTACCAGACCGCCTCCTTCGACGTGGCGCTGGCCCAGATCCGCAAGGACTGCAAGATTGCCGCCGTGACCCGCTCGGAAAAAGGCTCGGTCATCGTACGCGGCGACGAGACCGTCACCATCGAGGCGACGACGATCAGGGAACTGGTCGACACGACAGGCGCCGGCGACCTCTATGCCGCGGGTTTCCTCTACGGCTATACGACCGGCCGTGACTTGCAGGCATGTGGGGATCTTGGCTCGCTGGCGGCCGGACTGGTCATCCAGCAGATCGGGCCGAGGCCACGGCAGAATCTGCGCCGCGAGGCCGAGCAGGCGGGGTTGTTGTAGAACGGGCGCTTCTTGCCGCCAACCGTCGCGCGGCTGTCACACATCGCACCTACACGCAATCGAACGTTCCGGAGCCTCATCGCGAAAGCCGAGGGCGATCGAGCCATTTGTGGGGGGCTTGGCAACGATGCAAGACAGAAATCGATCAGATCGCTGCATCTGCTGTAATTTCCGGCGATAGCAATTCAACAACCGGCCGCGCCTCGGGAGGAGAGCGTGCGGCCTGCAAGACAGACGCATGACCAAATTTCAAAGCCCGTCAGACATGATTTCCCAGGATGCGGTTGCAAGCCTTGTCGCGGGCGCCGTGCAACGTGCGCTGGTTCAGCACGACGCCAACATGAACGCACCGACCCTGATCTCGGCCAGCAGGATTGCCGGCAGCGTTGCCGCCGCCGTCACTTTCCTTCCGCCAACGCACCAACGTGCCATCGAGGCTATCCAGGGCGAATTGGCTGGCCTGGCGTCGGAATTCGTCCATGCGCTGGCAGCCGAGGCCGCACGTCGCAGCGCGACAGCTGCCGCCGGCATAGATGAAAACCCTGCCTTGATGCCGGCAAACGACACCAGAAGACCCACCCCCCAAAACCTGCGAAATCGCGCCGACGACCTCGAATCGATGCTGATCGAGGACTGGGCGGGGCGGGTCGCCGGTTCGACCTATCTGGAAGAGAATTTTCGCATACCGCGCTCGACGTTGCATCGCTGGCAAAGGCGCAACGAGGTTATTGCCTTGCGCAAAGGCGGCCGCAAGCATGTCTTCCCCCTGGCCCAGTTCGTCGACGGCAGGCCGGCTCCGGGAATAAGCGAGGTGCTTGCCGCGATCGCCAATCCGAGGCTTGCATGGTTCTGGCTGACCCGCCCTTCGCCCGAGCTCGACGGCCGCATCCCGATTGAAATGCTCAGGCAGGACTTGGTGCGGGACGTGGTGCCGGCCGCACGCGCGTTTTCATCGGTTTGATTTTTTCTGGCTGAATTCAACCAATTGGCAATCGGTTGCCCTGCTGTAAATTAGCCAACCAAACATTTTCGGAAAGCAGTTATAATTGGCACTATTTCGATTCGCGCAAATATAGAGAAGCGTTTCATTTGTACAAGTTGTGCAGTTTGTGCAGTACTGTTCGAAGATTGCGTGATATTTACGCAACAATACTTATATAAGACTCTGAAAATCAATTTTTCGCCACGATCTCTGTTGAACGCGGCCACCGCATGGGTCATGTCGAGTTCGAAGAAGCGGCGCGCTGCGCATCTTTTTCAACAGTGGGGACGGGGCGGCAATGCTTGCCCTTCAGCAAAGATATCAAACCCGTTTTTAACTTTTGTCTGGAGACACAGAAAATGAACATCAAGAGGCTTCTTCTCGGCTCCGCTGCGGCCCTGGTCGCGGTCACCGGCGCGCGTGCTGCCGACGCGGTCGTCGTCGCCGAGCCGGAACCGGCCGAATACGTCAAGATCTGCGACGTCTACGGCGCTGGCTACTTCTATATCCCCGGCACCGAAACCTGCCTGCGCATCGGCGGCTATGTCCGTTATGACATCGGCGCTGGCGATATTGGCTCGTTCGACGGTGCCAAAGCAACCGACCGTCAGGACGGCGATGTCCAGGACACTTGGAAGAAGAACGCCCGCTTCACCTTCAAGACCTGGACCGGCCAGGAAACCGAGCTCGGCACTTTGAAGACCTACACTGAAATGCGCTTTAACTTCGGCAACACCGCAACCAGTAATGCTGCCTTCGACAAGGGCGTCTCGGTGAAATTCGCCTGGATCCAGCTCGGTGGTCTCCGCGTCGGTAAGGACGAATCGGCCTTCGATACGTTTATCGGCTACGCCGGCAACGTCATCCAGGATACGCTGGTTCCCTACGGCGATTTCGACACCAACGTCGTCCAGTACTACTTCGACGCCGGCAACGGCTTCTCGGCCGTGGTTTCGTTGGAAGAAGGCTCGGGCGAAATCGGCACGATCGACAGCTATGTTCCGCATGTCGTCGGCGGCGTGAAGTACACGCAGGGCTGGGGTGCGATCACCGGCGTCGTTGCTTATGACAGCAACTACGAAGAGGTGGCCGGCAAGGTTCGCTTGGACGTCAAGCCCATGGACAACCTGTCACTGTTCATCATGGGCGGCTACGGCACCGACGACAACCTCACGGATGACGCCGGCAACATCATCGACGCCCACGGCCGCGGCTTCTACAAGCAGTGGAGTGGCAACTGGGCAGTCTGGGGTGGTGGCACCTACACCATCAACGAGAAGACCTCCTTCAACGCCCAGCTCTCCTATGACGAAGGCAAGAACTTCGGCGTTGCAGCAAACATCGCCTATGAAATCGTTAAAGGTCTCAAAGCCACGGCCGAAGTCGACTACTTGCATCTTGGCGAAGATACTGTCACCAACTTTACCAAAGCCGACAAGGAAAACAGCATCGGCGGCATTCTCCGCTTTCAGCGCTCGTTCTGATAGTTCGAGTAATAGCATAAAAGACGGCCCGCAGCGAAAATTGGGGGCCGTTTCACTGCGGAGGGTTCCTCAAGCCCCCGCCGTATAGGCCGCGATCGCCGCCATGTTGACGATGTCAGAATCCTTGGCATTGAGCGAGACGATCTGAACCGGCTTGTTCAAGCCGACCAGCAGCGGGCCGATGACGGTCGAGCCGCCGAGCTCCTGCAGCATCTTGGTCGAGATCGAGGCCGAATGGAATGCCGGCATGACCAGCACATTGGCCGGGCCGGTCAGCCGGATGAACGGGTATTGCGCCATGGCACGCGCGTTGAGCGCAACGTCGGCGGCCATCTCGCCGTCATATTCGAAATCGACGCGCCGCTTGTCGAGGATGCGCACCGCCTCCTGGATGCGTTCGGAGCGCTCGCCATGCGGATGGCCGAAGGTGGAATAAGCAAGCATGGCGAGCCGCGGCTCATAGCCCATGCGGCGGGCGAAGCCGGCCGCCTCCTCGGCGATGTCGGCGATCTGCTCGGCATTCGGCATGTCGTGCACGGCGGTGTCGGCAACAATTACTGTTCGACCCCGCGCGAGCACGATCGACGCGCCGATGACGCGGTGACCGGGCTTGGCGTCGATGACGCGGCGGATGTCGTCCAGTGCCGTCGAATAGTTGCGGGTGACGCCGGTGACGATGCCGTCGGCATCGCCCAAAGCCACCATGCAGGCGGCGAAATGGTTTCGGTCGTTGTTGATCAGCCGCTGGCAGTCGCGGAACAGGAACCCCTTGCGCTGCATGCGCTCGTAAAGGTGGTCGGTGTAGACGCTGTTGCGGCGCGACAGCCGCGCGTTGATGAATTCGATGCCTTGCTTATTGAGGTCGATGCCGGCGCTCCTGGCGTTCTCCTTGATGACATCGTCGCGGCCGAGCAGGATGGCGGTGCCGAGGCGCTGGTTCACATAGGAGACGGCAGCGCGCATCACCTGCTCCTCCTCGCCCTCGGCGAAAACGATGCGCTTGGGTTGGCGACGGACGCGGTCGTAGATGCGCTGTAGCGTCGAGGCGATCGGGTCGCGGCGGGCGGAGAGTTCTTGCGCGTAGCGATCGAGGTCGAGGATCGGCTTGCGGGCGACGCCGGATTCCATGGCGGCTTTTGCCACTGCGATCGGGATGGCCGAGATCAGGCGCGGGTCGAACGGCACCGGGATGATGTAGTTGGGGCCGAATTTTGGCCGCATGCCCTGATAGGCGGCGGCGACGTCGTCGGGCACGTCCTGGCGCGCCAGTTCGGCGAGCGCACGCGCGGCGGCGATCTTCATGTCATCGTTGATGGTGGTGGCCCGCACGTCCAGCGCTCCGCGGAAGATGTAGGGGAAGCCGAGCACGTTGTTGACCTGGTTCGGATAGTCGGAGCGCCCGGTGGCCATGATGGCATCGGTGCGAATCTCGGCCACTTCCTCGGGCGTGATCTCCGGGTCGGGGTTGGCCATCGCGAAGATGATCGGATTCTTGGCCATCGACTGCACCATCTTGGTCGTCAACGTGCCCTTGGCAGAGAGGCCGAGGAACACATCGGCGCCGTCCAGAGCCTCGGCCAGCGAGCGCGCCTCGGTCTTGACGGCGTGGGCGGACTTCCACTGGTTCATGCCTTCGGTGCGGCCCTGGAAGACGACGCCCTTGGTGTCGCACAGGATGATGTTATCCGCCGCAAAGCCCATCGCCTTCATCAGCTCGATGCAGGCGATGCCGGCGGCACCGGCGCCGTTGCAGACCATCTTGGTGGTCTTCATGTCGCGGCCAGTGATCTCCAGCGCATTGATCAGGCCGGCGGACGAGATGATGGCGGTGCCGTGCTGGTCGTCGTGGAAGACCGGGATGTCCATCAACTCGCGCAGCCGCTGCTCGATGATGAAGCATTCCGGCGCCTTGATGTCCTCGAGGTTGATGCCGCCGAAGGAGGGACCGAGGAAGCGTACGCAGTTGATGAATTCTTCGGCGTCCTCGGTGTCGACCTCGAGGTCGATGGAATCGACATCGGCAAAGCGCTTGAACAGCACCGCCTTGCCTTCCATCACCGGCTTGGAGGCCAGCGCGCCGAGGTTGCCAAGACCGAGGATGGCAGTGCCGTTGGAGATGACGGCGACCATGTTGCCGCGCGTCGTGTAGTCGAAGGCGCGGCTCGGGTCCTCGGCGATGGCGCGTACCGGCACGGCAACGCCCGGCGAATAGGCGAGGCTCAGGTCGCGCTGCGTCGCCATCGGCTTGGTGGCGACGATCTCCAGCTTGCCCGGGCGGCCCATGACGTGGAATTCCAACGCCTCCTGCGCGCTGACGGAGGGGCCATTGCTTTCGGTTTTCCTGGCCATGATGCCTTGATTTCCTCGCCCATGCGGCACCTCGTTGTGACGGGTGCAGTGCTTTCTTTTGTGGAACGTTCGGGATTAAGGCTACACTTCGCCGCTGTAAACCGCCAAGCAGATGGCTTGGAAATTTTCGGAAGCAGTTTCTTGAACGACGAAACGCCCATTCGCAGCGACAACGCCACGCCGGCCTTTGCGCCGGCAACGCCGATGATGGAGCAGTATATAGAGATCAAGGCGGCGAACCCGGATTCGCTGCTGTTTTACCGCATGGGCGATTTCTACGAGTTGTTCTTCGACGATGCCGAAAAGGCGAGCCGGGCGCTCGGCATCGTGCTGACCAAGCGCGGCAAGCACCAGGGCCTCGATATCCCGATGTGCGGCGTGCCGGTGCATGCGGCCGACGATTATCTACAGAAGCTGATCGGCCAGGGCTTCCGCGTCGCCGTCTGCGAGCAGATCGAGGATCCGGCGGAAGCAAAGAAACGCGGCGGCAAATCGGTGGTGCGCCGCGACGTGGTGCGGTTGGTGACGCCCGGCACCATCACCGAGGATAAATTGCTGGCGCCGTCGGAATCGAGTTTTTTGATGGCGCTGGGACGGGTGAAAGGCAACAGCGATCATGCCTTCGCCCTGGCCTGGATCGAAATCTCGACCGGCGCCTTCCGCGTCGCCGAGACCAGTGCCGACCGGCTGCTCGCCGACGTCTTCCGCGTCGACCCGCGCGAGCTGATTGTCGCCGAGCCGGTGTTTTACGACCCCGAGCTGAAGCCGGTGTTCGACGTGCTCGGTCGCGTCGCCAACCCGCAGCCGCCGTCGCTGTTCGATTCGGCTTCGGCGGCGGGACGCATCGCGCGCTTCTTCGAGGTGGCGACACCGGACAGTTTCGGCACGTTCTCCCGCGCCGAGCTGTCGGCGATCTCGGGGGTGATCGCCTATGTCGAGAAGACGCAGAAGGCCGAGCGGCCGCCGCTGTCGCGGCCGGAACGCGAGGAGCAAGGTTCGACGCTGTTCATCGACCCGGCGACGCGCGCCAATCTGGAGCTGTTGCGCACCTTGTCCGGCAGCCGCGACGGCTCGCTGTTCAAGGCGATCGACCGCACGGTGACCGGCGGCGGCGCGCGGCTGCTCGCCGACCGGCTGATGGCGCCGCTGACCGATCCGGCGGCAATCGGTGCCCGGCTGGACTCGGTATCGTTCTTCCGTTCGGAGACAAGCCTGTGCCAGTCGGTGCGGGCGAGGCTGAAGAGCGTCGCCGACATGCCCCGCGCCTTGTCCAGGCTGGCGCTCAACCGCGGCGGACCGCGCGATCTCGGCGCACTGCGGGCCGGCTTCGAGGCGGCGGGCGCTATTGCCGAACTGTTCAGGGCGACTGCGCTGCCCGTGGAGCTGGCAGCGGCGCTGGCGGCAATCGAGGCGCTGCCACACGCGTTGGCCGAGCATCTGACGCAGGCGCTGAGCGACGAACTGCCACTACTCAAGCGCGACGGCGGGTTTGTCCGCTCCGGCTACCACGTCGAGCTCGACGAAATGCGGGCGCTGCGCGACGAATCGCGAAAGGTGATAGCCGGGCTTGAGCGTTCGCTGATCGACGAGACCGGCATTCGCTCGCTCAAGATCCGGCACAACAATGTGCTCGGCTACTACATCGAGGTCACCGCCAACCACCATGCCGCGATGACCGACAACGATGGGGCGAAGGCGCGCTTCATCCATCGCCAGACCATGGCCAATGCCATGCGCTTCACCACCACCGAACTGGCCGAGCTGGAATCGAAGATCGCCAATGCCGCCGACCGGGCATTGAGCATAGAGCTTGCCGCCTTCGACGCGCTGACGGCGGAAGTGGTCGGCCAGGCGGACAAAATCCGCGCCGGCGCCGAAGCGCTTGCCGTGCTCGACGTATCGGCAGCGCTTGCTTTGCTTTGCGAAAGCGAGGCGTGGTGCCGGCCGCTGGTGGACGCGAGCCTTGCCTTCGAGATTTCGGGCGGACGGCATCCGGTGGTCGAACAGGCGCTGCGGCGTTCGGGCGAAGGCCCGTTCGTCGCCAACGATTGCGATCTGTCGCCGGAGGGCGATGCGAGGGCCGGCGCTATCTGGCTGCTGACCGGCCCCAACATGGGCGGCAAGTCGACCTTCCTCAGGCAGAACGCGCTGATCGCCATCCTTGCCCAGACCGGCTCGTTCGTGCCGGCGACATCAGCCCATATCGGCGTCGTCGACCGGCTGTTTTCGCGCGTCGGCGCGTCGGACGATCTGGCGCGCGGCCGCTCGACCTTCATGGTCGAGATGGTCGAGACGGCGGCGATCCTCAACCAGGCCGGCGAACGCGCGCTGGTCATCCTCGACGAGATCGGCCGCGGCACCGCCACCTTCGACGGCCTGTCGATCGCCTGGGCGGCGGTCGAATACCTGCATGAGAAGAACCGCTGCCGGGCGATCTTCGCCACCCATTTCCACGAGATGACGGCGCTGGCGGGGAAACTGCCGCGACTGCACAATGTCACCATGCGGGTCAAGGAGTGGGAAGGCGATGTCGTCTTCCTGCATGAGGTCGGCAAGGGTGCGGCCGACCGCTCCTATGGCGTGCAGGTGGCGCGGCTGGCCGGGCTGCCGGAAGCGGTGGTCGGCCGGGCAAAGGAGGTGCTGCACCAACTGGAAGAAGGCGAGGTTTCGGGCAAGGCGAACCGGCTGGTCGACGATCTGCCGCTGTTTTCGGTGGCGGTGAAACGAGAGGCACCGAAGCCGGCAAAGAATGACGCGCTGAGCGCAGCGCTCGACGAGATCAGCCCCGACGAGATGACGCCTCGCGAGGCGCTGGAAGCGCTCTACCGACTGAAGGGCTAGTGGCAAAGCCATAGCGCTGCCGTTTCAGCCTGCAATCCGCCTTGACATCATTGTACCGTTCGGTACAATTCCCATCAGGCCGTACCGGGGAGCTACTATCCGATGGAGAATGCCATGAGCCGTCCGCCACTGCCGCCCTTCACCGCTGAAACCGCGGCGCAGAAGGCGCGCCTGGCCGAGGATGCCTGGAACAGCCGCGATCCGGAACGGGTTTCGCTTGCTTATACCGAGGACAGTGTGTGGCGCAATCGCGTTGAGTTCCTCTCCGGCCGCAACGAGATCGTCGGCTTCCTGACGCGCAAATGGGCGCGCGAGCTCGACTATCGCCTGATCAAGGAAGTGTGGACCTGGAACGGCAACCGCATCGCCGTCCGCTTCGCCTATGAGTGGCACGACGACAGCGGCCATTGGTTCCGCTCCTACGGCAACGAGAACTGGGAATTCGACGACGCAGGCCTGATGCGCCGGCGCTTGGCCAGCATCAACGACCTGCCGATCGCCGAGAGCGACCGCAAATACCATTGGCCGCTTGGCCGCCGGCCCGACGACCATCCAGGGCTTTCGGAGCTCGGACTGTAGAAGCCATGCGGCGGATCGCGCCCGATCGCGACGGCCTGCTGGCCATCCTGGCCGAGGTCTTTCGCGAACACGGCTATGAGGGCGCCAGCCTCGCCCTGATCGGCCAGGCGACGGGGCTTGGCAAGGGGAGCCTCTATCACTTTTTCCCTGGCGGGAAAGAGGAGATGGCGGCGGCCGTCATAGCCCATATCGATCATTGGTTCGAAACCAATGTATTCGCGCCATTGCAGGACGTGCAGGAGCCGCGCGCGGGCATTAGCCGCATGCTGCAGGCGACCGACCACTATTTCCGTTCCGGACGGCGAGTTTGTCTCGTCGGCGCGTTTGCGCTGGACGATGCGCGCGACCTGTTTGCCAAGGAGATAAAAACCTATTTCAGCCGCTGGGTGGCTCACCTTGCCGAGGCACTGAAACGTACTGGGCGTGGCGAGGCGCAGGCGGCCGACCTTGCCGAAGAAACTGTCGCCGCAATCCAAGGCGCGCTCACCCTTGCCCGCGCCTTCGATGATACGGCGGTTTTTTCACGCGCCCTGCAACGAGAGCGGGCGCGGTTGGCTATTGGTTAGACGCCTCAGATCATCTCCAGCCCGCGCTTGCGCGTCGGCGGCGGGAAGGCGCGGTCGAGATCGGCGAAATCCTGCGATGTGAGCTTGACGTCGAGCGCGGCGCCGTTCTGGCGCACATGCTCCTGTTTACTGGCCTTCGGGATGGCGATGACGCCGGGCTGCGCCATCACCCAGGCAAGGGCGATCTGGGCGGTCGTGGCATCATGGCGGGCAGCAACGGCTTCGAGCTTCGCGTTGCGCGCCAATACGCCCTGATCGACCGGCGAGTAGGCCATCAGCGGAATGCCGCGCTGCCGGCTCCAGGGCGCCAGATCGAACTCGATGCCGCGTCGCGACAGATTGTAGAGCACCTGGTTGGTCTGTACGTTGCCGCCGGCGCGCAGACGGGTCAGTTCCTCCATCTCGTCGGTGTCGAAATTACTGACGCCCCAGTGGCGGATTTTGCCCGCCCTTCGTAAGGCTTCGAACGCCTCGACCGTTTCCGCCAGCGGCACGCTGCCCGGCCAGTGCAGCAGATAGAGGTCGATGCGATCGGTGCGCAGGCGCTTCAGGCTTTTTTCGCAAGCCGCCGGCACGCCCGTGCGCGAAGCGTTGGTGGGCAGAACCTTAGAGACCACGAAGGTATCGTTGCGGCGGCCGGCAATGGCCTCCGCAACCACCTCCTCGGCACCACCGCTGGCATACATTTCCGCGGTGTCGATCAGCGTCATTCCGAGATCCAGCCCGAGCTTCAGGGCCGTCACCTCGTCGGCGCGGCGACTGAAATCCTCGCCGATGTTCCACGTGCCCTGACCAAGCACCGGAACGGCTTCGCCCGAGGGCAGCGTGGTCGTTCTCATGGTTGTCGGCATGATATACTCCCGGGCGGCCGCGCGATCGCTGGCATGGCATCATAGATGCCGGGAGAAATCCAGATGAAGGCCTCTCCCGGTTTGTGCTTCGCCGTTACAGCGCGTGCGTCATTTCGGACGCGGGTATGCGCTACGCTCACTCCACTGGATGAGCGGCGAGCCAGGCCTGCATCTGCTTGATCTCGGCTTCCTGCGCAGTGATCACCGCTTCGGCCAGCTTGCGCATTTCCGGATCCTTGCCGTTGGCGAGCTGAACCTTGGCCATGTCGATCGCTGCCTGGTGATGCGGAATCATGCTGCGGGCGAAGTCGACATCGGCATTGCCGGAATATTCGATCGCCATCATGTCGGTATGCATCTTGTCCATCGCCGCCTTGTAGGCGTCGGTCGAAGGATTGTCCGTTGCCATGGCGCCCATGTCGTGTTTCATCTCCTGCGACTGCGCCGGAACGCTCTCGAGAAAAACAGCCAGCAGCATTCCGGCCGCCATCAGCAACAACACGATCTTCTTGGCCAAGGTCATTCGCGATCTCCTTTTTGAACGAATTTCTATCTGGGGATTTGGCTCAGAGTTTCAACGTCCTCAGCCGCAACGCGTTGCTGATGACCGAAACCGAGGACAGGCTCATCGCCGCCGCCGCAATCATCGGCGACAGAAGTGTGCCGGTGAGCGGATAGAGCACGCCGGCGGCGACCGGCACGCCGAGCACGTTGTAGAGGAAGGCGAAAAACAGGTTCTGGCGGATGTTGCGGATCGTCGCCTGGGCCAGCGTGCGGGCGCGGACGATGCCGTTGAGGTCGCCCTTGATCAGCGTGATCCCGGCGCTTTCGACTGCGACATCGGCGCCGGTGCCCATGGCGATGCCAACGTCGGCGGCGGCAAGCGCCGGCGCATCGTTGACGCCGTCGCCGGCCATGGCGACGCCGGCGCCCTTGGCGCGCAGCTCCTCGACCAAGGCCCCCTTCTGTTCCGGCAGCAGGCCGGCACGCACCTCGTCGATGCCAAGCCTTGCCGCGATGGCCTTTGCCGTGCGCTCGTTGTCGCCGGTCGCCATGACGATCTTTAGCCCGCTGTCATGCAGCGCCTTGATCGCCTCCGCCGTCGTCGCCTTGATCGGGTCGGCAACGACAACGGTGCCGGCCAGCTTGCCGTCGACGGCAACGAACATCACCGTCTTGCCCTCGGCCTGCAGCGCCTCGGTTCTGGTCGAGACGGATGCAGTGTCGATACCGAGGTCGGCCATCATCGCGGCATTGCCGAGCGCCACCTTCTTTCCCGACACCGTGCCGGAAACGCCCTTGCCGGTGGCCGCCTCGAACTCGCTGGCATCGGTGATCTTCAGGCCGCGTTCGCCGGCACCTTCGACGATCGCCTCGGCCAGCGGATGCTCCGAGCCCTTTTCCAACGTGGCGGCCAATGCCAGCAGATCATTTTCCGCGATGCCCTTGGCGGCAACAACATCGGTCAGTCGCGGCCGGCCTTCGGTTAGCGTGCCGGTCTTGTCAATGATCAGCGTGTCAACCGAGGCAAAGCGTTCGAGGGCGGCCGCCTCCTTTATCAGCACGCCGGCATGTGCGCCGCGCCCGGTGGCGGTCATGATCGACATCGGCGTGGCAAGGCCCAGCGCGCACGGACAGGCGATGATCAGCACCGACACCGCCGAGACGATGGCAAAAATCAGGCTGGGCTCGGGGCCGAGTATCGCCCAGGCGACGAAAGCGACAATCGCGACCAGCACGACGGCCGGGACGAAATAGAACGAGACCCGATCGGCCAGGCCCTGGATCGGCGCGCGTGAGCGCTGCGCCTTGGCGACGAGCTCGACGATGCGCGCCAGCGTGGTCTCGGCGCCGACCTTTTCGGCGCGCATGATCAGCGAACCGTTCTTATTGAGCGTGCCGCCGGTAAGGGCGTCGCCTTCGGTCTTCTCCACTGGCAGCGGTTCGCCCGTAATCATCGATTCGTCGACCGAAGAGCGGCCTTCGAGCACAATGCCGTCGACTGGAACGGCGTCGCCGGGGCGGATGCGCAAACGGTCGCCGGTTTTGACGGTATCGAGCGGCACGTCGTTCTCGGAACCGTCCTCGCCAATCCGCCGCGCCGTCTTCGGCGCAAGGTCGAGCAGCGCGCGGATGGCCGAGCCGGTCCGTTCGCGAGCGCGCAACTCGAGAACCTGGCCGAGGAATACCAGCGCCACGATGACGGCGGCCGCCTCGAAATAGACCGGCACGGTCCCATTGTGACCGCGGAACTGATGCGGAAAGATGTCCGGAAACAGCGTCGCGATAACGCTGTAGAGATAGGCAGCGCCGACACCAAGCGAAATCAGCGTCCACATATTGGGGCTGCGGTTGAGAACCGACTCCCAGCCGCGATGGAAGAACGGGAAAGCGGCCCACAAGACCACCGGGCTGGCCAGCGCCAATTCCACCCAGACCTTGGCCCGATCGTCGATAGAGCCGCTGAACGTCAGGCCGAGCATCGGCGCCATGGCGAAGATCAGCAATGGCACGGACAGCACGGCGCTGACCCAGAAGCGCCTGGTGAAATCGACCAGTTCCGGGTTCGGACCCTCGTCGCCGGTCGGCACGCCCATCGGCTCCAGCGCCATGCCGCAGATCGGGCAGGCGCCGGGCTTGTCGCGGATGATTTCCGGATGCATCGGGCAGGTGTATTGCGTGCCCTTCGGCATCGCCTGCGGCTCCGGCTTGCCGCCGAGATATTTTGCCGGCTCCGCCTCGAATTTCGCTTTGCAGCCGGCCGAGCAGAAATAGAAGCCTTGGCCCTCGTGCCTGGAAAAGTGCCTGGCGGTGGCGCGGTCGACACTCATGCCGCAGACGGGATCGGTGGCCGTCAGATATTTTTCCGGTTCCGCGACGAATTTCGAGCGGCAGCCTTCGCTGCAGAAATGGTAGAGGTGGCCGCCATGCTCGGCCGTCGGCTTGCCGGCGGCGGGATCGACGGTCATGCCGCAGACCGGATCGCGGACGACGGCGTCCGCGATAGACGGAGTGCTCTTCGCCGAGCAGCAGCCGCCAGCGGCTTGCGCGTGATGGTCATGGTCGGAATGCGCCATTGGAAAGCCCTCGCTGGTCTCGATGTCAATGAGGTGGTACTTCCAGTAACTGGAAGGTCAAGGGGCAGTATCGAATTTTTAGGCCGTCGGCGGCGCCGAACTGCATGCGCTGAAAAATCCGCACGCAATTGCATCGCCACACGATGGACACCACCGGGCCCCAACCGCATTGATCCCGCTCAAAAATAAACGCCTAATCGTCAACCTCGATCGATCCCGCGATAGGCTCGCCCATATGTCGCAAACGGCACCGCTAAAGAACGCGAGAAAATGGCGGTCAACAGAATCAGGATCGAGATCAAACGGATAGCGCAACAGGCTGTGGACCTCTGCCGGCTCAGGCAGGAGAAGGTCGTACCCATTCGACGACCTTGGAAAACGTGTCCGCCCGCCCCATACCCAGAATCGTGAAAACGCGCTATAGACGCCGCCAAAAAGGCAAAGCCGACTGCGCATATGGCAAGAATATCTCTGAAACTCGACGAACTGATCGACGGCGAAGTCTTGCGCCGCGAGATGACCGCGCTAACCGCCGCCACGGCGGGCGACGGTTCTGGAAAAGCCGTTCGCAGCGGCGTTCTCCAGCTTCTCAAGGGCAGGCTTGCCGACGGCCGCAAGGTTACTGAGGCCATGCTGAAGGACGACGGCAGCGGTACCGCTTGTGCCGCACGGCTGTCGCATCTCATGGACGAGATCATCCGCGCCCTCTACGATTTCGCCGCGACCCATGTCTACCGCGTCAAGAACCGGTCGTCGGCCGAACGCATGGCCGTCGTTGCGGTCGGCGGCTACGGCCGCGGCACGCTGGCGCCGGGGTCCGACATCGACCTGCTGTTCCTGCTGCCTTACAAGCAGACGCCATGGGGCGAGCAGATCGTCGAATACATGCTCTACATGCTGTGGGATCTGGGACTGAAGGTCGGCCACGCCACCCGCAACATCGACGAATGCCTCAGGTTGTCGCGCACCGACATCACCATCCGCACCTCGATCCTGGAGGCGCGTATCCTGTGGGGCGAGCGGAAGCTCTATGACGAGCTGTTGCTGCGCTTCGACCACGAGGTGGTGCGCACGACCGGACCCGAATATGTGCAGGCCAAGCTTGCCGAACGCGACGAGCGCCACGCCAAGGCCGGCGAAAGCCGCTATCTCGTCGAACCCAACGTCAAGGACGGCAAGGGTGGCCTGCGCGACCTGCAGACGCTGTTCTGGATCGGCAAATATTTCTACCGGGTGCGCACCGGCGAGGAACTTGTCGACAAGGGCGTCTTCACCGACGGCGAATACAGGGAATTCCAGAAGGCCGAGGATTTCCTGTGGGCCGTGCGCTGCCACATGCATTTCCTCACTGGCAAGGCCGAGGAACGGCTGCATTTCGACATCCAGCGCGAGATTGCGGAGCGGCTGGGCTACACCACCCATCCCGGCCTGTCGGCGGTCGAGCGCTTCATGAAGCACTACTTCCTCGTCGCCAAGGATGTCGGCGACCTGACCCGCATCTTCTGCGCGGCGCTCGAGGAGGAACAGGCCAAGCACGTGCCGGGCTTCAACCGCATCTTCCTCACCTTCTCGCGGCGCAAGCGCAAGCTTGCCGGCACCAGCGATTTCATCGTCGACAACCACCGCATCAACATAGCCGACGACCAGGTGTTCGAGCGCGATCCGGTCAATCTTCTCCGGCTGTTCTGGTTTGCCGACAAGCACGGGCTGGAATTCCATCCCGACGCGCTGAAGCTGCTGACCCGCTCGCTCGGCCTGGTCGGCAAAGCGCTGAGGCGCGACGAGGAAGCCAACCGGCTATTCCTCGACATATTGACCTCAGACCGCAACGCCGAACTCAACCTCAGGCGCATGAACGAGGCGGGCTTGCTGGCAAAGCTGATCCCCGACTTCGGCAAGATCGTCGCCATGATGCAGTTCTCGATGTATCACCACTATACTGTGGATGAGCATCTCATCCGCTGCATCGGCGTACTGGCCGAGATCGAGCGCGGCGACGGCGAAAAGATCCATCCGCTTGCGCACTCGCTGATGCCCGGGCTGAAGAAGAGCCGCGAGGCGCTCTATGTCGCGGTGCTCTTGCACGACATTGCCAAGGGACGGCCGGAGGACCATTCGGAAGCGGGCGCCCGGATCGCGCGGCGCATCTGCCCGCATATGGGGCTCTCGCCGGCCGACACCGAAACGGTCGCCTGGCTGGTCGAGAACCATCTCGCCATGTCGATGACGGCGCAGACCCGCGATCTCAACGACCGCAAGACCATCGAGGATTTTGCCTCGATCGTGCAGTCGGCCGAACGGCTGAAGCTGCTGCTCGTGCTTACCGTCTGCGATATCCGCGGCGTCGGCCCAGGCGTCTGGAACGGCTGGAAGGGGCAGTTGCTGCGCACGCTCTACTACGAGACGGAATTGCTTTTGACCGGCGGGTTTTCGGAAGTGTCGCGGGCGATGCGGACGGCGGCCGCTCGCGAAAAGCTGGCCGAGGCGCTTGCCGATTGGCCGGAAAAGGCGCGCAAGCGTTATGTCGGCAAGCACTACGAGAACTACCTGCTGACAGTCGATCTCGCCGACCAGCTTCGCCATGCCGAATTCATCCGCGAGGCGGACCAAGCAGGCAAGAAGCTTGCCACCATGGTCAAGACCCATCAGTTCGAGGCGGTGACCGAGATCACCGTGCTGGCGCAGGACCACCCGCGCCTGCTCTCGGTCATTGCCGGCGCCTGCGCGGGGGCTGGCGGCAACATCGTCGACGCGCAGATCTTCACCACCTCCGACGGCCGCGCGCTGGACACCATCCTGATCTCGAGGGAGTTCGACCGCGACGAGGACGAGCGCCGGCGCGCCGAGCGCGTTGGCCGGCTGATCGAAGACGTGCTGTCGGGCAAGAGCTGGCTGCCCGAAATGATCGAAAAGCGCACCAAGCCGCGGCGCGGTGCCAAGGTGTTCCGCATTCCGCCGCGCGCCGAAATCCGCAACACGCTGTCGAACCGGTTCTCGGTGATCGAGGTCGAAGGGCTGGACCGGCCGGGCCTGCTGTCGGAGATCACGGGCGTGCTGTCCGACCTGTCGCTCGACATCGCATCGGCGCACATCACCACCTTTGGCGAAAAGGTCATCGACACCTTCTATGTCACCGACCTCACCGGCCAGAAGATCGACAGCCCAACGCGTACGGCGACTATCCACAACCGGCTTATCGGGGTGCTCGAAGGAACCACGCCCGAGCGCGGCGGCAAGGCCAAGGCGGCGGCCGAGTGAGCGTCACCATTTATTTGTCCCAATCCTGCAGGCAGTCTCCCTACGCATGAGCCTTGTCAAAAAATTTGCCACCGTTGCTTCCGGCACGCTGATGAGCCGCGCCCTCGGCTTCGGCCGCGAGATGCTGATGGCGGCAGCGCTGGGCACCGGGCCGGTCGCCGACGCCTTCAACGCCGCCTTCCAGTTTCCCAACACCTTTCGCCGGCTGTTCGCCGAAGGCGCCTTCAACGCCGCCTTCGTGCCGCTCTTTGCCAAGGAGATCGAGACCCACGGCACCGATGGCGCCAAGCGCTTTTCCGAGGAAGTGTTCGGCGTCTTGTTCACGGCGCTGCTGGCGCTGACGATTGCCATGGAACTGGCGATGCCGCTGATCGTGCGCTACCTGGTGGCGCCGGGCTTTGCCGACACGCCGGGGAAATTCGAGACGACGGTGGCGCTGGCGACCACCATGTTTCCCTATCTGATCTGCATGTCGCTCGGTGCCATGATGGCGGGCATGCTGAATTCGCTGCGCCGCTATTTCGCCGCCGCGGTGGCGCCGGTGTTCCTCAACGTCATCCTGATCTCCGTGCTGGCCTATGCCTGGTACAGGGGCTCGGATGCCCGCACCGTCGGCTTCGGGCTGGCCTGGGGCGTGCTGGCGGCAGGGCTGGTGCAGCTGGCAATCGTCTGGGTAGCGGTGCGCCATGCCGGCATCTCGATCGGTTTCCGCCGGCCGAAGATGACGCCTTCTGTCAAACGTCTGCTGATTCTGGCGTTGCCGGCGGCGATCACCGGCGGCATCACCCAGATCAACCAGCTGATCGGCACGGCGATCGCGTCGGCGCAGGACAGCGCGGTGTCGTCGCTCGCCTATGCCGACCGCATCTACCAGTTGCCGCTCGGGGTCGTCGGTGTTGCCGTCGCCATCGTTCTGTTGCCGGAACTATCGCGGGCGTTGAAATCGGGCAATCTGATCGAGGCGGCCAATCTGCAGAACCGCTCGGTCGAGTTCACGCTGTTCCTGACCTTGCCGGCGGCGGCGGCACTTTTGGTCATGTCGGAACCGATCGTGCGGCTGGTCTACGAGCGCGGGGCGTTCGCCGCCAACAACTCGACGCCGGTGGTGGCGGCGATCCTGGCCATCTTCGGCTTGGGCTTGCCGGCCTTCGTGCTGATCAAGGCGTTCACCCCCGGCTATTTCGCCCGCGAGGACACGCGCACGCCGATGATCTTTGCCGCCATCTCGGTGGGAGTGAACGTCACCACCGCGCTGACGCTGTTCCCGTCGATGGGCGCGCCAGGCATCGCTGTTGCTTCCGCGGTCGCCGGCTGGGTCAATGCACTGATGCTGCTCGGCGTGCTGATCCGGCGCGGGCATTGGGGCCGAGACGTACCGCTGATGAAACGCATCCCCCGGCTGGTGCTGTCGGCGGCGGTGATGGCGGCGGCGCTCTATTTTGCCGAGCACTGGTTCGCCGCCAGGCTCGGCTCAGGCTCGCCGCTGGTGACCAAGGCGGTCACGCTTCTCTTGCTCGTCGGCGGCGGTGCGGTGCTCTACTTCATCACCGCCTTCGTCACCGGCGGCGCCGATTTCGGCATGATCCGGCGCAACGTCAAGCGGGGAACGGCAAAAGCTGCGCCATCGGCGGCTAGACCCGAGCCGGACGAATAGACGGCGCAATGCTGGTCTTGATCCCATCGCCGGCTTCGTCCATAAGCGCGCCGTCGAAAGACTTTCGCCGCGCGCGAAACGGCCCTCCACAAGCCATGAGGACATCATGACCGCCTTCAAACCGCTTGTCTTTTCCGGCGTCCAGCCGACCGGCAATCTGCATCTCGGCAACTATCTCGGCGCCATCAAGAAATTCGTCGCCCTGCAGGAAACTTCCGACTGCATCTATTGCGTCGTCGACCTTCATTCGCTGACCGCGCAGCTCGTCCATGAGGACCTCGCCGACCAGACGCGTTCGATCACCGCGGCGTTTCTTGCGTCGGGCATCGACCCGAAGAAGCACATCGTCTTCAACCAGTCGCGGGTCATGCAGCACGCCGAGCTCGCCTGGATCTTCAACTGCGTGGCGCGCATCGGCTGGATGAACCGGATGACGCAGTTCAAGGACAAGGCCGGCAAGGACCGCGAGAACGCCTCGCTCGGCCTGCTTGCCTATCCGAGCCTGATGGCTGCCGACATCCTCGCCTACCGCGCCACCCATGTGCCGGTCGGCGACGACCAGAAGCAGCACCTGGAGCTGACGCGCGACATCGCGCAAAAGTTCAACAACGACTTTTCCGATCGCATCGCCGCACTCGGCGTCGGCATCGAGATGCAAGTCGGCGAGGAGACAGTGAACGGCTATTTCCCGCTGACCGAGCCGATCATTGGCGGGCCGGCGGCGCGCATCATGAGCCTGCGCGACGGCTCGAAGAAAATGTCGAAGTCGGATCCGTCGGACCTGTCGCGCATCAACCTGACCGACGATGCCGACACCATCTCGAAGAAGATCCGCAAGGCCAAGACCGACCCCGAGGCGTTGCCTGGCGAGTTGGACGGCCTCGTCAGCCGGCCCGAGGCGGAAAACCTCGTCGGCATCTATGCCGGTCTTGCGGAGATATCGAAGGCGGACGTGCTGAAGGAATTCGGCGGCCAGCAGTTTTCGGTGTTCAAGCCGGCGCTGGCCGACCTCGCGGTGGAAAAGCTGGCGCCGGTCGCCGGCGAAATGCGTCGCATTTCCAACGATCGCACCTATGTCGACGCGGTGTTGCGGGATGGCGCCGAGCGCGCGGGCACACTGGCCGAAGCGACGATGAAGACCGTGCGCGACATCATCGGCCTGCTGCAGGGCTGATCTTTGAACTGATCTGCACCAACACCACCACACCCGCCGGTCGCTTGCGGCCGGTCTGTGGCGGTGGCAGATTGCGGCCGAAACCATCGGACAGGTAGAATATGGTCTCCAAACGCCTTAGCCGCGAAGCCGGCCACCGCCGCAAGTTCCTGGCGATCATCGACGACACGCCGGAATGCGAGCGCGCCGTCGCCTACGCCTCCAAGCGGGCGCAGAGCACGAACGGTGTGCTGGTGCTGCTCTATGTGATCGAGCCGGACGATTTCCAGCACTGGCTGGGCGTCGAGAAGATCATGCGCGAGGAGTCGACCGCCACGGCGCGTGCCGCACTCGACAGCTATGCCAACAAGGTGCGCCAGAAGCTCGGCATCGAGCCGGAACTGGTGGTGCGTGAAGGCAAGCCGACCGACGAGATCCACAAGCTGATCGAAGAGGACCAGGATATCGCCATTCTGGTGCTGGCGGCCGGCGCCGGCAAGGAAGGCCCGGGTCCGCTGGTCGGCGCGGTGGCCGGCAAGGGCGCCGCTTTCCCGATCCCGGTCACTGTGGTGCCGCAGAACCTTTCGGACGAGGAGATCGACAGCCTGGCCTGAGCCTGCACAGGATCGATTTTTCCTCGGCAAAACATTCCGCTGGCAAGCCCTTCCGGCAACGCGTTTCGCTTGAATGTCCAACCGATAGAGCCTATTTAGAATTGTTCCAAACTATCTGCCCGTTACGGGCATGGAGACGGCCATGTTCATCCAGACCGAATCGACGCCAAACCCGGCGACGCTGAAATTCCTGCCCGGCAAGGAAGTGCTTCGCCAGGGCACCGCCGATTTCCGCGATGCCGAGAGTGCTGTCGCGGCCTCGCCGCTGGCCGGCCGGCTGTTCGATATCCCGGGCGTCACCGGCGTCTTCTTCGGCTATGACTTCGTCACCGTGACCAAGGACGGCCCCGACTGGCAGCATCTGAAGCCGGCGATCCTCGGCGCCATCATGGAGCATTTCATGTCGGGCGCGCCGGTGATGGCCAATGCCGGCCCCGCCGCCGAAACCAGCAAGACCGGCGAATTCTACGACAAGGCCGACGAGGAACTTGTCATCACCATCAAGGAACTGCTCGACACGCGGGTACGCCCTGCAGTTGCCCAGGACGGGGGCGACATCACCTTCCGCGGCTTCGAGAACGGCACGGTGTTCCTGCACATGAAGGGCGCCTGCGCCGGCTGTCCATCATCGACGGCGACGCTGAAGCACGGCATCCAGAACTTGCTCCGGCATTTCGTGCCGGAAGTACAGCATGTCGAGCAGGTCTCTTAAGCGCCAGTTCTCTTTCAAGCAGCCAACAAAAAACCGGGCCAAAGTGCCCGGTTTTCTGTTTGGGACGTCCGTTGTTGCCTGGACGGTCCGCGTATGAAAGGTTTTACAAGACAATGACCTTGGCGCCGACTGATGTGCGGTCGTAGAGGTCGATGATGTCCTGGTTCATCAGCCGGATGCAGCCCGACGACATCGCCTTGCCGATCGAGTTCCATTCCGGGCTGCCATGCAGGCGGTAGCCCATATCGCCGCCCTTGTTGAACAGATACATGGCGCGCGCGCCGAGCGGGTTCTTCAGGCCCGGCTCCATGCCGCTGGCGAATTTGGCAAGCTCCGGCTGACGCTTGATCATCGGCGAGGGCGGCGTCCAGGTCGGCCATTCGCGCTTCAGCGCGATATGGGCGGTGCCGTGCCATTCAAAGCCTTCGCGGCCGACGCCAATGCCGTAGCGCATCGCTTCGCCGTCGGCCATGACGAAGTAGAGGAATTTGTTCTGCGTATCGACGATGATGGTGCCCGGCTTTTCCTTGGTGTCGTAGCGCACCGTCTGCCGGCGATACTTCGCCGGCACCTTCTCGATCGGGATGCGCGGCAATTGATAGCCGGCATCGGTCATCGCGCCATAATTGTTGGAGAACATCTGCGAGCCGATGGTGCTGCACCCGGCGATCGCGGTCGACAGCGCGAGAGCCGCGACGATTGCAAATGACTTCACGCGCATGAATAGTTCCGATGCCCCGCCTGAGATGTAGCGACACGAGTCAGCCGCTTTTGTTGCCATTATTCATGCTGGCATTTTCTTTGCTTGCCAAGCGGGCGATGCCTACATGCAGGGGCTTGCACGCCGGTAAGCCCGCGACTATGGCATTTCGGCAACACGCCCGACAGGATTGTGAAGCAAATTCAATGGGGCGGTTTCAATGGCCGCCGACCGGACGCGACAATGGCGTTCGCGAAGACGGCATTCGGGTGCGATGAACCCGATCCAAGAAAACGGGTTCAAACCGTGAACAAAGTCTGGCATGGTAGCCGCCATGCCAATCATTTCGCCTCTACCCATCAACCCTCTTATCGACGGCCGCCAGTCGGAGCGTGCGCTGTTGGTGCGGCGCGGCGTGCAGCGGCTTTTGATGGAAATGGGCGCGCATGTGCTGCCCGAACTGTCGCTGGCTACCGGCCGCCGTGCCGACCTCGTCGCGCTGACCCGGCAGGGCGATATCTGGATCATCGAGATCAAGTCGTCGATCGAGGATTTCAGGGTCGACCGCAAATGGCCTGACTACCGGCTGCATTCCGACCGCTTCTTCTTCGCCACCCATCCCGGCGTACCCTCGGAAATCTTTCCGGAGGAATGCGGCTTCATCCTCTCCGACGGCTATGGCGCCGAGATCCTGCGCGAAGCGCCCGAGCACCGCATGGCGGCGGCAACGCGCAAGGCGCTGATGCTGAGGATCGCGCGGGCCGGCGCTTCGCGGCTGCTGGCGGCCGAACTCGCCGGCGTCCCGGTGCCGGCGCTGGACGATGAGAGCGAGTAGGTTCGGGTGCTTCGGTTCAGCGTTCGCCAGCGTCAAATGGCAATTCTACTCTTCACCCTCGTCCGCCCCATCTGCGGCCGGCGCCATGAGCAGCACGGCGGCGCCGAGGATGGCGGCGATGAAAGACCCGGCGAGGATACCGACCTTGACCGCGTCCTGCAGCGCCACGTCACTGGCGAAGGCGAGCAGGCCGATGAACAGGCTCATGGTGAAGCCGATGCCGCAGAGCAGCGAGATGCCGATCATGTGCGGCCAGCCGGCGTTTACCGGCAGGTCGGCAAGGCCGAGCCGGATGGCAAGCGCAGAAGAGCCGAACACGCCGACCAGCTTACCGGCGACCAGGCCGGCGGCGACGCCCAGCGTCAGCGGCTCGATCAGAGCCGCGGTGCTGAGGCCGGCAAGCGAGACGCCGGCATTGGCAAAGCCGAAGATCGGGACGACGAGGAAGGGCACTATTTTGTGCAGGCCGTGTTCGAGCCGGTGCAGCGGCGAATGCTCCAGGTCGTGGCCGATGCCGGCGGAGCGTTCGAGCGGGATGGTAAGCGCCAGCGCCACGCCGGCCAGCGTGGCATGGACACCCGACTTCAGCACCAGCACCCACAGAACGACGCCGAGCACGATGTAGGGCACCAGCGTCAGCACGCGCATGCGGTTGAGCATGACGAGCACGGCGATGACGGCAAAAGCAGCGCCGAGATAGGCGAGCGACAGGCCGCTGGTATAGAACAGCGCGATGATGAGGACGGCACCGAGGTCGTCGATGATGGCGAGCGCGGTGAGAAAAATCTTCAGCGAGGCCGGCACGCGGTTGCCAAGCAGCGACAGCACGCCGAGCGCGAAGGCGATGTCGGTGGCGGTCGGGATCGCCCAGCCGGACAGAGCGGCGGCATTGTTGCGGTTGATGGCGACATAGACCAGCGCCGGGACCGCCATGCCGCCGGCAGCGGCGATACCGGGCAGGACGCGCCGCGGCCAGGTCGAAAGCTGGCCGTCAAGCATCTCACGCTTGATCTCCAGGCCGACCAGCAGGAAGAACACCGCCATCAGGCCGTCATTGATCCAGTGCGACACGCTGAGCGGTCCCAGATAGGCATGGAGAGTGGAGAAATAGGTTTCGGCCAGCGGCGAATTGGCGACGATCAAGGCCAACGCTGCTGCTGCCATCAAGATGATGCCGCCGGCCGCCTCGCCATCGAGGAATTCACGAAAGACGGAGACCGGCCGCTGCTTCTCGTCCTGCATGTCGTCTCCGTCCCGTCGGCCGGCAGGCCGTCTTCGTTGCGTGCGATGATGCGCAAACACCGGCGGCGGAGCAAGCCTCCACAGCGCCGCGCTCCGTTGGGACGCGCAAAGGATGCTGTAGCACTTTGATTTCGCGCACGATCCGCAGCGAAAACCGATTTCGCTGGGAACCACGCGCTAGCGCGGGGCGCGCTTGGCGAGAATCCGCTGCAGCGTGCGGCGATGCATGTTGAGCCGGCGCGCGGTTTCCGAGACGTTGCGGTCGCACATTTCATAGACGCGCTGGATATGCTCCCAGCGCACGCGATCCGCCGACATCGGATTCTCTGGCGGTGCGGCACGTTCGCCCGCCGTGCGGGTGAGTGCGGCGAAAATGTCGTCGGCGTCGGCCGGCTTCGACAGATAGTCGATGGCGCCAAGCTTCACCGCCGTCACCGCGGTGGCGATGTTGCCATAGCCGGTGAGGATGATGGCGCGGGCATCGTCGCGCTTCTCGCGAATGGCGGCGACGACGTCGAGGCCGTTGCCGTCGGCGAGCCGCATGTCGACCACCGCATAGGCGGGCGGATTGGCACGCGCCTTGGCCACCGCCTCCTCGACGCTTTCGGCCGTCTCGACCACGAACCCCCTGGTTTCCATGGCGCGCGCAAGCCGCGTAAGGAACGGCTTGTCGTCGTCGACGATCAGCAGCGAGGTGTCCTCGCCTTCAATCATTGCGCCAGTCGCTTCGTCTCCACTCATCGTCATGAAATTCCTACTGCCTTAATTTTACGCAGATACAGTTCCGCAGCGCCGTTGTCCAATTTTGCCGCCTCCAACAAGACCTCAAGCCGTGTCAAACATGGTGGCCGAAGTCGATTCAGGGTTAAGGAACATGCTGCGCGGCCACGATATCTGCACGACGGCGCCCTCGCCCAGCCCGCTCGAGTTGCGAAAATCGAGCGTGGCGCCGGATCGTTCGAGCAAGGTCTTGGCGATGAAAAGACCCAGGCCCAGGCCGCCGCCAGCTTCGGTACCCTGGCGCGTCGACATATAGGGCTCGCCGATGCGGTCGATGATCTCAGGCGGAAAGCCCGGCCCATCGTCGATGATCGATAAGGTGACGGCGGCATCGTCCCAGCTCCAGCTCACGGTGACGCTCTCGCGCGCGAAGTCGACGGCGTTCTCGACCAGGTTGCCGAGGCCGTAGATGACGCCGGGATTGCGCCGCCCTACCGGTTCCGGGCCGACGCGCTCGCCGGGCCGAAGCTTGATCGAGATGCCGAAATCGCGGTGCGGGGCCGTCACCTCCTCGACCAGCGAGGTCAGCGGCAGGCGGGAGAGATGCGCCTCACCCTCTGTCGACAGGCTGGTCAAGCGCTTGAGGATTTCGCGACACCGCTCGCTCTGCGAGCGCAGCAGCGTCACATCCTCGCGGTATTTAGGGTCTTCGCCAAGCACTTTCTCCATCTCCTTGGCAACGAGCGTGATGGTGGCGAGCGGTGTGCCGAGCTCATGCGCGGCGGCGGCGGCGAGGCCGTCCAGCGCCGAAAGATGCTGCTCGCGCTGCAGCACCAGTTCGGTCGCGGCGAGCGCGTTGGCGAGCAAGCGCGCTTCCTCGGCCACCCGGAAGGCATAGATCGCGGTGAAGGCGATCGAGGAGAACACCGCCATCCAGATGCCGGCGACATAAATGAACGGCATCGTCAGCGGCGCACCCTCATACCAGGGCAGCGGCAGATGGAAGAACACCAGCAAGGTCGCCGCCGAGATCACCAGCGCGCCGAGGATGGCGGTGAGCCGCAGCGGCAGCGACGTCGCCGAGATGACGACAGGCACGGTCATCAGCACCGAAAACGGATTGGTGAGGCCGCCGGTCATGTAGAGCAGGCCAGCAAGCTGCAGACTGTCGAAGGTCAGGATCGCGAACGCCGGCAGCGGGGTGAGCCGATGCGCCGCCGGAAACCGGAAGGTCAAAAACAGGTTCATCCAGGCCGAACAGGCAATCAGCGCGAAACACACGCTGACCGGCAGCGGGAATTTCAGGCCATAGGCAACGCCAAGCACCGTCAGGCTCTGGCCGACGACGGCAAGCCAGCGCAGCCTGATCAGCGTATTGAGGCGCAGCCGCTGGCTTTGCTGGAAGTCTGGCGCGTTGAGGATGTTGATCATGGCCAGGGATTATAGCCGGGAAACGGCCGGGGGTAGACCATGATGTTTCTATCTCCAGGCATCAGGTGCCGCGCGGCTTGGCGCGGCTGGTGGCGGCAGCCAGCAGCGGGTTCTCTGGCCAGACATGCTTGGGATAGCGGCCGCGCATGTTGGCCCGCACATCGGCCCAGGAGCCGCGCCAGAAGCCGGGCAGGTCGCGCGTCGTCTGGATCGGCCGGTGCGCCGGCGACAAAAGCTCGAGCGTCAGCGGCACGGTGCCGCCGGCGACAGCGGGATGCCGGTCGAGACCGAAGAGTTCCTGGACGCGGATTGCCAGCACAGGCCATTCGCCATCGTAGCGTATCGGTACCCTGCTGCCCGATGGGGCGTCGAAGTGGGTCGGCGCCAATGTGTCGATCCGGCGCTGCAGGTCATGCGGCACCAATGTCATGAGGCCGGCCGAAAGTGTGCCGGGATCGATCGCCGAAAAGGAAGCTGCGCCACCCAAAAAAGGCAGCAGCCAATCGTCGAGGTGGTCGAGAAGTGCGATGTCGGAAACGTCGGGCCAGGGTGCGCCGAGGCCGCGATGCAGCCAGCCGAGCCGCTGGCGCAGCGTCTCCGCCTCCTTGCTCCACTCCAGCAGCGACAGCCCGTGCTCACGCAAGGCGTCGAGGATGGCAAGATCCGCATCGGCGCCGTCCGGCGCCGGCAACATGCGTTCGGACAGCGTGATGGCGCCGAGGCGAACGGTTTCGCGCACGCGCACCGCACGCCGGTCGCGGTCGAAGCTCGTTTCGCGGCGGGTCTCGATCCTGTCGGCAAGTGCTGCGCGAATGTCGGCTTCTGCGATCGCAGCCGCTGCAGTGATGCGGGCGTTCTGCGCCTTGCCCTGCAGGTCGGCGACGACGAGCCAGGTCTCGCCCGCCAGCGGATCGGCGGCGACGAGCATGGCGCCCGAACCGTTGGCCAGAACGAAGCGGCCGCGCTCGCCGCGCGCCCTGGCGACGCGATCCGGCCAAGCGTGGATGAGAAGGGTGCCGGCGGCCTTACCCTCCCCCTTGTGGGGAGGGTCGGCGAACGTGCTTGGCGCCAAGCGAGAGAGACGGGGTGGGGTCGGCGATGGCGTGCCCGATCCCAACCCACCCCGCTCCGCTTCGCGGAGCGACCCTCCCCTCAAGGAGGAGGGTAAGGCCTGTTTTGCCAGCCCCTCGGCAAGCTGCCGCGCGGCGGTGGCGCGCGGCGATCTCTCGGTGCGAAACCGCATCAGCCGCCGTTCGAGGTCGGCGCCGTCGCCGCCAAGGCCGCGTTCGGTGAGCAGCACGGCGAGCATGGCTGCTTCGAGCGCCTGGCCGGCCTTTGCTGCTTCGGCCACCATATGGGCGAGCCGCACCGGCAGCGCCAGTCTGCGCATCGCAGCACCTGCCTCGGTCAAGCGCCCTGCCTCGTCGATCGCGTCGAGCGCATGAAGCAGCGCCCTTGCTTCGTTGAGCGCGGGGGCTGGCGGTGGATCGAGGAAGGAAAGGCTCATCGGATCGGCGACGCCGAAGGCCGCGCAATCAAGCATCAGCCCGGAAAGGTCGGCCTCGAGGATCTCTGGCGGGGTGAAGGCGGGAAGCGCCGCTGTCTGCTCGGCCCGCCACAGTCGGATGGTGACGCCCGGCTGGGTGCGCCCGGCGCGGCCGGCGCGCTGGTCGGCAGAGGCGCGGGAAACGCGCACCGTCTCCAGCCGCGTCAAGCCACTGGCCGGCTCATAGCGCGGCAGTCGCGACAGACCGGAATCGATGACGACACGCACGCCGTCGATGGTGATGGAGGTCTCGGCGATCGATGTCGCCAGCACCACCTTGCGACGGCCGGGCGGCGGCGGCTTGATCGCAGCGTCCTGCGCCTTGTTGTCGAGCATGCCGTAGAGCGGCACGATGTCGGTGTCGGCGCCGATGCGGGTTTGCAGCCGTTCCGTGGTGCGCTCGATCTCTCGCTGACCAGGTAGGAAGGCAAGCACGCTGCCACTCTCCTCGGCAAGCGCCGAGCGGATCGCCTTGGCCATGGCGTCCTCGATGGCAACGCCGGCCGGCCGCTCGTCGTAGCGGATGTCGACCGGAAAGGCGCGGCCCTCGCTCTCGATCACCGGCGCGCCGGAAAGCAATCTTGCGACACGGGCGCCGTCGAGCGTCGCCGACATGACCAGCAACCGCAGATCGGGCCTCAGCGCGCCTTGCACATCGAGCGCCAGCGCCAGGCCGAAATCGCCGTCCAGCGAGCGTTCGTGGAATTCGTCGAAGAACACCGCCGCGACACCGGGCAATTCCGGATCGTCGAGGATCATGCGCGCGAGCACGCCTTCGGTGACGACCAGTATCCTGGTTTTCGCAGAAGTGCGGTTTTCCATGCGCATGGCATAACCGACCGTTTCGCCGGGCTCTTCACCGAGCAGTTCGGCCATGCGGCGGGCGGCAGCGCGGGCGGCAAGCCGGCGTGGCTCGAGCAGAACGATCTTTCCCGGGCCGAGCCAGGGCGCGTCGAGCAGCGCCAGCGGCACCAGCGTCGTCTTGCCGGCGCCGGGGGGCGCCACCAGTACGGCGCTGTTGCCTTGGCCGAGCGCTTCACCGAGCGCCGGCAGCACGGCGGATACCGGAAGCTCCGGCAAGGGTTTTCTGGTCATCGTCTCAAGGATACGCTGCCAATTCGCAGCGCCCGCATATCAGCGGTCGCGGTTGCCGCGCAACCGGCGTGCGTGGCCGGCTCAAGCCGGGTCCGCGAGAACGGGTTCCAGCGCACGGTGCCGAGCCTCGCCTCCTCGCGCACCATGGTCAGCAGGCCGGAGCCGCCGACGACGGCGAGCCCGACCAGCGACAGAGAATCCGGATACTCCCGGAAGAACAGTGCGCCCAGGATCACCGCCCAGACGATCTGCGAATAGTGCGTCGGCGCGATCCAGTTTGCGGGCGCGTATTTGACGGCCAGCAGTTGCAGCAACTGACCACCGGCGGTGAAGGCGCCAGCCAGCACCAGCCAGGCTAGCTGTCTTAAGTCCGGCAGCGAGAACGAGGTGACTGCTGCACCAATACCGTTGAAGAACAGGCCATAGCCGATCAGCACGCCGAGCATTGTCGTGCGCTTTTCCTGTGCGGCAAGCGAGCGCATCAGGATAACACTGGCGGCAGCGAGAAAGGCAACGCCGAACGCGGCAAGATGGCCAAGATGCAGCTCGCGAAAGCCCGGCCTGACGACCAGCATGACGCCGGCAAAGCCGGCGACCACCGCCAGCCACCGCCACGGGCCGACCTTCTCCTTGAGAATGACGGTAGAGAGGATGGTGACGCATAGCGGCGCCAGAAAGATCAGCGCATAGACTTCGGCCAGCGGAATGGTGGTGAAGGCATAGACGCTGAGCACACCAGAGGCGATGCCTGTCCAGGCGCGGGCCTGCACTGCCCAGGGCCGCTTGGTGCGCCAGAAATCGCGCCAGCGTTCGCCGGCTGGCCGGCTGAAGAGCAGGAAGAAGCCGGCAAACAGCATCGAGAAGAAACCGATCTCGAACACCGTCAACTGTCCGCCCAGGCTTTTGACGACGGCATCGCTGCACGAATAGCTTGCATAGGCGATCAGGGCGAGCAGAATTCCGTTCGTCACGTGTTTCCATTTCCGGGAGAGAGCAGAGTGAGAATATTGGCGCTCGGTGCGCATCCGGACGACATCGAGATCTTCATGTTCGGTACGATGGCCGCTTATGCCGCGCAAGGCGCAGAACTTACTTTTGCGATAGCCACCGATGGCGCCAGGGGCGGACATGGCGATCCGGCATCACTTGCCCGGGCGCGCCGCCAGGAAGCGACGGCGGCGGCGAGCCTGCTTGGCGTGACGCCGCACTTTCTTGACTTTGCGGACGGCGCGCTGGTTGCCGATGCCGCCCTGATCGGAGCGCTGAAGGCGCTGATCGGTGATATCAGGCCGGATCTGGCGATCACCCATGCGCCGAACGACTATCATGGCGACCACCGCGCGCTGTCGGACGGCGTGCGCATCGCGGCGTCCTTCGCTGTCCCGGTCCTGCATGCCGATACGCTCGGCGGCACCGGTTTTTCGCCGACGCACTATGTCGATATGTCAGGGCATTTCGATCTCAAGGCGAAGGCGATCCGGGCGCACCAGTCACAGGATCCCGAACGTTTCGTCGATGCGGCGCGGACGCAGAACGCCTTTCGTGCCGGCCAATGCAATGGCGAGACGGGCGCGCTTGCAGAGGCATTTCGCTTCGAGCCGGTCTTTCCCTTCGCCGACATCCGCGCCCTGCTGCCGCCTGCGCCGCCGATCCGGCCGGTGACGGTTAGCAACAAGGTGGTCAAATGAGCCGGCCACCGACGCACTGAGCTTCCGCCGGCCGGCAGTCACGGCCGTATCACTGCGCTTCACCTTCCAGCACCGCCATCCGCGCCATGCTGCGGCGCAGCAACGAATTCGCTTGCCTTGTTTAGTAAAAATTGCATCACTAAACAAATTACTAAACATCGGTGCGCCACCGCGTCGTCATGTTTAGGCCCCGGAGGAGGGGTTTTGCGGGCTCTTGAAACCGTCATCCGGACGCGTTTCGCAAATGGGAGGAAGGCATGAAATCGACCTTGAAACTGGCGTTGGGACTGACCTCGGCGATGCTTGCGTCGACAGCCGTCTCGAACGTTGCGCATGCGGAAGACCTGACGCTTTGCTGGGCAGCCTGGGACCCGGCCAACGCGCTTGTGGAATTGTCCAAGGACTTTACCAAAGAGACCGGCATCGGCATGAAATTCGAGTTCGTGCCGTGGACCAATTATGCAGACCGCTTTCTCAACGAGCTGAATTCGCACGGCAAGCTGTGTGACCTGATCATCGGCGACAGCCAGTGGATCGGCGGCGCCGCCGAGAACGGCCACTACGTCAAGCTGAACGACTTCTTCGACAAGGAGAAGATCAGCATGGACGACTTCGTGCCGGCCACCGTCGTCGGCTATTCGGAATGGCCGAAGAACTCGCCGAATTACTGGGCGCTGCCGGCCATGGGCGACGTCGTCGGCTGGACCTACCGCAAGGACTGGTTCTCTAAGCCGGAACTGCAGAAGGAATTCAAGGAGAAGTATGGTTGGGATCTCGCCGCGCCGGCGACCTTCGACCAGCTCAAGCAGGTCGCCGAGTTCTTCCAGAAACGCGAGATCGACGGCAAGACGGTCTACGGCGCCTCGATCTACACCGAGCGCGGCTCCGAAGGCATCACCATGGGCGCCATGGACGTGCTCTACAGCTTCGGCTTCAAATACGAAAATCCCGACAAGCCCTACGAGATGGACGGTTTCGTCAACTCCGACAAATCGGTGAAGGGCCTGGAGTTCTACAAGGCGCTCTATGACTGCTGCACCCCTCCCGGGGCGTCCAACAGCTACATGGGCGAAGGCGTCGATGCCTTCAAATCTGGCCAGGTGGCGATGCACATGAACTTCGCCTTTACCTGGCCGGGCCTGCAGAAGGACGAGAATGTCGGCGGCGACAAGATCGGTTATTTCGCCAATCCCAAGGGTCCCGACGGCGACCAGTTCGCCCAGCTCGGCGGCCAGGGCATCTCGGTGGTCTCCTATTCCGACAAGCAGGACGCCGCGCTCAAATACATCAAATGGTTTGCCAACAAGGACGTGCAAGCCAAGTGGTGGTCGCTCGGCGGCTACTCCTGTCTCAACGCGGTCGTAAAGGACCGGAGCTTCCCGGCCAGTCAGCCCTATGCGCAGACCTTTCTCGACTCGATGGCCATCGTGAAGGATTTCTGGGCTGAGCCCAGCTACGCGCCGCTGCTGCAGGCTTCGCAGAAGCGCTTCCACGACTATGTCGTGGCCGGCCAGGGCTCGAGCAAGGATGCGCTTGACGGCCTGGTCAAGGACTGGACCGCGGTGTTCCAGGACGACGGCAAGATGTGAACGGCTCCTCCCGAGCTAGGCCCAAGCGTCCCGTGCCACCCCTTGGCACGGGACGCAGTTCAGATAAATTCCATCGTCGAGACGACCCAAGTGACCGAAGCAGGACTGACCATGCTCAATCGGACTGCGGACAGCGTTGCCCGGGCTACCCCCGAGCCGTTGGCCCGCAGGGTCCGGGGCATCAGCGACAAAGGGCTGGCCTGGCTGTTCATCTCGCCGACGATCCTGCTGCTGCTGGCCATCAACATCTTCCCGCTGTTCTGGGCGATCTATCTTTCCTTCACCAACTACCGTGCCAATCGTCCCAACGAAGTGGTGAAGAACCTTGGGTTCGCCAACTACAAGCGCATCCTTGGCGACCAGGACATCTGGATCGCCATGCAGACGACGGCGCATTTCGTCTTCTGGACCATCCTGCTGCAAACGCTGATCGGCTTCACGCTGGCCTGGCTGATCGACCGGAAATTCCGCGGCCACGCCTTCTGGACGACCATCATCCTGGTGCCGATGATGTTGTCGCCGGCGGTGGTCGGCAATTTCTGGCGCTTCCTCTACGAGCCGCAGATCGGGCTGTTCGCCTATGCCGTCTCGTTCGTCAGCGGCATTCCGCCGACGAACATCCAGATGCTCTCCAACGTGTCGCTGGCGCCGTGGTCGATCATCATCGTCGACACCTGGATGTGGACGCCTTACGTAATGCTGATCTGCCTCGCGGGGCTGCGCTCGATCCCCGAATACATCTACGAGGCGGCGGAGGTCGACCGCGCCTCCAACTGGCGGCAGTTCTGGTCGATCACGCTGCCGATGGCGCTGCCCTTCATCATGCTGGCGGTGCTGTTCCGCGGCATCGAGAATTTCAAGATGTTCGACATGGTCAACCTCCTGACCGGCGGAGGGCCGGGCTCGACCACCGAGGTCGCCTCGATCACGCTGAAGCGGCAGGCCTTCGAAAGCTGGCGAACGGGCTATTCCTCGGCCTTCGCCATCATCCTGTTCGTCGCCGTGTTCGGCCTCGCCAACATCTACGTCAAGGCGCTCAACAAGGTGAAGCAGCGATGAGCCTGACATCAGCCCATTCGGTCGTCGCCCCAAGCGCCACATCGAGGCGCATCGCGGGCACGATCATTGTCGCCTACGCGCTGATCTCGATCGTGCCGCTGCTGTGGATCTTCGCCACCAGCTTCAAGACGCCGCCGGATTCGATCGCCTATCCGCCGAAGATCCTGTTCCAGCCGAGTCTCGAAGGCTACTGCAATTTGTTCACGACGCGGACGCGGCAGACGCCGGAATACATCAAGGCGTTGGGACCGGCGACCGGCCTGTGCGACGAGACAGTGCGCAAGCGCAACATGGTGATCGCCGGCCCGTCCAACTTCATGCCGCGCTTCGTCAATTCGCTGATCATAGCCTTCGGATCGACCTTCTGCGCGGTGTTTCTCGGCACGCTGTCGGCCTATGGCTTCTCGCGCTTCAAGGTGCCGCTGGCCGACGACCTCCTGTTCTTCATCCTGTCGACGCGGATGATGCCGCCGATTGCGGTCGCAATCCCGATCTACCTGATGTATCGCGAGCTCGGCCTTTCCGACACCGCGCTCGGCATGATCTTGCTCTACACGGCGGTCAACGTTTCACTCGCCGTCTGGCTGCTGAAGGGCTTCATCGACGAGATCCCGCGCGAATATGAGGAAGCGGCGATGATCGACGGCTACACGCGGCTGCAGGCGTTCTGGCGCACCGTGCTGCCGCAGGCGACCACCGGTATCGCCGCGACCGCCATCTTCTGCCTGATCTTCGCCTGGAACGAGTATGCCTTCGCCGCACTCCTGACGTCAGGCACGGCGCAGACCGCACCGCCCTTCATCCCGACGATCATCGGCGAAGGCGGCCAGGACTGGCCGGCCGTCGCGGCAGGCACGACGATCTTTCTGGTGCCGATCCTCGTCTTCACCATCCTGCTTCGCAAGCAGCTGCTGCGCGGCATCACCTTCGGCGCGGTGCGCAAATGAGCCTGACCCGGCCCGCAAAACGCAAATCGCGCTGGCCGGCCTGGGCCAGGCGCGGCCTGATGGAGAATATTGCGACGGTGACCATCGCCACCGGTTTCCTGATGCTGTTCCAGCCCTTCGCGCTGGCGCTCTACACCTATTCCTTCATCACCATGCTGGCCGGCACGGCGATGTTCATCATCGTCTCGAAGTTTCCGGAGTAGACGATGGCGGAGATCAGGGTTGAGCATCTCAGGAAGGCATTTGGCGATTTCGTCGCCGTGCAGGATTCCAACTTCGTCGTCAGGGATGGCGAGTTCTTCGTCATGCTCGGGCCGTCGGGCTGCGGCAAGACGACGACGCTCAGGATGATCGCCGGGCTCGAGCTGCCGACCGGCGGCAAGATCCTGCTCGGCGGCGAGGACGTCACCATGCGGCGGGCGCGCGAGCGCGACATCGCTTTCGTCTTCCAGCTGTTCGCGCTCTATCCGCACATGAATGTGCGCAAGAACATCGGTTTCCCACTGCTGGCGCAAGGCATGCCCGGCGCCGAAATCCGCGCCAGGGTGGAAGAGACGGCGAAGCTTTTGCGCATCGACCATCTGCTCAACAAATCCGTCTCCGGCCTTGCCGGCGGCGACCGCCAGCGTGTGGCGCTCGGCCGCGCCATCGTGCGGCGGCCAAAATGCTTCCTGATGGACGAGCCGCTCGGCACGCTCGATACCGAATTCCGCGATCTCATGGTCCACGAACTGCGCGAACTGCACAACCGCATCCACGCCACCACGGTCTATGTCACGCACGACCAGATGGAGGCGATGTCGATGGCCGACAAGATCGCGGTGATGAACCACGGCGTCATCGAGCAATTCGGAAGCCCACGCGAAATCTACGACCGGCCGGCGACAATGTTTGTTGCCGACTTCATCGGCTCACCGCCGATGAATTTCCTCGGCTTCGGCGGCGGCCTTTCGAAAGGCGCGAAGGAAATCGTTGTGCAAGGCGCCAAGGTAGCGGTGCCGGAGGTGCGGGAGGATATCGCACCGAGCGACATGGCGCTCGGCATCAGGCCGGAACACATCCGCTTCGATAACAAATCCAGCCTGCGCGGTGCCATCTACGGCACCGAATATCTCGGCACCACGCAGATCGTTGCTGTGGAGACGGCCGACGGCATCATCAAGGCCAGGGTGCCGGCCGAAATCCGGCTCAACCCGGGCGAGCCTGTGGGTCTTTCGCTGAGCAGCGCGCGGCTGTCGCTGTTCGAGAGAGGCTCTGGCCGCGCGGTACGAACCGCGATCCATGACGCGACCGCGGAGGTCCGTCATGGCTGACGTGCACATCAAAGGCGTGACCAAAAGCTTTGGCGAGCAGATCGCCGTCGGTAATCTCGACCTGCACGTCGCCGACGGTGAATTCGTAGTGCTGCTTGGGCCGACCGGCGCCGGCAAGACGACGACGCTGCGCTTGATCGCCGGGCTGGAACGGCCCGACACAGGCACGGTCCATATTGCCGGCCGCGATGCGACGATACTGTCGCCGGCCGAGCGCGACACCGCCTTCGTCTTCCAGCAATATTCGCTCTATCCGCATCTGTCGGTCTACGACAACCTCGCTTTTCCCTTGCGCTCACCGGCGCGGCGGCTGAGCGAAGATGCGGTGCGCCGCCGCGTCGAGGATGTGGCGAGGATGGTGCGCATCCACCACAAGCTGGACAACCGCTCAACCAAGCTCTCCGGCGGCGAGATGCAGCGCGTCGCCATCGGCCGCGCCCTGGTGCGCAAGCCCGCTATCTATTTGATGGACGAGCCGCTGTCGTCGCTCGACGCCAAGCTGCGCGCCGATCTCAGGCTCGAGCTGAAGCGCATCCAGGCCGAGCTCGGTGCCACCATGCTCTATGTCACGCACGACCAGATCGAGGCGATGACCATGGCCGACCGCATCGGCATCCTCGCCGATGGCGTGCTGGTGCAGATCGGCACGCCGCGGACGATCTATTCGCAGCCGGCAAACCTTCATGTCGCCGCCAGGCTCGGCCAGCCGGCGATCAATTTGTTGCCGACCGGGCTGCTGCCCGATGGCGACATGCCGGCGGGAACAAAAACCATTGGCGCGCGTACCGAACATCTGTCGATCGGCAAGGCGTCGAACGGCCACGCCGACGGCATAGTTGACTGGGTCGAGCATCTGGGTGACCAGAACCATCTGCATGTAACGGTAGGCAGCAAGAAACTGGTGACGCTGACCGACCCCGAGACGCAACTGGAAAAGGGCGACAAGGTGACGATCCGCTACCGCGCACCGCTGTTCTTCGACCAGGCTGGCAACAGGATCGCAACCCGATGAGCGCGGAGACGATGGACAAGGTTGATCTGAGGGCGCTGATCATCGCCACCGCCGATACGATCGTAGCTCATGCGGAAGAGCTGACCGCGCTCGACCAGGCAATCGGCGACGGCGACCATGGGCTGAACATGAAGCGTGGCTTCGAAGCGGTGCGGACCGAGGCCGACGCGTTCGCGGCAAAGCCGCTGCCCGAGGCACTGAAGGCGATCGGCACCAAGCTGGTGATGACCGTCGGCGGGGCCTCAGGACCGCTGTTCGGCACGCTGTTCATGGCGCTCGGCAAGGAGATTTCAGCGGAGCCGGATCGCGCCAACCTGGCGGCGGCTTTCGGCAAGGCAATCGAAGCTGTAGCCGCCAGAGGCAAGTCGCAGGCCGGACAAAAGACCATGCTCGACGTGCTGCAGCCGGTGCATGAGGCGCTGTTGCAGGGAAAGACGGCGGCGGAAATCACCGATGTCGCCGGCAGGGCAGCCGATGCGACGGTGCCGATGAAGGCCCTGCGCGGACGCGCTTCGTTTCTTGGCGACCGTTCGATCGGCCATATGGATCCCGGGGCACGCTCGGTCGCGCTTCTGATGCGGGCTGTCGCCGAAACCATCGAGGGGCACTGATGAGCAATGTCGGCATCGTCATCGTATCGCATTCACCGCTGGTCGCCGAGGGCACGGCGGACATGGTGCGCCAGATGGTCGGCGACGAAGTGCCGCTTGCATGGTGCGGCGGAAACGGCCATGGCGGGCTGGGCACCGACGTCGAGGCGATCATGGGCGCCATCGACAAGGCCTGGTCGGAAGCGGGTGTCGCCATACTTGTCGATCTTGGCGGCGCCGAGACCAACAGCGAGATGGCGGTCGAGATGATCGGCGAGCCGCGCGCGCAGAAGATTATCGTCTGCAACGCGCCGATCGTCGAGGGCGCAGTGATGGCGGCAACGGAGGCTTCCGGCGGCGCTTCGCTCCGGGAAGTGGTGGCGACGGCGCATGAATTGTCGCCGTCGTGAATGAACAGGAATTTTGACAGCATGTCCGCATCCGCCGAAGCCACCGTCCTGATCACCCACGAGGTGGGCTTGCATGCGCGCCCTTCGGTGAAATTCACCAAGCTCGCCAAGACGTTCACGGCCGAAGTCGAAGTGGCGCTCGCCGCCAATGGACCGTGGTTCGACGCCAAGAGCATCGTCAAGGTGATGGCGGCCAAGGCGCCGAAGGGTACGATGTTGCATATCAGGGCCAGGGGCGATGGTGCCGGCGAGGCGGTCGGAGCGCTGGTCGAGCTGGTGCGGCGTGATTTCGACGAAGGCGCGGACCATGTCCGAACCGCTTAGGCTGAAGGGAATTTCGGCCTCGGCCGGTTATGCCGAGGGGCCGCTGTTCCATCTCGACCGGATAGCCATGCGCTACGCCGGCAAGGCGACGGTCGCGGACGAGGAAGCCGCGCTCGAGACGGCAATCGGCATTGCGACAGGCCGGCTCGCTGCGCTGATCGAAACAGCCGACCGCGACGCGGCGGGCATTCTCGAGTTTCAGATCGCCATGCTGGAGGACGGCGCGCTGACCGGCCCGGCCCTTGCCGCGGTTAGCTCCGGCCAACCGGCCGATGTGGCATGGCGGCAGGCACTCGACGCGGAGATCGCCGGCTATGAGACATCCGACCAGGAGTATTTTCGCGCGCGTGCCGCCGACATGCGCGACATACGCGACCAGGTGCTGCGCGCGCTGACCGAGGAGAGCGAGAATGCAGCACCTGCAGGCGCCATCTTCTATGGCGAGGACATCGCGCCGACGCGCTTCCTCGAAACCGACTGGAGCTCCGGCGGCGGCATCGCGCTGAAAGCCGGGAGCGCGGCCAGCCATGTCGCCATGCTGGCACGCTCGCGCGGCGTGCCAATGGTGGTCGGGCTTGGCGCTTCGCCGGCCAATCCGGTTGGCATCGCGCTGCTCGATGCCGAGCATGGCGGCATCGTGCTCAAGCCGTCGAAGGCCGAGGTCGAGGCGTTCCGACTGTTGTCATCGTCCTTTGCGGCGCGACGCGAGAAAGCGGAAATCTATCTGCGAAAGCCGGCGGTAACGAAAGCCGGCACCGCGATACGGGTGCAGGTCAACATCGCCGATCCGTCCGATGTCGACGGCATCGATGTCTCGACCTGCGACGGCGTCGGGCTGATGCGCACCGAATTCCTGTTCGGCAAGACGCTGCCGGACGAGGAGACGCAATATCGCGCCTATCGCAAGGTGCTGGAATGGGCCGGCGGCAAGCCGGTGACCATCCGCACCGTCGATGCAGGCGGCGACAAGCCGGTGCCAGGCTTCACCGTCGAGGAAGGCAATCCGTTCCTTGGCCTGCGCGGCATCAGGCTGTCGCTGGCCCGGCCAGAGATCTTCGGGGTGCAGATCCGGGCGCTGCTGCGCGCCGCCGTCCATGGCAATCTGAAAGTGATGTTCCCGATGATCGCCGTCAAGGACGAGTATGAGCGTGCCGCCGCGCTGTTCGCGGAAGAGCAGGCCGGGCTCGCCGCGCGCGGCGTCGTGCAGAAGATGCCGCCGCTCGGCATCATGGTCGAGGTGCCGTCGGCGGCAATCGCACCGGAGGCGTTTGCCGATGTCGCCTTCTTCTCGATCGGCTCGAACGATCTGACCCAGTACGTGATGGCGGCGGCGCGCGACAACGCTTCGGTCGCGCATCTCAATTCGGTCAGGCATCCGGCAGTGCTTCGGCTGATCGCCTCGGTTGCCGCGTTCGGCCGCGCGCAGAAGATTCCGGTCAGCCTGTGCGGCGACGCCGGCGGTGATCCGGCGTCGATTCCGGCGCTGCTCGAAGCCGGCCTGCGCGACCTTTCCGTGGCCCCTGCCCAGCTCGCCATGGCCAAGGCGGCCATCGCGGACGTATCCGTCTAGGGCGGCGCTGCACATGGCCGAGACCGACAAGACGCCTGAACCCGGTTCGGAGGCGGCGATCCGCGCCTACAAGACGATCCTGTCGCATGTCATCGACCAGCGCCCGTCCGGTATGCGCCAGCGCCTTGCCGACGCACTGGGCAAGCACCGCAGCTTCGTCACGCAGATTTCCAGTCCGGCCTATTCCACGCCGATCCCGTCCAGACATTTGCCGGCTATCTTTTCGGTCTGCCATTTCAGCCCGGCCGAGCGCGATCAGTTTCTGGCCGCCTACCACCAGGCGCATCCGGGAAAGATGTCGGTGGCATCAGGCATGCGCAAGACGCGGCACGTATCGCTGATCGTCCCCGATTTCGGCGATGACAAGCAGAATGCGGCGCTTGACCGGGCGGTCAACGATTTCATCCAGAAGATCACCAGCATTGCCGGCAAGAGTGGCGCCTGACATCAGGCAATCTCGGGAGGACAGCTATGAAGAAATTTCTGAATTCCGTGGACACGGTACTGACCGAGAGCCTCGACGGCTTCGTTGCCGCGCACGCCGACATCCTGGCACTCGGCGAGGAGCACAAATTCGTCCGCCGCAAGGCGCTCAAGCCGGGCAAGGTGGCGCTGATCTCGGGCGGCGGCTCGGGCCATGAGCCACTGCATGGCGGGCTGGTCGGCCACGGCATGCTGGATGCCGCCTGCCCCGGCCAGGTCTTCACCTCGCCGACGCCGGACCAGATGATGGCGGCGGCGGAAGCCGTCAACACCGGTGCCGGCTGCCTGTTCATCGTCAAGAACTACGAAGGCGACGTGATGAATTTCGACATGGCGGCCGAGATGTCGGAAGGCATCATGCAAGTAGTGACCAATGACGATGTCGCGGTCGAGAATTCCTCCTACACCACCGGCCGGCGCGGCGTTGCCGGCACGCTGGTGGTCGAGAAGATCGTCGGTGCCGCCGCCGAGCAAGGCATGGCGTTGAAGCAGCTGAAGGCCCTGGGCGAACGCGCCAACGGCGCGACGCGCTCGATGGGCGTAGCGCTGACCAGTTGCACCGTGCCGGCGGCCGGGAAACCGACCTTCGACATCGGCGACGGCGAGATGGAATTTGGCGTCGGTATCCATGGCGAGCCCGGCAGACGCCGCGATCGGCTAAAGAGCGCCGATACGATCACCGAGGAAATCTGCGCAGCGATCCTGGGCGATCTGGGCGACAAGGCGAAAGGCCAGGCACTGCTCTTCGTCAACGGCTTCGGCGGCACGCCGCTGATGGAGCTCTACCTGATGTACAACAGCGCGCGAAAGATCTTCGAAAGCAATGGCGTGACGGTCACCCGCTCACTGGTCGGGTCCTATGTAACCTCGCTCGACATGGCCGGCTGCTCGATCACTCTGAGCATGCTTGACGCCGAGACGACAGCCCTATGGGACGCACCGGTGCATACGGCAGCGCTGCGTTGGGGGATGTAGCCCGCCAGTCGAAGCGGATTTAGCCGGAGTGTTGCTTTTCTTCCCCTGCGGAAGCTAAGAGTTCGCCGGTGTTGGGAGATTGAGTATGCGTTACAATTGGGATCGGGCTCCGACGAGTTTCGAACGTCACCGGAAGGCCTTGGCCGCCGCCATATTGATCGCCGGCGGTGTTGGCCTGATGCTCGCGGCGCTGCCGCTTTAGACAAAAACTCTCAGTGCGCCTGACCGGTCACGGCGATGAAGCGGCGGTCCCGCCCTTCGAACCCCTGGCTGAAGCGCTGCACGAGCACGGCAAGCACGGCCGGCTTGCCCCCGGGGGTGAATTCATAGGATTCCGACAGGCTGTAGGAGGTCGGGCAATTCCTTGAGCCGGGCACGGCCTTGTCCTCGTGCAGCACCTTGAACACCTTGCCATCCTGCCCCTGCAGCGTCAGGCGGAAACCGAGCGCCTTGCCTGTTGTTTCGCCCTGCTGCGTCTCGTCGAAGCTTGACGAGCAATCCGTGGCGCTGTCGGCAAGGATGTGGTCGAGCCGGATGGTCGAGATGCCGAGTTCGCCATGGGACGGCGCCAGCCATTTCTGCGAAACCTGCTCAAGGCGAGTGATGTCGTCATAGGCGATCATGTCGTCTGGAAAGGTGAATCGGTCGAAGGCCGTTCGCTCGCCGCGCATGGCGATGGCATGTCTGGCGATGATCGGCGCCGCCTGCGCGGCGGCCTGTGCCCTCGCCTGCTCCAGCGTCAGCGTCGACTCTTCCGTTTCGTCGACGATATGGATCGGTTTGCCGCCGACGAACTGGTCGGTGCGCGTGTCGATGATGTCGATCTCCGACCAGCCCGAGGCGGAAGCGCCGGCGTCGAGCGTGCCGTATTGCTCGAAGGCGAAATAACTGCCGTCCGGCGAAAAGCCGATGACGCGTCTTGCCGCCGCATCGCCGGCCTCGACGGCTCCTGGGAAGAGCGCAAGGGACGCAGCAACCGCCAGCAGCGGCCATGCGATGGTTCGCCAATGATGCGGCATTGCGTTCACGCCCTTCATTTCACATCGGTGGTCACCGCCGTGAGGCGGTGGCGGTCGAGAAGTAATGGTGCCGAATATCTGCGATGAAGGCGAGATCGGCATGGACGAAATTCAGGGAAGACACGATTGGGAAAAACAGCATAGGCTATTTCCAAAGACGGCAAATCGTTCCTGGGAGGAAGTTGGATGGCGTCACGCTATCACGAGGTCTATGGCGGCTGGAAACGCGATCCGGAAAGGTTTTGGGCGGATGCGGCCCAAGCCATCGACTGGTTCTCGCCTTGGGACAGCGTGTTCGATGCGAAAGCCGGCGTCTATGGGCGCTGGTTCAACGGCGCCTCCTGCAACACCTGCTTCAACGCCGTCGACCGCCATGTGGCAGGCGGCCGCGCCGACCAGATCGCGCTGATCCATGACAGCGCGATTTCTGGGACGATCAGGAAATTCACCTATGCCGAACTGAAGCGCGAGGTGATTGCACTGACCTCGGTGCTTAAGAACCGCGGCATCAGCAAGGGCGACCGCGTCATCATCTACATGCCGATGGTGCCGGAAGCCGCCTTCGCCATGCTTGCCTGCGCCCGGATCGGCGCCGTGCATTCGGTCGTTTTCGGCGGCTTTGCCTCGCACGAGCTCGCCACCCGCATCGACGACGCCAAGCCGAAGCTGATCATTTCCGCTTCCTGCGGCCTGGAGCCCGGACGCGTCGTCGCCTACAAGCCGCTGCTCGACAACGCCATCGAGAATTCCCGGCACAAGCCCGAAGCCTGCCTGATCCTGCAACGCGACCAGTTGCGCTGCGAGCTGAAAGAGAATTACGGCATCGACTATGCCGACGCCGTTGCCCGCGAGCGGGCAGCGGGCGCCAATGTCGACTGCGTTCCGGTGCTTGCCACCGACCCGCTCTACATCATCTACACGTCCGGCACGACTGGCCAGCCGAAGGGCATCGTGCGCGACAATGGCGGCCACATGGTCACCTTGAAATGGTCGATGGAGAACGAATTCGGCGTCAAGCCGGGCGAAGTGTTCTGGGCGGCTTCCGATGTCGGCTGGGTGGTCGGCCATTCCTATATCGTCTACGGCCCGCTGCTGCATGGCTGCACGAGCATCCTGTTTGAGGGCAAGCCGGTCGGCACGCCCGATGCCGGCACCTACTGGCGGGTGATCGCAGAGCATGGCGTCGTCGCGCTGTTTACCGCGCCGACCGCCTTCCGCGCCATCAAGGGGCAGGACCCCAGGGGCGAATTCGTCCCGAAATACGACCTGTCGAAATTCCGCACGCTGTTCCTCGCCGGCGAGCGCGCCGACCCGGAAACCATCAAATGGGCGGAGCAGAAACTGAACGTGCCGGTGATCGACCATTGGTGGCAGACCGAGACCGGCTCGCCGATGACCATGAATCCTGCCGGATTGGGCCTGCTGCCGGTGAAGTACGGCTCGCCCGGCGTGCCGATGCCTGGCTACGACATCCGCGTGCTCGACGATGCCGGCCACGAGGTGCCGCGCGGCACGCTGGGCAATGTCGTGGTAAAGCTGCCATTGCCGGCCGGCTGCCTGCCGACACTGTGGAACGCCGACGACCGGTTTCGCCAAGCCTATCTCGACGAGTTCCCCGGCTTCTACAAGACGGCCGACGCCGGCATGATGGACGAGGATGGCTATCTGTTCGTGATGGCCCGCACCGACGACATCATCAATGTCGCCGGCCATCGGCTGTCGACCGGCGCCATGGAGGAGGTGCTGGCGGCGCATCCCGACGTCGCCGAATGCGCCGTCATCGGCATCGCCGACGCGATGAAGGGCCAGGTTCCGCTCGGCTTCGTCGTGCTGAATTCGGGCGTCGACCGCGATGCCGGCATCATCGAGAACGAGGTGGTCGGGCTGGTGCGCGAGCGGATCGGCCCGGTCGCCGCCTTCAAGACGGTGGTGACGATCAAGCGCCTGCCCAAGACGCGCTCCGGCAAGATCCTGCGCGGCACCATGCAGAAGATCGCCGACAGGCAAGAGTGGACCATGCCGGCCACCATCGACGATCCGGCCATCCTCGACGAGATCGCTGCGGCGCTGAAGGGACGCGGAATCGGGCTGTAAAAATCAGCGTCGCCGAACGGCGCCCAACGAAAGCGGCACACCCCGCTGGCTCCGAGCGCTAAAGCTTCCCAGCCTATATCTCCGGTGGCCTGTCTCTGCTGTGGAATTTCTCCCGCAACGCATGTATCCACGCTTTTGTAAGCGGGGCATGACAGCGTTCCTCACAATCGAGAATCATCTTCTGCCGAGTACCATCTTCAGGCATACGAGCCGCAAACCGTGACCCTGTTCCAGCGATCGAGAAAACCTTCGACTGCCGCGCGCCAGCGCCTGGAAATGGATATGCAGGATACGGTCGTCTATGCGATCGGCGACGTGCACGGGTGCTACAGGGAGCTCCGTTCGCTGGAGCAAAAGATCCTGCTCGATTCGCTGCCTTTGCGCGGACGCAAGATCATCATCATGCTTGGCGACTATGTTGATCGAGGGCTGCAGTCGGCGCGCGTGCTCGATCATCTGCTGGCGCCGCCGCCGAAGGGGTTCCTGCGCATCTGCCTTGCCGGGAACCACGAGGTTGCGATGCTGAATTATCTCGACGGGTACCTTTCGAGGGAGCCCTGGCTGGCGGCAGGCGGCCTCGAAACCCTGTTTTCCTATGGCGTCGACCCGGCGCGACTTGAGGAGCTCTACAACTCAAGCGAGGAGGTCGACCGGCGCATACGGGACATCATTCCCGCCGCTCATATCAGCTTCCTGCGCAGGCTGCCGATCATGGTCTGTTCGAAGAAATTCGTGTTCGTTCACGCCGGGATCAGGCCGGGCATCGATCTCGCCGCCCAGGACGATGGCGACCTGCTCAACATCCGCTCGGACTTCTTCGAAACGGCTCATCTTCTCGACCGTTGGGTGGTGCACGGACATACGCCGGTGGATGTTCCGAAGCTCGACGGGCGCCGGCTCGGGATAGACACCGGCGCCTTTCAGAGCGGGCGGCTGACCGCGCTCAGGATTGCCGGCAAGCACGGCAGGCTGATATTTTCCTGACCTGCCGAAGCGCAGGCTGATCTCAGGCGGCAGCCTTCGTGCGCACGTTCGACTTTTCCAGATAGTAGGCCGAATATTTGTCGAAGAATTTCTCGGAGCCGCCCAGCGATCCGTACTTCGCCAGCTTCTTCAACTCGACCTTATTCAAGACGGCGCCGACGATCTTGTTGGCGATGTAGGGTTCCGAGCTCAACATCGAATGCACCATTGCACGCGGCGTGCGGCCCCATTCGGTCACCAGCACGAAACCGTCGGCAAGCGGTGCGAAGGCCTTGGCATCGACCACGGGGCCGAGCGGTGGCAGATCGACGATGATATACTCGAAAGTCTCCTTGGCGTTCTCGATGAATCGCCGCATTCCGGCCGACGACAGAAGTTCGCTTGTGTGCGAGAATTGGCCACGCAGGACGGCCGGGATGATCGCCAGCTTCGTCTGCCGGTCGATCTTGCCGACGGACTGCCAGGTCTGGCCCCTGACCACAGCTTCCATCAGACCTTGCTCGGCCCCCATGCCAAGGCTGCGGCTGAGGCCCGGATTGCGCAGATCGCCGTCTATTAGCAGCGTTTTCGAGCCGTTGGCGGCCAGCAATCCCGCCAGATTTGCTGCTATCGTCGACTTGCCCTCGCCCGGGAGAACCGAGATCACGCCGATGACCCGGCTGCCTTGCCCTTCCATCACGACATCGAAAGCGATCTTGGCATTGCGGAGTGTTTCGGAGAACATCGACGCCGGGGCATCGATGCTCACTCTCATTCGGGCCCGATTTTCGGCGGTCGACAAATTGTCGACGGGTTTGACATCCGCCTTACCGTCATCGCGCTTGCTGTCCTTGACGAGCTTGCCGCCGATCGTCGGCAGGTAGCCGAGGAATTTGAGGCCGACGCGATCGCGAACGTCCTCGCCCGTTCTGAAGAACCGCTCGTTGAATTCATTCAAGCCGCCAAACCCGGCTCCCATGAGGACGCCAAGCACAAGCGAAAGCGCCAACACCTTCATCGTGCTCGGGCTCGCGGCCGAAAGAGGCATCGCCGCATCCGAGATGATACGAACCTTGCCGACCGGGAAGGTCTGCTGCTGCGTGGCTTCCTCGTAGCGGCCCAGGAACGTCTGGTAGAGCGTGCTCAGCGCGGTTGCCTGCTGGTCCAGTTCACGCAACTTGACCTGCGACTGGTTGTCTATCGAGCTCTTGCCGGCCGCGGCTGCGACATTTTGCCTGAGCGCCGTCTCGCGCTGGAGAGCGACTTCATAATCGTTGCGGTAGCTTTCGGTCAGTTGATTCAATTGATCAAAGATCTGCTTTGATACATCTGCCTTTTCCTTGGCCAGTGCGACCGCCTGGGGATGCTCGGGGCCGAAGTTGTTCTGGACGTCCTGCAGCCGTTTGGCGACATTCAGATAGCGGGTCTTGAGCCCTGCGATGATCGAACTGCCCGGCTGGTCGCTTGATATCGCCGCATCCTTGAACGCACCTTCCGAACCGCTTTCCACGATTGCCTTGTATTGCTGATAGCGGGCACCGGCGCGGGCGGTATCGGCCTGCGCGACAATGAGCTGGGTATTCAGATCGGACAATTGCTTGTCGCTGATCAACTGGCCATCGGCGTTGGAGGCCAATCCATGTTCGGCCCTGAACTTCTCGACGGCCATTGCCGCGCGCTGCGAACTCTCGCGCAGTTCGGTCAGCCTGCCCTGCAGCCAGACCGCTGCCCGTTCGGTTGCGTCGAAACTCGCATTGAGTTGGTCGGCGAGATAGGCCTCGGAATAGGCTTTGGTGATCGCCGTCGCCAACGCCGGATTTGTCGACTGGTAGCTGATGGAGATCACATAGCTTCGGCCGACGCGCTGCGCCATCACCTCGTTCTGCAGCTTGAGGATCGCATAGTCGCGGCGTGCCGAGGCGATCATGGCGTCGCGCGTCGCCGGGTCAACCTGGGTGACGTCGCCAGCTACGCCGGGTACCGCGGGGCTGTGACGAAAGTACCGGACCACGCCGCGCACAAAGCCGATGCCCTGCGACAGGGCCGACACCGGGGGATTCATGAAATCGTTATTCTGGTCGAGCTTCAGCTTGTCGACGACCACAGCCGCCAGCCTCGCCGACGTGAGAATTTCGATCTGGCTGAGAAGGGCGGCGTCAGTCTGCATGCTGACCGACGCCGCAGAGACCTCGTCGACGACCTTGTTCAACCCTTCGTCGATCAGCACGCTGCTGGCCGACATGTAGGTGGGCGGCGTGGTCTGCAGATAGAGCACGCCCATAAAAAGACCGATGAAGGCACATACCGCAACCACCTTCGCCTGGCGGGCAGCCATGCCAAGCAGGCGCTCGATGTCGATGAAGTCCTCACCTTTTTCCGTATCGGAATTTGGCAATGGCATCCTCTTGTCGAGAGGAAAGTTGGCATAATTCATCTTCGGTCCAATTCTAGGTTGCAGGCGCTATCAGGCCTCGAAGATTGGTGGGGCACGGCCAAAAAGCCACGCAAACTTCATGCCGAATCGCGCGAGGCCTGACTGGCCAGCGAAGCGGCATGTGTTGCACCGTCATTAACGCATATACACCCAAAAAATGGGCATTATGCGGCTTCTTCCCGGCGTTCATGCGACCGGACGAACTCCTGAAGCATATCGAAAATAGGCCCCTTCATATCGTCGCGCGCCAGAGCGAACGCGACATTGGCCTGGATGAACCCTTCCTTCGAGCCGCAGTCGAACATGCGGCCGTTGAAGGGCTGGGCGAAAAAGGCCTGGTTCTGCGACAGGCGGACCATGGCGTCGGTAAGCTGGATCTCGTTGCCGGCGCCGCGTTGCTGATTGCCCAGCAGCGAGAAAATCTCGGGCTGCAGGATATAGCGGCCGTTGATGTAGAAGTTCGACGGCGCATTGGCAGGCGCCGGTTTTTCGACCATGGCCGTCACCTCGAAGCCGGTGCCGACATCCGCGCCACGGCCGACGATGCCGTACTTGCTGGTCTCGTTCGGGTCGCAACGTTCGACGGCAATGACATTGCCGCCGGTCTGGGCATAAAGGTCGGTAATCTCGGCAAGGCATCCGCGCCCGCCAAAGGACACCATGTCGGGGAGCAGCAATGCGAAGGGCTCATCGCCGATGACCTCGCGCGCGCACCATACCGCATGGCCGAGACCTTGCGGCGACTGTTGGCGGATGAAGCTCGTGGCGCCGGCGACGGGAAGCAGGCCTTCAAGCGACTGGAGTTGCGCCTTCTTGCCGGTCTGCTCCAAAGTGCCGATCAGTTCAGGATGCAGATCGAAATAGTCTTCGATGACAGCCTTGTTGCGACCCGTCACGAACACGATGTGCTCGATCCCGGCTTCGAACGCCTCGTCTACCGCATACTGGACGACGGGCCTGTCGACGACCGGCAGCATTTCCTTCGGCATGGACTTGGTCGCCGGCAGGAACCGCGTTCCAAGCCCCGCTACCGGTATGACTGCCTTCCTGACTTTCTTCATTGCATATTCCTTCTGAGGAGATCGACTTCACCCATTGCAGGCCATGAAAACCCTTTTTCACTCACCTGCACTCTTCACCTCCCCGCCCACGGCAAACTGTGCCGCCACCCTTCGCAGCCGGACGCCGATCGGCATGCCCATATGCCGAACCGCCGCCGGATCACTGAGCGCTGTCCATATCGCCTTAAGCGGAGACCGCGCCTTGATGTGCTGGACCAAAGACAGGAACGATGCCGCCCTGCGCAAGCTGCGGCCGCGCTTGGCGAATGCGGCTGCGGCGTCTGCGTCCATGGAATGGGTTCTGGCGAAGACGGCATCGGCCTTGCGCATCGCCTCGACGTGATGGAGTTCGAGCACGCGGGATATGGAGCCGGTGCGGATGTGGTAGACATAGCCGGTCGCCGGCTCGACCACGCATTTTCCACCCTTGGCCAGAGCGCTGGCCAGCAAGATGTAATCTTCGCCGATGATCAAATTTTCATCATAGCGAAGCCCGTTCTCGTCCAGGAACCGGCGCTGGAAGATCGGCTTGAGATAGCCGAGGTTGAACCTGGACTCGAAAATCACATTGCCGGCGATGTAGTCGGCGAGCGAGATTTCGCTCAAGCCTTCCATGTAGTCGATGGGAAACATCGTCTCTTCGGCGACGCCGTCCTCGCGAACGACCTGGAGGTTGTCCACCGCTATCTCGGCGCCCGCCTTTTCTGCACGGTCGATCATGGCGCGGATCCGTCCCGGATAGACGGCATCGTCGGAATCCAGAACCGCAATCCACCTGCCGCGGGCGAGATCGAGGCCTGCATTCCTGGCGCCGCCGGGACCACGATTTTGCTCAAGCGCTACGACGCGCACGATGTCTTGCGGGTAGGACCGCGCCACGTCTAGCGTCCCGTCGCGCGACTTGTCGTCGACGACGATCACCTCGACGGTGATGTCGCGCTGGGCGATGGCACTGGCAATCGCCCGGTCAATGGTCGCCTCGGCATTGTAGGCGGCGATGACGAAGGTGACGTCAGGCTGCACGCTTGCCCCCTTCCTGCGGCGAGGACAGACCATATTGGCGAATTTCGCGAACGCCGACGAGGCCGCTCACGACGCCGACATGCATGATGCCGCGAAGCACGCTGCGGTTTCTGCGAACCGGGCTGACGGCCGTCACGACCGCCGAGGCGAAACAGTAGGCCGCCTTCGCAGAGGCAAGGCCGACTTGCACGGCCAGCCTGAGACCGCTCGCATTGCTGCCCAGAAGGTGCCCGTGCGTCTGGCCGAAGCGAAACCGGCGGCGGCCGAGCCAGTCGAACGCGGCCCTGGCGCGCGGCACCACCTCATCGACCCGGGCCTCCGGCGAAAAGGCAATGCGGCCGCCGGCCTTGACCATCTGATCGAAGAACTCGGTATCCTCGCCGCCGGTCTGGCCGCGCGCCAGGCTGAAGCGGCGGCCGCGAAGGCTCTCGTCGCTCATCCTGAGCAGGACGTTGCAAGTGTAACCGGTGCGGATCTCGCCGCGCACCCAGACGGGCAGGGTCGAGTGGAAATCGCCTTTGCGCATCCAGTCCGGCGCGTCCGATCCATAATGCGCCCGCACCGGCCCGAGCACCGCTACGGCACCGCTTGTCTCTGCCGTCGCGACCAGTTCGGCGAGCCACCGCGACGACGCGGTCTCATCGTCGTCGATGAAGGCGACAAGGTCCGCCGTACTGGCGTCGAGGCACGCGTTGCGGGCAATCGAGATGTTGCGCGCGGGAGCGTGCCGGTAGGTGACCGCCAGCTTCAATTCTCTAGCCAGCGTCGTCACCAGCGCCCGGGCAGTCGGCGCATCGTCATTGTCGGCAACAATGACACCGATCTCGAACCCCGAAGGCCTGTCCATGGCGGCTATCGAGCGAAGCGTGTCGGCAAGCTCCGGCCGCCGAAACGTACAGACCGAGATGTCAATGCTGCGGTTCTTTCCGGCCACGCCCATCACGCCACCCTGCGCTCAGACCGCGGGCGCAGCAGCTGCAGCCAGAAGCCCACAGACCAGCCAAAATGCATGACCATTGCCGAAACCCCGGCCAGTGCGATATCCGGATTGCGCTGGCTGACGGCGGTCCACACGCCATAGCCGAGGCAAACCGACGCCCATACCAGAAGCGGTACGGCCGCCAGCCAGTGTACGAAGGAAAAAGCTGCAAGCAGAACAACGGGAAACACCAGGAGCGGCACCATTTGCCGGACCTTCGGGATCACTCGGTGCTTGAGAACGTTCTTGGCGCGGCCGCGGCCATAGCCGAGATACTGAAAGTAAAGGCCCTTCAGCGAGGAGCGCGGATAGTACACCATCTGCGTCTTGCCGCTCATCCAGATGCGGTAGCCGGCCTGGCGGAGCCGATAGTCGAGCTCGGCATCCTCGTTGTGGCTGAACGTCTCGTCGTAGCCGCCCACCGGCGTGAAAGCCGATATGCGCATCAGCGCATGATGACCGTGGTCGACCCATTCTCCGGCCGAAAGGTGCCGGTGCTTGGAGCCGCCGGTACCGAGCCTGGAGTTCTGTGCCGCCGCAACCGCCTTCTGCACCGCACCGCTGCCGCTGGTCAGCATGGAGACAACGACCGAATCCGCGCCGGTGGCGAGCGCCTCCTCGACCAGCCGGTCGCAGTAGTCCGCGGGATAGCCGCCATGGGCGTCGATACGGATGAGGTATTCCGCGCCGTCACCGAACGTGTCGACGGCGAGATTGACCGCGGCGCTCTGGATGCGCTTGTCGTTGTGGACAAGGATGACCAGCGGATCCCTTGCGGCGATCTCCCCGACGATGCCCAGGGTGCCGTCGGTACTGCCGCCGTCCGCAACGATGATGCGGGCGCCGAGCCTTTCGGCGGCAGGGCGAAGCTGCTCAAGCAGCGCGCCGATATGCGCCGCCTCGTTCAGGCACGGAATCACGATCAGGCTTGGCGGAAGCGCTTCCGTTTGCGTCATCGGCACTTGTCCATCCTCGGCCATGCTACGCCAATGCTTCGGCTACGAGGGGATCAGATGGCGCCGCCAGGCCACTGAGTTTGTCGACGAAGGCCCGGCAATCGCTGCGATTGTAACTCCATGTTCGCGGGTTGCGGGCAAGCACGTCTCCGCGCAATTTCCGGAAACGATCCTCGTCCATCTTGCCGAGCGCGGACTCGAGCGCCGCGGGCGAGGCCTCAGGCAGCAAAATGCCGAGACCCTGTCGTTGGAGGAACCGCCCGGTCTCGGTGTTGCCCATCGAGATCGGCACGGCGCCGAAGCGGCAGCCTTCATAGAGGCGGTTGGGAAGCAGCCATTCGGAATTCTGCCCCTCCTCGAAAAAATCGATCGCCCAGGAAAAATGAACCTCCTGGTAGATCGCCGCCATATCCTCGGGGTTGCGGTAGGGTCCGCGAAACGAGAGCCAGGGCTCGGATTCGACGAAAGCGTGAAAATCGGGAAATTCGGACAGGGCCGGACGGCCCCTGAGGATGATCTCGAATCGCCCATCGAGCCGGCGGGAGAATTCGGCCAGAAGTTCGAGCGAGCGGCGACAGCGGAGTGCGCCGAACCAGCCGATCCGCCAAGGCGGAGCAACAGGCGTTTCCGCCCTCAATCGATCATCCGCTAGGACCGGCGCGGTTTCGAAATATTTGTTTTCGACCAACTCCACCGGCGCGGCAACCTGTCCAAAAGGCTTGAAATAGTTGGCGACGAACGCCGGCGAACTCGTGACGAGGAGCTTAACGTCCCTGGCCAGATAGCGTTCCGCGGCGCGTATCGCTTTGCCCAGATAATCGTCGCGAAGCACCAGGCGATGAATATCGAGACATTCGTAGACGATCGGTACCGCTGCCCGGAACGTCGCTCTAGCGCGCCGGGCGAGCGCCAACATTTCCAGGTTGCGCGCGATGATCAGGTCGGGCCTCGGTATTGCAGGACTCGAGGCGGCAAGCTTCGATCCGATCGAAACCATCGCCTTGGCGATCGCCGTCAGGCGCTGGCCGAATCGGCCGTCGCGCGTCGCGCCGAGGTCGATCGGCCGCAATCCATCGACGTCCGCGATCGGACTCGCGGTGCGACGGAAACCGGCTAGCGTGACCTGGGCGCCACCTGCCCTGAGCATTATGATCCGTCGGCGCACTGCCGGGTCGGAAACGTCATGCACAAGGTACAAGACATGCAGCATGAAAACTCTACCGCTGTTAGCCCGCCCATGAAGATGGTAGTACAGCCTTTGCTGCAGCGCAACATTTTTGGCGCAGCGGAGCAAAAAACAAAACGTTTTTTGTTGCGCTGCAAAATCGATGCGTTACTCTCGACCCTGCTTGAGCGCCACTCCGATTACGCGCTGACCACCCGCTCGGTTCAGCGCAAAAATGGTAACGCGGACCGTATCGGGATCGTCCTGACGCACGGATTTTGTCGGCCGCTATACCCGTCTTGAGCACCGCTGGCCCAGCCGTAGCCCTTACCCGCAAAATGAGGTGAATCCATGAAGATCGCGGTCGAAAACACAGTCTGCCTGAACACAGGGGACGCAGCGATTCTCCTGGCGATTCGCCACATCCTCAAGACGGTTGCGCAAGGCGATGTTGATTTCTTCGTGTTCGACAGCCAGCCAGAGGTCGCAGCAAGGCTCTACCCGAAGCAGGAATATCCCGACCTCGAATTTCACAAGCTGCTGTCGGAGTCGCTATTCAAGTACAAATACGGACGCGGGCTGAAGAACCTGGTCAAGCCGATCTATAACCGGCTCGTCCTTCAGGCCCTGCGTCGATTTGACCACAAAGGTGCCCTCGGCACTTTCTTCAGCCGGAATGACCGCCGCGGTCTTGATATTTACAAAGACGCCGACCTCGTGATCACGACCGGCGGGACCTATCTCGTCGAGAACTACAATCTCGAAAGACGTCTCAACCAGTTCCGGATCGATGCGATCCTCGGCAAGGATCCGGTCTTCTTCACGCAATCGCTCGGCCCTTTCAACAAAAGCTACAACCGCCAGGAATTGGCCCCGATTTTCGACCGCAGCCCGCTCATCCTGCTGCGCGACGAACGATCCCGAAACCATATCCTCGGTCTGGTGAAAGATCCCGGCAAGTGCCACGTGGTGGCCGACGCCGTCTTTGCCCTGGCCGATACCGACAGGATCGGAAAACGTCTGGCCTCGGCCCAACCGCCAGAGACGACGGGCCGCGTCGCCATTTCCGTTCGCCACTGGAACTACGTTAGCGATGGCGAAGGCGGCATGCGCCGCTATCTCGATTCGATCCGCGAGATCGCGACCATTCTTGTCAGGGACCATGCCAAGGAAGTGACCTTCGTCTCCACCTGCCAGGGCGTACCCGAATACGCCCATGACGATTCCAAGACGGCACGGGCGATCGTTGCCGAGCTCGCTCCGGAGATCGCCAAACATATCACCGTGGACGCTTCGTTCCACACGCCGGACCAGCTGATGGCGTTGGTGAAAGGCTTCGACTTCGTCGTCGCCACGCGCATGCACATGATGATCATGTCGCTCTGCGTCGGCACGCCGGTGCTGCCAATCGCCTATGAATTCAAGACCAAGGAAGTCGCCAGCCGCATCGGTGTCGCCGACGTGCTGCTCGACATCGACACCGTGACGCCACAAGAGGCGAGCGAGAAGCTCGGCAGATTTGCAGGAAATCTCGACCTTTATCGCCGGACCAGCCTCCAGGCCGTCCTCGAAGAACATGCTTCGGCAATGTCGGCTGTGGAGCTGCTGGCGCCGCTGATCGCCGATCGCTCAGCGGATATTGCGAGCAGCGTTGGAAAGGGTGGTGATCAGCGCCTTGCGCGACTGGCCAAGGACAAGCATGAGGATGAGACCGATGCCGTAGTTGAGGGCAAGCGCCAGAAAGACCGCGAGCAGGTCTGAATGGCCGGTCAGCGACACCGGCAGCCATTGGTACGCGAGCCAGGCGAGCAGTGACGAGACGATGAAAAGCCCCTGCATGACCAGGAAGTCTGCCGCAGTCACCGGGCCGACGCGATGTACCAGCACCGCAAGCACCGGCACGCGCAGCACGTAACCGCTGATGGCATAGGCCGCGGCAACGCCGACGGCGCCCCAGTGCAAGCCGATGATGAAGGCGGCAACGGTGGTCAGCGACGAATAAATACCCCACTGGAACATAGTCTTCGTCCTGCCCTGGCAGATGAATATCCATCCGGTCGTGCTTGAAACGGACTGGATCAGGCTGGCGATGCCCAGCCAGGCGAAAATCGGCGCCACCGCCGTCCAGCGCTCGCCGAAGAGCAGCCCCACCACCTGCTCGGAGGTCAGCGTCAGCGCCGCGATGCCGGGCATGGTAACGGCCGCCAGCATCCAGTTGGTCCTGACATAGATGTCGCGAAACCGAGCCTTGTCCTCATGGATGCGGCTAAGCAGCGGCACCATCACGCGTGTCAGCGGCTGGTTGATGTTCTGCAGCGGGAACAGCAGCAGCTTGTAGGCACGGTCGTAATAACCCAGCTCGACCGCGCCCGAATATTTTCCGATGAGGATGTTGTCGAGATTGCGCGAGAAGAAGTTGGCAAGGTTGAAGCCCGTCAAATTGGCGCCGAACGACAATATGTCGGCATCGACTTTCAGGTCGGGCCGCGACGGCGTCCATCGCGCCACCCGCCATGCGGCCGCCAGCGCGACAACAGCAGAGACCGCCGGGCCGATAACCAGCGACCAGTAGCCAAGCCCCGCATAGGCAGCAAGCGCTGCGGCCAGGAAACCGGCGGCGGCGCTTACTACATCGTTTATTGCAAGCTGGCCGAATTGCAGGTGGCGGTTCATCAGCGCCAGCGGTACCGCGGCAACGCTGCCGAGGAGCAGCGGCAAGGCAGAGCCAAGGGTGATTCCGGACATGCGCTGATCGCCGTAGAACGCGGCGATGGCGGGCGCCATGCCAGCCACCACCACGGTGCTGCCCAGCCCGACGAGCGCGCTGATCCAGAATACCTGGTTGAGCTGCTGCTCGCTGATGTTCTTGCGCTGAACGACTGCCTGTTGGAGACCGAGATTTTGAAGCAGTCCGACAAAGGCCACGATCGGTCCGACGGAAGCCACCAGACCGAAATCTTCGGGAACGAGCAGGCGGGCAAGTATGATGACGGAGAGAAACTGGATCGCCATCTTGAAGCCTTGCGCGCCAATCGTTACCACTCCGCCGCGCAATGCGACACGACCGAATTGGGGGGGCGGATTGGCGTTCATGCGCAGAGCCTGGCTTCGCCCAGCTGCGTGACGATCTGCGAAAAACGTTCGTTCAGCACATCTGCGTTGAAATCTTGCTCGACCTTGCGGCGTGCGGCAAGGGCGATACGCTCGCATTCCTCCGGGTGCTCGGCCACCCAGACCAGCTTGGCGGCAAGCGCTGGAACGTTTCGCTCCGGCGCGAGGAAACCTGTCTTGTGATCCTCGATCAGCTCGGGAATCCCCGAATGATATGTGCTGACCACAATCAGTCCGGCAGCCATCGCTTCCATCAAGGCAACCGGAATACCCTCCAGATCGCCATCGCGCGCAGCAACGCTGGGTAGCAGGAACACATGGGCGTCGCGCAGGCGCTGCTTGACTTCGACGTGCGGACGCGGCCCCAGGAAGGTCACCCTGTCGGCGATGCCGAGTTCTGCGGCGATCACCTTCAACGCCTCCAGCAGTTCGCCGCCGCCGATCACCGAATAGACCCAGTCGCGTTGCGGCAGGCTGGCGAGCGCGCGAAGCGCATATTCGATGCCCTTCTTTTCGGTCAGGCGGCAGACGGAGATGAACGACAGTGTGCCCTTGTCCCAGGAGCGCCACCGATAGTCGATGTCACCCGGCCGAACGCCCATATGATGAACCATGACCTGCGCCGGCGGTGCACCGACCTCGATCAAGGCATCGCGGAAAAACGCGTTCACCGGCAGTTGCAGAACCCCTTTTTCGAAGACGTCCTTGTAGCGCGTGAGCGTGTTGTCATGCAGCGGCTCGCCGACATCGCGGCCGTGGAATATGGTCACCAGCGGAGCGGAAATCCTGCCCCGTTTCATGGCGCGGGCGACGCGCATGCCGTTGGTGCCAAAATGAGCGACGATCACGTCGGCGTTCTGCAATTTACGCGCATGGGCGATGTCGATAGCGGTCGAGAGCTTATCCCAGAACCTGCCGGACCATTTTCTGAGCAGTGGGCGATAGCGACCCAGACCACCCCACCAGCATACGACCTTTCCAGGCAGTGCCTGCCAGCGCGGATCGTCGATATTGCTGTCCTTGCCGAAGGAAGTCTCGTTGCAGATGACGCCGACTTCCATTCCGTGCTCAAGGCATCCGGCTATCTGGTCGAGGACGAAAGTCTCCGACAATGAGGGGAACTTGTCGACTACAAAGCAAACCTTCACCGATTTGATAGTCTTTCGGTCGGCCGGATTCGCTACACCAGAGCGGCGACCTTCAAGTCGAGTCGTTTCGGCCGCTCCACCTTCCTGTTCTTCTTGTTCCTCTAGTTCGAGCACTGGATTGTCGCAACCGGTTCCCACTTTTGGGTCCAATGCTTTAGGCGGCACGTTCCAGGCCGCTTCGCCTGGCGTTGTCGAGAACGTTCAGGAACGTCGCGAATTGGCTGTCTGGGTTCATCTGCGGCCGCTCAGAAAACCGCTGCGCCGCCGTCGACAGCCTGTCGTATTCGGCCTTGTCGCTCCACAATCGCTTGACCGCCGCGACCCAGTCGTTGAGCGGAGCGTCGTAGTCGAGCACCACGCCGCCAGTGCCAATCGCTTCCGGTAAGCCGCCGCGCCGGGATCCAACGACAGGAATGCCGCTGCAATGGGCTTCGGATGCCACCCGGCCCCAGGCCTCTTCCCATTTGCTGGGCGCAAGCAGGATCTTGGTGCGGCCATAGACTGTTTTCATATCGCTGGTACGGCCCTCCAAGGTAATGTTGCCGAACGGGGCGATCGTCTGTTCGATCTGCGCACGGTGGTCATCGTCAAGCTTCCAGCTCTCGACGAACAGGAACGGGATTTCGGGACATTCGCCGGCAATGCGCACGGCGAGTTCGAAGCCTTTTTCATTGTAAGGATTGATCAAGGTGACGAATTCACCGGTCGTCGGGGTGCTGTAAAGCCCGGGATTGATGGTCGGCGGGATCACGATCGAGTCGATGCCGAACTTTTCCTTGTAGGTGCGCGCGGTAAATTCGGAGTTGGCGATGTAGAGCGCCGAATGCAGCTCGCGCAGGTCACCGGCCAGTTCGTGGAATTCGACATTCCTCAGATAGACGACCAGCGGCACGCCCAGCGCCTGCAGCTCCCTTCCGATCGGCACCGACTTGTGGCACTGCACGACCGCGACATCAGGACTAAGCCTTTCGACCGCGAAGCCTGCTGCTTCCCATGGGAACCACGCCCGCACCACCGGATAGCCCGGAAAATTGTCGATGACCGCGCGCTGGCGAAGCAGCTTCATCTTGGCGCGTGCCTTGAACCCGAAGATACCTTCGCCGAACAGCGCCGCCAGAACGGAGGCTTCATGGCCGTGCTCGCGCAATTGCTCGACCAGATGGTGTGTGCTCGACTGAACGCCACCGCTGAATTGCGGCGTGTAGCCGTTGCCGCCTGCAAACAGAACTTTCATGGGCTTGGCTCCTTGTTGTGCTGCCCTGTCGTTATGCCGCCATCCTGCCAATGCTGTGGTATTCGATGCCGTGGCGAGCGATGACCTTCGGGTCGTACAGATTGCGGCCGTCGAAGATGATCGGCGTGGTCAGCGCATCCTTCAGTGCGTCGAAGGACGGCGCGCGGAAGCTCTTCCATTCGGTTGCAATCAGCAGCGCATCGGCGCCGCGCAGCGCAGCCTCCTTGGTGCCGCACAACAGCAGGTCGTCGCGCTGTCCATAGATGGCCTGGCATTCCTGCATCGCCTCGGGGTCATAGGCCTGCACCTTGGCGCCGGCCTTCCAGAGCGCCTCCATCAGGGTCCGTGCCGGAGCCTCCCGCATGTCGTCGGTGTTGGGCTTGAAGGCCAGGCCCCACAGGGCAAAGGTCTTGCCCTTGAGATTGCCCTTGAAGCAGCGGTTCACCTTATCGAACAGAACCGACTTCTGCTCGTTGTTGCGCTCCTCGACCGCGCGCAGCAGCTTGGCGTCGAACTTGACGCCTTCGGCGGTCCTGATCAGGGCGCGCACATCCTTCGGGAAGCACGAGCCGCCATAGCCCAGACCAGGGTAGATGAAGTGATAGCCGATGCGCGGATCGCTGCCGATGCCCTTGCGGACTTCCTCGATGTCGGCGCCTAGCTGTTCGGCCAGATTGGCCATCTCGTTCATGAAACTGATCTTGGTCGCCAGCATGCAATTGGCGGCGTATTTGGTGAATTCGGCGCTGCGCACGTCCATCACGATCATCTTCTCGTGGTTGCGGTTGAACGGGGCGTAAAGCTCGCGCATGATCGCCGCTGTCTCCTCGCTGCTGGTGCCGACGATGATACGATCCGGTTTCATGCAGTCGGCAACCGCAGAGCCTTCCTTGAGAAATTCCGGATTGGAAGCAACATCGAAAGTCAGATCGTCGCGCCCGCGCGCCTTCAGCGTCTCGGCGATCCTGGCCTTGACTTTCTCGCAGGTGCCGACCGGCACGGTCGACTTGCCGACGACGATCTTGGGCGCCTCCATCTCGCGGCCAATGGCCTCGGCAACCGCCAGCACATATTTGAGGTCGGCCGAACCATCCTCGCCGGGTGGTGTGCCAACTGCGATCATCTGGATATCGCCATGCTTGACCGCGGCCGCAGCATCGGTGGTGAATTTAATGCGGCCGGCGGCGTAGTTCTCCTTGACGAGATTTTCGAGCCCAGGTTCGAAGATCGGGACAAAGCCCTGGTTGAGCCGTTCGACTTTCTTCTCGTCGACATCGACGCACACCACGTGGTGCCCGACTTCCGCAAGCACGGCGGCCTGCACGAGACCCACATAGCCTATTCCAAAGACCGTCAAGTTCATTCGGTTTGGTTCCTGTTCAATATCTCGGACCTCTTTGGTCCGGCCGGTTCAGATGTGCGTTATCGAGTTACTTTATGCTGCATGCCAGCGACTCCGGGAACTGGCACGGCTGGCCCAGTGCCGTGAACGCGACGCGGTCGACCTGCATCGTGACCTTGCGGCCAGGATCCGAAAACGGGCCCATCCAGTTGGTCAGCGTGTCGCTGCCCCAGAGGCTGAAGAATATTTTCTGCGGGTGGGTCGGCAGTTCGGCGGGGTTCGTCACCTCCTGGACGAGCTTGCCGTTGACATAAAAGCGCAGCCGGTCCTTCTCCCAGACGAAGCCGTAGTCGTTAAAACCCTTGTCGGTGCCGCCCTCGACATCGGCAAGCTTCTCATTCTTCGGTTTGCCTGAAATGTAGGTGTTCACCTGGACCTTCGACGTGTCCCTGGTCAGCACCTCGAAGTCGATCTCGTCCCACGGCTGCTTGTCCGCGGGGCCAATATAGGAGAAGAAGGCTGCGTTGAGGCCGGACCCCGTATCCGTCTTCATGCGCGCCTCGTAGACGCCATAGCCGAAGCGCTTCTTCGTCTGGATCTCGCCGCAGGCAAACTCGCGATCCTTAAGCTTCCGCTTCTCGAAACCGAGCGTCAGCATGCCGTCGGAAAGTCCGACTAGGCCTTTCGACCAGGTACAGTTCTGATGTTTGCCGTTCGTCCAGCCGTCGGAAACGAACCAGCGTGTACGGTCGAAACTCTTGAAATCGTCGACGAACGAGGGCGAGCTCGGCATATCTTGAGCACGGGACGGGACCGCCGCCGCGGCCAGGCTCGCGAGAACGGCGAGCAGAAGCGTGCCACCCGCGCACAGCCTCCACAGGTTCCCTTGCCGGATACGGCACGTGACCAGCATACCATCGGTCATGATGGAGGTACTCTTCGGATCTGCGTTCATACCAAACTCACCTTTGTGCTGTGTGCCCCAACCCAAAGTAACTACTGGCTCGCGTGCGAAACGAGCCGTCTTGATCCTCCGCCTCCAAAGCTCCTTCATATTGCCGCGTGCAAATGTCGGCGACCGGACCGGACGCCAGACAGGATAGTGCCGTCAAGTCGTGCCCGTACGGGCACGGTTGACGAATTCAGCCGGCCGATCTGAACCATACGCGCCATTCTCGTCGATGATACCGTCGATCGAATGACGCAGTTCCTTCATCAAGCTGTTCTGGCGCGTCAGGGCCGCGATGCGCCGCTCGCAGTTCAGGATCGAATTCGTCAATTCAGTGACCTCTGACGATCGGCTCGCGGATGCCGAACCATTCTCCATCGCCTCGACCAGAAAGGCGGCGTTCGTCGCCTTCGACCGATAGCGATTCTCAAGCCCGGTTTTCTCCGCCTCGATCTCGCCCGCGATCTGATCGAGCAGTTTTGCCAGACGATCAAAACGCGAGAGATCTGTCTGCCGGTCCCGGGCCGGGTCCCTGGATCTGAAGCCAAATATCGAAGCCATCCGGTTGGCCTTCCTAAATTGCTGCACCGCAACATACATGCCATCCTCGCGACAAGTAGGCAACCTCCCAGTTTCAGAAAGAGGCTTTTTCAACGTTTCAGGACGTTGCCGCGGTGAGGGGTGAACTTACTTTTTTGCGTGCGCGCTGGTGCCGGCCATAAGGAAACGCATGGGTGGCGCCTGCTGCTTCGAGCCAAGACCGGCGCGGCGAAACAACGCATCCAGCTTGTCGGCGGCCACGCCACGAACGATGGGGATGAGGTTGGATTGACTGGTCAAGGCATAGGCCGCGGCCGATGCCAACCCGCGCTGGGCCTTGACGTCGAGGAAATTCCGCAACCGGTATTTGTCGCGGACCTGCCGTTCGTGCCTTCTGAGCACCGCCTTCGAGCCTTCCGGCAAATTGTCGATCGCCAGCAGCGCCAGGTCCGCATCAGCCAGGCGCTTGAGATCCTGCGTCTTGTGCCGGCCGCTCAGCGAATCGGCGCGAACGATCGCGCCATAGCCGCAAGACCGGATGATCTTGAAACGCGCCCCGCAGGCGACCGCGCGCGCGTAGAGTTCGTAGTCTTCGCCCAGACGCAGCTTTTCATCGTAGCGCAGCCTATGCCGGTCGAGGAAAGCCCTGCTGATGACCGGCTTGAGGAAGCCCAATTCGCCTCGCTGGATGCGGCGCTTGGAGATGTTGCCTTCGATGAAGCGTTCGAAGGTGAGGAACTCCGGGTCAGCCGAGAAAGGTGGCGCGACGACCTTCGACACATCGGTCGCCACATCGTCTCTGATGAGCATGATGTTATCCGCCGCAAAATCCCAGTCGGTACTGGCGAACAGCTCGCGGAACCTGCCCTCGAGGAAGAAATCATCGGCGTCGAGAATGCTGACGAACGGTGATTTGGAGCCGGCAATCGCTGCGTTGCGGGCGAAGGAGGGACCGCGGTTGACGTCAAGGCGCATGACTGAAAGCCGGCCGCTGCCGTCATCGGCGGCGCGGGCCACTTTCGCGGTGTCGTCGGTGGAGGCGTCATCGACAACGACGACCTCCGCCACTTCCGGCTCGCGCAGCGCCGAGGCAATGGCGGCCGGGATTGTCCGGGCCGCATTGCGGGCCGCTATGATCACACAGACTTGGGATCCTGTCATAGGTTCGCCTCTCGGTTGCACAGTTCACTCCGAATGCCCTCGCCCCTTGCCGTAACGGTGCCCATCTTCACTGATTGCCCGGTCTTTCGAAAATAGGACACTTCGTCGGCGCATTCAGTGGCGCGCCCTTTGTGGGAACCTTCCTGCAGGGCCAATGCTGACAAAGTCTCTGGGAAAAAATCCCCTCGACGCATCATTTATGCTGCAGTGCGAAGCAAAGCATCGCTAAAATCGTTTGCGACGTCCAGTTTTTCCTTCTGCGCTCCCCCTTCTGCAACCGGAGGCAGAACCAGTCGCTGATCGCCAAGTCGATCGATGGGTTGCGTGGGTCGATGACAATCCTGACCATTGCGCACCGGCCGTCGATGATTTTCGCCGACTGGGTGGTCGCAATCGAAAATGGCCAGATCGTGGAGGTTGGGCAGTATCGCAGATTGAAGGAAAAGTCCGGAAGCCGGCTGTCCAGGATGCTGTCGGGCGAGCAACCCGAGAGAGAGCCGGCTGGCGCGAGCTGAGGCCGTCCGGCATCTCGAACCGTTGAGCGGCCAGGGACGATCGAGGGCGGTCAGGAGCGATCAGTCAGGTACAGTCAGTGAGTGCTTCGCCTGGCGCCGAACTTCTCGCCTTCCGCAGCCTTGTCCGCTTTCAGGTTTCTTCCGGCCCCACGAACCTTGTCGGCCGATGTCGGGACGCTCCTGGCAACCATGACAAAGACCAGCAGGAAGTAGCCAAGCTGAATGATGACGGCGCAGGTGACAACGCGAAGCACGGTCGTGCCGGGCGAATCGCCTTCGATAAAGGACCACGCGACCACAATCGCGAGCGCGAAAAGCATTCCAACGATGAATTTTGGCAATGACATACTCGACGATCCGTCAACCGGCACGAGCATGCAAAAGCGATGACTTACCCACCCGAGTATCTCCCCATTCGTCACGCGAGCTTATCAGGCTACTCGCTTTCGACCGGTTGCTTCCAGCCTTTCCGACCTATGCAGACTCTAACAGAAACAGTTTGCGAGTCTATTAAGGTGGGGAACTCACGGCAAGGCCAAACGCAAATAATTTTGAATGGGCTTGCGGCATCGACACTGCCATGCTGCGACGCACACATAGGCATCATGGCCAATTTTAGGAGATAGATTCCACTTCAGTAAAAACTACAATATTAAATAGTATTTTACACGAAATAGCCTGCGCTTTAAGAGATTCGAAAGCACCTCTATGTTCCGTGGCCGCGGTAAAAAACGATATGCCTAAAATCGGCCCTAAAAAAGCACTAGATCGTCTGGCTTTGCTCATAGATTGTCACAAACGTGCCACAAAGGCGAATTTTTCGGCAGCGTGAGTTCATTATTTAGTCAATTCATGACGTGACTATTTCAATGCGATGGGAAATTGTGTGTTGCGCTGCAGCATTTTTTTGATATCTTGCCGTAAACCATTCGTTCAACGTATGGAGTTTCGGCATGAGGGACATCGCCAAGTCGGCCAACGCGGGCTTTTCGCAGGCTGGCATTGATTTTCCGCCACCGATCGGCGGCCTGCTTAAACGCAGTTTTGATATTGTTGGTTCACTGATCGGCCTGGTAGCTCTCAGCCCGCTGTTTGTGATGGTTGCGCTTCTCGTCAAGTTGTCCGACGGCGGGCCGATCTTTTACGGCCATAAGCGGATCGGTCGGGGAGGACGGATTTTTCCCTGCCTCAAGTTCCGCACCATGGTCCCGGACGGTGAACGGGTGCTGGCTGCGTATCTGGCCGCCAACCCTGAGGCACACGCCGAATGGATAGCCACCCGCAAGCTGAAGAACGACCCGCGCGTGACGCGGGTCGGAGCTGTGTTGAGGAAGCTCAGCCTCGATGAATTGCCGCAGATCATCAACATCCTGCAGGGCGATATGAGCCTTGTCGGGCCTCGCCCCGTCGTACGCGACGAACTGGAGATCTATGGCAGCGCCGCCGTCTATTACCTGAAATCGCGCCCCGGTCTGACCGGGCTCTGGCAGGTCAGCGGACGCAACGACGTTTCCTACGACAGCCGTGTCGCGTTCGACCGCCACTACGTCGAGAACTGGTCGCTGTTCGAGGACATTCGCATCATCATAAAGACCGTACCTGCCGTTTGGATGTCGCGCGGCTGCTATTGACCGGCCGGAGCCGACCGGTTTTTTGCACCGCGGCGGTTGTCTTCGGCCAAGCATTCGGTGGCCAAGGGTTCTGCAGCAAGCTCATCGGGCGATGGGGGCAAAAGCGGATCGGAAACGTTCAATTGAAAACAGACATTCTCGGACTCCTTCGCAGCACTCTCACCAACCCAAAGGCGCAGGTCCGGCTCGTCGCCGCCTGCGCCGCACTGTCGTTGGCCGTTCCTCAAATGGCGGCGGCAGACGAGTATCGCCTCAGCTCGCAGGACAAGCTCAACATCCGCGTCGCCGAATGGCAGACCGTTGAAGGCACGTTCCGCGACTGGTCGGCCGTAAACGGAGAATATTCGGTCGGCCCCGCCGGAACCTTGTCGGTACCGTTCGTGGGCGAGTTGCCGGCGGCCGGCAAGACCACTTCGGAAGTCGCGGCAGCGATCGGCGAGGCGCTGCAGCGCAAGCTCGCGCTGTCGGACAGGCCGGAAGCCTCGGTTGAAATGGCTCAATACCGGCCGTTCTACATTTCAGGCGAGGTACAAACGCCCGGCCAGTATCCTTACGTGCCCGAGTTGACCGTCCTCAAAGCGATCAGCGTTGCCGGCGGCATAAGGCGCAATACCAACCTGCGGGCCGACCGCGACCTGATCACCGCCAAGGGCAGCCATGACGTTTACGCGGATCAGCGGGTTCGCCTGATCGTCAAGCGCGCCCGCATTGAAGCCGAGCTTGCCGACAAGCCCACATTTGAAGTGCCGAAGGAAGTTGCCGACGACCCGAAGCTGCCGGGCATCGTTGCCGACGAGATGGCGATCCTGACGGCCGATCAGAAAAAGCTAAAGCTGCGCCTACAAGCACTCGACGATTTGAAGAAGCTGCTGCAGAGCGAGATCGATTCGCTGCAGAAGAAGATCGTCAACCAGCAACGGCAGGTCGACCTGGCAAAGCAACAGCTGAGCGGCATCGGCTCGCTGGCGCAAAAGGGCTTGGTCGTCAACACGCGGGTTCTGAATTCGCAGCAAACGATCGCCGACCTGGAAGGCCAGATCTTGGATTACGACACGGCCATCCTCACCGCCAAGCAAGCGATCAGCAAGGCCACGCAGGACGCCATCGATCTGGAAAACAGCCAGAATGCGGGGCTTGCCGCCGACCGGCAGCAGACCGAGTCCGACTTGAACGAAGCGGTCCTCAGGCTGAACACGCAGAAGGATCTGATGGCCGAGGCCATGGACCCGGCACTCATGCCGACCGGCGACAACGACCAGCCCAACTTGTTGTATGCCCTTGTCCGGGCGGTCAATGGCAAGACAAGCGAAATCGACGCCACCGAAGATACGCCCGTGCTGCCCGGAGACGTGATCAAGGTGAAGCTGGCGCCGATGACCAGCCAATAGGCGTTGGCTCGGACGGCTTTGTCGGAATGAACGCTGGGTCGGAGTGACCGCTGGCCGGTAAGGGTTGAAAAGAAGTTCGAGTGCCGCCCGGCTGGGTGGAGGAAACCAGTCGCATAAATCGCGCACCGATCCGCTGATGAAGGCATAGAATGCAGCCGGCAACCCGCCACGTGTACCTCAACCTCGACGCGATGCGCGGCGTGGCTGCCATAAGCGTGATGCTCTACCATTTCTCGCCGTTCATTTCCGACGGCAAGGTCCTTCCCTCAAGCTACCTCGCGGTCGACCTGTTCTTCCTGCTCAGCGGTTTCGTCATCGCCCACGCGTACGACAGGAAGATCGAAACCGGGATGGGGTTCGGCACATTCCTGTTGATCCGGCTGATACGTCTCTATCCGCTTTACCTTGCCGGCACGCTGCTGGGCTTTTTCTATCTGCTGATCAAGAACAGGCTCATACCTTCGGAATATCTGCCCCTTTCCGACATCGCCACCATGTTGACGACAGGCATGCTGTTCATCCCCCTGGTCGGCAAGGCCTATCACACGATCTTTCCGCTCAATCCCGCCTCATGGTCGCTGTTTTTCGAGCTTCTCGTAAACATCGCCTATTTTCTGCTTTTCTTCGTGTTGTCGAAAAGGCTGCTGGCGGCGCTCATTGCAGGCAGCCTTGCATTGCTGGTCCTCGCTGCGTTTCTGGCCGGCACGCTCGACTTCGGCATGACCGGACAGACCATCATCAGCGGGCTGCCACGCGTATGTTTCTCGTTTTTTCTGGGCGTGCTTCTGTGCCGATCGATGAGCCGCTACCAAGGCCATTTGAGCTTTCTGCAGACAGGCTACTGGGTCGAGGCTGCGATTGCGCTGACACTGGTGGTTTTTGCCATCGCACCGGGCGGCGCGCTGCGCCCGGCCTATGACCTGATCTGCATCGTGCTCTTGTTTCCGGTCATGGTCATGGTTGGAGCCTCGGCGCCAACCCATCCGCGCTGCTCAAGGCTCTACAGCTGGCTCGGGCGTATTTCCTATCCGATCTACATCATTCACACGCCAATGCTGATGATCATCGCCGGAGCGGGCAAGGCCGCGTCCATCGATCCGTTCGCAAACCATCCATGGTTCGGCATCGCCATGGCCGTCGCAGTCACAGTCATCGCCGACATCGGAACCCGCATCTTCGATGAACCGGTGCGACGGTTTCTGCAGCGGCAAATGCATCGCTCGCGTGCCATAGCCTAAAAGCATCGGACCCAAAAGCGGGATCGGTTTTGGGAAATCCGATGCTCAAACGGATGGAGCGGCGGTACGGAGCGTACGCGACCCCGAACCGAAGCTTCGGAAAAGGATCCGGCGCAAAATCAAAGTGCCACGGCAGCGGCCTGCCGCGCGTCCAAAAGGACGCGCGACACGATAGAGTCTTTCCGGGGTCGGCTTTGACCGTCCGGGTTGGATTCCATCAATGGGAACTGGCGTTCAGCCGTTTGCGGCTTTCGCTTCCTGGATTGCAATGCGCGCCCGCTGCGTCCGGGCAACGGCCAAGCCGCGCAACTTGAACAGGCTGTAGTAGACGACGAATGACGCCATGAAATAGGGGCCGAGGATTTCGACCTCAAAGAAGGAGCGGAGCAGCATGAGGCCCACCGCGCCAGCGAGAACGACCGAATCGGCCTGCCAGTCGCGGAATATCACCGCCGATACGTGTCCGTAGAAGGCTCGCAGGATTACTATCGAAATCAGCGCCACCCCGATAAAGCCGAGTTCGACCAGGGTCTCGATATAGGTGTTGTGGAAGTGGAAGCCGGTGCGGGTCGTGATGAAGAACTCGGCCCACAGCCGTTCGGCCTCGGCGAAACCCTGCACCCAATAGGCGGCATAGCCATAGCCGAGGATAGGGAATTGCTGTGCGGCCTCCCAGCCCTGCTCCCACAGGTAAGTCCGCCCGGTGAGCGTCGAATCCTTCCCGAAAATGCCAAGCACGAAATCCAGCAGGCCAAGGTTCAACGCGGCCATGACCGACGCCACCACCGCGCATGTGCCAACGGCGAAAAGCACCCGCCGATAGCGGCGCGACAGCACCTTGCTCATGGCAAGCAGGATGACGACCGCCAAAGCTGCCGGCAGCGATGCTACCGAGGTGGCGGAATGGCAAATGACCAGCATATAGACCGACAGCAGGCCGATCGGCGCCGTCCAGACCAGGCTCGGCCAGCCGCGCCGGTAAAACACGACAAAGACAAAGCAGAGGTAGATGCCGAGCGACGAGAAGAAGCCAACCTGGTTTTTGGAACCGAAGGCGCCGACGAAATTAGTGGTCCCGTCGATGGTGTCGAGCGCATAGCTGCCGACCCGCAGCGAATAAAGCAGGACGACAAAAACCCCGATCAGCGAGCCCACGACGAGTGTCCGCACGCTCACCGTGCGTGCGGCAACGTAGGCGCAGAGGATATGCGAGAAATACTGGACACCCGCCCGCGCGGTGATGCCAGGCGCATGCGACCAGAACACCGAGAAGCAGATATAGGCCGCGAATGTCAGCGGCAGCCAGGCGCTGGAGAGATGCCGCAAGAACCTGCGGTAATCGACAAATATGAGGGGAAGCCAGACCGCGTAATAGGCGAGGATGAGAATCTTGCCGAAATTGGTGGAGTAGGCGAAGGCAAAGACCGAGACGATGACCGCGAAGCATCCATAGATATGGCTCTTGTCCGGTTCGACCAACAGGGATTTTGGAATCTTCATATCGGTACCGGATTTCCCGTCTACGCAGCCTTTCAACCGGGCTTAAGCGCCTATTGGCCGGCTTGTGGCGGACCTTCAGGTCGAGTCGTTTCCGCCGCTCTATCTTCTCGTTTTGAGGTTCGGATTTCCCAAAACCGGTTCACCGCTTTTGGGTCCGATGCTCTGGAGCCCAATCTGCGGCGCCCATTGTGCAGTGCAATATAACTTACCGCCCTATCGCCTGTCACTCAATGGCTAATGTTGTCACGGGGCTAATGTTGTCACGGGCAAATAGCACCGGCCATGGAACCATGTAACACGGATGGATGGCACAAATGCGGCTTGTTCTGTCCACCATGACCCATTCGGGGGCTCCGGATCCCCGCTTGAACTTATCCGTCGTTGACTTCACATTCGCCTCCAATGGCAACCGGCCAGCGCCCACCAGAATAGAGTAACAGGAGAGGACCACATGCCAATGAGCTTCGCGGGGCGATTTGCCGGACGTTCGGCTGTGATAACCGGCGGCGCCTCCGGCATCGGCCTGGCTGTCGCGCAAAGGATCGCCGCGGAAGGCGGGCGCGTTTCGATCTGGGATCGCGATCCTGCCCAGATCGAAAACGCCAAGGCTATCATTCCCGACCTGCACGGCGTAACCGTCGACGTCGCCGATCCCGCGGCGGTCGAAGCCGCCGCCGGGCAGACGATCCGGGTTTTTGGCGGTGTCGACATCCTGGTCACCAGCGCGGCGATCACCGGGCCGAACATGACGACATGGGACTATTCGGTGGAGGACTGGCGCCGCGTCATCGACATCAACATCAACGGCGTCTTCTTCTGCAACAAGGCGTTGGCCCCGCACATGCTCGAACGCAATTACGGTAGGATCGTCAACATCGCCTCGATTGCCGGCAAGGAGGGAAACCCCAACGCATCGGCCTACAGCACGTCCAAGGCGGCGGTGATCGGCCTGACCAAGTCGCTCGGCAAGGAGTTGGCCAAAACCAGGGTGACGGTGAACTGCGTCACGCCGGCGGCCGTGCGCACAGCGATCTTCCAGCAGATGAGCCAGCAGCACATCGACTTCATGCTGTCCAAGATACCGATGGCGCGGTTTGGCGAGGTCGAGGAGGTGGCGGCGCTGATCTGCTGGATCGCTTCCGAGGAATGCTCCTTCACGACCGCCGCCGTGTTCGACGTTTCCGGAGGTCGTGCGACGTATTGAGGCGTCCGGGCCTGCGAAGAGCCACCTGCCCGGCTTCTGCGAGTGCCTCAGTCGTGAAGTTCCTTCGAGATCGCCGGGCCGACCGAAAAATCGCTGAATGTAACCTCGAAGCCCTCGCGCTGCGGCGAGCAGCACATCATGCCGACATCAACCGTCTTCGAGGGCGGGAAATAGGCGAGCCGCACCGGCTTCCAGTGACCGTTGGACGCATCCAGATACTGGACCCGGATGGTCTCGGCATGGCGGGTCAGGCGGATCCTCACCCCGTTTGGATCGGCGGGGATACTGGCCAGCGACCAATCGGAAGCATCGTTGGTGACGACGACGGAAAAATACATCAGCCCGTCGGTGTATTCGATGCCGGCCTTGATCCAGTGCGTTTGGCTCAGCCGGACCATCAATCCGGCCTGGTCGTAGAGCACCTCGTAGTTTCCCTTGACCGTGACTCCGGCGCTGAAATCGCCCTCCACCTGCCGATAAAGAAAGTGGCCGTTGTCGCGCCAGAAGCCGTAGAAGGTCTCGCGCCAGAAGTCGGTCTCTTTGCCGGTGCGCACATGCACAGTGTTGTCGCCGAAAGCGTGATGCGGCGGCGGATTAAGCCAGGTCAGGTCGGTGTTCTGAAATGTCATTGGCTTGCCCGCCGCGCTGCGTGTCCTCGTGGCTTGATCAGCCGGCGAACGTGTAGGCGGTCTTCACCGTGGTGTAGAACTCGGCCGCATATCTGCCCTGCTCGCGCGGGCCGTAGCTCGATCCCTTGCGTCCGCCGAATGGAACATGGAAGTCGACGCCGGCCGTTGGCAGATTGACCATCACCATGCCCGCCTCCGAATTGCGCTTGAAATGCGTGGCGTGCTTGAGGCTCGAGGTACAGATGCCTGATGTCAGCCCGAAAGGCGTGTCGTTGGCCACCGCCAGCGCCTCGTCATAGTCCTTGACGCGGATGACGTTGGCGACCGGCCCGAAAATCTCCTCGCGCGAAATCCGCATGGCGTTGGTTGTCTCGGTGAACAGCGCCGGCCTGAGATAGAAGCCGGGCGTTTCACGATCGAGCCGCTCGCCGCCGAAGGCGAGGCTAGCGCCCTCCTTGCTGCCAATGGCAATATAGTCCTCATCCTGCTTCAGCTGACTCTGGTCGACGACAGGGCCGATCTGGGTTTTCGCATCGAGCGCATCGCCAATGACCAGCTTGGCCAGGCGATCCTTGAGGGCATCGACGAAGCGGTCGTGAATGCCTTCCGTCACCACCAGGCGCGACGACGCCGTGCAGCGCTGGCCGGTCGAGAAATAGGCGCCGTTGATCGCACAATCGACGGCGACGGCAAGATCGGCATCATCGAGCACGACGAGCGGGTTCTTACCGCCCATTTCAAGCTGGAACTTGCGCATGTGCTCGACGCTGGCGGCAGCCACGCGCTTGCCGGTGGCGACCGAGCCGGTGAAGGTGATGGCGTTGAGGTCGGGGCTGTCGAGCATGGCCTGGCCGACCACCGATCCCTTGCCCATGACGAGGTTGAGCACGCCCCTGGGCAGGCCGGCGCGGTGCAGGATGTCGACAATGGTCCAGGCGCTCTCGGGAACGAGTTCGGCCGGTTTGAAGACGATGGTGTTGCCGTAGGCCAGGGCCGGAGCGATCTTCCACGCCGGAATGGCGATCGGGAAATTCCACGGGGTGATGATGCCGACCACGCCGACCGCTTCCCGCGTGATTTCGACGCCGACGCCCGGCCGAACGCTCGGGACCAGTTCGCCCGAAAGGCGCAGCGTCTCGCCGGCAAAGAAATCGAAAATCTGGGCGGCCCGCACGGTCTCGCCAACGCCTTCGACCAGCGTCTTGCCTTCCTCGCGCGCCAACGACCGGCCGATTTCATCTTTCCGCGCGGTGATCTCGTCCGACGCCTTCTTCAGCACCGCATGGCGCGCCAGCGGCGCCGAGCGCGACCAGCCCGCAAAGGCGGCTTTTGCCGCTGCAATCGCCTGCCGGGCCTGCTCCGGGCCTGCGGATGCGTATTCGCCAACGACATCGCCTGTATTGGATGGATTGATGTTGCGGGAGCCGGCGTCGCCCACCCACTCGCCGTCGATCAGATTTTTACGAAACAGGGTCATGTTGCTGTCTTTCCTTGTGGTGGTTTTTCTGGTGGCACTGTCTGACCGAGCCATTTATCAGACAAATGATGACACCGTGAGGGCCGCCTTCTGAATATCTGGATAGCCGATCACAAGCAGCGCTGGAAGCCGACGCGTTGCCCTCCGGGGCTGAACGTGAAATCGGTTTCTTTGTCAGGCAGTGAAGGACCAGAACAGACAGGCAAGCGTCACTGCGGCAAAGATGACGAAGAACAAACTTCTCAGCAGGATGTTCCGCCGAAGCTCGTTCATGGTCAGATGGCATCCGACGATAGCGGCGACGAACAGGAAGCGCCAGTTGAGCAATGCCCACAGGGCGCCGCCCTGCCCGAAAGCCCACCTGGCGAGGAGACCTCCGACAATGGCCGCAAACAGCACAATCGTCGCCCAGAAGATCGCGTCGGCGGCATTTATGAGAACGATGCCGGCGGCCCTGATAGGCAGGATCATCATCAGCAGCGCGCTGAAGAAATAGACAGCGGCCAGCGGCAGAAACGACCCGGCATCGGCGATGCCCTCCAGGCGTTTCACACCGATCACGCCGTATGGATAGCCATGGCGGGCGACGGCCAGGCTCAACGCCATCAGCAAAGCCGTCAGCACGGCGACCAATGCGAATGAAGTCAGGGCCTTGCTCATACCGTTCCTTGTCCAGGCGAATCAAAACAAGGACGTTTGTAGCCCACGGTTTGTAAATTGCTCGTAAGCTTTAGAGGCTGTGGATGGCAGGATCGGGAATTGCCCCTAGTCGTGACAGCGCTACCTGTCGAGATTTTCAAAGGAGCCTGTGCCTCGCGCGAAAGGCTGCACCATCAGCCGCCGACGCCATCGCGGATGGCGCAAAAATAGCGATCGGTTCCGACCTGGCCGCCCTTGAGGGCAATTTCCAGCCCGTTGATGGCCTTGTCGCGCGAATGGGCAACGCAAAGCGGGGAGCCTGGCGAGGCCGGCAGCGGCATGCGCACCGTCAGGGCATCGACGCCCATCTGGCCGAGTGCGTGGCTCGACGTGTCGCCGCCGGCAATGACCACGCGCCGCAATTGCTGCTCGATCGTCAGCTCACGAAGAAGCTCGCCGAGGCCGCGGCCAAGCTTGTGGCGGGCGCCTTCCTGGCGGTCGATCTCGGCGCCCCTGTCGGCCGCGGGGCCAAGGGCGGTGTAGAGGACGACGCTGCGACCGGCTTGCAGGCTGGCGCGGCCAGCTGAAACCGCGCGCGCGATCGCCGCGCAGGAAGCCTCCGAGACCAGTTCGACCGGGTCGAGCTCAATGCCGTCGAAACCATCCGCCAGCGCATGCCGGATCTGACGTTCCGTCGTCGGTGAACAACTCCCCGAGACCACCGCGATTCGGTCGGCCACACCCGGTGGCAAAAAGCCGGGCTCGGCACGGATGGCCCGGTTCGACGCCCACTCGCCCAGCAGCGCATATTCGATGCCCGACGAGCCGACGACGAAGTAACCGCCCGGCTTGCGAGCCCGCCATATCTCCTTGCCGGCAAGTCTCTGCGTTTCACGGCTGTCGACATCGAACAGCACGATTTCGTTGCCATTTTCCACAAGGCGATCGAACGCTTCCGACCGGGACGCCGATTGCAGCGTCGCCAGGTCGATCAGCCCTGAGGTGAGGTTCGTCTGCCGCGACAGATGGATCAGCAGGTCGGATTCGTCCATCGGCGTGGTCGGGTGGCGGCTCATCACCGGATGGCGGTCGATGCGGAAGTATTTTTCACGATAGGCCGCGAACAGGTGGCCAAAGGCGGTGAAACGCTTGAGCTGCGGCGCGCCGACCACCAGCGGCACACTACACTGCCGGAAAACCGAGCGGCCGATCTCGATTGCCCGGCCGATATTGCCGATCGCCGGGCTGGAATCGAAGGTCGAGCAGACCTTGTAATGGCAGATCTCGGCGTTGCGGCTCTTCAGCCAGGCGAAGGCGTCCCGCAGATGCGTGTCCATCCACTGCGGTGTCTCGCTGCGGCTGGTGCCCGCCAATCCGATGGCCTGGCAATGCGTGAACTGCGAAAGCAGGGCTTCGTCCGGCTGGCGCATGAACAGCACGGTCGGCACGCCGCCGAGCTCAAGCGCCTCCATGACATCGGTCGAGCCGGTGAGGTCGTCGCCATAGTAGCTGAGAAGCAGGTTTTGCATGGCGTCGCTTCAGGCCGCTTTGCCGTCGCCGAACTTTTCGATCGACCTTGCCAGTTCGGCATGGCGCAAGGCGAAGTCCGAGAGCGGAATATCATCAACCGCTGCCTGCCAGGCTTGCTGCACGGCGCGGACGCCGGCACCCGGCCCATCCGGGTGGCTGACGATGCCGCCGCCGCAGAGATAGAGGAGATCGACCGTCCGGCCGGTTCGTTCGTAGGTTTCGGGCGCCTGTCCACCCCACTGACCGGAGCACACGACCGGCAGTGCGCAGTCGTCCGAAGAGAAGATCGGCGTCGTCACCGCCCTGAAGGACTCGACGAAGGACCAGTCCGGCTCCCAGTATTTCGAGGCGATGCCGTTGATCTGGAACTGATCGACGCCGAGCAGCCGCCAGAACTGCTGCCAGACCTTGAAGTCCATGCCGAGGCCGGGATGGCGGGTGAGGATGTCCCAGCCGTTGCGATGGGCATGGATCATCAGGCTGGAGCGCTTTCTCAGGAAAGCCATGCCGCCGAAGCCGACGGAATTGATGTTGACCACCGCGCAATTGCCGCCGGCCTTCGCCACCAGATCGTGGTTGCGCAGCATCTCGTCCGGGTCGGCATGCGAGATGCCGAAGGCATACATCACCTTCTTACCGGTCTTCTGCTCGTGGTCGAGGACGAGCGGCATGATCGCCTTCACCCGTTCCGGCAAGGGCGAATAGGCCGGGCTCATCAGCTTCTCGTCATCCTTGATGAAATCGACACCGGCGGCAATCAGTTCGCCAACCATCTCGGCCGTCCCGTGCGGCCGCAGCCCGAGCGCCGGCTTGACGATCGTTCCGATGATCGGACGGTCCTCGACGCCGGTCAGTCTGCGACTACCGGCGACGCCGAACTGCGGACCAGGATGCGCGCCGCGGTACTCTTCCGGCAGTTTCATGTCGATGACGCGAATGCCGGACAGGCCCCTGATCGAATAGGTGCCGCCGATGGCTATGGTCATCAGCGCCGAGAGGTCGGTGCCGATGGCATCCAGCGGAAACGCGATGTCGACATCCGCGCGCTTGAAAGGCCCGTCGCTCGCCTCGGGAATGGACGGCTGAATGGCATCCGGCAGGCGTCGTATCGCCAAAACACGCGCCGCCACCCGGGCCTTGAGCTCCTCGGTCTCGCCGGGTAGTGCAACGAAGGTTCCCGTCGACTGATCGCTTGCAATCTTGGCGGCCAACGCTTCGATGCTTCCGGACGTCTCGATGCGATAGGTTAGGGTGATCATGGTCCGCTATCTCAGGCCGAAGGAGGCTCGAAAAAAATTCCCCGACCCTCAAAATCTGGTATAATGAGTATCTAAGTATTGCAAGTGATATCCTGCTCGGGAGGTGTGGCCGACAAGCGGCCGGGCATTCCGGGAGTCGCAGCGACAATGCTAGACAGGGACCGGTCAAGGGGAGTGATTCGCGACGATGAACCGTTCGGAGCCGATCGTCCGGCGCAAACTTTCCGACGAAGTCTTTTTGAGACTGAAGCGCTTGATCACCAGTGGCGAACTGCAGCCGGGCGACGATATGCCGTCGGAGCGCGAACTGATGGAGCGCTTCGAGGTCGGCAGGCCAGCGATCCGCGAGGCGATGCAGGCATTGAGCAATATGGGCCTCGTCGCGATTTCGCATGGCGAGCGAGCCAAGGTGCTGCAATTGACCGCCAAGTCGATCATCAAGCAGGTCGACGGCGCGGCAAAGATCATCCTGTCGTCATCGAAGGACACGCTGGAGCACCTCAAGAACGCTCGCATCTTCTTCGAGCGCGGCGTGGTCAGGGAAGCCGCCGAAAAGGCCACCGCCGAGGACGTGCAGCGGCTGCGGGCTACCGTTGGCGAACAGCGGAGCTTTCGCGGCGACTCCGAAGCCTTCATGTCCGCCGACATGAAGTTCCATACTCAGATCGCGGCAATATCGGGAAATCCGATCTATGTTGCCGTCAGCGAGGCGATGCTGGGCTGGCTGAAGGAATATCACACCGAAATGCTGATCTGGACCGGCAGAGAAAATGTCACGCTGACCGAACACGATGAGATCATCGGCTGCATCGAGAAGAGGGATGCTGACGGCGCCGAGAAGGCGATGATCAAGCACCTCGAACGCTCGCGTGCGCTCTATGTGATGAATTCCGGCAACTGATTTTACCCGTTCAGCCGAATCCGGGCGATAGCGTAAGGCATCATTGAGAGAACCGTGCGGCCGAGCAACCCCTCTGGGGGCATGTCGCTTGCGATCCTTCCATCCCAAATCTCCCCTTCCCAGGTTTCCGGGGAATCGCTACCGGCGCCAAGCCCGGAAATATCGACCGCAACGTCGTCCGGTGTCAGGTTCGCCAGCCACACGACAGTCCTGCCCGCCGGGGAGCGGCCGGCCAATGCTGCCACCCGTCCTTCGTCAGTAGACGTTGCCGCCACATGCGTGTGGCCAGCCAGTTCGCAAAGGCCTTTCACGGCGTGGAAAATCGGCCGAGGTGCATCTTCTTCAGCCGGTTCACCCGACGAGGCCAGCACGCCGAACGGTCCGGTGAAGCCACAGGGCGTGAGCATCTCCAGCCCCGCCGGTGCGACTCGGGCGGCATAGCCGATCGTCCATGCCGCAGCAAACAGGCCTGTGTGGCGAGGATCCCGGTCGGTCATGGCGATGCGCTGACCGTGCGGATTGGCCTTGGTCGCGCCGCCATAGGGGTTCTGGCGCATGGCGATGGTCGACGGGCCGATCCGGTAGGGCTTTGCCGCGAAGATCGCCCGCGCAGACGCGGTGATAAAAGGCAGCGCCTCCAGCGACTGCATGACGCTGAGATCGTCGGCGGCATGGACGATCGGACAGGTGCAGTGGGTGACGAAATCGAGCAAACCTGCCGGCACACGCTTGCGGTTGAGTTCGGTGAAATAGCTGAACATGCCGCCGCCGAGGCGGATGTCGGGAAAGGCACGCCACGCCGCGGCATAGACGTCCTCGATCGGCGGGCATTGCGGCCACGCGCTGCCAGGCGGCGTCGACTGCCGGTCAACCGAAGGCGAGACGGCAATTGCCGAGAGCCTCAGCCCGGCCTTGCGCACCATGTCGGCGACACCCGAAAGCTCAGTGTCGAGATCGCCCGCGCAGGAGACTACGCATTCGAGGGTTTTCTCGGCCGGATAGGCTGCGGCGAGCCTGGCGTAGGACTGCAAGGCGTCGAGGCCATGGCCACGCGTCGGATCGTAATGGAACATCAGTTGCTGCGGGCCGAGAGCGGACAACATCGGCAGGCTTGCAAGTGCTGCATCGACATCATCCGGGTAGATGATGACGCCGATGTCCGGCAGCGCCGGTCCGGCTTGGCCGAGCTCGACACGGACCGGTTCGTCGCCTGCTGCGGCAGCCGGCATCTTGCCGTCGCCGGTGATGCGCAGGCTGACCGTCTGGCGGACGGGCTGGCTGGCGGGCAGCACATAGGGCCATGGCAGCTCAAGCGGCCGGACATAGGTCTTGTAAGACGCATCCGACCAGTTGCGCTGGTCCTCCATCTCGAACACATCGCCTTCCATCCGGCACTCGGCGGAGACGCCGGCCCGAACCGCATGGGTGATCGCCCGCAAATTCTTCAGGGGCTGCCAGGGGTCGATCAGCAGCGGAAGCTTTGTCGCCACCACGCTGCCGTCGGTGTGCTCGACAGTGACCGGGCTGCCGGCCAGGCCGGCGATCGGATGCAGGATGCAGAAACCGCAGCGATTGGTCTCGAAATCGCTTTCGGGAAGTGCGCTCACGTCGAAGGCCAAACGGCCGTTGGCGGAGCCCTTGATCGTGGCGCGAAAACCGAGCCGGCTTCCGCCCGGTCCGACGCACATTGCCGAATAGCTGACAGTGAAGACGCCGGCGTCCTGGTCGATGACAAGGTCCGTCAGTTCAGGCTCATAAGTACCCCAGTCACGATCCCTGACGATATAGGCGATGGCGCGCAGCACTTCGATGCCACCATGGCGGATGGTGCGCAGGTTGCCGTTGACGAAGTCCGCGGTGATCGCGCCGGCGCGAAGCCTGACCGGTTCGGTTCCAACCGCGTGCGTGCCGTAGAGCAGGAAGGCGTCGGCTGTCATTTCAGCAAGGCGTCGAGTTGTACGGTTTCACGGCTCGCCGCGCTGTCGTAAGCCGCCTCGACCAGCGCAAATGTCTTGAGATTGTCCACGCCCGAGGTGGCGGGCTCGGTGCCGTTCGCAAGGCAATCGACCCAGTGCCGTTGAATGGTGACGACACTTTCCTGGATGTTGTGCCATGGCCGCGATGCCCAGGAGAGCAGCGGCGGTGAGACGTCGCTAACCACCGTTCCGTTCCTGCCGGTGACGGTCAGCCGGTAACCGTGCCCGAGCCGGATCGTGCCGTCGCTGCCGTCGAGTTCGATCAGCGTCTCGGGAAACGGCTCGGTGGCAAGCCTGGTCGCGTAGCTGCAGTCGACCACAGATGTCGCGCCGCCCTTGTGATCCATCAGCATCGTTGCGACATCCTCGCCGGCTATGTCAGGATTGATACGGGCCGTTCGCGCAGTGATCGTCGACACGTCGCCCAGCAGAAAGCGGGCGATGTCGAGGATGTGGATGCCGAGGTCCTCGATGATGAAGCGCTTTCCCGTCGCCAGGTAGGGTTGGCCTGAAAATACGTCATAGCCGGAGCGGAAGGAGATGCGTCCGAAGAAGGGCGTGCCGATGTCGCCGCTATCGAGCACGGCGCGCACCGCCTGGATCGGCGACTGCCAGCGAAAATTCTCGTGCACCATCAACGGCACGCCGGCATCGGCGCAGGCCTTCACCATGGCCTTGGCGTCGGCAAGCGACGGCGCGAGCGGTTTTTGGCAGATCGCCGGAACACGGTGCTGTGCCGCCATTTCGACAAGCGGGCGATGGCTGGGGGCGGTGGTGGCGATATCGACGAAATCCAGATCTTCGCCGGCAAACAATGCGGCCGCGTCAGCATAGCGCCGCGTGATGCCGAACTGGTCACCGACAATCGCTAACCGTTCCGGGTCACGGTCGCAGATGGCGACGATCGAGGCGCCGGCTATATCATGCCAGGCATGCATCTGGTTGACGGCAAAGAAGCCGCAGCCGATCAGCGCTCCATGCAGTTCCGTCATGATCAGCCAGCCTTCGCCATCTGCATCAGCGTCACACGGCTTTGCAGCCGGCGCTGCGCCTGGTCGACGACGACCGCGACGATGATGACGAGGCCCTTGATCACCATCTGCCAGAACGAACTGACGCCCATCATCACCAGCCCGTCGGAGAGGATGCCTATGACGAAGGCGCCGACGATGGTGCCGCCGATCGTGCCGCGGCCGCCCGACATCGAGGTGCCGCCAAGCACCGCCGCCGCGATGGCGTTGAGCTCGAAGCTTTCGCCGGTCGCCGGGTGCGAGGCCATCAGCTCGGACGAGATGATCAGGCCGACGATCGCCGCGCAGAAACCGGAGAACATGTAGACGAACATCTTCACCAAATTGACGCGGACGCCGGAAATGCGCGCCGCCCGTTCGTTGCCGCCAACCGCGAAGATATGACGGCCAAGCGGAGTGTACTTGGCGAGATAGGCGGCACCCAGCGCAACGACGACCAGGATCCAGATCGAGACCGGCAGCCCGAGCAGCCGGCCGGCGCCAAGGAAGCCGAATCCCGTAGTGCCGAGTTCCGGCTTGCCGACGAGGTTGGGGAAGGTGCGGCCATCGGACGACAGCAGCGCCAGGCCGCGCGAGACATAGAGCACGCCGAGCGTGGCGATGAACGGCGCGACGTTCAGCCTGGTGATCAGCAAGCCGTTGACGGCGCCGATCAGTATGCCGACCGCGAGCGTGATCAGCGCGATCTCGAGGACGTTGAAATAGATCGTGTAGCCGATCTGCAGGTCGATGCCGTTGAGCACGAGGTAGCCGGCCACCATGCCGCAGAGGCCGACGATCGAGCCGACCGACAAGTCGATGCCGCCGGTGATGATGACGAAGGTCATGCCCATGGCAAGGAATGCGTTCAGCGCCACATGCTTCGACATCAGGATCAGGTTGGCGGCCGACAGGAAATTCGGCGCGGCGATCGAGAAGAAGACCAGCACGGCGATCAGCGCGATGAACGTCCTGAGCTTCATCAGCGTCAGCAGCAAGGAGCCGCTCGAGGCGGACGCAACGGCCGCCTTGGCCGGGATATCAGTCATGGGCGTTGCTCTCCATCTGCGGGACCGGTCCGTGGCCGAGCGCGGAGGCGGCGACGATGGCAGCCTCCGTCGCCTCGGCGCGGTCGAACATGCCGGTCAATCTTCCATTGCTCATCACCGCGATCCGGTCCGACAGCGCCATCACCTCGTCGAGATCGGAGGTGGCGAACAGAATGCCCAATCCGTCGCGGGAAAGCTTGCGCATGGTGCGGAAGACGTCGGCCTTGGCGCCGACATCGATGCCGCGGCTCGGCTCATCCATCAGCAGCACCTTCGGCCCGGTAAGCAGCGCCTTGCTGATCACCACCTTCTGCTGGTTGCCGCCCGAAAGCGAGGAGACCTCTTGTGCCGGGTCGGCGACTTTGATCGCCAGTTCCCGCACCATGCGTGTTACCGCCTGCTTCTCATCGGTTCCGCGGATGTGGAACAGACGGACGAACCGCGACAGGCTGGCCAGCGTCAGGTTGCTGGCGACGGAGAGGATCGACACCAGCCCTTCGCGCTGGCGATCTTCGGGGATCAGCGCCAGCCCACGCCGGATGCGCCGCGCCGTGTCGCGCTCCCGCACCTGCTTGCCGGCGATGAATATCGTTCCGGTCGAATGGCCGTGACGGCCCATGATGCAGTCGAACAGCTCGCTGCGTCCGGCCCCCATCAGACCGTAGATGCCCAAGATCTCGCCGGCGCGCAGCGACAGCGAGACGTGGTCGACCGCAAGTCCGCCGGTCACGCGCGGCAGACAGATGTCCTCGGCCCGGAATATCTCCTCACCTGGGAGATGGCCGTCGGCCTTGGCGAAGTCCTTGGCGTCCGAGCCGATCATCTGCCGCACGATCCATTGCGTGTCGACGTTTTTCATTTCTTCCTGGCCCGTGATGCGCCCGTCGCGCAGCACGGTGATGTAGTCGCCGATGCGGATCAGCTCCTCGAGCCGATGCGAGATGTAGACGATCGCCACGCCACGCGCCTTGAGGTCGGCAATCACCTTGAACAGGATCTCGACTTCCGCCGCACTCAGCGCCGAGGTCGGTTCGTCCATGATCAGGACGCGGGCATCGAGCGAGACCGCCTTGGCGATCTCGACCAGCTGCTGCTGGCCGATGCGCAGATCCTCGACCAGCATGTCCGGCCGGATGCCGGCTTCCAGGCGTTCGAGAAATTCGGACGCGCGGCGCTCCTGCTCCTTGCGGTCGATCTTGCGGAACCGGTTGGTGATCTCGCGGGTGGCAAAGATGTTTTCGGCGACCGTGAGATTGCCGAACAGGTTCAGCTCCTGGAACACCATGCCAATGCCGCGGTTCACTGCGTCCCCAGATGACGAGAAGGAAACCTCCTCGCCTTCCAGGAGAATCCGGCCGAGCGTCGGCTGTTCGACGCCGGCTATGATCTTCATCAGCGTCGATTTGCCGGCGCCGTTTTCGCCGACCAGCACGTTGACCGCGCCCTTGCGCACCTCGAAATTCGCGCGCTTGACCGCGACGGTGCCCGAATAGACCTTGGAGACATCCTCCAGCTTCAGAATGACGTCATGATCGGTTGCAGCATTCATGGCTTCAGCCCGATCTCGACCTCCGCCGGCGTCACCAGCGGCAGGTCCTGGCCGCTTGCCAGTGTATAGGCGCCTAGAACCTTGACGCTTCGGCCAGCCAGCGCTTCGCGCGGCAGCTTCGAGAGCACGGACTTGTCGGCATAGGCGTTGAATGCCTTGCCGAACTGGGCGAAGTCGATCTGGTTGGTGAAATCGTTGAACTGGACGAAATCGAGGCTGTCGCGCAGGGCGGTTCCCCGCACCGCCGGTCCGATCTGCACCCGCGCATCTGCCTTGCCGTCGCCGTCGACATCGACATCCATCGTCGCCGCGCGCGATTGCGTGTTTTCGGCAACGACCTTGCCTTCCAGGCGAACCGCGAAGGTCCAAGGCGAGTTCGCCTGCTTATTCGGGTTGCCATATTTGGCGCCGGCAGCCGCTGGATCGGTTTTCGCTTGGGCATGAACCTCGGGAAACGGCCCGGCCTTCTGCTGGAGGTAGGGCACGACCTTGGCAGCCCATATCTCCTCGACCTTCTTGTCGGGATTGAAGGCTGCAGCGCTGCCGCCGGTTTCCCCGGACGCCGTCGGCAGGATTTTGCAGCCGGTCACGGCAATGGCGACTGTCACGGCAAGAATCGGCCAAGTCAGCTTGTCAAACATGTCGGCCTGTTCAGCATGGCGTTCAGGAGCATCCGGTAGGATAAAATGGAGGCGAGGGACGAACCCGGGGTTCGCCCCTCGCTGTTCACGTTACGCCGGCTCAGTTCGTCAGCGCAAAAGTCTCCAGCTTGGGAGCATTGTCACCATTGACCAGGACGCAGTCCATCAACTGCTTTTCCTTGGCGGGCGACGTCTTGTTCTTGATGAAGTCGTTGGCCTGCTCGACCGCCATCTGCGCCTGCGCAAAGGCCGGCTGCAGCACCGTCGCCTTGATGCCGCCCGAGGTGATCGAGTCGCGGACGTCGTTCGATCCGTCGAAACCGACGACGATGACGTCCTTGCGGTTTGCCGCCGCAAGCGCCGCATAGGCGCCCATCGCCATCGTGTCGTTGCCAGAGATGACGCCCTTGATGTCCGGATTGGCCTGGAGGATCGATTCCATCTTGGAATAGGCTTCGGTCTGGCTCCAGTTGGCCGATTGCTGTGCGACCATCTTCAGGTCCGGATAGTCGTCGATGACGTCGTGGTAGCCCTTGGAACGGATGCCGGCATTGGTGTCGGATTCCTTGCCGACCAGCTCAACGAAGTTGCCCTTCTCGCCCATCAGCTTGACGAATTCCTGCGCGCCGAGCTGGGCGCCCTGGTAATTGTTGGAGACGATCTGCGCGACGGCGACGCCGGTGGCGTTGATCTCGCGATCGATCAGGAACGAAGGAACGCCGGCGTCCTTGGCCTTCTGCACGGCGGCGACGGTGGCGTCGGCGCCGGCATTGTCGAGGATGATCGCCTTGGCGCCGCGGCCGATCGCCGTGTCGATCAGTTCGGACTGCTTGTTGGCGTCGTCGTCATGGACGAGCACCAGCGCTTCATAACCAAGTTCCTTGGCCTTGGCTTCGGCGCCGACGGCTTCCGCCTTGAAGAACGGATTGTCGTGCGAGGGCGTGATGATGGCGATGAGATCGGCTGCATAGGCGGGTGCGGCCGTGCCAAGTGCCAGCATGCCGGCGAAAGCCGCAAGTGTCATTCTGCGTGTGAGTTTCATGAATTCCTCCCATTTTGAAAAAATGCGCCTTGATCAACTCAGGCACTGTCTGCACTTCAATTCCTCAGGCGGCGCGCCGACCGCGACCGCCAGTTTCAAGAACCATTTGTTGCCGGCTTACCCCTATGCGGATCGCCGAACCCCGGCCCCAGCCCGTCCTCCCGCTCGTCCAGGCCGAATTTCCGCTCGAAGCCTGGGTGGCCCGAGCCCATAAATAGCTAGGCCAACTGGTATAATGAGTCAACCACGAATTCAGATGATCTGTATCTGATGAGCAGCGTTCAGGTGATACGCTGAATGCTCGCGGCAATCTCTTCCGGCTCGAAGACCCGCTTCCAGTCATCGCGCATCAGCACCGGCTTGCCGAACTCTATCGCCTTGTTGCAGGCGTCGGAGAACACGCCCTTGGTTTCGCCGAAGATGACGGCGCCGAGCACGTTCATATGGCCAAGCAGGAAGTCGAGCGCTGCCTGCTTGTCGACGCCGCGCGCGACGACCTCATCGACGGCTTCCTTCATGACGACGAGCAGCGAGGCGCATACTGTTTCCGAAAGGCCCGGCTCGAGCAGCGCCATCTGATCGACGGTGACGCGATGCGAGCGCATCACCGGAGCCCAAATGAGCTTGGCGATCGCCTCGCCCTTGGCGAAGTCCTGCTCCGGTCCCTGCATCAATGCGCTGACGATATGCTGCCTGGCTTTGACGCCGCCGAAATAATCCTTCTTTGCCGCCATGTCGGTTTCGTCGTTGAAGATCGGCGGATGACAGGGATGGGTGACGAAGTAGGTCAGGTCGGGCCGCTTCGGCAGGTGGCCGGCGAACGGCGCTGCCGCGTCGAGCACGACCACCATCGTGCCGGCTACAAGCTTGCTCTCGATGCTCGCCGCGACCTTGCCGATATGGGTGTCGGGAACCGCCAAGATCACCACCTCGGCGTCGCTGAGCGCCTCATCGGCGCCGACCGCCTCTATGCCCAGCCCCAACTTCAGGCGCTCGCGGCCGGCCTCGCTGACCTCGACATGGCGTATCGTGTAGGGGGAGCCGCGAAAGTTGGTCGACAGGCGGTAACCCATTTTCCCGCCGGCACCGAACAAAGCAATCGTTGTCATTTATTCGTTACTCCTGATTTCCAACGACGGCTCTGCCGATCGTCATGATTTGGCAATTTGGTAGATGGGGGAACCTCGCCGTTCATGACGATGTAGTCGGCGATCTGCCCGGCAGCCTTCGCTTCCTTGGCCGAAGCCTCGAACGCCTCTACCATCTGGTGTCGCCAGGTGTTGCCGTAATAGGCGTTGGCGAGCGCGATCACCGGCGCGTCCGGAGACGCCATCGCCGGCAGCACGCTTGCCAGCGCGGCGCTGGCAAGCGCCGCCACAGTTACAAATCTCATGATATTCCTCCCAAAAGACACGATCGGCTTGGCTTGCCACCCGAGCACCGCGCAAACCCAGAGGAACACGCTATGTCAGGTACATATTATACCAGCATACCAAATAGGCAAGCGCGAGATTCCACTCGAAGATGCCTTGCGTGAGTAGCGCGACGCGAGAAACATCTGAAACGAGCGGCGGGCTTTGCGAGACGGATCCGCAAAAGCGCCAAAAATCCAGCGGATCCTGCATCTCCAGGCCACGCGTTTGCGGAACGGCCGGCCAAGGTCCGGAGGAACCTGAGCAATCTGCCAAGCCTTGAAACTATGGGGTGGGAAAGAGACTGTTTGGTGGAGCCAATCGGAATCGAACCGACGACCTCTTGAATGCCATTCAAGCGCTCTCCCAACTGAGCTATGGCCCCACTCCCGGCAGTCAGCCGGCGCCGTTGCCGGCGAAGAGATCCGGCGCGGGTTGAGACCGCGCCGTTAGTGCAGGCGGCTTCTAACCCCGCCATTCGTCAATATCAAGCCTTCAAAGGCCGCTTTTTCGTCACAGGCGGCGAAAGCCGGCAAGCGCTTGCGCCCGAAGCCGGATCAGACTTCGTCGTCGTCATCGCCAACGCCGATCATGTCGGCGACATCGTCGTCTTCTTCCTCTTCGTCAGCGAGGAAAGTGTCGTCCTCGTCGTCGCCGAGTTCCACGTCGTCCTCGTCATCGCCAAGATCGGGAAGATCGTCGCCTTTGGCCTCCTCGTCAGCCTCTTCGAGCGAGACGACCTCGGCGCCTTCTTCCTCCTCGGCGTCTGTTTCCTTCTCGGCGACTTCCTCTTCCTCCTCGAGGGCAGCGATCTTGCCTTCCTCGAAATAGGAGCGTGGATAGCTCTTGCCGGTGTAAGGCGAGACGATCGGGTCCTTGTTCAGGTCATAGAATTTTCGACCCGTCTCGGGGTCGATGCGTTTGGTGCCAAGTTCGGGTTTTGCCACAGCAAGCCTCGTCGATAAAACTTTGGTCCCCATAACCACAGTTTACGGCGCTGTCAAAGCCTAATGCCAGCGTCACAAATTGGTGCGTTGAGCGGCTTCTCGCAAGGGGATGACCATTTCGGTCCGTCATGATACGAGACCGCCCAAGCCAAAAGAAAATGCCGGCAAACGGCGTTTTCATCCAGGGAAAAACCATGTCGCATACTGCCGCCCCAAAACCGGCCACCGCCCGCAAATCGCCAGCACTTTCCGGCGCCGCACGAGTGCCGGGCGACAAGTCGATCTCGCACCGCTCCTTCATGTTCGGCGGCCTCGCCTCCGGCGAAACCCGCATCACCGGGCTGCTGGAGGGGGAGGATGTGATGCGCACCGGCGCCGCCATGAAGGCGATGGGCGCGCATATGGAAAAGCGCGGGGCCGAATGGGTGATCCGCGGCACCGGCAACGGCGCGCTGCTGCAGCCGGAAGGCCCGCTTGATTTCGGCAATGCCGGCACCGGCTCGCGCCTGACCATGGGCCTGGTCGGTACCTATGACATGGAAACGACCTTCATCGGCGACGCCTCTTTGTCCGGCCGGCCGATGGGCCGCGTGCTCGAACCGCTGCGCCAGATGGGCGTGCAGGTGCTGAAGGCGACGCCCGGCGACCGCATGCCGATCACGCTGCGTGGCCCCAAGCACGCCGCACCGATCACCTACCGCGTGCCGATGGCCTCGGCGCAGGTAAAATCGGCAGTGTTGCTCGCGGGGCTGAACACGCCGGGCGTCACCACCGTCGTCGAACCGGTGATGACGCGCGACCACACCGAAAAGATGCTCAGGGGATTTGGCGCCAATCTGTCGGTCGAGACCGACGAGCGCGGCGTGCGCCACATCTTCATCGAGGGCCAGGGCAAACTCACCGGTCAGACCATCGCGGTGCCAGGCGACCCTTCCTCGGCCGGTTTCCCGCTGGTGGCGGCGCTAATCGTGCCGGGCTCCGACATTACAATCCAAAACGTGCTGATGAACCCGACTCGCACCGGTCTTCTCTTGACACTGCAGGAAATGGGCGGCCGGATCGACGTCCTCAATCCACGCAGTGAAGGCGGCGAGGATGTCGCCGATCTGCGCGTGCGCTATTCCGAGCTGACGGGCGTCACCGTGCCGCCAGAGCGGGCGCCGACGATGATCGACGAGTATCCAGTGCTTGCGGTCGCGGCGAGCTTCGCCGAGGGCGAAACACTGATGCAGGGGCTGGAAGAATTGCGCGTGAAGGAATCCGACCGGCTGTCGGCGGTGGCAAACGGGCTGAAGCTCAATGGGGTTGATTGCACCGAGGGCGAAGCCACACTGGCCGTGCGCGGAAAACCGGGCGGCAAGGGACTGGGCCAGCACCCCAATGGACAGAGCACAATCGTCCAGACCCATCTCGACCATCGCATCGCCATGAGTTTTCTGGTGATGGGACTGGCAACGGAAAAGCCTGTCACCATCGACGACCAGGCGATGATTGCGACGAGCTTTCCCGAATTCATGGGGCTGATGAAGGGGCTGGGCGCGGAGATCGAGTGACAGCCGATGGCAATCACAAACCTTGGAGATTGGGGCCAAACTGGAACGTCGGAGGGACAGCGCCCCCCTCTGCCCTGCCGGGCATCTCCCCCACTAGGAGGGAGATTGGCCGTCATTACTGCTTTCGCCAACCTCCAACATTGCGGGAATCAGCGGAGCGCTGAAGCTGCCAATCTCCCCCCTTGTGGGGGAGATGTCCGGCAGCACAGAGGGGGGCGCGAAGGATCGCTACACCTGTCTGGACCGCTGCGCTGTTCGATCTCGGTTATGGTGGTCGGCCGATGACACACGTCTTCACCATAGCCATCGATGGCCCCGCCGGCGCCGGCAAGGGCACGCTGGCGCGGCGGCTGGCCGACCATTACCGGCTGAACCTGCTCGACACCGGCCTCGCCTATCGCGCGGTGGCCTACGCGCTGCTTCAGCTCGGCCTGCCGCTCGATAATGTCTCGGCGGCCGAAACCGCAGCCCGACAGGTTGACCTGGCAAAGCTCGACCGGTCGGTGCTGTCGGCGCATGCTATCGGCGAGGCGGCCTCGAAAGTGGCGGTGATCCCGACCGTGCGGCGCATACTGGTCGAAAAGCAGCGTGAATTCGCCAAGGCGCCGCCTGGCGCCGTGCTCGACGGCCGCGACATCGGCACCGTCGTCTGTCCGGACGCCGACATAAAACTCTATGTGACGGCGAGCGCCGAGGTGCGGGCGAAACGCCGACTGGACGAAATCGAAAGCATCGGCGGCACCGCAAATTTCGACGAAATCCTTGCCGATATCGTGCGTCGCGACGAGCGCGACATGGGCAGGGCCTCCTCGCCCTTGAAGCCGGCCGCCGACGCGCACTTGCTCGACACGTCGGAAATGGCTATAGAAGCCGCGTTCCTGGCGGCCAAGACGATCATCGACGACGTTCTGGCCAAAAGAAACAAAGCCTGAGCCGGGTTTCTCTCCCGCTGCCGATTGCCGGCGACGAAAAGATACCCATATCGGGCGGTAATCAGCCTGCCAGCATTCTTCATGCGCCGGAATTGCCGCTCAGGCGGCCAAGGGCTTTTGCAGCCCGGAACGCCGGCAGGCCAACGCAACGCTAACCCACGGCGCCCGCCCCGCGACAGATGCGGGGCATTCCAGGAGAAACTATGTCAGCTGCAAATCCCACTCGCGATGATTTCGCGAGCCTGCTCGAAGAATCATTTACCGCCGGCCACTCCGGCGAGGGCCAGGTCGTCAAGGGCACGATCACCGCGATCGAAAAGGACATGGCCATCATCGATGTCGGCCTCAAGGTCGAAGGCCGCGTGCCGCTGAAGGAATTCGGCGTCAAGGGCAAGGATACGACGCTCAAGGTCGGCGACACGGTCGAGGTCTATGTCGAGCGCATCGAGAACGCGCTTGGCGAAGCGATGCTGTCGCGTGAAAAGGCCCGCCGCGAAGAGAGCTGGGTCCGTCTCGAAGAAAAGTTCACCAAGGGTGAGCGCGTCGAAGGCGTCATCTTCAACCAGGTCAAGGGTGGCTTCACCGTCGACCTCGACGGCGCCGTGGCGTTCCTGCCGCGCAGCCAGGTCGATATCCGCCCGATCCGCGACGTTTCCCCACTGATGCACAACCCGCAGCCGTTCGAGATCCTCAAGATGGATCGCCGCCGCGGCAATATCGTGGTGTCGCGCCGCACCGTGCTCGAGGAAAGCCGCGCCGAACAGCGTTCGGAAATCGTGCAGAACCTCGAAGAAGGCCAGGTGGTCGAAGGCGTCGTCAAGAACATCACCGACTATGGTGCGTTCGTCGACCTCGGCGGCATCGACGGCCTGCTGCATGTCACCGACATGGCATGGCGCCGCGTCAACCATCCGACCGAGATCCTCAACATCGGCCAGACGGTCAAGGTGCAGATCATCCGCATCAACCAGGAAACCCACCGCATCTCGCTCGGCATGAAGCAGCTCGAGAGCGATCCGTGGTCCGAGATCGGCACCAAGTTTCCGATCGGCAAGAAGATCAAGGGCACCGTCACCAACATCACCGACTACGGCGCGTTCGTCGAGCTGGAGCCGGGCATCGAGGGCCTCATCCACGTTTCGGAAATGTCGTGGACGAAGAAGAACGTGCATCCCGGCAAGATCCTGTCGACGACGCAGGAAGTCGACGTGGTGGTGCTCGAGGTCGATCCGGCCAAGCGCCGCATCTCGCTCGGCCTCAAGCAGACGCTGGAGAACCCGTGGGAAGCCTTCGCGCGCAGCCATCCGGTCGGCAGCCAGGTCGAGGGCGAGGTCAAGAACAAGACCGAGTTCGGCCTGTTCATCGGCCTCGAGGGCGATGTCGACGGCATGGTCCATCTTTCCGATCTCGACTGGACCCGTCCGGGCGAGCAGGTGATCGAGGAGTACAATCGCGGCGACATGGTCAAGGCGCAGGTGCTCGACGTCGACATCGAGAAAGAACGCATCTCGCTCGGCATCAAGCAGCTGGCCAAGGACACGGTCGGCGAAGCGGCGACTTCAGGCGAACTGCGCAAGAACGCCGTCGTCACCTGCGAAGTCACCGGCGTCAAGGATGGCGGCCTGGAAGTGCAGCTGGTCGACAGCGGCATCGAGACCTTCATCAAGCGCTCCGACCTCAGCCGTGACCGCGACGAGCAACGCCCCGAGCGCTTCACCGTCGGCCAGAAAGTCGACGCCCGCGTCATCGCCTTCGACAAGAAGACCCGCAAGCTGCAGGTCTCGATCAAGGCGCTGGAAATCGCCGAGGAGAAGGAAGCGGTGGCTCAATACGGCTCGACCGACTCCGGCGCTTCGCTGGGCGACATCCTGGGTGCCGCGCTGAAGAAGCAGGGCAACTAGACAACTAAGAACAACACGCCGCGCCTTGCGCGCGGTCGCTAAGTTCAAAAACCCCGCCGGAGCGATCCGGCGGGGTTTTTTGATGTTCAGGCCCGCCCATAAAGCGGCACCAGCGTGCCGCTCATCGCCTGATTGGCGGGCGAGGCGAGATAGGCGATTGCCTCGGCAGCCGCTTCGAGGCTGACCCATTTGCTGAAATCGGCATTGGGCATATCGGCCCGGTTGGCGGGCGTGTCGAGTGTCGACGGCGCCACTGCATTGACCAGGATGCCCTTGCCCTTCAGCTCTTCGGCCATCGCCACCGTCATTGCCGCGACCGCAGCCTTGCTTGCCGCGTAGGCGACCATGCCGGAACCGCGCCGTGCGTCGAGGCCGGCGCGCGCCGTGACATTGACGATGCGGCCCGCCACGGAAGATGCCAGCATCGAACGCACCGCCGCGCGGCAGCACAGGAAAGTCGTGCGGGCATTGGTGTCCATCATTTCGGCAAAGGAGGCGGGTTCGATCTTCTCGACCGGCGCACCGGTGAAGCCGCCGGCCAGATGGATGGATGCCCACAGATCCGGAACGCTGGCGTAGAACGCATCGACCTTGGCGGGGTCGGCGAGATCGACGTTGTGCGCCAGCCTGACGCGGTCATGCGCCGGGAAAGGAAAATGCGAAGGCGCGGCAGCATGGGCATTGGGCACATGGCAGATCGCGCCCTGCTCCAGCAGTTTTCCCACAACCGCGCCGCCCAGCGCTCCAGTGCCGCCGGTCACCACGATATGCCTGCCGTCCAGTGTATTTGTCATCTTCCGACTGCTCCGGTGATCATGCGCGCCGCCGCCGCCGAAACTCGCGCCTTTCGCGCCGTCACTCAACAGAAATCTCGATGACGTTGGGTCGCTTTTGTCGCCTCAGCTCGTCGGCCAGCCTTGGTGGGCCGCATCCTGGGGCGGATGCCCACGGCATTCAATCGACAGTGATTTCGATGACGTGCGGCAGTCCGGTTGCCCGCGCGCGCTTGAGTGCGTCCGCCAGACCGCCAATACCAGCAAGCCGGTCCGCGGCAATGCCGTAGGCTTCGGCCAGCTTACAGAAATCCGGCGGCGCCGGCGACACGCCGACCGGCTCGACACCAGCGTCGAGCATCGACGTTTCGATCTCGCGGTAGCCGCGGTTGTTCCAGACGACGAAGATCACCGGCGCCGCGGCGTCGAGCGCAGCGCCCAGTTCCGGCAAGGTGAACTGGAAGCCGCCGTCGCCGGTGAGACAAACGACCGGTGCATCGGGCACGGCAAGGGCGGCACCGATCGCCGCGGGCGGGCCGTAGCCCAGCGCGCCGAAGCCGGTGGCAGCGTTGAACCAGCCGCCCGGCCGGTCATGATCGTAGTAGAGGTTAGCGGCGTAGACCGGCTGCGTCGAATCGCCGACGATGATCGAGCCGGGCAGTGCATCGCGGATCGCCTCGACGGCGCGCATCTGCGCCTGGATGGCCGGGCCAATTGCGGCAAAAGCTGCCTCGCGTGTCGCCGCGGCGCGGGCCGGGCCGTCGGCCGATGACGCTTGGCCCTTGCCGATTTCGGCAAGCAGCGCGTCGAGCGCGGCACGGCAATCGGCCCGGATGGAAATCCTGGCCGGTCGGCGGGCAAGCTGGTCGGCGCCGATGTCGATGCGGATCAGATTGGCTGGCAAGACGAAGCTGTCGTCGCCATACATATCATAGTCGGTCGGACCGAATTCGGTGCCGGCGGCGATGACAAGGTCGGCGTCGGCCATCAGCGCCTGTACCGGCGTCAGGCTGGGGCTCGCCGGCACGCCAAGCGGGTGCGAAAACATCAGGCCACGGCCGTTGGCGGTGGTGACGACCGGCGCGCCCAGCCTCTCGGCCAGGCGCTGCAACGGCGCTTCGGCTCGCTTGGCGCCGCCGCCGGCAAGGATGAGTGGACGGCGGGCAGCAACGCAAAGCCTTGCCGCCTCCGTTATCGCCGCCGCGTCCGGCTCCGGCGGCCCGGCGTTTGCCGGCATGGCAGAAATACCGTCGGCCGGATTGACCATGATGTCGGTCGGAATCTCGATATGGACCGGACCGGGGCGCGAAGATGAAAACAGCGCAAAGGCGCGGGCGAGCACGCCGGGCAGCTCACCGGCCTCGGTGACACGGTACGAAAACAGCGCGACCTTCTCCATCATGCCGCGCTGGTCGGGCAGTTCGTGCAGGTGGCCGAGGCCCTTGCCCAGCGTCGCTGTGGCATTGACGCCGGAGACCACCAGCATCGGCACCGAATCGGCGCGCGCCTGGCCCATCGCGGTGATGGTGTTGGTCAGCCCCGGCCCGGTGATGACGAAGGCCACGCCCGGCCTGCCGCTGGCGCGCGCATAGCCGTCGGCCATGAAGCCGGCGCCCTGCTCATGGCGCGGCGTGACATGGCGGATCTTCGACCGTGCCAGCCCGCGATAGAGTTCGACAGTATGCACACCGGGAATACCGAAGACGGTGTCGACGCCATGGGCTTCGAGCAAGGTGATGAGCGCTTCGCCTACTGTCGTCATTGTCTAGAGCGCCTCTGGCTTAAATCAAACAGTTCTGTTTCCGGGCGGCGAGACGATTCAGGTCAAAAGGCTCTAAGCACCGGTCTTGTGAGGCAGGTCGGACCGCCTTCGCAGGCGATGCATAGCGCATCCGCCTCGAAGGTCTCGACCATGCAGTCGGCTGCTTCCATGGCAGCCGCGGTTTTCGGAAACCCGGCGACGGCGATTACCTGGCGCGGTGAGGTCGGCAGCACGTTGAGGCTGAGGCCCTTGGAGGCAAAGAATTCGTCGGCGTCGCCTTCGACCAGGCGAATGCCGCGTGCGCGCAGCATCTGGTAGAAGGCGGCCGGCAGAAGCGGCGCGTAGATTAGTGCCAGGTCGTCGGCGAGCGGGCTGATCACCGACATCAGGTGCAGGCAGGCTTCCTCTCCATGCCAGAGCGGCAGGTCGAAGCCATAGACCTGAATGCCCTTCGGCGTGAGCAGGTTCGAAAGCTGCTGGATCCCCTCCTGGTTGGTGCGCACGCCGCGTCCGACGGCCAGCGTCCTTGAGTCCACCCATACGCAGTCGCCACCCTCGACCTGGCCGGGGTGCTCGATGCGGCCGAGGACGGGCACACCCATACGCCTGTAGGCCGTCTCGTGCAGGCTGGGTTCGGCCCGGCGCAGCGCCTTGCCCATGGCAAGAATGATGGCGCCATGGTCGGTCATCAGCGACGGATCGTGGGTAAAGACGGAATCGGCAAGCCCGTCATCGGCGTCGGTCAGCCATTCGATCTCGGCGCCGGCCCGTGCGACCAGCTTCGTCAGTTCGTCATGCTGGGCGGCGGCCTTTTGCGGATCGAAACCCGGACCATAGTGCCACTCCGATGCCTTGGCGTCGCGCATGGCGCTGGCAGCAGAACGCATCAGCACGCGCTGCAGCGGCCCAGCCATCGATTGCGACCCGTATGCTTTGCCCACCAAATTCTCCGCGACACGCCCCTTGCCTGCCAATAGCCACTCAGCAAGCCGTGATCAATGGTCCAAAAACCGTAGTTGACGGAGGCAAGCCGAACGGTCCATCTTGAGAATGAGAACTCTGTCCAGTGACGGTTAATGGGTAAAAGATTTCAGCAGCGACGGGTCCGGCCGCTCCGCGAGGCACCGAAAAGGTGACGGCGCAAGGCACGGAACCTGCTGTGAAACACACGGCGCAGAACGGCGCCGCCGAAGCCATCCATGTCGAGAACCTGCACAAGAAATTCGGCAAACTGCACGTGCTGAAGGGTGTCTCGCTGTCGGCGCGCGACGGCGAGGTGATCGCCATCATCGGCGGCAGCGGCTCCGGCAAGTCGACCTTGCTACGCTGCATCAACTGCCTGGAGAACCCGACCAGCGGCATCATTCGCGTCAATGGCGAAGAGATCAAGCTGAAGGCCGACAGCCACGGCCATACGGTTCCCGCCGACCGCAAGCAGATCGAACGCATCCGCTCCAAGCTCGGCATGGTGTTCCAGAATTTCAACCTGTGGAGCCACATGACGCTGATCGAGAACGTGATCGAGGTTCCGGTACACGTGCTCGGCGTCAAGCGCGACGAGGCGATCGCCCAGGCTGAAAAGCTGCTCGCCCGCGTTGGCCTGGCCGAAAAGCGCGACGTCTATCCGGCCTATCTGTCGGGCGGCCAGCAACAACGCGCTGCGATCGCCCGGGCGCTGGCCATCCATCCGCGTGTCATGCTGTTCGACGAGCCGACCTCGGCGCTCGACCCTGAGCTGGTCGGCGAAGTGCTGAAGGTGATCGGCGATCTGGCGCGCGAAGGCCGCACCATGGTGCTGGTCACCCACGAGATGAAGTTCGCCCGCGAGGTCGCGACGCATGTCGTCTATCTCTACAACGGGCTGGTCGAGGAAGAGGGGCCGCCGGAACAGATCTTCGGCACCCCCAAATCCGAAAGGCTCAAGCAATTCATCCGCAACATCGGCTAGGCCGGGGGCGGACGAAAAAACCGGGAACAACAACAAACTGGGAGTTCTTTAAATGAAGACTGTTCTGAAGACAGTTGCCGCAGCGCTGTTGCTCGGCCTCGCCGCGATGGGTGTGACCAAGGCCGATCAGGTCAAGTTCGGTGTTGCCGCCGAACCTTATCCGCCCTTCACCTCGCCGGACGCTTCGGGCAAGTGGGTCGGCTGGGAGATCGAGTTCATAGACGCCGTCTGCGCCGAGGAGAAACTCGATTGCGTCATCACGCCTGTTGCCTGGGACGGCATCATCCCGGCGCTGACGACCAAGAAGATCGACGTCATTGCCAGCTCGATGTCGATCACCGACGAACGCAAGAAGACAATCGACTTCTCCGACAAATATTACAACACCCCGACCGCCATCATCGGGCCGAAGGACCAGAAGTTCGGCTCCACGCCCGAAGACCTCAAGGGCAAGGTGGTCGGCGTGCAGGTCTCGACCGTACATGCCGACTACGCCAAGAAGCATTTCACCGAAGCGGCTGAAATCAAGGAATACCAGACCCAGGACGAAGCCAACCAGGATCTTGCCGCCGGCCGCCTCGATGCGGTGCAGGCCGATTCTATCGCGCTCGATGCGTTCCTGAAATCGGACCAGGGCAAGCAATGCTGCGATCTGAAGGGCATGGTCGCGCCGGATCTGGCCATCCTCGGGCCTGGCGTCGGCGCCGGCGTCCGCAAGGAAGACACCGAGCTGAAGGACAAGATCAACGCCGCCATCAAGGCCATCCGCGCCAACGGCAAATATGACGTGATCAGCAAGAAATACTTCGATTTCGACATCTATGGCGACGAAACGCAGTCGAACTGACAGCTTGTATCCATGAGCGAAAGCCACACGGCGCGCTGCCGCGCTGTGTGGCTTCGTTGAACCCAATCCAACACAAGCTTTCCGCTGACGAAGATCGCCAGCGATTCGGGGGCGAAGCTGATCGACGCATTTCTTCCGGCCTCGGCGGCCGGCATCATAGAGCTTCTCTCGCCCACGCCGCCGGGCTGGGGCGGAAATCTCCTGCGCGGCCTGCTCCACTCCATCGAGATCGCAGTCGGCGCCACTTGCCTCGGTCTCTTGATCGGTACGGGCGGTGCCTACGGCAAGCTCTATGGCGGTCCGGTGGTGCGCGACCTGCTGGCCGTCTACACGACCATCGTCCGCGCCGTGCCGGAACTGGTGCTGATCCTGCTGCTCTATTACGCCGGCACCGACCTGATAAACCAGCTGCTGACGGCAATAGGCTATCAGCGCATCGATATCAGCGGGCTTGCGGCCGGCATCGCCGTGCTCGGCTTTGTCCAGGGCGCCTATTCGACCGAGGTGATACGCGGTGCGATCCTTGCCATTCCGCAAGGCCAGATCGAAGCAGCTAGAGCCTATGGCATGTCCCCCGGCCTTCTTCTCAGGCGCATCACACTGCCGGCGATGCTGCCTTTCGCCATTCCCGGCCTTGCCAATCTGTGGCTGATCGCCACCAAGGACACCGCCCTGCTGGCGGTCGTCGGCTTCAATGAGCTGACGCTCGAAACACGGCAGGCCGCGGGCGTCACCAAGGCCTATCTCATATTCTACGTCGCCGCCGGCGTGCTTTACCTGCTGCTGTCGCTGTTTTCGAACCTGGTCATCGGCCGCATCGAGGCCTGGTCCCGGCGCGGCATGCCTTCGCTCAAGGAGGCACGTTGATGACAAGCGAAGCGACCATCACCAGCGTGGCGGCACGCACTTCGCTGTGGCTGCAGCCGCATCGCATCGTGCTGATCCTGACAGCGCTGGCGCTGGTTCTGGGTGCCGCTTTCTTCATGCGCTGGGACTGGCTGCCGCAATATTACGAAATGGCACTGTTCGGCCTCTGGCGCTCGCTGTGGATCCTCGCCGTCACCTGCATACTGGGCTTCCTGCTCGCCGTGCCGCTCGGGCTGGCGCAGGCAGCCGGCTCCTTCTGGTTCGCCGCGCCCGCCAAGGTCTTCTGCACCATCATCAGGGGCACGCCGCTGCTGCTGCAGCTGTGGCTGCTCTACTATGGGCTGGGGTCGCTGTTTCCGCAGTACCCCTGGATCCGCCAGTCGTGGATGTGGCCGTATCTGCGGCAAGCATGGCCATATGGCGTACTGGCGCTGACGATGTCCTTCGCCGGCTACGAGGGCGAGGTGATGCGGGGCGCCTTTGCCGGCGTGCCGAAAGGGCAGCTGGAGGCGGCCCGCGCCTTCGGCATGAGCCGCTGGAAGACATTCCGGCGCATCTGGCTGCCACAGGCCATCTACCGGGCGCTGCCGACGCTGACCGGCGAAACCGTGCTGCAGTTGAAGTCGACACCGCTGGTGGCGACCATCAGCGTGATCGACATATTCGCGGTCTCATCGAAGGTGCGTCAGGTCACCTACCTCACCTATGAACCCTTGCTGCTGCTGGCGTTGATCTATATGGCGATCACCGGCATTCTCGTCCTCGCCTTCAGCAGGATCGAGGCGCGGATCCCGAACAAGATCGGTTAAAGCAGCTCAGGGCCAGCCATGATGCAACTCAGTCTCGACCAGGCAACCGGGCTGTGCCGGATGGCAGCGCTCGGCGCCGGCGCCAATGAGGAGGCGGCACGGTCGCTCGCCGCGTCCATCGTCGCAGCCGAGGCGGAAGGCCTGTCGACGGTCGGGCTGTCGCATTTCATCGATTATCTCGAAGCGCTGGAGGCCGGCCGCATCGACGGCAACGCCAACCCGGTGGTCACCAGGCCGGCGCTGGCGGTCTATCTCGCCGACGCACGCGGCGGCCTTGCGCACACCGGCTTCGATCGCACGATCGATGATCTCGCCAAGGCCGCAAGGCTGTTCGGCGTCGCCATCTTTTCACAGAAGAACGCCTATACATGCGGCGCGCTCGGCTATTTCACCGGCCGGCTGGCCGCACAGGGGCTGGTCTCGTTCGCCGCGACCAACGGGCCGGCGGTGCTTGCCGGTTCGGGCTCGGTCAAGCCGGTCTACTGCACCAATCCGATGTCGTTTGCCGCTCCCGCCGCCGACGGTCCGCCGCTGGTCATCGACCAGTCGTCGAGTGCCACAGCCTTCGTCAACATCCGCAAGGCGGCCGAGGACGGCAAGAAAATTCCCGAAGGCTGGGCGCTGGACGTCAGTGGCAATCCGACCACCGATCCAGCGGCCGCCATGAAAGGCGCGATGCTTGCCTTCGGCGGCCAGCGCGGCGCCAACATCGCACTGATGGTCGAAGTGCTGGCAGCCGGCCTGTCGGGTGCCAACTGGTCGCTCGATGCGCCATGGTTCAGCGGTGGGCCGGACAGTCCCGGAACCGGCCTCTTCGTGCTTGCCGTCGAGCCCAAGCTGCTCGACCCGGATTTCGAAAAACGCATGAAGGACCAGCTCGACCGGCTGCGGCGACGCTACGGCGTTCATGTACCCGGCCGCGCCCGCGCCGAGGCGGCCGAGAAGGCGGCAGCACGGGGCATAACGGCGCCCAAAGCGGTGGTGCAGCGCATTTCCGAATTCGCTTCGCGCTATTCTTCCTGAGGAAATTCATTTTGCCCAATAAATTGGAGGCCAGGCCGTTCGGCCGGCGCGTGTTGCCGCCTGCTGCCTATTTTCCGCAATGGTGGTCGTTGATGACGTTCAACGCATTCGCGTCCGGCCCTACCCGCTGATAGGAACAGGCTCCGGCGGCCGTTGTAAACATCCGGTTGTCGTAGTAGCGCGGGCCGCCGAACAGGATGTCGATGATATCGCCATTGGCGGGAACGTATCGTTCGGGTTGAGCTCGGTGGTGGCGATGCAGGTCTCGGGGGAAGGCCGAGCTGGAAATACTGCAGCCCATGCCGACAACGAGAGCACAGATCGCCAAGGATTTCGTCGTCATCGGCAATATCCTCCTGGCCATTCGGAAGCACACCCTACATCCAAAATCGCCAGCTGAACAAAGGTTCCCAGGGGCGCGCCACACAGGCTCCCCGGCGTCATCACCGCCCCGGGCAGCACCGAGGATCACTCCTGCGAGAACAGCTACGCGAATGCGCCAACTGCAGCGCCGACTTCATCGCGGCTTGCAAGAAGATCGGTAGCACTATGTCGGATGTCCAGGGCTGGGGCGGGCGCACCTGCCTCACGCCGTCATGATACCGTCTCAGGCCTTGTCGGACCCGAATATGGGTGCCACCCGAAAGACCCCGCTCCGGCAGGGTTTTCTGCTTTTTCGCATACGGTCAAGTCGTCGGATGGCGAACAGCAGTGCTTGCTAATTTAGCGATTGTCATTCAAATTACCCGGTCAATGGTAGTTGAACCTTAACTACGCGGGGTTGTGCGGATTGCCGTACAAAGGGGCGGGTTTTGGCCGATCGGTACATTGCGGGTGGCGGCTGGGCAGCGGATAGACTCCGCACTCACGTCGGACTGTTGGCCCTTCTCGCCTTGGCTGCAGTGCTTTTTTTGCTCAATACGCGGCATGGTATTGGCATACTGCCAGATTCAACAAGGTATATGCAGCTCGTCAGCACGCCCTATGACGCGCCGCTCTATCCCTGGCTCTTGACTGCGGGAAACCTCCTCGGACTCGAGCTTGAACATGTGGCTCTCGGCCTGGGCTTCGTCCTATACGGCCTCAACACGTTCCTTGTATTCGGCCTCTTCCATCACGCCATTCGTAATCAGCCGCTGTTTGTCATCGTAGGAACGCTGCTGGTCATCGTCAGTCCGACATTCCTTTGGGTCAACACCATTGCGATGTCGGAAGCGCTGTTCCTAGCGCTCGTGTTCCTCGCGACGTGGTTCTTCGTCGCCTACATGGAGAAGTCGGATCGGCGCTTCTTGGTGGCGTGCTCCGCATCCGTCGGCTTCGCGATGCTCGCCCGCTTCGTCGCGCCGCCGCTCGGCGCTTCGTTTTCGGTAATTGCGCTTTTTTGCAACTCTCAGCGAGATATGCGGAGACGCCTGCTTGACGTTGCCATTTTTTTCGTTGTCAGCGCGGGCATCTTCGTTTTCTGGGCTGCGGCCAGCAAGATTTTGGCAGGTCGAGCCGTCGGACGGGCATTTTGGTTTTACGGAAATCCTGACAGCGACCTCTGGATTGCCGGCCTATCCGTATTGTCGAGCTTCCTGCTACCCAGTCAAGTTCCGCAGCTTATTCGTATTCCGATAGTTTTTGCGGTGATGGTGGGCGCGATGGCAATCGTGGCGCGAACAGCAAGATGCAACTGGCTCGTGTCGAAGCCAAATGAACAGGATATGCTTATCCTAAGCTTTGGCTTTTTTGCGATATTCTATTTTGTGTTCATTATTCTTTCAGTGTTCGTTGAAGCAAACCTTCAGCTGAACAGCCGGTACTCCCTGCCGTTTTACGTGAGCCTGGTTTTTGTGTTCGTCGTAGCAGCAGCACGTTTTCGCAGTCATGCGGGCGCTACTCCGATGCTGAACCGGCTGATTGTCGCGGCGCTTCTTGTACCCCTCGCATTGAATGTGCTTCGCAGCGCCGCGCAGACGAGAGAAGCGTATGACGAAGGCATTGGCTTCCAAAGTCGCGCCTGGAAATCGTCGCCCATTGTAGCGGCTGTCCGCGCATTGCCGGCAAACGCAACGATCTATACCAACGCCTGCGACCCGCTCAATTTTCTGACGCGACGCTGGACCGACTGGATCCCAGCTCATAGCGAGAGGCGCACCGGCCTGGAGAGCGACCAAGGTTCCTTCGAGGAGCAACTCCAAAGTTTCCATCGAGCCCTGGTTGAGCAAGGAGCCTACGCGGTGTTCGTGGACGAGATCGACTGGCGCTTTTTCCTCGCGACGGAGGACGAGCTTGTCAAGCTGGCGAAGCTGAGGCTTGTTCGCTCAGAGGCCGATGGCCGCATCTATCAGGCGGAGACGACAGACGCGGAGTAGGCGCCATCGGCGCAGGGAAAATGGGACCTCATGGCGAGGAAAATGGGCATGTCTGCAAGCCAGGAAATCACGCCACAGATCGAGTTGTCGAGAGCGCTTCCACGAGCTACGCTGAGCGACTATCTGTCCCTTGCCCGGTTAGATCATGTAACCAAGCACGTGTTCATTCTGCCGGGACTGATCCTCGCCTGCGCGCTACGCCCCCCGGACCCCAATACGCTTTTGTTCAGCGTGCCCATTGGTCTTCTCAGCGCAGTCTGCATCGCCTCGGCAAATTATGTCATCAACGAATGGCTGGATCGGAAGCACGACGCCGCCCATCCCACCAAGTCGCAGCGGCGCTCGGTGACCGTGGCGCTGCAGCCAAGCATCGTCTACGGCGAGTATCTGCTTTTCGCTATTGCGGGGCTGATCCTGGCATATCTGATCGGTACGCTGTTCTTCATCACCTCGATCGCGTTTCTGGCCTCTGGGATTCTTTACAACGTCCCTCCCGTTAGAGCCAAGGACAAGCCTTATCTGGACGTGCTGATGGAGTGCCTGAACAATCCAATTCGCTTCCTGCTCGGTTGGGCCATGATTGAGGACGGAACAGTGCCGCCGATCAGCGTACTGGCTGCCTATTGGATGGCTGGCGCGTTTCTGATGGCCGCAAAGCGGCTTGGCGAGTACCGCGATATAGCTGCGACCTCGGGCGTCTCTGTACTTGCGCAGTATAGGCGCTCTTTCCGTTTTTACACACAAGAAAGCCTGACGGTCTCCTGCTTCGTCTATGCGATGATGTCGGCATTCCTGATGGGCATATTCCTGGTTAAATACAGGGTGGAATACATTCTTGTATTTCCCTTTGTCAGTGGTCTCTTCGCGGTCTACCTTTGGCTCGCGAGCCGCCCTGGCTCCATCGTGCAACGCCCGGAGAGACTGTTCCATTCGCGCCGTCTGGACGTCATGCTTGCTGTCACCGTCGCTGTCTTCATTTTCGCCACCCTCGTCGACATACCGTCTCTCGACTTCGTGGCCACACCATTCTTTGCATCGATTTCTCCCTCGCGCTGAACGCGATGACCTTGCCGAACGGGCCTGTGGAGTGGGACCAGATACGCCTCGCCGTCTTTGATCTCGACGGCACCCTCTACGATCAACGGCGCCTGCGCGCTGTCATGCTGTTGCGTCTGGCTCTTCATGCGGCGAACTCGCGCAGCCTTGCCGTTCTCCAGGTTCTCAAAGCCTTTCGCGATTGCCGGGAAAAGCTCGGAGAGACGCTGGCCACTGATTTTGCCACGCAACAATATGAGCTCACGGCGCACCGCACAGGACGCTCCGTGGATGCCGTCAAAGCGATCGTCGAAGAATGGATTGACCGCCGACCACTCGATGTCCTGCGTGGATGCCGTTATCGCGGCGTCGAGCGGGTATTCACGGCGCTTATGGCGCAAAGGAAGACGCTCGCCGTTCTTTCAGACTATCCGGCACGTGAAAAGCTGCAGGCGCTCGGGCTGAGCGCCGACATTATCGTCTCCTCCGGCGATCCGGATGTCGGGGTCCTGAAACCCCATCCCGCAGGCTTGCAGCGCGTTCTGGATCGGGCGGGCGTACCGGCGCAGGCTGCTATCATGATCGGCGACAGAGTAGACCGTGACTGGGCCGTCGCGAAGCAACACGGCATGCGCGCGCTTATCCGAAGCCGGAACCCCATCACCGGTATTGATACGTTCCGCGACTATGAGGACGAAGCCTTCCAGCCTCTGATAGGCCGAGCTACCAACAAATGATCAAGATATCATCTTCAGAAGCCAGAGCGCGCCCTGCTTGATCGGCGTCCTGTGCGGGCTTTGCGGCGAGCCCGCCACTGCCTTTGTCAGGCTTTGGCAATACCAGTCATAGCTCTCCTGCAGCATGGCTTCGTTGGAGTATTTTGGACGCCATCCCATTGCCAGAAGCGGCTCGACGTCGAAATAGCATTCCTTGTGATAGGTCAGATAGTGCCACGGAACCAGCGGCGAGACGCGCATCCAATGAAGCGCGCGGAGAGTGTTGATGGTGAGCGCGGTGGGCAGGCTCTTCACTTTTGATGTGCTGCCGGCATAGCGGATCAAGGCCTCCAGATCGCCCCGCAGCGTACCGAAGCGATCCGTTCCGACATTGTAGGTCCCACTCTTGCCGGCGTTCAAGGCGAGCATGTAGAAGTCCATGAGGTCGTGTGCGTGGATGAACTGGAACTTGATATCCCCGCTTCCGATGACATAGACCGCCCGATTTTCCCTGATCCACTCGAATAGAATCTGGAAGATGCCGAGCCGGCCGCCGCCTAGTGTTGCCCGGGGGCGGATGGTGATCAGGGTCATGCCGCTCGTCTTGCAGATTTCGTCCGCCACTTGCTCGCCAGCGAACTTTGACCTGCCGTAGGGCTCGACAGGTCGAAGCGGCGTTTGCGCGGTAATGGGTCCGGAGGGAGGGATGCCGTAAGCCGCCGTGGAACTGACATGAATCAGAGCCTTGGCGCCGGCCTTGGCTGCTTCTTCAGCGACAATACGGGTCCCTTCCACGTTGACGGTCCAGTAATCTCGGCCGGCATCCGTCTGCGCTACGAGAGCGGCATTGTGATGAACGATATCGATATCACGCATTGCGGCGCGGACCCCATCGCGGTCGAGCACTGAACAGTTAGTGAACTCGATATCCGCCGGCCTTGACTGGTCTTCCCACACGTCGAGGACCCGGACATGATCCCCTCGGTCGCGCAGCCGCCGCGCAGTGAGGTTGCCGATAAAACCCGATCCGCCGGTGATAAGGTGTCGCATCAATCCCCCTTGGCCCCGATCGACGGAGCGCTTCAATCAGATCGCGCGATCCTCGATCGCGCGCGTGACATTGCGGTGCGCGACAGCCATCACCGTGCCTTGCGGGTTCACAACGGTCGGGCCGCAAAGCAGAGATGCGTCGGCGATAAAGAGGTTGTCGGCGCCATGCACACGACCGAAAGAACTAGTAGCGCATTTGTGCATGTCCTCCCCCATCGGGCACGACGAAAACAGATGCATCGTCGTCACGTTCGCCTGCTTTGGCGGGAGCGTTTGCGGCAGCTTTGGAATATCGGCTGGCGAAAAGAGGACAGGATAGCCGGGAATACTCGGGTAAACGGCCTGCGCGCCCGCAGCAAAGAGAACTTCGGCGAGCCGCGTGAGCCCCTCAGCGAGTTCCTTGAGATCCAGCGGGCTCAGTTCCACGCGCACGAAAGGGTCGCGGAAGCCGGGGAAACTTCTCACCCGACCGATGCCGCCCGTGCTCTGCACGTAATATATGGCCATTCGGCGCCAATCGCGGTCGACCGCTTCCATCATCTGCGGATGGGCGGCCATGGCAAGAGCCAGGGCTGGGCGCTTGCTCATCGAACAGCCCATGCTGAAGCGAGGATCGAACTCCTTGATCTGATGCACGGGCTCCAGTTCGCCAGGCGTGTTGATTTCGTCTGCAAATAGCGCGACCACCTTCAGCATCGGGTGGAAACGCAAGCTGTCGCCAACATTGCGTCTGATGCCGGACCGTCGCAGGAGCAACGGCGTCTGCACTGCGCCGCCGGCGACAAAGACTGTTTTCGCTGTCAGCTCAATCTCTTGAGAGTCCGTTGGATTCGAGCGCCGCGCGTGCACCGTCCAGCGCCCGGCGGAGCGAGCGATCCTCGTGGCGCAGGTGTCAGGCATGAGTTCTCCGCCCGCCTCAAGGAAACGTGGGACGAAGGTCTCCGACATTGATTGCTTGCGGCCAGGGGCACCGGTTGCATCGGTGGCGTAAGCGTAGAGGCGGGGAACCTCAAGGCAAGCCCACCCAAGCCTATGCGCACCTTCCTCGAGCCGCGTCGACAGCTGCGGCGCCGGCCCCGGCAGGTATTCAACCTTTGCCACCTTCTCACACGCCGCGAAGTGCGGCGTGAGTTCAGAGAGGCTTAAAGCGTCGACCCGGTAATCGCTCCGCCAGCGATCGAAAACCGCCTCAGGAGCGCGATGATAAAGGCCCCGGTTGACCTCGCTTCCGCCGCCGACACAGCACCCTTCGACATAGGCAATCTTCGCGGCGCCGAAGCCGATGTTCACGCCAGCATTTCGGTATTTCTGCAGTATCTCCTCACGGGAAAAATGTGGGGCGGATTCCAGAGGCAGATTCTGCCCCTCCTCAAGCATCACGACGAATTTCCCCGCTTCGGCACACATCGAGGCGGTCACCGCTCCGCCAGGACCGGAGCCGATCACAACTACATCTGCAGCAATTTTGTCAGGACCGAGCCCGTTCCCCCGGGGGAAGATCGCCATATTGATAGTCCCGCCCGTATAAATCCGAATACACGCTGAAGACGCCCAAGGATGCGTAGAACTCGACGAAGCGGCGCCGGATTTCGAGGCGAGATCGCCTCCATGAATCCAGTTCGGCCAAACGGTCGTCGAGGGGCAACTGGTGAAAGAGCCGGCCTTTCCGCAACAAGGGCCACACATCAAACACCAGAACAAGGATATGGAATGGCGGCCTCAAAAAGTCCGGCATCCGCCGGTGTACAGACAGGAGAAAGTCTGCTGCGCCCTTACCGAGCGCGGCGTTCCCATCGTCGCCGGAACGCCTTTCCCATGCTATGGTCTCGCCAAGCGCCAGAATGGCACGCTCGAACTGAGAGGCACTGCGACTCACGTCCTTCATCAAGCCTGCCTCTAAATCCGGCGTCGCCCTGATAACTGGGATGATTTTACAATAGGCATTTTTAGCTGGTCTGATGGGCAAAAGCTACCGAATCATTCTTGGCGCCTATGATCGGCAACGCGATCCGCCACAATCTCCCGCTCGCCGTTCGATATCGTCGTGAAAAGCGCTCCATGAACCACTTTCTGGACTCCAGGTTGTTTCGATACTTCGTCTTCGGTGCGATGGCCGCAATGTTGCAGGTTGCAGCACTCGCAGCGCTCGTGGAAGTCGCTCAGCTCGACAAGGCAATCGCCTCTACGACGGCTTTTTACATCGCCGTTGTCGTCAATTACTTTCTTCAGAGCCGCTACACATTTCGCTCCTTCGAGCCGCACTGGGTTGCAATGCCAAAGTTCGTAGGCGTGTCGACCATCGGAGCAGTGATTAACGTTATTATTTTCACGATATTGGCTAGTGTAATGCATTATTTAGTTGCGCAATGTATATCTTTGCTTATTGTTTTTTTCATCAACTACAGCGCTAGCAAGATACTAATATTTCAGAGAACCGACCGTTAACGCAGTACCGGGGCGGGTTAACTTCAACCACTCGGATGAGCTTGCGGCCTCGTTCGATGTTTTAGTCCGCCGCATTGACGCTTCCACCGGCCCTGACTCGTGTCGGCACCCCGTAAGCCCAGATGGATAGAGCACTACCCTCCGAAGAAACCTTTCTTTTCAGGCCATTAGCTAACACCTCGCCGCCCGGCAGCGCGGCGAGATTCGATTTGTTGCGAAGTCGCTGAACCTTCGCGTAGCGACCTCTGGGCGACCTCTGGTCGCTCTTTGCGTTTGGCGCAAAACGGATTAAGAAAACGGCTTCAGCCAAGCCCCCAGCAATCTGGAAACTGCGCCGGAGCCATTGATGACCGAAGTCCTGCAGACCCCCAAGCTCGTCGTCGTGTTCGGCGGCTCCGGCTTTGTCGGCCGCCACGTCGTGCGGGCGCTGGCCAAGCGCGGCTACCGCATCAGGGTCGCCTGCCGGCGGCCGGATCTCGCCGGCCATCTGCAGCCGCTCGGCAATGTCGGCCAGATCCAGCCGGTGCAGGCCAATGTTCGCGTGCGCTGGTCGGTCGACCGCGCCGTGCAAGGCGCCGACCATGTCGTCAACCTGGTGGCCATCCTGCACGAGAGTGGCCGGCAGAGATTCGGCGCCGTGCATGAATTCGGGGCACGCGCGATCGCCGAAGCCGCGCGCGCCGTTGGCGCAGGCCTCACCCACATCTCGGCTTTGGGTGCCGATCTCAACTCGCAATCGAATTATGCGCGCACCAAGGCGCTTGGCGAAAAGGCGGTTCTGGAGACGATCGAGGACGCGGTGATCTTCCGGCCGTCGATCAATTTCGGGCCTGAGGACCGCTTCTTCAACCGCTTCGCCAGCATGGCGCGCCTTTCGCCCGTCCTGCCGCTGATCGGCGGCGGCCAGACCAAATTCCAGCCAGTCTATGTCGGCGATGTCGCCGAGGCGGTGGCGCGCTCGGTCGAGGGCGAGGTCAAGGGTGGTCAGATCTACGAACTCGGCGGGCCGCAGGTGCTCACTTTCAAGCAATGCATGGCAGAAATGCTTGCCGTGATCGACCGCAAGCGGTTTCTGGTGCCGGTGCCGTGGTGGGTGGCGAACATGCAAGCGTCGATCCTCGGCCTGCTGCCCAATCCGCTGCTGACCAAGGACCAGGTCCTGCAGTTGCGCGAGCACAACATCGTGTCGGATGCGGCCGCCAGGGACAACAGGACGCTCACCGGCATCGGCATCCAGCCGCAGTCGATCGGTTCGGTCCTGCCGAGCTACCTCTGGCGCTACCGCGCCGCCGGCCAATTCCAGCGCAAGTCTGCGGCGTAACTGCTGATCCTTCGGCGCTTACAAAACCCGCCGCGTGACCTGCATCGGCAGGCCGCCCTGCGGCTGCGTCGTCAGTTTCTGCACCGGCCAAGGCCTGGTCTCGGCGGTAGCATCAAAGCGGAAGCGCGACAGCATGATGGCCAAGGCGATGATCGCTTCCTGCATGGCAAAGCTGGCGCCGATGCAGACGCGAGGGCCGGCGCCGAACGGCAGATACTGGAAACGGTCGATCTTTTCGCGATTCCCCGGATGGAACCGCTCGGGCATGAAGGCATCCGGCCGATCCCACAGCTTGCGATGACGGTGGACGACCCACGGCATCACCAGCACGGCGGCTCGCCTCGGTATGTAGAGCTTGTTCCAGGTCTCCGGCTCGATCGGCTCGCGGTTGATCGACGGCGCCGGCGGATAGAGCCTGAGCGCCTCCTCGAAGGCGGCGCGGGTGAGCGGCATGGCGTCGAGCCATTTCGTCGGGTCGGGTTCGCGCGCCAGCACGGCGTCGATCTCGCGTTCGATCTTTTCCCGCTCCCAAGGCGCCTCGGCAAGGCAATAGAGCGTCCAGCCCAGGGCACGCGCCGTGGTCTCGTGGCCGGCGCCGATGAAGGTGATGATGTTGTCCTCGACCTCGGCGCGCGTCAGCCCGTCCGGTCCTTCGGCGCGCAGCAGCAGGGTGAGAAAGTCCTGCGGCACCGCATCAGGATTGTGCTTGACGCGCTCCTCGCGCATCTTGACGGTGTCGGTGACGATCTTGCGAAAATAGGCCATGGTCTTGCGGCCGCGAATTCGGGTCAGGCGCGGCAGCCAGTCGGGTGCCCGCAACAGGTCGAGCGGATCGACCCGGCCCATGGTCTCGAAAAGGCGGTCGATCTCCTTGCCGAAGCTGCCGGGCTCGCCTGATATCTCACCCGAAAACAGCGTTTCGGCGAGAATATCGAAGGTGAGCAGCGTCATGTCGTGGGCGATGTCCGACGTGCCGCCGTCCTCGTAGCGCGTGACGAACTCCAGCGTGCGTTTCAGCATCGGGGCGGCAAAGCCGAAGATGTGGCGCGGCGTGAACACCGGCGCCATCGCCTTGCGCGAGCGCCTCCACACTTCGCCTTCGGCGGTCAGCAGGCCGTCGCGCAGGATCGGCCGCAGGATCATCTGGCGCACCGTCGCCATCTTGTAGTTCTTGGCATTGTCGACCAGCACGTGGCGGATGAGGCCGGGATCGTTGGCAACGACCAGCGGCCCGCCGATGCCTGTCACCGATATCCAGGGTTCGTTGTAGGTCGGCTCGCCCCACAGTTCGAGCGGATTGCGGTAGACGATGCGCATCATCTCCAGCGTCGAGGGCGGCGATGTGCGCGGCTTCGGCGCCGGCGGAACGAAGGGGGCGGGCTGAGTGTCCATAGTGGGTGCTCCGCCCCTAATGTAGTGGCCGGCAAAGCGGGCGTCCACGCGGCTGAGCAGTATGGCCGGGCACCCCCGCTCTCCGGAACGTGACAGATCGTCAATGCGTGCGTGCTTGTTGCCGATGGCCGCATGCCTTAGTGGCAGTTACCAACAGATACCGCCAACCGCAGGAGCCCGCCTTGAAACACCAGTTGAACATCATCATCGGCAGCACCCGGCCTGGACGCGCCGGGCCGGTTTTCGCGAACTGGCTGGAGGGCTTCGCGCGCCAGCACGGAAAATTCGAGCCGGTGCTGACCGACATCGCCACGTTCGGCCTGCCGCTGCTGGACGAACCGCACCATCCGAGGCTCGCCAAATACGAGAAGGACCACACGAAAGCTTGGTCGGGGGCAATCGACGCCGCCGACGCCTTTGTTTTCGTGGCTCCGGAATACAATTATTTTGCAGCACCCGCGATCGTCAACGCGGTCGACTATCTGCTCAGGGAATGGCGATACAAGCCTGCCGCCATCCTCAGCTATGGCGGTGTCTCCGGCGGCTTGCGCGCGGCGCAAGCAGTCAAGCAGTTGCTGACCGCGGTAGGGGTGATGCCGATCCCCGAGGGCGTGGCGCTGCCGCTTTACCAGAAACTGCTCGACGAGGACGGTGCTTTCCAACCCAGCGAACAGGTGCTTGGCGGCGCCAAGGCCATGCTCGACGAACTGCTGCGCTGGAGCGAGGCGCTGAAGCCGATGCGGGCCGGCTAAGGGGCACAAAACAGCCGGACTGCTCGTGCTGCAACGTGCGGGACCGAAAGGCCGTCCTGTCCAGGCGCTCGACGCTCAGGCTCGACCGAGTGGACAGCTAGCGCCGCAATACCAGTCCATGTTCAAATTCCTGCGCGATCGGCTGGCAAGAGCATGATAGCCGGCCCTTACGTTCGGAAATGCTTGCAAACCTTGGAAAAACCGCCTTTTGCGCCTATATCTAGCGCATCAGAGCCGCGCGATTCGGAGCCGATTTTTCGCGCGGGACATGCGGCATCAATCAGACAGGTTTTCATGAGCGACCAGACCGACATCGCCACCGGCGTAGAAGCCGAGTATGGCGCCGATTCCATCAAGGTTTTGAAGGGGTTGGATGCCGTCCGCAAGCGGCCCGGCATGTATATTGGCGACACCGACGACGGCTCGGGCCTGCATCACATGGTCTACGAGGTGGTAGACAACGCCATCGACGAGGCGCTGGCCGGCCATGCCGACCTCGTCACGGTGACGCTCAACCCCGACGGTTCGGTGACGGTTATCGACAATGGCCGCGGCATTCCGACCGATATCCACACCGGCGAAGGCATTTCGGCGGCCGAAGTGATCATGACGCAGCTGCATGCCGGCGGCAAGTTCGACCAGAATTCCTACAAGGTGTCGGGCGGCCTGCATGGCGTCGGCGTGTCGGTGGTCAACGCCCTGTCGGCCTGGCTGAAGCTGAAGATCCGCCGCAACGGCCAAGTCTACGAGATGAGCTTCACTCATGGCAACGCCGATGCACCGCTGAGGGTCACCGGCACGTACGAACAGCACAAGCTTCCCGGTACCTATGAGGGACGCAGCGGCACCGAGATCACCTTCTTTCCGTCGACCGCGACCTTCACCATGGTCGAGTTCGATTTCGGCACGCTGGAGCACCGGCTGCGCGAATTGGCTTTCCTGAATTCCGGCGTGCGCATCCTCTTGACCGACGCCCGCCATGCCGATGTCGTGCGCCATGAGCTGCACTATGACGGCGGTCTCGAAGAGTTCGTCAAATATCTCGATCGCGTCAAGAAACCGCTGATCGAGAAGCCGATCGCCATCAAGGCCGAGCGTGACGGCATCACCGTCGAGGTCGCCATGTGGTGGAACGACAGCTACCACGAGAATGTGCTGGCCTTCACCAACAACATCCCGCAGCGCGACGGCGGCACGCACCTGGCCGGGTTCCGTGGCGCGCTGACGCGCCAGATAACCGGCTATGGCGAAGCTTCGGGCCTCACCAAGAAGGAGAAGGTGGCGCTGATCGGCGACGATTGCCGTGAAGGGCTGACGGCGGTGCTGTCGGTCAAGGTTCCCGATCCGAAATTCTCCTCGCAGACCAAGGACAAGCTGGTGTCGTCCGAAGTTCGCCCGGTGGTGGAGGGGCTGGTCAACGAGGCGCTCGGCACCTGGCTCGAGGAGCATCCGGCCGAGGGCAAGGTGGTCGTCGAGAAGGTCATCCAGGCAGCAGCCGCTCGCGAAGCCGCGCGCAAGGCGCGCGACATCACCCGCAAGAGCTCGCTCGGCGTCACCTCGCTGCCCGGCAAGCTTGCTGACTGCCAGGAACGCGACCCGGCAAAATCCGAAATCTTCATCGTCGAGGGCGACAGCGCCGGCGGCTCGGCCAAGGGCGGGCGCTCGCGCCAGAACCAGGCCATTCTTCCGCTGCGCGGCAAGATCCTCAATGTCGAGCGTGCCCGTTTCGACCGCATGCTCGGCTCCGACATGATCGGCACGCTGATCACCGCGCTCGGCACCTCGATCGGCAAGGACGAGTTCAACGCCGACAAGCTGCGTTACCACAAGATCATCCTGATGACCGACGCCGATGTCGACGGCGCCCACATCCGCACCCTGTTGCTCACCTTCTTTTTCCGGCAGATGCCGGAACTGATCGAGCGCGGCCATCTCTACATCGCCCAGCCACCGCTCTACAAAGTGACGCGGGGCAAGAGTTCGCAATACATCAAGGATGAAGGTGCGTTCGAGGAATTCCTGATCAATTCGGGGCTTGAGGAGGCATCGCTTTCGCTGAGCTCCGGCGAGGTGCGGGCCGGACAGGACCTGCGCAGCGCCATTGACGATGCGCTGGCGGTGCGCCAACTCATCAACGGGCTGCACACGCGCTATAACAGAGGCGTGGTCGAGCAGGCGGCGATCGCCGGCGCGCTCAACCCGGACGTCTTTGCCGATCTCGGCCGCGCCAACGCCATGGCCGAGCGCGTCGCCCGGCGCCTCGACATCATCGCCGAGGATACCGAACGCGGCTGGACCGGCCGTACGTCGACCTCCAACGAAGGCACCGGCGGCTATGTGTTCGAGCGCACGGTGCGCAGCGTCAAGGAATTCGCGCATCTCGATCTCGGGCTGATCAATTCGGCCGATGCACGCCAGCTCGACCGTTATGCACCGCGCCTCGCCGAAATTTACGGCGAGCCGCCGGTGCTGCGGCGCAGGGACGTTTCCGAAACCATCTCGGGGCCGCTGGCGCTGCTCAACGCTGTGTTTGCGACCGGCCGCAAGGGCCTGACCATGCAGCGCTACAAGGGGCTTGGCGAGATGAATGCCGAGCAACTCTGGGAAACCACGCTCGACCCGAACGTACGCTCGCTGCTGCAGGTCAAGGTCACCGACGCCACCGATGCCGACTCGCTGTTCTCGCGGCTGATGGGCGACGAGGTCGAACCCCGGCGCGAGTTCATCCAGGACAATGCGCTGTCGGTCGCCAATCTGGATATTTGAGCTACCCGCTGGCGATGCCGCCGATCTCCCAGAATGAAAAGCCCGGCTCGCGCCGGGCTTTTTCGTCTGATCATCTTGACGAGGCGCTTGGCCGGATCAGTGATCCATGGCCTTGACGATCTCCTCGGTCATCTTCTTGGCGTCGCCGAGCAGCATCATCGTGCCGTCCTTGTAGAACAGCGTGTTGTCGATGCCGGCATAGCCGGAGCCGAGCGAGCGCTTGACGAACAGGCAGGTGCGCGCCTTGTCGACGTCGAGGATCGGCATGCCGAAGATCGGCGAGGACTTGTCGTCGCGGGCGGACGGGTTGGTGACGTCGTTGGCGCCGATGACATAGGCGACGTCGGCCTGTGCGAATTCGGAGTTGATGTCCTCGAGCTCGAACACCTCGTCGTAAGGCACGTTGGCCTCGGCGAGCAGCACGTTCATGTGGCCGGGCATGCGGCCGGCGACCGGGTGAATGGCGTATTTGACATCGACGCCGTTGGCCTTGAGCTTGTCGGCCATCTCGCGCAGCGCGTGCTGCGCCTGGGCGACCGCCATGCCATAGCCAGGCACGATGATGACCTTCTGGGCGTTCATCATCAGATAGGCGGCATCATCGGCAGAACCCTGCTTGACCGTGCGCTCGATGCCGTCGTTAGCAGCTATTGCGGTCTCGCCGCCGAAGCCGCCAAGGATGACGGAGATGAATGACCGGTTCATGCCCTTGCACATGATGTAAGACAGGATCGCGCCGGACGAGCCGACCAGAGCGCCGGTGATGATCAGCGCCAGGTTGCCGAGCGTGAAGCCGAGCGCTGCCGCGGCCCAGCCCGAATAGGAATTCAGCATCGAGACGACCACCGGCATGTCGGCGCCGCCGATCGGGATGATGAGAAGGACGCCAAGGACAAGCGAGGCCGCGACGATCAGCCAGAACACCAGCCTGGACTCGGTGGTGACCAGCAGCACGATCAGCACGACCAGCGCGATGCCAAGCGCCGCGTTGATGAAGTGGCGGCCGCCGATCATGATCGGCTTGCCCGACATGCGGCCGTCGAGCTTGAGGAAGGCGATGACCGAGCCGGTGAATGTGATGGCGCCGATGGCGACGCCAAGGCTCATCTCGATCAGCGCCTGGGCGTGGATGTCGGCGACGGTGCCGATGCCGAAGCTCTCCGGCGCATAGATGGCGGCAGCGGCCACCATGACGGCGGCAAGGCCGACCAGGGAGTGGAAGGCCGCAACCAGTTGCGGCATCGAGGTCATGGCGATGCGCCGGGCGGTGACGGCGCCGACGGAGCCGCCGACGGCCAGGCCGAACACGATGAGGCTGAAGCGCCCGGCCGAAGGGGTCGCCAGCGCCAACGTCGTGCAAAGAGCGATGCCCATCCCGATCATGCCGTACATGTTGCCCTGGCGGCTGGTGGTCGGATGCGACAGGCCGCGCAATGCAAGGATGAACAGGATGCCGGAGACCAGATAGAGGAAGGAGGCGAAGTTGGCGTTCATTGCGCTCTACTTGTCCTTCTTCTTGTACATGGCCAGCATACGCTGGGTGACGAGGAAGCCGCCGAAGATGTTGACCGAGACCAGCATCAGCGCAACGAAGCCGAAGCCGGTGGCGACGCCGGACGCAGAGATGCCGACGGCGAGTAGCGCGCCGACGACGATGACCGAGGAAATAGCGTTGGTGACGGCCATCAGCGGCGTGTGCAGCGCCGGTGTGACGGACCAGACGACGTAGTAGCCGACGAAGATCGCCAGGACAAAAATGGCGAAGCGGAAGACGAACGGATCGATGGCGCCGCCGGACAGCGCGTGCGCAGCATCACCGGCTGCCTCAGCGCCGGGCGCAGTGGCCAGGTTCTGTACTGCAAGCCGGACGGCGGCGGTCGCCTGGTCGAGCTGGTCGAGGGCCTGCTGCAAGGTCTGGTCCATCACGCGATCCCCCCGCTAGTCTTGGGCTTCCTGGCTGCGGCTGGTTTCTTTGGCGCCGCCGGTTTCTTTGCGGCGGCAGGCCTCGCATGCTCGGACGAGGCAATCATCATCGCCGGCTTGCCAGCGAAGGCCGGATGCACGACCTGGCCGCCATCTGTCAGCATCGTCGCCTTGACCAATTCATCGTCGCGGTTGATGGCAAGTGTCTTCGTGGCCTTGTCGACCAGCGTCTCGACGAACGCAAAGAGGTTCCTGGCGTAAAGCAGCGAGGCAGAGGCGGCGACGCGACCCGGCACGTTGAGATGGCCGACGATCTTGACGCCATTGGCCGTGGTGACAACCTGACCTGATGCGGCGCCTTCGACATTGCCGCCGCGTTCGACCGCAAGGTCGACGATCACCGAGCCTGGCTTCATCGAAGCGACCATGGCCGCCGAGACCAGCTTCGGCGCCGGACGACCGGGTATCAGCGCCGCGGTGATGACGATGTCCTGCTTGGCGATATGCTCTGCGGTCAGTGCCGCCTGCTTGGCCTGGTATTCCTTCGACATTTCCTTGGCGTAGCCGCCGGCAGTCTCGGCAGCCTTGAACTCCTCGTCCTCGATCGCGAGGAACTTTGCGCCGAGCGAAGCGACCTGCTCCTTGGCGGCAGGACGAACATCGGTGGCGGTAACGACGGCGCCAAGCCGCCTTGCCGTCGCGATCGCCTGCAGGCCGGCGACGCCGACGCCCATGATGAAGACCTTCGCCGCCGGTACCGTGCCCGCTGCCGTCATCATCATCGGCAACGCCCGGTCGTATTCCGAAGCCGCGTCGATCACTGCCTGGTAGCCGGCTAAGTTAGCCTGCGAGGACAACACATCCATGGACTGGGCGCGGGTAATGCGCGGCATGAACTCCATCGAGAAAGCGGTGACACCGGCGCTCGCCAGAGCGGCGACACCGGCATCGTTGCCGTAGGGATCCATGATGGCGATGACGGCGGTTCCCGGCCGGTAGGCCTTCAGCTCCGCCTCGCCTGGGCGGCGCACTTTCAGCACCACATCGGCCTTGGCGACATCGCCGGCCTTGCCGATCGCAGCGCCCGCTTTGGCGAACTCCTCGTCCGGAATGCGGGACGCCGTGCCGGCGCCAGCTTCGACAGTCACGTCGAAACCCAACCCCGCCAGCCGCTTTACCGTGTCCGGCGAGGCAGCAACGCGCGGCTCGTTCGCATCGAGCTCCCGAGGGATGAAAACCGTCTGTCCCACCGCAATGATCCTTTCGGCTGGAACCTGTTTCCGCAAGGCGCCGGCCGGACTTCCGGCGACATCCCGGGCAAGGGTCTTTAGGAATTTACCGGAGAATGAAGGCGCCTACGGCCAGGATCAGAACGAACAGGATGACGGCCGAGAAGAAGCCACCGGCGAAGAAGCCGAAAGCCATCGACAGGAGCACGGCGAGGCAAAAGAGCGACCCGTATTTGGCGAGCATGACGAAGCCCGCATAGGTCCGATCATGCTCGGCATAGTCCATCTTCGCGCCCAGTTCGACAGGACCGGTCGGCGTGTGATCAGCCATAGGAATACCCCTTCGAAGACATCTTTGAGGCACATAGCGAAAAGCCGGGCCGAGGGCAATGGCGCTATTGCCGCATCGCCGGCGACAACAGCCTCAAAGGAAAGTTGAAAGCCGTGAGCTGGCGCAGCCCGGCGTGAATTCGGCCGCCGTCTTGCGCTTGTGCAGGGCTAGCGTGCGCCGCGTTGGCGCCGACTTTCAGCCTGCCAGATGCGGAAACAGCCCGAGCAGCCCGACGACGATCAAATAGAGGGCGACGATGTAGTTCAGCAGCCGCGGCATCACCAGGATCAGAATCCCGGCAATAAGCGAGATCAGCGGGGTAAGCGCGAGCGTGGAAATGGTCATATAGGGTTCCCTTTCGGTGAGGCCAATTTTCGTTCACGCGAATGCGTCGACGGCACCTGCTGCCATCCACAACGTCGATGCGGCCCGAAAGCTCCGCCTACCATGAAGGCTCAGGCGGCTTCGCGAAAATATTTGGCGGTGGGCAGGATGGTCAGCGGCGCGAGTTCGCCGGCCGGCGCTTTTGCGAACAGCATGCGGCGCTCCAGCGCCGTCGATTGGAAGAATGGAAACCGCTGCAGCGTCGGCGCCATGTTCTGCTCGCAAACCGATTCGTAGAAGAAGATAGGCATGGTGAAGGGCGGGTAGATGCGCGGTTCGCCGATCTGCACCGACCCGAAGATGCGATGGTAGAACGACGTGTGCTCTTCCCTGATCATCGAAATGCAGCTTGTCGCGTTGAAAAATGTGTTGGCGATGACCGCGAGCCTCAGCGTGACGTAGGGCAGAGCCCGGTTGGCCGATGACATTTGCGGGTCGATCGCCAGTCTGCTGGGATCGATAAAGGTTTCGCCCCGCGCCAGCCGCAGGAGCAATCTATCGCCGAATACGGTCATGATCGGCGCTTCTGGGGTCTCACCGGTAATGTGGTGGAGCCTGACGGTACTGACAAGCTCGCCGTCCATGAACACGCCGAAACAATAGCAATTGCGGGCTTCATCAAGGTGATCAGAAAGTTTCTGTTCGACGATGGTGTCAAGCAGACCGTGTGCATGAAAGGCCTTGTAACGCAGCCGGTAGACCGCTTCGAGATCCTCCCCGCTTTCACAGCGCCGGTATTCGACGCGTTCCAAAACGTCCAGGACGTTGCGCGCGAACAATGAGGGAGGCTGAGATTTTATCGCCGAAGCCGCCGAACGCAGACCTGACCGTTGCGTGTCCATATATTTCCCCTCGTACCGCCGCAGGAGGACAATACCGGACAACGGAAAGAACAAGAAGATGAAACTCTGACCGTCAGCGTTTACCGAACGTTAACGTTAACAATCAGTTAACGCTTAGATAACACAACGCCTTTTGAACGGGCCTTTCAAGCGCTATCGAGATCAGGTGGTCGCGAGCTTCGGGACTGACCGCAATTCCGCGGCGAAGGGCCAGGTCACGTTGGACATGGTTTCGATGCCCGATGCACTGAGAGCGGCGCCGAAGAGGAAGCCCTGGACAAGGTCCGGCTTCACCGAGTGCACCAGAATCTTGAGCTGCTCGAAGGTCTCGACCCCTTCGATGGTTACGGTCAGGCCCAAGACGCGGGTCAGGTCGACGATTCCCTTCAACAGGTCGAGCGAACGCGGGCTCTGGGTTACGTCCATCAGGAACGAGCGGTCGATCTTGATCTTGTCGAGCGGCAGCTTGTGGAGATAGCTCAGGCTTGAATAGCCTGTACCGAAATCGTCGAGCGCGATACGCACGCCGAGCTGCTTCAATTCCTCGATGTACTGGCGTGTCAGCGACTTGTCGTCGAGCAACGCGGTCTCGGTGACTTCGATCTCCAGGCGGCCCGCGGCGAGGCCGGAACCAGCCAGCGCATCACGGACCCTCTGGACGACGTCGCGGTTGCGAAAATCCTTGGCGGAAAGATTGACCGAGACGCTGGTCTGGCCGGGCCATTTGGCACATTCGGCGCATGCCGCCTGAAGGACAAAAGTACTGATCTCGGAAATGATGCCCATTTCCTCGGCCAGGGGAATGAAGATGCTGGGCGAAATCGGCCCGAGATCGGGATGGTCCCACCGACACAACGCCTCGCAACTGGCGATGCGCATCGTGCTCATCGCCACGATCGGCTGATAGACCACCCGCAACCCCTTGCTTTCCACAGCGCTGCGCAGATCCGCCTTCATCAGCTGGCGGTTGCGGAAAGCTGCGTCCATCGACGCCTCGAACAGCCGCCAGTTGTTCTTGCCAAGTTCCTTGGCCTTGTAGAGGGCAAGATCCGCCTTGACGATCATGGCGTCGACATCGGTGTCCTCGACCCGCGACAGCACCGCGCCTGCGCTGGCCTGGATCCGTAGCCCGTGGCCGGCGACATCGATCTCGCCCTGCAGGTCGCCGAAAATCCCGTCGAGCAGGCCGGTCAGATGGCTTTCGTCCTCGACGCGATCGAAGAAGATCATGAACTCGTCGCCGCCGAAACGGCTGACCATGACGCCTTGTCCGGCGATGGCGGCCAGCCGCTCCGCCACGGCATAGATCAGCCCATCGCCGACCGGATGGCCTAGAGTGTCGTTGACGCTCTTGAAATCGTCGAGGTCGAGCACGGCGAGCCCGCAGAGACGATCGCGTTCGCCGGACGCCATGGACTCACCGACCAGCTCATGGAAATAGGCGCGATTTGGCAGGCCAGTGAGGTTGTCGTAGCGCGCCATGAAGCGGATTTTTTCTTCAGCATCAACGCGGGCGGTGACATCCTCGAAGGTAATGACGCCCAGATCCTGGCTGCCTTCGCGCGCCGAAAACTCGTAGTGCTGGCCGGTGGAGAAGGAAACCAGCACCTTGCGGTCGCGACCCTCGCGCAGCGCGCGCGTCAGCTGCGCCTCGACGTAGCGGCAGTCCTTCGGCGCCAGCATTCCACCAGCAACGCCGCGCAAGAGCAGGGAGTGGATCGATCGCCCGAGCAACTGGTCCGGCGATTTGAGCGACATGAGATGCGCGGCTTCGGCGTTGCCGACGACCACCTTGCCGTCGGGGCCAAGCATAACGAGACCATGCGACATGGTGTTGAGCGCGCGGTTGAAACGCTCTGCGAGCCTGGCTGCGGTTTTGCGCTCCGAAATGGCATTAAAAAGCACGGTGCGAACGTGATTGGCCATTCGAGTGATGATGAAGATGAACGGCACGATGTAGAGGCCGAGGATGAAATTGTCGACATCGCCCTTGAGCATCAGTCCGACCGCAATCGGCAGCACGACCGTAAAAGCCTGAACCGCGACCATGGTTTTGGAGCCGTAATTGCGCCCGACGATCGTCACCGTCGAGCCCATTATGACGGCGATCGCGGCACTTTCCCCGAATATGTCCGGGATGAGATAGATGGTGGTGAAGCAGAACAGCCCCATGAAGAAAGCCTGGATGGTACCGCCGACCAGATAGTAGCGTTCCCATTTCTTGGCTGACTCAAAGGTATTGAAATTGCCTTCGCGCTGACCTTTGCGGATGCCGTAATAGCGGTAAAGGCCAGCGGCGAGCATGGTCGCGGCAAGCGCGAGGTAGACGGGCTGCTTTGAGCTGAAGTAGACAAGAATACCGATGAGTCCGTGGCAAAAAGCGCCGATCAGCAGGATTCCGGGATCGTTGAACAACGATCGCACGAACCCTGCATAGACGTCCTCACCTATCTCTACGGTTTTGTTTTCTTGCATAGCCTGCGGTGCCGCACGAACCGCAGTCATGTCATATCCGCCTTAAGAAAGGTTTAGAGAGGCCGTTTCGACCCCTGCCGTCAAGCCGTTGACCCAACGGAAGGCAAAGAAACTATTGTTCAGGTAAACAAGGCGTATCAGGGCCCGGGCTCATTCGGCGGCCTGAAGTTCAGGCCTCGCCGGTGTATTTGCCAGGCGCTCGAGCAGTCTTGAGCGTTCGCCGGCCGCCTTTTCGGCACTGGCTTGCCGGACATGGCCATAGCCGCGGATGAGCGCGGGCACCGAGGCAAGAGCGGCAGCGGCCTCGACCTTGCCCGGCGCCAACGTGCCGGCGACAAGCTCCAGATCGGCCTCATATTGGGCAAGAAGCTGCCGTTCCAAGCGCCTTTCGGCGCTGTAGCCGAACAGGTCGAAGGCGGTGCCGCGCAGGCCTCTCATCGCCGCAAGCAGCCGGAACGCCTTCATCATCCACGGGCCGAAACTCGACTTCCTCGGCTTACCGTCATTGCCGCGGCGGCCCATGATCGGCGGGGCGAGATGGAATTCTAGCTTCTCGTAGCTCTGGAACTGTTTTCCCAATTCGGCGGCGAAGGAGCCGTCGGTATAGAGCCGCGCCACCTCATATTCGTCCTTGATCGCCATCAGCTTGAACAGGTTCCTCGCGGCGGCCTCGGTCACCGTGGTCGAACCCGGCACGGCCTTGGCTTCGGCCTGGCGCAACGCAGCCAGCTTGTCGGCATAGCGCTTGCCGTAGGCGGCATTCTGATAGGCGGTCAGAAAGGCGACGCGGCGGGCAATGATGTCGTCCAGCGTCTCGGCAATTGCGGTGCTCTCAGTGGCCTTGCCGGGCTGGGCGACGAGGCTGCGCACGAAATCGGGCTGGTGGGCAGCGCGGCGGCCCCAGCGGAAGGCGGCGATGTTCATTGCCACCGCCTCGCCGTTGAGTTCGATCGCTTTCTCGACCGCCTCGGCCGACAGCGGCAGGCCGCCGTGCTGGAAGGCGAAGCCGAGCATGAACATGTTGGCGCCGAGCGAATTGCCGAACAGCGCGGTGGCGGTGCGGGTGGCGTCGAAGAAATGCGTTCTGTCGTCGCCGGCGGCGGCACGAATCGCCTTTTTCAGCCGCTCGACGGGCAGCGAGAAATCGGCCGATCGGGCGAACTCGCCAGGCATGATCTCGGCAGTGTTGGCAAGGAAGATGGTGTGGCCCTCGCGCACGGCGGCGAGCACCTTCTTGGCGCCGGACACGACAAGATCGCAGCCAAGAACGAGGTCGGCCTTCCCCGCAGAAACGCGGATGGCATGGATATCGTCCGGGGTGCGGGCGATGCGCACATGGGTGAACACCGAGCCGCCCTTCTGGGCAAGGCCGGCCATGTCGATCATGCCACAGCCCTTGTCTTCGAGATGGGCGGCCATGCCGAGCACTGCCCCGATGGTGACGACGCCTGTACCGCCGACGCCGTCGATGATCGCCGCCCAGCCTTGCTCGCCGAGCGGGAATTCTGCCGGCGTCGGCACGCCGGCGAGCGGGTCGGCCTTGCCGGCGATGCCATCGGCCCTCCTGATCCTGGCGCCATGCACGGTGACGAAGGACGGGCAGAAGCCGTTGACGCAAGAGAAATCCTTGTTGCAGCTCGACTGGTCGATCCTGCGCTTGCGGCCGAATTCGGTCTCGACCGGCTGGATCGAGACGCAGTTCGACTGCACCCCGCAATCGCCGCAACCCTCGCAAACCAGTTCGTTGATGAAGACACGCTTGTCGGGATCGGGGAAGGTGCCGCGCTTGCGGCGGCGGCGCTTCTCGGCAGCGCAGGTCTGGTCGTAGAGCAGCACCGACACGCCCTTGACCGCACGCAATTGGCGCTGCACGAGGCCGAGGTCGTCGCGGTGATGGACGGTGACGCCGGCGGGGAATTCGGCCTTGCCGGTATATTTTCCCGGCTCGTCGGTGACGATGGCGATGCGCCCGACACCTTCGGCCCGTACCTGCCTGACGATCATGTCCACAGTCAGGCCGCCTTCGTGCGGCTGGCCGCCGGTCATGGCGACGGCGTCGTTGTAGAGGATCTTGTAGGTGATGTTGGCATCCGTCGACAGCGCAAAGCGGATCGCCAGCACACCGGAGTGATTGTATGTGCCGTCGCCGAGATTCTGGAAGATGTGGTCGCGCTTCGAAAACGGTGCCTGGCCGACCCATTGCGCACCCTCGCCGCCCATGGCGGTGAAGCCGACGGTATTACGGTCCATCCACAGCGCCATGAAGTGACAGCCGATGCCGGCGGCGGCGATCGAGCCCTCCGGCACCTTGGTCGAGGAATTGTGCGGGCAGCCGGAACAGAAGAAGGGCGTGCGCGAGGCGATGTCGGTGGTGTCGGCGAGCATCGCCTGGAACTGGCGCAGTTTTGCCACCCGTGCGGCGATTTCTTCCGACGGGCCGATCGTCCTCAGTATCCTCTCGCCGAGCGCAATGGCGATCTCGTTAGGATCGAGCGCGCCCTTGGCCGGAAACAGCCAGTCGCCGCGCTCGTCCTTCTTGCCGACGATGACCGGCTGCGTCGCGGTGCCGTAGAGGCTTTCGCGCAGTTGCACCTCGATCAGCGATCGTTTCTCCTCGACGACGACGATGGTGTCGAGACCGCGGGAAAAGTCGGCAATGTGCTGAAGGTCGAGCGGCCACGGGCAACCGACCTTGAACAGCCGGATACCGATGCGGTTGGCGGCCGCCTCGTCGATGCCGATGTCTTCCAGCGCCTGGCGGACGTCGAGATAGCTCTTGCCGATGGTGACGATGCCAAGCTTCGGGTTGCGGCCGCCCGAATAGACGATCCTGTTCAGCCCGTTGGCGTGGATGAAGGCCGACGCGGCGGCACGCTTGTGTTCATGCAGCCGCTCCTCCTGGCCGAGCATGTCGATCTCGTGGCGGATGTTGAGGCCGCCGGGCGGCATGTCGAATTCGGGGATGACGATATCAAGCCGGTCGAGCGAGGCATCGACGGAGGCCGTCGATTCGATGTTGTCCTTGACGCATTTGATCGCCGCCCAAGTGCCGGCGAAGCGCGACATGGCAAAGCCGTAGAGCCCGTAGTCGATGATCTCCTGGACGCCGGCCGGATTGAGGATCGGCACCATGGTGTCGACGAACAGGAATTCGGTGGCGTGGGCGTTGGTCGAGGATTCGGCCATGTGGTCGTCGCCCATCAGGGCAAGGACGCCGCCATGTTTCGATGAGCCGGCGAGGTTGGCGTGGCGAAACACGTCGCCGGAGCGGTCAACACCGGGCCCTTTGCCGTACCAGACCGAGAACACACCGTCATGGGTGCCCTCGCCCAGCAATTCGGTCTGCTGCGAACCCCAGCAAGCCGTCGCCGCGAGTTCTTCGTTGAGGCCGGGCTGGAAGACGATATCCGACTGGGCCAGCTGCTTCTTGGCCTTCCACAACTGCATGTCGAGCCCGCCGAGCGGCGAGCCGCGATAGCCGGAGACAAAGCCGGCGGTGTTCAGTCCGGCCCGTCGGTCGCGTTCGCGCTGCATCAAAAGCATGCGGATGACCGCCTGCGCGCCAGAAAGGAAGATGCGCTCCTTTCCGAGATCAAACTTGTCGTCGAGCGCGACATCATGCAGCGTCATCAGGCATTTCCTCTGCGGAGGCGCGCTCGAAACACGCAGCCAACGTCGGAGTCGGATGCCGCAGTCTTTCTTCCCTTGCCGGGCAGGTCAAACAAAATCGAGAGCGCCAGCCAATGCGCAATGAACGATCCAGCGCGCGCCAGCCAGCGTATGAAAACTGCCCGGCCGCCGCGCCAGAGCAAAGGATGTTCCGGCGGTGCATCGAGCGGGCGAAAACGCGTCAGGCCGCCTTCGGACAATCGGGCTTCGGCTCGCCCGGCAGCTTACCGTCGACGTGGCCGGCCAGGTCCTTGTTGAGTTCGTAGACTGGCCCGGCGACCAGAGGCCGGTCGGGCAGGACCGACTGGTCGAGCGACGAGGTCAGCGTGGTCTCGAAGCTCTGCAACAATTTACCGCTGGAATCCTCGATGCGGATCGACACCGCATAGGGCTTGTCCTTGACAACACAGGAAAGCGGCGGGCTGGTCAGCGTCACATGCGGCAGCTTCGGCCATATCTTCTGGTTGACGATGATCGGATCGCCGCCGGCCGGGTTCTGGAAGCTGACCACCGCGACCTGGCCTTCACCCACAGGCCGCAGCGGATTGAGGGTGATGACATAGGTGGCGATGCCCAGGCGGTAGTTGAATTCGAACAGCTTCCCGGAAATGGCGAACAACTGATCCTTGCCGGAATCGCGGCAGGCACCAACGGCCGCGGCTGCAAGCAAGGCTACGCCGAAAACGATCGAACGCGAAAGTTTGCTAAACATTGATGACCTCCCTGGCCGCCGTGCGGCGGCGATAGTGACGGCTTGCCTTCTGACGGTTGCCGCATACCGCCATATCGCACCAAAGGCGGCTGGAATTGCGGCTGCGGTCGACAAACAGCCAGCTGCAATTGGGACAGATCCTCAACCTGGCGATGGTATCTTCACGCAGCAGCGACAGCGCCGAGACGGCCAGCGCCGCCTCGAAGGCGATCGGCGTCGCCGGATCGCCGAAAGGCTTTCCCGGCGCGCCAATTTCGGTGCGGCTGCGCGCCAGGCCATCGGCGCAGGCCTTGAGGAAGCCTGGCAGCTCGCCGGTGGCAATCGCGCCTTTCGACACTGCGCGGCGAAACAGGCTGTCGGTCGCCTCGCGAATCGACAGCACCACCGGCGCGATTTCCGCCGGCGACGGCGCTGCCAGCCGCCTGCCGCCAAGTTCTGCGGCGCGAAAGGCGCTTGCCGCGTCTGCGAACCGGGCAATCTCGGCCGGATCGTCGAAACGATCGAAGGTCTTTTCCGGATCGTCACGCAACACGACGGTGTTTGCCGCATCGAGCGCAAGAATGCCGCCAGTGAAGCGGTGTGGCGTCCAGGATACCGTCATGCGCTGAAATCTAACCGATAAATCGCATTTGACAAGTTAGATTCCGAATGCGACGCTCCTTACGGGTGCGGCCGTCGCCACCTTTGTTTTGAGCATGTCGTCGTCCCAAACCGCTTCGCACTTTGGGCGGCATGCTCCGAGGGTCTTGCATGCTCTATTTCTTCCAACAGGTTCTGAACGGCCTGCATTCCGGCGCGCTCTATGCGCTGCTTGCCTTCGGCTACGTGCTGACCAATGGCATCCTGCACCGGACCAATCTCGCCTATGGCGCGCTGTTCGCTTTTTGCGGGCATGCGATGATCCTCACCGCAGCCTTCGGCTATCAGGCGCTATGGCTGACATTGTTTGCTTCCGTTGCGCTCGGTGTCGTGGCGGCTTTCCTTTATGCGGCGCTGATCAGCCACGTCCTGTCGCGCAGCGTCTTCGAACCCTTGGCCGATCGCGCGCCCAACGCGATCGTGGTGACGACGCTGGGCATATTGCTGGTGCTTTCGGAAGCAAGCCGCATTGCCGCCGACACGCACGATCTGTGGTTGCCGCCGATGCTGGCTCAACCGGTCATTTTCGCGCAGAATGCAGGCTTCAAGGCGACGCTGACGCTGATCCAGCTGCTCGACTGCGCGGCCGTGCTGGCGGCCATTGTGCTGGCCGCATGGGCCTTCGCATATTCGAGCTTCGGCCGGAGCTGGCGCGCCGTATCCGACGATCCCAAGGCCGCGGCCATGTGCGGCGTCGACGTGCGCGCCGTCTTCCGGCACGCGGTGCTCTTCGGCGGCCTCTGCGCGGCGCTGGCCGGTGTGCTTGCCGGCTTCTATTACGGCAATATCAGCTTCGGCACCGGGCTGGTCTACGGGCTGAAGATCCTGTTCGTGACCGCTGTCGGCGGCTATCTCTCGCCGTCGCGTGCAGCGCTTGGCGCAGCCGCTTTCGGCATGGCCGAATCGCTGTGGGCCGGCTACTTCCCGATCGAATGGCGCGACGCCTGGATGTATGCGTTCCTTGTCGTCATGCTGATGCTTGTCGGCGCCGGCCGCGACACCGCCAAGATCGTCTGACCTGTCAGACTTTGGTTGCATGCCGCACGGTCATCCAGCGGTTTTTGCTCACTCTTGTCTCACAACAGCGTTTACCGATCTCTCCCGTGTTGACCCGCCGGGCCACGCACTGCATACCGTTGGGCCACAGCGGCGCGACGGAAAGGGAACCAGCACGCCACTGACACAAGGGAGGAATGCATGGAAGGGCCGCTCGCTCTGTCACGGGGCATCGACCGCCTCAACGAGTTCGTCGGCAAATGGGTCTCGTGGCTGATCCTGCTGGCAATCCTCGTAAGCGCCGCCAATGCCGTCATCCGCAAGGTCTTCGACATGTCTTCGAATGCCTGGCTGGAGCTGCAATGGTACCTGTTCGGCGCCGCCTTCATGCTGGCCGCCGCCTACACACTGAAGCAGAACGACCACATCCGCATCGACATCGTCTACGGCATGTTCTCGCGCCGCGTGCAGCACTGGATCGACCTTCTCGGCCACGTCTTTTTCCTGATGCCGTTCGTGACGCTGATGGTGGTCTATTTCGTTCCCTATGTGTCGCTGTCGTTTCGCAGCGGCGAAATGTCGAACAATTCCGGCGGGCTGATCATCTGGCCTGCAAAGGCCATCCTGCTGGCCGGCTTCTTCCTGCTGGCGCTCCAGGGCATTTCCGAGATCATCAAGAAGATCGCCATCATGCGCGGCCACATGGATGATCCCACTCCGTTCATATCGGTGCATGAGCAGGCCGAGCTCGAAGCGAAAGCGCTCGCCGAAGATGCGAAAGCGCTGGCCGACGAGGTGCGCTCATGATGGAGTTCATCGCCCAGAACATGGCGCCGATCATGTTCGCCTCGCTGATCATCTTCCTGCTGATCGGCTATCCGGTCGCCTTCTCGCTCGCCGCCAACGGCCTGATGTTCTTCTTCATCGGCGTCCTGCTGTCGCCCTATTCGGGCGGTTCGATCAATCTCGCGTGGCCGCTGCTCCACGCACTGCCGGATAATTTCTACGGCAGCCGGGTGATGTCGAACGACACGCTATTGGCCATCCCGTTCTTCACCTTCATGGGCATCGTGCTCGAACGATCGGGCATGGCCGAAGACCTGCTCGAAACGATCGGCCAGCTGTTCGGGCCGATCCGCGGCGGCCTCGCCTATGCCGTGATCTTCGTCGGCGCGCTGCTGGCCGCAACCACCGGCGTGGTGGCAGCCTCCGTCATCGCCATGGGACTGATCTCGCTGCCGATCATGCTGCGTTACGGCTACGACCGGCGGCTGGCGTCCGGCGTCATCGCGGCGTCCGGCACGCTCGCCCAGATCATCCCGCCGTCGCTGGTGCTGATCGTGCTTGCCGACCAACTCGGCCGCTCGGTCGGCGACATGTACAAGGGCGCGCTGATCCCCGGCCTCATCCTGACCGGCATCTACATGGCCTACATCCTGATCATGTCGATCGTCCGGCCGAAGTCGATGCCGGCGCTGCCGCTGAAAGCCCGCACGCTCGGCCATGGCGTGCTGTCGTTGCTGGCGGCGCTGCTGGCAACGATCGTGGTTTCCTACGCGGCCTATCGCTATCTTGCGCCGACGCATGGCGACAATGCCGACATCCTCGGTGCCACCATTGGCGTGATCTTCATCTATGTGGTGGCGATCGCCGACAAGGGCCTGAACATCAATGTGATGTCCAGGCTGGCGCAGCAGGTGGTCATCGTGCTGATCCCGCCGCTGGCGCTGATCTTCCTGGTGCTAGGCACCATTTTTCTCGGCATCGCCACGCCAACCGAAGGCGGCGCCATGGGCGCGGTCGGCGCTCTGGCCATGGCGGCAATGAAGGGGCGATTGTCGCTCGACGTGGTCAAACAGGCACTGGCCTCGACGACAAGGCTGTCGTCGTTCGTGCTGTTCATCCTGATCGGCGCGCGGGTATTTTCGCTCACCTTCTACGGCGTCAACGGCCATGTCTGGGTGGAGCACCTTTTGACATCGCTGCCGGGTGGCAAGGTCGGCTTCCTGATTGGCGTCAACATGCTCGTCTTCTTCCTCGCCTTCTTCCTGGACTTCTTCGAGCTCGCTTTCATTATCGTGCCGCTGCTGGCGCCGGCTGCCGACAAGCTCGGCATCGACCTGATCTGGTTTGGGGTGCTGCTCGGCGTCAACATGCAGACCAGCTTCATGCACCCGCCCTTCGGCTTCGCGCTGTTCTACCTGCGTTCGGTCGCCGCCCGCGTGCCCTATCTCGACCGCCTCACCGGCAAGACGGTGCAGCCGATCACCACCGGCCAGATCTATTGGGGCGCGGTGCCCTTCGTTTGCATCCAGGTTGTCATGATTGGGCTGACCATCGCCTTCCCGCAGATGGTGATGCACTACAAGGGCATCGTCGTCGATCCGGGCACGATCAACCTCCAGGTGCCGGAATTGCCGGGCCTTGGCCTGTCGCCGCCCGGCACGCCGCCGGCCGACGGCAATAGCCCACCAGCCAATGGCGGCACGACCCCGGCACCATCGTCAGGAACGGATCTGTCGCAACCGCCGAGTTTCGACGAAACGCCCCCTGCCAAACCAGCGGCACCGGCGGCGCCGGACCTGTCGCAGCCACCTAACTTCAATTGATGCCATAGCGCCGCGCGTCCTTTCGGACGCGCAAAGGACGCTGTAGAATATTTATTTGCGCATGATCCTTTCCGAAATCGATCCCGATTTCGGGGTCATGCGCCAGGGGTGCTACAGTCATGAAAGCGGTGCGGCTGGAGGCAGTGGGCAGCATCACCCTGCGCGAGCTCGACAAACCGTCCGCCGGGCCGGACGACCTTCTGGTGCGGATTGAAGCATGCGGCGTCTGCGGCACCGACCGGCATCTCTTCCATGGTGAATTTCCCTGCACGCCGCCGGTGACGCCCGGACATGAATTCTCCGGCATCATCGAGGCGATTGGAGCCGCCGTGTCCGGCTTTTCCGTCGGCGATCGCGCCACCGGCGATCCCAACATCGCCTGTGGGCGCTGTCCCAATTGTCATGCCGGTCGGGTCAACCTGTGCAGCAATCTTAATGCCATCGGTATCCATCGCGACGGCGGCTTTGCCGAGTATCTCGTGCTGCCGCAGAAGCAGGCCTTCGTCCTGCCAAAAAACCTGAAGCCGACGCATGGCGCGTTCTGCGAACCGCTTGGCTGCTGCCTGCATGGCGTGGACCTGGCCAAGATCAGGCCCGGCTTTTCAGTCGCCGTGCTTGGCGGCGGCGTGATCGGCCTGCTCACCGTGCAACTGGCGAAGCTTGCCGGAGCGTCGACCATCATCCTGTCGACGCGCCAGGCCTCGCGGCGCGCGCTTGCCGAGGATCTGGGTGCGACGGCGACGATCGATCCCAATAGCCCCGGCTTTTTCGAGGCCGTGACTGGTCCGTCCGGGCTGATGCCAGGCGGTGTCGACGTGGTGTTCGAATGCGCTGGCGTGCAAGAGACAGTCGAGCAGTCGATGCGGCTGGCCAGGGCCGGTGGCACTGTCGTCATCATCGGCGTCATGCCGCAAGGCATGAGAGCGGCGTTCGAGCCCTTCGACCTGCTGTTTCGCGAGCTGAAGGTACTGGGTTCCTTCCTCAATCCCTTTACCCACCGCCGGGCCGCCAATCTCATCGCCTCGGGCGCGATCGAGATCGACAGGTTGATCTCCAGGCAGGTGACACTTGAAGACGCGGCAGCGGTGATCGCCAATCCGCCGGCAGCCGGTGAAGTCAAGGTCCTGGTGATGCCCGGCTAATTGGTCTGTTTCGGCAAGGGTCGTGACAAACCAGAGGACCATGGCGCCACGCCTCCCGAACGAGGTGTGGCGCCATAGCCGCTAAATTGTCAGAGCTTGCCGTTGCGCTGCTGGACCATCATGAAGGTGTCGTAGTTGTATTCCGCCACCTGCGCCCAGAGATAGTGCTCCTTGCGGAACGCCTTGATCGAGTCCCAGATCTTCTTGAACGGGGCGTTCGAGGCCTCCATTTCACCATAGACCTCGTTTGCCTTTTCGAAGCAGGCGGCCATGATGTCCTGGCTGAACGGGCGCAACTTCGCTCCGCCGGCCACTAGACGTTTTACAGCCGTAGGATTCAGATAATCATATTTCTGCAGCATGTTGGCGTCGGCCGCCTGTGCGGCGGCGTGAACCAGGGCTTTGTAAGCCGGCGAGAGCTCTTCGTATTTCGCCTTGTTGAACATAAGGTGGACGGTCGGCCCGCCTTCCCACCAGCCAGGATAGTAGTAATAGGGCGCGACCTTGTAGAAGCCGAGCTTCTCGTCGTCATAGGGGCCAACCCATTCGGCAGCGTCGATGGTGCCTTTTTCCAGCGCCGGATAGATGTCGCCGCCGGCGATCTGCTGCGGCACGACGCCGAGCCTCTGCACCACTTTGCCGGCAAAGCCGCCGATACGCATCTTGAGGCCGGAAAGGTCGGCGACCGTGTTGATCTCCTTGCGGAACCAGCCACCCATCTGCACGCCGGTGTTGCCGCCCGGCAGGCCGAAAAGCCCCTGGGTGGCCAGGAATTCGTTGAACAGGTCGATGCCGCCGCCATGGTAGTGCCAGGCATTGATGCCACGCGCGTTGAGCGAGAACGGCACCGCGGCACCCAGTGCCCAAGTCGGGTCCTTGCCCCAGTAATAATATGCCACGGTATGGCAGGCCTCGACCGTGCCGGCCGTGGTCGCATCCGCAGCCTGCAGGCCGGGCACGAGCTCGCCGGAGGCAAACACCTGGACCTGGAAGTTGCCGTCGGTTGCGTCCGAAAGCATCTTGGAAAAGACCTCGGCGCCGCCGTAGATCGTATCGAGCGATTTCGGGAAGGACGACGCCAGGCGCCAGGTCACTTTCGGATTGGATTGGGCGACAGCGGGCGCGGCAAGCGCTACCGTCGCGGCGGCTGCTCCTACACCGGCCGTGCCGGCCTTGCGGATGAATGAACGACGATCCATGCAGTTCCTCCCTTTTGGATCAACAGACCGACGTTCGGGACGTCCTCAGTGCCCGGATCGGCTTCGAGCCGAACAATACACAGGCAAGGGGTCGAGTCCAGCACGGCAGCTGGGTTTGAGGGCGGCATTTCCGGGAAATTCACCTCGCCGACGCACATCCTGCAACTATAGTCTAACAAACGTTTCGTGGCCCATGCAGCACGGCGAAACTTGCCATGGCAAAGCGCCTTCGGATCGCCTATTTTGCAGGCAGAACAGGTTTTCGCACCGAATGGAACCCGAATCCAAAATGCACCAGCCGCTCGTCGCCATCTCGACCGACGTCCGACAGTTCGACAACTACACCTGGCATGCCGCCCCGCAGCAGTATCTGGAGGCAGCGCTTTCGGGTGCCGGCGTGTTCCCGGTGCTGGTGCCGTCCTTCGGCGACCGGCTCGATTTCGATGAACTTCTGTCGTCGGTCGATGGTGTCATGGTCACCGGCTCGAAGTCGAACGTGCATCCCTCGCTCTATGGCGGCGACGCCAGCGAGAAGAATGGCCCCTACGATTCCGCCCGCGACGCCACGACGCTGCCGCTGATCCGTAGGGCGGTCGAGCGTGGCGTGCCGCTGCTCGCCATCTGCCGCGGCATCCAGGAGATGAACGTGGCGCTGGGCGGCACGCTGGCCGCCGAAATCCAGGAGCGGGAAGGATCGCTCGATCATCGCGCGCCGGTGAGCGACAATCAGGACGAACGCTTCGCCATCCGCCAGAATGTGACGATAAAGCCCGGCAGCTGCCTGGCCGGCGTCTTCGGCGCGGGCGACATCATGGTCAACTCGGTGCATCGCCAAGCGATCGACCGGCTGGGACCGAAGCTGCAGGTGGAGGCGGTCGCCGCCGACGGTACGGTCGAGGCTGTCTCCGTCAGGGACGCTCGCGCCTTCGCCGTCGGCGTGCAATGGCATCCCGAATACTGGGTCAAGTCGGACAGCATCTCGGTAAAGATTTTCCGTGCCTTCGGCGACGCGGTACGCCTGCATCAGGCGGCGAAATCCGGCGCGCGTGCAGCCGCGGAATAGATCAGTCTGCGGAAATCACTCAGCCGGAGTTGATTCGATTCCATCAAGCATGGCCGAAGTGAGCGCATTACGGACGCTTCGAGTGCCCGGCCACGCTAGGCTTTCGAAATCCAGTATGCGTCTGTGACCAGCCAAGCATCTTCGATGCCATTTTCTGGTCGCGCTCGATGGTATTGCGCGAGATCGGTGTCCTTGCCTCGTGCAGCCTTGAGGGCGGCCGTCAAAGCCTTTTCTTCGTCACTGCGCCTGGCTCCGCCGCAATGGTAGAAACCACAAGGCACAAGTGATTTTACGGGGAACGTATCGCCAGCCCTTTCCAGAAGCATCATGAAGCCCCATTGGTCTTCACCCGTGAAAGGCAGCGCCATCCGACCGGCGTCGGACAGATTTGAAAGCCACCGTTCCGGCACGTGTGTCACTCCGGCAAAGGCGACCACGACATCGAGGTTTGGCAGATCAACTGCCTGTGTGGCGTCACCGGATATCACTTTGACATGGGCATAGTGAGCAAGATTGCTTTGCGCGCGCCGAGCGAGTTCTTCGTCGATCTCATACGCAATCACGCGTCCTTCAGAACCCGTCAGCTCAGCGAGAATGGCGGTGAAATAGCCGACACCAGCGCCCACCTGAAGGATAGTCTGGCCGGGAGCCATGTTCAGATGGTCGAAAACAAAAGCCCAAAGCGACGGCAGTCCGCTGTTCAATCCGCGCCTTTCGTCAAGCGAGACCAAAACGTCGTGGTAAATCTCATGAAGTGCGGCTGAAGGGCTCGTATGGACTGCCCCGACTTGCAATCTCGAATGGATACGCCAAGGGCCGTTACCGAGGTATTCCTCTCGCGGGACTTTGGCGAATGCGTCGATGATGGCAGGGTTGTGCACGACGGGTGATGAAACGCGTAGGTCTTCGGCAAACCATCGGCGCTCTTCACTACTATCGGTTCTCGTCATTATGGAATGTCGGCTTCCGGATTGTGCCCATGCTCGCAGAAAACCGAACGACAGCAAAGGATCCTTTCTGCGCATAAAATGGCAACCCCACTATGACTGCTGCCCACCCACCGCGGTCATTTAGAAACACCTTATGTCTGGAGGGTGCTTCATGTTCATGATGTGGGCGAAAGACCCTCTGCAGTGGTTGTGGTCCAATTCGGGACAAGGCGGCAAAAGTTTAGTCGCTAAACCTCTCTCGCTCCCTGTAGCTTGTGACCCTTTCGGACGTTGTGGGCATAGATGAAAACGGTCTTCCGCATATGAAACACAGTCCAGACGTCGATTTTGATCGGGAGGCGTAGGCTGTGGATAGTGCTGGTGGAGAGGCAGCATGACCGAGGCGTTGACTATCTGGACATACGATTAGGCCTGAGGGCAAATCTGGTCCCCGTGGCTATGTTCGAAACATCAGACTGCGCTGGGCATGCGAAGAGGCTGGTTTGGACTACGAGGTCAGGTCCGTCTCGTTCAATAACCGCGGACCAGAGCACTTTTCGCGTCAGCCTTTTGGCCAAGTGCCTTTCGTAGAAGATGGCGGCATAACCGTGTTCGAAAGCGGGGCATGTCTTCTGTATCTGGCGCGAAAAAGTGAAAAGTTGATGCCTCGCAACCCCAAGGGCGAGGCAGAGACGCTGGAATGGACGATTGCCGCGCTCAATTCAATTGAGATGGTTACGGTGCCTTGGTGGTTCGTCGGCATGTCCAATGACACGAGCAACCCGCTCGAAAACTGGATGCTCCAGCGCTTGAAACAACTGAAAGCTGTGCTGGTGCAGCGTGAGTGGCTTGCCGCTGGACAGTTTACCGTTGCCGATATCCTGATGACGGACGTGCTTCGGAAACCGAAGGTAATGGCTGCCGGTGATTTTCCGGCAATACGATCCTACGTCGATCGAGCCTGCGCGCGTCCTGCTTTCAAAAGAGCCTACGACGGCCAGATGGCGCATTTCGCTACGGGCGATAAGTAAGAGGCAATGCACGACGGAGCGTCACAGAGCGCGACGCCAAGGGCCGAGAAAACGTTATGGCGTGGGCGGCCAAAACTAAACTTGGTGCGGCTTCTCACGGCTAGGCAAGCCGTATGGCCAAACCGAGTTTCACGCTCGTTAGGTCAATTGTATGCACAACATGCTCATGGTCCGGCCGCCAGCGACAGCAGCGGCAGGGCCGGCGCGTAGGATTCATAGCCGTCGCCGTCGGCAACGGCGAAAGTGACGATCGGATCGTTGCCGTTGGCGCTGAAGGCCACCGTGCCGTCCTCCTGCTCGCGCCAGAATTTCGCCCGCTCGATACCGGGCAGCAGCCGGCGGCAATTCGAAGCGACGGTCAACAGCGACAGGCCGTTCGAAACTTCGGCACCACGCCTGATCGCGCAAGCCGCCTCGTCGCCATTGGCCGTCAGTTTGAAATTGCTGGACGGCACCGCGTCATTGGCCGCACGGCTTTCACCCGTGCCGCCGTGAAAAAGCTGGACGCCGCCGAACAGCGCGGCGGCCGCTATCAAAGCAGGAAGCGTCTTCACTCTTTTCTCCGTGCTTTCGAAGCGCGTCGCGTTTGAAAGGATCATGCGGCGCGCCTCAGATCTTGCCCACGCATGTCGCCCCAAACCGCTGCGTATTTTTGGATTACATGCATAACGAAGTATGCAGAATGATTCCAAAGCGTTAAGCCGGCGTTAATAAGTGTGGCGGCCTGCCGCTCAAGCTCGCGCTTTGACGTCCGCCGTCTCCGGCACCGGCGTCAGCGCCTTCCTTTCCGAAAACCAGGAAACCAGGTTGTCGACGCAAAGGTCGGCCATGGCGCGGCGCGTATGTTCCGAGGCCGAGCCGACATGTGGCAACAGCGAGGTGTTGGGGGCGGCGAGCAGCGCTGGCGGCACATTCGGTTCGTCGGCGAAGACATCGAGCCCAGCGGCGGCAATGGTGCCGTTGGCAAGGGCTGCGGCAAGGGCAGCCTCGTCAACCGTGCTGCCGCGGCCGATGTTGATGAAGACACCGTTCGGGCCGAGCGCCGACAGTATCTCGGCATTGACTGCTTTTTCCGTTGAGGCGCCGCCGGGCGCCACCGAGATCAGCGTATCGACCGCCTCGGCGAGGCCCTTCAGGGTGCCGTGGTATTCGTAGGGCAGGTCTTCGACCTGGTGCCGGTTGTGATAGGCGATCGGCAGGCCGAAGGCCTCCAGCCGGCGTGCAATGGCGCGGCCGATGCGGCCCATGCCGAAGATACCGGCACGGCGGCCGCGCAAGGTCAGCCGGCTCAAGTGATAGTTACCGTGGCGCATCCAGCTGCCGTCGCGCAGCCATGTCTCGGCGCGCGGCAGGTCGCGGACGGTGTTGATCAGCAGGCCGAGCGCGGTGTCGGCCACCTCCTCGGTCAGCACGTCAGGCGTGTTGGTGACCATGATGCCGCGCTGTGCGGCGTGGCGGGCATCGACCGAATCATAGCCGACGCCGAAATTGGCGATGATCTCGAGGTGCGGCAGCGCATCGATGAGGGCCGCGCTGATACCGCCGAACGCGGCGATGCCGCGCACTGCCTTGCGCATGTCATCGCTAACCAGCGACGGATCGGCCCGTTCGATCCACACGCGGCTGAAGGTCCGGTCGATGCGGCCGACCGCGTGGTCGTTGAATTGGCCCGGCACCAGAATGGCGACCGCTTGCTGTTCGGCGTTTGTCATGCACGTTCCACCGGCTTGCCGGTCGACTGGCGCACATGCAGTTCCGGCTTGATCAGTTCCTGCGACGGCCGCACCATCTGGCCGTTGAGCTTGTCGAGCAGTGCGCTGGCGGCGCGGCGGCCGACCTCGCGCTGGCCGTTCCACACCGTGGTCAGCGCCGGCGTTGCGATCGCCGCTTCCTCGAGATCGTCATAGCCGGTGACCGAGATGTCAATGCCCGGCACCAGCCCGGCGCGCGCAATGCCGTTCATCAGGCCGATGGCGACGAGGTCGTTCCAGCAGCAGGCGGCGGTCGGCTTGTCCTTCAGCGCCAGGAACTGCCCGGCGGCCTCGAAGCCGGCCTGCTTGGTGCGCGGTCCGGCGATGCGCCAGGACGGCCTGACCTCCAGCCCGGCCGCCTCCATGGCGTTGACATAGCCCTGGTAGCGGTCGCGGCCGGTCGAGGTCTGGTCGGTGCCGCCGACCATGGCGATGCGCTTGTGGCCGAGCGAGATCAGGTGGTTGGTGGCAAGGCCGGTGCCGTAGGCGTCGTCGCCGCGAAAGACCGGCACGTCGGCCCCTTCGACGGTGCGCGCGATCAGCACCGCCGGCAGGCCGTTTTCCTCGGCCATGATGATGTCTTCGGGCGGCGTGCCGATGGCCGGCGACATGATGACGCCGTCGGCGCCGAGTTGTAGCAGCGTGTCGATGAAGGTGCGCTGCTTTTCGAGCTGATCGTAATGATTCGACAGGATGAAGGTCTGCCGGCTGCGGTCGAGCTCGCTTTCGATCGAACGCAGTATCTCGGCGAAGAAGGGGTTCATGATGTCGTGGACGACGACGCCGACAATGCCCGAGCGCGAGGTACGCAGGCTGGCGGCACGGCGGTTGTAGATATAGCCGATGGCGCGGGCGTGTTCCTTGATGCGGTCGCGGGTGGCGCCGGCAACCAGCGGGCTGTCGCGCAGCGCAAGCGAGACCGTGGCCGTGGACACGCCAAGCGCGTCCGCGATCGTCGAAAGCTTGATCTTCTGTGCCAGCGCGCTTCGCTCCCCGAGCTCAATTTTAAACTGTTTAAAGGCGGGCTCTTATGCCATCGATCGGGAGCAAATCAAAGTTTTTTTGCCAGTGCTTCTGCCTCCGCATCGAGCGTCGCGCGGCTGCGCAGGCGAAGCCGGTGCTCGCGATGAACGATATAGAGGCCGCTGGCGACGATGATGGCAGCGCCCAGCAGCGTCCAGCGGTCGGGAAACTGGTTGAAGACGATCCAACCGGAAACAATCATCCAGATCATCTGCGAATAGGGATAGGGTGCCAGAGCCGTGGTAGTGGCGAGACGATAGGCCTGGACCAGGAGCCAGTGGCCGATGGCGCCGAACACGCCGAGCATCAGCAGAATGAACCAGTGCCAGCCATCCTGCGGCAGGGAAAGCGAAAACGGCAGCATGGGCAGGAGCAGCACGGCTGGCGCCAGTGCCGAAAACAGGATGAGGCTCTCGGAGGTTTCGGTCGCCGACATCCGGCGCGTCATGATGACGTAGAAGCAGTTCGACAGCATCGAGCCGAGCGCGAAGAGATGCCCGATGCCGAAAACGCCGACGCCCGGCCGGGTGATGATGAGGACGCCGACAAAGCCGCTCAGGATCGCCAGCCAGCGCCGCCAGCCCGCCCATTCGCCGAGCAGCGGACCGGCAAGCGCGGTGATGACCATTGGCGCGAAGAAGTAGATCGAAGTGGTTTCGGCCAGTTGCAACGTCCGCAGCGCCATGACGTTGCATATGGTCGATCCGAACAGGAAGGCGCCGCGCAGGATATGCGCCGCCAGGTTGCTGGCGCGAAAACGCGACGGCTCGCGCCATCCGCGCAGGAAGAGGCCGACAAGCAGGACATGGACGGCGAAGCGGACCCAGGCGACGATCAGCGCCGAGACGCCGGCCAGGACAAGGTATTTGCTGCTGGTGTCGAGGAAGGTGAAGAATATGTAGACGCAAAGCATGCAGAGCATCGCCGCCGGAGGCGTCGCGCTATCGTCTTGTCTTGGGGAAGCACTCAATTTCAGGCCGGAAGGGAAGCAAGGGTAATGAACCACCTTTTGCGGGAATTGTCGCCCGCCGGCAAGCCGATTATCGCCCCTCGCCGGGCCAAAAGAGCCTGGTACAACAAGCACTTCCGACAGGCTCAGCCTTTGTTTTTTTCATGCCGTTGTCCCAAAACCGCCACGCACTTTTGGGCGGCATGCATCAGGCGTGCATGCGAGCGCCCCTGGTGATCTTGTCGACGAGCTTCTTTTCGGCACGAAGCGCGATACCGACGACCTTGGCATCGCCCGGCGAAAATTCTGCGAAGACAGCGCGGTTCGCCACGTCGTGACCGGTCGAAAACATCTCGTCGACATAGAGCGATGTCGTCACGCCGCGCTCCAGCGCCCGCCGATGGATCGTGCCGAGCGTCTGGCTATCGGCCGAAAGTACGATGACGGGCTGGATCGAGAGCGGGTTGTAGATGTTGCCGGCGCGGTCGCGGTAGGGCTCGCCGATGATGTCGGGAAATTGCGCGACGATGCCGCTGGTCAGGAAGGCGGTGACATTGAGCTTCTGCCAGACGGGAAGATCGTCCTTGAGCACGATTGCAAATTTAATATCGAACATGAGACAGTTGCCAGTTCAAGAGTGGGGCCAATTCGAGATGTGAATGAAGCGATGCCGCACGATCTAGACCGGGAGGCCCTTCAGGGTCTTGGACGTTTGTGCGTCGATGCAGCCGAAAACTGCATCGTGCCGGCGCCCGGTGCTGCCGGCATGGAGCGCATCGAGGCGCGGTTCCACGGCAATGCCTTCGATCTGCATCGCCACGATACCTATGCGATCGGGGTGACGCTGCATGGCGTGCAGAGCTTCCGCTACCGCGGCGCGACGCATCATAGCCTGCCTGGCCAGGTCATCGTGCTCCATCCCGACGAATTGCACGATGGCGGCGCGGGCACGGAAGAGGGCCTGCGTTACCGGATGCTCTATCTGGAGCCGTCGCTGATGCTGGACTGCCTCGGCGGCGCCTCACTACCTTTCGTCAGCGACGCCGTGGTGAGCGACCGGGTTTTCTGTGCGACGCTGCTTTCGGCGCTGGGACCGCTGGACCAGGAACTGGACGAGCTGTTTGTCGTCGATTTCATCACGCAACTGACACAAAGCCTGGCTCGGCATGCCGGCCGGCCGGCGAAGCCGGTGGCGAAAACGGCATGGCGCGCCGCCAGCCTGGCGCGCGACTATCTGGAGGAAAATTTCGCGCGGACCGTGCGTTCCAACGAGCTGGAAGCGATCACCGGACTCGACCGGTATGCCTTGTCGCGGCATTTTCGCGCCACCTTCTCGACCAGCCCACACCGGTTTCTTTTGATGCGCCGGCTGCAACGGGCACGCCGCATGATCGAGGCCAACGAGCCGTTGGTGCAGATCGCCATTGCGGCCGGCTTCAGCGACCAGAGCCATTTTATCAGGCATTTCAAGAAGGCGTTCGGCGTCACGCCGGGACGCTGGTCGACACTGACCCGCCGCCCGCCGGCAGCGGCCGCCTGAGGCCGCGTATCATTCGTCGAGGTCGATATCGTCGTCGATGAGCACCAGCTCCTCGTTCGAAAGGTTCGCCTCGATGCGGGCAAGCAATTTGAACAACGTCTTCTGGTCCTTCTTGTCGAGGCCCTTCAGCGCCTGCTTCTCGGTCTTCTTCACCGATTTCTCGATGGCGTGAATGATTTCGCGGCCGGTGTCGGTGAGAAAGATATGAGCCTGGCGGGCATCGTTCATCGAGGCGCGCTTCTCCAGGAAGCCCTGCGCCTGCAGCCGGTTTATGGTCTTGGTGATGGTCGGCGGGCGCACGCCGAGACGGCCGGCAAGAGTGCCGGGCGTCTGGCCGTCCTCGCGGTCGAGCGCCAGCATGATCTGGTCCTGGCCGGCATAGAAGCCGTGCGCCAAAAGCCGCGCCGCGAGTGCCGTGCGTGCCAGCCGCGCCGCCGAATGCAGCCGGCTCATTGTCGCAGTCTTGTCCGCCTTGGCCATGGTCATCCCCTCTTCGGCCGAACCGGTGCGGCCAGCATAGGCGCAGCCGCCCGGTTGGCAATCGACGATCAAAAAGATTCCGGCGCCGTGAAACAGCTTTGCCGGCAAGCATTGCGCCCGCCGTGGTGAATGCCAGATGTTTATTTCAGTTAGATGACAAACGACTTTTGGCGCGGGAGGATTTTCCAGCCGGCATCAAACTGGCTCAGCCGGCCTTCACGGCGACGATCATCAAGGCCTGATAGGCATCCGCCATCTCACGCAGCGCCGCCTGAGAGCGTGGTCCGGCCTGTTGTGCGATGCCGTCTTGCGCGTTCGACGTGTCGCGTTTGCCGGAACGGTCGTTGTAGGGCGCGACCGTGGCGAAGATCTGATCGCTGAGGCTGTCGGGGAAAAACAGCTGGCCGGTCATCACCGAATTGTCGTCAGGAAAGACCTTGAAGTGGATGTGGGTGGTGCGGCCGCGATACCAGCCGGGATAGATGGTGGCGAAGGAAACGATGCCGCTGTCGTCGCTCTTCTGCCAGCCGCGCAGAAAAGTCTGGCCGGAGGTGTCGACATCCTGGCCGTCGCCTTGTCCGGGATAGCCGGAATAATGCCCTTGCGCGTCGCAATGCCAGATATCGACGCGCGCGCCGGCAAGCGGACGACAGGCCGCGTCGACGATCTGCAGCCGCACATTGAGGGCGATGCCCTTCTTTCCCTCGGTGATGTCGACGCGTTCGAGCTTCGGGTCGAAGTAAAACGGCCCCTCGGTCACCTCCGGGGTGATGGCGCAGACGCCGGCGCCGGCGTCGAACAGGGCAAGCCCGGCGTACGGCGAGGATTGCGCGGCCATCGCTGCGGCCGGCAGGAAAACGCCGCCGCCGGCGGTGACGGCGATGAGGCTCAACGCCTGACGCCTGTTCAAGGAGGATAGCTTGTCGGACATCTGGCGCCTCTTTAATGCGGTTCGAGCAGCCTCCCGCCTGCGTATCTAGGCCGCAGCGTCCGCTCGTGCCAATGAAAGTTCGGTAATGTCGGCAGACCTTTTGGCCTATCGGTTTGCCGCGTGCAAAACGGCCGGGGGCATCCTATATGGAGCCAACAATCCTTTACGAGGCCCCGACATGAGCGACGTACAGACGCAGATTCCCGTAACTGTTCTCACCGGCTATCTCGGCGCCGGCAAGACGACGCTGCTGAACCGCATCCTTTCGGAAAACCATGGCAAGCGCTACGCCGTCATCGTCAACGAGTTCGGCGAGATCGGCATCGACAACGAATTGATCGTGGAATCCGATGAGGAAATCTACGAGATGAACAATGGCTGCGTCTGCTGCACTGTGCGTGGCGACCTGATCCGCGTTGTCGAAGGCCTGATGCGCCGGCCCGGCCGCTTCGACGCCATCGTCGTCGAGACGACCGGTCTCGCCGATCCGGTGCCGGTGGCACAGACCTTCTTCATGGATGACGACGTCCGCTCCAAGACCAGGCTCGATGCGGTGGTGGCGCTGGTCGACGCCAAGCATCTGCCGCTTCGGCTGACGGATTCCAGGGAGGCCGAGGACCAGATCGCCTTCGCCGATGTCGTCGTGCTCAACAAGACCGATCTGGTCACGCCGGAAGAGCTGAGCAAGGTCGAGGCGACGATCCGTGCCATCAACCCGGCGGCAAGGATCCATCGCACCACGCGCGCCGGCGTGGCGCTGGGCGAGGTGCTCGACCGTGGCGCCTTCGACCTCTCGCGGGCACTGGAGAACGATCCGCATTTCCTGGAGTCCCATGACGGCCACGATCATCACCATCATGACCATGACGGGCATGACCACCACCATCACGCTCACGCCTCCGACATCCATGACGTAACGGTGCAATCGGTGTCGCTGCGCGGCGGCGAGCTGGACCCGAAAAAATTCTTCCCGTGGATCGAGAAGATCACCCAGATGGAAGGCCCGAACATCCTGCGGCTGAAGGGTATTCTCGCTTTCAAGGGCGATGATGAGCGCTACGTCATCCAGGGCGTCCACATGATCATCGAGGGCGACCACCAGCGCGCCTGGAAAGACGGCGAGAAGCACGAGAGCCGGCTGGTCTTCATCGGCCGCGAGCTTGATGCCGAGCGGCTGAGGAAGAGTTTTGAGGCCTGTCAGGCTGCCGCCTGATTTCCAGACCAAATTTGTAGCGTTAGCGCTGCCCCTCATCGGCCTACCGACACCTTCCCCCTATAGTGACAGGGAGAAGAGGGCCGCAATGCTGGCAACCCCCTCCCCGTCCTTGCGGCGAGAGGGTAAGGGTGAAGGGCAGCAGAAATCTTGAATGGAATAGCCGCTCATGCCAACCGTCGCCCCGCTTGATCTCGAAGGCCATTGCGTCGCCGCCGTTTTTCTTGGCGACGTGCCGCATTTTGCGCTGGCCGACGGCGCGATCCACCGGCTCGACCACGGCCACAAGACGGTGCAGGCCAATGACGGGCTGCTCGCCGCCTTCCACGATGTTGCCAACGACCGGCTGATCACCGGCGGCGAGGACGGCAAGGTGTTTGCCGTCACCGCTGGCGGCAACGCCACAGAACTGGCAACCGCGGGCAAAAAGTGGATCACCAGCGTCGCCGCCGGGCCGCAAGGCGCCGTCGCCTATGCCTCGGGCAAGACCGCCTTCGTGCGCTTTGCCGACGGCAAGATCAGGGAATTCGCGCATCCGCGTTCGGTCGAGGGGCTGGCGTTCTCGCCCAAGGGCATGCGCTTCGGCGTCGCCCGCTACAATGGCGCGACGCTGCATTTCCCGGCAGCCGAAGGCAAGCCGGTCGAGCTCGAATGGGCCGGCGCCCACACCGGCATCACCTTCTCGCCGGACGGCGCTTTCCTGGTCACCACCATGCAGGAAAACGCGCTGCATGGCTGGAAGCTCGCCGACGGCAAGCACATGCGCATGAGCGGTTATCCCGGCAAGGTCAAAAGCCTGTCGTGGGCGCCTAAGGGAAAATGGCTGGCAAGTTCCGGCGCGCCGGCGGCGATCGTCTGGCCGTTTTCGGGCAAGGACGGGCCGATGGGCAAGGCGCCGCTGGAACTCGGCACGCGCGGCAATGCTATGGTGACCGTGGTCGCCTGCCATCCGAGCCAGGATGTCGTTGCCGTCGGCTATGACGACGGCATGGTGATGGCGGTGCGTTTCGCCGACGCCAAGGAGGTGCTTTTGCGCCGGCCGGGCAAGGGCGCTATCACCTCGATGATGTGGGACAGGCAGGAGCGCCGCGTTGCCTTCGGTAGTGCTGTCGGCGATTGCGGTGTCATCGATATCTCGGCGTGACCTAGGCTTTTTACTCGGCTCCGCACGACACTTTGCCGGTCAATTCAACCGGCTTGCCGTCCTTATTGGCGTCGGCCGCGGCATCATAGATGGCAAGTGAATAGCGCCAGTTATAAAGCCCTTGCGGCCAATTGCGGTTCTGGATGCCGATTGGCTAAAGTGGCTGACGAGAGGCCCTTGATGAACATCTTCGACAATTCAAAACCTTCGATCGGAGGGGTCAGCCCCGCCCGTATCGCCGAGGTGCGCGAGGCTGAAGCTGCGATTTTCCGCAAGGCGCGGCCAAAATCGGCGGCGAAGATCGGCAATGGCCTGCCCGGTTTCTTCGGCGGCGTGCCGATGCATTGGATGAACGACTGGCCGACGCCGTTCCCGATCCTCGTCGACAGCGCCAAAGGCGCTACCATCACCGATATCGACGGCAACCGGCTTGACGATTTCTGCCTCGGCGACACCGGCTCGATGTTCGGCCATTCGCCGCCGCCGGTCGCCCGCGCCATCCGCAGGCAGGCCGGGCGCGGCTTGACCTACATGCTGCCTTCCGAAGATGCGCTCGCCATCGGCCCGTTGCTGCAGCAGCATTTCGGCCTGCCCTTCTGGCAGATCGCGACGACGGCGACCGATGCCAACCGCTTTGCGCTGCGTGTTGCCCGCGCGGTGACAACCAGGGAAAAAATCCTGGTCTTCAACGGCTGCTATCACGGCTCGGTCGACGAGACGATGGTGCGGCTGGTCGGCGGCAGGCCGTTCAACCGGCCGGGCCTGGCCGGCGAATTCCGCGACCTGACGCGGGCGACTGACATCATCGAGTTCAACGATCTGCCAGCGCTGGAGGTGGCACTGCGCGACAAGGATATCGCCTGTGTCATCACCGAGCCGGTGCTGACCAACTGCTGTATGGTGCTACCCGAGCCCGGCTTCCACGAGGCACTGCGCAAGCTGACGTGCGCGGCCGGCACGCTGCTGCTGATCGACGAGACGCACACGATCTCGACCGGCCCCGGCGGCTTTACCAGGAAATACGGGCTGCAGCCGGACCTGTTCGTGCTCGGCAAGCCGATCGCTGGTGGCGTGCCGGCAAGTATCTGGGGCATGAGCGAAGACGTCGCCTCGCGCTATGCCGCCTATTTCAGGACCAAGGAGCCGGGTTATTCCGGCATGGGAACGACGCTGTCGGCCAATCCGTTGCAATTCGCAGCGATGCGCGCCACGCTGGAAGAGGTGATGACCGACAAGAATTACGCTCATATGGACCATCTGGCACGGCGGCTCGACGCCGGGTTGACAGCCGTCATCGACCGCTGCCGCCTGCCCTGGCATGTCAGCCGTGTCGGCGCCCGCGTCGAGTTCATCTGCGCGCCCGACCCACTGAGGAACGGCGGCGAGGCGGAAGCTGCGCACGCGCCGGAGCTCGAAGCGGCGATCCATGTCGCGCTGGTTAATCACGGCGTGCTGATCGCGCCCTTCCATAACATGATGCTGATTTCGCCGGCGACCACCGCCCTCCAGGTGAACCGGCTGATCACCGCTTTCGGCGCGGTTGCAGCAAGGCTTGCGGCATGAGACAAGCGCCAAAGCAAACCTTGAGTGCCATCATGACCTCACCTTCGGGCTCGACGCCCGCCGAGGCGCAAGGCTTTCTCGACGCCCATCCCGAAATCGAGGCCTTCGACATCGTCCTGACCGACGCCAATGGCGTCGGGCGCGGCAAGATCGTGCGCCGGCATGAGTTGAAGAGCATCTATGAGAATGGCCGGCACATGCCGATCTCGATCCTCGGCCTAGACATCACCGGCGAGGATGTTCACGAGACCGGGCTGATCTGGACGACAGGCGATGGCGACCTGCGGGCATGGCCGATCCCCGGCACGCTGGTGCCGTTGTTCGGCACGCAGCCGGCGCGCGGCCAGGTGCTGATGACGATGTACCATCTCGACGGCCAGCCGATGTCCTCCGATCCGCGGCTGGCGCTTGCAAGGCAGGTGGACATACTGACGGCCAAGGGCCTGCATCCGGCCGGCGCCTTCGAGCTCGAATTCTTCCTGCTCGCCAACGAGCGCGATGCCGACGGCAAGGTGCGGCCGGCGCACGCTGTGCTTGATGGCCGCCGTTCTGCCAAGACCGAGGTCTATTCCGTCGACCATTTGCACGGCATGGAACCGCTGTTTTCCGACATCTATGCCGCGGCCAGGACGCAAGGCATTCCGGCCGAGACGGTCATTTCGGAATATGCGCCCGGCCAGTACGAGCTGACGCTGAACTACCGCAAGGATGTGATGCGGGCGGCCGACGACCTCGTCATGCTGAAGCGGCTGGTGCGGGCGCAGGCGCGCCGCCATGGCGTCACCGCTTGCTTCATGGCCAAGCCGATCGAGCAATATGCCGGCTCCGGCATGCATTTCCACGTTTCGCTGCTCGACGATGCCGGCAGGAACGTGTTCACGGAGGCTGGCGGCGAGACCTGGTCCTTGCCGCTGCTGCGCGGCCTCGGCGGCCTCATCCAGACCATGGCGGAATCGATGCTGGTGTTCGCGCCGCATGCGAACTCATGGCGGCGCTTTGTCTCGCAGTCCTACGCTCCGGTGGCGCCGACCTGGGGCGTCAACAACCGTTCGGTGGCTCTGCGCGTGCCGGCGGGTGATGCGAAAAACCGCCGCATCGAGCACCGCCCTTCCGGCGTCGATGCCAACCCCTATCTGGTGGCGGCAACGGTGTTGGCCGGCATCGTCAAGGGCCTCGACGAAGGCCTCGATCCCGGCCCCGAAACCACCGGCAATGGCTATGAATCGGCAGTCACGCGCACCACCATGCCGGTGGATTGGCGCGCCGCCATCGAGGCGGCGAGGGCGTCGACCTTCCTCAAAGGGGCGTTGGGCGAAGACCTGCACCGGACCTTCGTGGCGATCAAGCAATCAGAATATCTGCGCGTGGCGCGCACGGTCAGCGAGCTGGACTATCACCTCTATCTGCATGAGGTGTAGGGCGCGTCTGCGTCGAACCAACTTCGGCGGAACCTTTCTGTGGGTTCGCTCATTCCGCATCTGGTCACAGGAGCGGACAGGATGCCGACAAATCCCGCGCCACATCACGACAAGGTGCAGGCAAGAGGCTGGCCGAAGCGTGGGCCGCCTGAGGCGGCGGAGGTCGACGGCGCAACCACGATTGCCGAACTGAGCGAGGTGGCGAAAACCTGCCGCCGCTGCCCGCTATGGCGCAACGCGACGCAGACGGTGTTCGGCGAAGGGCCGGAGAATGCCAAGGTGATTTTCGTCGGCGAACAGCCTGGCGATCAGGAGGATCTGGTCGGCAAACCTTTCGTCGGTCCGGCGGGCAGGGTCTTCGATGCAATCCTGGACGACGCCGGCGTCGATCGGCTGAAAGTCTACGTCACCAATGCGGTCAAGCATTTCAAGTTCGAGCCGCGCGGCAAGCGGCGCATCCACTCCAAGCCGAATGCCGGCGAGGTGCAGGCCTGCCGCTGGTGGCTCGACAAAGAGCTCGATCTGATCAAGCCCAATCTGGCGGTGGCGCTCGGCGCAACAGCGGCGCAGTCGCTGCTCGGCAAGGCTGTGCCAATCATGAAGATGCGCGGCAAGGTCGTGGAACGTGCCGACGGCCTGCGCGTGTTCATCACCATCCACCCGTCCCTGCTGCTGCGCATACAGGAAGCGGAGGACAAGCAAGCCGAACGCGAGCGGTTCTTGCAGGACATGAGGGCGGTGAAGACGCTGATGGCCGCTTAAGCCTATCTGATCAGGATCGCCCTCAGATCATTGACATTCGTCCCGGTCGGGCCGGGCACGAAAAGATCGCCGATGGCATGGAATGCCGTCCAGGCATCGTTGCCGGCGAGCATGGCCTTGGCATCGACGCCAGCCGTCCGCATCCGCGACACCGTCGAGCCGTCGGCGAAGGCGCCGGCATTGTCTTCCGAACCGTCGATGCCGTCGGTGTCGGCGGCCAGCGCATGAATGCCTTGCGCGCCGCTGATGCCGACGGCGAAGGCGAGCAAGAATTCCGAGTTGCGGCCGCCCTTGCCTTTCGCCCGCAAGGTCACCGTCGTTTCGCCGCCGGACAGGATCAGCACCGGTTTTTGGAAAGGCCGGTTGCGCGTCGCGACTTCGCGGGCGATCGCGGCATGGATGCCGCCGACCTCGCGCGCTTCACCCTCGATGGAATCGGAGAGGATGACCGCCTCGATGCCTTGCCGCCCGGCTTCCGCCGCAGCCGCTTCCAGCGACACGCCGGCCGAGGCGATCAGATGCACTTCGTTGCGCGAAAAGCGCGGATCCTCCGGGCGCGGCGCATCTGCGGCCGGCGAATTGATATGCGCCATGACCGAGGCCGGCAGCTTCATCCCATAGGCGGCGATCGATGCCAGCGCCTCTTCACGGCTGCCTGAATCGGGAACGGTCGGGCCGGAGGCGACCAGCGCCGGATTGTCTCCGGGAATGTCTGATACCACAAGCGAGACCACCTTAGCCGGGTAGGTGGCGGCCGCCAGCCTGCCGCCCTTGATGGTCGAAACATGCTTGCGGATGGTATTCATGGCGGCGATCGGCGCGCCGGAGGCGAGTAGCGCCTCGTTGACCGCGATCTCGTCGGCCAGCGTCAGGCTGGCGGCGGGCGAGGGCAGCAGCGCCGAGCCGCCCCCCGAGATCAGCGCCACCACCAGATCGTCCGATGTCAGCCCGCGCACCTTCTCGAGCAGCCGGCGCGAGGCTTCGAGGCCGGCGGCGTCCGGCACCGGATGCGCCGCCTCGACGATCTCGATGCGCTCGCATTTCGCGCCATAGCCATAGCGGGTGACGACCAGCCCTTCGATCGGGCCGTCCCATACCTTCTCGAAGGCAGCCGCCATCTGCGCCGAGCCCTTGCCGGCGCCGACAACGATGGTGCGGCCCTTCGGCCTCGCCGGCAAATGACTGCGGATCGTCTTTTCCGGGTCGGCGGCGGCGACGGCGGCGTTGAAGATGGACGTCAGGAAGGATTTGGGGTCTGTCATTTTGCTTCCGGCGGCAACGCCAGCTTGTGCGCGTCGATGCCGAGGTGGGCACATAGCGCATCGACGACGACACCGTGATCCTCGCGCTCCGGTAGCCCTGAGACGGCAACGACGCCGATGACGCCGGCGCCCTTGACGGTCACCGGAAAGCCGCCGCCGGCCAGCACGTAGTCGGCAATGTCCAAACCCTCGCCGACCTTGAAGCTGCGGTCGGGGCGCTGCTGCTCCAATACCATGCGATAGGTGCTTTTCAGGAACCGCCGCACGACGTTGATCTTGCGCCGCGCCCAATCGGGATTGGACGCGTTCGAGCCCGGCATTGCCGCATAGAACAGCGGCCGGTCGAAGGTTCTGACATCGACGATGATCGGCAGGTTTTCGGCCAAAGCCCGGTCGCGGATCGCCGAGCCTATCTGGAAAGCGACGGCCTCGTCAAAGGCCGAGAAAACGAGCGTGGTTTCTTGTTTCTTGATCAGAGCGATATCGTCCGCAACGGCCATTTTTCATCCTCCGGAATTGTCACGGCTCGTTTGTACGACAAGCTCTGTCGGGTCAAGCGTCAGCGCCACTTCCAAATTTGCCGGGCATGAAGCCGGTTGCTTCAGCTGTGTCGAGATTCAGGGCAAGCCGTCGGCATCACCTGAATCTCAACATACCTATGCCGCCATGTCCGACTTCGCCGCCCGGCCAGCGATATAGACCTCGCGTACGGCGCGGTCGTCGCCAAGCGTTTGCAGCAGAAACAGTTCCTCCGCCAGCGTCTCCGCCGTCTCCATCCTGAGCAGCATCGCCGGCGTGGCGCAGGCGTCGAGGACGACGATGTCGGCGTCTGTCCCTTCCTCCAGCGTGCCGACCTTTTCCGCGACCGACAGCGCCTCGGCATTACCACGGGTGAGCTGCCAGAAGGACTGGAACGGGTTGAGCTTCTCGCCGTTCAGCGCGATGATCTTGTAGCCCTCGTCCATGGTGCGCAGCATCGAATAGTTGGTGCCGCCGCCGACGTCGGTGGCAGCCGCGATCCTTAGCGGCTTTTCGCGACGGCGATAGCGCTGGTAGTCGAACAGGCCCGAGCCGAGGAACAGGTTGGAGGTCGGGCAGAACACCACCACCGAGCCCGTATCCGAAAGCGCATCCGCCTCACGTTCCGAAAGATGGATGCAGTGGCCGAACAGGCTCTTGCGACCCAGCAGCCCATAATGCTCGTAGACGTCGGTATAGTCGCGCGCCTGCGGATAGAGTTGCTGGGTAAGGGCGATCTCGGCGTGGTTTTCCGACAGATGCGTCTGCACGTGCAGGCCGGGATATTCGCGGCACAGCGCGCCCGCCATTTCCATCTGCTCGGGTGAAGAGGTGATGGCGAAGCGCGGCGTTATGGCATAGTGCTGGCGCCCCTTGCCGTGCCATTCCTTGATCAGCGCCTTGCTGTCATCATACCCCGACTGCGGCGTGTCGAGCACGCCCTCCGGCGCGTTGCGGTCCATCATCACTTTGCCGGCGATGTTGAGCATGTTGCGGTCATGCGACTCGGCGAAGAACGCCTCGGCCGAGCCCTTGTGCACCGAGCAATAGGCGGCGACCGTCGTCGTGCCGTGGCGCAGCATCTCATCGAGGAACAGCCTGGCGATGCGACGGCCATGCTGGGCGTTCCGGAATTTGGTTTCCTCGGGAAAGGTGTAGGTGTTCAGCCAGTCGAGCAGCTCGGCGCCGTAGGAAGCGATGACCTGCATCTGGGGAAAATGCGCATGCGCATCGATGAACCCCGGCAGCAGCAGATGCGGCCGATGGTCGATCTTTTTCGCCCCTTCGCCCGCCTTCCTCTCAACATCGGCATAGGCGCCTGCGGCAACGATCCTGCCGTCGCGGACGAGCAGGCCGCCGTCGTCCTCGTAGCGCCAGGCGGAATGATCGTCGATGCTTTCGGGCCAGCGCAGGAAGGACAGCGTGCGGCCGCGCAGAAGTGTGGTCATGCTTTTACTTTCCCGCACCTTCAAACCAGGCCACCAAGAGCGCCCGTTCCTTGTCGGTGATCTGGGTGACGTTGGCCGGCGGCATGGCGTGGCTGCGTCCGGCCTGCAGGTAGATCTCACGGGCGTGCTCGGCGATGCCGGCATCCGTATCCAGCATCACGCCCTTCGGTGCATGGTAGATGCCTTCGTAGGACGGCTCTGTTGCATGGCACATCGAGCAGCGGCCGAGCACGGTGTCGCGCACGGCGGGGAAATGCGCCGAGGCGACGTAGAGCTCGGCCGTCGAGGATGCCTTGACCTCGCCGGTCAGCGCCTTCGGCACCGTCGACAGCCAGATGATGACGACGAACAGGATGGCGGCGGCCAGCCAGGTCCAGGTCGGGTTGCCCTTGCGCGCATGCACGGTGTTGAAATAGTGCCGGATCAGCACGCCGATGATGAACACCAGCGAGGCGATGACCCAGTTGAACTGGGTGCCGAATGCCAGCGGGTAGTGGTTCGACAGCATCAGGAACAGCACAGGCAGCGTCAGGTAGTTGTTGTGCAGCGAGCGCTGCTTGGCGATCTTGCCGTATTTCGGATCGGGCTTCCTGCCGGCGATGAGGTCAGCAACGACGATCTTCTGGTTGGGGATGATGACCATGAAGACGTTGGCCGACATGATGGTTGCGGTGATGGCGCCAAGATGCAGGAAGGCAGCGCGGCCAGTGAACAGATGGGTGAGCCCCCAGGCGATGAACACCAGCACGCCATAGAGCACCAGCATCAGGCCGGTGTCGCTCCTGCCGAGCGGCGAACGGCATAGGAGATCATAGACCACCCAGCCGACGCCGATGGTCGCCAGCGACAGCAAGATGCCGACCGGCACCGACATGGCGAGCACATTCGGATCGATCAGGAACAGGTCCGCCCCGGCATAATAGACAACGCACAGCATGGCGAAGCCCGACAGCCAGGTGGCGTAGGATTCCCATTTGAACCAGGTCAGGTGCTCGGGCATTTCGGCTGGCGCCACCAGATATTTCTGGATGTGGTAGAAGCCGCCGCCATGCACCTGCCACTCCTCGCCGAAGGCGCCGGCAGGCATGCCCGGTCGCTGGCGCAAGCCGAGATCGAGCGCGACGAAATAGAAGGACGAGCCGATCCAGGCAATGCCGGTGATGAGATGCAGCCAGCGCACGGCGAAACTCAGCCAGTCCCAGAAAATCGCGAAATCCATCATTGAAAGATCGTCCCTGCCGATCAGGTGACTTTACGGACTGGAGCGCAAACGGAAAGAGCCGAGCTGCACGATGACTTTCAAAAAAAATTGGAAAATACTACAGCGGCGCGCGTCCACTTGGACGCGCAAAGGACGCTGTAGCACTTTTTATCTGGCGCATGATCCTTTCCGAAAATCGATTCCGATTTTCGGGGTCATGCGCTAGGCTGATCGCCGACAACCGGCGAAGGTGATTGCATGGCCTATCTCGACAACATCGCCGTCTTCGTCCGTGTCGTCGAGCTCGGCAATCTGTCGGCTGCCGGCCGCGACATGCGCATTTCGCCGGCGGTCGCCTCCAACCGTATCAAGGAGCTGGAAAAACACCTCGGCGTCAGGCTGTTCAACCGCACGACGCGGCAATTGATGCCGACCGAGCATGGCACGGTATTCTACTCCGGCGCCAAGCAGGTGCTGGAGGCGATCACCGAGGCGGAAGCCGCGGTCAGCGCCTTGTCCGGCCAGCCGCGCGGCACCATCCGGGTGACGGCGCCGCTCGGCCTCGGCCGGCGGCTGGTGGCATCCGGCATTCCCGATTTCCACGACAAATATCCCGATATCGAAGTGAGGCTGCGGCTTTCCGACCATAATGTCGATATCATGAAGGAAGGTATCGACGTTGCCTTCCGGCTGGGCATCATCGAGGATTCCAGTCTCAGGATGCGCGGCATCATGGAATGCGAACGGGTGCTGGTGGCGGCGCCGAAATATCTCGAGGCGCGCGGCGAACCGACCGAGCCACAGGAGCTGATCGGCAAGAAGCACGACTGCTTGATGCTGCGCTATGCCGGCGCGCGCGAATATGTGTGGACGCTGCAGACGGCCAATGGGCCGCAGAAATTCGAGGTACACGGGCCTTACGACACCGACGATGGCGACGTGCTGACCGGCTGGGCGCTGTCCGGACGTGGCATCATCAACAAGCCACGCTTTGAGGTCGAGCCGTTCATCCGCGACCAGCGGCTGAAGGTAATTTTGAGCAAAACGCCGCCGACGCCGGTGCAGCTCGCCGCCATCTATCCGCACAGGAAGCTGCAGGACCCGAAAGTGCGACTGCTGCTCGACTTCATGGCCGAGCGCTGCCAACGGCTGATCAAGGATATTCTGGCAGGCAAATGATGCGTAGCTCGAACTACCGTGGCAACGGCGCTACGATGCATCTCGCCGTTTCGCTGTTGCCGCGAAGAACTTCTTCCGAGGTGCCGGCCGCCGCCGGTCCGGATTTCAGCCATCTGGCCCGGTTCGTGCAAAAGGCCGAAGCAGCAGGGCTGGACATGGTGCTGCTTGCCGATTCTGCGCCGGTTGCTGGCAGCGACGCACCGAACGGGCAGGTGCCGTTCGAAGCGACGACCCTGCTGGCGGCACTGGCGACGGTGACCGACAGGATCGGCCTGGTCGCCGGGGCATCGACGGTTGCCCACCAACCCTACAATCTGGCGCGCCGTTTCGCCTCGCTCGACATCATCAGCCATGGCCGTGCCGGATGGAATGCGACGATAGTTCCTGAACCGCGCGAGGCGGCAAATTTCAGCCGCCCGCAAGGATTTTCCCGCGACGATTTTCGCCGGCGCGCGGAGGAATTCATCGACATTGTCCAGGGCTTGTGGAGAGGCTGGGATGCGGATGCCCTGCTGTTCGACAAGCGCGGCGGCCGCTTCTTCAATCCCGAAAAGATGCACCTTCTCGACCATAAGGGCGAGTATTTTTCCGTACGTGGGCCGCTGAACGTTGCACGCTCGCCGCAGGATACACCGGTGCTTGTCATGACCGGCCTGTCGGAGCCTGACATAGACATCGGCGCCCGCGTCGCCGATGTCATCTTGCTCGACGAGCAAACGGCCGAGCCCGCGAAAGCGCTCCATGACGATCTGAAGCGCCGCGCGCTTGCCTGCGGGCGCAGTCCGGGCGCGCTGAAGGTGCTGATGAACGTCGCGCCGGTGATCGACGGTACAGGAGCACAGGCGGAAGCCCGCGGTGCTGAAATCGCGGCCGGGCCGGAGGCCGTCGCCGACGGGCTCGAAGAGTGCTTCCGGTCGAAAGCTTGCGACGGTTTCAACATCCTCATGCCGCCGTCGGCGCTCGACGATTTCGTCGATCTCGTGCTGCCGGAGCTTCGTCGTCGCGGCCTTCTCCAGTCGGACTATCGCAATGCCACGCTGCGCTCCCATCTCGGACTTGACCCGGGGGATGACCAATGACCGCCCGTCGACGCCAGATGAAGCTCGGCGCCTTTCTGTGGGCAACCGGCCATCACATTGCTGCGTGGCGCCATCCGCAGGCGCATGTGATGGCGGGTGTCGACATCGAACATTACATCCAGCTGGCGCGGACGGCGGAGGCGGCGAAATTCGACCTCATCTTCTGCGAGGATGCCGCCGGCGTGCGCGAGGCCAATGCCGGCATCGCCAGCCAGACGTCACGCTCGATCGGCTTTGAGCCGATCAGCCTGCTGGCCGCACTCGCTGTCCAGACGAACCGCATCGGTCTCGTGGCGACGGCATCGACAAGCTACAACGAGCCCTATGGGCTGGCGCGCGCGTTTTCTTCGCTCGACCAGCTGAGCGGCGGGCGAGCCGGCTGGAACCTGGTCACCTCCGCCAGCCACATCGAAGCCGCCAATTTCGGCTCAACCGGCCTGCGCCCACACGCGGACCGCTACGAGCGGGCGCGCGAATTCGCTGCCGTGGTCGAAGACCTCTGGCGGGGCACCGGCGATGTTGCCGGACGCGATCACCAAGGCAAAAGCTTTTCGGTGCGGGACCCGCTCGACCTGCCGCGCTCACCCCAGGGCGCACCGGTCATGGTCCAGGCCGGAGCGTCGGACGAGGGCAGGAACCTTGCCGCCCGCACCGCTGATGTCGTGTTCACTGCGGCGCAGACATTCGAGGAGGCGAAAGCCTTCTACGACGATCTCAAGGGGCGCCTGGCGGCCTATGGGCGCGAGCCGGACGACATCAAGATCATGCCGGGCGTCGCACCGATCGTTGCGGCGACCGAAGCGGAAGCCCGGGCAAAGCATGAGGAACTGCAGCAACTGATCCCCGACGATGTCGGCGTTGCGCTGCTTTCCAGCTATCTCAGCATATCCGATCTGTGGCGCTATCCCATAGACGGACCGTTGCCGGAGCTTCCGGCAAGCGAGGGAATGCAGAGCCGGCAAGCTCTCGTCATCGAGCAGTCACGCCGGGACAACCTCTCCATCCGGGATTTGGCGCGCCACTTCGCCGGCGCTCGCGGCCACTGGCGCGTCGTCGGAACGCCGGTCCAGGTCGCCGACGAGCTCCAGGCACGGTTCGAGGGCGGCGCGGCAGACGGTTTCAACGTCATGCCATCCTATTTTCCTGGCGAACTCGACAGCTTTGCCGCGCTCGTCGTGCCAGAGCTGCAGAGGCGCGGCCTGTTCCGCAAGGATTATCAAGGCCACACGCTGCGCGAACATCTGGGCTTGAAACGCCCGATGTAGAATGAGCAGCTCCGCCAAGCGGAACGAAAGTGGCGCATCGCCGTTTTGGGCCGTACCGGTCGCGCGACGGTGAGGGCGTCTGCTCCGCAATTCGAGGCCACCCCTTCCACATGCAGCCCCCTCTGCAACCGACGCGGATGAAACCGCTACAGGAGCCAACCATGGATGCCATCGTCACCAGGAACGACCTGAAATCCAACGCCAAGAAAGAGTGTATCGATCTTCTCAATGCCCGCCTTGCCGACGCCATCGACCTGGCGCTGATCACCAAGCAGGCGCACTGGAACGTCAAGGGTCCGCAGTTCATTGCCATTCATGAGATGCTGGACATGTTCCGCAAGGAGATCGACGACCATGTCGACACCATTGCCGAACGTGCGGTGCAACTCGGCGGTACCGCGCTTGGCACGTCGCAGGAGGTGTCGAAGGCCACCATGCTGAAGCCCTACCCGACCGACATCCACAAGACCAGGCATCATCTGGCGGCGCTGATCGACCGCTATGCCGCGACCGCCAAGCTGACGCGGGCGGCGATCGACGAAGCAGCGGGTGCCGGCGACGCCGACACCGCCGACATCTTCACCGCCTATTCGCGTGCGCTCGACAAATTGCTGTGGTTCCTGGAAGCGCACACACAGGAAAACGAATAGCCGGAGAGAGCGTCAGCCGGCCATCGCCTTGCCGTGCAAGGCCGGACGCGGAGCGGCTGATGCCGTTGCGCGGATGGCCAGTGCCGTCATGATCTCGGCGGCGGCAAGTGCGGCGATCACCTGCGGACGCTTGTCCTTGACCGCATCGCCGCCGATCGGCGAGACGAGGCGGGCAAATTCCGCATCGCCGCCATCCGCCGACTTCAGGAACCAGTTCTTGAACGTCGCCTTCTTGGTCTTGGAGCCGATCATGCCGACATAGGCGGCATCATCGCGTTTCAGCGCCTCGGCGACGATCAGGAAATCCAGCGCGTGGTCGTGGGTGAGGACGACGAAGGCGGAGCCGGCCGGAGCCTCGCGCACCATTGCCTCGGGCATCGGCGTCAGGCTGGTTTCGATCGTTTCCGGCATGCCTTCCAGCGCCTCGGCCCGCGTCTCGACGACGACGACATGCACCGGCAACAGGGCCAGGGCCGAAGCCAGCGCCTGGCCGACATGGCCGCCACCGAAGATGTAGACGTGGGGCAGATGCGTTTCCTCGGCTTCGGCATTGCGCACCAATTCGGCAGCAAGGGCCTTATCGACCAACCGGATCGATATCTCGACCCTGCCGCCGCAGCACTGGCCGATTTCGGGCCCGAGCGGGATATCGAGCGTGGCGCGGGTAACCCTCCCGCTTGAGGGGAGGGTGGTGGCGAAGCCGTCGGGTGGGGTCGCCGCGGCAGTGCTCGACATTTTCTCAGGTCGCGCACTCCTTCTACCGACCCCCTCTGGCTGCTCCACTGCCATCTCCCCCTCAAGGGGGGAGAAAAGTATCTGCCGCGCCTTGTCGATCGCCATATATTCGAGCTGACCGCCGCCGATGGTGCCGAAGATACCCGTTGCCGAGACCAGCATGAAGGCGCCCTTCTCGCGCGGCGTAGAGCCTTTCGTCGCCGCAACCTCGACCAGCGCGACGCGGCCGGCATCGGCAAGAAAGGCTTTCAGGCTTTGCACTTTCGAGTTCATCTTTTGTATTCCCGGCTAGGAATATACAGTTTCTCGGCTCGGATTGCACGTTCTGCCCGGCTCTGGGGCGGCCGAACTCAGGCGCTACCCTTGGCCTCCCGCTTCAGCCGTTCGATCGCCATCAGCACATGCTCCGGCGTCGCCGGTGGATCGAGGCGCGGGCAGATCCTGTGGTCGGCGACGCTCGCCACCGCATCCGACAGCGCATGCAGCACCGACATGCCGAGCGGCAGAGGTGGCTCGCCGACCGCCTTGGAGCGGTGAACCGTCGGCTCACTCGCCTCCGGCCAGTCGGCCAACGTCACGTTGAAGATCTTCGGCCGGTCCGAGGCGAGCGGGATCTTGTAGGTCGACGGCGCATGGGTGCGCAGCCGGCCCTTGTCGTCCCACCAAAGTTCCTCCGTCGTCAGCCAGCCCATGCCCTGGATGAAGCCGCCCTCGACCTGGCCGAGGTCGATGGCGCGGTTCAGCGAGCGGCCGGTTTCGTGCAGGATGTCGGTGCGCTCGACCACATATTCGCCGGTCAGCGCGTCGACCGAGACTTCCGAGCACGCGGCGCCATAAGCGAAATAGTAGAACGGACGGCCCTCGCCCTTGTCACGGTCCCAGTGGATCTTCGGCGTCTTGTAGAAGCCCGCCGCCGAAAGTTGGATACGGGCCATATAAGCCTGCCTGACGAGATCGGCGAAGGCGATCTCCTGATTGCCGATGCGCACCCGGTTGGGCAGGAAAAGCACCTGATCGCGCGGCACCTGGTATTTTTCGGCGGCGAAATTGGTCAGCCGATCCCTGATCTGCCGGGCAGCGTTCTGCGCCGCCATGCCGTTGAGGTCGGAGCCGGAGGAGGCGGCGGTGGCCGAGGTGTTCGGCACCTTGCCGGTCGTCGTCGCGGTGATCTTCACCTGGTCGATGTCGATCTGGAATTCCTCCGCCACCACCTGCGCAACCTTGACATAGAGGCCCTGCCCCATCTCGGTGCCGCCGTGGTTCAGATGCACGGAACCGTCGGTGTAGACATGCACAAGCGCGCCGGCCTGGTTGTAGTGCGTGGCGGTGAACGAGATGCCGAACTTGACCGGCGTCAGCGCCAGCCCGCGCTTGATAAAGCGGCTGTTGGCGTTGAACGCGTCGATGGTGCGGCGACGCCTCGCATAGTCGGAACTCGCTTCCAACTCGGCGACGATGCGGTGGATGATGTTGTCCTCGACCGTCTGGTGGTAAGGCGTGATGTTGCGGTCGCTGGTGCCGTAGAAATTCTTCTTGCGGATTTCGAGCGGATCCTTGCCGACAGCAAAGGCCACTTCATCAATGACGCGCTCGGCGGCGACCATGCCCTGCGGGCCGCCGAAGCCGCGAAAGGCGGTGTTCGACACGGTGTTGGTGTAGAGCGGCGCCGACTGCGCGTGCACCGCCGGCCAGAAATAAGTGTTGTCGCAATGGAACAAGGCGCGGTCGGTGACCGGGCCGGAGAGGTCCGCCGAGAAGCCGCAGCGCGCCGCGAACATGAAGTCGACGCCGAGGATATTGCCCTCGTCGTCGAAGCCGACCTCGTAGTCGACGAGGAAATCATGGCGCTTGCCGGTAGCGATCATGTCGTCGTCGCGGTCGGGCCGGATTTTCACGGCGCGGTGATGCTTCTTCGCGGCGATGGCGGCGAGCGCGGCAAACTGGTTGCCTTGCGTTTCCTTGCCGCCGAAGCCGCCGCCCATGCGGCGGATCTCCACCGTCACCGCATGGCTCGGCACGCCGAGCGCATGGCTGACCATATGCTGGATTTCGCTCGGATGCTGGGTCGAGGAATAGATGGTGACGTCCTGGTCCTCGCCGGGAATGGCCATGGCGATGTGGCCCTCGAGGTAGAAATGCTCCTGGCCGCCGATGCGCATCTGCCCTTTCAGCCGGCGCGGCGCCGCTTTGATCGCAGCCGCGGCGTCGCCGCGCTTCAGAATGAGCGGTGGCGTGACGAGCTTGTCTTTCTTTCGGTCAAGCGCACCGATGTCGGTGATGAAGGGCAATTCCTTGTACTCGACCTTGGCCAGTCTCGTGGCGCGGCGTGCCTGCTCGCGGGTTTCGGCAATGACGCAGAAGATCGGCTGGCCGAAGAATTGCACCTTGCCGTCTGCCAGCACCGGTTCGTCGTGACGGCCGGTCGGCGATATGTCGTTCTCGCCCGGCACGTCTTTTGCCGTCAGCACATCGACGACGCCGGGCGCTGCGCGCACCGCCGACAGGTCCATGCTGGTGATGGTGGCGTGCGTGGCGGTCGAAAGCCCGAGGCAGCCATGCAGCGTGCCGGATGGTTCCGGCATGTCGTCGATATAGACGGCCGTGCCGCTGACATGCTTGTGCGCGGAATCATGGCGCTGGTCGGTGGCGACGCCGCCGGAGATTTTTTGCGCCTTCAGGTTGGCGGTCGTGTGCTTGTTCATCACGCCGCCTCGTGCCGTGAAACCTGGATCGGCACCTTGGTGCCGCTGGTCTCGACAAAGAAGCGCAGCAAAAGGTTGCGCGCCGCCAAGGCCCGGTATTCGGCGCTCGCCCGCATGTCGGTGAGCGGGGTGAAGTCGTTTGCGTATTCGCCCATCGCCACCTGCACCGTCTCCTCCGTCCAAGGCTTGCCGAGCAGTGCCTTCTCCACGCCGAAAGCTCGCTTCGGCGTCGCCGCCATGCCGCCATAAGCGATGCGGATGTCCGCCACCCTGCCGTCCCTCGCCAGCGTCAGGAAAAACGCGCCGAGCGCGGCGGTGATGTCCTCGTCACGGCGCTTGGTGATCTTGTAGACGGCGAATTTCGTTCCCCTGGCCGGCACCGGGACATGCACGGCCTCAACGAATTCGCCCGGCCGCCGGTCCTGCTTGCCATAGGCAATGAAGAAGTCTTCGAGCGGGATCGTTCGCCGCTTGTCGCCGCGGCGCAGTATCAGCCGCGCGCCCAAGGCGATCAGCGGCGGCGGCGTGTCGCCGATCGGCGAACCGTTGGCGATGTTGCCGCCGATAGTCCCCATGTTGCGCACCTGGTCGCCGCCGATTCGATCAAACAGCGGCCCGAGCGCGGGAATGCGCTTCGCCAACATCGAGAAGGCTTCGCTATAGGTGACACCGGCGCCGATCGAAATGACGCCTTTGTCCTCGGAGATTGCGCACAGCCCGTCGAGATTGCCGATGAAGATCGCCGGCGAGATAGCGCGCATATGCTTGGTCACCCACAGGCCGACATCGGTCGAGCCGGCAACGAGGGTGGCGCCCGGCTCGTTGTCGAACACAGCGGCGAGATCATCGGCATCGGCCGGCACGACCAGCCGCTGCTTGCCGGCGCCGATCTCGATGCGCGAACCGTCTTTCATGGCCGCGAGCTTGGCGGTGACTGCCTTGCGCTCGGCTGCCAGTGGGTCCTTTGCCGCCTTGCCGTAGCTTGAGATGGCGCGCGCGGCGCGCACGATCGCCTCGTAACCGGTGCAGCGGCAGAGATTGCCCTGTAGCGCCTTTTCGATGGCCGCATCCGACGGCTCCGGCGACCGCATCCACAGCGCGTACAGCGACATGACGAAGCCCGGCGTGCAGAAGCCGCATTGCGAGCCGTGGAAATCAACCATCGCCTGCTGCACCGGATGCAGCTTTTCGCCGTCGCCGCGCAGATGCTCGACGGTCACGACATGCGTGCCATCGAGCGAGCCGAGGAAACGGATGCAGGCGTTGACGCTTTCATAGACCAGCCGGCCGGCAGAGAGCCTGCCGACTAGCACGGTGCAGGCGCCGCAATCACCCTCGGCGCAGCCCTCCTTGGTGCCGCGCAGCGCGCGGTCGAGCCGAAGCCAGTCGAGCAAGGTCTCGTCGGGAGCGACCATGCCGAGCGCGATATCCTCGCCATTGAGGATGAAACGGATTTCGTTGCGTGTCTTGACCTTGGCCATGTCTCAGCTCCCCCGATAGGTCGAATAGCCATAGGGCGATATGAGCAGCGGCACATGATAGTGCACCGGCTCGGCCATGCCGAAGCGGATCGGTACGCTGTCGAGGAAGGCTGGCTCCGTCAGTTTCGCGCCCTGTCGGCGCAGATACTCGCCGGCGGCAAAGACCAGCTCGTATTCACCGGTGCGGAATTCCGCGCCGGCAAGCAGCGGTGCATCGCAGCGGCCGTCAGCGTTGGTGACGACCGTCTTCAGATGCGTCCGCTCATTACCATCGATGCGATGAAGCTCGATCGATAGGCCTGCCGCGGGCCTGCCGGTCGCGGTGTCGAGGACATGCGTCGTCAGACGCCCGCCGTCGGCTTTCGACGTTTCTGCCACTGGCTGCTCCCATTGCGGTACAGTCGAACATTGCTGATGAATTGTGCGCCAATTAAAGGCGATGCATAAGTCCCGGTCGAGCGGAGCGCGACAAAAACACTTTCAAAAATTTTCGGGGGAATGCGCAAGCGACCTTTTCGACTATCCTGATCACACCATCCGGCAGGAGCGACAATGCGTTACCTACGAAACATGCGTGGCTACGGAGTCAATCCTCCGGATCCGAAATGGCCTGGCGGCGCTCATGTCGCGGTGCAGTTCGTCGTCAATTACGAGGAAGGCGGCGAGAACTGCGTCCTGCATGGCGACAAAGCTTCGGAAGCCTTCCTGTCCGAGATCGTCGGCGCGGCGCCCTGGACCGGCCAGCGCCACTGGAACATGGAATCGATCTACGAATATGGCGCCCGCGCCGGTTTCTGGCGCTTGCTGCGCCTGTTCACCGAGGCGCAGGTGCCGGTCACCTGCTATGGCGTCGCCACCGCGCTGGCGCGTTCGCCCGACCAGGTCGCGGCGATGCAGGAGGCCGGCTGGGAAATCGCCTCGCACGGGCTGAAATGGATCGACTACCGCGACCACGCCGCGGAAGACGAGCGCGGTGACATGGAAGAGGCGATCCGGCTGCACTACGAGGTGACAGGCGCACGCCCGACCGGCTGGTACACCGGCCGCACGTCGATCAACACCGTGCGGCTGGCTGCGGAAGAAGGCGGCTTCGACTATGTGTCGGATACCTATGACGACGAGTTGCCCTACTGGTTCGAGCATAACGGACCGGACGGCTCGGCGAAGCCGCAGCTCATCATCCCCTATACGCTCGACGCCAACGACATGCGCTTTGCCACGCCACAAGGTTTCAATTCGGGTGACCAGTTCTTTGCCTACCTGAAAGACAGTTTCGACACGCTCTATGCCGAGGGCAAGCAAGGGCGGCCGCGCATGATGAATATCGGCCTGCACTGTCGCCTTGTCGGGCGGCCGGGCCGGGTCGCGGCACTGAAGCGCTTCGTTGATTACGTCAAATTGCACGACAAGGTCTGGCTGGCGCGGCGTATCGACATCGCAAAGCACTGGCAAGAAACCCATCCATTCCGGCTGTCGACCTTGCGCCCGTCGAAAATGGAATTCGAGGCCTTCGTCCACACTTTCGGCGGCATGTTCGAGCATTCGCCGTGGATCGCCGAACGTGCCTATGAGCTGGAACTCGGGCCAGCGCACGACAGTGCCGGCGGGCTGCACAACGCACTCTGCCGGGCGTTTCGCGCAGCCAGCGAGGCGGAGCGGCTCTCCGTGCTCAACGCCCATCCCGATCTTGCCGGCAAATTGGCTCAGGCCAGGAGGCTGACGGCCGAATCGGCCAGGGAACAGGCTTCCGCCGGGCTCGACGCACTGACCGACAAGGAGCGCGAGCTGTTCTCCAAACTCAATGCCGCCTACGTCACCACCTTCGGCTTTCCCTTTATCATCGCGGTGAAAGGCAAGACCAAGGAGGAGATCCTGGCGGAGTTCGAGGCACGCATCGGCAACAGCCGCGGCGTCGAATTCGAAACCGCTTGCAAACAGGTGGAGCGGATTGCGCTGCTCCGGCTGAAGGACATGCTTCCACAGTAGACCTTGGCTTCCACAGTAGGCCTTGGCTTCCACAACAGGCTTTGAACTTATGGATACGATCAAGATGCCGGACCGAACCTATTACGCGCCACAGGGCGGTCACCCCGGCCAGAGCGAGCTGCTGACCGGCCGCGCCGTCTTTACCGAGGCCTATGCCGTCATTCCCAGGGGTGTGATGCAGGACATTGTCACCAGCGCCTTGCCGTTCTGGGACCAGGCCCGGGTCTGGGTGTTGTCGCGCCCGCTGTCCGGATTTGCCGAGACGTTCTCGCAATACATTGTCGAGCTGGCGCCCGGCGGCGGCAGCGACCGGCCGGAACCGGATGCCGGCGCCGAGGGTGCGCTGTTCGTGGTCGAGGGCGAGCTGAGCGTTTCGGTTGCCGGCAGCAAGCATCTTCTGCGGCCGGGCGGCTTTGCCTTCCTGCCGCCGGCCAGCGGATGGACAGTCCGCAATGAGAGCGGCGCTGCGGTCCGCTTCCACTGGATCCGCAAGGCCTACGACGCCGTCGAAGGTATAGACGTTCCGCAAGCTTTCTTCAGCAACGAACAGGACATTGCGCCGAGCCCGATGCCCGGAACCGACGGTAGATGGGCGACGACGCGTTTCGTCGACCCTGCCGACATGCGCCACGACATGCATGTCACCATCGTCACCCTCGAGCCCGGCGCGGTCATCCCGTTTGCCGAGACGCATGTCATGGAGCACGGCCTCTACGTGCTGGAGGGCAAGGCGGTCTACCGCCTCAACCAGGACTGGGTCGAGGTCGAGGCCGGCGACTATATGTGGCTACGCGCGTTCTGCCCGCAGGCTTGCTATGCCGGCGGTCCGGGAAAATGCCGCTATCTGCTCTATAAGGACGTCAATCGCCACGCCAAGCTCGGCGGCGCCGGCCTGGCGGGACGCACGTCATGAGCCGCATCGTCGCGCGGCCGCTGACCCGCGAGAGCTTTGCCGAATTCGGCGATGTCATCGATATGGCTGGCGACAACCACTATCCGATCAATGGCGGCAAGGCCGAGCGCTATCACGACCTCGCCACGGCACAAGCGCTAGGGCCGAATGCGCGCGTGCTGATCTCCATGGTGCGCGGCACGCCTTACGACTTGCCGCTGAAGCTGACGATGGTCGAGCGCCATCCGTTCGGCAGCCAAGCCTTTATCCCGCTATCGCCGCGGCCGTTCCTGGTTGTCGTCTGCCATGACGGCGGCGAAGGCCCCGGCGAACCGCACGCCTTCATCACCGCGCCCGGACAGGGCGTCAACTATCCGCGCAATCTGTGGCACGGCGTGCTGACGCCGATCGGCGAAGCCCAGGATTTCCTGGTCGTCGACCGTGGCGGTGACGGCTCCAACCTCGAAGAGTGCCATTTCTCGCACGCCTATGAGATCCATCTCCCCGACGGGAGCCAATGATGACCGACATTTCGCTGATCGACCGCCTGCTCGACGTCATCGAGCACGACATCGTGCCGAAGACGGCCGCAGGCGTCGCCCACGGCAACAAGCTGTTCGGCGCGGCGATCCTGCGCAAGGACGACCGCTCGCTTGTGCTCGCCGAAACCAACAACGAGACCGAAAACCCGCTCTGGCACGGCGAGGTACACTGCCTGAAGCGCTTTTACGAAATGCCTAAGGCCGAGCGCGTCGACACCAGGGACGCCATCTTCCTCGCCACGCACGAGCCCTGTTCGCTATGCCTGTCGGCGATCACCTGGACCGGTTTCGACAATTTCTACTATCTGTTCAGCCATGAGGATTCGCGCGACAGTTTCGCCATCCCGCATGACCTGAAGATCCTGAAGGAGGTCTTCACGCTCGACCCCAGCGGCTACAATGGCGAGAACGCCTACTGGAAGAGCTTTTCGATCCGCCGGCTGGTGCGGTCGCTACCTGAGGCCGAGCGCCAGCGGCTGGAAGCGCGGATCGACAAGATCTCCGCCCGCTACGACCAACTGTCCGACGCCTACCAGGCGAGCAAGGCCGAGAACGACATTCCGCTGAGTTGACGCGGATTGACCAGCCGAATTCGTTGGCTGGCCCACGACGAGATCGCATGGGCTCCATCATCTGGCGACCTTGGAGTCGTCCGCATGAAAACCGTCACTGAATTTCCCCGCAAGGTCGTCGAATTTCCGGATATGGGGATCGTCATGCCGGACGGTTGCCGGCTGTCGGCGCGGGTGTGGATGCCGGTCGATGCCGCCGACGATCCGGTGCCGGCGATCCTCGAGCATTTGCCGTATCGCAAGCGCGACGGCACGATTTATCGCGATCAGCTGACGCATCCCTATTTCGCTGGCCACGGCTACGCCTCGATCCGCGTCGACATGCGCGGCAACGGCGATTCCGAAGGGCTGATGGACGACGAATATTCCGAGCAGGAATTGCAGGACGCCTGCGATGTCATCGCCTGGGCGGCAGCCCAGCCCTGGTGCAACGGCAGTGTCGGCATGATGGGCATTTCCTGGGGCGGCTTCAACTGCCTGCAGGTGGCGGCAATGCAGCCGCCGGCGCTGAAGGCGGTCATCAGTCTGTGCTCGACCGTCGACCGCTATGCCGACGACATCCATTACAAGGGCGGCTGCCTGCTGATCGAGAATTTCGGCTGGGCCTCGACCATGCTGTCCTATTCGTCGCGGCCGCCGGACCCGCTGATCGCCGGTGACAACAGATGGCGTGACCTGTGGCTGACCCGGCTGGAGAACCAGCCTTTTCTCGCGCCGCTGTGGCTCAGCCACCAGCATCGCGACGCCTATTGGACGCGGGGCTCGATCTGCGAGGACTATTCAGCCATCCATGCCGCGGTGCTGTCGATCGGCGGCTGGCATGACGGCTATCGCAACACCATCTCCCATCTCGCGACCAATATCGAGGCGCCGGTCAAAGGCATCGTCGGTCCGTGGATCCACAAATACCCGCATTACGCCGCGCCCGAACCCCGCATCGGCTTCCTGCAGGAGGCGTTGCGCTGGTTGGACCGCTGGCTGAAAGACGCCGACACCGGCGTCGAAACCGATCCCGCCTATCGCGCCTATGTGATGGACAGCGTTCGGCCCGCGCGCTGGCATCCCGAGCGGCCGGGCCGCTGGGTCGCCGAGCCGGTATGGCCCTCGGCCAATATCAAGACGCAGGCGATCGAGCTTATCCCAAAGGACGGCAAACCCGCCATCGTCGCCTCGCCGCAAAGCTGCGGCCTTGCCGGCGGTGAATATTTTCCCTTCACCTTCGGCCCGGAACTGCCTGGTGACCAGCGCCCGGACGATGCGCTGTCGGTGTGTTTCGACCGACCGGCACTGAGCGAAGCGATTGACATCGTCGGCGCCCCCGAAGTCCTGGTGAGGGTGTCGTCGGACCGGCGCCAGGCCAACATCGCGGTGCGGCTCTGCGACGTGCATCCCGATGGCGCCTCGGAGCTGATCTCCTACGGCGTGCTCAACCTCACGCACCACAAGTCGCACGAATTCCCGGAGGCGCTGGTGCCGGGCGATACGGTGCCGGCGCGGGTCGTGCTCGACCAATGCGCCTACCGCGTGCCGGCCGGCCACCGCCTGCGCATTGCCGTTTCAAACGCCTACTGGCCGATGATTTGGCCATCGCCGGAGCCGGTCCGGCTCGAGCTTAAGGCCGCGACGCTGATGCTGCCGCTGCGCCCGCCGGCGGAAGGCGACGAGGTCGCGTTCCCCACGCCCGAGGCCGCCGCGCCCTGGGCGACGGAGACGGTCCGCGCCGCCAATTCCGAGCGCCATGTCGATCGCGACGAGAAGACGGGAATAGTCACGCTTTCCATCGTCGACGATTTCGGCGAGGTGCGCGATCTGGCCCACGGCCTCGCCAATGGCAGCATCGCCCGCGAGACCTGGTCGATCCATCCCGATGATCCGCTGTCGGCCTCGGGCAAGACGCACTGGACGCAGACGCTGTCGCGAAATGGATGGTCGGTGCGCACCGAAACCTTTGCCGAAATGCGTTCCGACGCACAAAACTTCGTGCTGACCGCCAGAATCGAGGCCTATGAAGGCGAGGAACTAGTTTTCGAGCGCAATTTCGAGGAGCAAGTCGCCCGCGCCCTGCTTTGAGCCCTGACGGGATTGGTCCAATTGCGACGTGCGATTTACGCCACGGCATGTCGCATTCGGTCTTGCTTGTCGCTTTCCCTTGCAGTCATTATTCTCCTCACAAGAAACGAGAAAAACGACCAAAAGGTCGCACCAACAGAGTGAGGAACTCAATATGTCTAATGAACTGGAATTTCTGAGCCATCGCGTCGCTTCCGGCAAACTGAGCCGTCGCGATTTTCTCGGCCGTGCGGCAGCGCTCGGCGTCACCGCGACCTTCGCCAACTCGCTGCTTTCAAGCGCAGCGCGCGCCGCCGGTCCGGTCAAGGGGGGCACACTGAAAGCCGGCCTGGTCGGTGGCGAATCCACCAACAGCCTCGACCCGGCCCTGTTCATGACGCAGGTGCCGTTCGCCTTCGGCAAGATGTGGGGCGAAATGATTGTCGAGCTTTCCCCGGAGGGCAAACTCGAGAACCGCATCGCGGAGGAGATCGGCTCGTCGGACGACGCCAAGGTGTGGACGCTGAAGATCCGCGACGGTGTCGAATTCCACAACGGCAAGACGGTGACCGCAGAGGACGTGGCCGCCACGCTCGAACGCCATTCGGACGAGAAGTCGAAGTCCGGCGCACTCGGCTACATGAAGGGCATCGAGACCATCAAGGCCAGCGGCAAGGAAGTCGTGCTGACGCTGAAGGAACCGAATGCCGACCTTCCCTACCTGCTCAGCGACTATCACCTGATCGTCCAGCCGAATGGCGGCAAGGACAAGGCCGACGCCGGCATCTCCGCCGGCCCGTACAAGGTGACCACCAACGAGCCCGGCGTGCGCCATGGCGGCGAGCGCTTCGCCAACTACTGGCAGGGCGACAAGATGGGCCATGCCGACCAGATCGAGATCATCGTCATCAACGACGCGACCGCGCGTACCGCGGCTCTGCAGGGCGGCCAGGTCAACATGATCAACCGCGTCGAGCCGAAGATCGTCGACCTGATCAAGCGCGTGCCTGGCGTCACCATCCGCAACCATTCGGGACCCGGCCACTACGTCTTCATCATGCATTGCAACACGGCGCCGTTCGACAATAACGACCTGCGCATGGCGCTGAAGTTGGCAATCGACCGCGAGGAAATGCTGAAGAAGGTGCTGCGTGGCTACGGCTCGCTCGGCAACGACTTCCCAATCAACGCTTCCTACCCGCTGTTCACCGAGATCGAGCAGCGCAAGTACGATCCGGACAAAGCCAAGTTCCACTACAAGAAGTCGGGCCATGACGGCTCGATCCTGTTGCGCACCTCGGATGTCGCCTTCCCCGGAGCCGTCGACGCAGCGCAGCTCTACCAGCAGAGCGCGGCCAAGGCCGGCATCAAGCTGGAGGTCAAGCGCGAGCCAGGCGACGGCTATTGGTCGGAGGTCTGGAACAAGCAGCCCTTCTGCGCGTCCTACTGGGGCGGGCGCTCGACCCAGGACCAGATGTATTCGACCGCCTATCTGTCGACGGCCGACTGGAACGACACGCGTTTCAAGCGCCCGGATTTCGACAAGATGGTGCTGGCGGCGCGCGCCGAGCTCGACGAGGCCAAGCGCAAGGCGATATACCACGACATGGCGGTCATGGTGCGCGACGAGGGCGGCCTGATCCTGCCGATGTTCAATCAGTTCATCGACGCGACGGGCGCCAAGGTCGCCGGCTGGGTGGAAGATCCGCATCAGGAGCTGTGCAACGGCTACGCTTTGGCGAAGTGCTGGCTCGAAGCCTGAGCCCGGCCTTGCGGATATGTCCTCACCCATCGTGAAACTGGTCGCCCAGCGCATCGCGCTGGGCATCCTGCTGCTGTTGGCCGTATCGGTCCTGATCTTCGCCGGCACCCAGATCCTGCCCGGCGACGTCGCGCAAGCCATTCTCGGGCAATCAGCGACACCGGAGTCGCTCGCCAATCTACGTGAGCAGCTCGGCCTCAACGATCCGGCTATTGTCCGCTATTTCCGCTGGCTCGGCGGTGTGCTCACCGGCGATCTCGGCACCGCGATGTCGAGCGGGCAAGACATTGCGACATCGATCAAGGGACGGTTGTGGAACACGCTGTTCCTTGCCTTCTGGGCGGCGATCGTGGCGGTGCCGCTGGCGATCATCCTCGGCCTGATCGCGGTGCGCTACCGCAACGGCTGGGTCGACAAGCTGATCTCCGGGCTGGCACTTGCCTCGACCTCGTTTCCCGAATTCTTCATCGGCTATGTGCTGGTCTTTTTCTTCGCTGTGCAGCATCAATGGTTCCCTGGCATTTCGACGGTCTATGATGGCATGCCTCTCGGCGAGCGCCTGCAAGCGATCGCGCTGCCGGCGACGGCGCTGACGCTGGTGGTGCTCGCGCACATGATGCGCATGACGCGCGCCGCGATCCTAAACGTCATGCAGTCGGCCTATGTGGAAACGGCGGAGCTCAAGGGGCTCTCGGCATTCGCCGTGATCCGCAAGCACGCCTTCCCCAACGCGATTGCGCCGATCATCAACGTCGTCATGCTCAATCTCGCCTATCTGATCGTCGGCGTCGTCGTGGTCGAGGTGATCTTCGTCTACCCCGGCATGGGGCAATATCTGGTCGACCACGTTACCAAGCGTGATGTGCCGGTGGTGCAAGCGGTCGGCCTGATCTTCGCCGCCGTCTACATCAGCCTGAACATCGTTGCGGATATAGCGGCGATCGTCGCCAATCCGCGCCTCAGACATCCGAAATAGGGGGCGGGCATGCTCGATATCAAACGCATCCCCATCCCGGCGCTGGTCGGCATCGTGCTGACGGCGTTGTTCGTGCTGGCTGCGATCCTGGCGCCATGGATCGCGCCGCACGGTAATGGCGAGATCGTCGGTGATGTCTGGGAACCGATGTCGGCGCAGCATTGGCTCGGCACTGACAATCTCGGGCGAGATCTGTTGTCACGGATGATGTACGGCGCCCGCATCACGCTGTTCATCGCGGTGCTTGCCACCGCTTTGTCCTTCTCGCTCGGCGCCATTCTCGGGTTTTCGGCGGCGGTTTTCGGCGGCTGGTTCGACACGCTGCTGTCGCGTCTTGTCGATCTCCTGATGTCGATTCCGACGCTGATCATGGGCCTCGTCGTGCTCTCGGTGCTGCCATCCAACTTGGTGACGCTTATCCTGGTCATGGGCATTCTCGATTCGACCCGTGTCTATCGCCTGTCGCGTGCGGTCGCGGTCGACATCAACGTCATGGATTACGTCGAGGCGGCCAAGCTGCGCGGCGAAGGCGAGGGCTGGATCATCTTCCGCGAGATCCTGCCCAACGCATTGTCGCCGCTGGTTTCCGAACTCGGCCTGCGCTTCATCTACGCGGTGCTGTTCCTGTCGACGCTGTCCTTCCTCGGCCTTGGCGTGCAGCCACCGGATGCCGACTGGGGCGGTATGGTCAAGGAAAACAAAGACGGCATCGTCTTCGGCATAGCGGCGGCGCTCATCCCGGCGGCGGCGATCGCCTCGCTGGCGATCTCGGTCAACCTGGTCGCCGACTGGGTGCTCAACCGCACGACAAGCCTGAAGGGAGGGCGCGGGTAATGGCTGACAAGCATCCGAAGTCCGGCATGCTGCTCGACATCCGCAATCTGCGCATCGAGGCAACGGTGTATCCGCCGGGCGAGCCGCCGAAGAACATCGTACTTGTCCATGATGTCTCGCTGACGCTCGAGAAGGGCAAGGTGCTTGGCCTGATCGGCGAATCCGGCGCCGGCAAGTCGACCATCGGCCTGTCGTCGATGGGCTATGGCCGCGGCGGCGTTCGCATCACCGGCGGCGAGGTGATCCTCAACGGCCGCGACATCCTCAAGGGCGGCAAGGAGGGTTTTCGCAAGCTGCGCGGCCGCGAAGTCTGCTATGTGGCGCAATCGGCGGCGGCGGCCTTCAACCCGGCGCACAGGCTGATGGATCAGGTGGTCGAGGCGGCACTGCTGCACGGCACGGCGACAAGGGCCGAGGCCGAAAGGCGCGCCGTGGCGCTGTTCAAGAAGCTCAGCCTGCCGAACCCCGAAAGTATCGGTGAACGCTTTCCGCATCAGGTATCGGGCGGCCAGTTGCAGCGCGTAATGACGGCGATGGCGCTGTGCTCGGAGCCCGATTTGATCGTCTTCGACGAACCGACCACGGCGCTCGACGTGACGACGCAGATCGACGTGCTGGCGGCGATCAAGGATGCCATCCGCGACACGCATGTGGCGGCGCTCTACATCACCCACGACCTTGCCGTTGTCGCCCAGGTGTCGGACGAGATCATGGTGCTGCGCCACGGCCGGCTGGTCGAATGGGGCGGCACCCGCCAGATCATCAAGGAACCGCGCCAAGAATACACCAATGCGCTGGTGTCGGTGCATCAGATCGAGCACGAGGAGCAGAAGCCCGGCACGACGCCCTTCCTGGCGGTCAAGAGCATCACCGCCGCCTACGGGCGCAGCCATATCAAGGTGCTGAAGAACGTCTCGGTCGATATCTATCCGGGGCAGACGCTGGCCGTCGTCGGCGAGTCCGGCTCCGGCAAGTCGACGCTGGCACGCGCCATCACCGGCCTGTTGCCGCCCGAGCAGGGCACGGTCACCTTCGACGGACGCCCGCTCGCCAACCGGCTCGCCGAACGGCCGAAGGAGGATCTGCGCCAGCTGCAGATGATCTATCAGATGGCCGACGTGGCTATGAACCCGCGCCAGACCGTGGGCACTATCATCGGCCGGCCGCTCGAATTCTATTTCGGCATGCGCGGGCGTGAACGCGACAAGCGCGTCGCCGAACTGCTCGACAAGATCGAGATGGGCAAGGGTTTCGTCGACCGCTATCCGGCCGAGCTCTCCGGCGGCCAGAAGCAGCGCGTCTGCATTGCCCGCTCGCTCGCCGCCAAGCCAAAGCTGATCATCTGCGACGAGGTGACATCGGCGCTCGACCCTCTGGTGGCCCACGGCATACTGGAGCTGTTGCTCGGGCTGCAGAAGGAGGAGAATGTCGCCTATCTGTTCATCACCCATGACCTGGCGACGGTGAAGTCGATCGCCGATTCGATCGCGGTGATGTATCGCGGCGAGGTGGTGCGCTACGGTGCCAAGAGCAAGGTGCTGACGCCACCCTTCGATGCCTACACCGACCTTCTCTTGTCTTCCGTTCCTGAAATGGAGATCGGCTGGCTGGAAAAGGCGATCAAGGGGCGGCGCATGGCCAGCGCGGGGAATTAGGCGCCCAACGATCCGCCACGCCTGGGACGGCGCCAGTGCGCATGCCCTCCCTTCTCCACTTGTTGTGGGAGAAGGAAGAAGCGCACCTATGGCAACGCTCCCGCTCTTCGGCTAGCCTCCGGAAAAATCCTCGGGCGGAAGCGGTGAACCTTTTTGGGCCGGCCAGCGACAGAGCAGACAGGAGCCAGGCGGCTCGACCGGCCATGACGGCAGCGACGGAGACCGATCGCGCGCTTGTAGACCGGGTCGCGAAGGGCGACCGTGCCGCCGTGCGGCTCCTGTTCATGCGCCACCATGCGCGGGTCTACCGCTTCGTTGCGCGCCAGACGGGATCGGAAATGATGGCCGACGATATCGCCAACGAGGTCTTTCTCGAACTCTGGCGTCAGGCGCCAGGCTTCGAAGGACGCTCGGAAGTCTCTACATGGCTGCTCGGCATTGCCCGTTTCAAGGCACTGTCGGTGCTGCGCAAGAGAAAGGAAGAATGGATCGACGACGATGACGCGGCCCAGATTGTCGACGGCGCCGACACGCCGGAAGTCGTCATCATGAAGGAGGACAAGGGTGCCGCCCTGCGGCGCTTCGTCGATGCCTTGCCGGAGGAACACCGCACGGTGATCGACCTTGCCTATTACCACCAACAATCGGTGACCGAGATCGGCGAGGTGCTCGGCATTCCCGTCGCCACGGTCAAGACCAGGATGTTCTACGCCCGCAAGAAACTCGGCGAGGCCCTCAAGGCCGCCGGTTACGACAGGGGGTGGCCATGAGCGCTGCTGAAAAGATGTCGCGCCGCGACGAGATGGAAACACTGCTGCCGTTCTACCTGAACGGCTCGCTGGAAGGCTCGGACCTGGAAGCCGTGGAGGAATGGCTGGCGACCGATCCAGCGGCGCTTGCCGCACTCGGCGAGGCCGAGGCCGAATTCTCCAGCACCGCTGCCGCCAACGAAGCGATCCGGCCGCCGGCCGACGCGCTCAGTCGCTTCGCCAGGGCGCTCGACGCCGAGGCCGGTCCGGCACCCGCGCCGGCGGCATCGTCCTGGCTAAGGCAAGCCTGGAACCGCTTCACGGCGGTGCCGGTTGGTGTCGCCTGGGCAGCCGCCGCGGCGCTACTGGCTCTGGTCGTCGTGCAGTCGTTTATGCAGCCCAGCGGCAAGGGTAGCGATTTCGAGATTGCCGGCCAGGAGGACGATCTGGCGAAAATGCCTTTCGCGCTGGTCAAGTTCAAGCCGGATGCCAGGATGTCCGATATTGCCGCCTTTCTCGGTCAAAACCAGCTGAAGATCGCCGGCGGGCCGACCGTCGACGGCGTCTTTCGCCTTGCTGTCCCGGCCAAGACCGCCGCCGACTATGAAAAGCTGCTCGGTCTTATTGCCGCCCAGCCTTTCGCGGACGCCGTGATCGAGGGAAGGAAACCGGTTGATGGCGGCTGAGGCGGTCATTCGATTTGCGACAGTCGTTGTGGCGGCGGCGACAATCACCGCCGCGCCTGCCTTGGCGCAGACCAATGATCCGAACCCGCAGACGAAGATCGACTGCCTCGACCGGACAAATGCAGCCAGCGCCGACTGCGCCAAGGACGATGGCGTCGAAGAGCCTGGCACAGGCCCGGCGACGACAGGCGCTGTCTTTCTTCCCGCGCTGATCGTCGACCTGTTCCCCAATCCGGTTGAAGGCGGCCAGGCACCGCTGCCGATACCCGATCCGCGCCGCGATCCGGCCAGCGGCGCACTGCCACCGCCGACTCCACCCGCCAATACGCCGGTGATACCAGCAGCTGCGCCGGGTGGTCCGATCGTTTCACCCACCGATCGTGTGGCGACCGTGCCGCCGCGCGCCGTGATCGGCGATTTCGTAGCCGACGAGGTGCTGGTGACGGTCGACGGCGATGCCGGCACCGTCCAGCAGATCGCAGCCGCTTTCGGGCTGGAGGTGCGCTCGGAACGCCAGTCACGACTGCTCGGCACGAGGCTGGTGCGCTTCGGCATTCCCGATGGCCGCCCGGTCAGCGTCGTGCTGGCGCAGCTTGCCGCCGACGGCCGCACCAGGCGGCGCGAGCCCAACCATGTCTATTCGCTGCAGCAGGCAGCCACCATCGTCAACTATGCCTTCGACCGCATCGCGCTCGATGAGAAGGCGGCCAGCGGCGAGAATGTCCGCGTCGCCGTCATCGACACCGGCATCGACGACACCAACCCGGCGCTGTCCGGCGTCATCGCGGCCCAGTTCGACGCCATGCCGGACGTGCCGGTCGAGGCGCGCGACCACGGCACCTCGGTCGACGGCCTGATCGCCGGCGTCGGAGCGCTCAAGGGTATGGCGCCGGGCGCCAAAATCTACCACGCCCGCGCCTTCGAGGGCGGCAAGTCGACCATGGATGTCATCCTTTCGGCGCTTGACTGGGCAGCGGAGCAGGATGTGCGCATCATCAATATGAGCTTCGTCGGCCCGAAGAACGACCTGCTCGGCATCGCCTGCCGCAATGCAAGGGCGCTCGGCATCGCGCTGGTCGCCGCCGCCGGCAACAACGGGCCGAAAGCGCCCTATGGTTACCCGGCCGCCTTCGACGGCGTCATCGCGGTGACCGCCACCGATGCGAAGGACGCGCTGATGCCGCAGGCCAACCGCGGCGCTTACGTCTTTATCTCGGCTCCCGGCGTCGAGATGGTGGCGCCGAGCGGCGCCGGCTCGGATGTGGTCACCGGCACTTCGTTTGCCGCGGCGATCGTCACTGGCGCCGTGGCCAATCTCTTCCACGTCTCGCCCGAACGCTCCGCGGAAGGGATCGAGAAGGCGCTGGCCGCCACCGCCAAGGATCTCGGCCCCACCGGGCGAGACGATGATTTCGGCTATGGCCTGCTGGACATCAAGGCGGCCGAGACGGCGAAAGACTAAGTCTCGTGCCTGAAGTTTCTGCCTTATATATGTCATCTTCCCAAAGGCGCTGCGTACTTTTAGGCGACACGTATCAGGGTCGAAGCTCAATCAACTGGTTGTCGCAAATGGCCGAGATTGTGATGGGTTTCGGATTCCGGCCCGTCCGCTTTTGGTCAAAGACGGCAGAAATCTGCCGTCGGATGGCGGAACGCGACATGACCATGAGCAGGTATCAAAACCAACAGCCCCCGCCATCAGCTTTGCGTCAGGCTCAGTCCTTCTTGAACTCGAATAGCTCGATGACGTTGCCCGATGGATCTTCGAGCAAGATGGCGCGGCCGGCACCGCCGTCGCTGATTTCGCCGCGGAATCTTGCATCAGCCCGGCGCAACCGCTCAATGAGGATATCGATCTCGTTCGTAACGATCATAAATCGGTTCCACCCGCCCGGCTTCGGATCGCCGCCCGCCTGACCACCGCTCCCCGCACCTGGGGCGCTGAGATACAGCGTCAAGTCGTCGCGCAGCAGCGCGGCGAACTTGCCCGGATTGTGCTTGTCGATCTTGAAATCGAGATTGTCTCGATAGAACGCGACCGCCTCGTTGACGTCCGCAACGATGTATCGGACGGATGCCATTCAACCTTTTCCTCCGTCTTGTAGCCACAACGGTCAACTCGTGCAAAAGGTTTCCTGTCGGTGGAGCTGAGTGCAGAAGCGGGCTGTCTGGATGCCAGCCGGAAGTAGTCGGATTGAGGTTTTTGGACGTAGGTCGTATTTCGGCGGTGTTTATGACATCCTATACGACCGAGATGGGTCGAACTCGGTCGCCCAGAGAAGATGGTTTTGACCCTAGGCTGGTGCGCCGGCGACCGAGCTCCTGACCACCAGATCGACCGGCCAGACTTCGCCGCGGGCGCCCTCCTCCAGCCCGGAAATCCGCGCCGCCAGCCGTTCGGCGATGCGCGCCCCGGCCAAGCGGATCGACGAACGCGTCGTCGACAAAGGCACGGAGAAATTCTCCGGTTTCAGCCAGGGGAAAACGTCGTCATGGGCGATCAAGGACAGATCACCCGGGACGGTCAGGCCGAGATCGCGCACCGCGCGCACGACGCCCAGCGCCATGATCAGGCTGGAGCAGATGATCGCCGTCGGCGCATCGCTCTGCTCGAGCAAGCGCCTGGCGGCACGGTAGCCGTTCTCCTCGGTCATGGTGATGGAGCAGACATGGCTCTCGGCAAGCAGCAGCCCGCTCGCCGCCAGTGCCCGGCGCACGCCGCGCTCGCGGTGGATGGCGAAGGTCTCGCGGTTATCGCCGTTGATCAGCGCCAGCCGCCGGTGACCAAGCTGGACGAACAGCCGCGCCGCCTCATGGAAGGCGCCCTCATTGTCGATGTCGAGAAAGGGATAGTCGAAATCGCAGCCTTCGCTGCGGCCATGGACGATGAAGGGGATGCCGAGCGTGTTGACCAGCGCCACCCGCCGGTCGGCCGGCCTCGGCGAGGAGATGTAGACGGCGTCGACCTGCCGGTTGGCGACGATACGCCGGTAAGTTGTCTCCTGGTCGTCGGCGTCGGCTGGTGACAGCACCAGGTCGAGCTCGTGCGAACGGGCGTAATCGCCGAGGCCGGAGAGGAATTCGACGAAATGCGGGTCGATGTCGACGGCGCTGCCGGTCGGCAAGACATAGCCGATCATGCCGGTCTTGCCGGTCGCCAGCCGGCGCGCGCTCGGATTGGGGCGGTAGCCGTGGCGCTTGGCGGCATCCATCACGCGGCGCCGCGTTTCCTCGTTGACCTCCGGGTAGCCGTTCAGCGCGCGGCTGACCGTGGTCTGCGAAAGCGCTAGCATGTGCGAGAGCTGTTTGAGGTTCACCGGAGGCCTCCCAAGCCCCAAAGCGCTTTAATTCTCCAGTCGACTCTACCGCCACGAGCGAGCCGCCGAACGCGCAGACCATAAGCACCGTTTACAGCCGGTTTGAAGCAAATTTGCTGCTGCAGCGCCAAAAAAGCGTGCTGCAGCGCACTTTAGGGACACTTAAGGCGCAAGAATTAAATCGATTAACCTGGCACCCTCTTGACTCCCAGCCGATTCAATGGCGAGATCAAGAAGGCCAAAGCGCTTTGGAAGACTCTTCGAAAGGTTGCGGTTCCTTTCTGACTGAGTCACAGTCCTGCGGCGTCGGCGGACGGAATGGAGGTTTCGTCCGGGTGTATGTGACCACTGGGAGGAATACCGATGAAGAAAATGCTTCTGCTTGGCGCCGCGTTTGCCGCGCTCGCCTTGAGCCTGCCGGCGCAAGCCGAATTGAAGTTCAAGCCGGGCGAAGACCCCCGCTTCAACTGGGCGAACTACGAAGATCTCAAGAAGGTCGATCTCAAGGGCGAGACGCTGACCATCTTCGGCCCGTGGCGCGGCGAGGACGAAGGTCTTGTGCGCACCGTTCTCGAGTATTTCCAGGAAGCCACCGGCGCCGAGATCAAATACTCCTCTTCCGAAAATTACGAGCAGCAGATCGTCATCGACACGCAGGCCGGCAGCCCGCCCAACATCGCCGTGCTGCCGCAGCCAGGCCTGATCCAGGACCTGGCATCCAAGGGCTTGCTGACGCCGCTTGGCGACGACACCGCCAATTGGGTCAAGGACAATTACGGCGCCGGCCAATCCTGGGTCGATCTCGGTACCTTCAAGGACAAGGACGGCAAGCCCGGCTTCTTCGCCTTCCCCTACAAGGCCGACGTGAAATCGCTGGTCTGGTACTCGCCGGACAATTTCGAGGAAGCCGGCTATAAGGTGCCGAAGACGCAGGAAGAGCTCGCCGAGCTCGAAAAGAAGATCATTGCCGACGGCGGCACGCCATGGTGCATCGGGCTCGGCTCCGGCGGCGCCACCGGCTGGCCGGCGACCGACTGGGTCGAAGACATCATGCTGCGCACCCAGACGCCCGAGACCTACGACAAGTGGGTGAAGAACGAGATCCCGTTCAACGATCCCGCGGTGGTCAACGCCATCGACATTTTCGGCAAGATCGCCACCGAAGACAAGATGGTCGACGGCGGCGCCAAGGCGGTTGCGGCGACCGACTTCCGCGACAGCCCGAAAGGCCTCTTCTCGGTGCCGCCGAAGTGCTACCTGCATCATCAGGCGTCGTTCATCCCGACCTTCTTCCCGGAAGGCACGAAGCTCGGTGAGGACGCCGATTTCTTCTACTACCCGCCTTATGCCTCCAAGCCTGACCTCGGCACCCCAGTGCTCGGTGCCGGCACGCTGGCCATGATCACCAAGGACTCCAAAGCCGCGCGCGCCTTCATCGATTTCCTGAAGCTGCCGCTGGCCCATGAGATCTGGATGGCCCAGGGCGGCTTCGTGACGCCGCTGAAGTCGGTCAACAAGGATGCCTATGCCAGCGACGCGCTGAAGAAGCAGGGCGAAATCCTTGCCAACGCCTCGACCTTCCGCTTCGACGGTTCCGACCTGATGCCGGGCAAGATCGGCGCCGGCTCCTTCTGGACCGGCATGATCGACCTGGTCGGCGGTAAGTCGGCCCAGGATGTCGCCACTGACATCCAGAAGAGCTGGGACGCGATCAAGTAAGCGGACCGGCTTGCACGTTCGGACTTCCCAATCTGATCTGATCCGGGCCCTCGAGGCCCGGATCGCGACCGGCGGCCCGCGCCGAGCCGTTCATTATCGGCGCATAGACGTTCCGGCATGAAGCGCGATCGGCAAGGGTGGAAACCGTTTGCGTTCGATGGCTCTCAATAGTTGAATCGGCGCACGATCCCGTCGCCAAAGCCATTCTCGATCGGCGGATCATGCGCAGGGGAGGAACCCATGGCGGCTCAGATTTTCTCGGCCATATTCGTCATCATCGTCGGCGTCGGCGGCTGCGTCGCCTATTTCTGGGGCGCCAACAAAGCACTTGATACGATCTTTCCCTCGCGCGGCGTCAAAGGCGCTGCGGCGATCGACAATCTGCGCCGGCAGGGGCTGATCCGGCCGTGGCTGTTCGTCGGCCCGGCCATGATCATCCTCACCATCTATCTGATATACCCGGTCGTCGAGACGCTGAGGCTATCGTTCCTCGACCGCGGCGGCGCCAATTTCGTCGGCCTCGCCAACTATCAATGGGCGTTCGGCGACCGCGAGTTCCGCAACTCGATCCTCAACAACATCGTCTGGCTGGCGGTGGTGCCGGCCGCCTGCACCTTCCTCGGGCTGATCATCGCCGTTCTCACCGACAAGATCTGGTGGGGCACGATTGCCAAGAGCCTGATCTTCCTGCCGCTGGCCATATCCTTCGTCGGCGCCAGCGTCATCTGGAAATTCATCTACGAATATCGCGGCGAGGGCCAGACGCAGATCGGCCTGCTCAACGCCATCATCCAGTATTTCGGCGGCCAGCCGCAGGTCTGGATATCGCTGCCGTTCTGGAACAATTTCTTCCTGATGGTCATCCTGATCTGGATCCAGACCGGCTTTGCCATGGTCATCCTGTCTTCCGCCCTGCGAGGCATCCCGGAAGAAACGCTGGAGGCCGCGGTCATCGACGGTGCCAACCCGTTCCAGATCTTCTGGAAGATCATGGTGCCGCAGATCTGGGGCACCATCGCCGTCGTCTGGACCACCATCACCATCCTGGTGCTGAAGGTCTTCGATATCGTGCTGACCATGACCAACGGCCAATGGAACAGCCAGGTGCTGGCCAATCTGATGTTCGACTGGATGTTCCGCGGCGGCGGCGATTTCGGCCGCGGCGCTACCATCGCCATCATCATCATGATCGCGGTCATTCCGATCATGGTCTGGAACATCCGCCAGGCGAACAAAGAGACCGGAGGACATTGAGATGGCCGCATCGACCGGAAAGTCCTTTGCCGGCCGCTTCGGCGTCCACATTGCCGTACTGATCTTCGTTGCGATCTGGACCATCCCGACGCTCGGCATTCTGGCCTCGTCGCTGCGCGACAAGGATCAGATCATCGCCTCGGGCTGGTGGAACTCGTTCGCCAGTTCGAGCCAGACGGAAGCCGGCCGGCTGCCGGCCGCCTCGGCGCAGGTCGAGAAGGATGGCAAATTCGTCATTCAAGGCAATATCTTCGCAGATGGTGCTGCCCGCGACATCAGCGCCTTCGGCGTCAAGTCGGCAGCACCGACGCAGTATGCCGCCGGCACGACAGCCGATCTTGGCGACGGCGTGACCTTGCAGCTCAATGCCGACGGCAGCTTCATCATGCAGTCGCCTAAGGCTTTCGAGGGCGAGCGTGGCCAGCGCGTCTACTATGCCTCATCGGCGCCACCGAAATTCACCACCGACAATTATGACACGGTGCTGTTTTCCGAAGGCATCGGCCGCTCCTTCATGAACTCGCTGACCGTCACCATTCCGTCCACCGTAATCCCGATCCTGATCGCGGCGTTCGCCGCCTATGCACTGGCCTGGATGCGCTTTCCTGGCCGGGCGCTGCTGATCGCGGTCATCATCGGCCTGCTGGTCGTGCCGCTGCAGATGTCGCTGATCCCTCTATTGAAGCTCTACAACGGTGTCGGCAGCTTCTTCGGCGTGCCGTCGAAGACCTATCTCGGCATCTGGCTGGCGCATACCGGTTTCGGCTTGCCCTTCGCCATCTACCTCTTGAGAAGCTATATTGCCGGCCTGCCGCGTGAAATTATGGAATCGGCGCGCATCGACGGCGCCAGCGATTTCGAGATCTTCGTCAAGATCGTGCTGCCGCTGTCGTTCCCGGTCCTGGCCTCGTTTGCCATCTTCCAGTTCCTGTGGGTGTGGAACGATCTCTTGGTGGCGATGGTTTTCCTCGGTACCGAGGGCGACCAGATCGTGCTGACCGCCAAGCTCAATGCGCTGCTCGGCTCGCGCGGCGGCGACTGGGAGATCCTGACGACATCGGCCTTCGTGACCATCATCGTGCCGCTGATCGTGTTCTTCTCGCTGCAGCGCTATTTCGTCCGCGGGCTGCTTGCCGGCTCGGTGAAAGGAGGTTGAGATCATGCAATCCGCTTTAAAGGCTACTCCGAAGCCCGATCTCGCCGTCGATCGCGACTGGTGGCGAGGCGCTGTGATCTATCAGATCTATCCGCGCAGCTACCAGGATTCGAACGGAGACGGCATCGGCGACCTCAAGGGCATTATCCGCAGACTGCCCTACATCGCCTCACTCGGCGTCGATGCAATCTGGATCTCGCCGTTCTTCAAGTCGCCGATGAAAGATTTCGGCTACGACGTCACCGACTATTGCGATGTCGATCCGATGTTCGGCACGCTGGCCGACTTCGACGTCCTGACCGCCGAGGCGCACAGGCTGGGCCTCAAGGTGATGATCGACGAGGTGCTGTCGCATACCGCCGACAGTCACCCGTGGTTCAAGGAAAGCCGCTCGAACCGCACCAATCCGAAGGCCGACTGGTATGTCTGGGCCGACGCCAGGCCCGACGGCACGCCGCCCAACAACTGGCTGTCGATCTTCGGCGGCTCGGCCTGGCAGTGGGACACCAGCCGCCAGCAATATTATATGCATAATTTCCTGGCCGAGCAGCCCGATCTCAACTTTCACAGCCGCGCGGTCCAGGACGCACTGCTCGACGTCACCCGCTTCTGGCTGGAGCGCGGCGTCGACGGCTTCCGCCTCGACACCATCAATTTCTACTTCCACAGCCAGGGCCTGGAGGACAACCCGCCGCTGCCGCCGGAGCAGCGCAACGACCAGACGGCGCCCGCCGTCAACCCTTACAATTACCAGGACCATCTCTACGACAAGAGCCGCCCGGAAAACCTCGGTTTCCTTGAACGCTTCCGCGCTTTGCTCGACGAATATCCGGCGACAGCCGCTGTCGGCGAAGTTGGCGATTCGCAGCGCGGGCTGGAAGTGGTGGCGGCCTACACCAGCGGCGGCAAGCGGGTGCACATGTGCTATTCGTTCGATTTTCTGGCGCCAGAGAAGATCAGCGCGGCAAAGGTGCGCTCGGTGCTGGAAGCTTTTGGCAAAGTCGCCAGCGACGGCTGGTCGTGCTGGGCCTTCTCCAACCACGACGTGATGCGCACGGCGTCGCGCTGGGCGGCCGACGAGCCCGACCAGCTCGGCTACCTGAAGGTCATTTCGGCACTGCTGATGTCGTTGCGCGGCTCGGTCTGCATCTATCAGGGCGAGGAGCTCGGCCTCGGCGAGGCCGAGCTGCAATTCGAAGACCTGCAGGACCCCTATGGCATCCGCTTCTGGCCGGAATTCAAGGGCCGCGACGGCTGCCGCACACCGATGGTGTGGGACGCCACAGCCAGCAACGGCGGCTTCTCGACGGCAAAGCCGTGGCTGCCGGTGCCCGGCAAGCACCTTTCGCAAGCGGTCAATTTGCAGCAGGGCGACGACAACTCGCTGCTCGAGCACTATCGGCGCTTTCTCGCCATCCGCCGCCTGCATCCGGCGCTGGCCAAGGGCGATATCGACTTCATCGAAAGCAAGGGCGACACTGTCGCCTTCATACGTCGCGAGGGCAACGAGCAGATCGTCTGCGTCTTCAATCTCGGAGCCAGGCCCGCCGAAGTCGATCTCGGCGGACGTTCGCTTCAGCCCTTGCCGGGACACGGGTTTTCAGGACAAGCTAGCGCCGGCACTATCCGCCTCGGCGGCTACGGCGCCTGGTTCGGGCGTATCGACTGAATTTGCTAGTCAGAAAGAATCACTGGAGGGAACCCATGGCCGATGTCACGCTAAGGCAGGTGAAGAAATCATACGGCACTCTGAACATCCTGTACGGCATTGATCTCGACATAAAGTCGGGCGAGTTCATCGTCTTCGTCGGCCCTTCGGGTTGCGGCAAGTCAACCCTGCTGCGGTGCATCGCCGGGCTGGAGGAAATCACCTCCGGCGAACTCAAGATCGACGGCGAGGTAGTCAACGACGTGCCGCCGTCGAAGCGCGGCATCGCCATGGTGTTCCAGTCCTATGCGCTCTATCCGCACATGACCGTCTACGACAACATGGCGTTCTCGATGAAGATCGGCAAGGAAAGCAAGGCCGAGATCGACAAGCGGGTGCGCCAGGCGGCGGAAATCCTGCAGCTGACCAAATATCTCGACCGCCTGCCCAAAGCGATGTCGGGCGGCCAGCGCCAGCGCGTCGCCATCGGTCGCGCCATCGTGCGCAACCCGAAGGTCTTCCTGTTCGACGAGCCGCTGTCGAACCTTGACGCGGCACTGCGCGTCGCCACGCGCATCGAGATCGCCAAGCTCAAGGAATCGATGCCGGACACAACGATGATCTACGTCACCCACGACCAGGTCGAGGCGATGACGCTGGCCGACCGCATCGTGGTGCTCAAGGACGGCCATATCGAACAGGTCGGCACACCGATGGAGCTCTACAAGAAACCCGGCAATCTGTTCGTCGCCCAGTTCATCGGCTCGCCGGCCATGAACATACTGCCGGCGACGATCGACAAGTCAGGCAATCCGACCGTCGTCAGCCATGTCGGCGGCCGCAAGGCGACGGTGCCGATCGCCACGCCGGCATCAGCGAAAGGCGCTTCGGTGAGCTTCGGCGTGCGGCCGGAGGATCTGACGATCGCCACCGGCGCGGATTATCTTTTCGAGGGAACGGTGGACTATATCGAGCAGCTCGGCGAGGTCCAGCTGGTCTATGTCGACATCGGCCGTGCCGACCTGCCGCTGGTGACGAAGCTGCCGGGCAATGTCGAGGTCAAGCGCGGCGCAACGTTGCGGCTTACCGCGGATGCCGGGGACCTTCACATCTTCGATGCGGAAGGGCATTCGTTCACGCTGCATCCGGCGGAAGCAAAGGCGGCCTGACGAGTCGAACTGCTGGATTGGCTGTATCGATATGCAAAAAACAAGAGCGGCGGGCCTAGCCCGCCGCTCTTGTTTTGGGATCAACTTCATTCAGCCGTTAGTTGTTGCCGAAGAGGTTCCGGTCGGCGCCCTGCGGGGCAGACTTCGGTACGTCACGCGCCGAATTGAGCAGCTTGTAGACCGGCGAGCTGGTATCGCGCACCGAGGATGTCTGCGTGGTGTCGACGTTGGCGGTCGCCTGCTTGTTGATGTCGGTGCCGCCAACGTTGTCGTTGCGGGCATAGGCGCTGCCAGCGGCAATCAAAAGTGCGGTCGCGGTAAGAACGATCTTCTTCATTTTCAGTACTCCTGGATTTCGTGTTCCATCAGCGCGGCGGGCTTGCGGCCCGCCGCTGCTGTTGGGATCGGCTGTTAGTTGCTGCCGAAGAGGTTGCGGTCGCTACCCTGGACGATGGGCTGGTTGTCAGCCGGAGCCGACTTCTCAGTGGAAGCGGTGTACGAGCTGTCGACCGCGGCGGCCGGCTGGTTGGCGCCGTTAGAGCCGTAGTTGTCGCTACCGGCAAAAGCACTGCCGGAGATGGCCAAAACGGCCGCGGCGGCAAGAACAATCTTTTTCATTTTAATACTCCTGAATTTTCAGATCCCCGAGCGGCGGACTTGCCCGCCGCTCTGCTATTTGGGATCGGCTGTTATCTGTTGCCGAAAAGGTTGCGGTCGCTGCCCTGGACGATGGGCTGCTTGTCAGCGTGAACCGGCTCCTGGATTGAAGCCGTGTACGAGCTGTCGACCGCGACGGCAGGCTGATTGGCGCCATTGGAACCGTAGTGGTCGCTGCCAGCGGCAAAGGCGCTGCCGGTTATGGCCAAAACGGCGGCGGCAGTAAGAACAATCTTTTTCATTTTTGGTACTCCAGTATCTTAGTTTTCCGTCCGTCTAGCGGCGTGTCTTGGAAGGAATTCGCGTCGTTCGGACAGCCCCGATGTGGGAAAGCCATCCGCTAGTTTCCAATCACGAAGTTGTTCCGTGTGGACCAAGAATCTACACCTTGAAATTGTGCCAGAGGCTTCCATTACAACGAATTTATGCTTTATTATCAGATACTTAGCTTATATGCGCCACTCGCTTATCGGGTGGATTCTCAGGCCAGCGTTCACAGAGTCCTGCACGCACCGTCAACAGAAACGAACCGTTCGGTTCGATTTTTAGAGACCCCTTGAAAAGCCATCGGGCCTGTTGTCGAATTCGTTAACCATTTCGGCGTCAAGCGACGGGCCAAATTTCTGCCCGTTTTCGACAGGCAACGGCCTCCGTGAGGCCGTACGTCGCCCCGTGCAATCACTGACTGACCGGTTTCGCAGCCGTGTCGCGCCGCATGGATACGATGTCGCTTTCATGCCGACAGCCAGCCGGCCGTCGTGATTAGATCACGCCATCTCAGGTGCCGCTTGGTGACGACGAAGCGGAGAATTGGGAAGCCGGTCAGAACCCGGCGCTGCCCCCGCAACGGTGGTGGAGTTCAAGTCGCAACGGGAGACCACTGGGCCAAAAGCCTGGGAAGGTGTCGCGACCGTCCGCAGGACACTCCAGAGCCCGGAAACCAGCCCGAGATCTCTAGACTCGACTGATCGCGGTGGGCGGTCAGAGGTGGATAGTGCATGGCCGGCCCTGCCGCCGGCTTGCGGCCGATCCTTCCTCTCTTCACCACCAGTTCAGTCCTTGGAGCGACGTGCGTCCACTTGGGCGCACAAAGTACGCTCCAAGAACTTGAACCTGCGCATCGCGTTTTCCGAGACCGATTTTCGATTTCGGGCCGATGCGACAAACGCGAGGACAGGACATGGATGCGCGCAACGACATGCTGGGGCTCTTGCACAGCCGCAGGGAAGGCTATTCGCTCGAGCAGCCCTTCTATACCGATCCCGACTACTTCAAGCTCGACATGGAGCTGATCTGGTATCGCGACTGGCTGTTCATCGGCCATGATTGCGAATTGCCGAAGCCGGGCAGCTTTATCACCGCGCAGGTCGGCGACTATCCGATCGTGCTGGTCCGCGACCAGCAAGGCAAGATCAACGCCTTCCACAATTCCTGCCGTCATCGCGGCAGCCGCGTCTGCAACGCTGACAAGGGCACGGCTGCGAAGCTGGTCTGCCCTTATCACCAGTGGACCTACGAACTGGACGGCCGGCTGTTGTTCGCCAGGCAGATGGCGGACGGTTTCGACAAGGGCCAGTTCAGCCTGAAGCCGGTCGCGTGCGAAAGCGCCGGCGGCTACATCTTCGTCTGCCTGGCCAAGGAGCCTGCGGATTTCGCGCCGATGCGCGCGATGATCGAGCCTTACCTCCTGCCGCACCGGCTACGCGAGGCAAAGGTCGCCTTCGAATCGACCATCGTCGAGAAGGGCAACTGGAAGCTCGTCTGGGAGAACAACCGCGAGTGCTATCATTGCGCCGGCAACCATCCGGAACTCTGCAAGACGTTCCCGGAGGCACCGACCGTGACCGGCGTGCAGGGCGCCGACAGCGATCCTGACATGCTCGCACACTGGGCCAAATGCGAGGCGGTGGGCTTGCCGAGCAAGTTCCGCATCGATCCCGCGGGGCAATATCGCGCCACGCGCGCGCCGCTGCTGCGCGATGCCGTCAGCTATACGATGACCGGCAAGCGCGCCGTGAAGAAGAACCTTTCCGACAGCGTTTCCACCGACCGCATCGGCTCGCTGCTGCTCTATCATTACCCGACGACCTGGAACCACATCCTCGGCGATCATGCCGTCACCTTCCGCGTGCTGCCAATCAGCGCCACGGAAACGGCCGTGACGACCAAATGGCTCGTCCACAAGGATGCGATCGAAGGCCTCGACTACGATCTGGCCGAACTCACCCACGTCTGGACCGAGACCAACGACCAGGACCGCCGCATCGTCGAGGAGAACGCCTTCGGCATCCTGTCGCCGGCCTATGAGCCGGGCCCCTACTCGGAGCTGCATGAGGGCGGCGTGATCCAGTTCGTCGAATGGTATGCGTCCTTCATCGAACCGCGCCTTGCCGAGGGTGGCCGGCCGGCGCTGCGCAGCGTCGCCTGAGGGGATAGGAATGAATGCGATGACGGACCTTGGCCTCTACCGCCACCTTGATGAGATGGCACCCTGGAACGACAGGCTGCAAGTGCTGGAGGTGATCAGCGTCAGCGATGAGGCGCCGGAGGTGACGACCTTCACCTTCCGCTCCGACAACCAGACTTGGTTCCGTTACAAGCCGGGGCAGTTCGTGACGCTGGAGCTGCCGACCGCCGACGGCCCGCTGATGCGGACTTATACGCTGTCGTCCTCGCCGTCGCGGCCGTTCTCGATCGCGGTGACTGTCAAGGCGCAGGCCGGCAGCGTCGGCACGCGCTGGATGTTCGACAATTTGAAGCCCGGCGTTCATGTGAAGGCCTATGGGCCGGCGGGTGACTTTTCGCTGCACAGCCATCCGGCGGCCAAATACCTGTTCATTTCGGCCGGTTCCGGCGTGACGCCGATGATGTCGATGCTGCGCTGGCTGAACGACTGCGCGCCGTGGACCGATGTCGGCTTCGTCAATTGCGCGCGGCGACCCGAGGAGATCATCTTCCGCAAGGAACTCGAACTGCTCGGCAGCCGCATGCCGGGCCTGTCGCTTGGCTTCATGATCGAGGAGCGCTCAAGCCGCGAGGGCTGGTTCGGCCATATGGGCCGGATCGATGCAATCCGGCTGCCGCTGCTGGCGCCCGACTTCCGCGAGCGTGAAATCTTCTGCTGCGGTCCCGACCCATTCATGCGCGCGGTGCGGCAGATGCTCGAAGCCTCAGGCTTCGACATGGCCAACTACCACCAGGAAAGCTTTGCCGCGCCGGCGGTGGAGGAAATTCCGGCGCCGTTCGCATCGCTGGCAGATGGCAGGATCGAAATGCCTGCCGACACCGCTACGCCGGTCCGCTTTTCGCTTTCAGATGTCGATGCCGAATGCGTTGCCGGCCAGACCGTGCTGCAGACGGCGCGCGCCTCGGGCGTCAGGATCCCGGCGGCCTGCGAGTTCGGCCTATGCGGAACCTGTAAGGTAAAGAAGGTCTCGGGCAACGTCGAGATGAGCCACAATGGCGGCATCCTCGATCACGAGATCGACGACGGCTTCATCCTCGCCTGCTGCTCAAAGCCATTGTCGGCGCTCGAAATCGAGGCCTGAGACGGCGACGACGCCGTCCAGCGCTCAGACGCCGTAGCGCTCGGTACGGATCAGACCTGGCGGAACGTCGGCATCGATCAGGGCCTGGGCAGCAGCCGACACGAAGGTATTCGAGCCGCAGACAAAGGCGAGCTTCGGCGGTTCTGGCAGCCGCGCCATGGATTGCACGATCATGGCGGCGTCGATCCGCCGCGAATAGTCCGCCGGACGCCGGGCGGCCTCGCGCGTCAGCGTCAGCACCAGATCGAAGCCATCTCGACGGTCGTCGAGGCCGAGCAGCTCGTTGCGAAAGATCACCTCGTCCCAGACCCGCGCGGAAAATACCAGCGCGACCGGCACCGCCGATTTGCGTAGCGCGCGGTGGCGCACCATCGCCATCAGCGGCACCACGCCCGAGCCGCCGCCGACCAGCAGCAGCGGTCCGCCGTCACTGTCGGACCAGACGAAGTGGCCGCCGAGCGGCCCGCGCAGTTCGACCTCGTCGCCGACCGCAGCAACCTCGTGAAAGAAGGGCGAGACCTCGCCATCCTCGAGCTTTTCGATCGCCAACTCGATTGTCCCGCCGGTTTCCGGTGCGGAAGCGATGGAATAGGAGCGGCGTGCCTGGTAACCGTCCGGCGCCGTCAGCCTGACATCGACATGCTGCCCGGCCCGATAGGCGAAGGGCCGCGACGTCTGGAAAAAGAAACTGGTGACGCGCGGCGTGCGCTTTTCGATGCGGGTGATCCTGGCCGTCTGCCAGGGTGATTGCGCCGCCGGCCCGTCCCTCATGGATCGCCCGTATAGCGCTGCTCGCGCCACGGGTCGCCATAGATGTGGTAGCCGCGCAATTCCCAGAAGCCCGGCTCGTCGCGTTCGGTGAACTGCAGCCCGTTCACCCATTTGGCCGACTTCCAGAAATAGAGATGCGGAACGAGCAGCCGCGCCGGCCCGCCATGGTCGGGCGTTATCGGCTTGCCTTCATAGAGCAGCGCCACCATGGCCTTGCCGGCGGTAAGATCCGTGGTCGGCACATTGGTGGTGTAGCCGTCGAACGAATGCGCAAGCGTGAAGGCGGTCGGCGGCTCGATGCCGGCATCGGCAAGAATATCGTCGACCAGCACGCCTTGCCAGGCAGTGTCGAATTTGGTCCATGCGGTGACGCAATGGATGTCACGCGTCATCCTGGTCAAAGGCAGCGTGTTGAACTCGGCCCAGGCCCATTTCTTGACCGGCCGCGGTCCGTGCTTGAGCGTGAACGACCAGTCTTCGGTGCGCACGCGCGGCGTCGGCCCGGCCGACAGAACTGGAAATCCCTGGTCGAGATACTGCCCGGGCGGGATCCGCGCATCAGTGTCCGTGGGAGGCTTTCGTCCGGAAAAGAAGCCGCGAGTGACCATCGAGACAATCCATTGGGGCAGGTCTGATCGACCTGCCCAATGTTCTCGAAGATGCCGCCGCGGGCAACCGAAATCTTGGCCGCGGCCTCGCGGCAATGCGCAGCCTCAGCCGCTGGCGAAGGGCACGGCAACGAAGATTTGCGAGTCGCCACGTCCCACCAGCAGGAGCACCGACTTCTTGCCGGATTTCGCGGCCTGCGCGATCGCCTGGTTTGCTTGCTTGGCGCTTCGCACCGGAGCCCGATCGACAGCGACGATGATGTCGCCCGGCTGGATGCCGGAGGCCGATGCCGCCTTGTCCGGATTGACGCTCTCGACCAGTGCACCCTGCCGGTTGGCCGGCAGATTCATTGCCTGGCGAACGTCAGGAGTGATGTCCATCAGGCCAAGGCCGATCGTGGGTTCACGAACGCCTTGCTCCGCCGACGGGTTGCTTGAGTCGCCCGTTATCGATCCGGTCTTTTGATCCTCTGCATTGCTCCCGACCTCGACCGAAATTTCGACATTCCTGCCGTTGCGCCAGACATTCAGCGGTTCTCTGGTGCCGGGCGAGACGTCGGCGACGGCACGCGACAGATCCTTCGGATCCTTAATGTCGCGGCCGGCGAAGCTGGTGATGACGTCGCCAGCCTCGATCCCCGCTTTCGCGGCCGGCGATCCGTCATTGACCTGCGAAACCAGTGCACCGCTGGGGTGATCGAGCCCGATGGCGCCCGCAACATCCGGCGTAACCGGCTGGATTTGGACACCGAGATAGCCGTACTGGATGGAGCCGCCCTTCATCAGCTTGGCGACCACCTTTTGAGCCTGGTTCGCGGGAATGGCGAAGCCGACACCGACGCTGCCGCCGTTCGGGGAAAAGATCGCCGTGTTGATGCCGACCACCTTGCCGCTTACATCCATCAGCGGACCGCCGGAATTGCCGCGGTTGATCGGCGCGTCGATCTGAATGAAGTCGTCAAACGGTCCGCTGTGCAGGTCGCGGCCACGCGCCGAGACGATGCCAGCGGTGACAGTGGTGCCGATGCCGAACGGGTTGCCGAAGGCGAGCACCTGGTCGCCGGGCAGGAGCTTGTCGGAATCGCCCCATTTTACGGTCGGCAATGGCTTGTCGGCTTTGATCTTGAGCACCGCGAGGTCGTTCTTGGTGTCGTTGCTGACCAGCCTGGCGGGAAGTTCGGTGCCGTCGTCGAGCGTTACCTTGATCGACGTGGCGCCGTCGACGACGTGATTGTTGGTGACGATGGTGCCGTCCGCAGCGACGATGAAGCCCGAACCGATGGCTTCAGCGCGAGGTGCGTGCTCCGGGGGCGTCTTGGGAACAGGCACCCCCTGGTCGCCGAAGAATCGGCGGAAATAATCGTCGAACGGCGAGTTGTCGCTGAAGGGAGAGGCATCGCCCATCGTGTCCGACTGCGATTTCACGACGGTGGTGATCGTTACCACCGCCGGTTTGTCGGCGGCCACGATTGGGGCGAACGAGCCGTTGGGAACCGGCGTGCTGGTGACGGGAGGGGTCACGGTGGCAGCGGCAAGAGCGTCGTTCGCCTTGATGGCGAGAGGCTGAACGAAGGGGCTGACGATCAACGCGGCACCCAGCAAAGCGACAACGCGATGCCTGCGAAGGATATCTTGGGGTGACATGGTCGTGCTCCGGGCGAGAAATTGATCGGGCGCCGTGGCATGTTCCGGTTTCCGGGGACCGCCATTCGGCGTGTCGATGGTTGGGATTGCCTGTCTCGCCTGGCATGGCAGCCAACCGGATCGACAGTTCTGCATCTAGGGCACGCACCGGCCTGAATTAGGGTTTCCGGGCGATGTTACCAAGATTTAATTTCGGGGACGGCTGGGTCAATACGCGGCCAAATGACGTCCAAGGTGCTGGTCAGCGGCGTCAGATCCCGCCGGTTCGCCTGAGATAGGCGGTGGCGATCTCGCGCATCCGCATGCCGTCGAAGCTCGCTCCATGGCCGCCATGGCCGATGCGGATCGGCAGGTCGAGCAGCCGCTGCATCGTGCGGCGATAGGCGGCTCGGTCGGAATCAGGCAGGTCGTCGATGAGCATGGCGTCGTAGATGGCATCACCGGCGAAGAACAGGCCATCAGCCTCGTCAAACAGCGCGATGGAATCAGGAGAATGGCCCGGCAGATGCAGCACGCGGAATTGCCGGTTGCCAAGATCGACCACATCGCCTTCGTCCAGCGTCCGCGTCAGCGGCGCCGGCGGAATTCTATAGTCGGCCGCTTTCCAGCCCGGCGCCGGCAGCCTGGAGACGGCGGCGTCGAGATTGTGGAACATGTAGGCGTAGGTGACTGCTTCATCCATGCTGTCGAAATGCGCGGCGCTGTGTCTCGGGCCAGCCCGCTGCGGGAATTCGTGCAGCGAGCCGACATGGTCGAGATGGATGTGCGTGGCGACGACGAGCAGCGGCTTGCCCGCCGGCGTGTCGATCTCCGGCGCCAGCGGGCAAATGCCCATGCCGGTGTCGACAAGCAGGTCGACATCGCGGCCGCGCAGATGCCAGATGTTGGCGCGTACGAAATCATGCACGAAAGGCTCGGTCAGCATCGTCGTATGGATGTCGATGCTGCTCTTGCTGAACCAGTCATCATCCATCAGCAAAAGCCGGCATCAGACGAAAGGCTTCCCGACCTTGTATTTTTCCGGAACCAGCCGCTTCAGATAGGCCATTCCCGCATCGGACAGCTGATTGACATCCGGCAGCATGAAATCATCCGGCATGTGACGCGTCTTGCCGGCGACGTTCTTCAGCGGCACCTTCTTCAGCACGGTTTTCTTGCCGTCATGTTGCAGCGCCACCGAGCCGCCGCCCTGTTCGGCAACCTCGACCGCAAAGACGCCGGCATCGTAGGCCTCCTGCGCGTCCACGGCGTTGATGGCGCCGACATAGCCGCGCGGCATGTAGCCGAGCGCATCGACACGCGCCCGCTTGCCCGGCAGGCCTTCGGCCAGCGCGCGCTCAAGCGCAGCCGGCAGGTCGCTGCCCGACAGCTTGACGTTGCCATGCGCGTCGCGCTCCAGTTTTTCCGGCGGCACCAGGCTTTCGACCAGCGCCTTGCCGTCGGCGGTGCTGACGCCTTCGGACACGGCGACGATGCAGCGCTTGTGACGGTCGAGCGTGGCGCGCACATCGTCGATGAAGCGGCTGGCCGAGAATGGGCGCTCGGGCACATAGACGAGATGCGGGCCACTGTCCGGGTCAAGCTGCCACGCGGCAGCCGCTGCGGTGAGGAAACCGGCGTGGCGGCCCATGACGATGCCGACATAGATGCCCGGCAGAGCGCGGAAATCGAGGTCGACGGAGAGAAAGGCGCCGGCGACGAACTCGGCCGCGGAAATGAAGCCCGGCGTGTGGTCATTTTCCTCGAGATCGTTGTCGATCGTTTTCGGCGCATGGACGAAAGCCATCTTGCCGCCGGCGGCGTCGGTCAGGATCTGCTGCGTGCCCGAAGTGTCGTTGCCGCCGATATAGATGAAGGCGTCGGCGCCGGCCTTCTTCAGGCCATTGAGGATGACCTCGCAGTAAGCTGCGTCAGGCTTGTCGCGGGTCGATCCGAGGGCAGCACTTGGCGTGCTGGCAATCAGCCGCAGTTGGTCCTCGGGAATGGCCGAGAGATCGGCATAATTGCCGTCGCGGATGCCGCGCACGCCGTGAATGGAGCCCAAAACCTTCGCGCCGGGATGCCGCTTGCGGATCTCGAGCGCAGCGCCAACCATCGTCTGGTTGATGACGGCGGTCGGGCCGCCGCCCTGCGCGATCACAAAAGTTCCTGACATTTCTTTTCTCCCGGGCGGTGAATCTGCAGGCAACATTCGCCTGTCTTGTGGGATCACGCAACGGGAGAGTCGAGCGGCAGCGCAAGCAGCCGGAGGATCAGACGACGACGACCGGATTTTTCTTCGAAACGCGGCTGTAGAGGTCGATGATGTCGTGGTTGATAAGGCGCACGCAGCCCGACGACATGGCCTGGCCGATGCTCCACCATTCCGGCGAACCGTGGATACGATAGCCGGTGTCCTTGCCGTCCTGATAGATGTAGAGCGCTCTTGCGCCGAGCGGATTTGTGATGCCGCCGGGCTGGCCGCCTTGCCATTTCACCAGTTCGGGCTTGCGGGCGATCATTTCGGGGGGCGGGGTCCAGACCGGCCATTCCTTGCCGTACTGGATGTTGGCGCGGCCGGACCAGCGGAAACCGTCCTTGCCGATGCCGACGCCGTAGCGGATTGCATCGCCGCCGGGCTGCACCAGATAGAGTAGCCGTTCCTGCAGGTGGACGACGATGGTGCCGGGCTGTTCGCCGGTCTCATCGACGACGATCTGGCGGCGGAACTTCGGCTTGATCTTATGGTAGGGCACTTCCGGCACGGTGAAGCCGCCATCGGTAAGCGAGGCGTACATCACGTCGGGGCTGGTGATATTCCTGTCGACGCTGATGCTGGGGCGGATAGGAACCGAGCCGGTGGTAACACCATCGAGTTGGAGCGCCGGCAGATCGAGCGTCTGGCTGCAGCCGGCGACGCCGAGCAGCGCCAGCGCGCTGGCGCCGGACAGCACCGCGCGGCGGGAAAGCTGAATTTCGGTTTCGATTGCGTCGCCATTATGCGGCGGCGTCAGACTTTGCGGCAACTCACGCATCTACCCAAACCCCACGCTAGCGGCGGGAAACACGGTCCGGCCGGATAGCAGGCATTTTCATCATTCATGGTTGAAAAAGCGTGAAGGCCGGAGCCTGGCCTTAACCGAATCCGCTGTTGCCGTGCGCTGCGCAGAGGGGCCGGCGCGGCGCGCCGCACATTTTCGACGCTGCCTCTTTACATCTTCGCCAAGCCAAGGATTTATCCTTTTTTTACGCTCAAGGAGAAGACCATGTCCTTCGAAAACTGGGCCGCCTTTGCCGCCGCCTCGTCGATCCTTCTTGTCATTCCGGGACCGACCATCCTTCTGGTCGTGTCCTATGCGCTTGGCCAGGGCTGGCGTACCGCACTGCCGATAGCGGTCGGCGTGGCGCTTGGCGACTTCACCGCAATGACGCTGTCGATGCTGGGCATTGGCGCGCTGCTGGCGGCTTCGGCCACCGTGTTCACGCTGCTGAAGGTGATCGGCGCCGGGTATCTGATCTATCTCGGCATAAAGCTATTTCGCGCCGGCGGCGCGCTCAGGGCCGAGCCGCGCACCGATGCGGTATCCTCGGCCAGGATGATGGCGCATGCCTGGCTGGTCACCGCGCTCAACCCGAAAAGCATCACCTTCTTCGTCGCCTTCCTGCCGCAGTTCCTCGACCGGCACGCCGATTTCTGGACACAGATGCTGATCTTCGAGGCGACCTTCCTGGCGCTCGCCTTCGCCAATGCGTTCGGCTACGCGCTGATCGCCGCGCGGGCGCGCAACATCGTGCGCAACCCGAAGGCGATCCGCATCTTCAACCGCACCGGCGGTACGCTGCTGGTCGGCGCCGGCATCGCGACGGTGGCGATGCGCTCGGGCAATTGATGGCAAGGCCGGCCGGCCTCACCATTTGACACTGAAGCCGAGATTGCCTTCGAGGCGAGTTGGTGCACCCGGTGCAGATGCTCTAGGATCGCAACTCTATCAGGAATTCCGCGGTCATCGAAGGACTGGGCATGGCAGTCAGGGATGCATTCGGTCTGACATTTTCGGGGGCGACGGAAGCAGGGTTCTCGCTCTACGGCCAGGCTGTCCGCGAGCTGCAGTGCTTCATCGGCGATCCGGTCGGCTCCGTCGACCGCGCCATCGCGCAGGATCCCGGCTTCGTCATGGCGCACGTGCTGAAGGGCTATCTCTTCGGCCTCGCCACCGAGCGCGAGGCGACGGCGGTGGCCAGGACATGCCATGAGGCGGCGCTGCCGCTTGCCGCGACGACGCGCGAGCAGGCCCATGTTGCTGCCCTTGGCCACCTCGCTGCGGGGCACTGGCATGAAGCCGCCCGCATCCTCAAGGATATCGCCATCGACTTCCCGCTCGACGCCCTGGCACTGCAGACCGGGCACCAGATCGATTTCTTCACCGGCAACGCGCGCATGCTGCGCGACCGCATCGGCCGCGCGTTGCCGTCCTGGCAAAGCGGCATGCCTGGCTATCATGCCATTCTCGGCATGCAGGCATTTGGGCTGGAGGAAATGGGCGACTATGCGCGCGCCGAAAAGCTTGGCCGCACGGCAGTCGAGATCGAGCCGCGCGACGGTTGGGCACAGCACGCCGTCGCCCATGTCATGGAAATGCAGAGCCGGCAGAAGGACGGTATTTTGTGGATGCGCGCCAATCCCGAAGCCTGGACCAAGGAAAGCTTCCTGAAGGTGCACAATTGGTGGCATCTGGCGCTGTTCCACTACGATCTCGGCGAGGCTGAGGAGGTGCTGGCGCTCTATGACGGACCGATCTATGGCGAGCGCTCGACGCTGGCGCTCAACATGGTCGATGCCTCGGCGATCCTGTGGCGGCTCAATCTTGGCGGCATCGATGTCGGCGACCGCTGGGCGGCGCTCGCCGCCAACTGGGCTCCCAAGGCCGGTGCCGGCAACTATGCCTTCAACGATGTCCACGCGATGATGGCTTTCGTCGGCGCCGGCCTCGAAGCGCCCGCCCTCACGTTGATCGAGGCGCAGCGCGAGGCCATGCGCGGCAATGACGACAACGCTGCTTTCACCAGGGATGTTGGGCATCCGCTTTCGCTCGCCATCAAGGCCTTCGGTAGTGGTAATTATGCCGAGACGGTGCGCCTGATCCGGCCGATTCGCACCATCGCGCACCGTTTCGGCGGCAGCCACGCCCAGCGCGACGTCATCGACCTGACGTTGATCGAAGCGGCGCTGCGTTCCGGCGATCGGGCGCTGGCGAAGGCGCTTGCCGCGGAGCGTGCGCTGGCGCGGCCGGACAGTCCGTTGTCGGCGCTGTTTTCGCGCCGCGCAGCCAATCTGACCGAGAATTGACCGGCGGCAAATCTTGCCTTAGAAACTGGCCCGGCCAGATTTTTTCGAGCGTCGAAAAAATTGCCGCGTGTTGACCGGGATGCGGTTCCGGCGGCACGATATGGCCGGAATATCTTCGCCGCCTGTGGCAGAACAGGCCGGGGAAGCAAGGAAAGACCGTCGCAGCATGGCGTGGCGGACGTGGGGAGGAAGATATGTATCTCGGCCTCGATCTGGGCACATCGGGCGTCAAGGCGCTGCTGATCGATGCCGGGCAGACTGTCGTCGGCTCCGGCCATGCGTTGCTCGACGTGTCGCGGCCGCATCCCGGCTGGTCGGAACAGAACCCCACCGACTGGATCCGCGCCTGCGAAGCGGCGATCGCCGAGCTGAAAGCCTCGCATCCAACGCAGCTTGGAGCGGTGAAAGGCATCGGCCTGTCCGGCCAAATGCATGGCGCCACCTTGGTCGACGCCGGCGACCAGGTGCTGCGCCCTTGCATCCTGTGGAACGACACGCGCAGCCATGCCGAGGCGGCTGCGCTCGACGCCGATCCGCGCTTTCGCAAGCTCACCGGCAACATCGTCTTTCCCGGTTTCACCGCGCCGAAGCTCGCCTGGGTGAAGAACAACGAGCCTGATGTTTTCGCCAAGGTGGCAAAGGTGCTGCTGCCGAAGGATTTCCTGCGGCTCTGGCTTTCCGGCGAACACATTTCGGAAATGTCCGACGCAGCCGGCACGTCCTGGCTCGATGTCGGCAAGCGAGGTTGGTCTGCCGAGCTGCTTGCCGCGACCTCGCTCGATGAAAGCCAGATGCCGGCGCTGGTCGAAGGCACGGCGAAGGCCGGCGCGTTGCGTGCCGAATTGGCCTCGAAATGGGGCATGCAGGCCGACATCCCGATCGCAGGCGGCGCCGGCGACAATGCGGCCTCGGCCTGCGGCATGGGTACTGTGGCAGCAGGCCAGGCCTTCGTCTCGCTCGGCACGTCGGGCGTGCTCTTTGCCGCCAATGCTTCCTATCTGCCCAACCCCGAAAGCGCGGTGCATACCTTCTGCCATGCCCTACCCGGCACCTGGCACCAGATGGGCGTCATCCTGTCGGCGACCGATTCGCTCAACTGGCTGTCGGAAATCACTGGGAAAGGCGCCGGCGAACTGACCGCCGAACTCGGCGATGCGCTGAAGGCGCCGACCGGCGTGTCCTTCCTGCCCTATCTCTCGGGCGAGCGTACGCCACACAACGACTCGGCCATTCGCGGCTCGTTTACCGGGCTAGCGCATGAAACCAGCCGCGCGACGCTGACCCAGGCGGTTGTGGAAGGCGTCGCTTTCGCCTTCCGCGACAGTCTGGAAGCCCTGGCCAAGGCCGGCACGACATTGACGCGGGTGACGGCGATCGGCGGCGGCTCGCGCTCGCGCTACTGGCTGAAGGCCATCGCCACCGCACTCGGCCTGCCCATAGATATTCCGGCCGACGGCGATTTCGGCGCCGCCTTCGGTGCGGCGCGGCTCGGCCTGATCGCCGCGACCGGCGCCAATGCGCGCGCCATCTGCGCGGCACCAGCCACCGACGTGACCGTCGAACCGGTCGCCGCACTCAGCGGCGCCTATGCGGATGCCTATCACCGCTACCGGGCGCTTTATCCGGCGATCAAGGGCGCCACGGCGTGAGCAGGCGAGTGCCCCCCTCTGGCCTGCCGGCCATCTCCCCCTCAAGGGGGGAGATCGGCGGCACCAGCGCTGATGCCAGCCTTGCAGCGCTGGTGACTGGCGAAAGCAGAAAAGCCAGCCAATCTCCCCCTTTGAGGGGGAGATGGCCGGCAGGTCAGAGGGGGGCGATATCTCCTCGCCTCAGCAAGATAACCTCACTGCGCCGGAACCTTGTCGAGGAAGCCGGTGACGCTTTTCAGGCGGCCATTCTCGATGACGCCGATGTCGGTGCCTTCGATGACGGGCTCGGTGCCTTCCGGCCCGAGATTCCACGAGAAGCGGATCTTGTCGGCGAAACCATCCGGCTTGCCCTTCAGCGAAAACCGGAAGCCGGCAAAGCGCTGCTGCACGCCGTCGATCAGCACAGCTATGCCGTCATGGCCGTCGCCCTGCATGATCGGATCGCGGTAGCTGATGTCTTCTGTGAAGGTCGCCTTGAGCAAGGCTTGCCGGCGGGCGGCGTCGCTCTCGTTCCAGGCGGTGATGTAGTTTTCGGCGATCGTGTTGAGGTCGGTCACGGTCCGTCTCCTTTGTTTGGGGGCTTTGACACGAGCCTTTTCGATCAACCGAAGGGCGAAACCAATTACGCCTGAGGTAATCAGGACAGAACCATTCGAAAGGAAGAACATGAGCAGCGGCTTTTTCGGCGACATCCAAGAGATCAAATACGAGGGACCGGATTCGACCAATCCTCTGGCCTACCGGTTCTACAATCCGGACGAGGTGGTGGCCGGAAAACGGCTGGAAGACCATCTGCGCTTTGCCGTCGCCTACTGGCATTCCTTCGCCTGGCCGGGCGGCGATCCGTTCGGCGGCCAGACCTTCGATCGGCCATGGTTCGCCAAGGCCGGCGGTATCGACACGATGGAATTGGCCAAGCTCAAGGCCGATGTCGCCTTCGAGATGTTTTCGCTGCTCGGCGTGCCCTATTTCTGCTTTCACGATGCCGATGTGCGGCCGGAGGGAAAAGACTTTTCCGAAAGTGCCGCCCGGCTCGACGAGATCGCCGATTATTTTGCGGCCAAGATGAAGCAGACCGGCGTCAAGCTGCTGTGGGGGACGGCCAACCTGTTCTCCAACCGTCGCTTCATGTCGGGTGCGGCCACCAATCCCGATCCGGATGTGTTTGCCTATGCGGCGGCGACGGTGAAACACTGCATCGACGTCACCAAAAGGCTGAAGGGCGAAAACTATGTGCTATGGGGCGGCCGCGAGGGCTACGAGACGCTACTCAACACCGACCTTGCCCGCGAGCAGGAGCAGGCCGGGCGCTTCCTCAACCTGGTCGTCGACTACAAGCACAGGATCGGCTTCAAGGGCACCATCCTGATCGAACCGAAGCCGCAGGAACCGACCAAGCACCAGTACGACTACGATGTCGCCACCGTCTACGGCTTCCTCAAGCGCTTCGGCCTGGAGAAGGAGGTCAAGCTCAATATCGAGCAAGGGCACGCCATCCTTGCCGGCCACTCCTTTGAGCACGAGCTGGCGCTGGCCAATGCGCTCGGCATCTTCGGCTCGATCGACATGAACCGCAACGACTACCAGTCGGGCTGGGACACCGACCAGTTCCCCAACAATGTGCCGGAGATGGCGCTGGCCTATTACCACGTGCTGCAGGCGGGCGGCTTCAAGACCGGCGGCACCAATTTCGACGCCAAGCTCAGGCGTCAGTCGCTCGACCCGCAGGACCTGCTGATCGCCCATATCGGCGGCATGGACTGCTGCGCACGCGGCCTCAAGGCCGCCGCCAGGATGGTCGAGGACAGGGCGCTGTCGGCGCCGCTTGCCGAGCGCTATGCCGGCTGGAATTCCACTGAGGCCAAGGCGATGCTCGCAGGCAAGCGGACGCTCGAAGAGATCGCCGACCGGGTGGTCAAGAAGAAGATCGAGCCGCAGCCCAGATCCGGCCGCCAGGAACTGCTCGAAAACATCGTTAACCGGTACGTGTGACGGCGGAAAAGCCGGCTCACGACCGTAATTTTCGAAAGCTGGCTACAGCGTCGCGAGTCCTTTTTGGGTGCGCAGAGGGCGCTGTAGCACTTTGATTTTGCTGATGATCCTTTCTGCAACCGATTCTGGTTTCTGAGCCATGCGCTGTGAAACAGCTTTGCCGTCAAGCCGAAACCGAAGACAAGGTTTTGCCTCGCACTGCCCATCAATCGCCTCGCTCTTGCCTTCAAACAGCCGTCACGGATCTCGTATAGCCCTGCTCTCATCTGGCGAGACCGGATCGATCATCGACCGGCTGATGGCGCTGCCGCATCCAAAGGAAGGCGTGCGCAGCGCAAACGAATGGGATCGTGCCGTCGCAAGCCGCTTCGAGACCCATCTTGCAAGACAGATGCGCTCTCGGATCGACAGCGCTGGCGATCGTCAAAACGCAACGTAATCCCCACTATCCTCTACGCAACCTGACCGGCGCTTCGCCGAAAGCTCTTGAAAACGCCCTGGAAAATGCCGCGGCGGACGAAAACCCCGTCCGCCCGGCAATATCTGCCATGGCCACCCGCGTGTCGACCACCAGCCGGCGCGCGGCGCCCAGCCGCAGCCGGAGATAGTAGGCGCCCGGCGTCTCGCCGATCGAGTTGCGAAAGATGCTTTCCAGCGTTCGCGCCGTCACGCCGGCGCGCTTTGCGACCGCGGCGATTGTCAGCGGCTGGTCGACATGGGCTTCCATCAGCCGGATGGCTTGCGCCAGCCGTGGATCGTAGCCGTCGAGCCGGCCGAGCGAGACCAGCGGCTGCGCGTCAGTGGCGGCGCGCGCCTGGTCGTAGATGAACACGCTTGCCACATCGAGCGCCACGGCCATGCCGAGCCGCGTGCGCACCAGGTGCAGCATCAGGTCGAAGGTCGGCGAGGCGCCGCCAGAGGTGAAGACCGGGCCGTCGATGACGTAGCGGTCGGGACGAACATCGACGCCGGGAAAGGCCGAGGAGAAATCCTCCATGTCTTCCCAGTGGGTGGTGGCGCTGCGCCCTTCGAGCAGGCCGGCGCGGGCGACCAGCCAGGTGCCTGCCTCGACACCGCCGCAGGCACGCGCGGCGCGTGCTGCGCGGCGCAAGCCGGCAAGCAGAGCCGCGGTGGCATAGTTCTGCGTGCCGAAGCCGGCGATGACGACAAGCATATCCGTTACTTCCGCCGCATCGAAGCGGCCGCTGACCGCCACCGGCAAGCCGCATGTGGTGACCGGCGCCTCGCCCGTCACCGAGACCAGCCTGAAATCGAACAGGGTCTCGCCGGCGATACGGTTGGCGGCTCGCAACGGATCGACAGCCGAGGCCACGCACATGATCGATGAGCCGGAGAATACCAGCAGCGTTACCTTAAGCGGCGAGCGCTCGGCGCGAAAGATCGTCGGTTTTTCGCTTTTGATCATGCACTCTTCGTAAAACGCAAAGCAGTTTCCGGCAAGTCGGGCATTGTTGCCATCTGCTTGGTTGGGTCCATCTGTTGACTAGGGTGTCTGTTTGATTGGGAGAGAATTCGATGCCGCTTGCGATGAACCGTGAGGTTTTCATTACCTGTGCCGTGACCGGGTCCGGCAGTTCGCAGGACCGCAGCCCGCATGTGCCGCGTTCACCCAGGCAGATCGCAGATTCGGCCATTGATGCGGCAAAGGCCGGAGCCGCGATCGTGCACTGCCATGTGCGCGATCCCGAAACCGGCAAGCCGCGCCGCGACGTGCATCTCTACCGCGAGGTGACGGAGCGCATCCGTGACGCCAATGTCGATGTGGTGCTGAACCTGACAGCCGGCATGGGCGGCGACATGGTGTTCGGCCCGCCGGAAAGCCCGCTGCCGCTGAACGAAAAAGCCAGCGATATGGGCGGCGCCACCAACCGCATGGAACATGTGCGCCAGTGCCTGCCTGAAATTTGCACGCTCGACTGCGGCACGATGAATTTCGCCGAAGCCGACTATGTGATGACCAACACACCCGGCATGCTGCGCGCCATGGGCGGCATGATGACGGCGCTCGGCGTCAAGCCCGAGATCGAGGCCTTCGACACCGGGCATCTGTGGTTTGCCAAGCAGCTCGTCGAGGAACAGGTGCTGAAGCCTGACGCACTGGTGCAATTGTGCATGGGCGTGCCGTGGGGCGCACCTGACGATCTCAACACCTTCATGGCCATGGTCAACAATGTTCCGTCGACCTGGACCTGGTCGGCCTTTTCCATTGGCCGCAACCAGATGGCCTATGCCGCCGCCGCGGTGTTGGCGGGCGGCAATGTCCGCGTCGGGCTCGAAGACAATCTTTGGCTCGACAAGGGCGTGCTGGCGACCAATGCGCAGCTGGTCGAGCGCGCAGTCAGCATCGTGTCGAACATGGGTGCCAGGGTCATCGGTCCAGACGAAGTGCGCAGGAAGCTCAATTTGACCAAGCGCGCGCCGCTTTGAGCCAGCGTAAAGTTTCGGTTGGGAGGAGCCGCCGATGAAGGCCTTGAAATTCACCGCGATGAAAGACGTCGGCCGCGAGGACTTCGTTCCCCTCATCGATCCGCCACAGCCATGACAAGAACCGGAGCCTCCGCATGAGCATCATCAACAAGGCGGCTGCCATCGGCGGCGGCGTCATCGGCGCCGGCTGGGTGGCGCGGCTGCTCTTGAACGGCATCGACGTGTCGATCTTCGATCCCGATCCAGAGGCTTCGCGCAAGGTCGGCGAAGTGATGAAAGGCGCACGCCGCGCCTACAAGCAGATGCTGCCCGGCGGCCTGCCGAAAGAAGGCGAGCTCACCTTCGCCAAAACCATCGCCGAAGCGGTCGCCGACGCCGATTTCATCCAGGAAAGCGTGCCTGAAAGACTCGATCTCAAGCACCGCGTGCTGGCCGAGATCGACCTTCACGCGCCGGCCAACGCCATTGTCGGTTCGTCGACCTCAGGCATCAAGCCGACCGACATGCAGGTGGCGATGAAGAAACATCCAGAGCGGTTGGTCGTCGGTCATCCGTTCAACCCGGTCTATCTCTTGCCGCTGGTCGAGATCGTTGGCGGCGAACAGACCTTTCCGGAGGCGATCGAGGTCGCCAAGGAGATCTATGCCTCGATGGGCATGAAGCCGGTGGTGATCCGCAAGGAGATCGAGGCCTTCGTCGGCGACCGCCTGCTGGAGGCGGCTTGGCGCGAGGCGCTGTGGCTAATCAAGGATGGCATCTGCACGGTCGAGGAACTCGATGACATCATGCGCTACGGCTTCGGCCTGCGCTGGGCGCAGATGGGCATGTTCCAGGTCTATCGCGTCGCCGGCGGCGAAGCCGGCATGCGCCACTTCATGGCGCAGTTCGGACCGTGCCTGAAATGGCCGTGGACCAAGCTGATGGATGTGCCGGAGTTCAACGACGAACTGGTCGATCTAATCGCAACCCAATCGGACGACCAGGCGCACGGGCTGTCGATCCGCGAGCTCGAAAAGATCCGCGACGACAACCTAGTGGCGATCATGGATGCGCTGTCGAGACAGAACAAAGGCAAGGGCTGGGGCGCCGGTGCCTTGCACAAGGCTTATACCAGGCAGCTCAGCACGCTGCAGCGAAGAAGCCCACTGCCTCCAAGGCGGGCGAAAAGGCCAAGGCGACCAAGCCGGTGAAGAAGGCCCAAAAAGACCAAGGCTGAAAAGCCGAAGAGAAAGAAGAAAGGCTGAGCCCATGGATTTCGGTCTCTCGGAGGAACAGAAACTCATCGTCGAGACGACGCGCGCCTTCGTCGAGAACGAGCTTTACCCGCATGAGCGCGAGGTCGAACGCACCGGTGTCCTGCGTCGCGAGCTGATCGAAGAGATCAAGGCCAAGGCGATCGAAGCCGGGCTCTACGCCGCCAACATGCCAACGGAAGTCGGTGGCGCCGGACTCGATACGGTGACCTGGCTGCTCTACGAAAAGGAGCTCGGCCGCGCCAACTACGCGCTGCACTGGACTTGCGTCGCGCGGCCCTCCAACATCCTTCTGGCCGGCACGCCAGAGCAGCGCGAGAAATATCTCTATCCCTGCATTCGCGGCGAGAAATGGGATTGCCTGGCGATGACCGAGCCGGGCGCCGGCTCGGATCTGCGCGGTATGAAGGCAACGGCCGTCGAGGCGGGCTCTGACTGGGTGCTGAACGGCACCAAGCACTTCATCTCGCACGCCGATTTGGCCGACTTCGCGATCGTCTTTATGGCTTCGGGCGAAGAAGATTCGCCGCGCGGCAAGCGCAAGAAGATCACCGCCTTCTTCGTCGACAAGGGCACCAAGGGTTTTACGGTGCGCGAGGGCTACCGCAACGTCTCGCATCGCGGATACACCAACGCCATCCTCGAATTCGACGATTGCCGGCTGCCGGCGAGCCAGGTTCTCGGCGAGGTCCACAAGGGATTCGAGGTAGCCAATTCATGGCTGGGCGCGACCCGGCTGCAGGTCGGCGCCACCTGTCTCGGCCGTGCCGAGCGGGCGCTTGGTCATGCCGTCGAATATGCCGCACAGCGCCAGCAATTCGGCCAGCAGATCGGCAAGTTCCAGGGTGTGTCGTTCAAGCTCGCCGACATGGCGACTGAACTGAAGGCGGCCGAGCTGATGGTGTTCGAAGCCGGCTGGAAGTACGATCAGGGCACCGTCACCGATCAGGACATGGCCATGGCCAAGCTGAAGGCCACCGAAATGCTTGCCTTCGTCGCCGACGAAGCGATCCAGATCCATGGTGGCATGGGGCTGATGGACGATCTGCCGCTGGAGCGCATCTGGCGCGACGCGCGGGTCGAGCGCATCTGGGAAGGCACCTCGGAAATCCAGCGCCACATCATTTCGCGGGCGCTGCTGCGCCCATTCGGGGCTTAGAGCATGATCCCGAAAAGTGGAATCCGGTTTTCGGAAAAGATCATGCTCAAACAAAAAGATAGCCATGCATAAGCTGGAACGTCTTCTGCGTCCGCGATCGATCGCGGTCTTCGGCGGCGCGCAGGCCGCCGCCGTCGTCGCGCAATCGATCAAGATGGGCTTTGCCGGCGAGATCTGGCCGGTGCACCCGAGCAAGAACGAAGTGGCCGGCCGCAAGGCCTATCGCTCGGTGGCCGATCTGCCCGGCGCGCCGGACGCTGCCTTCGTCGGCGTCAACCGGCATTTGACCATCGAAGTGATCAAGGCGCTGGCAGAGCGTGGCGCCGGCGGCGCCGTCTGCTTTGCCGCCGGCTTCCTCGAAACCGAGGCCTATGACGAGGATGGCGAGCGGCTGCAGGTCGAACTGGTCGCTGCCGCGGGCCGGATGCCGATCATCGGCCCGAATTGCTACGGCCTGATCAACTATGCCGACGGCGCGCTGCTTTGGCCCGACCAGCATGGCGGCATCAGGCTGGCCGAGGGTGGCCGCGGCGTTGCCATCATCACCCAGTCGTCCAATATCGCGATCAACATGACGATGCAGAAGCGTGGCCTGCCGATCGCCTATCTGATGACCGCCGGCAACCAAGCGCAGACCGGGCTTTCCGAAATGGCGCTCGGCCTGATCGAGGACGACCGCGTCACCGCGCTCGGCCTGCATATCGAAGCCTTCGATTCGGTAGCCGGCTTCGAAAGGTTGGCGGCACGGGCTCGCGAATTGAAGAAGCCGATCATCGCCATGAAGGTCGGCCGCTCCGAGCAGGCACGGCAAGCGACGGTGTCGCACACCGCTTCGCTCGCCGGCTCCGACGCCGCCTCGGGCGCATTCCTGAAAAGGCTCGGCATCGCTCGCGTCGATTCCATTCCCGCCTTCATCGAGGCGCTGAAGCTGTTGCATGTCACCGGACCCTTGCCCGGCTACCGGCTGTCGTCGATGAGCTGTTCTGGCGGCGAGGCGTCCGTCATGGCCGACAGCGCCGAAGGCCGCTGGGTGACCTTCCCGGCGCTCACCGCCGAGCACCGCGCGCAGGTCAAATCGACGCTCGGACCGCTGGTCGCCGTCGCCAACCCGCTCGACTATCATACCTTCATCTGGAACAACGAGCCGGCGATGACCGCCACCTTCACCGCCATGGTGTCGGGCGGCTTCGACCTCAATATGCTGGTGCTCGACTTTCCGCGCCCCGACCGCTGCTCGGATACCGACTGGTGGGCGACGCTGCGCGCCTTCGAATCGGCGCTGAAGACCAACAAGGCGCAGGGCGCGATCGTATCCTCGCTGCCGGAGAACCTGCCCGAGGAATACACCGCCGGGCTGATGGCACGGGGCATGGTGCCGCTGTTCGGCATTTCGGAAGCCATAGACGCCGCGCAGGCGGCAGCCTTCATCGGCTGGGCCTGGCGCGAGCCGCAGGCGCAGCCGGTCGACACGTCGGCGTCAGGCGCGCCTGCCGGCGACCACATCACGCCAGACGAGGCCGAGGCAAAGGCGCGGCTGATCAAGGCCGGGCTTTCCGTGCCCAAGGGCGAGCGCGCCGGCAATGCCGTCGAGGCGGTGATCTCGTCGATGGCATTGGGGTTCCCAGTCGCACTGAAAGCGCTGGGCGTCACCCACAAATCCGAGCTCGGCGCTGTCAGGCTCAACCTCAGGGATGCCGAATCCGTCAGCACTGCTGCCCATGATCTCGGCCCGCTCGGCAATGGCCTCTATGTCGAGCGTATGGTGCGCGACGGTGTTGCCGAACTCATCGTCGGCTTTACCCGCGATCCGATGTTCGGCGCGGTGATGACGCTCGGTACCGGCGGCGTGCTGGTCGAGCTTCTGCGCGACAGCGTCACGCTGATGCTGCCGGCGACCCGCGACGACATCGAGGCGGCGTTGCGGAGACTGAAACTGTTCCCGCTGCTCGAAGGCTATCGCGGCCGGCCAAAGGCCGATGTCGCAGCGGCCATCGGCGCGATATCAGGCATTGCCGCTTTCGTGCAGGAGAATGCCGGCGAGATCGAGGAGCTCGACATCAACCCGCTGATCGTCTGCAGCGAGGGCAAGGGCGCCTGGATTGCCGACGCGCTGCTGGTGCTGGGAGAGAAGAAGAATGTCTGAAATTATCACCACTCGCCGTGAAGGCACGATCCTCGAGGTCACACTAGACCGGCCCAGGGCCAACGCCATCGACCTGAAGACGTCGCGGCTGATGGGCGAGACGTTCAAGGCGTTCCGCGACGATCCGGGCTTGCGCGTCGCCATCGTCAAGACCGCCGGCGACAAATTCTTCTGCGCCGGCTGGGATCTCAAGGCGGCGGCCGGCGGCGATGCGGTCGACGGCGACTATGGCGTCGGCGGGTTCGGCGGGCTACAGGAATTGCGCGACCTCAACAAGCCGGTCATTGCCTGCGTCAACGGCATGGCGGTCGGCGGCGGCTTCGAGCTGGCGCTGTCCTGCGACCTCATCTACGCATCCGATCATTCCTCCTTTGCGCTGCCCGAAATCCGCGCCGGCACTTTGGCCGATGCGGCGACGATCAAGCTGCCGAAGCGCATCCCCTATCATGTCGCCATGGACCTTTTGCTCACCGGCCGCTGGATGGATGTCGCCGAGGCGCACACCTGGGGCCTGGTCAACGAGGTGCTGCCCAAGGAAAAGCTCGAGGACCGCGTCTGGGAGGTCGCCCGGCTGCTCGCCAGCGGGCCGCCGCTGGTCTTTGCCGCGATCAAGGAGACGGCGCGGGTGGCGGAAGCGCTGGCCTTCCAGGATGCAATGAACCGGGTAACCCGCCGGCAGCTGCCGACGGTCGATGCGCTGTACGGCTCCGAGGACAATCTCGAAGGTTTTCGAGCCTTTGCCGAAAAGCGCGACCCGGTGTGGAAGGGGAAGTGACGGTATTGTGGAAATGACGGCGTTCCGTCACACCCCCCTCTGCCCTGCCGGGCATCTCCCCCGCAAGGGGGGAGATTGGCAGCTCGCGCCTCAACGAACATCCACCAATGCCGGAGATTGGCGAAAGCCGATAGGACGTCCGATCTCCCCCCATGAGGGGGAGATGGCCGTCAGGCCAGAGGGGGGTGCTCAGGCGCTATCGTCAGAACGCGCGCAGCACCCATGACCGACTACAAAAGACTCATCGACGCCGAGACCTGGGCCTTCATCGAGCGCACCAATTCCTATTATCCGCCGGATACGATCGACTACACGATCACCCGGCAGCGCGAAATCTATGACCGCATGTGCCGTGAGTTCTTTGCCGGCTATCCGGATGGCGTGACGGCTGAAACCACCATCATTGCCACGCCTTGGGACGACGTCCCGATCCGCATCTATCGCAGCGCGGCACCGAACGAAGCGGCAATGGTGCTCTATATCCATGGCGGTGGCTTCATCCTCGGCGGACTCGATAGCCATGACGATGTCTGCGCCGAGCTTTGCGCTCGCTCCGGCTATGAAGTGGTTTCGGTCGACTACCGGCTGGCGCCCGAGCATCTGCATCCGGCCGCGTTCGACGACGTGATGGGCGCCTTCGAATGGGCCACCTCAACCTACGAATGCCCCGTCCTGCTCTGCGGCGACAGCGCCGGCGGCAATCTCTGTGCCGCCATCAGCCATGCGACGCGCGGCTATGCGCAGAAGCCGATAGGCCAGGTGCTGATCTACCCTGGCCTTGGCGGCGACCACGCGCGCGGCTCCTATGTCAGGCATGCCAAGGCGCCGATGCTGACGGCCCGCGACCTCGATTTCTACAAGGATGTCAGGACCGGCGGGGCGGACCGGACCGGTGACATCACGCTGTTTCCGCTTGCCGACGCCGATTTTGCCAATCTGCCGCCGACCGTCCTGATCACCGCCCAATGCGATCCGCTGTCTTCCGACGGCGAAGCCTATCGCGACCGCGTCGTAGCGGCAGGCGGGCGCGCCTATTGGTTCGAGGAGCCGGGGCTGGTGCACGGCTATTTGCGGGCCAGGCACACGGTCGGCCGCGCGCGCTCGAGCTTTACCCGGATCGTCGACGCGGTGTCGACATTAGGACGAGGTGCCTGGATCTGGTGATCCCCAAGATCCCTTGCAGCGGAGACAGACAGGGCACCTCGTCCCTCTGTTCCGGCTTCCAATGAACCTTTCCGCGTCAGTCCGCGACTGACGATCAGGTGCCGCATGGTGCGGCCCGGAAAGGAAAGCCCCATGACTGGAAATCCAGAGGCTCCATGGTCTCCGGGACCAATGGGAGCTCAGCGCGACCACCGCTTTCGGGACGGGGTCGATGCGCTGGGCTTTCCGCTGGTTCCGTTGACCCTGCGTAAGAGCCGTCGTATCGTCACCAAGAGGAAAGCAGACAATTCGATCAGGGATGAACGTGCCGGAACGCCGCGCCTTGCCCTGATTCGCGCGGCAAAGCCGGATGTTCCTCCCGTAGCCTGCGGGGGGAATTCCATGTCTTGCGACCACGGCTCGTTCGAGCCCTCTCGTGCTGGGCGCTTGCGCCGCGCGTTGCAAGCAACCAATGGGTTTTTGGCCACAAGCGGTTTCCTGCCACTGGCGCTGACCGCCAGCCTCTGGCTTGGCGGCTCCGCCCAGGCGCAGGAGGCCCAGATCATGCATCCGGGCTCGATGGCGGTGACCGGATTTTCCGGCACCATCATTCCCGGTTTCGAAGATGGCTTGCCGCCGGGTGTCGATCCGGTCGACGAAACCTTCATCGATACGGCGCGCGCGACCTTGCGCGTTTTGGACGTTTCAGGGCTGGGCGGCGCGGCCTCCGGCCAACTCGTCTTCACGCCGCCACCTTTCGAGGTGACGGCCGGGCAGATCGGCCAGGTGTTCGGCATCACCTATGACGACGGCGTGCGGGACGGCGTTCCGTCAGGCATCCCGAGCCTCTATGCCGGCGCCACCTCGTTGCACGGCATCCGCATCGTCACGCCCGACGCCGACGACGATGGACGGCCCGAGCGGCAACGCCGTGGCACGGCCGGCGCTGTCTTCATGGGCGGCCAGCTCGGCACCGAAAGCGGCGGCGGACCGGGCACGATCTGGAAGGTCGACGGCATCACCGGCGCCGTGTCGAAATTCGCAGACATCGACACCAACAGCGGTTCCGGCATCGGCGACGTCAGCTTCGACAATATCCACCGGCAGTTCTTCGCCAGCGACCTCGACACCGGCTTCATTCACCGTATCGACGCCAACGGCACGCCGATCGACATGTTCGACCACGGCGTTGCCGGGCGCCGGGCGCACGGGCTGACGCCGCTCGCCGACGAAGGCTCGGTGATGGACATCGAGGGCGCTGCCTTCGACAGCGAGGACCCTGACACATGGGGCTACACACCGGACGAACGCCGCGTCTGGTCCGTCGCCTACCATGGCGGCAGGCTCTACTATTCGGTCGGCGAAAAGGCCGAGATCTGGTCGGTGGGCATCGCCCGTGACGGCCGCTTCGCCGGCGACCCGCGCTGGGAGCTGACGGTCAAGGCCGACAAGGACCACGCCGTCACCGATATCGCCTTCGATAATAGCGGCTTCATGTACCTTGCCCAGCGCGGCCCGGTGGAAAACCGCTATGACTACAGCCAGTTCGCCGATTCCGGCAAAGGCGAGGTCATCCGCTACTGGCGCGAAAGCCCGGACGACCCCTCGACGGAATCAGTCTGGGTGGAAGTGCCGCAGGAATACGCGGTCGGCTTCCCGGAAGGCAGTCGGCCGGCGGCCTCGACCTGCAATATGGTTACGACGCCGACGGCAATCTGAACACCGGCGTCTGCACCGACACGCTGGTCAACACCGGCGACAAACTGCGCGACAATCCAGCCCTTGCCGAACAACTCGCCGCTGGCGGGCCGCTCGCCGTGCATGGCGTGCAGATCACGCCGACGGCGCTCGTCAGGCCGGCGAACGTGCCGCCCTTCGGTTCGTGGTTCGTCGACTTCGACGGTTATTTCGAAGACCCCGAGGTCGAAGGCCATGTTGGCGATGTCGAGGTCTGGCACCCCTGCGAGGGCCGTGCCGGCTACTACGAGCAGATACCGGGCGGTTATCTGCCACCCTTCTATCCGCCTGATTTTCCGCCCCCCGGCAATTTGCCTCCTTGCCTCGATGTCGAGGATGTCAGCTATTTCTGTACGCCTTCCGGCCTGGAGGCCGACCTCTATCTCCATGACCATGCCGGCTTTGGCGGCGATTCGATCAAGGCTCTGTCCAGGACGCCTGGCGTCGGGGTGACCTCGCCCCTGTCGCATGCTCCCGGCGCGCCATACACGATCGGTATCACCGGCCACTTCCCTGGCGACACGGTCGATGTCGGGCTCTGCTTCTACAGGCAGTCCGACCGCGACAAGGGTGGTTACTACCCTTGCTGCAAGATGACCTTGCCGCTCAGAACCCCAGCCGTCAGCTGCGAACGTTGAGGAGGGGAAGATGAGCATTTCAGCACTTTCCCGGCCCGCGACGAGCAATCAACCAACCGGCAAGCAGTCAACCGTTTTGGAGACGATCATGAAACCCCTGTCACTCGCCAGGCGCGGCGCGCGCTGGCTGATGGCGGCCGGTATCGCGGTCGTCGTCCTGACCCCTATGCAAGGCTTCGCAGAAGACCCGGCTCCGGCCAAGACCAACCACACCGGTGTCGCTGATGCCGGTCCGCTCGAGCCTAGACTCGAGCTCGACAATCCGCGCATCATCAATCCTGAACCGGGCCGGATCGTGCCCTTCTTCACCAAGAAGGGCGAGCAAAGAAGCTGCGACTATGTCCAATATTCCCTGAGTTTCGGCCTGCGCGGCACTGCGCAGAGCTTTGCCAGCCCGAACCTCGCGGCCATGCTGAAAAAAGCCAGGCTCGAATTCAAGGACCAGCTTCCGCACGGCCTTGAAATCGTCAGCGTGCATGTGGCCGGGGACGGCACGGATGCGTCCGGCGGGCCGCTGCCCGGTGCTTCGATCAGCACGTCGGCAGGTCCAAACGATACGGCGACGGTTTCCGATCTCCGGATTTCCGCCGCCGACCTCGACGGCGTCGGCGCTCCGAACGAGCGCATCATCACCTTCCAGATCACGGCCAAGATCGACCGTGCGGCGTTTCCCTCGCCTGCTATCATCGACAACCAGGGCCTGATCACCGTCGGACCCGGGACCATCATCCCGTCGCTGGATCCGGGCAAGCCGGACGACGGCAATTTTCTGACCGGCGAAAAGACCTCGATCAGGATCGACGTCACCAAGTGCAACCCGCCGCCCCCGCCTCCGGACGACCATGAGTGCTTTAAGGTGGAGCGGGGCACGGTCGATTGTGTGCCTGGTGGCGGCGCCTTCCTCTACCACATGCCGGTCGGCCCGGATATGGGCGGCAAGTGGGTGCAGCTTTCGACGACGACACCCGGCATCACCATCATCCCCGACACGCAACTGGTGCCGGCGGGCGGCGGCGTGCTCAACTGGAAGGTCGTCGGCGCATCGCCTGGCGACATCATCCACATCACAGTCACCGGCATCGAAACCTATGCCGGTCCAAGGCAAGGCTGGGGCCTGTGCTGCACGCAGACGATCGACATCGTCATTCCGCGTGACCAGAGGTGCCCGCCCAAGGACAAGGAACCGGACCTCAAGGTCGAAAAGCGTGCCGATGTCCAGCGCTGCACGATGGGCGGCGGCTGCGACTTTACCATCAGGGTCAGCAATGTCGGCGATGCGACATATCACGGCAAGATCGTGCTCGACGAAGTGACGCTGCCTGCCGGGTCCAGCCTCGATTCAGGGCCGAACCCGCCCTGGGTCTGCGCGCCGGCGACCACCCCGATGACATGCACCTATCCGGTGACCGCGCTCAACCCGGGTGCCGCTGTCGACCTCAAGCTCGGCTTCAAGCCGACCGGAGGCTGGCAAGGCAGCGTCTTGCGCAACTGCGCCGCCTACAATTATGCGGCCAGCGGCAAGCCGCTGTTCGGCAGCCAGCAGAACGATCGCGGCTGTGCCTCGATCCCGACCTGCCGGCGTGGCGACCGCGACCGCGGCTGCCAGCCGCCGGTCGAAAAGAAGGTCGACCTGATCCTGAAGAAGCGCGCTCGCTCGGAAGTCTGCACGGCCGACGGCATCTGCACCTTCGTGATCGACATCATCAACAGCGGCAGCGTTCCTTATAGCGGGCCGCTGACTGTCATCGACACCTATCCGGGCGGCGTGCCGGCATCCTCGACCTTCGGCCCGACCCCGCCCTGGACCTGCGGACCGACCGGCCCCGGCCAGTTCCGCTGCGACAATGCCGGCATCATTCTGTTGCCGGGCGCCTCGACGCCGATCTTCGTCAAGGCGGTGATGCCGGCCGGCTACCGGCCGGATCGCGTCGAAAACTGCGCCGAGGTGACGGCCATCCCCGGTGAGAACGACCTCACCAACAACAGGGCCTGCGCCAAGGAGCGCATCCGTAATCCCAATGGCGGCCAGCCAGCCATGCGCATCACCAAGGTGTGCAACGGCTCGCTGACGGGTGCCGTGGTGGTATCCTGCCGCATCACCGTCATCAGCCTCGGCACTAGCGCCCCCACCGGTTCGGTGCGGGTCAACGATGCCGCCACGATGGTGGCCGGCGGAGCGCCGGTCCAGATCCAGACCGTCACCCCCGATGGTGCGGAATGGGCCTGCGGACCGGTTCCGGCCAACACCCTGTTGTGCCAGATTCCCGGCGCCGTGATGACGCCTGGAACCAGCCGCCATTTCGAGGTGACGGTTGCCGCGAACCGCGAGTTCGAGAACTGCGCACGCGGCTCCTATGGACCGGCACCGGGAGACGATCGTCTATCCGATCGGCCGGGCCTGCGCCAAGGGCGGCGGCACATCTTCCATTCGTGTCGAAAAGACCGGCGACAGCGAATGCCAACCCGGCCAGCCCTGCTCGTTCGAGATCACCATCACCAACGACGGCGAAAGCGCCTTCTCCGGTCCGGTCCGCATCGGTGATGCGATCGGCGTCGAGGGCCTCGGCAGGCTGGAAGGCGTTGCGATCACCTCGATCGCCCCGCCCTTCGGCTGCTCGCCGGAGCCGGCAACTCTACCTGCGTCCTGCATCACCAACCTGACGCTCGCCGCCGGGGAAAGCCACGTTCACCAGGTGACCGTGATCATCCCCGACGACGGCCGCCTGGCCAATCTGCAGGGCAGCATCAGCGGGCAGAACTGCATCGGCGTGCTGTCTCCGGACACGCGGGTGCAGGGCGGTGGCGACATGCTTTCCAGCGGTGCGGCCAACCTCCAGGGCGACCGCGGCAAGGCCTATGCCTGCCATCCCTTCACCATCACACACGTAGTGAAGAAGGCGTGCTCGCAGGGCTTCGTCATGAATGACGCCGGCAACTGCGTCTGCCCGGAGGGCACCACCTTCCGCAACGGCCAGTGCTCGTCCGGCGGCGGTTCGGTGTCTAAGCCGAAGGAGCCAAAACCTTGCGTGCTGCTCAAGGGCCAGATCCGGACCTCCGACCGGCGTTGTGTCTGCCCGCGCGGAACCGAGCTTGAGAATGGAAGATGCGTATCGATCGACCAGCCGCCGGCACGCGAGTGCAAGTTGCTGCCCGGCCAGTACCGCAACCAGGACGGCGACTGCGTCTGCCCGAAAGGGACAGAAGTGAGGAACGGCGCCTGCCGGCCGATCCGGAATAGGCCGGAGCAGTGCGCGTTGCTGCGCGGCCAGATCCGCACCCCGAAAGGTGATTGCGTCTGCCCGCGCGGGACGGAACTGCAAGGCAAAGCCTGCGTGCCGATTAACAAGAAGCCGACCGTGGAAGAGTGCGACGTCCGCGGCCAGGTTCACAACAAGCGCGGCGCCTGTGTCTGCCCGCGCGGCACGGAGGAACGCGACGGCGCGTGCCGCAAGCCGCAGGCAGAATGCGCGCCCGGCTCGCGGATGATCAACGGCCAGTGCCAGCCGATCATCAAGCGGCGCTGCCCGGTCGGGACTGTCGGACAGTATCCGGACTGCGTCCCGGTCCGCGGCAAGCCGACGCTGCAGATCAACCCGAACCTGCTGCTGAATCCGAATATCCTCCAGCAGCTCGTGCCAAGGCGCAAACCGCAGGTGGATCAGCAGCAGGACCCGGCGCGAAACACCATCCTGAAGTTCACCCAGTAATCTTGCGCACCGCAACACAAGACCCCGCCGGAGCAATCCGGCGGGCTTTTTGCTTCCGGGCTCTGCCGCTAGATGGCTACCCACTCTTCACCGCTGGACCGCGTGCCCCGCGCGATCGGTACAAATCGGCTTCCACTTTTCGGGATCATGGTCTAGGCAGGCGATCCAGACTGTTTGGCAGCACACGCGCCCCGAAAGGCCGCAGCATGAGCAAAAAGACCCTGATCGCGCCGTCGGTGCTGGCATCGGATTTCTCGAAGCTCGGCGACGAGGTCGAAGCGGTGGTGGCGGCTGGCGCCGACTGGATCCACCTCGACGTCATGGACGGGCATTTCGTGCCCAACATCACCTTCGGCCCGCCGGTGGTGAAGGCGATCCGCAACCGCACCACGGCGTTCTTCGACTGCCATCTGATGATCGCGCCGGCCGACCCCTATCTGGCGGCCTTCGCCGAGGCCGGCTGCGACGGCATGACGGTGCATGCCGAAGCCGGGCCGCATCTCGACCGCTCGCTGCAAACGATCAGGAACCTCGGCAAGAAGGCGGGCGTGTCGCTCAATCCGGCGACGCCGGAAACAGCGATCGAATATGTGCTCGACTGGCTCGACCTGGTCCTGATCATGAGCGTCAATCCGGGCTTCGGCGGCCAGGCCTTCATTCCGGCGATCGTCGACAAGGTGAAACGCGTGAAGGCGCTGATCGGCAAGCGGCCGATCAGGATAGAGATCGACGGCGGCATTTCACCGGAAACAGCACCGTTGGTCACCGCCGCCGGCGCTGACGTGCTGGTGGCAGGTGCGGCCATCTTCAAAGGCGGCAGCGTCGAAGCCTACCGGGCTACCATCGAGGCGATCAGGTCAGCGGCGGACCGGGCGGCTGGCTGAGGCCGGAGAAACCCTCGAGCGACGAAGCAATCCTACGTCGGCAAAGCAGGACGACGGCGATCATTCCTCTTTAATTCGCTTGAGGGTCCGAAGCCGGCGGCAGTATAATAACTGGGGTTTCGACTATTTCTCGAACAGGCCGAGGCGGGCAAAGGGAGCGATATTGACGCACGGAGCTGCCGATCTGGGCGAAGGCGCGAAAGCCAAGAGCACACTAGCCAGCTCCGTTTATCATCAGCTTCGCGAGGATCTCCTGCGTGGCGCGCTGGCGAGCGAAAGCAAGCTGCGGGTTGAATGGGTGGTTTCCCGATACGGCGCAGGGGCTTCGCCTGTTCGCGAGGCCCTTAATCGCCTCGCCTCGGAAGGCCTCCTCGGCCGGCATGACCAGCGTGGCTTCTTCATCATGCCGGTCAGTGCGGCCGAGCTGGAGGAACTGACCCGCACCCGCTGCTGGCTGGAAGAGCGGGCGCTGCGTGAATCCATCGCCCACCGCACCGCCGAATGGGAAGAACATCTGGTGCTTGCGCTGCATCGCCTGGCGCGCGCGCAACGACGCTCGCTCGAGGATCCGTCGTCGAACAATCCGGATTGGGAGAAGTTGCATCGTGCCTTTCATCGCGCGCTGATTTCGGCCTGTCGGTCGCACTGGCTGATTGGTTTCTGCGAGCAGCTTTCCGATCAGGCCTCTCGCTACCGCCTGATCTCGCAGGACGGCACTGGAAACGAGCGCGACGATCTAGGTGAGCATCGTCTGATCGCCGAGCGCGCCTTGGACGACGATGCCGACGGCGCGGTCGAGGCCTTGCTCAACCACTACCGTTTGACGGCTGCCATGTGCATGGAACGCCTCCACCAGCGCGAAATTCCAGGGGCAAGCGCCGGTAGGGCGCCTCGCGGCCGGAAATAGCTGGAAATATGAGCAATCACCTGTTCGACGCTTTCCGTGCCCGGATGCCCGCGCCAGAACGGCTGTTGATGGCGACGGATGACGGGCGATCGATCACCTATGGCGACACGGTGGTACGGTCCGCGCAACTGGCGCACGCACTGTCGCAATCGGGTGTCAGAGCAGGTGACCGCGTCGCCGTCCAGGTGGAGAAGAGCCCGGAGGCTTTCTTTCTTTATCTCGCCTGCCTGCGCGCCGGTGCTGTCTTCCTGCCGCTCAACACCGCCTACACGCTGACCGAGCTCGATTACTTCTTCAGGGATGCCGAGCCGCGACTGGTCGTCTGCGATCCGGCTCGGGCAGCCGACATCGGGCGCTTGGCGAAGGCATCGGGCGCCATCGTCGCAACGCTCGGCCGCAACGGCGATGGTTCGCTGACCGAGCGCGCATCGCAACAGCCGACGGATTTCCGTGACCTGGCGCGCGGACCGGATGATCTTGCTGCAATCCTCTACACGTCGGGGACGACCGGCCGTTCGAAGGGCGCCATGCTCAGCCATGAAAACCTCGCCTCGAATGCGCGGGTTTTGGTTGATCACTGGCGCTTCACCACCGCCGACGTACTGATCCACGCACTGCCGATCTTCCACACACATGGCCTCTTCGTCGCCACCAACGTCATCCTGATGGCCGGCGCCTCGATGCTGTTCGAAACCAAGTTCGACCCGGCCCGCATCGTCTCCCTGCTGGCGCGTGCAACGGCGCTGATGGGCGTACCGACCTTCTATGTGCGCCTGCTGCATCAGGACGGGCTGACCCGGCAAGCGGCAAAGAACATCCGCCTGTTCATTTCCGGGTCGGCGCCGCTTCTGGCGGAGACGCACAAGGCTTGGCGCGAGCGCACCGGCCACGCCATCCTCGAGCGTTACGGCATGACCGAGACCAACATGAACACCTCGAACCCCTATGATGGCGAGCGACGCGCCGGCACGGTCGGCTTTCCCCTGCCGGGTGTTTGCCTTCGCATCGCCGATCCCGACAGCGGCAGGCCGCTTGCCGACGGCGAGATCGGCACGATCGAGGTGAAAGGTCCCAACGTCTTCCCCGGTTATTGGCGCATGCCGGAAAAGACCCAGGCCGAATTCCGCGACGACGGCTTTTTCATCACCGGGGATCTCGGCCTGATCGACGCCGACGGCTATGTGCACATCGTCGGGCGGGGCAAGGACCTGGTCATTTCCGGCGGCTACAACATCTACCCGAAAGAGATCGAGAGCGAGATCGATGCCCTGCCCGGCGTCGCCGAAAGTGCTGTGATCGGCATTGCCCATCCGGATTTTGGCGAAGGCGTCACGGCGATCGTGGTGCGGGCGCCGGCCTCGACAATCACTGCAGCCGAGATCATCGAGGCCATTGCCGGATGGGTGGCGAAATACAAGCACCCGAAGCGCGTGATCTTCGTCGACGAACTGCCGCGCAACACGATGGGCAAGGTGCAGAAGAACCTGCTGCGCGAGACCTACAAGGATCTTTATACGTCTTCCAAAGCCAGCTAAGCGCTACGACAACCGGCTGGCGCTGGCTTCAAAAGCCTTGTCGCCGCCGATCCAGACGCTTTTGACGTTCAGATCTTCCGACAGGGCAACGATATCAGCGGCGGTGCCGTTGGCGAAGCGCCCGAGCCGGTGCGACTGGCCGATCGCCTGCGCCGGATAGAGCGATGCCATGCGCAATGCCTCCGACAGCTCCAGTCCGACGACGCGGTGGACGAAACGCACGGCGGAGATCATGTCGAGATCGGCACCCGCCAGCGTTCCGTCGGCGAGCCGGAGACTGCCGTCCTTGCGGAAAATGGTGCGGCCGTTGAGTGTGAACGAGGTCATGTCGGTGCCGATCGTCGCCATGGCGTCGGTGACGAGGACGATCTTCCCCGGCCCCAGCTTGGCGCGCAACGCGATCGCCATGGTGGCGGGGTCGACATGGATACCGTCGGCGATGATGCCGGCAAACAATGTGCCCGTGCTGATGGCGGCGCCCGCCAGCCCTGGCTCACGGTTGCCGACCTGGCTCATGGCGTTGAACAAATGCGTGACGACCGTTGCGCCGGCGTCGGCGAAGGCGCGGGCTTTGGCGTAGCCGGTGTCGGAATGGCCGAGGCTGACGACAATGCCAGCCTTGGCGAGCACCGACACTTGAGCAGGCTCGACGGATTCAGGCGCGATCGTCGTCAAAAGTACCGGCAGGTTTTTTCGCGCCGCGATTAGCGCCGCCTGGTCGGCATCTAGCATCGGCCGGATCAGTGCCGGGTCATGCGCGCCCTTGCGGGCGATCGACAGATGCGGGCCTTCGAGATGCAGGCCAAGGAAGCCCGGAACGTTCCGTCGAGCGGCCTCGGCCCCTGCCGCTACCGCTGCAGCGGTGATGTCAGGCGTGTCGGTGATCAGCGTCGGCAGCAGCGCCGTCGTGCCGAAGGGCGCATGTGCCCGGCAGATGGTTTCGATCGAGGCGACGTCGGGATGGTCGTTGAGCATGACGCCGCCGCCGCCATTGACCTGCAGGTCGACGAAGCCCGGCGCGAGTATGCCGCCGCCGGTCTCGATACGGGCGACACCGGACGGAATGGCGCCGGCGGCAGTGATGGCCTCGACGAGACCGTCGCGCACGACAAGGGCCGCACCATCGTGCCAGTCGTCGCCGTCGAATATGCGGGCGCCAGTCAGGGCAAAACGGTCGCTCATACGGTCTCCGTCACCTTGCGCAGATTGGGCGGCATGTCGGGATCGAGGCCGCGATGGCGGGCAAAGGCTTCGACGAAACCGTAGAAGGACACGATCAGTGCCAGCGGGTCGGTGAGCGGGTGGCCGGTGGCGACATGCGGCAGGCGCTGGGCGCTCTTCGCCTTGTCCGAGGTGACAAAGACGGCCGCGCCCTTGCCCGCCAGGCTGTCGGCGGCCTCGGCAACCGACGGCTCGGAAGCGTCGCGGGCAGCCAGCGCCAACACCGGGAAGCCCGGCCCGACCAGCGCCAACGGGCCATGCATGACCTCGGCGGCGCTGTAGGCCTCGGCATGCATGGCGCAGGTTTCCTTGAATTTCAGCGCCGCCTCGTTGGCGATCGCCGAGGACGGGCCGCGGCCGAGGATGAACAGCGACTTCTGCGCCTCCAGCGCGCCGGCCAGCGGCATCCAGTCGCAAGCGATTGCCTTGCGGAAATGGTCCGGCAAGCGGGCGAGTGCGGCCAACAGCTTGTCGTCACCGGTACAATGCGCCATCAAAGCGAGGCTGGCGACGGCGGAGTTGACGAAGGTCTTCGTCGCCGCAACGCTGCGCTCCGGCCCGGCCAGGATGTCGATCGCATAGTCCGAGGCGCGAGCCAGCGGCGAATCGGCGGTGTTGGTGATAGCGACGGTCAGTGCGCCGCCGGCTTTGGCCGCTTCCACCATGGCGACGATGTCCGGGCTCTTGCCAGACTGCGAGATAGCCAGACAGGCCGAGCCCCTGAGCCTCAGCTTTGCCTTGTAGATCGAGGCGATCGACGGGCCGACCGATGCGACGGCGAGGCCGGCGGTCAGCTCGACGGCATATTTCATGAAGCTGGCGGCATGATCGGACGAACCGCGCGCGACGGTGACGACAAAATTCGGATCACGTTCGCGAATGCCGCGCCCAGCCTCGGTCAGTGCCGCTGCCGAGCCATCAAGCAGGCGCGCGGTGGCCTCCGGGATCTCCTCGATTTCGCGGCGCATATGGGTTGTGGTTGCGTTCATGGCCGGCCCTCTTCGCCCGGCACGCTCAGCCGGAGCTCGGCGACGAAATCATAGGCGTCGCCCCTGTAGATGGAGCGGGTGAACTCGATCGCCTTGCCGCTCGCCAGATAGGAAATACGCTCGATGTGCAGACCGGCAATACCTGGCGGCACTTCGAGCAGGCGCGCGTCGCCGTCGCCGAGATTGGCGGCGGAAATACGCTGCACCGCCCGCACTGGCCGGTTGCCTGACATTTCCAGCGTTGCATAGAGCGACGAACCGATCGCCGCCGGATCGGGCAACACGCTTGCCGAGAGTGCGGCGCGTTCGATCGCCAGCGGCGTGTCGTTGGCGATGCGTAGGCGCGCCACGCGCGCCACCAATTCGTTCGAGGACAGGCCGAGCACCATCATCTCGTCCGGCGACGGCGCATAGAGGCCACGGTCGAGCCAGGCCGAACGGACGGCCATGCCGCGCCGCGCCATGTCCTCGGTGAAGGAAGTGAGCCTCGACAGCGACTGCTCGACGCGCTCCATGCGCGGCGCAACGAAGGTGCCGGAGCCATGACGCTGGACGAGGATGCCGCCCTTGACCAGATCCTGCACCGCCTTGCGCACGGTGACGCGCGAGATGTCGGCCTTGCTGGCAATGTCGCGCTCGGAAGGCAGCGCATCGCCGGGTCCGATCAAGCCGCGATTGACGGCGTCCTCGATGCTCTTCCTGAGCTGCAGATAGAGCGGCGCGCCGCTTTGCGACGACTGTCTCAGCATGGCAAAAATCTGGTCGGCGGCATCGCTCATCACGTCGCCTCCGCGGATCCGGCGAAAAGGCGGACCGCCATCTGCACCGCGCCGCCCAGCGCATCGTCGAGCGGCGGCTTCAGCAGTGCCCGGTAGCGCTCCGACAGGCGCGGCGCATAGAGCGGCGCCAGCCCGCCAAGCAGGCAGAGCGGGTCGTTGCCGCCGAGATCGAGCACGCCGAGCGCTGCCTCGACATCGGCGACCGCCTTGTCGACGATCCAGTTGGCAACGATGTCACCCTTTACGGCATGATCGAAGACCTTGGGCGCAAAGCCGCCGAAATCGCCGGGCTTGGCATTGGTGGTGAACTCGACCACATCCTCGGGATTGTTGCGGAAGGTAGCGAGCATGGCTTGCGTCAGCGGCGAGGCTTCGCGGATGCCGTCATAGGCAAGCAGCGTCTGTTCGAGCAGGTCGCGGCCGATGCGGGCGCCGCTGCCCTGGTCGCCGACCTGGAATCCCCAGCCGCCGACGGCGCGCGACTTGCCGTTCTTGCGCGCCATATAGGCGGTGCCGGTGCCGAGGATGGCCATGGCTCCGTCGCCGGACCCGATAGCGCCTTCCAGCGCGATCTCGGCGTCGGTCTCGACACGGCTGATGCTGAACGGCAGGATCGCTTCGAGCTGCTGCCGGTAGGTGCCGACATTGGCGCCGGCAAGGCCGAGGATGGCCGGCGTTTGCGGGATCAGTTCGGGATCCTGCCCGGCGGCGACAAAGGCCTGCCTCGCCGCGTCGACGATGTTGGCCCTGGCGCCGGTAAGATCGGTGCGGATGTTGGCGGCGCCACTCTTGGCACGGCCGATCACGGTGCCGTCCATGGTCGCCAGGGCCGCTCTGCAGCTGGTGCCGCCGCCATCAATGCCAAGCACGAAATTCACGCAATTTCTCCTCCGGGCCGATAATACCAATAAAATACCAATAGCCAAGGATTAATTTCCGTTTCAAAAAGATTAAGCCGTACTTTATTGAAAAACCAACGTATTTTGCCGACGAGCCGATTCCTCGACAATCAACTCGTTAATGCGTGTGGACAAGTGGTATTTTTTTGGTATTGTTTTCTGGATCGGAGGAAAGCGGATGGCCGAAACGCGCACCGAAGCGCTTCACCAGAATGCCGAGGGACTGGACATCCAGGCCCCGGACGCCATCCTTTCCTCGCTGGCTAATGCGCAGATCGAGGCCGCCAAGGCCGTGCGCGGCGCCATTCCTGCCATCGCCAAGGCAGCCGAGATCATCGCAAGCCAGTTGAAGAACGGCGGCAAGCTCGCCTATGCGGCAGCTGGCAGCTCTGGCCTGATGGCATTGGCCGATGCACTGGAACTGCCTGGCACTTTCGGCATCCAGCGCGAGCGCATCGCCATCCTGATCGCCGGCGGCGACGAAGCCTTCAAGAGGCTGGCAGGCGGACCGGAGGACAACACCGACGAAGCCTTGATCGCGGTCGCCAATGCCGGCATCGGCAAGGGCGACTGCCTGATCGCCGTCTCGGCCAGCGGATCGACGCCCTATGCTGTCAGGGTGATCGAGGAAGCCGGGCGCCGCGGCGCTGCGACCATCGCCATCGCCAACAACAAAGACGCGCCGCTGCTGCGACTGGCCGACATCGCCGTCCTGCTCGAAACGCCGCCGGAGCTGATTGCCGGCTCGACGCGCATGGGCGCCGGCACCGCGCAGAAGATCGCGCTCAACATGCTGTCGACGCTGGCCGCCATTCATCTCGGCCATGTTCATGACGGCTACATGGTCAATCTCACCGCCGACAACATCAAGCTGCGCGATCGCGCGGCGCGCATCGTCGCCGCCATCAGCGGGCGCGGCAAGGACGATGCGGCTCGCCTGCTCGAAAAGAGCGGCGGCGTTGTCAAGACTGCCATTCTGCTCGCCGCCGGCGCCGCCAACGCCGATGCGGCCGAGAAGATACTGGAAAGGACCGGCCAGAAACTGCGCCCGGCGCTTTCCGCGATCGAGGGGAGCAAGGGGCCGAAAGCCCCTGTTCTCAAAACCGAACCTGAAAAAGGTCAACAGGGAGACTGAGCATGACAACGAAACTACTGACGGCACTTCTTCTCGGCACCAGCATCCTCGGCTCCGCCGGGGTGGCTTATGCCGATGACGTAACGCTCAACATCGAAAGCTGGCGCGGCGACGATCTTGCCATCTGGAAAGACAAGCTGATCCCGGCCTTCGAAGCCAAGAACCCGGGCATCAAGGTGGTGTTCGCGCCCTCGGCGCCGACCGAGTACGACGCCGCCCTCGGCGCCAAGCTCGCCGCCGGCTCGGCGGGCGACCTGATCACCTGCCGGCCGTTCGACAAGTCGCTGGAACTGTTCAAGAAGGGCAACCTCGCCGACATTTCGACGCTGCCCGGCATGGAGAACTTCTCCGATGTGGCCAAGGCTGCCTGGCAGACCGACGACGGCAAGGCGAGCTTCTGCGTGCCGATGGCTTCCGTCATCCACGGCTTCATCTACAACAAGGACGCCTTCGACAAGCTCGGTATCAAGGTGCCGACCACCAATGAGGAGTTCTACGCCGCGCTCGACAAGATCAAGGCCGACGGCACCTATATCCCGATGGCGATGGGCACCAAGGACCTCTGGGAAGCCGCGACCATGGGCTACCAGAACATCGGCCCGAACTACTGGAAGGGCGAGGAAGGCCGCCTGGCGCTGATCAAGGGCGAGCAGAAGCTGACCGATCCGGACTGGGTCGAGCCCTACAAGGAACTGGCCAAGTGGAAGCCCTATCTCGGCGACGGCTTCGAGGCGCAGACCTATCCGGACAGCCAGAACCTGTTCACGCTCGGCCGCGCCGCCATCTATCCGGCCGGCTCGTGGGAGATCGGCCTGTTCAACACGCAGGCGCAATTCAAGATGGGCGCCTTCCCGCCGCCGGTGCAAAAGGCCGGCGACACCTGCTATATCTCCGACCACACCGATATCGGCATGGGACTGAACGCGGCGTCGAAGAATGCCGATGCGGCCAAGACCTTCCTGTCATGGGTCGCCTCGCCGGATTTCGCCACCATCTACGCCAACGCGCTGCCGGGCTTCTTCAGCCTGAACAACACCCCGGTGAAGATGGAAGACCCGCTGGCGCAGGAATTCGTTTCCTGGCGCGGCAAGTGCAAGTCGACGATCCGCTCGACCTACCAGATCCTGTCGCGCGGCACGCCGAACCTCGAGAACGAGACGTGGGTCGAATCAGCCAACGTCATCAACGGCACCGATACGCCGGAAGCTGCCGCCAAGAAGCTGCAGGACGGCCTCGACAGCTGGTACAAGCCGGCGAAGTAAGAGCTCGGACGACGGCCAGGTCGCGCCTTGCGCGCGGCCTGGCATCGCATTCATGGCATTCGATAGCGCTGCCCCTCATCCGCCTGCCGGCACCTTCTCCCCGCATAGTGACGGGGAGAAGGGCTAGGCCGCAGACGTTGGCGACCCCTTCCCAGTTGTTCACGGGGAGAGGGTAAGAGTAAGGGGCAGTGCCGCCATCGAAAGCAATTGCAAGACCTGATCGGCGAGGACCGAACTCATGGCCGCAGCACCGAAACGACCGTTCCGCTGGCACATCGGCGTCTTCCTGGCGCCGGCGGTGCTGGTCTATACGGCGATCATGATCCTGCCGCTGGCCGGCACGCTGCAGCTCTCGCTGTTCCGCAACATCAACCAGTCCCAGGTCTTCGTCGGGCTGGAGAACTTTCGTATGCTGTTCGGCGATCCCAACTGGTCGGTCAATTTCTGGAACGCGCTGAGGAACAACGTTTGGTTCTTCATCATCCACATGCTGGTGCAGAACCCGATCGGCGTGCTGCTGGCGGCGCCGCTCTCCAGTCCGCGACTTAGGTTCTCCGCCTTCTACCGCACGGCGATCTTCGTGCCGACGATCCTGTCCTTCGTCATCGTCGGCTTTGCCTGGAAGCTGATCCTGTCGCCGCTGTGGGGCGTGGCGCCGCATATGCTCGATCTGGTCGGGCTCAAGAGCCTGTTCACGCCATGGCTCGGCAAGGAGCAATATGCGTTGACCGCGCTCAGCCTGATCTCGGTGTGGCAGTTCGTCGGCATCCCGATGATGCTCATCTATGCAGCGTTGCTGTCGATCCCCGACGAGGTGATCGAGGCAGCCGAATGCGACGGCATCACCGGCATGGCGCAGTTCTGGAAGATCAAGCTGCCGCTGATCCTGCCGTCGATCGGCATCATCTCGATCCTGACCTTCGTCGGCAACTTCAACGCCTTCGACCTGATCTACACCGCGCAAGGCGCGCTGGCCGGCCCGAATTATTCGACCGACATCCTCGGCACCTTCCTCTACCGCGCCTTCTTCGGTTTCCAGTTGCAGGTCGGCGACCCCAATATGGGTGCTGCGATCGCCACGATGATGTTCCTGATCATCCTTGGCGGTGTCTGCGTCTACCTTTTCCTCGTCCAGACGCGCCTGCGTCGCTATCAGTTCTAGGGGGCCGGAAATGTTTAGCTTGAACACCCCCCGGGCGAGAACCCTTCTCGTTACCGATGGTCAGGAGGCGTTTCAATGAGCCGCGCCACCGCATCCCTGCCCCGCACCATTGGCGCCCATGCGATCCTGTTGACCTATACGGCAATCGCGCTGTTTCCGGTGATCATCGTCATAATCAATTCATTCAAGTCGCGCGCCGCGATTTTCGGCGCGCCGCTGACGCCGCCGACCCCCAAGACCTTCGACCTGATCGGCTACACCACGGTGATCGGCCAGGGCGACTTCATCCACTATTTCCAGAACAGCCTTGTCGTCACCGTCGCCTCGCTGTTCTTCGTGCTTTTGTTCGGCGCTATGGCGGCCTTCGCGCTATCGGAATACCGCTTCCGCGGCAATTCGCTGATGGGACTCTATCTGGCGCTCGGCATCATGATCCCGATCCGCCTCGGCACCGTCGCCATCCTGCAATTGATGGTGGCGAGCGGGCTGGTCAACACGCTGACGGCGCTGATCCTGGTCTATACGGCGCAAGGCCTGCCGCTGGCGATCTTCATCCTGTCGGAATTCATGAAGCAGGTGTCGGACGATTTGAAGAATGCCGGCCGCATCGACGGCCTGTCGGAATACACCATCTTCTTCCGCCTGGTGCTGCCACTGGTCAGGCCATCGATGGCGACTGTCGCCGTCTTCACCATGATCCCGATCTGGAACGATCTGTGGTTCCCGCTGATCCTGGCGCCGTCGGAGCAGACCAAGACGGTGACGCTCGGCGCGCAGCTGTTTCTCGGCCAGTTCGTCACCAACTGGAACGCGATCCTGGCAGCGCTTTCGTTGGCGATTATGCCGGTGCTGATCCTCTACGTCATCTTCTCGCGGCAGTTGATCCGCGGCATCACTTCCGGAGCCGTCAAGTGAGCTCGCAAAAACCCCTTCGCGTCGTCGTCGCCGGTCTCGGCAATATGGGCCGCAGCCATGCGCTGGCCTACCACACCAATCCGGATTTCGAGATCGCAGCACTCGTCAACCGTTCGGATGTGCCGCTGCCGGCCGGGCTTTCCGGCTACGGCATCAGGCGTTCCTTCGACGAGGCGCTGCGCGACGAACGGCCGGATGTTGCCTGCATCGCCACCTACTCCGACAGCCATGCCGAGTATGCGGTGAAGGCCTTCGAGGCGGGTTGCCATGTCTTCGTCGAAAAGCCGCTGGCGACAACGGTCGCGGATGCGAAGCGCGTCGTCGCCGCCGCCAAGGCCAACGGCAAGAAACTGGTGATCGGCTATATCCTTCGCCATCACCCGTCCTGGATAAGGCTGATCGCCGAGGCGCGGAAGCTGGGCGGCCCCTACGTGTTCCGCATGAACCTCAACCAGCAATCCTCAGGCCACAGCTGGGAGACGCACAAGCAGTTGATGCAGACGACATCGCCGATCGTCGACTGCGGCGTGCATTATCTCGACGTGATGCTGCAGATCACCGACGCCAGGCCGGTCGAGGTGCGCGGCATGGGGCTGCGGCTGACCGAAGAGATTGCACCCTCGATGTACAATTACGGGCATCTGCAGGTGCTGTTCGAAGACGGTTCGGTCGGCTGGTACGAGGCCGGCTGGGGACCGATGATTTCGGAGACGGCCTTCTTCGTGAAGGACGTGATTTCGCCCAAGGGCTGCGTGTCGATCGTGATGAAAGAAGGCGTAAAATCCGACGACATCGACACCCACACCAAGACATCGATCATCCGCCTGCACAGTGCCGCGACCGGAGCGGACGGCAAGTTCGTCAAAGCCGATGAAATGCTGTCAATGGAAGGCGAGCCCGGCCATCAGGATCTCTGCGATCTCGAACAGGCTTTCGTGCTGAAGGCGATCCGCGAGGATCTCGACCTTAACCGGCACATAGACGACGCGGTGAAGTCGCTCGCCGTCTGCCTTGCCGCCGACGAGAGCGTGCGCAGCGGGAAGGCGGTGCGGTTGTGACAAGGGAATTGTTGTCGCGGGTTGCGCTCTACGGCGCCCCCCTCTGGCCTGCCGGCCATCTCAAGGGGGGAGATCAGATGTCCGTACTGCTTTCGCCAATTATCAACGCCGGAGAAAGGCGCGAGGCCTCGAAGCTGCCAAGCTCCCCCCTTGAGGGGGAGATGGCCGGCAGGCCAGAGGGGGGTGCAGTGGCGCCCACTCTTCAATCTGGAGGAATATTGTGGGCTCGCTGAACATCGAGAATGTGAAGAAGGCCTTCGGGCCGGTCGAGGTGCTGAAGGGCATCAACCTCGAAGTGACCGATGGCGAATTCGTCGTCTTCGTCGGCCCGTCCGGCTGCGGAAAATCGACGCTGCTCAGGGTCATTGCCGGGCTGGAGGATTCGACCTCGGGCCGCGTGGTGATCGACGGTGCTGACGTCTCCGCCACGCCGCCGGCCAAGCGCGGCATCGCCATGGTGTTCCAGACCTATGCGCTCTACCCGCATCTGACAGTGAAGAACAATATGGGTCTCGGCCTCAAACAGGCGGGCACGCCGGCGGCCGAGATCGACCGCCGCATCGGCATCGCCTCGTCGATGCTGTCGCTAGAGCCCTATCTCGCAAGGCGGCCGGCCGAGCTTTCCGGCGGCCAGCGGCAGCGCGTCGCCATCGGCCGCGCCGTGGTGCGCGAACCCAAGCTCTTCCTGTTCGACGAGCCGCTATCCAATCTCGACGCGGCGCTGCGCGTCAACACCAGGCTGGAGATCGCGCAGCTGCACCGCCGGCTGAAGGCGACGATGATCTACGTCACCCACGACCAGGTCGAGGCGATGACGCTTGCCGACAAGATCGTCGTCCTCAATGCCGGCAAGATCGAGCAGATCGGCGGGCCGATGGAGCTCTACAATTCACCGGCTAACGAATTCGTCGCCGGCTTCATCGGCTCACCGAAGATGAACTTCGTCGACGGTGCCCGGCTTGGCGAGACGGCGAAGACCATCGGCGTCCGCCCCGAGCACCTGACCGTCGACGCGAAATCCGGCGCCTGGAAGGGTACCGTGGTCCATGCCGAGCATCTCGGCGCCGACACTAATCTCTATCTCGACTGCGAGAAGGCCGGGTTGATCACGGTGCGCATCTTTGGCGTCTACAATGCCGAACCCGGCGCGACGCTCTATGCAACGCCGGACCCTGCAAAGACTTATCGGTTTGGAGCCGACGGGAGGGTGATGAAGTAAGCGCTCATGCCGCAACGTCCCCTTCTCCCCTTGTTGTGCAGGGGAATCGCATATGGCGATTTTGGGGTTGAGTTTAGGCTGAGAAAGGATTCTTTGGAGAGGCAGTTGAGCGAAGGAGCGACTGCCATTTCCTGTCTTGAGAGCGACTTTGGCGCGGTGCCTGA